>NZ_LMJQ01000009.1:0-64200 GCF_001429475.1 Bacillus sp. Root131
TGGGCTATAGCCAAGCGGTAAGGCAACGGACTTTGACTCCGTCATGCGCTGGTTCGAATCCAGCTAGCCCAGCCATTTACGAGCCATTAGCTCAGTTGGTAGAGCATCTGACTTTTAATCAGAGGGTCGAAGGTTCGAATCCTTCATGGCTCACCATTTTCGCGGAAGTAGTTCAGTGGTAGAATACAACCTTGCCAAGGTTGGGGTCGCGGGTTCGAATCCCGTCTTCCGCTTTATTACTAAGGGGCCTTAGCTCAGCTGGGAGAGCGCCTGCCTTGCACGCAGGAGGTCAGCGGTTCGATCCCGCTAGGCTCCATCTAAATAGAAAAAGCTTACATCATACGATGTAAGCTTTTTTGTGTTTAAAAAGACAACTTTTATATTTATCGTTTAAAATGAAGAAAACGTAAAAATAAGGGATGGGGGGATAATTGTGAAAGTTGTTATTGCATCTGATTCATATAAAGAAAGCCTAAAAGCTATAGAAGTATGTGGAGCTATTGAAAGAGGTTTTAGAGCGATTTTTCCTAATGCAGAGTATGTGAAAATACCAATTGGAGATGGAGGAGAAGGGACGGTTGAATCACTTGTTGATGCTACAGGGGGGAGAATTATATCAATTAGTGTGACAGGACCGCTTAGAGAAGGTGTACAAGCTTTTTATGGCATTTCTAAAGATAAAAAGACAGCGTTTATTGAAATGGCAGCAGCATCAGGATTACAGCACGTTCCAGTTGAAAAGCGCAACCCACTTATTACAACGACAAAAGGAACAGGAGAACTTATATTACATGCGCTAGATCAAGGAGTGGGGTACATAATTTTAGGACTTGGAGGAAGTGCTACAAATGATGGTGGGGCAGGTATGTTAGCAGCTTTAGGAGTAAGATTTATAAATGACAAGGGTGAAGTAATAGATCCATCTGGAGGCGCATTACATTCAATTGATGCTATTGATTTTTCACAACTGGACCCACGCTTAAAGGGAGTAAAGATAGAAGCGGCCTGTGATGTGGATAATCCATTAGTCGGAATGCAGGGGGCATCTTTCGTATTTGGGAGACAAAAGGGTGCGAATGTAGAGATGATGAAAGAGCTAGATGAGAATTTAAAACATTACGCGAATATCCTTAAACGATATGTATCTTTTGATGTATCTGAAATACCTGGTGCAGGGGCAGCAGGAGGAATGGGAGCGGCTGTTATTTCAGTGTTAAAGGGAGAGTTGCGAAGGGGCATTGAAATTGTATTGAATTATACAAATTTCGATAAACATATAGAAGATGCAGATCTCATTATAACTGGTGAAGGTAGAATAGATGAACAAACTGCATATGGGAAGGCTCCTGTTGGTGTTGCGGGGCGTGCGAAACGTTTTTCTGTGCCTGTAATTGCTATTGGAGGGTCTGTATCATCTGATTATCCAGCTGTTTACGAGAAAGGAATAGATGCGGTATTTAGTATTACAACAAGACCGATGACACTAGAAGAAGCATATAGAGTAGCAGAAGAAAATATTGAAATGACAACGAAGAATATTGCAGCAGTATGGAAAATAGCGTCAGAAAAACACTTCTAAATGTAGGAGTGTTTTATTATTATTATTTGATAATAGTGATTGCGATTGTTTCATTAAGTTAACTTTATACATAGAATAGTCTTGAAATTTGATTTTCAACGTGAATATAAGTGAATAAATTGTATATCCATACAAAAAAATGTCGAGTTGAGTCAGACTATATAAAAGATTTAAAATATTTAGTGAAGGCATAAAAGGGGGATACTATCTATGAAAAAAGAAATTTCAGTTATTGGAGTTCCAATGGATTTAGGACAGATGCGTCGTGGAGTTGATATGGGACCGAGCGCGATCCGTTATGCAGGGGTAATTGAAAGAATTGAAGAAATTGGATATGACGTTAAAGATATGGGAGATATATGTATAGAGAGAGAAAAAGAGGTAGATGAAAATACAAAATTAAGAAACCTTACACAAGTTGCAACTGTATGTAATGAATTAGCAAGTAAGGTGGATCATATTATAGAAGAAGGTCGTTTTCCACTTGTATTAGGTGGTGACCATAGTATTGCTATCGGTACATTAGCTGGTGTAGCCAAACATTATAAAAACTTAGGTGTTATTTGGTATGATGCACACGGTGATCTAAATACAGAGGAAACTTCACCATCTGGAAATATTCACGGTATGTCACTTGCAGCAAGTTTAGGTTATGGACATTCTTCACTTGTAGATTTATACGGAGCATATCCAAAGGTGAAAAAAGAGAATGTTGTAATTATCGGTGCGCGTGCATTAGATGAAGGAGAAAAAGACTTCATTCGCAATGAAGGTATTAAAGTGTTCTCGATGCATGAAATTGATCGTATGGGGATGACGGCTGTTATGGAAGAAACAATCGCATATTTATCTCATACTGATGGTGTACACTTATCATTAGATTTAGATGGTCTTGATCCTCATGATGCACCAGGTGTTGGAACGCCTGTAATTGGTGGTCTATCTTATCGTGAAAGCCACTTGGCGATGGAAATGTTAGCGGAAGCTGATATTATCACATCTGCTGAATTTGTTGAGGTAAATACGATTTTAGATGAGAGAAATAGAACGGCAACAACAGCAGTTGCTTTAATGGGTTCTTTATTCGGTGAAAAACTAAAATAAATGTAAGAAAAGCAACTGAGAAGTTGCTTTTTTTATTTGAAAATAGGCGTATAATAATGATTTATATTATACTGTAAGATAAAAATGTTTGACATCTTACCAATTTGAGCTAAAGGGGGTTGTTTGTAATTGTCGTTTGTTTCATGTATGGTATAATTAACTAGTTGTTGGAAATACATACAGATAGAGCATAAAACAATATTTCAATATATGGATAGAATTGCTCGTAAGTAGGAGGAAGGGATAGCATGCCTTTTGAAGATACGACCATTTTGAAATATCTTAGTACGGCATTAGATATTGCCATTGTATGGTTTATTATATATAAGCTGATTCTCATAATCCGAGGGACGAAAGCTGTTCAACTTTTAAAAGGGATTACAGTTATCATTGTCGTTAAGATGATTAGTATTTTCCTTGAATTGCATACGTTATCTTGGCTAACTGAACAAGTATTAACATGGGGATTTTTAGCCGTTATTATTATCTTTCAGCCAGAATTGCGAAGAGCACTTGAGCAGCTAGGGCGCGGGAGTTTATTTTCGCGTGGTGGACCGCATGAGGATGATGAACCTGAAATGGTTGCAACAGCGATAGCAAAAGCAACCGAATATATGGGGAAACGTAGAATTGGTGCATTAATTACTTTGTCAAAAGAGACCGGTATGGGTGATTATGTGGAAACGGGTATTCCGCTGAATGCAAACGTATCATCGGAATTACTTATTAATATTTTCATTCCAAATACACCTCTTCATGACGGAGCGGTAATTATGCAAGGAAGTACAATTAAAGCAGCAGCATGCTATCTTCCATTATCAGAAAGTCCGTTTATTTCTAAAGAATTAGGAACTAGACATCGTGCTGCAATGGGAGTTAGTGAAGTTACTGATAGTATTACAGTAGTTGTGTCTGAAGAAACTGGTCAAATTTCTTTAACGAAAAATGGTAAGTTGCATCGTGATTTGAAGACAGAACAGCTGAAGGATATGTTATTAGCTGAATTTAGTGGGAACGAAAAAACGACTTCTTCGTCTTTATGGAATTGGAGGAGAAAGCGTCATGGATAAGTTAATGGAGAATCATTGGTTTTTAAAAGGGATCTCATTACTATTGGCGTGTATGCTTTTTATGTCAGCGACGTTAACTGAAAAAAATACGACATCAGGTATATTACCTTTTGCAAATGATACGAAAGAAACATTAACTAATTATGCGATTAACCTTAAGTATGATGAGGAGAAATATATTGTAAGTGGTATTCCAGCAGAGGGCGTTAAGGTGAAGTTAGAAGGCCCAAAAGCATCAGTTGCTACAGTAAAAGCAAAAAAACAATTTGACATACCAATTGATTTGCGAGATAGTCCAAAAGGAACTTATGAGATTTCTTTAAAAACGAACGGGCTTCCAGATGATGTGAAAGGAACAGTTCAGCCATCAACAATTAAAGTTACTCTTCATGAAAAGGCGAGAAAATATGTTCATGTAGATTTGAAATTATCAAATGAGGATCAGATGCCAGCGGGGGCTACTCTCGAAAAATCAAGCCTTAAACCGGATACTGTTGAGGTAGTTGGGACGAAAGAAGAAATTGAAAGCATTTCATCTGCCAAAGCGTATGTTGATTTAAAAGGTGTTAATAAAACTGTTACAAAAACGCCCGAAGTTACATTATACAATAAAGAAGGAAAACGTTTAAATGTAAGAACAAGTCCATCTAAGATTAGTGTAACGTTGAATGTGGCAACGCAAACTACAGCCAATAATACTGAAAAAACTGTTCCTGTAACGTATACGAAGAAGGGGAGTTTAGCAGAAGGGTTGGCAGTTACAAATATCAGTGTCGAGCCGAGAGAAGTAACGATAGCTGGTCCAAAAGATATTTTGGATAATATACAATCGCTAGAGGGGGTCGAAGTAGATTTTAGTCAATTGACAGAGTCTACAACATTCGATGCCTCTGTTTTATTACCCAAGGGTGTAACAAGTGCAAAACCGAATCAAGTGAAGGTTTCGGTGGGAGTACAAAAAACAAAACAAACGAAAACAAAAACGATTGATGGTATCCCAATCCAAAAAAATGGACTTTCTAAAGATGTTACGGCTCAGCTAATTTTGCCGCAAGATGAAAAGATAAGTGTTGATATTTCAGGAGAAGCAAGTATAGTAGATAAAATAACAGCTGCTCAAATAACAGCGGTAATTAATCTGCAAAATGTATCTTCAGGGACGAAAGATATTTCTATTCAAGTGAGTGGTCCTGGTAATATTTCAATAGAGCCAAAACAAAAAAGTGCTAAAGTTACTATTGTAAAGAAAGAAAAACCAGATAAAGAAGTACAGGGTAACGGTCAACAACCGGATTCAAACACCAATCAAGAAAATCAAAATGAGAAGCCAAAAAATCCTGAACCCGATCCAGAAAAGGAAACGGAACAGGAAAATAATCAAAACCAAAATCAAGATAAAGATAAAGAAACTAGTCAAGAACCAACAGTAGATAACCATAATCAAAAAGAGCAAGAAAAAGGAGCGAATCATAATGGGTAAATATTTTGGTACAGATGGAGTACGCGGAGTTGCAAATAAGGAGTTAACACCTGAATTAGCTTTCAAAATTGGGCGTTTTGGTGGTTATGTATTAACAAAAGATACAGATCGTCCAAAAGTAATTATCGGTCGTGATACACGTGTATCTGGCCATATGTTAGAAGGAGCTTTAGTAGCAGGTCTATTATCAACTGGAGCAGAAGTAATGCGCCTTGGCGTTATTTCTACACCGGGTGTTGCTTATTTAACAAAAGCACTAGACGCACAAGCGGGTGTTATGATTTCTGCATCTCATAATCCAGTACAAGATAACGGTATTAAATTCTTTGGTTCAGACGGCTTTAAATTAACAGATGAGCAAGAAGCTGAAATTGAAGCTTTATTAGACAAAGAAGTTGATGAACTACCACGTCCAACAGGTACTAACCTTGGACAAGTGAGCGATTACTTTGAAGGTGGACAAAAATATTTACAATACATTAAACAAACTGTTGAAGAAGACTTCTCTGGCCTACATATCGCTTTAGATTGTGCACATGGTGCCACATCTTCTTTAGCTCCATACTTATTTGCAGATTTAGAAGCTGATATTTCAACAATGGGGACTTCACCGAACGGTATGAATATTAACGAAGGTGTAGGATCTACACATCCAGAAGTATTGGCTGAATTAGTAAAAGAAAAAGGTGCTGACATCGGACTTGCTTTTGATGGCGATGGCGACCGTTTAATTGCTGTAGACGAAAAAGGAAACATCGTTGACGGTGATCAAATTATGTTTATTTGTGCGAAATACATGAAAGAAACTGGTCAATTAAAACATAATACAGTTGTTTCAACTGTTATGAGTAATTTAGGTTTCTACAAAGCACTTGAAGCAAACAATATTACAAGCGATAAAACAGCAGTTGGTGACCGCTACGTAATGGAAGAGATGAAACGCGGTGGTTACAACTTAGGTGGAGAACAATCAGGCCATATTATCTTACTTGATTACATTACAACTGGTGACGGAATGTTAAGTGCACTTCAACTTGTAAACATCATGAAAATGACGAAAAAACCATTATCTGAGCTTGCAGGAGAAATGACGAAATTCCCACAATTGCTAGTAAACGTTCGTGTAACAGATAAAAAATTAGCATTAGAAAATGAAAAAATTAAAGAAATTATTCGTGTTGTAGAGGAAGAAATGAACGGTGATGGCCGTATTCTTGTTCGTCCATCTGGAACAGAGCCACTTATTCGTGTAATGGCAGAAGCACCAACACAAGAAGTTTGTGATGCATTTGTACATCGCATTGTAGAAGTTGTGAAAGCTGAAGTTGGCGCTGAATAATTAGCTGAATTTATATGAAAAAGGAGCACAATAAGTGCTCCTTTTTCATATGTTTTATAGACGATGAAAAAAATTTCATTGACGGTTTATCCATGTTTGTTATAAGATGGTCTTGTTCTTTTTCTCAAAGGAAATATTGTAAATTATAAAAGCGCCAGAACTACAAATAGTGTAGTTGACGAGGTGGGGTTTATCGAGATTTCGGCGGATGACTCCCGGTTGTTCATCACAACCGCAAACTTTTACTTAAATCATTAAGGTGACTTAGTGGACAAAGGTGAAAGTGTGATGAGAGAAGAGGAACGGATGAAAACTAGCTGTATAAGTATATACGGACTTAAACCCAATCGAGAGGAAGGTGAAAGCCGTTACAAGCTTACAGGGCTAGCAATATGTAATCCGTTTTTTAGTATAAATAAAAATGGTATCGGACTATGTCGTTACATGTTCGCAGAGCAGTGTAAGCATTTGTAACGGCGACTAAACATGTGTGGAATCGTAGGATTTATTGGAGAGCAAGATGCAAAGGAAATTTTATTAAAAGGTTTAGAAAAGCTAGAATATCGTGGATATGATTCAGCAGGTATTGCAGTACAAGCAGAGAACGGTGTTGTTGTATACAAAGAAAAAGGCCGTATCGCAAAACTTCGTGAAATCGTAGATGAGAACGTAGCAGCAAGCGTAGGTATCGGACATACACGCTGGGCTACACACGGTGTTCCAAGTAAAGTAAACGCGCATCCGCATCAAAGTACATCAAAACGCTTTACACTAGTTCATAACGGTGTAATTGAAAACTATGAATTAGTGAAAAAGGAATATTTACAAGATGTAACGTTCGTAAGTGAAACAGATACAGAGATTATCGTACAGCTTATGGAACAACAAGTGAGCACAGGATTAAGTGTAGAAGAAGCGTTCCGTAATACGCTATCTCTTTTACATGGCTCTTATGCAATCGGATTACTTGATGCTGAAAATCCAAACATGATTTATGTTGCTAAAAACAAAAGCCCGCTATTAGTAGGTGTTGGTGACAACTTTAATGTTGTGGCAAGCGACGCTATGGCGATGTTACAAGTTACAGATCAATTTATTGAGTTAATGGATAAAGAAATCGTAATCGTAACGAAAGAAAGTATTACAATTAAAAACTTACAAGGTGAAACGATTGAACGTGCACCTTTTACAGCGGAATTAGACGCAAGTGATATTGAAAAGGGAACATATCCTCACTTCATGCTTAAAGAAATCGATGAGCAACCACTTGTAATCCGTAATATAATTCAAAAGTATCAAGATGAAAATGGCGAAATTGAATTAAATCAAGACATCCGCAATGCGATTTTAGATAGCGATCGTATTTACATCATTGCATGTGGAACGAGTTATCATGCAGGTCTTGTTGGAAAACAATTTATCGAGAAGTTTGCAAAAATGCCAGTTGAAGTACATGTAGCAAGTGAATTCTCTTACAACATGCCATTATTAACAGAAAGACCATTCTTCATTTACATTTCACAAAGTGGTGAAACAGCTGATAGCCGTGCAGTACTTGTACAAACAAATGAAATGGGTCATAAAGCATTAACAATTACAAACGTGCCTGGTTCTACTCTTTCTCGTGAAGCTGATTATACACTTCCATTATACGCTGGACCAGAAATTGCAGTTGCATCAACGAAAGCTTACACAGCACAGCTTGCAGTACTTTCAATTTTAGCAGCTGATATTGCTAAAGCAAAAGGTGAAGTTCTTGATTTCGATTTAACACACGAACTAGGACTTGTAGCAAATGCAATGATAGAACTTTGTGATCAAAAAGAAGAAATGGACGCATTAGCAAAACAATTTTTAGCAACAACGCGTAACTGTTTCTTCATCGGACGTAGCGTAGACTTCTACGTAGGATTAGAAGGTGCGTTAAAACTAAAAGAAATCTCTTACATCCAAGCAGAAGGATTCGCTGGAGGAGAGTTAAAACACGGTACAATCGCTTTAATCGAAAATGGTACACCAGTTATCGCACTTGCTACACAAGAGCACGTAAACCTTGGAATTCGTGGTAACGTGAAAGAAGTAGTAGCACGCGGTGCTAACCCATGTATCATCTCAATGAAAGGCTTAGAAATGGAAGGTGACAGCTTCGTATTACCAGCTGTCCATGAAGCACTAGCACCGCTAGTAGCAGTTATTCCATTACAACTTATCTCATACTACGCAGCACTTCACCGCGAGTGTGACGTTGATAAGCCACGTAACTTAGCTAAATCTGTTACTGTTGAGTAGGAGATTGGTAGGTTAATAAATATAGTTATAGCTTTAAAATAAATTTACAAATTTGCACCCCTTTAGATATTTTATCTAAAGGGGTGTTTTTGTGCCGAAAAAGAACATCTAGAATTGGTAAGTGGATAGAACCCTATAGATTAATGTTTTACTTTTATTTATCTGAATTTTCCGTTATCATTTTAAGTATCTGTGAAAAATCTCCTTTATTACGACAAAAAGAGACGAGAGATTTATGGACATTTCAAGGGGGGATATTGATGAAAGTGAATAAAAAAACATATCTAAGTATAGAAGAGATTATTTCATTACCAACCTTATCAAGTACAAACATAAGTGATGATGGTAAAAACGTAGCGTTTGTTAAGAAGACGGCTAACTGGAAAGACAATACATATAGGAATCATGTATGGATATATGGAAAAGAAAAGGGACAGAGTTGTTTATTGATAAATGGAGATATAGAAAGTACATGCCCATTATGGTCTCCAAATTCTAGGGATATAGCATATCTTAGCCCCGTTGGTAATGGGAAAAATCAGATCTTTGTTAAGTCACTAGATGGTTATGAAGGGGTTCAAATTACTGATGAGAAAGAAGGAGTCAGTACATTCAAATGGGGTCCTACTGGCAAGGGTCTTTATTATGTTACGCAGTCAAAAGAATGTGTGGAGATAAAGAAGCGTAGGGATCTATATGGAGAGTTTCAACATATAGGTAAGGAACACCAGAATAATTGTTTATATTACATTGAAATAGAAAAGGTGATACAAAGTGATACATATGAACACGAGAAAAGAGTTGTTTATCAATTAACTGATGGTAAGGATTTTCATATCCATGAATTTGATATTTCAAATGATGGGAAGAAGATTGTGTTTATGGCGACACCAAGCTCAAATATGGCGGATTATATAAATGGAGATTTATACATACTCCATACTAAAGCTGGAGAGCTACAAAAGCTGAATGTGGATAAGTTGTTGGGCGGTAGCGTCTGCTTTTCTCCTGAAGGCAGTAAAATATGTTACACAGCAAGTATAAGAGAGAAGGATTACTATAGAAACCATATACAAGACAGTACGTTAGAGGTATATGATATAAATACAGGAGAGGTAATTCAACCTGTAACAGATTTTGATAGTACTGTTATGCCATTACAGTGGACAGCTAAAGGAATTTTAATTAGATGGCAGGATAAAACGAATTATCGTATTGGATTACTAGCTGAAGATGGTACTGTAGAAGCATTAAGCGAAAAAGTAGATGGCTTTATAATGGATGCTTCTATAACAAAGGATGGAAAACATATATCCTATAATAAGGCTATAACAAATGAAACCTTTGAAATCTATTTAGACGATAAAAAAATAACGGATGAAAATAACTTTTTCAAAGGGAAACTTAAAAGTAACAGGGAAATCATCTCATGGAAAAGTAGTGATGGTCTTGAAATAGAAGGTGTTTTATCAACGCCAGTAGAGTTTGACGTAAATAAAAAATATCCTTTATTAGTAGTAATTCACGGCGGTCCGGCTTGGGCATCCTTTCCGATATTTTCAGACTGCTTCAATGAGAAATATCCGATTGAACAGTTTATCGAAAAAGGCTTTATCGTTTTAGAGCCAAACTACAGAGGAAGTTCTGGTTATGGTAATGAATTTTTAAAAGCAAACTATAGAAAACAGGGAATCGCTGACTATGATGATGTTATATCAGGGGTGGATAAACTAGTTGATCAAGGGATTGTAGATAATGATAAAGTAGGAGTTATGGGATGGAGTAACGGAGGATATATATCAGCTTTCTGTTCTACATTTAGTAGCAGGTTTAAAGCTATTTCAGTTGGAGGCGGAATCACGAACTGGAGTACTCATTATGTAAATACAGATATCCCTTATTTTATTAGAATGTATTTAGGAAATACCCCATGGAATGATCGAGAGATATATACGAAGACATCACCTATGACGTATATTAAATCAGCTTGTACGCCTACCTTAATTCAACATGGGGAAAAGGATGCAAGAATTCCAATTACAAATGCATATGATCTATATCAAGGATTAAAGGATATGGAAGTTGATACAGAATTAATTATATTTAAAGGAATGGCATATAGTCCTAATCAGCCGGGAATGAATGTAGCTATTATGAAGCAGAATTTGATGTGGTTTTCACACTATATTCTTGGAGAGAGTGTAGAGGGTTTTAGGACTTTATAATGGATGTTTGTAAAAGACATAAGGTTGAAACGCTCTTCATATTGAGATGATTTATTATAAAATATATACTTAAACTACTATCCGTACACATATCAGGGAGGATTAATATGACAGGAAATAAAAATGACTTACTAGTAGAAAAACGTGAAGAGTTATTGAAAGTATTGAAAGCTCGTTTTGAGAAAAACATGAACCGCCATGAAGGTCTTGAATGGGCTAAAGTTGAAGCGAAGCTGACTACTAATAATGAAAAATTGTGGTCACTTAATGAAATGGAAGTAACTGGCGGTGAGCCGGATGTTGTTGGTTATGATGAAGAAAAGGACGAGTATACTTTCTATGATTGTTCAAAGGAGAGTCCTAAAGGCCGCAGGAGTCTTTGTTATGATCTTGAAGCGTTAGAATCAAGAAAAAAACATAAACCAGAAAATAACGTTATTGATGTTGCAAATGCTATGGGCATTGAACTATTAACTGAAGAACAATATCGGGAATTGCAAAAACTTGGGGATTTCGACATGAAATCATCAAGCTGGGTACAAACACCTTCAGATATTCGAGAACTCGGTGGTGCTCTATTTTGCGATTATCGCTTCGGACATGTTTTCGTGTACCACAATGGAGCAGACTCTTACTATGCTGCCAGAGGTTTTCGTGGCTCGTTAAAAGTTTAAATTAGGATAAATAAGAAAAAGAGCCTATACTCAGGCTCTTTTTCTTATTTATATTTTAAAAGTAAACTGTTACTACGCAGTTTTACTTAATTTATATGTTCCGTGGTTGTTTTTATGGAAAAGTTTAGGGGAAATATAGCCATCTAATCCAATACGTCCAGCGTTCTGCCCTGCAACTAAAATGAATATAGTCAAAATAAGCAGGTTTGGGTTTACACTAACAGTTCCACTTAATAAAAATGAAAGATTCATTATGATTCCGAAAAATGCAGCTGTTTTTGTTAATCCGCCTAAAATTAAACCTAGACCTACTAAAATTTCTCCCCATTGAACTAAAAAGCTAAATAGGTCTGCGTTTGGAAGGACAAAATGTTGAAGAAAATCTGCCCACCAACTTTGTACTGCAGGGTGGTCACCTGATGCTTGAGCAATAGCACCCTTTAGAAAACCACTTGCGTCAAAAGATTGTCCGAAGACTTTGCCTATCCCAGCAGCGAGCCATGTATATCCTATGTAAAGACGTAAAAGTAATAATATGAAAGTAGCACGTTTATCAGTTCTTAAAAAATTGATAATCATTGAAATCCCTCCAATATTGTATTTACAAGTTTATTATATATTCAATGTGAAAAGATTCACAATGAAGAGAATGTGAACAAGGATAGGTTGTGAGTAATTGTTTTATTTTTTGTAACATTTT
Source organism: Bacillus sp. Root131 (assembly GCF_001429475.1). Lineage (NCBI taxonomy): Bacteria > Bacillati > Bacillota > Bacilli > Caryophanales > Bacillaceae > Bacillus > Bacillus sp. Root131. The sequence goes on from NZ_LMJQ01000009.1 coordinate 12,461, forward strand.
ATCTGTTTTGGTAAACTAAGAATAGAGATATATGTAAAGGGGACAAAGACTTAATATGTGGATGAACTTGTAATGATTAGAAATTAGATAGATGAATTTTTCTCTCATAAGTGAGGGTTTATTTAGCTATCTGTAAATCATCCAAGGACTGCATATTTGGCTTGTACATCCCTTTTGTAAGGATAGATGCCTATTTTATGTATCTGTCTTTTTTTGTGGGAAATTTTATATCTCTTATATAAAGTATGCGCCCTTTAAACTTGGAGGAGTATATGATGAATCAATTAAAAAATAAAGTAGCAATTGTTACAGGGGTAAGTCGTCTAGATGGTATTGGGGCAGCGATTTGTAAAGAATTAGCTGAAGCAGGATACGATATGTTTTTTACGTATTGGACAGCTTACGATAAAGAGATGCCTTGGGGCGTCGATAAAAATGAACAAATACAATTAAAAGAAGAGCTATTGCAAAACGGTGTTAGAGTATCGAGCATGGAGTTAGATTTAACTCGGAATGATGCACCGAAAGAGCTTATAAATAAAGTTACTGAACAATTAGGGTACCCTTATATATTAATTAATAATGCAGCGTACTCTACGAATAATGATTTCTCTACGTTGACTGCTGAAGAACTAGATAAGCATTACATGGTAAATATCCGTGCGACTACATTGTTAAGTAGTCAATTTGCCCGGAGATTTGGTAAGAAATCTGGTGGTAGAATTGTTAATATTACTTCGGGGCAATTTCAAGGTCCTATGGCAGGAGAACTAGCTTATGCGACAACGAAGGGAGCTATTGATGCTCTTACTAGTACATTGTCAGCAGAGGTAGCTCATTTAGGAATAACAGTGAATGCAATTAATCCAGGACCAACCGATACAGGATGGATGACTGAAGAGATAACACAAGGGTTAAAGCCGATGTTTCCTTTTGGCAGAATTGGTGAGCCAAAGGATGCAGCTAGACTCATTAAATTTTTAGTAAGTGAAGAAGCTGAGTGGATTACTGGGCAAGTTATTCATTCAGAAGGTGGATTTAAAAGATAAAAAAAGAAGGCATCTCACCCTGGTGAGATGCCTTCTTTTTTTAATCTTTCTTCAATCTTCGTGCAACACCATTCCCTAAAGACTGTAATCCTTGAACGAGGATAATTAAAATAAAGACTGTTGCATACATTACTTCAGGTTCATAGCGTAAATGTCCGAAGCGGTATGCCAAGTCCCCTAGCCCTCCAGCACCTACGAGTCCAGCCATTGCTGTTGCGCCAATTAAGCCAATTGTTGCAATTGTTAATCCAAGTACAAGGGAGGGACGAGCTTCTTTCACCATGACGTGCCAAATGATTTTAATAGTAGAGATACCCATTGCTTGATAGGCCTCAATAACACCGCGATCTACTTCTAGTAAGGCTGTCTCCATTAAACGTGCGATATAAGGAGCTGTGAAGACGACAAGCGGTACGATCACACCTTGCACGCCAATGGATGTTCCCATTAGAAACTTTGTAAAAGGTAAGATGAAGAATAATAGAATGATAAATGGAAGAGAGCGAATTATATTAATAATTGTATTAAGAATAGGATAAATGATTTTATTTTCGTGCTGTCCACCAGGTCTTGTTAAAACAAGTGTTACACTAAGTGGCAGTGCAATAAGGATCGAGATGAGTAATGAAATAGATGTCATTTGAAAGGTTTGGATTGTGGCTTCCCATATGACTTTACTCCATTCATCCAAAAAGGACTTGTTTTCCATAGTCTGTTTTCCCTCCCTCTACGATGATACCTTTCTCTTGTAAGAATGCTAAAGCACGGTTTACTTCATTTTTTTCACCTTGCATATGAACGACAAGTTTCCCATATGCCTCATGTTTTAACTGTGTAATATTACCAGATAAAATATTTGGATATACTTGGAAACGTTTTGTGGCGACAGCTAGTGCTGGTTCCCCTGAAGAACTTCCTATAAAAGAAAGTGTTACAATTTCTCCAGTATTCTGTAGTTCTTTCTGTACCTCTTCTGGAATTTTAGCTGCAAAGGCGCTATTTACAAATTTCTTCGTTGTTACATGTTGTGGGTTTGTGAAAATATCTTTCACAGTCCCGCTTTCGACTACAGATCCATGTTCCATAACGGCAACGCGGTCGCATATACGTTGGATAACATTCATTTCGTGTGTAATGAGTAAAATCGTAATTCCAATTTCTTCGTTAATCTTTAATAACAAATCAAGAATAGAATCAGTTGTTTCTGGATCTAAAGCACTCGTTGCTTCGTCACTTAATAACACTTCAGGCTCATGTGATAGTGCACGTGCAATTGCAACGCGCTGTTTTTGACCGCCAGAAAGTTCACTTGGATAAGCATCTTTTCGATTGAAAAGATCGACAATGCGTAAATATTTTTCTACCCTTTTTTTAATTTCCACTTTTGGAATACCAGCAAGGCGTAAAGGTAATGCAATGTTTTCATAGATGCTAACAGTTTTAAGTAAATTGAATCCTTGAAAGATCATTCCGATTTTTTGTCTCGCTTTTGCTAGTTCTTTTGTCGATAACGTTGTTAAGTCTTGTTCGTTTACAATGATATTTCCTGTCGTTGGTTTTTCTAATAAATTTACACATCGAATCAATGTACTTTTACCAGCGCCACTATACCCAATGATTCCAAATACCTCGCCTTTTTCTACTTTAAGGGAAGTAGACTTAAGAGCCTCAACATTCCCTTTTTTTGTTGTAAATACTTTGGATATATTTTTTAATTCAATCATTATCGTCAGCTCCTACCAAGATGGTAAAACTGAACCATCAAATTTTTTCTCGATAAACTCTTTTACTTCTTTAGATTGATAAGCTTTCTTTAATTTATTTACAACGGCATCATCTTTATTTTCAGTACGAACAACGACCCAGTTCACATATGGTGAATCTTTTCCTTCGCGGAAAATAGAATCTTTCGCTGGACTTAATTTTGCACCTAATGCAAAGTTTGTGTTAATTGCAGCTGCTTTCACTTCACTTAGTTGCGTTGGTAATTGAGAAGCTTCTAATTCAACAATCTTTAAATTTTTCGGGTTTTCAATTACATCTTTCGCAGTCGCTTTTTCTGTAGCCTTCGGATCAACTTTTAAAACCCCTGCTTTTTCAAATAATTTTAAAGCTCGCAGTTCATTCGTTGGGTCATTTGGTACAGCAATTGCATCGCCCTCTTTTAAGTCTTTTACATCTTTTATGTTTTTAGAATATATGCCCATAGGGAATGTTACTGTTGAAAATACTTCAGCTAATTTCATATTGCGTTCAGCTTTAAATACATCTAAATACGATTTTGTTTGGTAGCTATTTACATCAAGGCTTTTTTCATCTAAAGATACGTTCGGCGCTACATAATCATTAAATACTTTTATATCAATTTCGAGACCATCTTTTGCTGCAACTTCTTTTACCTTTTCAAAAATTTGTTCATGTGGTCCACCTGTTACACCGACAGTAATCTTTTTCTCGTCTAATGCTTTTACCTCTTTATCTGAACTCACGCTACAGGCGCCTAATAATAATACTGCTCCGCTTACAATGCTTAATAATACCTTTTTCATCTATAAATCCCCCTTCATATACGTTCCAAAATAAAAAGCACCTCCCAAAAATAAGAGAGGTGCCGAATAGACGAAATAGATTCCTCTCTTATCTTCCAAAACGAAAACTCGTTTTGCAGGAATTAGCACCTTAGCTTATATGTTATAAGCTCGGTTGCCGGGCATCATCGGGCCAGTCCCTCCGCCACTCTTGATAAGAGTATGTGTATGTAGTTTTGAATATGGTACTAATAGTAAATCGTACAAAAAGAATTGTCAATGATATTTTCAGAATATATTTTATTTTAAGGTAATCGAAACATTTCCTTTCTTATGGCCCATTTCTACATACGTATGGGCTTCTACAACTTCTTCTAATCGGTAAGTTCTATCAATAACAGGCTTTAGCTTTTCTGTTTCAGCTAGTTGTTTTAGTAGGTTCATATCTTCTTTACTGACTTTTGCCATCATTCCGTTCACAGATACATATTTTCCATTAGGCATTAATGCATCTGTACAAAGAGACTTATTATATTTTCCAACTGCATCAAATATAATATCATAGTGCTCGCCCCGCTTAGTAAAATCTTCTTTCATATAATCAATTACGTTGTCTGCCCCTAAGGCTGTAACTAAATCGAAATTCGAACTACTACAAATAGCTGTGACAGTCGCCCCGAAGTATTTAGCAAGTTGTACGGCAGCTGTCCCTACTGAACCAGAGGCGCCGTATATAAGTACTCGTTGCCCTTTTTTTATCTGTCCTTTTCTAAGGAAGTGCAATGCTGAAGTTCCGCCAAAAGGAATAACGGCAGCTTCTTCATATGTCACATTGGTAGGTTTTAATGCTATTAATCCACTTTCATGCACGCATGTGTATTCGGCATAACCACCAAGGTTTAGTTCTGTTAATGCAAAAACTGGATCTCCTTTTTTAAATTGTGTTACATCTGTTCCAATGTCTTCGATTTCACCGGATAACTCTACGCCAAGTATAGGTTTCCTCGGTTTTCTGAAACCTAATATGATCCGCATAGGAATCCAAAATAAGAGGGGGCTATTAAAGCCACGTATTCTACAATCTCCAGTCGATACACTTGTTGCGTGAATTTTAACTAATACTTCATTTTTTTTAGGTTTAGGCTTTTCTACATTTTGAATCTGGAGAACATTAGGTGGTCCATACTTTGTGCAAATAATTGCTTTCATAATGACCTCCTGAAATGAGTTGTTATTATTTACATCATATTTAAACTTTTTCTCAAACATGTTGCTATATAGGAAAAAAATTAAAGAAGAATATTACGAATTATATAGATTTCATAGGAAAAGAGATGATATTATTTTTGGGAAGGAGGGGACGTTATGAAAAAACTTATTTTAATTTCAAGTTTAGTACTTGCAGTTGGTCTAGGAGTAGGGTGTAGTAATGAGGAAACAAAAAAGACTGATGAACCGAAAAAAGAAGCTGTGCAGAAAGAAAAGGAATTAACAGCGAAGGATGTTTTCAATAAAGCGAATGAAGCTTTTAAAAACGAAGAAAATGTAACGATGACATATGATGTGGGAATAAAGGCTGAAGGAACAGAGATGAATGTAATGAAGGCTAAAATGCAACTAGAGCCGAAGAAAAAAAACTCTCGTTCTGAAATGAATGTTTCTGGTACAGAGGTTATTGTTTATGATGTGGGTGGAAAAATTGCTGGTCAGGTGAAAAATCCTAATTCGGGTGAAGTTATGTCTGTACCAGAGGAACAATTAAATGCTAACGGAATGAATGCGACTCAAGGAATGGTAGATAATTTAGAGATTCCATCGGAAATTTTAAATAAAGTGAAGATGGAGAAAAGTGGAGATAATTATAAGCTGAAGTTTGCATTAAAAGGGAAAGAGACAGAGAGTATGCTAGCTAGTATGGATGAAAAGCAGAAACAAATGCTACAAGGCCAAAATGCAAAAATAGAAGAAATAGATGGGGAATATATTATTACAAAAGATTTTAAATATGAATCAGCAAAGATAGATATGGTTATGAGTAGCAATGGTGAAGATAAAGCGCACATTATTACGGATGCAAAGTTTACATCGTATGATAAATTTGATCCAATACAATTGCCAGCAGCAAAGTAATCACTGTCAAGAGAGGTACCTGAAAGAACGGGTATCTCTTTTTGTTGCTAATAAGGAGAGTGTCCTTTGAAAAAAAGAAAGATAGCAGTGGTCATTGCGGCATATACGGTTTTGCTTGCAACGTCTGTACATACGTATAAAAAACAAATTGATCATCCTATTATGAGTGATGTAGGTAAATTGCTTCCGACAAAAATAAAACGAGTTGAAAGTGCTACGGAAGAGCACTCGTTAATAAAATTAGTGCGAGATGCAAAAGTTTCAGGAGAGAAAATTTCCATTGCAGGTATGCAACATAGCCAAGGAGGACAGACATATTATCCGAATGGTACGATGCTCGATATGAAAGGATATAATAAAATATTAGAATTTGATCCAGAGAAGAAGCGGATTACAGTTCAAAGTGGTGTCACGTGGAATGATATTCAGAAGAAAATAAATCCATATGGCCTTGCGGTACAGGTCATGCAGTCTCAAAATATTTTTACTGTTGGTGGTTCATTAAGTGTAAATGTACACGGGCGTGATATTCGTCATGAGGCACTGATTGATACAATAGAGTCATTTAGATTGTTAATGGCAGATGGCACGGTACGTAATGTAAGTAGAGAAGAAAATGCAGCGTTATTTCCATATGTCATTGGTGGTTACGGTTTATTTGGAGTTATTTTAGATGTGACGCTGAAGTTAACAGATGATGAATTATATGAAATGCACACGAGAATGATAGATTATAAAGAATACGCATCTTATTTCAAAGAGAAAGTGAAAAGAGATGAGAATGTTCGTATGCACTTAGCACGTATTTCTGTTGCTCCAAATTCATTTTTAAAAGAGATGTATGTGACAGATTATACTTTGGCACAAAATCAAAATATGAGAGAAGAGTACAGTGAATTAAAGGAAGAAAATATTATAGCTGCACCGAAATTTTTACTTGGGTTATCACGTTATAGTGATTGGGGAAAGAATACATTTTGGAATATACAAAGAGGTTATTTTGAACGTACAGATGGAAAGTATGAGACGCGTAATAATGTTATGAGATCAGATAGTGCTTTTATGGAATATGAAAATCCAAATAGGACCGAAGTGTTACAAGAATACTTTGTGCCTATAGATGCTTTCACGGAGTATATAGATGATTTACGTAACGTATTAAATGAAGAAGAGTTTAATTTGCTCAACATTACGATTCGTTACGTGGAAAAGAATGAAAATGCAGTTTTGTCCTATGCGAAAGATGATATGTTTGCGCTGGTTCTTTTAATTAACCAGGGACGCTCAGATAGTGAGATAAAGAAAACAGAGGATGTCATTCGGAAGATGATTGATGTTACTTTAAAGCATAACGGTAGTTACTATTTGCCGTATTATTCTTATCCAACGAAAGAGCAGTTAAAGAAGGCATATCCTCGTATTGAAGAATTTCTCAAGAAAAAGAAGGAAGTAGATTCAGAAGAGAGATTTGTGAATTTATTTTATAGGGAGTATACGAAATGACATATAGAAGATTTGTAGCTTCGCAAAGTATCATCATGATGGCAGGAAGTATGGTATTTCCTTTTTATATATTATTGCTTCGAAACGTTGGAAATAGCTTCTCGCAATTTGGCTGGGCGTATGGCTTATTTGCTTTAACATCAGCACTTGTATATCCACTAGTGGGAAAGGTATCTGATCAAGTAGGTGATAAAAAATTATTAATAATATACGCTTGGTCCATGGCAATCTTAATGCTTTGTTTTCCGATTGCCACGGAAGTATGGCATGTGTATCTTCTTCAAATTGTAATGGGAGTTTTAGGTGCTGTGCAGCGTAATACTGAGAAGACTTCGTTAGCACGAAAGGTTGCGCAGGAAAAGGCTGGTTATGAGATTGGAAAATACCATGTGTGGACATCCATTGGCGGAGCAGTAGCGGTTATTGCCACGGGATATTTAGTAGATTTCTTTACGATTGGTACAATTTTTTATATTGCATCTATTCTATATGTAGTAAGCGGGATTGTATTAAGTAGTAAAAAAATATAACTATTCCTATTTTCACCTTAATACCCTTTATTTGTTATACTAAAGGGAATACAAAAGAAAAGGGGACAGTGCCTTTGATGAAATTTGTAGTTTTAGCTATTCTTACTTTGTTTTTGATTCCATGGACAAGAAGTAGTAGTAAGCTTCGAGCAGTGGATAAGAAGGGAGATAAGAAGGTTGTAAAGGGTAAGAAATCATCTATTTTAGTTATTCCTGTTTTATTTTGGATAGGTATTGCAATCTATGAATACTTTTGGCTAATTGATGATCGAGTAGATTCGATTCTTACTCATTATTCTGTTGCAGTAGCAATTTTAATTGGGCTTGTTTTATTTTCACAAGATCAAATAGGTAAATTAGAAGGTACGTTAAAAGGACTTCTAATGTTTATTTTACTCGCAAGTTACGGTTACTTTGGTTATTTGCACGATATAGTAATCTCGCAAAAGAAATATGATTCTGTTGTTAAGGTAGAGAAAGATATTTCAGAGCCATTTACTGAAAATGACCAGCCGTTTACAGTGCCGCCAAAGACAGCGGAGAATAAGATGAAAAAAGTATTTGGTGATATTCCGAAAGTAGCTTATTTTGAGCTAGGAGAATTAACGCCACAAATGGTAAACGGCGAAGCTTTATATGTAGCGCCGATTGAAGTTTCAGGATTTTTTAAAGCGCGTAAAGCTGAGACAATTCCAGGGTATGTAACGATGTCAGGTACAAATCCTGATGCGGAAGCGAAACTGCACCTCGGTTATAAAATGAAATATGTGCCAAGCATGTTTTTTGGTAATAATTTAGAGCGTGTGGTAAGGCAAGCAGAACCAGATTTAATCTTTAAAGGAAAACCTAAATTTGAGGTTGATGATAAAGGGAAACCATATTATACAATGACGTATGGTGAATTTATTTCAGGAAGATCTGGATTTGAGGTAGAGGGTGTTGTCGTAGTAGACGCACAAACAGGTGAAGTGAAAAGGTATGATAAAGGAAAGGCACCTAAATTTGTTGATGGTGTATTAAATCATGAGACTGCATCTACGTTAAATACGTACTTTGGTAAATATATTCACGGATTTTGGAATACGAAATTCTCGCAAACTGATATGAAGATTCCGACTGAGTGGGGAACGAAAGAAGGCGTGACCCCGATCTTTGGTAAAGATGGAACACTATATTATTTTACAGACTTTACTTCTCCAAAAGAAGGAGTAGATTCAGCCCTAGGCTATTCATTAGTAGATGCACGCACAGGCAAGCTATATTACTATAATGGAAAAGAAGTGAAGGGGATTATGGATGGTTCAGCAGCTACAGAAGTAGTGGATAATTCCTTTAAGAGAGAGAAATGGCATGGGACAATGCCTGTCATTTATAACGTATACGGTAAACCAGCTTGGATTATTCCGGTTGTTGATGATGGAGGCCTAGTACGTGCACATACAGTTGTATATGCTGCTAATGCAAAAATATTTGCGACAGGTTCTTCGCAGAAAGAAGCGCTTGAGAATTATAAAAACGTAATGAGTGGTAATGGTGATACCTTTAGACCAACCTCAACAGGAAAAGAAGCGCAAAAAGAAGGTATTGTACAACGTGTATATAAAGAGAAATCAGGTGAAAATACAATCGTGTACGTACTTTTAGAGAATGAACAAAAGGTATTTATGATACCGGTGAAGAAATTCCCGTATGCTATGTTTACAGAAGTAGGAGACCCAATTCAAATTACATATTTAGATACAGGAGAGACGATGGCCTCAGTATCTAAATTTACGAATAGCAATGTGAAAAAGTAAAGCGATAGAATTTCTATCGCTTTTTTTACATTATGAAAGAGGAAAATGCGCTGTACTTGACGTATGTTTATGATGTAACTATAATTGTTACGATTCAGTGTGTATAGGAAAGGGTGAATTGAAAAAGTGAATGAAGTTAATCACGAAATATATAAACCTGTAAAGGCAAACAGGTTATGGATGATTCTTGTATTAGGAACACTTACGGCGATTGGGCCATTATCTATTGATATGTATTTGCCTTCATTACCGAAGTTAACGGATGACTTGCAAACAGGTGCATCCCTAGCGCAGCTTACATTAACAGCTTGTCTGCTTGGGCTGTCAGTAGGACAATTATTTGTTGGCTCAATTAGTGATATTTACGGAAGACGCAAACCACTTATTATTGCTCTTATTATTTATGTTGCTTCTTCTTTACTTTGTGCTGTTGCGCCATCTATTTGGACATTAGTGTTATTGCGCTTCCTACAAGGAGCTTCAGGATCAGCCGGGATTGTTATATCACGTGCGATGGTACGTGATATGTACTCAGGTTCTGAAATGACGAAGTTTTTCTCACTGCTTATGTTAGTAAACGGAGCAGCACCTATTTTGGCACCGATTATTGGGGGGCAATTATTACAGTTTACAACGTGGCGCGGTGTTTTCATCGTTCTTGGAGCAATTAGCGTATTCATGTTAATCTCAGCTACTTTTGTATTGCGTGAAACATTACCTCCTGAAGAAAGAGAAACGGGTGGTTTGTCAGGGACTTTGGCGACGTACGGAAAATTGTTAAAGGACCGTCTGTTTATGGGATATGCATTGTCACAAGGATTAGTAACAGCGGCAATGTTTGCATACATTTCGGGCTCACCATTTGTGTTGCAGAACATATACGGAGCATCACCACAGCAATTTAGTTTATTCTTTGCGATTAACGGCATCGGTATTATTATTGCTAGTCAGGTAACGGGTCGTTTAGCGGGGAAAGTGAATGAGAAGACATTATTTGTTGCTGGTATTATTATCGCAGCTGTTGGTGGCCTATCTTTACTACTGACAATCGTACTAGGAATAGGTTTAATCGGTGTTTTATGTTCGTTATTCCTTGTTGTATCAAGTGTCGGGGTTGTATCAACAACTGGGTTCTCATTAGCGATGAGAAATCAGAAGCAAGCTGCAGGAACAGCGTCAGCTTTATTAGGCTTATTACAGTTCATTTCAGGAGCGCTTGTCGCTCCGCTAGTAGGTATTGGTGGGAGTAATACAGCGTTACCGATGGGTGTTGTTATTGCGCTTTGTGAAGTAGGGGCAGTATTATGTTATCTATTTATGGCCAGAAGAAGTGAGAAGCAGTTTGAACTGCAACAAAGACAAAATTTAGAGGCTTAACAAAAAAGAACTGATTCAAAGGGAATGTTTGAATCAGTTCTTTTTTTCATTTCTTTGAAATACCTCATACATATTATTCATGATCGTATCATATAAAACAGCAAGTTTATCCCACACCCAGCGATTACTATCGACTTCTTTTTCCCCACAGTCGATAATATCGGTATGGTCAGTAATTTTATACGCTTTTTTAACGATAATAGGAGCAATCTTCGGTATACGTGGGATTTCCTTTAAGGTATCTGCAAAGTTTCCAATGTAGACATGACCGATGATTTCGATTGTTAATGATTTATCCGATATATTTAGCACGGTATGAAATTGATTTGTATGTTGTTGTTTTAAATATTGAGCTAACTTAAATGGAGCATGCTTCTTCTTTAATACGCGGCGAAGGCTCTCTGTATTTTCGATATGAAGTGATTTTTCGCGAATAAGGACACGAATATCTTCTCCCATAAAAGGCATTGTGTTGTACATAGATGATTCTCCTTAAAACCTTACATATGTTTGCGTTATGCATATGTAAGTCTAGCATGGTTTGTTCTTTATGTGTGCTTACAGTTTTGTAAGGTGATGTAGTAAAGCATTGCAAAAGTTATTTGTATAAAGTGACGATACTGTGACAAACATGTTGGTATATATATTACGATGTCGTCTTAAGTGTAAAAAGTAGGGCGTTCTCGGTATAATAACAAGTGGAGATAAAAGAAACTATAATGAGTAATAGCTGTAGATAAAAGGAGAAGAAGAGATGAAGAAGGTTTTGGGTATTGCTGTAATGGGAAGTATGATCCTTCTAGCAGGATGTAATGGAAATAAAGATACGAAAGAACCGAAAGAAAAGGTAGAGCAATCTACTGAACAAACAGAAGAGATGAAAGAATACCTTGCAGTACATGAAAAATACGATATAAAAATGAATAAAGAAATTAATAAAGCACTGCATTTATTTGAAGTGGCAAAAGAAAAGGGCGGTAAGGAAATAACGAATGCAACATATAAAGAAGACGTGCAAAAGGTAACAACGAGCATGTTAGAAGATATTGATCATATACGTAAAGAAATTCGTGTTCCGAAGTCGAAAGAGCAAGAACATGAGGTATATGTTGGTTTCTTGAATGAATCAGAACAAGCGATGAAAAAATTACAGAAGTTAGCTAAAGAAGAAGATTCATCGTTGATTCGTGATATAGAAATTAACTTTGCAACAGCATCGACATACTATAAACGTTTTCAAGCAGAAACGAAAAAATAACCTTGCCTGTGCAAGGTTATTTTTTCTTCTTGCCATCTCTGTCTTCATCCTCAGATACTAATATTTTCTGTTCTTCGTGAAATTCGGAAATAGTTTGCCCGGTAATATTATCGAAAGGAGTATAAAAAGAAGTAATACGTTTCTTTTTAATAAAGAGTTTATAGGAGCCGATGATGACAAGTATAACGATTGTTAAGGGTAATCCTATAGTAGCAAGAAGTAAGGGGTCCATCTTATAACTCCTTTAACATCATTTCTTTTTATGATAAGCCGAAAACTGTAATTTCGATAAACGAATTAAAAACTGATTTTTCTAAATTTATCCAATTCGATTGACTTTTCAATTTTTCAGAATTATAATTCGAAATATACAATTTGAACCAAATAATAATATAGCAATTTACTTATCCAGAGAGGTAGAGGGACTGGCCCTATGACACCTCAGCAGCGGGTTCTGTAATAGGAACACCGTGCTAATTCCAGCAAGCAAGTCTTGAAAGATAAGTGATGGGCCTTTGTTTGTTAAGCCTTGATCTTATTTTTTAAGATCAAGGCTTTTTGTATTCTAAAAAGAGAAAAGGGAGTAATGGAAAAAGTACATTCATAAAACAAAGTAAATTCATGTGTTTAGGTGGTTATTGAAGTGTATGTAATTAAAAAATTATCGGTTATGGTGTTCACACTATGGGTTATTACGACAGTGACATTTCTAATTATGCATATTATTCCGGGAGATCCATTTTCATCAGATGCAAAAATCTTTCCTGAAGAAGTGATCCAAAACATGAGAGCGAAGTATCACCTTGATGAACCGTTATGGAATCAATATGTTGCTTATTTAGACGGTGTAGTTCATTTTGATTTTGGTGAATCGGTTCAATCAACCGGGCAAGGTGTATCAGAAATTATAACAACTGGCTTTGGTCCATCAGCAATTATTGGTCTACAAGCACTTGTTATTTCATTGTTAGTAGGAATTGCGGCAGGGACATTTGCTGCTCTATATCATGGGAGAGTAATTGACTATAGTGTGAGTTTGCTCGCAATTTTAGGTATTTCTATTCCAAGTTTTATTTTAGCACCACTATTTATACAAGTATTCGCTATCCAATTTGAGTTTTTACCAGTAGCCTCTTGGGGAACATTCGAACATACGGTATTGCCATCCTTTGCATTAGCGTTAGGGCCAATCGCAGTTATTACAAGGTTTGTTCGTTCTAATATGATCGAAGTACTGCAGAGTGATTATATTAAGCTAGCAAGAGCAAAAGGTATACCAATTAAGAAGATTATTATAAGACACGCTCTTCGAAATGCGATTGTTCCAGTACTTACATTTGTTGGACCGTTAATGGCTGGACTTTTAACAGGGACTTTCGTTATTGAAAAAATATTTTCCATTCCTGGTCTAGGAAAATATTTTGTAGATAGTATTTTTAACCGGGATTATCCGGTCATTATGGGAACAACGATTTTCTATAGTGCATTATTAATTTCTTGTATTTTCATTACAGATATTATTCATCGCATTGTTGATCCGCGTATTCGTTCTATTACATAAGGAGGGGGGATATTTAAATGGGAGCTTATGAGATTAATGAACAGTTATTAACGAAAGAAGAGAAAAAAGAATTAACGATAAATAAAAATCAGCAAACAATTAGCAGAAAGAAAGAAGTGTTTCGTAAGTTTATATCGAATCCAATCGCAGTTTTAGGAACAGTGACGTTATTGCTAATTATTGTTTTCTCGCTTATTGGCGAAAGTTTAACTTCATTTACTGCGAGTGAACAAGTAAAAGAGGCAACAAATTTACCGCCGAGTAGTGAACATTGGTTTGGAACAGATGATCTAGGGAGAGATATTTGGGCACGTACTTGGGCTGGTGGGAAGATTTCACTAACAGTTGGATTAGTAGCAGCTGCCCTCGATATAGGGTTTGGTGTACTGATTGGTGGATTTAGTGGATATGTGAGAGGGCGTAATCGTCTTGGAACGTTAATAGATGAATGGATTATACGAGGGATTGAAGTGTTATATGGTATCCCATATTTATTAATTGTTATTTTACTATTGATCGTGATGAAACCAGGACTTTTTACAATTATAATCGCTCTTGCGTTAACAGGATGGATTGGCATGGCACGTCTCGTTAGAGCGCAGGTCTTGTCTTTAAAACAAAGAGAATTTGTTATTGCAGCAGAGCGATTAGGTACATCGCATATGAAGATTATATACGGACATATCATTCCGAATTTAACAGGCATTATTATCGTAAATTTATCATTTACAATTCCAGCAGCTATTTTTTCAGAATCATTTTTAAGCTTTATAGGACTTGGAGTACAATCACCAGCGGCAAGTTGGGGGACGATGACGAATGATGCACTCGGGACATTATTGAGCGGAGAATGGTGGCAGCTATTTTTCCCGGCAATCATGATTGCACTCATTATGTTCGCATTTAATGCAATTGGTGATGGTTTGCAAGATGCGATTGATCCAAAAATCGTCAAACGGAATCGAAAGGAGAAAAAACATGGCACAGCTCTTATCTTTAGAAAACGTAACATTGACCGTTGAAAAAGAGAATAGTAAGCAAGCAATTGTGAAGCATGTTTCCTTTTCTATTAATGAAGGTGAAATCGTTGCACTTGTAGGAGAAAGTGGTTCAGGAAAAAGTGTTACAGCACAATCTATTGTCGGATTAAATCAAGAATCTATTCATATCGATGATGGGAATATAGCTTTCCAAGCAAATGAATTAACGAATTTACAAGAGTCAGAATGGAATCAAATTCGCGGAAAAGATATTTCCTTTATATTTCAAGATCCGCTTTCATCTTTAAACCCAACGATGAAGGTAGGCAAACAAATTACAGAAGTAGTTTTGCAACATGGGAAAAAATCGAAAAGAGAAGCAAAGGAAATTGCGATTAACTTGTTAATGGGTTTAGGGATACATGAAGCAGAGAAACGCTTTGAACAGTACCCACATCAATTAAGCGGAGGTATGAGGCAGCGTATTTGTTTAGCAATTGCGTTTGCTTGTCACCCAAAGCTTGTAATTGCAGACGAGCCGACAACAGCGTTAGATGTAACGATTCAGAAACAAATTATGGGGCTATTAAAAGAAAGAAAAGAAAAACAAAATACGAGTATTTTATTAATTACACATGATTTGGCACTTGTACGTGAAGTAGCTGATCGAGTAGTTGTTATGTACGGGGGACGTGTTGTTGAAAAAGGAACGATACAGGAGGTAATAGGTTCTCCTAAACATCCATATACGAAAAGTTTATTACAAGCAATTCCGAATATGGATGATTCCGAAAAGGTATTACGTGCTATAGAAGGAACGACACCTTCCATTGAAACATTAAATAGCTTTGGTTGTCCTTTTGTAAATCGTTGTCCAGTAGCGATAAAAGAATGTATTCATCGTTTTCCAGAGAGAACCACATATTCTAAGGAGCATAGTTCACATTGTTGGCAACATGTTCTAGAGCATAATAAAGCGAAATCAAAAGAGAAGGTGAATGCCTCATGACGACAGATTTAATTACTATAAAGCAAGTAACGAAAACGTATGGAAGTAAAAGTAAAGAAATCACAGCGTTAAAAGACATATCACTTTCTATTCCGAAAGGAACAACACTTGGCATTATTGGTGAAAGTGGTTCAGGAAAAACAACACTTGGAAAGCTCATAGCAGGGATTGAGAGTCCAACGTCTGGTGAAATTGATTATAACGGTCAAGTCGTTCACAAGCTGAAATCAGCTCATAGGCGAGATTTTTTACAGAAAGTACAGTTCATTTTTCAAGATTCCACAGCAGCATTAAATCCGCGCTGGAAAGTACGCGATAGCGTAACGGAGGGTTATATTTCATTCGGTTTAGGTGATAAAGGATTAAAGGATAAAGTAGCAGGTGATGCGCTAGAACGTGTGGGATTAGATAGACGATATATCGATCGCTATCCGCACGAATTTAGCGGAGGACAACGTCAACGAATTGCTATTGCAAGAGCGTTATTGTGTGAGCCAGAAGTATTGATTCTTGATGAACCAATTTCAGCATTAGATGTTTCATTGCAAATTCAAATTGTACATCTGCTGCAAAAGATTCAAAAGGAACAAGGCTATACATATTTATTTATCGCACATGATTTGCCGATGGTTCACTATTTATGTGAAAAAGTGGCTGTCTTATATAAAGGAGAACTTGTTGAATTTGGAAATACGGACGAAGTGTTCTGTAATCCACAACATTCTTATACAAAAACACTATTGGCATCAACACCAAAAATTTCAGGTTAAAGGAGAATGTAGGATGAAGAAGTTTTTACTGTTTGTCATTATGACTGTTTTAGCAATTACTTCTGTCGCTTGCGGTAAGAAAGAGACGCAAAAGGCGAGTGCTGGTAAGGGAGAAGGAGATCGATTAGTAACGAATATTGGTAGCGATCCATATACACTTGATTCCGCTATTGCGACAGATAGCACGTCAGGTTATGTAATTGGACATTTATTCTCAAGCTTATATACGCAAGATAGTGATGGGAAATATCAAAATGAATTAGCAGAGAAAGAAGAAGTAAATGCTGATGGAACTGAGTATACAATTCATTTAAAGAAAGATATTAAATGGTCAGATGGTTCTGCTATTACAGCAAATGATTTTGAATTTGCATGGAAGCGATTATTGAATCCGAAAACGGGTTCTATGAATGCAACAGAAATGTATTTTATTAAAGGGGCAGAGGCATACAATACTGGAAAAGGTGAAGAAGGACAAGTTGGTATTCAAGTCGTTGATCCTCAAACATTAAAGGTAACTCTTGAACATCCAGTTGCTTCTATTAAACAGAAATTAGCAAGCTCATTATTTATTCCATTAGCTAAAAAGTCGATTGATGATAATAATAAATTAAAAACAGATCCAAAAGAGTTAATTACGAACGGGCCATTCACATTAAAAGAATGGAAGCATAATCAGGCTATTACAGTACAAAAAAATAAAGAATACTATGATAAAAAGGTAACATTAAAAGAAATTGAGTTTCGTATTATTCCAGATTCTAAAACAGCGTACCAATTATATAAATCAAAAGAATTAGATTTACTAAGCGGTTTACCGCAAGAAATGATTGAAAAAGAAAAAGGAAATAAAGAATATAAACGTGTTGCAGGATTTTCATCTTATATTTATTCGTTTAACGTAGAAAAAGAGCCATTCACAAATGCGAAAGTACGTAAAGCATTCTCATTAGCAGTTGATCGTAAGTTTATTGTTGAAAAACTGTATAAAAACAATGCACAAGAAGCAAATGCATTCGTTCCAGAAGGAGCAAAAACACAAAGTGGGCGTGATTTCCGTAAAGAAAAAGGTGGTTACGTTAAATTTGATCCAGCAGAAGCGAAAAAATTATTAGAAGAAGGCATGAAAGAACAAGGCTGGTCTACATTACCTGAAGTAACATTAAAATTCACTACAGATACACAACATAAAAAAGTAGCAGAAGCAATGCAAGAAATGTTTAAGAAAAATCTTGGCGTAGATATTAAATTAGAAAATAAAGAGTGGAAGAGTTACATCGACACATATAAGCAAAGTGATTTCCAATTGGCTTATATGGGATGGGGCGGTTCTTTATTAGATCCAATTACTAAATTAGATTTATATGCAGGTGATGGTCCAAACAATTATGCAAAATGGCATAATAAAGAATTTGATGCTTTAGTGAAGGAAGCAGAAGTTGAACAAAATGAAGATAAGCGTTTTGACTTATTGCATAAAGCGGAAGATATTATGTTTACAGATTCACCATTAATTCCAATTATATTCCCGTCGGATTCCTATTTACAAAAACAAACGGTATCTGGACTTCAATATTATGTTGGATCTAAACCAGATTTAAGATATGCAAAAATAAAGAAGTAGGCAATCGCCTACTTCTTTATTTTATTTCTCTTTTATATTCTTTTTTCGTTCCATCAGAGAAGACAACTTCTAAATCGAATTTTTGGTAGTCTTTATCAAGTTTGAACACGTTCACTACTTGATCGATTACTTCTTGGTCAGGAGTATCTTTATCAAATTTTAATTCTTGTAGAAGTGGGCTTAATTTTGTAATAGCCTCGTCACCTGTAAACTTTGCATTTGTTTTATGGTCTTCAAGCTTTGCTTCCATTTTCTTATCAGCGGCTACATTCTTATAATCAGCTTCGTAGTCTTTCTTCGTATCTTGATAGTCTGCATCTAAACTAAATTCATTAAAGTTTAGTTTTAAATCTGCAGGAGCCTCATTTTTTGCTTCTTCAGTCGTCTTTTTATTAGAAGTTGTGTCTTCTTTTGCAGGGGCTTTACATCCTGTTAATGCAGGTACTAGCATAAGAGCTAATAAAACTGATAGTAGAATTCTCATTATAAATTCCTCCTTATGTAAATTCATTCTATACAAGTTTTTCCCAAAAACATGTAATTATGTATGTGTTGAAAATAAATTATTATCCTGCAGTCACAAGGGCTCATCCGCAATTTAAATCAAAAATGATTTGTATGTATATGGTAAATTGAAGTTGTGAGGAGGTACTGAAATGCTTTCTAAAACGTATCAAACGATCGGTGAATTATTTCAAGCAACATATGCAGCAAATGGCTATTATACAATAATATTCGGAGGAGTTAGTTTAGAGAGAAATATTATTTCATTATTAGTTATTGTATTGGTTACACAATTAGTAGCAGTGACGACTTTAGCTATAAAAGGAATGGTAAAGGGAAGAGGAAGCTCTGTAGTTAAAGTTGTATAAAAGTAAAAGGTATCCTTCGTAGGATACCTTTTACTTTTGTTATTTTGCAACTTCTGTCCACTTATAGTTAAATTCACCGCCGAAGTCAGTCGTTACAAGTCCTTTAATGAAAGAGCGTTGTAAGTAAGAACGACCTTGTTGGTATAAAGGAGCGACAGCGCCGTCTTGTAATAGAATTTTTTCAGCTTGCTTCATTGCTTCAAAGCGTGCTTTTTCATCGCCAGCTAAATCTGTTTTCACTTTATGAATGAGCTCATCGTACTCTTTGTTAGAGTACTTATCGAAGTTATAAGCACTATCTGTTGTAAATAAATCTAAGAATGTAATTGGATCAGCGAAGTCAGGGCCCCAGCCGTCAATACCAATTTCATAGTCACCACTTAATAGTAGTTTCAACTGTTGTTTACGTGGTTGCGGTTTTAAATTCACTGTTAATCCATCTAAGTTCTTTTCTAACTCACCTTTTAAATATTCGCCAGTCTTTTTAGCTAAAGCATTGTCACTTGTTAATAGTTCGATTGTTACTTTGTCAGTACCAAGTTCTTGTTTTGCTTTTTTCCAGTTTTCTTTCGCTGTTTTCACATCATCCTTGACTAGATTTCCATTTTCTTTACGGAAGTCATTGCCTTCTGGACTTTTTGCAAATTTCGCAGGAACCATTCCTTCAGCTGGAACAGCACCGTTATTTAAAATTGTTTCTACGTATGCTTTTTTATTCATTGCGCCGTTAATAGCAAGGCGTGCATGTTGATTTTTTAATGTTTCATTTTTCTGATTTAGTCGTAAGAATTGAATGCCGACTTCAGCGCGTTCCTTGAAGTTTGGATCGCTCTTATATTTATCAACAAACTCTGCAGTTAAAGCAACGCGATCAATTTGTCCTGAATCATATAAATTCACTTCTGTAGACTTATCTTTAACGACATTGAAGTTGATTTCTTCTAATTTTACCGTTTTAGCATCCCAATAGTTAGGGTTTTTCTTCAATTGGAAACTTTGTTCGTGTTTCCAGTTATCTAATGTGAAAGCACCGTTGTAAATTAAATGATTTGTTTCTAAACCGTATTTATCGCCCTGAGACTTTAAGTACTCTTCATTAATTGGCAAGAATGTTGAGAATGTCGTTAAGCTTAAGAAGTAAGGAACAGGACGGTCTAGTTGTACTTCTAACGTTTTGTCATCAACAGCTTTGACCCCTAGTTGATCAATTGGTAATTGTTTTTGGTTTATTTGTTTCGCATTCTGTACATCGAAGAATAAGAATGCGTATTCAGCTGCTGTATCAGGATTTACGGCACGTTGCCAAGCAAAGACGAAGTCCTTTGCTGTAACAGGAGTACCGTTTGACCATTTTGAATCACGCAGATGGAATGTATATTTTGTTTTATCGGGACTAGTGTCAACCGACTCAGCAACACCAGGAATCGGTTTATTATCTTCTCCCATTGCATATAAACCTTCAAAAACATTGCGCATTACATTCATGGATTCCCCATCCGTTGCTTTTGCAACATCCATTGTTGGAATTTCTGAAGCGAATGATAAGTTAATTGCTTGTTTATCAGGTACTTTATCGTTTGCTTTCGCTCCGCCTGCATTATCTTTATTTCCCCCGCAAGCAGTTAGTAATAGACTTGCCCCTAAAACAGATGCAACAACAGGTACAACTTTTTTCTTCATTGTTCGTTCCTCCCTAAATGTGTTGTTCGTAACGTCATAATGTCCATGTCTTGAAGTAGCTATAGAAGGAGATGAAACCTATTATAAATATTTGTTTATAGGTAATCAGGTGTTCTATATGTATATACATGTTGAGCTATAATCTATCGTTATATGTTTCAACGTAGTAGACATTATATTTTGATGGTGAAATATTTTGTTTCTTTGATTATTTAGAATATTAACACTGGAAAGAACTATATGTCAATAATAAAAATAGAATGTTAATTTCTTAGAATAATATATTAAAAAAGTAGATTCTCTTGTGTGAGAGAACCCGCTTTTAATATATTTTGCTAAAAAAACAATTGGTGTGGGCTAATAATAAGTGGGGATGAAGAACCCTCACTTATTACGGTTTTACTTTATTTTTCAATTTTTGCCCACTTGAAATTTAATTGACCCGCAAAGTCTACTTGCACAATTCCTTTCACATAAGAACGTTCTAAATAAGATTCGCCTTTTTGGTAAAGAGGAGCGATAACAGAGTCTTTAAATAATATTTTCTCGGATGCTAGTAATGCTTCCCAGCGAGCTTTTTCATCACCAGCTAAAGTTGTTTTCACTTTTGCTATTGTTTCATCGAATTCCTTATTAGAGTAATGATCTAAGTTATAAGGGTTATTCGTTGTAAATAGCTCAAGGAATGTAATTGGATCCGCAAAGTCAGGGCTCCAGCCGTCAATTCCGATTTCGTAGTCACCTTTTAATAAAAGCGAAACTTGTTGCTTACGCGGTTGCGGTTTTATATTTACTGTTAATCCATCTAAATTCTTTTCTAGTTGCCCTTTTAAGAATTCACCAGTTTTCTTATCAAGGTCAGCATCACTCGTTAATAATTCTAATGTTATCTTTTCAGAACCAAGCTCTTGTTTAGCTTTTTTCCATAACTCTTGTGCAGATTTTGTATCAACTTTTGTTAAATCGCCGTTTGCAGTACGGAAGTCTTTTCCTTCAGGTCCTTTTGCAAAGTTTTTTGGAACGAGACCAAGTGTTGATGTAGAGCCATCATTTAATAACGTATTTACAAAGGATTTTCTATCAATTGTTTGATTAATTGCTTGGCGTGCAGAAACATTTTGAAGTACTTTGTTTTGTTGATTCATACGTAAAAATTGTACGCCTACGTTTGGACGTTCTTTAAAGTTAGCATCCTTTTTATATTTATCGACAAAGTCAGATGTTAGTTTTATACGATCTAATTGTTTTGACTCGAATAAATTTACTTCTGTTGATTTTTCTTTTACGACGTTAAAATTGATTTCTTCTAGTTTGACAGTATCTTTATCCCAATAGGTAGGGTTTTTCTTGAATTTAAAGCTTTGTTCGTGCTTCCAATCGCTTAGTGTAAAAGCTCCATTGTACAAGATTGTATGATCTTCTAAAGCGTACTTATCACCTTGTGCTCTAAAGAATTCCTCGTTAATTGGTAGAAATGTTGGGAACGCTGTTAAGCTAATAAAATACGGAACAGGACGCTCCAATTCTACCTCAAACGTATGGTCATCAACTGCTTTTACACCAAGTTGGTCGGCTGGAAGTTCTTTGTTGTTAATTTTTGTTGCATTTTTAATATCAAAGAATAGAAATGCATATTCAGAGGCTGTTGCTGGATCTACGGCTCTCTGCCAAGCGAACACAAAATCTTTCGCTGTAACAGGAGTGCCGTTTGACCATTTTGAATCTCGCAGGTGGAATGTGTATTTTGTTTTATCGCCACTTACTTCATGAGATTTTGCAACGCCAGGGAAAGGTTTGTTACCTTCACCAAGATTATACAAACCTTCAAATACGTTTCTCATTACTTGACCAGAATCAGTATCTGTAGCACGGGCCGTATCCATTGTTCGTATTTCAGTAGGTGAAGATAAATTTAAAACCTGTTTGCTAGGTGCCTCGTCTTTTGCATTTGCTCCGCTTGCTTCGTTTTTATAACTACCGCAACCAGTTAATAAAATACTTACTCCTACAACTGATGCAATACCGGGTACAAACTTCT
This sequence comes from Bacillus sp. Root131, assembly GCF_001429475.1. Taxonomy (NCBI): domain Bacteria; kingdom Bacillati; phylum Bacillota; class Bacilli; order Caryophanales; family Bacillaceae; genus Bacillus; species Bacillus sp. Root131. The sequence goes on from NZ_LMJQ01000009.1 coordinate 35,166, forward strand.
TTTTCATTTGATTTTCCTCCTAAATAATTAAGTTTGGATGATGATGAGGGAAATGAAAAATAAAAAATCCCTCTTTTCATATTGAGAAAGAGGGATTTTTACGTACAAGTTATGCACCCGTATATAAACGAAGTCCCTCATTCTATCTTTCAAGCATAAAGCTTGCAGGAAGTGGCACAGTATTCAAAATGAACCTGCTGCCGAGGTTTCAAAGGGCCAGTCCCTCCACCTCTCTTGATACAATGAGTAAACGAATAAATTTTATTAATTTTTGTGTTTCTTTGATAATTCAAAATCTTACACCTTGAACAATGAAGTGTCAACCAAATGGAATATAGTTTAAATTTTCAGTTATCTCAAATGAAAAAACCACTGCATATGGCAGTGGTTTTTCGCTTAGAAGTTAAAGTTATCTGGATCTGGACCAACGCGACGATCTTCATTTAAAGCTTGAATTGCTTTCATATCATCAGCACTTAATTCAAAGTCGAAGATGTTTGCATTTTCAATAATGCGATGTTCTTTAATTGATTTAGGGATTGTTACAACTTCGTTTTGTAAATCCCAGCGTAAAATAATTTGCGCAGTTGATTTATTATATTTTGTCGCAATTTCTTGTAACGTTGGATTATCTAGTAGTTGTCCTTGCATTAATGGTGACCAAGCTTCAAGCTGGATATTATGTTCTTTACAGAAAGCGTGTAACTCTTCTTGTGCTAAACGTGGGTGGTATTCCACTTGGTTGACCATTGGCTTAATTTCAGCAATTTCAAATAAGTCTTGTAAGTGGTGAATGTGGAAATTACTCACACCGATAGCGCGAACACGGCCATCTTTATAAAGCTTTTCTAATGCTTTCCATGATTCGGTATATTTCCCTTTTACAGGCCAATGTACTAAATATAAATCTAAATATTCTAGACCTAATTTCTCTAATGTAGTTTCAAATGCTTGAAGTGTTGTTTCATATCCTTGATCGCTATTCCATACTTTTGAGGTAATAAATAATTCTTCACGTGAAACACCGGATTCACGAATCGCTTGTCCAACGCCTTCTTCATTTTGATAGATTGCTGCAGTATCGATGCTGCGGTAGCCATTTTTAATTGCTGCTTTTACAGAATCAATTACTTCTGAACCATCTTCTACTTTAAAAACACCTAAACCAAACCAAGGCATTTTTACACCGTTATGTAATGTTGTATAGTCCTTTAAACTTGTTAAAGTCATATTATTTCCCCCTAGCTTTTTTGTTTGTTGCTTCTACTGCTTTTTGAATTGCCTCTGAAAAATTATATTCATATAAAGTTTTGAGACCCTCAGCTGTGGAACCACCTGGCGTTGTTACTTGTTCGCGGAGGTTAGCTGGATCTTGCGTTTGTTCGAGCATAGAAGCAGAGCCAGAAATCATTTGAATGACAAGATGTTTTGCGGTTTCTTCATCGACTCCATAACTTTTTGTTGCTTCAATTAAGCTTTCAGCAAAGTAATAAAGGAAGGCTGGTGCACTTCCAGTAACTGCAGTAAGCTGATGAACTTCTTCCTCAGTACAAAGTTGCGAAGTACCAATACCTCTTAAAAGCAGTTGCAGGGTTTCTTGATGCATCTCTTTTATTGATTGTCCCATTGTATATAAGGAGATAGAATTTCCAATTTCAGCAGCTGTATTAGGCATAATCCAAGCAACAGGCGTGCCTTTTGGGAGTCTAGCTTCTAAATAAGATGGTCCAATGCCAGCTGCTACTGTTACGACAAGTTGATTTGATATTAACGGAGATAGCTCAGCTAATAACTCTTCATGAGCAGAAGGTGGCATTGCTAAAACAACCGTATCGACAGATGTAACATGCTGCTTCCAATCTGTTGCAGTAGACACATTATATCGATGTTGTAACTGTTTTAGTTTTTCTGCGTTGCTTCGGTTAGAGACGATAATTTCTTCGATGTACTCTTTGCTTGTTTTAAGTAATCCGGAAAATATAGCTTCGGCCATACGACCGGCACCAATAAATAAAATTCGATGTTTAGTTAGCATATCCTTTATTCCTTTCTAGTAGAGATATGTTATAAAAACGATATCATCTTTAAGAGAATTTTGTAAAAAGAAAAGACTTACCGTAGATGGAATGGATAATGGGAAGGCGGAAATTCATGGTAAAGGAAAGGGCTATTACTTATACTGGTTTCTACGTCATACTAATATTAGCTGTTATTAATCTCTTTATATGTGTAGCTGGTTTGCTAGAGTGGAAGAGCAATTATAAGGGGCAAGAACATACAAATAATTATATCTAGAAAATAATTAGAATTGAAAAACCCCTGAAGCATATATGCTTCAGGGGTTTACTGATAGAATATAAGATTATGCTTTTGTCATACCAAGTAATACAGCACCGCCGATAATTAAAACACTGCCTAGTGCAATAAAGATCAATTGACGTTTTGTTTTCTTTTCACCTAAGAAGACAATTGCACCGAATGTTGAGATAACGATTCCAGTTTGAGATAATGGGAAGCTTGTTGCTACTCCGACACGTGGTAATGAAAGAAGTAAGAATAAGTTTCCCGTTCCCCATAGTAAACCGGATAAAGCATTACGAATTGCATATTTGTTAAATGGTTTATGTTTAGACGTCAGTACAACCGCACCAACAAACATACCAACTGCTTGTGGTAAAATAGCAGACCAACCATCGATATTATACCAACGAATAATAATTACATATACAAGATAGCCGAAAGTAGAAACAATTAAAGTAAGAAGTCCTTTTTTCAATTGTCCTGGTGGCTGAGCATTTTCTTTATCATCTAGTGATGTGAATACAACACCAACTACGATTAATAGGATTGCAATCGTTCCCAGAACAATTGTTGTCGTAGTAGTCCATTCACGGAAAGCGATAACCCCAAAGATAGAAGTTGCAACAAGTTGCATACCAGTAGAAATTGTTACGGTAGTTGAAACACCTAGTTTTTCAACTGTTTTTAATTGGTTTACTTGTCCTAAAGCCCAGAATAAACCTGAAATAAAACCAACAATTAAGACTGTCATTGTTAAAGCTGGTTGAGTAAATACATACATAATTGTTGCGAAGAATAGAGCACCGATTGTCATACCTACCGTTTGGCTATATGCACCACCGCCCATTTTTACGCTTACTAATAAGATGTTTCCCCATGCAATTGCAGGAAGAAGCGCTAATAAAATGTCCATTACAAGACTCCCTTCGGTTTCCTATACCAATATAATTACATATCGTTCTAACGATCGGTAATGCCCCACTAATAGAGTAGAAGATTACCGATCGCTAAAACAGGATGAAGAATTCACGATATAAATGCGTTTTCATTTCTTCATTTTTTGAAACACCTCCATATAATAACAGGAAATTGCCTATTTTAGAAAGTGAATTCAAATAAAATGTATATTTCAATAAGAGGTAAAATTCAGTTATTTCCCAACGACTTATTTATTTCCTAAGAAATAAATAAGCAGCTTCCAAAAAAGCTGCTTTAAAGGTTAGTAATTCTTTTGTTAATAAGCTGAATACATAGCAGAAATAGGAGTGACATACTAATAGTGATAACCACAAGTGTCCAGGCGAGTTGCATATTACTTGCGTCAATGGCCATGTAAATTGCAGTTGGGATTGTCTGTGTTTTACCAGGAATGTTCCCGGCAAACATGAGTGTAGCACCAAACTCACCGAGCGCGCGGACAAAGCTCAAAATCATCCCGCTTAGTAATGCAGGAAATGCGAGCGGAAGTGTAACGTGCAGAAAAACTTGATATTCACTTGCGCCAAGGTCACGAGCACTTTCTTCAATTTGTACATTTGCGATAGAAAATCCCGTTTTCGCTGATTGGTACATAAGCGGAAATGCAACAACTGTAGAAGCGATGATCGCAGCGGTAGATGTGAACATAATAGACTGCTGAAATAATGATTCAACCCACCTTCCAATCGGGCTGTTGTTTCCAAAGATGATAATGAGAAAGAAGCCGATAACAGTTGGTGGAAGTACCATTGGTAATAAAAATATGGTTTCTAATAGTACTTTATATCGCCATGAGGAGCGAGCTAGTGCTCGCCCGACAATCGTCCCTAAAATTGTAACGAGAATAGTGGCACACGCAGCTACTCTTAAAGATAGAAAGACAGGCGATATAATAGCATCAATGCTCATAGTAATTACGACAGGACTGTAAATCCATATTTCTTAAAGATAGATTGTGCATCTTTTGACTGCAAATACTCATAAAATGAAGTCGCCTCTTTCTTATGTTTAGATTCCTTTATAACACCTAAAGGATAGTGGATTGGCTCATGAGAAGTAGCTGCTGCTGTTTCACCAATCTTTACTTTATCTGAAATGAGAGCATCTGTTTTGTATACGATACCAGCATCGATATTCCCTGTTTCTACATATGTTAACACTTGGCGAACATCTTTTGTAAATACGACTTTATTTTGAACATCATTCCAAAGGTTTTCGTGTGTTAGAGAAGCCTTTGCATATTTTCCAGCAGGTACAGATTCAGGTGTACCAAGTGCAATTTTTTTGATTTTCTCATCTTTTAAATCTTGAAATTTTGTAAGAGAACTATCTTTAGGGATGACTAGAACTAGTTCATTTCCAAGAAGATTTTTCCCTTCTTTTTCATTAATGAATCCTTTCTTTACAAGGGTTTGGAATTTATCTTCTGCTGCAGAGAAGAATAAATCAGCAGGTGCACCTTGTTCAATTTGTTGTTGAAGTGCTCCAGAAGCACCGAAGTTAAAAGAAAGTTTGATATTTGGCTCTTTTTCTTTATATTGTTTTTCAATTTCTTTTAATGCATCTTGTAAGCTTGCAGCAGCTGAGATAGTCAGTTCAACTGTTTTATCTTCTTTAGCAGCTGACTTTGTATTCTTTTCCCCACTTGTACAAGCAGCACTAAATATAAGAAGGAAAGAAAGTATAAGTGCCCCAATAGAACGTAATGTAAATTTATTCATAAAAAAATCCCCTTTCGTTTTGATATAACTAATTATAACTAAGTATAACTAAATATAACTAGTTATAATTGAATATAATTTGAACATATATCTATTTTTAAAAAATAGGAGAAATATTCTTTTCTTTGTTACAATGAAAGGAGAAAGTGAGGAATCGTCTATGGATCATCATTCCTACACAACGGAAGAAGTAGCAAAGCGATTAAAGGTATCAAAATTAACTGTATACGACTTAATTAAAAAAGGAGAACTTCCTTCTTATAGAGTTGGTAGACAGATGCGCATTGATGCAGTGGATTTAGATCAATATATAAAACAAATGAAAACAGGAAAGGTACAAGTTACTCCTGTGAAAAACGATGGTAGTAGTATCTTGAACACGTGTATTATTAGTGGTCAAGAACTAACGTTAGATATGTTAGCTAAACGTATAGAAAATCGTTTGCCAAGTTCTAATGTTTTAAGAGCGTATCAAGGTAGCTTAACAAGTTTAGTGAAAATGTATCAAGGAGAAGGAAGTATCGTTAGTTTGCATTTGTTTGATGGTGAAACGGGTACATATAATGTTCCTTACGTAAAACGCATTTTAGTAGGTCAACCATGTATTATGATTAATTTATTGTCCAGAAATGTAGGGTTTTATGTCCAAAAAGGAAATCCGAAGAAAATAAAGACATGGGCTGACATATCCGGATCCACTATAAAGTTTGTAAATCGAGAAAAGGGTTCTGGTATTAGAGTGTTAGTGGATGAACAATTACGAATCCAAAAATTAAATAAAGCTGATATTAGTGGATATGAATGGGAAGAATCGAATCATCTGGGTGTTGCCACGCAAGTTGCAAATGGAAAAGCTGATGTAGGAGTAGGTTCAGAAAAGTTTTCGCAAATTGTAAATGTGGACTTTATTCCAATCATGAAAGAACAGTATGATTTAGTAATTTTGAAGAATAAAGAAAATGAAGAGCTGATTGAAGTCGTGAAAGACATTCTGCAATCGGAAGAATTTCATAATGAATTAAATGCAATTGGCGGATATGATACTAAGAAAACAGGTCAAATTATATATGAAACAAACTAAAAAGCTGCTTGTCTATAAGACGAACAGCTTTTTCTATATATAAAGGGGTTTGGGGAAACAAAGTATTAAATAAGACCTTGAGCAAGTGTGTAAATGAAAGCTGTAAGAAGAGTAGCTCCACTTGCAAGTCCGATAAAGTGAAACTTTAATCAGTGAGGGCGGGGTATCCCTCGCTGATTATTAGTTGAACCAATCGGGCTTTTACGGGCAGTTGATCCTAAACCTAACTTCTTTGATTTCGCTGAATTTTGAAGTGGGAGTCTTACTGCCCGTTAATGCGGGGTAAAGTCTGATTTGTTGAAAGTAATGTTGTTCATTATAATCTCTCCTTATTTGTTTAATGTAGTTGCAACAGCTTTTGCATCGACAAGTGCGGATAGCACCATGCCCATTGTATTTAAAAATTTATTTGATTTCATATTGTTCATCATGCGTATCCGCTCCTTTTCGAATTGTTGTTGCCCTGCTTATGTCTTAATTATAGGAAATATGTCCACTTGCAACTATCGAATTAGCTTACGAAAGACTTACACTTTTGTAAGAAAAAAAGACATTCATGTAAGAATGTCTTTCACAGCATATTGATATGATGATGTTCTTCAATTGTTTTTAAAAAACTACGCATTGAATTCGTCATATAGCTATCTTTACGGCGTATGAAAACCGTTGAAATACTGCCGTATTTTTCAGGGATTGCATGACAATGTACCTTACCTGCTTTAGAAAGATGATGGACAGCAGACTGTGGTACGAGTGTAATTCCGAGGCCGAGTGCAACGCTGTTTAATATTGTCTCTAATATATTGAATTCCATAATTCTTTTTGGTAGCAAACCTTCGTCTTTCAGCCATCGTTCTAGTTTGGAACGGTATCCACATCCTTGGTTAAAAACGAGTAGAGGCGTTGTTGTAAATTCTTCTATATGAAAAGCTTTATTTTGTGTTACAAGCATTAATTTTTCTGTACTAACATCGTATTGTTCGATTAGTGGATGTTTAATAGGACCTGATATAAAGGCACCATCTAATTGATGATCAAGTACTTCTCTAATCAATTCTTCTGTTAGACCCGCTTGTAATGATAAATCGACATTCGGATAGCTTTTATAGTAAGAAGATAAAATGGTAGGTAATGTACTTACTGTTTCTACTGTACCGATTTTTAATATACCGGAGGGTGTTTCACTATCTAAAAATACTTGTTTTAGTTCGTCGACATCTTGCAAAATTTTATTAACATAAACGAGCATTTTTCTTCCTTCAGCTGTTAAAGTCATGCCTCGTTTATGGCGGTAAAAGAGTGGGGTTTTTAATTCGTTTTCTAGTTGTTTAATACGTGCAGTTACATTTGATTGTACATAATTTAATTCCTTTGCTGCGTTACTTACACTACCCTGGTCGGCAACGCTTTTAAAGATTTGTAAGTCTCTTAATTCCATTTTGTAATCCCCCTTGATGTTAACTATCATTATAAATGATAGTTAACATCATTTTGAATCATTTTACGTGATATATTTTTTCTTTTACAATTCTCTTTGTGCAAATAGAAAGAAACGGGGGATTGCGGTGAGAAGAGGTCAAATGATAATAGGGGCTTTAGCTTGTTTAATTGCGAGTATGTCATGGGGAGCGATGTTTCCAGTTGCTGATCATGCGCTAGAATACATAGATCCATTTTATTTTTCGCTTATTCGCTATGGAGCGGTGGCGATCGTACTGATTGTATTGTTGTTAATGAAAGAAGGAAAACAGGCATTTCGTTTAGAGGGAAGAGGAAAGTTACTCGTCTTTTTTGGAACGATGGCATTTACAGTATATAATGTCCTCATATTTTTAGGGCAAATGTTAATGGGTAAGTCGGGTGTAATGGTAGCTTCCATTATGGAGGCACTTATGCCGATGATTTCTATTTGTATTTTATGGGGATATAAGCATATAAAACCGAAGAAGTATATGATAACGAGTATGGTTATTGCTTTTGTAGGAGCTGTGTTTGTTATTACAAAAGGTGACATGAGTTTCTTTGTAACATTGAAAGATAATATGTTCTCATTAGCATTTATATTTATTGGTGTTGTAGGCTGGGTTATTTATACGATGGGTGGTCAAACTTGTAGTGATTGGTCAACATTACGTTATTCTACGTTGACGTGTGTATTCGGTACGACTGTTACAGGAATTATAACGGTAATTATTACGTCGCTTGGATATATTTCAGTTCCGAGTATGGGAACGATTTCTATTGTAAAATATGATTTGTTATTTATGATGACATTGCCAGGTATTGTAGCGCTACTTGCTTGGAACTACGGTGTGAAAATTTTATCATCCATTAATGGGATTTTATTTATTAATTTTGTACCAATTACGACTTTAGCTATTATGATGATGCAAGGGTATCAAATCACAATGTTTGATATTATAGGGACTGTACTTGTTATTGCAGCGCTTATTCGCAATAACGTTTGTCAGAGAAAAGAAGAAAATATAAATAAGAGAGTTTTACAAGAAGAGCAATTACGTCAAGCTGTTTAATAGGCAAATGGAGGATTTCACATGTTAGAAAGTTTATTGTTTTTCTTCGCCGTCGGAGTTGCCTGTGAGCTTGCAGCAATTAATCGAAATGGTCGTAAAAAGATAAAACAACAAGCTGAGCTGATACAGCTTTTAAAAGAATTGAAAGAAAGAAAAAATTAAAAAGACGACCGGGCATAGACGGTCGTCTTTTTCTATATAAAGGGGAAAGGGGACACAAAGTTATACAAGCGTAGCAGCGTAAATGAAAGCAGTAAGAAGAAGAGAGCCGCTAGCTAATCCTAAAAAATCTAATTTGTTAAAAGTACTGTTATTCATAATACATTCTCCTTACTTGTTTAATGTAGAAGAAACAGCTTTTGCATCGAAAAGAGCTGATAATACCATGCCCATTGTATTTAAGAAATTGTTCGTTTCCATTTTGTTCATCATATTAATCCACTTCTTTTCGAATAATTGTTGCCCTGTTTCTGACTTAATTGTATGAAATATAGTAAGAAGTAACTATCGAATTAGCTTACAAGAAAATTACACTTTTGTAAGAATTGAAATTTAACAATTCATACTTAATTTTATTACCAACTCCTAAAACTTAGTGTTATAATTGTTATAAGAATATGATTATACTTCGGATGTTTAGAAAGGAACGAAACAAATGTATAAACCAATTACATTTTTGTTGAAATATATATTTAAAACAGCTGGAAAAGTAGAAGTACAAGGAAGAGAAAAGCTACCAGAAGGTGGACCGTATGTTGTTGCATGTACACATACAAGTTTTATGGATGTATTAATGTTAGCTACAGGGATGTATCCAACTCAAATTCATTACATGGCCAAAAAAGAATTATTTGAAGGGAAATTCAAAAAATGGTTCTTTAAAAATGTAAATGCATTCCCTGTAGATCGTGCGAACCCAGGACCAAGTACACTTAAAATTCCATCACGTTTATTAAAAGAAGGAAAGGTAGTAGGGATTTTTCCGAGTGGAACGAGATCAGCGGAAGATGTTTCATTAAAAGCGGGTGCTGTGACAATTGCGATGCGTTCTAATGTTCCGTTAGTACCAGCAGCTTATGTTGGTCCATCAAGTGTAAAAGAATTAATAAAGGGGAAAAAGGCACAATTGATTTTTGGAGATCCAATTCAAATTGAGGCTGGAGAACAAATAGATCGAAAAACCGCTATGAAAATGATGACAGATCAATTAAATGAGAAGTTTGAGGAGTTAAAAGAAGCTTTGCAATCAAATCAAAAATAAGAAAAGACGACCGGGCATAGACGGTCGTCTTTTCTATTACTATTTATAATAAAGGGGAAAGGGGACACAAAGTTATACAAGCGTAGCGGCGTAAATAAAAGCAGTAAGAAGAAGCGAGCCACTAGCTAGTCCTAAAAAATCTAATTTGTTAAAAGTGATGTTATTCATAATACATTCTCCTTACTTGTTTAATGTAGAAGCAACAGCTTTTGCGTCGATAAGAGCGGAAAATACCATGCCCATTGTATTTAAGAAATTGTTTGTTTTCATTTTGTTCATCATATTAATCCGCTCCTTTTCGAATAGTTGTTACCCTGTTTCTGACTCAATTGTATGAAATGTTGCGGAAAGTCACTATCGAATTAGCTTACAGAAAAATTACACTTTTGTAAGAGAAACGAATGAAGGTGTAATGATAAGAAGATTTGACATATGTTCATGAGATTCATTAAGTTAAAGGTAGAGGTGAGTGTATGGCTAATATTAAAGATATTGCAAAGATGGCGGGAGTTTCAGTTACGACTGTTTCGAGAGTGTTGAATGATCACCCATATGTAAGTGAAGAAAAAAGAAAAGCGGTTATAGAGATAGTTGAGAAATTGAATTACTCGCAAAACGCAAATGCTGTTCATTTATCAAAAGGAAAAACGAATATTGTTGGTGTGATTTTACCGTATATTAATCATCCGTGTTTTGATGCGATGGTGAGCGGAATGATGGAGACTGCGTTAGCGCATAATTACAGGGTGCTACTTTGCCAAACGAATTATAATAAAAAAGAAGAAATGAAAAGTTTACATATGTTAAAAACAAAACAATTGGATGGTCTTATTATTTGTTCACGTGCAAATGATTGGGAAACGATAGAACCGTATGCTTCTTACGGCGCAATAATTGCTTGTGAAGACAATGATATTTCAAACATCTCAAGTGTATATACGAATCATTCAGCGGCCTTTCAATTAGGAATGGATTATTTGATTGAGAAAGGTTATAAAAAAATTGGTTATTGTACGGGAAGAAAATTAGGGCCGAGTAGTCAAAAGCGTTTTGATGTTTATAAACAGCAATTGCAATCTATAGACGAAGAGGTTAATGAAGAATGGATTTTTACAGAATGTTTTACACTAGAAGATGGTGTAAAAGTGGCTCATAAGTTAAAAGAGATGCAGGATCTTCCTGAAGCATTAATAGTAGCAGGTGATGAAGTTGCGATTGGGGTTATGACAGAGGTTGAAAAATTAGGGATTCAAGTTCCTGAGGATTTAGCGATTATTGGCTTTGATAATCAACCTATCTCGCAAGTGTTACAATTGACAACTATTGATCAAAATTTAAAGGAGATAGGGAAAACTGCTTTTGAAATGTTGCATAGAAAAGTGAATGACGAGAGTTCTGAACAAGAAAAGCTGGAAATTCCATACGAACTTGTGGAACGCTCTACAGTTTAATCTTAATCCGTTATGTGTATAATCGCATAACGGATTATTTTTTTGGAATATCTTTGACAGGAAACGCGTTTCATACTTTATAAAGGAGTTAAACCGGTCTGTAATAATCCATGGATTCTTTTCAAGTGTTAAAGCAGTGAATAGAATTTGGAGGAATATGCATGAATGAACTTTTATTGAGTATGAAAAAGTATGTAGATGATGATGAAAAGATTTTGGCCTTTGTGGTAGGGATATTTGAGAAGGATAATTTTATATTATCGTATCAACATGGGATTTTTGTTGCCACTACTAGACGTCTCCTTTTTTACGGGAAATTTCCGTACTATTCTTCAACATTTAAAGAGTATTCATATTTGCATATAGATAGCATAGATTTTCATCCGTATTTTGAGTTTACTTGTAATCATGAAACCATTCGCGCTAAGTATATTCAGAAAGGGAATGTGGAGCAATTTGTCCGTGCAGTTAGAGCAAATATGAATAATTAATCAACCCTCTGTTTAAACATAATATTTCAATTTTTAAGAGAGAAAATGCGGAATAAAAACCACTTCTAAACCTCTAGGAGATAGTGATACAATGTCAAATGGGGGGAGGGTATGAACTATGGTTAATCAACGTATAAAGGAAATAACACTAATTACAATTGGTTCATTATTATTCGCAATTGGTATTAATTACTTTGCAATTCCAAACCGTTTATCGGAAGGTGGAATTATTGGTTTAACGGTTGTTACGTACTACTTATTTGATTGGTCACCAGGAATTGTGAACTTTGCTATAAATGCAATTTTACTAGCTGTTGGTTATAAATTTTTTGATAAGAAAACAATGATTTATACAATTTTAGGGATTGTAGAAACATCTTTGTTTTTATACGTTACAGAACATATTGAATATCATGTAAATAGTGATACATTATTAGCAGCTTTATTTGCTGGCTTATTTGTGGGTATTGGATTAGGCTGTATGTTCAAAGCCGGAGGTACATCGGGAGGATCAGCAATCTTAGCTCAGTTAGCGAATCAATATTTAGGTTGGAGCGTAGGTAAAGGCGTACTAATTATTGATATTGTTGTAATTGCTGGTTCTGTATTTATAATAGGGCAAGAAAAGGCAATGTATACACTTGTAGCTGTGTTCATCGGAGCGAAGGTGATTGATTTCATTGTAGAAGGAATGGATACAAAAACGGCTGTTACGATTATTTCGAATCAACCAGATTTAATTCGTGAGGCTATTACGAAAAATATGACACGCGGTGTTACTGTATTAGAAGGGCGCGGCGGATATACTGGTAAAAATAAAGAAGTTTTATATGTTGTTATTAATAAACAAGAGCTTGTTAAGTTAAAACAAGTTATTAGCCGGGTAGATGAAGATGCTTTCGTTGTTATACATGATGTACGTGATGTACTTGGCGGTGGCTTTAAAGCAAGCTAAAAGGTGAACGAGTAAATTCGTTCACCTTTTTTAATTCTTACAAAAATGTAAGTGTAATGTAATGAGATTAAATAGTAGATTTTATTCCCCCTTTTTAAAATGGATGTATATATATCCTGCAGAGGAGGAATGTTTATTATGAAGAAAAAAATGATCACTACTATAATAGCGATGATAGTAATAGTAGTAATGTTACTGCCTACGAAACTTGGGCCGGTTATCGATAAATATAATCCATTTTATAAGACGAAAGAATACTATACGGTTGTGAATACAATTGGTCAGCATATTGGTGATGAGTGGTATGAATATGAATTTATTGCATTCGATGAACGTGGTAGAGAGCAGAAAATAAAGAAAACGGTTAAGCATATGTTAAAGAGAGATGAAGCATTAAAGGTTTTTGCAAAAGGACGTTACGGTGAATCGATTGAAGAGATTGAGGTTGCAAATATTCCTATAAATGCGAAGAGCAAACTTTTAACGATGAGATAGTAAAATATACCCCCAGCTATTTTTTGTCGAAAATAAAAATACTGGGTAAGGGTATTTTTGAGATTAATAAAAAATCCTTAGTACATATAGACTAAGGCTTTTTTATTATATAAAGGGGAAGGGGGTACATTGTAGTAGCATAGGTGAAAGGTATAAGAAGAGTAGCTACTAGCAATGTAATTTGGTTATGTGAGTGTTCTTCTTATTTGGCTTACTTTCTAACGTTATTGTACGAAATATAAGTAAGGGGAACTATCGAATTACATTACACATAACTTACAAACATGTAAGCCTTCTGTAATGTAATTCGATAGTTAAAAGATAGTAATTTTCATATAGTATAACTAGAAAGTCTTAATGTATTACTTTCTGTTTGTAATGAAGAATGAAAAACCAACTAATTTTTAATAATCCTCATCTGAATAAAGATGAGGATCCTTTTTTAAACCTTACAACATTGTAAGGTTTACGTAAGTTAATTCGATAGTAAATTTGTCATATTTTTTGCATAATAGATACAGATAGAAAAATAATTAGGGATCTAGTAAGAAGGGAGAAAAATGGGATGCGTAAAGAAGAAGTAGTGAAGTTACCAATTAAAGATTTCTGTAGCTACTTTACTGTTGCCGTAGTGTGTATTGGATTATTTGATATCATAACAAACTTAATTGTTAAATAATATAGATGCTAAAACAAGAAAGGAAGTCCTTTCTTGTTTTTTTTATGGGGGCATAAAGATGAAATGGATTGATAGTCATATACATGTTGATCAATATAAGGATGAAGAGAAGAGCAGATTACTAAAAGAGGTGGAAAATAGTAATGAAATAAAGGGGCTTATTGCAGTATCTATAAATTATCACTCTTGTAAGGAAACGTTATCTTTAGCGAAGAAGTATCCTTTTATATATCCAGCGATAGGGTTTCATCCAGAGCAACAGATTCATAAAGAGGAGTGTGAACAGATTTATCAACTTATTGAACAGAACGCAGAGGGAATTGTTGCGATTGGTGAAGTAGGTTTGCCCTATTATTTGAGAAAAGAAGATGAAAGAATTGCTGCAGATCCATACATAGCTGTATTGAAAAAATTTATAGAACTAGCTAGTAAGTATAATTTGCCGATTGTATTACACGCAGTTTATGAAGATGCTGACATTGTATGTGATTTGCTAGAGAAATATAAAGTTTCACGTGCACACTTCCATTGGTTTAAAGGAAGCGATGAAACAATGAAACGGATGATGAGAAATGGTTATTATATTTCGATTACACCGGATGTTTTACATAAGGAGAAGATTAGAGAAATCGTTTCGTATTATCCGCTTGAATATATGATGGTAGAAACAGATGGACCGTGGGAATTTCAAGAGGATGTTATAACGCACCCAAGAATGATTCGAGAGGTATTAAAGGAAATTAGTTCTATAAAAAACATATCCATTGATAAGGTCGCAGAAACAATATATGAAAATACAAGTCGATTTTATTTGAAAGGATAGGAGAATTATAGTTTTAATCATGTAACGGAAAAAGTAAAAGTTGAATTTATTTAGTAAAATACCACGGTTTGATATATGATAAAAAACCACCAAGCGTTCCGCTCGGTGGTTTTGTATTAGGATTCTAATTTTTTCGCACGTTTTAATAATAAAAGAAAGACAATGATAACGAACCCTAGTATAAGGAAGAAGCCATATTGCTTTATATAATCAATTATGTCATTCGCACTGGTTGGTTTTTCAACGTGAATGCCATCTTTATTCGTCGTAATATGAATATCTTTCATTTTTACTTCATTCTTTTCCTTTTGTAAATCAATCCATTCTATATTTGGAATACTCTCTAGATCCTTTAACACTTCTTTTAATGGTTTCACACCTAAGTAAGGATGATAGAATGCTCCAATAACCCCATCGTATAATTTAGCAACAGATAAAGCATTTGCTTTCATTTTAGCAATAGCTTGTGGCTTATCTTCTTCAATAAAACCGACTGTTTCAGGCATTAATTTCATTCCATGTAGAAATGATGGTGTACTTCTATATGCTGGAGAGTGCATGGATTTCCAAGTTGTATCACTTAACTGTAGTTGTCCTACATAAGTTGAAAAGTATCTTGATAATATTTCATACCCTTTTTGAGACATTGTGTAATGAGGTGCTTCAAAGGCGACAGGATATAGTTTAGCATCTACAAGTTCTTGAATCCCCTTTTCGATATGATCTGTCGTATATTTTTCCTCAAACTCTTCCCCTTTTTTTACATATTGGTTATATGCCTCTATATTTGGAAAGTCATCTTTTGTCTTAGGTTTTTCATGTTTCGGTTGGCGAATTGGTTGATCTGTCTTTACGTCCCAAAATTCAAAACCTTCCCCAGTTTCACTATCATAAAATTGATGAGTGTAACCATGCATAATAATCGCTGCACCATCATCTTGCATAGAGCGTAAAAGATCAACTAGTTCGGGTTTATCTTTTAAATGTAGTGTTTTACCTGTATCTGGATCTGTATATACAGGAATAACAGTGATCATGTAAGGAATCTTTTTCTCTTTTAGTAATTCAGCAATTTCTTTTAATTGATATGTATCTGCGGCTGGGTGAACATCCTCAAGACGTAAATAAGCTAATTTTTTATTAGTTTCGGGTTTTTGCTGAAAATAAGAAAATAGGCTTTCGCCAATATAATAAGATATCCAATCAAAGAGGTTAGAAGTTGCTACATAATAAGAATTGTTTTGCTGTACAATTAATGGATAAGTATTATTTCCTCTTAAAGCATGGGCGAGAATTGTTCCATTTGTGTCAAGTTGTTTAATTGTTCTTTCTTCTTCTAATATATTCTTTAGTTTACGTGTTGGATATTCAATTGTATCAGAGTTTATATCTTCATTGTTAAGTGTGATAAATGAAAAACGATTAGATAACTGTTCTATATTTTGACCTAAAACTAGTAATGGTCCTGGGAATCCTTCTAGAAATTTCTTTGCTTCAGTAGAAAGTTCTTCTTGTTTTTCACTCATGTAAATAACATGTGTATACGAAGATTTATCAGTTATTTCAGCTAACTGTTTTATGTTTTTAATTGTTATATTATTAGTGAAATGTCCTACTTGTGTATTAAGTATTTGGATATCACTTGTAATTTGATCATCGTTTGAACTGTATAAAATAAGGGTTTTTGGTTGTTCGGTTTTTTGTGCGGAAATAGGGACAGGAATTAATAGTAGTAAACTAAATAAGAGTAACAGCCATTTTTTCATATTATTATTCTCCTAGTTTATATTTAGAATTCAATTTACAATTATATACAATAAACGCGTTATAGTCTATGAAAGTTACATTTTTGCACGTATTTACCAGATTTTTTTTCACAAAATCGGTCTAAAGCATGATGATAATATGTATAGTTATTTGCTATGATAAAAGAGTAGTAGAATGTAGGTAATTGTAAAGGGAAGGCTGAAAGGGGACAAATTTCAGCGGAGAAAGAGGTAGAGGTAGTGAAGAAATTCTTTGTAGGATTTTTAGTTGTTCTTGGAGTATATTTATATTTCCAAGGAAAGTCTGAAGGAATGGATAAGCTAGTGAATGGAACAAGCTATGTTGATTCAGAAGAAGCAAAACAGATGAAACAAATCATTATAGAGGAAGCGAAGAAAGTAAATCTTCCGGAATGGATACCTCTTGCAATTGCTGAGCATGAAAGTCGATTAAATCCAAGAAGTGTTGGAGATAATGGAACTTCATTCGGATTGTTTCAACTACACCGCGGCGGCGGGCTTGCACCAGAACATTTAACTGATGATGAGCTGAAAGATCCACGTACAAATGCGCAAATTGCAATGCCGCATTTAATGAAAGGATATAAGCGTGGGGTGCAAAAAGGTTTGACTGATTTTGCATTACTGAAATATATAGCGAATACATCTGGATGGCCAGGGAATTTAGGGCCAGAGTGGACGGATAATAACATGAAGTATAACATCGGATTAGAAGATGTGTACTATCGAAATAAAGGTGTAATTAAAGAGTAGGTTTTGATACCTACTCTATTTTTTTTTGATAATCGTTTCATTTTGTGAAATACTCCGCTAGTTGTATTTTTACGTATTCTAGTTTTGTGGAAACTTGAGGTATTTTATATCCTACATACAGCGGTGAAACGACAAACCTAGGAACAACTTTACAAATGATTTTTCCATTTAAGTAATAGAAGAATAAGTTATAACTACTGCATCCTTTATGGAAATCTGTCAGTATGTAACGTACAGTTTGCTGAATGTAATTTGCCATGTCATCTATATATGAAATATTATCAATGATTATATTGAATTCAGTGAAGCCAATAATGGGACGCTCTGAAATATTAAGCTCAATGCGTTCGTTTTTTTGAACAATTACCCCTTGGAAATTTTCTTCTTCAATATTTTCAAGATAATCTACATATTTCATTCCGATAATTTGCATGTGTGCATGATGCAAACTTCCACCTGAAAATGGACCGTGATTTTTGTATAAAATTACAGATGCGAACTCTTCTTTCTTCTGTAAGTGTAACCAATGTTGAATAGAAAATTGCATTAATTTCCGCATATGTTCTTCTGTATATGTTGCGATATGATCTTCGCAATTATCGGTTTCAATTAACACTGTTTGAAATGTATCTTGTAATGTAGGAAATTTATTTTTTAACCAAATAATAGAACCATCAGTTGCTAAAATATCCGTTAAATGTTCTGTATCGCAAAATGGACATGCAGCGCTTCTATTCCGAATACTTTCTGGTTTTTGTTTACCGATATCGTTTAAAAAATATAGTTGTTGTGTATCCATTTATATATATGCCCCTTTAAAATATGTGTAAAAATCCCGCTTAATACATTCGGGAAAAGGAGAAGGAAATCCTCTAAAGGAATAAGGGGAAAAATAAAAGACAAGATATCCTCATTACGATAGGGTACCTTGTCTTTTATTTTTTCTCTAATAGTGTGTATGGATAATATAGAACATTTTCAGTATTTTTCTTTTTTCTATTTTTTATTGTGTATAAGGTAATTGCTGTGCTTGCAATTATAATAATGGCTTTCTTCATATTCATATACCCCTTTTTATTGTTGGTTTAATTCTTGGCTAACTGCTTTTGCATCGACCAAAGCGTGTAAAATCATTTTTACCATGTTCATCATATTTCTTCACTCCTTTTTATAGTTCATTTAGTTCTTTTACAACTGCTTGTCCGTTCACTAATACCTCAAAGATTGCTTTTACGATTTCTTTTATCATGTTTGTTTCCTCCTTTTGTTTGTCTCTCTTGTTTACATCTTTATTGTATAGGGAGGCATCTTTTCGTACTATCGCTTTCTATTACGTGAACATAACAGTTTTGTAAGATTTGATGTCACTCATTGAAATGTTTAGTCTATCTTCATTATTTTCAGAAAAATGACTATTCAAACATGAAATAGGGAAGTATAATAAAGAAGTAAGTATTAAATTCCGTACGAAAGGGGTGAATGAGATGAAACGTTCTTTAGCTGCACGTGCCAAATTTTTAGATTTTATCTATTTTTGTCGTGCGATTTTTCATGATGTAGTTGTTAACGGGATACGTATGCCCTTTTTTAACAATTGCATAGTGACTATTGAACGATAGGAATCTCTTCACCCATTTTTAATAAACGTGTGAAAAGGGAGCTATTTGGCTTCCTTTTTCTATGCCGAAAACCATGGGGAATGTTTCTTTCTCATGGTTTTTTATATTGAAAGGAGTACGGAAAATGACTATTTGTAGTGTAAATAATGTAACGAAATCTTTTTGTGGAAACATCATATTTGAAAATATATCGCTTGAAATAAAGAATGGTGAACGTGTTGGGTTAGTTGGTCGTAACGGTAGTGGGAAGACAACAATCTTTGGGCTTCTAACGGGAATGGAGAGTTTGGATACAGGAGTTATTCATATGAAGAAAGGTACACGTATTGGTCATGTCGCACAAATTCCGAAGTTTGATGAGGCCATGACTGTATATGATGTATTGAGTTCCGCTTTTAAAGTAGAAAAGGAATTAGAAAAAGAAATGCATACTCTAGAAAAAAATATGGCAGAAGAGCAGGAACAATCTTCTTTGCAAAAGCTAATGGAGAGGTACGGAGTAATTCAAGAAAAATTTGCATTTCTCGGTGGTTATGAAATAGAGGCAAATATAATGAAGGTAGCAAATGGCTTACAAGTGACAAACTTATTTTCAAGAGTATTTACGGAATTAAGTGGAGGAGAACAGACGAAAGTAAGCCTTGCATATATGCTATTGCAGAAACCAGATTTACTTCTATTAGATGAACCAACAAATCATTTAGATTTGTTTGCAGTTGAATGGTTAGAGCAATTTTTAAAAGAATATAATGGAACAGTTATGGTTATTTCACATGATCGCTATTTCCTTGATGAAGTTGTAACGAAAATTTTTGATTTGGAAGATGGAGAGATTCACGTGTACCATACGAATTATTCTCAGTTCGTTGAGGAGAAGGAAGAAAGATTACTTCGAGAGTTTCAAGCTTATCAGGAGCAACAAAAGAAAATAAAGAAAATGAAAGAAGCAATTAAGCGTCTACGTGAATGGGCAAATCAAGCGAACCCTCCGAATGAAGGATTGCATAAAAGAGCGAGAAATATGGAACGTGCGTTAGAACGTATAGAGAAATTAAAGAGGCCGATTTTAGAACGAAAACAGATGGGTCTTCAGTTTGAAGGGCAAGAGAGAAGCGGGAAAGATGTTGTTGTAATGAAAGAAGTGAGTAAAGGTTTTGCTGGCCGACCTTTATTTGAACAAGCGAATTTACATGTTCGTTTTCAAGAGCGTGCTGCTATCGTTGGTCGCAACGGCACAGGGAAGACCACTTTACTAAAATTACTATTAAAAGAAATGGAACCAGAAGCTGGCGCAATTAGGGTTGGTAGTAGTGTGAAAATCGGTTATTTATCACAGCATACGTATGAAAATATGAAGAGTAATGTATTGGAAGCATTCAGGGAGAATGTGGCTGTAACAGAGGGAGAAGCAAGACATATATTAGCTAAGTTTTTATTTTATGGTCCAGCAGTATTTAAGAAAGTAACGCAACTTAGTGGTGGAGAAAAAATGAGGTTAAGACTTGCGCAACTTATGTATCAAGACATCAATTTTCTAATTTTAGATGAGCCGACAAACCATCTTGATATTGAATCAAGAGAAGTTTTAGAGGAAGCCCTTGAGCAATATAACGGGACGATTTTAGCTGTTTCACACGATCGATATTTTTTAAATAAGTTATTTGAAAAGACGTACTGGATTGATGAATGTAAATTATTTGAGTTTGCAGGAAACTATGCATGGGCTCGTCAAAAGTGGGAAGAAAAGCTTGAGAAGCAAGTAATAAAGCAGAAACGCCAAGGAAAAAAAAGTGTTGAAACGGTTCCTGTAAAAGAGAAAGAAGCTAGGAATCTTGAAGAGATTGAAAACGAGTTAATGCATGTAGAAGAAGATGTATATGCAATAGAATGTGAAATGGAACATGTAGCTGATGTTGAAAGACTTGAAAAATTATATGAGGAAAAAACGAAGAAAGAGTTGTTACGAGCAGAGTTATATAATGAATTAGAGAATATTGTGGAGTAATGAGTAGAAAGCCACTTCCTTTCAGTTTTGCTGGAGGAAGTGGCTTTTTTCATAATGATATTTGGCTTTAAAGGTTAAATAAAGCGATGTGTTTCACGTGAAACAGTAACTTAGATAAATCCGTGTTCCTCAATTTGCATAGCTTGTGAAACATATGAAATGATAAGGTGAAAAATAAATGTCATTAGTGGTTTTTCGATAGGAGTAATTACAAAAACAAAGGCTAATTATTTCCCGAGAGATAAAGTGAGACTTTAATCAGTCCTCACGAATCGGGCTTTTACGGGCAGCACGCCCCCCACCTAACTTCTTTGCTTTCGCTGAATTTTGAGGTGAGGGTCTTACTGACCGGAAAATAGTGGGATAAATATGTGTAAAAGAGACTAGTGAATGAAAACGAAAAGAGAGCAAAGTTACAGCTTTACGCGCTGAACTCTGCTCTCTTTTTGCGTGGTATCTTCTCTCGTTGAAATTATAATAGCGATCCCGAGCATGATAAAAAAAGCTAAAAAGAGGACGAACTTTGGGAAGAACGGGAATAGTAATAGCGCCCCGACTATCATAATTGTTAATAATACGTAGTGCAGGACGTATTGGAATAGGTTGTCCATATTTTCGCCCCCTTTTTGGTAATTGGTTATTAGTATTCTATGTTTCATGCTGAAGAAATAGAAGTAGATTTTTAAGTTTTTAATACGAATTATAGCTGAGTTTTCTTAAAGTATAAGGATAGAGTGATAATTTTGGAAAAATTCTAAAAATATTTATTTAGAAAGAATTGACAAAATATACTGAACGATATAAGCTAATAACCATAAAGTCTACCGGAAAGGTCGGAATAAGATTGTTACCCCTCAAAAACATCTATTTTTTTCTGATTAAAACCGACTTTTCCGATTGGCTATAAATGTGCTGTGGGAGGCATACATAAGCTAATAAGTTCAAAGGGTATAACTATTAAACAGTTAGGGTGGGGACAATGAAGAAAAAGACAAAAAAATGGGCTGGTGTATTTTCAGTATTACTTAGTAGTTCGCTTGTGTTGTCTGCTTGTGGGGGACAGGAGGACGCGGCTTCTACAGAACCGGTTAAACAGCAGGATTTAAAAAATGTGAAAATTGAAAAGATCGCTGCGACAGATAAAACGAAAGTGCCAGACAAAGCGAAGAATAGAAAAGATACGTTAGTAGTTGGTATTAGTAAGCCAGGCGGCGTATTTTTACCATACTTCCAACAAAATGGTTGGGATGGAAACGTAACTTCAGTTATTTTTGCATCTCTCGTATCAACCGATAAACAAGGGAAACCAATTCCAGAATTAGCTGAGAAGTGGGACGTTTCTTCTGATCAGTTAACATATACATTCCATTTACGTAAAGATTTGAAATTTAGTGATGGATCGCCATTAACGGCGGATGATGTAGCTTTCACATTGACGCTTTTACATGATAAGGCATATGAGGGTGAAGTAGATATCTCTCAATATGCGGTTAAAGGTGGTAAAGAATATAAAGAAGGAAAAGCAACTTCAATTGAAGGTATTCAAGTTGTTAATCCACAGACAATTAAAATTACAACTGAAAAAGTGAATTCACAAGCTATATTTGTTTTAGGAGGTACAGTACTATCAAAAGCTTATTATGGAAAAGATTATAAGCAAAATACAAGCTTAGATTACTTAAAAGATTTATATGGAAAGCCATTAGCTGCGGGTCCATATAAATTTGAAAAGTATATTCCAGGTCAAGAAGTTCGTTTTGTAGCAAACGAAAATTATTATGCGGGTAAACCAAAAATTCAAAACTTCATTTATAAAATTACTTCTGGTGATACGAAGCTTCAGTTGTTCCAAACAGGAGAAGTTGACCATACTGGCTTAGGTACTGGTGATGAGGTTCTTGAACAGGCTAAGGCTTTAGAATTCGCAAATATCCAAATCGAAACAGCACCGTCATATAGTTATATTTATATGAATAATAATAAGCCTTACTTAAAGGATAAAAAGGTTCGCCAAGCACTTATTTACGGATTAGACCGCAAAAAATATGTTGATACAGCGTTAAAAGGATACGGTACAGTAGCCAATGTACCAATTCATCCAACTTCTTGGGCTTATACGGAAGAAGGAGTTAATAAATACGAATACGATAAAGAAAAAGCGAAAAAATTATTAGATGAAGCAGGGTGGAAAGTTGGTTCGGATGGAATTCGTGAAAAAGATGGTCAAAAATTAAAACTTTCTTATTTCGGTCCAAGTTCGGCTAAAGATAGTGATTTATTAATTCCGATTGCGAAAGAGAATTATAAAGAAATAGGTGTAGAGTTTAATCCTGAATTTATGGACTTTAATACGATGCTTTCTAAGGTAAACAAAGGGGATTATGATTTAGCTTCTGTTTCGACACCGATTACAAGTGACCCGAGTGAAACAGCTGGTGAATATTTGTCTACTGCAAATGAAACTAGTCTTGGTTATAAGAATGCAAAAGTAGATGAGCTAATTCAAAAAGGTATTGAAACTGTAGATATCGAAAAGCGTAAACCTATTTATAAAGAATTGTATAAAGAATTAAGTGATGATCCACCAGTAATTCTATTAAACTACCGTAGAACAATTACTGGTTATAACGGGAATATAAAAGGAATTGATCCTGAAAAGTACAACAGTATTAGTGCAAACTTACCAGTATTATCATTTGAAAAATAACGATAAGAATGTATAAGTAGAAGACATTTTTTCATTCGGTTAGTAATGTGCCGCTTTGAAAAAATGTTCTTCTATTTTAAGCATAAGATTGGAGAGAAAAAGGGTGAAAACATATATTGTTCGTAGGTTGTTACAAATGATTCCTACACTGCTTGGTACATCAATTATTATCTTCGTCCTGTTCGCACTTCTTCCTGGGGATTATATTGATTCAAATCCGAAAATTACACCGGAAAGAGCAGCTGAACTGAGGGAATTATATGGGTTGAACAAACCGATTGTTGAGCGTTATTTTCATTGGTTAGGTAATGCATTGCAAGGGGACTTTGGCTTCTCGCTTCAATATCAAGAGCCTGTAACGTCATTATTAAATAAATTTATTTGGAATTCTTTTAGTGTAGCAATTATTGCATTGTTTTTTATTTGGCTAATTGCACTTATTATCGGTGTATTCTCGGCGACGAAGCAACATTCTTTGTTCGATAAACTTGTAACAATCGGTGTTTTTGCAGCAATGTCATTCCCTTCATTCTTTATCGGTTTGTTTTTAATTAAGGTGTTTGCGGTTGACTTTAAGTTATTACCGATAGGTGGAATGATTGATGTTGGCAGTAATTCAACAGGATTTGCTTACGTGATAGAAGTTGCAAAACATATGATTTTACCAGTATTTATTTTGACACTTCTTGGGGTCGGCTCGCTAACTCGTTATTTTAGAACAAGTATGTTAGAGGTTGTAAGACAAGATTACATACGAACAGCAAGAGCGAAAGGTTTGAAGGAGAAGACGGTTATTTATAAGCATGCATTAAAAAATGCAATTTTACCGGCAATTACGTTATTAGCATTTGAATTACCTGGCTTGTTTTCTGGGGCAATTATTATTGAACAAATTTTTAACTGGCCAGGAATTGGTAATATTCAATTAGAAGCATTAAATTTCCGTGACTATACAGTATTGATGGCATTTACGATGTTTCTTTCTTGTTTAACAATCGTTTCAAACTTTTTAGCAGATATCGTATATGCAGTTGTTGATCCACGAATTCGGTTGAAGTAAGGTGGGGAAAGAAATGGAGACTGTTACAGTAATTACAGAAAAAAAAGAAAAAAAGAGAAGAAACGCATCATCACCATGGCGACAAGCTTTTAAAAAGATAAAGAAAAATAAGATGGCACTTGTAGGGTTTTATGCATTAATTTTTATGTTTTTATTTTGTTTTATCGGTCCGTTCTTTTCTCCATATGCATCAGGAAAAATACAAGTTGCGCTCATTAACAAACCACCTAGTTTTTCTCATTGGCTTGGTACAGATCAATTAGGAAGAGACATTTTAACAAGGCTTATGCAAGCGGGACGTATTTCATTAACCATTGGTTTAGCTTCAATGGTTTTATCAGTTATACTTGGAGCTTTATTAGGAGCGATTGCAGGTTTTTATCGTGGTATTGTGGACAATATTATTATGCGGCTTGCAGATATTTTAATGTCGATGCCAGGATTACCGTTACTTATTATAATGGGTGCGATTTTATCAGAGTGGAAAGTACCGTCTGATTATCGGTTGTATGTCATTATGATTATTTTAAGTTTAGTAGGTTGGCCAGGGCTTGCACGCCTTGTAAGAGGGCAAATTTTATCACTTAGGGAGCAAGCATTTATGCAAGCTGCTGATGTGTTAGGAATAAAAGATTACCGGAAAATTATATATCACTTAATACCTAATGTTTTACCCATTTTAATTGTCGTATCTACATTAGGTGTTGCAGGTTCTATTTTGGGAGAATCCGCGCTAAGCTACTTAGGTCTCGGCGTCGTCCCACCTACACCATCATGGGGGAACATGATTAGCGCAGCTAACTCATTAATTGATTTCCAAAAGCGTCCGTGGTTATGGATTCCGCCTGGTTTTGCAATCTTTATAACGGTTGTATCAATTAATTTACTTGGTGATGCACTTCGTGATGCGTTAGATCCAAAGATGAGACGGTAGGTGAGAAGGTATGAGTAGGGCGGTAGTAGAGCTAAAAGACTTACAAACACACTTTCAAACGGAGGAAGGGACAGTGAAGGCTGTAAACCATGTTAGCTTTGCTGTTCGGGAAGGTGAAACGGTTTGTGTAGTAGGAGAATCAGGTTGCGGGAAGAGTGTAACGGCTTTATCTATTATGGGGCTTATTGCTGAATCTGGCAGTGTAGTAGGTGGAGACATTTTATATGAAGGAAAAAGTCTTTTAGGAATGAAAGAGAAAGAACTTCGTAGTTTACGAGGCAATGATATTGCGATGATTTTCCAAGAACCGATGACATCGCTAAATCCGGTCTTCACTGTAGGTGAGCAAATTGTAGAAACGCTAAGGGAGCATGAATTACTTAGTAAAAATGAAGCGTATAAGAAAGCAATTGAGTTAATTCGTAAAGTTGGCATAGCCCGTGCTAATGAAATTGTTCATTCTTATCCGCATGAATTGAGCGGCGGGATGTTACAACGTATTATGATTGCTGTTGCGCTTAGTTGTAATCCTAAGTTATTAATTGCTGATGAACCGACAACGGCTCTTGATGTTACGATCCAAGCTCAAATATTAGACTTATTAAGACAAGTAAAAGAAGAGTTTAAAACATCTATTTTACTAATTACACATGATTTAGGCGTTGTAGCAGAAATGGCTGATTACGTTGTTGTTATGTATGGCGGGAAAGTTATTGAAGAAGCCCCAGTACTAGAGATATTCCAAAATCCGAAACACCCGTATACGAAAGGCTTGTTGAAATCAAAACCAGTGATGGGAAAACGAATAGATAAACTATATTCTATTCCAGGGCAAGTTCCTAATTTAGTTGGTTTGGATGAGTTTTGCTACTTTAGCGGGCGTTGTGAGCATTGTATGGAAATATGTGAAAAAGAAGTCCCAAATCTAAATGTAAATGATGAAAATCATAAAGTAGCTTGCTGGTTATATGAGGAGCGTGCGGAGCAATGAGTGAACCATTATTAGAGGTAAAAAACCTAAAGACATATTTTCCAATTAAAGGTGGCATATTTAGTAGAACGATCGGACATGTAAAAGCAGTTGATGGAGTAAGTTTTACTATTAATAAAGGCGAAGTGTTTGGTCTCGTTGGCGAATCAGGGAGCGGAAAAACAACGATAGGAAAAACAATTTTACGTCTCATTCAAAAAACGGAGGGGGAAGTGAAGTTTAAAGGGAAAGATGTTCATTCTTTATCGAAGGATGAATTGAGAAAACATCGTCCTAATATGCAGCTCGTTTTTCAAGATCCATTTAGCTCATTAAATCCGAGAATGAGAATTGGAGAAGCGCTTGGAGAGCCGATGTTGGCCCACGGATTAGCGACGAAAGAAAATGTTCGTGAAAAGGTAATTGAAGTATTGGAGTTATGTGGCTTAGCTCCTTATCATATTGACCGGTATCCCCATGAGTTTTCTGGTGGACAACGTCAGCGTATCGTAATCGCAAGGGCTATGGTGTTAAATCCAGAATTCATTGTAGCTGATGAACCTGTGGCGGCACTAGATGTATCTATCCAAGCACAAATTATTAATTTATTTAGTGAGTTACAGGAGAAAAAGGGATTATCTTATTTATTCATTTCACATGATTTGAGTGTAGTAGAACATTTATGTACGAAAATCGGAATTATGTATTTAGGTACGATTGTGGAGACGGCGCCGCGTGATGAGTTATTTACCAATCCGCTACATCCGTATACAAAAGCATTGTTATCAGCCGTTCCAATACCAGATCCAACAGTGAAGCGAGAGCGAATTATACTAGAAGGGGATATTCCAAGTCCAGCAAATCCACCTTCAGGTTGTCGTTTTCATACACGTTGCCCGTTTGCAACAGATGTTTGTAAAAAAACAATACCAGAATTTCGTAATGTTGGTGATGATCATTTTGTTTCTTGTCATCATGTATAAAAAAAGGACTCTTTCAAATGGAAAGAGTCCTTTTTTTTATTTACTAGATGAAGTTTGTTTCAATACAAATTGCTCGATTGCGTGAGCAACACCATGTTCATTGTTTGTTAATGTTACAACATCACATAGTTTTTTTACATCTTCTTCAGCGTTGCCCATTGCAACAGATAAGCCTGCTACTTCTAACATTGGTACATCATTAAAATTATCACCAATAGCAACTGTATCTTCAATAGGAATATTAAAATGAGCTGCCATCTGCTGTAGCCCGTTTCCTTTATGTCCATTCTTATCCATAATTTCTAAGTTAGTAGGAGCTGATGCTGTAACCATAATATCAGCGTCTTCTTGTAACACGCTTAATAGCTGTGCGCGATGCGCTGCATTAAATGTTGAAATGAAGAATTTAGATATTTCTAGTTCTTGGTTATTTACAACATCTTCTATTTTTTTGAAATCAGTAATTAAGTTCGATTTCTTTTGCTTTTCTGTAATTCGTTCAAGTTCCTCTAATGTAACATCGAGCGCCTGCTTATTTTCTTCGAATGCTTGCATCACTTGATCTTGCCATGTATATGGAGAATAAACTCCTTTATTTGTATATAACTTATATGGGAAACTTTCAGATTCTAGTAATTTTGCAAGTTTGTACACTTTGTCGTTTTGTATACAACGCGAGTTAATTACTTTTCCATCCACATAAACAATAGCCCCATTGCTTGCTCCGACTGGAAGAGATAATTTATATTCTTCCAATAGCTTTAAAGCATCCTCTTTCGCACGACCAGAACAAATCATTACAATATGACCAGCTTCTTGTGCAGTTTGGATTGCTTGTAGGTTTTCTTTGGAGATTTCAAGATTAGATGATAGTAGTGTACCATCCATATCTAATGCGATTAATTTCAAAATGACCACCTCTTTGTTTTTATTATACATAGTTATATAGAGGAAACATATAAACTTATCTTGGAAAGACGGTATTTTATCTCATATTAAAAGTAAGTAAAGATTAGATAGGTTTAGTGTCACTAAATAAACTGTTTGTAACAAAAATAGAGAGGAGTATGACTATATTTCACTTTATGACTGTAATATTACATGAATGTTACAAACGTGAGCTTAGTGAAAAGTGCATTAAATAAAGGTTTTTGGGGATTATTATAAAAAAACGTAAAAAAAGTGTAATAAATTTCACGTTATTATATTGCAACGTAACAATAGTTATGTTACATTAATGTTACAAACGTTACGTTATCAAATTTAATGTAACGTTAACATAAAAACTATGAAATAAACATTTCTTAGAAATTACATATAGATAACTTATGAAAAGGGAGGATAAATGATATGAAAGAGCAAGTATTACAAGTAACAAAAGGTGACTTCGTAGGATCAGCAAGTGGAGCGGTAGTATTAACAGCATTAATCGTATTTCTATCAAGCG
>NZ_LMJQ01000009.1:64207-85639 GCF_001429475.1 Bacillus sp. Root131
ATGAAAGAGCAAGTATTACAAGTAACAAAAGGTGACTTCGTAGGATCAGCAAGTGGAGCGGTAGTATTAACAGCATTAATCGTATTTCTATCAAGYGTATTAGTATAATAGAAACTTTGTAACAAAAGAAAAAGAAGGGAGAATGARRGATATGAACAGTGAACAAGTGTTTCAAGTAACAAAAACAGATTTATTAGGATCCTTAGGTGGAGCGGTAATATTAACATCATTTATTCTATTCCTTGCAAGTGTATTAGTATGATATATATAAATACAATTATTCAAAAAAAATAAAGACTCTAACGTATTAGTAAGTAGTTAATATGTTGGAGTCTTTTTTATTTTCTTCTTATATACCTTCAAGTATTAAAGTTACCCCATTATTTAGCATTCATGAATAATTAGACGCTGCGGTTGAAACTTGATTCAATGAATAATCAAAAATCCACTGAGTAAAATCCCGATTGGTGAGGGCTGATTAAAGTTTCACTTTATTTCAAAGAGAAAAAAGTCGAATTTTATATGTAAGAAAAAAAGAGGAATTTGACAGAAAAGATAGAAAATTTTAAAGGTCAGAATTTGTTAGCTTGCTAACTAATTTCTATTAATTAATGTTGGAAGCGTTTTCGGTTGGTTTTAAGTATGGACCATTTAATCTATTTACAGGGGGATGAAGATATTATGAAACAAAAATCTATGGATACGCTAGCTGCACAAATGGAGGACTTTTTTCCAGTACGTGATGTAGATCATTTGGAATTTTACGTAGGGAATGCAAAGCAATCGAGTTATTATCTTGCGAGAGCATTCGGATTCAAAATTGTGGCTTACTCTGGATTAGAAACTGGAAACCGTGAAAAGGTATCTTATGTTCTTGTGCAAAAAAATATGCGTTTCGTTGTGTCTGGAGCTTTAAGTAGTGAAAATCGTATTGCAGAGTTTGTAAAGACTCATGGTGATGGCGTGAAGGATGTGGCACTACTTGTTGATGATGTTGATAAAGCATACTCAGAAGCAGTGAAACGTGGTGCCGTCGCAATTGCTCCACCAGAGGAATTAACAGATGAGGACGGTACATTGAAAAAAGCAGTTATTGGTACGTATGGTGATACAATTCATACGCTTGTAGAGCGTAAAAATTATAAAGGGGCATTTATGCCAGGATTCCAAAAGGTAGAGTTTAATATTCCATTTGAAGAGTCTGGTTTAATTGCTGTCGATCATGTAGTTGGTAATGTTGAAAAAATGGAAGAGTGGGTTAGTTATTACGAGAATGTCATGGGCTTTAAACAAATGATTCATTTTGATGATGACGATATTAGTACAGAGTATTCGGCGTTAATGTCGAAAGTTATGACGAATGGAAGCCGTATTAAGTTTCCGATTAACGAACCAGCAGACGGAAAGAGAAAGTCACAAATTCAAGAGTATCTAGAATTCTATAATGGAGCTGGTGTACAGCATCTTGCTTTATTAACAAGTGATATTGTTAAAACGGTTGAAGCGCTTCGTGCAAATGGGGTGGAGTTTTTAGATACACCTGATACTTATTATGATGAGTTAACTGCACGAGTTGGAAAAATCGATGAAGAAATTGATAAGCTAAAAGAATTAAAGATCTTAGTAGATCGTGATGATGAAGGTTACTTACTACAAATCTTTACGAAACCAATTGTAGATCGCCCGACTCTATTTATTGAAATCATTCAACGTAAAGGTTCCCGTGGATTTGGTGAAGGAAACTTTAAAGCGTTATTCGAATCAATTGAAAGAGAACAAGAGCGTCGCGGAAACTTATAAGATTTGTATCCACCAGCAAAAGTCCCTTTGCTGGTGGAAATTTCATTTTTATAAGGAGGAATCAGGATGAAATTTGTTACATTTCGTCTTCCTTCAAAAGAAATACGGGCTGGATGGCTTGAAGGTGACAAAGTAATAGATATGAATCTTGCTAGTGAAGGGAGAATCCCTTCTTCTATGATGGCTTTTTTAGAGAAAGCTGATGAGTATGTAGAAGTAGTGAGGAATGTTAAGAATCCAAATAAGGGTATATATGCTTTAGAAGAAGTACAATTGACAGCTGCTCTTCCTAATCCGAGTAGTATTCGAGATTTTTACGCATTTGAACAACATGTAAAAACAGCTCGCGGACGAAGAGGACTAGATGTTGTGCCTGAATGGTATGATATTCCGGTTTTTTATTTTACTAATCATCGTGCTGTAATTGGTTCCGGTGATTTTGTAATTGGTCCGAAAAAGTCTAAAAAGCTTGATTACGAGTTGGAGATCGCTTGCGTAATAGGAAAAGAAGGGCGAAATATTTCTCGTGAGCAAGCAGAGGAATATATTTTTGGTTATTGTATTATGAACGACTGGAGTGCGAGAGACTTACAAGCAACAGAAATGAAAGTAGGTCTCGGTCCAGCGAAAGGAAAGGACTTTGCAACTTCGTTAGGAGCACATCTTGTTACGAAAGAGGAATTAGATGTTTATCGTAATGGTGATCGATATGATTTAGAAATGACTGCTCATGTAAATGGAAAACTATTATCAAAGGGAAACTTCCAAGATATTTACTATACATTTGCTGAAATGATTGAACGTGCTTCAGAGGACGTTACGTTATATCCAGGAGATGTGATTGGTTCTGGGACAGTAGGAACAGGCTGTATTTTAGAACTTGGTACAGAAGAGTGGCTACAAGATGGAGATGTTGTAGAGCTGTCGATTACTGGTTTAGGTACACTACGTAATACGATCAAAAAAGAAAAGGAAGCGAGTGATGGGCATGTTTTATCGTCACATGGGAGAACTACCTCATAAACGACATGTACAATTTCGTAAAAAAGATGGATCGCTTTATCGTGAACAGGTAATGGGAACAAAAGGTTTTTCTGGTACGCAGTCTATTTTGTATCATCACTATATGCCAACAGAAGTAGGTCATTCTGCATTATCGCATTCTTGTCAGTTGCAGTATGAAGAGGATGTTGCTCTTTCTCATCGCCACTTCCGAACGAAAGAAAATAAAAAAAGTGGTGATGCAATAAGTGGACGAAATTTCATACTTGGAAATGAAGATTTGTTAATTGGAGTAGTGAGCCCAACAGAAAAAATGGATTATTTCTATCGTAATGGTGATGGCGACGAAATGTTATTTGTTCATTATGGAACAGGGAAAATTGAAACGATGTTTGGAACGATTCACTATAGAAAAGGCGACTATGTAACGATCCCAATTGGAACGATTTATCGTGTTATTCCAGATGAAGGAGAGACTAAGTTTCTTGTTGTAGAGGCGAATAGCCAAATTACAACGCCGCGTCGTTATCGAAATGAATACGGACAATTGTTAGAGCATAGTCCGTTTTGTGAAAGAGATCTTCGTGGTCCAGAAAAATTAGAGACCTATGATGAAAAAGGCGATTTTGTCGTAATGACAAAATCAAGAGGTTATATGCACAAACATGTTTTAGGACACCACCCGTTAGATGTTGTTGGATGGGATGGCTATTTGTATCCGTGGGTATTTAATGTAGAGGATTTTGAACCAATTACAGGGCGCATTCATCAGCCGCCGCCAGTACATCAAACATTTGAAGGGCATAATTTTGTTATTTGCTCTTTCGTACCACGTTTATACGATTATCATCCAGAGTCAATTCCGGCACCATATTATCATAGTAATGTTAATAGTGATGAAGTTCTTTACTATGTAGAAGGAAACTTTATGAGTCGCAAAGGTGTGGAAGAAGGTTCTATTACACTTCATCCGAGCGGGATTCCCCATGGGCCGCATCCGGGGAAAACAGAGGCAAGTATAGGGAAGAAAGAGACACTTGAATTAGCTGTTATGATAGACACATTCCGTCCGCTTCGTATTGTAAAACAAGCACATGAAACAGAAGATGAAAAGTATATGTATAGCTGGATTGAACAAGGTTCATATACTGTGAAATAAGTAAAAAAGCATGCTCTCAATAAGGGAGCATGCCTTTTTTTGTGGAATCGACATGTATAATAATACCAAAAAGAGTTGTCGAAAGATATATAGAAAGAATGATAAGGATAGTGCATATTCAGAAGAATTTCTACTTGTTTCGACAAAAGTATTGACTAGGAAAAGCGTAATGAGTAAAATAAAAAAGCGAATTAAAAATTTTCAGAAAATTTAAAACTTGGAGGAGTGAAAGATGAAGCAAATTTTTCAAAAGAAGCCAATTGCAAAGTTAATGCAAGAAAGTAAGCAAAAAACGTTAGCAAGAACATTGGGCGCGCTAGATTTAACTATGCTTGGAATCGGAGCAATTGTTGGAACTGGTATTTTTGTTCTAACGGGTGTTGTGGCAGCGAAACATTCTGGGCCAGCTATTATATTATCATTTGCGATTGCCGCGCTAGCTTGTGCCTTTGCTGCATTTTGTTATGCTGAATTTGCTTCTTCAGTTCCTGTATCGGGCAGTGTGTATACGTATACATACGCGACGATGGGAGAAGTATTCGCATTTTTAATTGGCTGGGATCTAATGCTTGAATATTTACTTGCTACATCTGCTGTAGCAAACGGTTGGTCTGCATATTTTCAATCTTTATTAAAGGGGTTTGGAATTCACATTCCGACTATTCTCTCCTCGGCTCCTGGTACAGGGAAGGGTGGAATAATTGATCTACCTGCAGTTCTAATTATTTTAGTGATGACAGTTCTTTTATCTAGGGGTGTTCGTGAAAGTGCACGAGTAAATAACATTATGGTATTTATTAAAATAGCAGTTGTTCTTATTTTTATCTTTGCTGGTTTTAATTATGTGAAACCTGAAAACTGGACGCCTTTTATGCCGTTTGGTTTAGATGGTGTAATGGCTGGAGCGGCTACAGTATTCTTCGCATTTATAGGATTTGATGCAGTTTCAACAGCGGCAGAAGAAGTGAAACGTCCGCAACGTGATTTACCAATTGGTATTATTGCATCGTTATTAATTTGTACAGTTCTTTATATCGTTGTTTCGCTTATTTTGACAGGAATTGTTCCATACGGACAGTTAAATATATCAGATCCAGTTGCTTTTGCACTTCAATTTATTGGACAAGATGGCTTAGCTGGAGTAATTTCAGTAGGAGCAATTACAGGAATTACAACAGTAATGCTAGTTATGATGTATGGGCAAGTTCGTGTTTCTTATGCGATGAGCCGAGATGGTTTATTACCGAAGCGTCTTGCTAAAGTTCATCCGAAATTTAAAACGCCATTTTTAAATACATGGACAACGGGAATTATTGCGGCACTGATTTCAGGATTAATAGATTTAAATGTTTTAGCACATCTTGTAAACATGGGGACATTGTCAGCATTTGCACTCGTAGCTGTTGCGGTAATTGTAATGAGAAGAACCCATCCAGACTTACCAAGGGCATTTAAGGCTCCGCTTGTACCGTTTTTACCAGCGTTAACAGTGATTTTCTGTTTATACTTAATGCTTCAATTATCGGGGACAGCATGGATTAGTTTTGGGATATGGATGGTTATTGGTATAGCGGTTTACTTCTTATATAGCCGAAAACATAGTGCTTTAAATAATAGTAAAAAAGAAGAAGATGTTGCGAATTTATAAGCGAAAAAAATCCATTCTAATTCTGTTAGAATGGATTTTTTTATTTGAAAATTTACATTTTTCTGAACTTATTATAAGATAATTGTTGGCTAACTAAAGGGGTGAAATGATGAAAAATACGTGGCGTGAGTTAAGGGAGATGGACCGTAACGTATGGATTCGATTTATTGGAGAGACGTTAAATGGAATTGCAATGATGATGTTAATGCCTTTTTTTGCATTATATTTAAAAGATAAGGTAGATTCGTTGTTGGAAGTTGGGGTTATTATGGCGCTTTCTCCAATTGCTGCAAGCTTTGGATCACTTATAGGAGGAAGAATTGCTGACATATATGGAAGAAAACCGATTATGATATTTTCTATGGCAAGTAATGCATTATTAATGCTCGGTTTTCTATTTATAGAAGGATTTATTCCATATGCAATTTTATCTATTTTTTTAGGATTGAGTAATTCTTTATTTCATCCAGCTGCATCAGCTATGGTCGCAGATGTAACGGCACCAGAAA
Organism: Bacillus sp. Root131; assembly: GCF_001429475.1. Classification (NCBI taxonomy): domain Bacteria; kingdom Bacillati; phylum Bacillota; class Bacilli; order Caryophanales; family Bacillaceae; genus Bacillus; species Bacillus sp. Root131. Next base: position 70,326 of record NZ_LMJQ01000009.1, read on the forward strand.
AAAGAACAGAGGCATATGGTTTATTACGAATGGGACACAATATAGGTGCTGCGATTGGTCCGATAATGGGAGCATCAGTAGTTGTGTTGTCAAAGAATCTTGTGTTTATTATTGCCTCTTCTACAATGCTATTTTATGCGTTACTTGTATTACTTCTTATTCAAGAGACGATGCCAAAGAGGACAGATAAGGAAGAACATAAAGAAAAGGAATCTGGGGCAGTTTGGAAAATTGTAATGCGAGATAAGGTATTAATGATTTACTTATTAGCAGGTATTATCATTTCGATGGGGTTTTCTCAAACAGAAGGCATGTTGCCACTACATTTTGATAACGAAATGAAGCGTATTTTTGGAACGAATAATCCATATCCATATTTAATGGCGTTAAACGGACTATTAGTTGTTTTATTCCAATTTCAAATTTCAAAATGGGCTACGGATAAACCAGTCGGGAAGACGATGTTATATGGTGCATGTTTGTTCGGGATTGGATTATTTTTTATAGGGTGGTTACCGAAGTGGTTTGGAGAGTTTAATACAAATGCTACAGTTATTTTAATAACACTACTGTTCGTTTATGCTATATATACGTTAGGTGAGATGATTATGTCGCCTGTACAAATGACATTTGTAGCAAACTTGGCACCTGAGCATTTGAGAGGGACTTATATGGGCGCTGCAAGTTTGCAGTGGATTACAGGAAGCGCATTTGGTCCACTTTTGGGAGGCTTTTTATTAGATCGATTACTTGGCCACTTTCTATTTACAATTTTAGCTGTAGGATGTGTAGTTGCAGGTATTGTATATATTTCTTTAGATCGCCTTGTTGAGCAAAGGCAAAAAGATACACTAACCAAACAATCTTCTTAGTAAATAGGTGACATACACAAAAAAGGGGATTTCTACATATTTTAGGTACATAACTAGATAGGATTACCATTTCATTTTAAAATTCACCTTTGTATAGTAGTGGAATAGAAAAAGTGTAGAAAACCAATAAGTGGTGTCATTTAATTATTTGTGGAAGTTACATTTTATTTCAAATAGGAACTACCTATTTTTATAAAAAGTGCTAAAATAGAAAAATGAAAACAATTGGTTAGGGTGATTTCAGTGACAAAAATTAAATTAGGTTTATTATATGGTGGAAAATCAGCTGAGCATCAAGTTTCGTTACAGACGGCTCTTGCTGCTATTAAAGCGTTAAATCAAGATAAATTCGAGATTCATCCAATTTATATTACAGAACAAGGTCAATGGGTACGTGGTGAGCGTATTGAAGGCGAAGTAACAGATGTTGAAGCTTTAAAAATGAGTAGTGCAGAAAATGCGATTTCTCCGTTATCATTAAGTACAGAGATTATTCCATCTGCAGCTTCTGAGGAAAACGCTATTGACGTTATTTTCCCATTACTACATGGACCAAACGGTGAAGATGGAACGGTTCAAGGACTATTAGAATTGATGAATATTCCTTATGTAGGAAATGGTGTTCTAGCATCATCTGCTGGTATGGATAAAGTTGTTATGAAAAACATCTTTGCAGAGGCTGGTTTAACACAAGCAAAATATGCGTCTTTCATTCGCAGTGCATGGGAAAAAGATCGTGAGGAAGCTTATTCTAAAGTAGAAGATAAGTTAGGATATCCTTGTTTCGTAAAACCAGCAAACCTTGGTTCAAGTGTTGGTATTAATAAGTGTAAAAATCGTGAAGAACTTGAGAATGCATTTGTAGAGGCATTCCAATTTGATCGCAAAATTATTGTAGAAGAAAATATTGTAGGTCGTGAAGTAGAAGTGGGGGTACTAGGTAATGATGAGCCGAAATGTTCAGTTGTAGGTGAAATCGTTCCGAAAAAGGACTTCTATGATTATAAGTCGAAATATATCGATGGTGATACGGCGTTAATTATTCCAGCTGAAATGACAGAAGAAGAATCTGATGTGATTAAGCGTGATGCAATTATTGCGTTCCAATCATTAGATGGTGCAGGCTTAACGCGAGCTGATTTCTTCTTAACGAAAGACGGAGAAGTGTATATTAACGAAGTAAACACTATGCCAGGATTTACACCGTTTAGTATGTTCCCTCTATTATGGCAACATACTGGGTTACCGTATCCAGAGTTAATCGAAGAGCTAATTCGTTTAGCGATTGAACGTCACGAAGAAAAACAAAAAATTAAATATACAATCTAACAAAAAAAGGAGGAAGCACTATTCGTAGGAATAGTGCTTCCTCTATGTAAGGAGCGTTTCTATATGATAAAGCGAATGTTAAAGCAAGTAGAACAGATGGTAAATGGTACTGGATTAGCAGAGCAATATGAGGGAACTATTATTCAAGGCGTGTCTATTGATACGAGAAAAATTGAAAAAGGAAACTTATATGTTCCGATTCAAGGGGAGCGTTTCGATGGACATGCTTTTGTAGATAAAGCAGTTGAAAATGGAGCTGTAGCTACATTATGGATGAAAGATGTAGCAAATCCACCCGAGAATCTTCCGGTTATTTTTGTAGAAGATACGCTATCTGCACTGCAAATGTTAGCGAAAAACTATCGCGATCAATTGGATGTTAAAGTTGTTGGTGTGACAGGTAGTAACGGTAAAACATCCACGAAAGATATTGTGACAAGTATTCTCGCGACTAAGTTCAAAGTTCAAAAAACAGAAGGAAATTTCAATAACCATATTGGGTTACCTCTCACTATTTTAAACTTAGAAGAAAATACAGAAGTAGCTGTATTAGAAATGGGTATGTCAAGCCGAGGAGAGATTGAATTTTTATCTAAGTTAGCTCGTCCTAATGCAGCTATCATTACGAATATTGGTGAGGCACATTTAATGGATTTAGGATCTCGTGAGGCAATTGCTGAAGCGAAATTAGAAATTGTTACAGGGTTACAAGAAGGTGGCGTGTTCGTATATAATGGAGATGAGCCGTTATTAACGAATCGTGTTCCTGAAATGAATTTAGCAGCAGAAACAGTTACGTTTGGTGATGCAAGAGCCAACGATTACTATCCAACAACTGTAACATTACAGGCAACTGGGACACATTTTAAAATGAATAGAGATGAAAATATTTCATTCTACCTACCGGTGTTAGGAAAACATAATGTGTACAATACACTTGCTTCAATGGCAATTGCGACACATTTTGGGGTGACGTGGGAAGAAATGAAACAAGGTTTAGTAACACTTCAAATGACGGGCATGCGTATGGAGATTGTAAAAACGGATAGTGGATTAACAATTATCAACGATGCTTATAATGCAAGTCCGACGGCTATGGAGGCAGCATTCCATTTAATGAATGGTTTAGATGGATTTACTAAAAAAATCGTTGTGCTCGGTGATATGTTAGAACTTGGAAATCAAGAAGTGCAGTTCCATTATGAGGTAGGTAAATTAATCGATCCAGCAAAAATCGCACATGTATTCACATACGGTAGATTAGGAGCTCAAATTGCTGAAGGAGCGAAAATTAATTTCCCTAATGAACGTGTAAAGGCGTATGATAATAAAGAAGAGTTAGTAAGAGATTTACAAGCGGTAGTCGATGCCAAAGATGTTGTATTAATAAAAGCATCTCGCGGTATGAAATTAGAAGAAGTAATTACGATGTTGAAATAATTGGTGTATATAAATAGGGATGATAGTCACGAAAATAGAAGAAACTTATAATAAGCGCTTACAGTAAATGATAAAAAAATAAAAGTAAAGAAAAAGGCCCTGAATATAAAATAAGGTAACAGTTGGGTTTGCTTTTTACACATACAAAACTTATAATTGATAAAGTGTAATAACGTTTAGAAGTATTTTCGTGAAGAATATACGCCCGGTTATATACGTGAGCATTCAGGAAAAGGGCTTTTCCGCAAATTCGGAAAACGCCTTTTTTTAAATGATAAGTATAGGATAGAAAAGGAGAAGTAACATTGACAACATTTCGAGAATTAGGATTAAGTGAGTCTTTACTGCAATCGGTTGAAAGTATGGGCTTTGAAGAGGCTACGCCGATTCAAGCTGAAACAATTCCACATGCATTGCAAGGTAAGGATATTATTGGGCAAGCGCAAACAGGTACAGGGAAAACAGCAGCATTCGGATTACCACTATTAGATAAAGTGGATACAAATAAAGAAGCAGTTCAAGGTATTGTTATCGCGCCAACGCGTGAATTAGCAATTCAAGTTGGAGAAGAGCTATACAAAATTGGTAAACATAAACGTGTTCGTATTCTACCAATTTATGGTGGTCAAGATATTAACCGCCAAATTCGTGCTCTAAAAAAACACCCACACATTATTGTTGGTACGCCGGGTCGTATTTTAGATCATATTAACCGTAAAACACTTCGCTTACAAAACGTAGAGACTGTTGTTCTTGATGAAGCGGATGAAATGTTAAACATGGGCTTCATTGAAGATATTGAAGCGATTTTAACAGATGTGCCAGAAACACATCAAACATTATTATTCTCAGCGACAATGCCAGATCCAATCCGTCGTATTGCTGAGCGTTTCATGACTGAGCCTCAACACATTAAAGTAAAAGCAAAAGAAGTAACAATGCCAAACATTCAGCAGTTCTATTTAGAAGTGCAAGAAAAGAAAAAGTTTGACGTGTTAACACGCTTACTAGATATTCAATCTCCAGAGCTTGCGATCGTATTCGGTCGTACAAAGCGTCGTGTTGATGAATTATCAGAAGCATTAAACTTACGTGGTTATGCAGCAGAAGGTATTCATGGTGACTTAACACAGGCGAAACGTATGTCTGTATTACGTAAATTTAAAGAAGGTGCTATTGAAGTTCTTGTTGCAACAGACGTTGCTGCACGTGGTCTTGATATTTCAGGCGTAACACACGTATACAACTTCGATATCCCACAAGATCCAGAATCATACGTTCACCGTATCGGTCGTACTGGCCGTGCAGGTAAAAAAGGTATTGCAATGTTATTTGTAACACCACGTGAATCAGGACAATTAAAAAATATCGAGCGTACAACAAAACGTAAAGTTGATCGCATGGAAGCACCGACACTTGATGAGGCATTAGAAGGTCAACAACGTTTAATCGCTGAAAAACTTCAAAGCACGATTCAAAATGAGAACTTATCATACTACAAGCGTATTGCAGAAGAAATGTTAGAAGAGAATGACTCTGTAACAGTAGTAGCTGCTGCTTTAAAAATGATGACTAAAGAGCCGGATACAACTCCGATTGCTTTAACATCAGAACCACCAGTTGTTTCAAGAGGTGGCGGTTCTAAAAAACGTGGCGGTAACGGAGGCGGATACCGTGATGGTAACCGTAATCGTAGTCGTGATGGACGCGGTGGTGGCGATGGTCGTAACCGTGATGGACGTAATCGTGACGGAAACCGTGATCGCAATCGTGATGGTGGTAGTCGTGGTCGTAGAGGTGAAGGTCAAGGTCGCCCAGGATCTTCAAATGGACGCGGCGAAAGAAAACATCATAGCCGTCCACAAGCTTAATAAAAAAAGAGAATGCCCTTTGCGGGCATTCTCTTTTTTTATTTCTGTAATTGTGCATACTACATAGTAGTTATGATAGAAAAGGGGCTGTTATATGCTTGTAAGGCTTGGTTACGTTGCGATGAGTGTGCATTTGAAGAATGCATCCCCATCTCAAACGATGACGTACGCACAGTTTCAGAAAATAGATGATCGTGATGCTGCAATTCGTAAACTTGAAAGAATTGCTAATTCCAATTTGGAAAATTGTTTGCGTTTATTAAAGCATAATAAGGGACATGACATATCTTTCTTTCGGCTTAGTTCTAAGCTCATTCCTTTAGCGAATCATGAGGAATTGTTAGAGTGGAACTATATTCGTCCTTTAAAAGAAAAATTGAAAGAATTAGGTGAATATGCAATTCATATGAATATGCGAATTGATTTTCATCCAGATCATTTTGTTGTACTAAATTCACCTGAGGAGAGTGTTTTCAAACAATCTGTAAAGACATTGCAGATGCACAAAAAATTATTAAAAGGCATGGGGATTGAACATAAGCAACGATGTGTACTACATGTTGGAGGAGGGTATAAAGATAAAGAACTTGCATTAGAGCGTTTTATAGAGAATTGGTCTAATGTCCCAAGGGGTATTCAAGAAATGATTATATTAGAAAATGATGATACAACTTTTACGTTAGAGGAAACATTATATTTAGGAGAAAAATTAGATATTCCCGTCGTGTTTGATTTGCATCACCATATGATGAATAATGAGCAAGAAGATTGGTATGAAGATTGGGCACGTGTTGTTCATACGTGGGAAACATCTTTGTTGCCAGTTAAAATGCATATCTCTAGCCCTAGAGAGGGAAAAGATCCAAGAGCTCATGCAGATTATATTAATGTAGACGCATTTTTATCTTTTTTAAGAAGGATAAAGGGAAGTGTTCCGCAAATTGATTGTATGATTGAGGCGAAGATGAAGGATGAGTCTTTATTTCAATTAATGAGGGATTTAAGCGAACAGGTAGATGTAGAAATTATCGATGGTGCAAGCTTTTATATTAAATAAGCTTTGCACCATCGTTTTTTTTGGTTAAAAAAGGAGTTAAAATGCCGCCGGTTATTAAACCTGTTAAATGACTGATCGGATTGGCGGAAGGGTTAAAGAAAGTAAATAGCAGTAATAGAAGTATCATAATTGAGAAAATGGCAATTTCTTTTGGTTGTGAAGAGTGGTAACGATTGTACAATAAAAATAATTGTGCGCCTAATAGTCCGAAAATCCCACCTGATGCACCTGCGTGAATATATTCAGGTGGCATAATAATATAAGAAGAAATATTTCCAGAAATTCCAGAAATAAAAAATAGAATAAAAAAAGAAAAGTGTCCGAGTTGCTTTTCGATAGAAGAACCAAGTGCAAACAAAAAAATACTATTAGAAAGAAAATGTTGTAAGTCTACGTGTACCAGAAGGGAAGTTATGACACGCCACCATTCTCCTTTAGCGATATATTCATTAGAGGCTGCCAGTGGGAAGAGGAAAAAGTCGCCTAATATCATCAGGACTAAGTGAATAAGAAGTAAGGTGAGAATAGTCGATTGTAAAGAAATCTGAGTGGATCTTATTAGCATACGGTTACTATCACCCCTTTTGCATCAGAAAGATTCTCTGTTATTCTTATCAATATGAAAGAAGAAAGTTAAATAGAAGAAGGGGATTTTGAAATGATTATAGGGATTGGAATCGATATTATTGAATTAAATCGTATTGAAAAAATGCTAGATGGAAAGCTTAAATTTATGGAACGTATTTTAACAGAAAATGAACGTAATGTTGCTATGGAGCTGAAAGGAAGTCGCCTTACAGAGTTTGTAGCTGGAAGATTTGCAGCGAAAGAGGCATATTCAAAAGCTGTAGGTACTGGTATCGGGAAAGAAGTGAGCTTTTTAGATGTTGAAGTGAAAAATGATGAAAGAGGTAAGCCGATTCTGATTACAAGTACAGAGTATGTTGTTCATTTATCAATTAGTCATAGTAAGGAATTTGCTGTTGCTCAAGTTGTTTTAGAAAGCTCGTCACGCTAGTCTGCATATTTTATATCTTTGTCTCATATATTTGAGGTAGCGATAAGGAAGGTACATCTTCCATTCATTTATAGGGGCAAAGGGGCTGAAGTGATGAAAAGGCGTCTGTTTTTAGTTCTTGTCGGTTTGTTGACCGTTTTTGTATTGGCGGGTTGTGTGGAAAAGAAACAAGATGATGTCGTGAAAGATTTAGAAGCGAAAGTAAAAGGGATGAAAAGTTATCAAGCTGAAGCGAAATTATCTATTAAAACAGGAAATGAGCCTCAGGAGTATAACGTAGAAATTTGGCATAAGGAACCGTCTTTTTATCGTGTGAATTTAAAGAATGCAAAAAAAGATCAGAGCCAAATCATTTTAAGAAATGAAGAAGGTGTATTTGTATTAACGCCAGCACTTAATAAGAGCTTCCGTTTTCAAAGTGATTGGCCGCAAAATAGCAGCCAGGCTTATTTATATGAATCACTTGTAAGAGATATTTTGCAGGATAAGAAAAACCTTACTTTCGAGAAAACAGATAAGTATTATATTTTTAAAACAAAAACAAACTATCAACATCAAAATATGTTGCCGAAACAAGAGATTACACTGAAGAAGAGCGATTTGACTCCAGTTTCAGTGAAGTTAATGGATAATGATCAAAATGTTCTTGTAAAAGTAGATTTCTCTAAGGTAAAATTCGATGCGAAATTTGATAAAGGTGCATTTGATACGAAACAAAATATGTCTAGAGCGCAGGTAGATGTTCAAACAACAGCGAAAGAAGACAAACCGTTTGCTACTTTGTATCCGCTTGATACACCACAAGGTATGACTCTGCAAGATGAAAAAGAGTTGAAGACAGACAGTGGCAAGCGTGCGATACTCACATACACTGGAAATAAGAAATCCTTTACTTTAATACAAGAAAAGGCAAAAGTTGCAGAGGCTTCATCAGCGGTAAGTGTAAGTGGAGAACCGGTTGATCTTGGGTTTACGATTGGTGCGTTGACGAAAGACTCTGTAACGTGGTCGTATAACGGAGTAGAATATATGCTCGTGTCTAAAGGTTTAGAGCCGAAGGAGCTGTTAATGGTTGCTCGTTCAGTTACAGCGAAGCAGGTGAAGTAAACTTCTTAGACGTGGTGATATATGTGCACCACGTCTTTTCTTAGTTTGAAGGTGGATTTCATAAAAGAAGCATATAAAAGAATAAGCTTCGCATATCGTGTATAAGGAAGTGTATTTATGGAAGAAGCACCATTTTATCGTGACACGTGGGTGGAAGTGGATTTAGATGCCATTTATAACAACGTTACACATATTAAAGAGTTCATCCCAAGTGATGTAGAGATTTTTGCTGTAGTTAAAGCGAACGCATATGGGCACGATTATGTACCGGTTGCTAAAACGGCATTAGAAGCGGGTGCAACAAGGTTAGCTGTTGCTTTTTTAGATGAAGCTCTAGTGCTTCGGAGGGCCGGTATTACTGTGCCGATTTTAGTGTTAGGTCCCTCGCCGCCGCGTGATGTAAATGTAGCTGCTGAAAATGATGTAGCGCTAACTGTTTTTCAAAAAGAATGGGTGGACGAAGCAATTAAACTTTGGGATGGTTCATCTGTAATGAAATTTCATATTAATTTTGATAGTGGTATGGGGAGAATTGGAATACGTGAAAGAAAAGAGCTGAAAGAATTTTTAAGGAGTTTAGAAGGTGCACCGTTTTTAGAGTTAGAAGGAGTATACACGCATTTTGCAACGGCAGATGAGGTTGAGACTTCGTATTTTGATAAGCAATATAACACGTTCTTAGAGCAGTTAAGTTGGTTGAAAGAATTCGGAGTGGATCCTAAGTTTGTCCATACAGCTAATAGTGCTGCCACGTTACGTTTTCAAGGGATTACATTTAATGCAGTGCGAATTGGGATTGCAATGTATGGATTATCTCCTTCTGTAGAAATACGTCCTTTTTTACCATTTGAATTAGAACCGGCGCTATCACTGCATACGAAAGTAGCTCATATTAAACAGGTGATTAAAGGTGATGGAATTAGTTATAACGTCACTTATCGAACGAAAACTGAAGAATGGATCGCGACTGTAGCGATTGGTTATGCAGATGGATGGCTTAGAAGATTACAAGGATTTGAAGTGCTTATAAATGGTAAAAGGGTACCGATTGTAGGGCGAGTAACAATGGATCAGTTCATGATTCATCTTCCTTGTGAAGTGCCGCTTGGTACGAAAGTTACGCTTATTGGAAGGCAGGGAGATGAGTATATTAGCGCTACAGAGGTTGCGGAATATTCAGGGACTATTAATTATGAAATTATTGCAACGATCAGTTTCCGTGTGCCAAGAATATTTATACGGAATGGTAAGATTGTAGAGATAATTAATTACTTGAACAATATATAGAAGGTAGCATGATTGCTTCTTGTCATTGGAGTGACTGTTCATTGCTGGATAATAAGCTCTTTTTGATGAGAAGCTTTTTACTTATAATCATTTTTTATATAAGTTACACGTAAGTTTTGAAGAGGAGTTCTATTGTTTTTAGTTAGTTATGAGATAAAAAATTTAAGAAGATGAATGTTTTGTTTGTGAATTGGAAAACATAAGCAAGGAATAAGGAAGTCTTTGCAACAGGCTCCATACAATGGTATTATTACAATAGGTGTCATATATATATTTGGGTGTGTAGTTGACGGTGGAGGTGTATTTTTGTGTCCGAATCAAGTGTAACTACTGAAATCGTGGTTCGGTTGCCAAAGCAAATGGTAACGGAATTGGACGGAATTGGAAAACAAGAGAATAAGAATCGCCATGAACTAATTTGCCAGGCAACACAATTGTTATTGCGTCAACATAAGACGAAGAAACGCTACCAACATGAATCAATGCGACGTGGGTATATTGAAATGGGAAAAATTAATCTTGGTATTGCATCTGAAGCTTTCTTAGCGGAGTATGAAGCAGCTCATACAGTAGAACGCTTAGTTAGCGGGGGGTAATATTTTGATTGTAAAACGCGGCGACGTGTATTTTGCAGACCTTTCCCCAGTTGTTGGTTCTGAGCAAGGAGGCGTTCGTCCGGTTCTTGTCATTCAAAATGACATCGGAAATCGTTTTAGTCCAACGGTGATTGTAGCGGCTATTACTGCACAGATTCAAAAAGCGAAATTACCCACTCATGTGGAAATTGATGCGAAAAAGTATGGTTTTGAGAGAGATTCTGTTATTTTACTTGAGCAGATTCGAACAATCGATAAGCAACGCTTAACGGACAAAATCACTCATTTAGATGAAGTGATGATGAGTCGTGTAGATGAAGCGTTACAAATTAGTTTAGGACTAATAGATTTTTAAATCGGCAGTTTAAGTTGCTCTCTTTGAAGGGCAACTTTTTTTATTATAGAGGAGGTTACGGTTGTATATGGAAATGGTAGATAATCGACAAGCGTTAATGAAAATGTTAGTGAAAGAATTAGGCTTTAGCGAAAAGCAAGTTCGTCATGTTATTCAATTAACAGAAGAAGGTAACACAGTTCCATTTATTGCTCGTTACCGAAAAGAATGGACAGGCTCTTTAGATGAGGTGCAAATTCGTGCGATTTTAGAGAGATGGCAATATATGATGCAACTTGAAGATAGGAAGGAAGAAGTTATTCGTCTTATTGGTGAGAAGGGAAAACTGACAGGAGAGCTAAGGCTGCAAATTGTTAAAGCTACAAAGTTGCAGGAAGTAGAAGATTTATATCGTCCATATAAAGAGAAAAGAAGAACGAAAGCAACGATTGCAAAAGAAAAAGGGTTAGAACCGTTAGCTGAATGGTTATTGTTATATAAGAAAGAAGATCCGGCTAAAAAGGCAGTGGAATTTATTAATGCAGAGAAAGAAGTGCAATCTGCAGAAGAAGCTTTACAAGGTGCACAAGACATTATTGCAGAAATGATTTCAGATGAAGCTACGTATCGTAGTTGGATTCGAAATATTACTTTTAGAAAAGGTATTATGTCTTCGTCTGTAAAAGGTGAAGAAAAAGATGAAAAGAATATATATGAAATGTATTACAGTTATGAAGAACCATTGCAAAAAGTAGTACCACATCGTGTATTAGCAATGAATCGCGGTGAGAAAGAAGATATATTGAGAGTTTCTGTTGTCCCACCAGTAGATGAGATATTAAATTTCTTAAATAAGAAAGTAATTCGTGATAACGATTCTAAAAGTGCGCATTATGTACAATTAGCGATTGAAGATGGTTATAAACGATTAATTCAATCTTCAATTGAAAGAGAAATTCGTAAAGAATTAACAGAAACAGCTGAAGAACAAGCGATACATATTTTCTCTGAGAACTTACGTAACTTATTATTACAACCTCCGATGAAAGGGAAAGTCGTGCTAGCGGTAGACCCGGCATATAGAACTGGTTGTAAATTATCTGTAGTAGATGATACGGGGAAAGTACTACATATTGATGTTATTTATCCGCATCCGCCTGTTCGTAAATATGATGACGCAAAAACGAAAGTTCTTTCTATTATAGATAAATATCAAGTTGAAATGATTGCAATTGGTAATGGGACAGCATCTAGAGAAACAGAGGAATTTATAGTAGATGTATTGCAAAGTGTGAAACAGGAAGTCTTTTATATTATTGTAAATGAAGCGGGTGCTAGTGTATATTCAGCTTCTGATTTAGCCCGTGAAGAATTCCCAAATTTACAAGTTGAAGAGAGAAGTGCTGTTTCTATTGGAAGACGTCTGCAAGATCCACTGGCTGAACTTGTGAAAATTGATCCTAAATCAGTTGGAGTTGGACAATACCAACATGATGTATCTCAAAAGAGATTGAATGAGTCATTAACATTTGTAGTAGAGACAGCTGTTAACCAAGTTGGGGTTAATGTAAATACGGCTTCGGTTGCATTGTTACAATATGTTTCAGGTTTATCGAAAACTGTTGCGAAAAATATTGTGGCAAAGAGAGAAGAGGATGGGAAATTCACAAAGCGCACGGAATTAAAGAAAATCCCACGTTTAGGTGCAAAGACGTACGAACAATGTATAGGTTTCTTGCGTATATTAGAAGGAGCGAATCCATTAGATCGGACAGGTATTCATCCTGAACAATATAAAAATGTTGAATTGTTATTGAAGAGTTTAGGGTTATCGATAGATGACGTAGGACAACCGCAATTACAAAAGAGATTGGAAGAAGTAGAGATTTCTAAGTTGTCTCAAGAAACGAGAGTTGGGGAGCCGACGTTAGTTGATATTATAGATGCACTCATTAGTCCAGAACGAGATACGAGGGATGAGTTGCCTAAACCACTTCTGAAAAAAGGGATTTTGAAATTAGAAGATTTAAAACGTGGTATGGAACTAGAAGGAACAGTGCGTAACGTTGTTGATTTTGGTGCTTTTGTTGATGTTGGCGTAAAGCAAGATGGTTTAGTGCATATTTCTAAGCTTAGCAAACAGTTTGTAAAGCATCCGTTAGATGTTGTATCAGTAGGACAAATTGTAAAAGTATGGGTAGATGATATTGATACAAAAAAAGGACGCGTTGCACTATCTATGTTGCCGATTGAATAGTAAGAGAAGAGAGCAGATAAAACTGCTCTTTTTTTATAGAATAAAAAGTGTAATGGATCATGAGTTTTGATGTATTTTGCTATAATAAAACCAGCATTCATTTAGCAATTTAATTTGATACCGGTTTTTTTCGAAATATGCACGTTGCATCTGTTTTTTTAGCCACGTAGGCATAGGAATCCCTCCTTGTTTAATCCTACTCTCAAAAATCTAAAGTACTATTAATGAGAGGTTGGTGAGTGGATTTCTATTCATGTTGTGTTTTTAGAAACCACGCGTCTTGAATGAGGATGGGTATATGTACTATTTAATATATGTATAAGAAGCGTGAAAAGTGTAAAAATATTTTTTTGTTTAGGAGGAATGAGAATGGACGAGAAAGAAATTCAACGGCTAGTGGAAGAAGTATCGCTACAATACTTCGGAATGCCATTTTTACATAAAGTAAAGTTCAATAGTAGGTTGCGTACAACTGGCGGGCGTTATCTGTTGAAGAGTCACAATGTTGAACTGAATTATCGATATTACGAAATGTATGGTAAGGAGGAATTAATCGGAATCATCAAACATGAACTGTGTCATTATCACTTGCATATTACAGGAAGAGGGTATAAGCACAGGGACAGAGATTTTCGTGAGTTGTTAAAGAAAGTTGATGCACCTCGTTTTTGTAAACGAATGATTAATGAAGAGAAGGAAAAAAAGATTTATAAGTATGAATGTATGGAGTGTTTACTTCAATATGTAAGAAGGCGTCAAATAAATACAAAAAGATATGTCTGCGGAAAGTGTAAAGGGAAACTCAAACCGATATCGAAAACATCTTGACAGTAAAAACGCAATCCAGTATATTATAAACATGTCACGTTTGAACAAGATGTTGTTAAAAACTTCTTGACTTACAGAAAGAAATTTTATAAGATACAAATTGTCTTCATTATTCCGCAGTAGCTCAGTGGTAGAGCTATCGGCTGTTAACCGATCGGTCGTAGGTTCGAGTCCTACCTGCGGAGCCATACAGAGAAGTACCCAAGTGGCTCAAGGGGCTCCCCTGCTAAGGGAGTAGATCGCTAACGCGGTGCGAGGGTTCGAATCCCTTCTTCTCTGCCATACATATTGGCCCGTTGGTCAAGTGGTTAAGACACCGCCCTTTCACGGCGGTAACACGGGTTCGAATCCCGTACGGGTCACCACTTCGGAGGATTAGCTCAGCTGGGAGAGCACCTGCCTTACAAGCAGGGGGTCGGCGGTTCGATCCCGTCATCCTCCACCATATGAATTTTATATGAATAGTATCATCGCGGGGTGGAGCAGTACGGTAGCTCGTCGGGCTCATAACCCGAAGGTCGCAGGTTCAAATCCTGTCCCCGCAACCAAATGGTCCCGTGGTGTAGTGGTTAACATGCCTGCCTGTCACGCAGGAGATCGCCGGTTCGACCCCGGGTGGGCTATAGCCAAGCGGTAAGGCAACGGACTTTGACTCCGTCATGCGCTGGTTCGAATCCAGCTAGCCCAGCCATTTACGAGCCATTAGCTCAGTTGGTAGAGCATCTGACTTTTAATCAGAGGGTCGAAGGTTCGAATCCTTCATGGCTCACTTTTTTGTTTTTTCCGCGCGGTCGTGGCGGAACGGCAGACGCGCTAGGTTGAGGGCCTAGTGGGGGAAACCCCGTGGAGGTTCAAGTCCTCTCGGCCGCATCAAAAAAATCTTAAAAAAGTACTTGCATTTGAAAATGTAGTATGATAAGATAATTGAGTCGCCAAAATACAACGACGAAAAAACATCATGAATAAGCGCCCGTAGCTCAATTGGATAGAGCGTTTGACTACGGATCAAGAGGTTAGGGGTTCGACTCCTCTCGGGCGCGCCAATTACGGGAAGTGGCTCAGCTTGGTAGAGCACCTGGTTTGGGACCAGGGGGTCGCAGGTTCAAATCCTGTCTTCCCGACCACGCGGGTGTAGTTTAGTGGTAAAACAAGAGCCTTCCAAGCTCTGGTCGAGAGTTCGATTCTCTTCACCCGCTTTTAGTTCTTTGAAAACTGAACGAAACAAACAACGTGAAACGTCAATTTTTATTTTTAGATGCTAGACAAACTAACTTTATTGGAGAGTTTGATCCTGGCTCAGGATGAACGCTGGCGGCGT
>NZ_LMJQ01000010.1:0-65464 GCF_001429475.1 Bacillus sp. Root131
GAATTCAAGAAAAATTAAACCACCTATCCCCTAAAGAAT
The DNA here is from genome assembly GCF_001429475.1 of Bacillus sp. Root131. Lineage (NCBI taxonomy): Bacteria > Bacillati > Bacillota > Bacilli > Caryophanales > Bacillaceae > Bacillus > Bacillus sp. Root131. The sequence continues at coordinate 40 of NZ_LMJQ01000010.1, forward strand.
TTAGGGAACAAGTGGTTTAGGTGTTTTGATTGGTGTCCCGTTTTCGGGGTTCACTTCATTTCTTGAGGGTGTTTTTGTTTCATTCTACTGCTGCCCATACCCTTCAAACTTCTTCGCCAAATTCTCCATCTCATCTTCTGGCAAAAGCTTCGGTTCTCCGACGCTTTTCGTTTGATAATAAATTTGAGCACAAAACTCAATCTCTTCTGCAACAGTAAACGCCATTTTTATATTATTTGCACCAGCAATTAAACCGTGATTTGCAAGTAGCACAGCACGACGATCAATCATGCCTTCAAAAGCAGCATCCGCTAATTGCTTCGTACCAAATGTTTCATACGGTGCACAGCGAACATTCGGGCCTGCGAAAGCAATTAAATATGAAACAGCAGGAAGCTCCCATCCTAATGACGCAATCGTCTTTGCGTAAGGAGAATGTGTATGCACAAGCGCATTTATATCTTCACGATTTCTATAATAAATAAGATGCATATCTAGTTCGCTTGATGGCTTTCTCTCTCCCTCTACCACTTCACCATCTAAGTTTAATATAACTACATCTTCAGGTTTTGTTTCATAATACTCTAAACCACTTGGACTAATCGCAACAAGACCTTGTTCGCGATTGAAAATACTAATATTACCCCCAGTCCCCTTTGTTAAACCACTAGAGATCATTTTCTTTCCATACGCTACAATTTCTTCTCTTTCTTTTTGTAATAACATATACATCCCCCTAAGTATGAAGCTTATGATGACTGACTTTTATATTTATCTATTTATTGAAATAGCTTTTTTAAATTCTCCGTAAACGGTGCCTTTACAATCCCTTTTTCTGTAATAATCGCTGTTACATTTTCATATGGAGTAACATCAAATGCTGGATTATATACTTTACTTTCTTTCGGAGCTGAATATTGTCCGAAACGATTAATCACTTCAGAAGCATCCCTTTCTTCAATCGGAATTTCTTTTCCTGTCGGTGTTTTTAAGTCGATTGTTGGTGTTGGCGCTGCTACATAAAACGGAATGTTGTAGTATTTAGCTAAAATAGATACGCCTAATGTGCCAATTTTATTTGCTACATCACCGTTTGCTGCCACGCGGTCACATCCAACGATTACAGCATCGATTTTTCCTTGTGACATGACCATAGCTGCCATATTATCCGTAATGACAGTAACATCAATTCCCGCTCGCTGTAGTTCTAATGCTGTTAACGTTGAACCTTGTAACCTAGGACGAGTTTCATCTGAATAGATTTTTAAGTCCCATCCTTTTTCTTTCGCTAAGTACATTGGTGCTGTCGCAGTACCATACTTAGTCGTCGCTAACGCACCAGCATTGCAATGTGTTAATACTCCCATTTCATCATGGAATAATGTTAATGCATGCTCTCCAATTTGACGATTAATTTCTTCATCTTCTCTATGAATCTCTTTTGCCTCTTCTAGTAATCTGTCTTTCAACTGGACGATTGATAAGTGCGCGTTCTCTGTCGCTACCGCTTCCATTCTTTCAAGTGCCCAGAATAAGTTTACTGCTGTTGGCCTTGATGTTGCCAAATATGCACATACCTTTTTGACTTCCTCTATAAAGTCTTCCATCTTACTTTGAATAACTTCCTTTGTTCCTAAATACACACCGTACGCTGCCGAAACACCAATTGCTGGTGCTCCTCGTACTTTCATTACTTGAATGGCATCCCACACACTTTCAGCTGTCTTGAAAGATTCATAGACAACCTCATTCGGTAATAATGTTTGATCTAATAAAACTAAAGCATCATCTTTCCACTGAATGGGTATTAATTGCTCTTCCATCATATTCTCCCCTTACTTCGCGTAGTGCATTGACTGTTCTTTTAACGTTTCTACAAAACGTGCACCCGTTCTATATTGATTCGCTCGTAAAATAAAACTCTTCGCTACTTGAAGACAAATTCGCTCCGCTCTAGCACGTGCTTCCTCATTCTCAATACAAGTAATATCTTTTACTTTCGCTAATCCAACAATACGGCGAATTAATTCCAGACCTGTCACTGCAGCCGTATCCTCTAATACAGATTGTAAATATACTTCGCTAAAGCCTTCTTCCTTCGCCATAATCTCGGTCACATGAATATCCCAAGCATCTAAAAACTTCTTCTTAAATAAATCAATTACCTCTACCATCGTAGTTTGTAACCAATCCATATACGTATCTTTCTCCGCTCCAGGTGGCATCGTTGCATCTGCATTCACCCAAGCAAACATTAAATTCGCCATTACATTCCCAACGTCATATCCCATAGGTCCATAAAAAGCAAACTCAGGATCAATAACCTTTGTAGAATCATCTCTTACAAAAACAGAACCAGTATGTAAATCACCATGAAGTAATGCCTGTGCATTCGTCATAAAAGAAAATTTACGTTTCGCTACTTCCATACGAAGCTCTTTATCACTATAAATATGTTCCCTAATCCATCCCTCATTTAACGGAAATAACTCATTACGCTTATTATGATTGGTAAATGGTTCTGAATATACGAGGTCCTCTGTAATCTCACATAATTCAGGATTTATATAATTCTTCACAAGTTCCTTCTTCTCTTTATGATTCATTACAACATCCGATGTTAATAAAAGTGTATTTACCATAAAAGTAGTTAAATCATCCGCAAGCCTCGGAAATATTTGATGATTTATAAGTGCTGTACGTAATATTGTGTGATCCGATAAATCTTCCATTACGCAACAATTCATCACACTATCAAATAAATACACCTTAGGAACAAGTCCGGGTGCTAACTCATCCTCTAACTGCAAAACATCTGATTCTATACGAATACGTTTTGTCGACAACTTAAACTCATCTGAAATGCGAGCTGTATCCCCAGCTTGCTTTACGATGACTGACATGTTCTCTTTTTCATCCCAAACGCGGAACACATAATTTAAATTGCCATCACCTATTTCTTTACACTGTAACTCCTTTGCATGTTCAAACTTAGACAATTTCTCTTTCACATATGCAATCACATCTTTAGCTTCCATTAAAAAATACTTCGTGAACTTAGACATGGTTTCCCCTCCACACTAATTGTAAGCGTTTTCTAAAAGCTATAAAAAATAATAGGTTGAATTTTTTCATCCTATAAATATGTATTCTTCTTTTTGAAAGATATATCTAGGTTTTATTATATCTTGTTAGCACTTTGAGTCAATGTTTCTAACTATCATCTTAATATACTTCCTAATTATATATTTGAGATGACAAAAATTGTTCAAAAAATTTCCGATTCATTTTATTTTATTTATCACAAAATTCTTTGTAAAATAGAAGTAAGCAGTTCCTTTTCAAAACCACAACTTCTAAGAAATATTTCCTTCCTAAAAAATTAAACTTACACACTATCTCTAACATACACACTAAACTTTTCAAACACTCATCTAAAATTTATAGACTTAAAATTACCTTTCTATTCCCTGATAGCCTTAATTGAGAATAAATATTAATTAAATTGGAATAAAGTTGGTTTATTCGCTTGACAAAATAACCAATTCTATATGATAATTAATATCGAATTAGAATTATTATAGTTAATTAAAAAATATATTTTATGAGCACACTATTTTTTGATGCTCAAACCAACATTTAGGAGGAATTTTAACATGTTATTAATCGGCACAGAAGTAAAACCGTTTAAAGCTAATGCTTACCATAATGGAGAATTTATCCAAGTTACTGACGAAAGTTTAAAAGGAAAATGGAGTGTAGTTTGTTTCTACCCAGCTGACTTCACATTCGTTTGCCCAACTGAACTTGAAGACTTACAAAACCAATATGCAACTCTAAAAGACTTAGGCGTTGAAGTATACTCTGTATCTACAGACACTCACTTCACTCACAAAGCATGGCATGATAGCTCAGAAACTATCGGCAAAATCGAGTACATCATGATCGGTGACCCAACTCGAACAATCACTACAAACTTCAACGTTTTAATGGAAGAAGAAGGTCTTGCTGCTCGTGGTACATTCATCATCGATCCAGACGGCGTTATCCAATCTATGGAAATCAATGCTGACGGTATCGGCCGTGACGCAAGCATTCTTGTTAACAAAATTAAAGCTGCTCAATACGTACGTAACAACCCAGGTGAAGTTTGCCCAGCTAAATGGCAAGAGGGTTCTGCAACACTTAAACCAAGCCTTGACCTTGTAGGCAAAATCTAAGGAGTTCGATCAAAATGATACTAGATGCAGATATAAAAACACAACTATCCCAATACCTTCAGTTAATGGAGAACGATATTTTACTTAAAGTAAGCGCAGGAGACGATAACGTATCTAAAGATATGTTAGCTCTAGTAGACGAATTAGCTACTATGTCATCTAAGATTACAGTAGAAAAAGTTGAATTAGAGAGAACACCAAGCTTTAGCGTAAACCGCCCTGGTGAAGACACTGGTGTCGTATTCGCTGGTATTCCATTAGGACACGAATTTACATCATTAGTGTTAGCTTTACTACAAGTAAGTGGACGCGCTCCAAAAGTTGAACAGAAATTAATCGATCAAATTAAAAACATTCAAGGCGAATATCATTTTGAATCTTATATCAGCCTAAGTTGTCATAACTGTCCTGATGTTGTACAAGCTCTTAACGTAATGAGCGTTCTTAACTCTAGTATTACACATACTATGATTGATGGCGCTGCATTCAAAGAGGAAGTAGAAAGCAAAGACATCATGGCAGTACCAACTGTTTACCTAAACGGCGAATCTTTCGGAAGCGGTCGTATGACACTTGAAGAAATTTTAGCTAAAATGGGTAACGGTCCAGATGCATCAGAGCTTTCTGATAAAGATCCATACGATGTTCTTGTTGTTGGTGGCGGCCCTGCTGGTGCAAGTGCAGCAATTTACGCAGCACGTAAAGGCATCCGCACTGGTATCGTTGCTGAGCGCTTCGGTGGTCAAGTAATGGATACTATGGGCATTGAGAACTTCATCAGCGTAAAAAAGACTGAAGGTCCTAAGCTAGTAGCAAGTCTTGAAGAGCACGTAAAAGAATACGATATCGATGTAATGAATCTACAACGTGCGAAACGTTTAGAGAAAAAAGAACTTATTGAAGTGGAACTTGAAAACGGCGCTATTCTGAAAAGTAAGAGCGTAATCGTTTCAACAGGTGCTCGCTGGCGTAACGTTGGCGTACCGGGTGAAGCTGAGTTCAAAAATAAAGGTGTAGCATACTGCCCACACTGTGACGGTCCATTATTCACTGGAAAAGACGTAGCAGTTATCGGCGGAGGTAACTCTGGTATTGAAGCAGCTATCGACTTAGCAGGTATTGTTAAGCACGTAACTGTTCTTGAATTCATGCCAGAATTAAAAGCTGATGCTGTATTACAAGAGCGTCTTAACAGCTTACCAAACGTAACTGTTCTGAAAAACGTTCAAACGAAAGAAATTACTGGTACTGATAAAGTAAACGGTATTTCTTACATCGATCGTGAAACTGAAGAAGTTCATCACGTTGAATTACAAGGTGTATTCGTACAAATCGGTCTTGTGCCAAACACAGACTGGTTAGGCGAAACAGTTGAACGCGCTCGCGGTGAAATCGTAACAGACAAGCACGGCGCTACAAACGTACCAGGAGTGTTTGCTGCAGGTGACTGTACAAATAATCCGTACAAACAAATCATCATCTCTATGGGTTCAGGTGCAAACGCAGCTTTAGGTGCATTTGATTACTTAATTCGTAACTAATAAAAAAACAGGTGCCTTAGCATCTGTTTTTTTTACCTTAATGTATAAACTAAAAACCTCTCATTCCCATTCTTCTCATAAGCACCTGGCAATCTAACTTCTTTCTTCAGCTCAAACGCAGTCTGATTTTCTAAGAAGAAAATATAGTCCTCAGAAGGATAATATAAAATAATATCCACTTCTCTCCCCGTTTCTTCTACCGAAAGCAAAATGTTATTTACTACATTCATAAACACTTGTACAGAAAATGGATTAAAAAAATAAAACCTATTATCATGCGGATCAATCTCATATTCCTGCGCTAAACAACATTGGAACTGGATTTTCCCCTTACTGTTTCGTGTCTTTCGTGCATAACGATCTCGATTATCCATCGCTTCTTTATAAAACTCTTCATTCATTTCAATTCCAACTGCTGATGCACCACATTTATGATGCATATAAAAGTTTAATCTTCCTTTTCCGCACCCAAAGTCTACAATTCGGTCGCTACTTCGTATTTCATATTGATTCAGTAACTCATCTAATCCGCTATAGGGCGTCGGTTCATAGCGGTGATAATGCATAGACTTGTTAAACCCCTTTTGCTCACCGACTGTTTTTATATGTAAAACTGCATCGTAATATTGTTCGTTCATTCGTTTTCTCCTATTAAAAAATGGTACTTATTATTATACACCATGTACTGGAGATTCATTTTTAATCAAATTAATAGGTACGTGAAATTATATTAACGATTTTCTTAATATATCTATCGTAACTTCAAATATATCAACGATTTTTCAAATATATCGATTTACCGACAATCCACGACAAAAAAACAGGAGCTCTCTAGCCCCTGTCTTCTAACACTTTCAATACAGTTTGTTTCAATATTTCTACTCCATCCATAATACAACTATGATCAAACCTCATATACGGATGGTGTAATCCAGGTTGTAGGTCTGCTCCTAGTCCAAGCATGACAGCTTTTAAATGTGGTCTTTTCACTGTGTAATAATGGAAATCATCGCTTCCTGTCGTATAGAGAGGTCCCGTACATCTCTCTTCCCCATACACTTCGATAATACCTTTACGCATAAAGCGCTCTGCTTCTTCGGAAACCTCTGCTCCTGGTGCAAGATCCATCCATTCATATGAAGTTTTCGACCCCATCGATGCAGCTGATTCTATTACATGCTCAATCTTTTCCTTTAATTCTTCTAATAGTATATTACTCTCTGCTCTTACATCTAAACTGAAATGACCATTTCCCGGAATGATATTTAAATTATCGCCACCAGCTTGGCATCTCGTCATTTTTACTGAATAGGAACTTTGCGGTGGCAACCAAATATTTTTCAAACCGATATTAATCATGGAAATGACATCAATTGCATTCACACCTTGGTGTGGTCTCGCCCCGTGTGCATCCTCCCCATGAATCATCCCCTCTAAAAATCCAGCTGCTCCATGGCGAATAGATGAGGCTCCTTGTTTCAAAGATAGTTCTTCAATCGGTCTTAGATGGACACCAAATAAGAAATCAGCATCATCTACAGCACCTTTCTCCACCATCTTCAAAGCACCATTACCCTTCTCTTCTGCCGGCTGAAAAATAAACCTAACCGTACCACTTTTCCATCTCATATTTTTCAATTGTAAAATAACTCCCATTACAATGGTCATATGAGCATCATGACCACATGAATGGTTCGCTTTAAATTCTCCATCTACTTCTTGCCAAAGTGCATCCATATCAGCACGAATCGCAATAACTGGATTCCCGCCTCCAATCTCAGCAATTACACCTGGACAATCATCAAATGTTCTATATGAAATTCCTTCTTCTTTTAAAAAGTCAGTAATATACGCTGTCGTTTCATATTCTTTCCAACTTACTTCAGGGTTTTCGTGTAAATGCTGAAAAATCTCCGTTAAGCGCTCTTGTAGTTCTAATGTTTTCAACGTTCCAGTCTCCTTCCCAAATTATAAACCATCAGGTTAATTATACTTATGAAAAACAGATGTTTTTATGAACATATTGAATTTTAAGAAAAAAGTCAATTATTTATTTTTAGATACTTCAAAAGCTTACTACGCATCTATATTACAAACTAAACAAACAACTATAACATTCATTATTTTCTGATTTTTATATTGACGCTTACATAAACTTTTAGTTATCATAACCTAATAAACGTCTATTTTACGACAATTCTAAAAATACAAACAAACATACGTAACAAGGAGGAACTTTATGAAAAAAGAAATACCTTTTGGAATAGCAATTATCCCTATTATCATTACCGTTGCAGTTATGATGGTTACAATTGTTGTATTAAAACAAAGCCCTCACGTTCCACTTATTATCGGTACAACCGTTGCTTCTATTGTCGCTTGGCGTTACGGTTACAAATGGAATGATCTTGAAGAAGCAATGTATAAAGGGATTCGTCTTGCATTACCCGCTATCGTCATTATTATTCTTGTTGGCTTAACAATTGGTGCTTGGATTGGCGGTGGAATCGTCGCAACGATGATTTATTACGGTTTAAAACTTTTAACTCCATCACTATTTTTAGTTTCCATTACTGTCATTTGTTCTATCGTTGCATTAGCGATTGGTAGCTCTTGGTCTACAATGGGTACAATTGGTGTTGCTGGAATGGGAATTGGCCTAAGTATGGGAATTCCAGCTCCAATGGTTGCTGGTGCCATTATTTCAGGCTCTTATTTTGGCGATAAAATGTCACCGCTTTCAGATACAACTAACTTAGCCGCAGGATTAACAAATACAGATTTATTCGCACACATTCGTCATATGTTATTTACTACAGTTCCCGGTTTAATTATTACTCTTATCGTATACGCGGTCTTAGGAAGAAGCTTCGGCGCTAACAATATTGATGCGAAGAGCATCGATCAAACGTTACAAGTATTGCAACAAAACTTTGTTATCTCGCCTTTCCTACTCATTATACCCGTAGTCGTTATGGTATTGGTCGCTAAAAAAGTCCCTGCTATACCAGCGATTCTCGTCGGTATTATTTTAGGATTCTTATCACAAGTCTTTATTCAAGGTGGTTCTGTCTCAGCATCTGTCGGTGCACTCCAAGCTGGATTTGTTATAGACACTGGAAACAAGCTAGTAGACGAACTATTTAACCGCGGTGGCTTAGATTCGATGATGAATACAGTCTCTATGACAATTGTCGCTATGACTTTCGGAGGAGTATTAGAACATACAGGTATTCTTCGCTCAATTGTAAATCAAATTTTAAAGTTAGCGAAATCAGCAAAAGGGCTTATCGCTTCTACTATCGCATCTTGTTTTGCAACAAACCTTACTTGCTCTGAACAATATATTTCAATTGTTGTCCCTTCAAGAATGTACGCAAATGCATACACGGAAAAAGGACTACATTCAAAAAACTTATCCAGAGCATTAGAAGATGGTGGAACATTAACTTCTGTCTTCGTTCCTTGGAATACGTGCGGTGTATTTATTCTCGCAACACTTGGCGTAGGTGCATTTGAATATGCTCCTTATGCTATTTTGAATTTCATCGTACCTATTATCTCAATCATTTATGGTATAACAGGCTTCACAATTGTAAAACTATCAGACATTGAAAAAGCAGAACTACTAAAGAAACAAAAAGCTCAACTAGAAGCTTAAAAATAGCGGTAAATTCAGTTCATATAGTGCGCGAGGTCGCCCTTGTTGATAGGGCATTTCCTCGCCGCAAATATGAGCATACCCGTAATCAACTAATTTCTTTAACAACCTTTCTGTCGATCTTCGAGTCACTTGTAAGTACTCAGAAAGGTCAGCTGCTGTAAATTTCAATGACGGATGCGATTGACTAAATTGAATAATTTTTGACAAGTTGGCCGGACTAAGCTTCGTTTCCTTCGCTATTTTCATTAGTTCCGGATTATCATTTTTCAAACTTTGTACTCTCTGTTCTTTCGGGAATGGACCAAACAAATCTTTATCACTTGTTAGTATATAAAAACAACGATCTATTGGATTATTCTTTGCAAAACTTTGAGCAATTTTTGCATTTTGCTCCGCTTCTTTCACGGTTTTTCCATAACCAAATCCAATAGCTATCGTTCCTTCTACACTCGCAAACAAGTTATCTATCGCATTTGTTTTAATAATTGATTCGATATCACCACGAGTTGTATACAAAATGCATGTCATTTCATCCACTTGTTTAAATGAACCACGTAGTTCTTTTGAAATGACATCTAGTTTTTCAAGCAAACTCGTTCGTAATTCTAAGGACGAAATAATACAAGTACCAACAGTAGCTGAATAGCTTTTTGCTAACTCAGCTTTTATTTTTGCATCTTTTAGCCCATGTATAATGGATTGTGTTGGATCAATCATACGCTCTGAAGGAACACCCATTTTTTGAAGCTCGTCGTAAACAGCGTGAATACTAGTTAAAGCTAAATGAGCTTCTCCAGATTGATATTTAGCTACATGAAAATCGATAACTCTATTTATTTCATCTTTACTCCACAGCATATTTTCATAATCCAACACTTGCGGACTTTCTTTTATACCGATATCATGGAACACATTTGTAATAAACGAGCGGTCTACTAAATCGATGGAAATGTTATGTGGTTGAATACTTTGATGATACATGATAGAAAGAATGGAAGATGCGACAGTTGTCTCGTCTTGCTGTAAGTATGTACTTGGAATTCGTAATTGTTCTCTTACTTCTTTTGCCATATAATAAGGTAAAGCACCTGAGAAAAAGATGACATCACAAGGCTTTAGACACTTTAATAGTTCAGAAGATTCTGCCGGATGAAGGTAAATATAGGAATCAATTTCTATTCCTTCTAATTTTTGAGCAATAGGAAAAAGGTTCTCCATAAACTCCTTTGAACCGACAACTGCAATTTTTATCATCATTTTCTCTAACTCCTTATCATTAATTAACGACTATTTAACGTCAACTATATCAAATGTATAAAACTATTGTAAACAGGAAGGAGTTTCTATTCAATGAAAATTACAGCTATTCATCTTTACGCAATTCGTTTACCGCTTCGCAGTCCGTTTGTTATTAGTTATGGCTCTTATTCTGATATGCCCTCTATTATCGTCAAAATGGAAACAGATGAAGGTATTATCGGTTACGGTGAAGGCGTTGCTGATGATCACGTCACAGGTGAATCATGGGAAAGTACTTTCCATACTTTAAAACATACGCTAACCCCTGCTCTAATCGGGAAAAATCCAATGAATATCGAAAAAATACACGACATGATGGACAATACAATTTACGGTGTTCCAACAGCGAAAGCCGCAATTGATATTGCTTGTTTTGATATAATGGGCAAAAAACTAAATCAACCTGTATATCAATTAATTGGTGGGCGCTATCATGAAGAATTCCCTGTCACTCACGTTTTAAGTATTGCCGATCCTGAAGATATGGCTGAAGAAGCTGCTTCTATGATTCAAAAAGGTTACCAATCTTTCAAAATGAAAGTTGGTACGAATGTAAAAGAAGATGTGAAACGTATTGAAGCTGTACGAGAACGTGTAGGAAATGACATCGCTATTCGCATTGATGTAAACCAAGGCTGGAAAAATAGCGCGAACACATTAACAGCACTGCGTTCATTAGGACATTTAAACATTGACTGGATTGAACAACCTGTTATCGCGGACGATATTGATGCCATGGCTCATATTCGTTCTAAAACAGATCTCCCGCTTATGATTGATGAAGGACTAAAAAGTTCTCGTGAAATGCGCCAAATTATTAAATTAGAAGCTGCCGATAAAGTGAATATAAAACTAATGAAATGCGGCGGCATATATCCAGCTGTAAAGCTCGCTCATCAAGCTGAAATGGCCGGCATTGAATGCCAAGTGGGATCAATGGTCGAATCCTCTGTTGCCTCTTCCGCAGGATTCCATGTCGCTTTCTCAAAGAAAATCATTACGAGCGTAGAGCTAACAGGACCATTAAAATTCACGAAAGACATTGGAAACTTACATTACGATGTACCATTCATTCGCTTAAACGAAAAGCCGGGACTCGGCATTGAAATAAACGAAGATACACTACAAGAACTAACCGTCTTTCAAGACGTTGTACGCTAAAGGAGGACTATCATATGACGGTTCTATACGAAGGAACATTAAAACAAAATAACGAATCATTTCACGTTACATTACTATCACTAGAGCACATCGAACAAATTTTATCACTACAAAACATTGTAGTTGAAGCACTAGAAGATAAAAGTCGTTTACAACCACTCTCACAAGAAGAATTTCAATACATTCTAAAAGGAAACGGCATGATGATCGGTGCTTTTATCGAAAACGAACTCATCGCATTTCGCGCTCTACTCGTCCCGCCTATCGATGATGAACATTTAGGGCTTGATATTGGTTTGCCAGAAAGTGAACTACACCGCGTCATCTATCAAGAAATCTCAAACGTTCATCCGAACTGCCGAGGAAATGGTATGCAAAAAATATTAGCAAACATCATCATGGACGAATTGCAAAAAGAAGATAGCAAATATGATTATGTATGCTGCACCGTTGCTCCTTTTAACATCCCGAGTTTGAAGGATAAATTTGCGCAAGGGATGGAGATTGCTGTGTTGAAGGAAAAGTATGGTGGTAGTCTGCGGTATGTTTTTGTGAAGAAATTGCGCGGAGATAATGAAAGAGATTGGACGGATGTTCAAAGTATTCTAATGAGTGATGCTAGTGGACAGCAGGCTTTGCTTTCGGAGGGGTATCGTGGGTATGAGATGGAGAAAGTTGATGAAGAATTTGTTGTGAAGTTTGGACGATAATCTATATACTCGAAAAGAGGAGATGTCCCTTGTGGCATCTCCTCTTTTCGATTTGTTGAACAATCCTGTAGTAAATGAAATTATATCAACGATTTTTCGAATATATCTATCAAAACTTACAATATATCAACGATTTTTAAAATATATCTATCAAAACTTACAATATATCAACGATTCGACAAGAAATATCGATTTACCGACAAAAATTGATATCCCTTCCTAAACCGTCATCTTCCAACTAGATAAAGCTAACCAGTTCTCCATTTCCTTATAATCAGGCATTATCTTCCCGACAAGACGCCAAAAAGAGCGATCATGATTTAAATGAACCATATGACACATTTCATGAACGACTACATAGTCAATTACTCGCTGTGGTGCCATTGCTAGCTTCCAATTGAATGTTAGTTGTAAATTCGAATCGCAAGTACCCCAAGTACGACTACTATCTGTAATACGAATAGAACGTGGTTTTGTTTTGAAATTACTTTGATGCGCTTTAATACTCTTCTCTACTAAAGATTTACACTGCTTATAGTAAAATCGTTTTAAAGCTTGTTGTATTTTCTCATCCTTAAGCTCTTTCACATAAATATGTAACTTATCCCCTTCAAATACTGCGTTGTCTTGCTCAATGCTTGCATCTTGGGAAATCTGTATCGGATACGTATTCCCTAAATACAAAAAGCCCTCTCCTTGATCATAATCCTTTTCCTGTGGTCCATGCGCTCGCTCCGCCATTTCCTTACGAGTTGTCTGAATCCAATCCCACTTCTCCTCTAGCAACTGGACTAAGTATTCAACAGGTGTCCCTTTCGGAGCCTGCACTTCCACATTTCCATACGAATCTACAAAAAGACGCACGGACTTTTTCTTCTTATAAGTTATATGAAAATTAATTGTCTCACCTAAATATGTATGTACCATTTCATCACCTAGCGTATTATTTTACAAATAAAAAAGAGTAGGATACAAACGTCCTACTCTACCTATTATATCATTTACTGCTTTAACGAACTCATTATCCTCTATACTTTACACCTAATCCCTTAATGAAATTCCTTGCGTATCTATCGCCGCACTCTTTGTAATTTTTATGACCTTTTTTTCTTAATAGAGCGCCTAACTCTCCTTTTGTTACCGTAACGCCTACGCTATCTAATATATCAAGTACATCCTCACTCGTTAAAGATAGTGCGATTTTCATTTTCTTTAGAAGAAGGTTATTGGCACTCTCCTTACTCTGTACAGGTGCAGGCTGCCCTGGTTTCGGATCTTGCTTTCCTCTTTTTAAAGTAATAAATCCATTGAAAAATGCCTCTAACATCATCATATCGCATGTTTTTACGTACTCATCTTCGATTACATCCGCATCTTCGGCTTCATGCTGAGGAGCTCTCTTTATTTTTGTAAGCATATCAACTACGTCTTCTTTCGTTACTTCCATCCCGCCGAGTTTAAAGATTTCCACCATATCTATATCTCTTATATCTAAAGCGTATCGTACTCTTTTTAATATATCGTTGTTGCTCATTGCCATTGGGTTTCCTCCTGAAATGTTGATTATTTATTCAGCAGTTAAAGTTTATCCTATAACGTGCTTTAAATTATCATGTTTAAATCTAACCTTTTAGTTATTGTCCGCTAAATTAATACTTTAACATTTTAAAGATATGTTTTATAGTCTTACCCGAACTTTTCTCTATCATTGTATCTACAGAGCTCTTACGTGTTTTTTATATGCCTTTAAAAAGATTTCTCTCTTAACATTAACTAAAAGAAAAAAACAGTGCTTTGATTTCTCAAATACACTGTTCTTTTCCAGCTCTACGCTTATTTTCAACTCACTCATGTCATACACTACATATGAAATGATTTAACTGCTTAAAAGTTAAACCGTCTCACTATCCTGAGCAACACCAACACTATCCTCAAACTTATCCAACAAAGCACGCACCTCATTGGTCGATTTCGTACTCATCAATTGATTTCTCAATTCCGCAGCTCCTGGGAAGCCCTTCACATAAATTTTGAAGAAGCGGTGAAGTCCTGTGATTGAGCGTGGCAGTACTTCTGCATATTGATCTTGAAGATCAAGTTGTAGTCTTAAAAGATCTAGATGTTCTTTACTGCTATGCTCTCTTGGCTCTTTTTCAAAAGCAAATGGATTTTTGAAGATGCCTCGTCCGATCATTACGCCATCAATGCCGTATTTTTCAGCAAGTTCCAGTCCCATTTTACGATCAAGGATGTCTCCATTGATTGTTATTAACGTATTTGGTGCGATACGGTCACGTAATTTTTTAATTTCCGGAATTAGTTCCCAATGCGCATCTACTTGGCTCATTTCTTCTCTTGTGCGTAAATGAATAGAAAGGTTCGCAATATCTTGTTTGAAAATGTGCGTTAACCAATCTTCCCACTCGCTTAACTCTTTAAAGCCAAGTCTTGTTTTTACGCTGACAGGTAGTCCGCCCGCTTTTGCTGCTTGGATAAGTTCTGCTGCAACGTCTGGACGTAGAATAAGACCACTACCTTTTCCTCTTGATGCTACATTCGGTACAGGGCAGCCCATATTAATATCAATGCCTTTAAATCCTAACTCTGCCATACCAATACTCATTTGACGGAAATATTCAGGATTATCTCCCCAAATATGTGCCACCATTGGCTGTTCATCTTCTGTAAAAATTAAACGACCACGTACACTTTTCATACCTTCTGGATGACAATAGCTATCTGAGTTTGTGAACTCTGTAAAGAATACATCTGGACGACCAGCCTCACTTACTACGTGACGGAAAACAACGTCTGTCACATCTTCCATTGGTGCAAGTACGAAAAATGGTCGTGGTAATTCACGCCAAAAATTATCTATCATTTCAAATTCAAATCCTCTCACTATGAATACAATTTCAAAATCTCAATTTATAATTTGTGAAAATCAGCAATATTTATTTTAACTAAAATCGCTTATGAATGGTATTTTTGTAAACCAAAAAGCAGATGGTATAGATTTTCCTATATCAACTGCTTTCCTATTATACTAACTTAAGCCAAGCCACACACTCCACATGAGTCGTATGCGGGAACATATCAACAGGCTGTACTTCCTGTGTTTTATATCCGCCTTCTTCTAGTACTTTTAAGTCACGTGCTAATGTTGCTGGGTTACACGATACGTATACGACGCGGTTTGGCTTCATGTCGATGATTGTGTTTAGTAATGCTTCGTCACAGCCTTTACGCGGTGGATCTACGACCATTGTGTCGGCGATTACGCCTTCTTTGTACCATTTTGGAATGACTACTTCTGCTTCTCCTACGCCAAATTCAGCGTTTGTCATGTTGTTTAGTGCTGCGTTTCGGTTTGCGTCTTCGATTGCTTCTGGGACGATTTCAACGCCGTACACTTTTTTCGCTTTTTGCGCTAGGAATAACGAGATTGATCCGATTCCGCAATAGGCATCAATTACTGTTTCGTTACCATTTAATTTTGCGTATTCTAACGTTTTATCGTATAGCACTTTCGTTTGTTCTGGGTTTACTTGATAGAATGAACGTGCTGAAATCGCAAATTTAATGTCACCGATAAAGTCATAAATATATTCTGATCCGTACAGTACTGTCGTTTTATCTCCGAAAATTACGTTTGTACGCTTCGTATTTACGTTTTGAACGATTGATTTTACTTCTGGGAATTTCGCTGCAATTTCTTCAACGATTGCTTTTTTGTTTGGCAATTCCGCTGTACGCGTAATGAAGACAAGCATAATTTCCCCTGTTACTTGTCCGTAACGAGCCATTACGTGACGAAGTGTTCCTTTGTTACGCTCTTCGTTATACGCAGTGATACCGTGCTTTTCACAAATACGTTTTACTTCTTGAATTAATGTATCGTTTTCTTCTGCCTGAATTAAGCATGATTCCATATTAATGATGTCATGCGTTCCTTGGCGATAGAAACCAGCTACAAGCCCACCTTCACGTTCTCCGATTGGTACTTGTGCTTTATTGCGGTATACCCACGGGTTCTTCATGCCAAGTACAGGATGAACAGGAACATCACCTAGTCCTCCGATACGCTGCATAACGTCACGTACTTGTTTTTCTTTCGCTTGTAATTGTCCTTCATAAGTTAAGTGCTGAAGCTGACAACCGCCGCACTGATTATATACTGGGCATTCAGCATCTTTACGATATGGACTTTCTGTATGAAGCTTCATTAAACGACCAAATGCAAAGTTTTTCTTCACTTTAATAATTTTAATTTGCGCTTCTTCACCTGGTAATCCGTTTTTAACGAAAATAGGATAGCCCTTTACTTTCGCAACACCGGCACCATCATGTGTTAAATCTTCAAATACTACATCTATAAACTCGTTTTTCTCAACTGGTGGCGTCATTTTAGTACTCATTTTCCGACCTCTCTTTTTCATAACACTGCGTTACATTTTATCATACTTATATGGTCTTTTTCTATTGGAAGAAAAAAAGCTATTGACGATACTTCTCTGTTAATGTTACGCTACTACTAATTTAATACGGACGATGTTACCTCATATATACTTGATAATATGGATCGAGAGTTTCTACCCGGCAACCTTAAATTGCTGGACTATGGGGAAAACTAATGAATATTAGCCTATGCGTAAAAAAGGACTCATATTGATTAGCTTTCTCTCATAGATGAAAGTGAATCCATATGGGTCTTTTTTTATTTTTATTTTTCTAAAAGGTCAGACATCTTACGTATGACATAAAACCTCGTTCTTTTATTTTTAGTAATATAACGAACGTTTTATGTACAAACTTTATACGAACTTCTGAAAGGGGCAACTACATGCAATATGTAATGAGCATTATCGGTATTCTTGCCGTGTTAGGTTTATGTTTTGCTTTGTCAAACAACAAAAGTAAAATCAACTTCCGTGCAATTGCAATTATGATTGGTTTCCAAATTTTAATCGGTTGGTTTATGTTTGCTACAAAGATTGGTCAACAAATCATTATTTTCATTAGTAAAGTTTTCAACAAACTAATTAAACTTGGTACGACAGGTGTCGATTTTCTCTTTAATGGAATTCACAGAGATTTTGTCTTTTTCTTAAACGTATTATTAATTATCGTATTTTTCTCAGCACTACTTTCAATCTTTAGTTATTTAGGTGTTTTACCATTCATCGTTCGTGTTGTCGGCGGTGCAATTTCAAAAATTACTGGTTTGCCGCGCGTTGAGTCATTCCACGCAGTAAACTCTGTATTCTTCGGTTCAAGTGAAGCGTTAATCGTCATTAAAAACGATTTACAGCATTTCAATAAAAATCGTATGTTTATCATTTGTTGTTCTGCGATGAGCTCCGTTTCTGCTTCTGTTACAGCATCATACGTAATGATGTTAGATGCAAAATACGTACTAGCAGCTCTTCCGCTAAACTTATTCTCAAGCTTAATCGTTTGTTCGTTATTAACACCAGTTGATACGAAAAAAGAAGATGAAGTGATTCAAAAATTTGATAGAACTCTATTCGGAGACAGCTTTATCGGCGCAATGATTAACGGTGCGCTTGATGGTTTAAAAGTAGCTGGTATCGTTGCCGCATTAATGATCGCCTTTATCGGTGTGATGGAAGTTGTAAACTACGTAATTAGTGCAGCTTCAGGCGCAATGGGACATGCTGTTACTTTACAACAAATCTTCGGTTACGTACTTTCTCCATTCGCATTCTTAATGGGTATTCCAACTCAAGATATTATCCCAGCTGGTGGTATTATGGGTACGAAGATTGTTTTAAACGAGTTTGTAGCAATCCTTGATTTAAAAGACACAGCTACAACATTAGCTCCACGTACAGTTGGAATCGTTACAGTATTCTTAATTAGCTTCGCAAGTATTAGCCAAATTGGTGCAATCGTTGGTACAATCCGTGCCCTTTCTGAAAAACAAGGAAGCGTTGTTTCTAAATTTGGTTGGAAAATGCTATTTGCATCAACACTTGCTTCTATTTTATCTGCAACAATCGCTGGATTGTTTATTTAATAAAAAATCACCTTACTTTAACGAGTAAGGTGATTTTTTTGATTCTTTATGAAATCGAACGGAATTCGACTACTTCCTCGTTACTAATAAGTTTTCCTTCGTGTATGCCTTTTACTGAAATAACCATAACAGATTTATCTTCTCCTTCAAGCTTTCCTAAAGAGAATAAATAGATTAAATTTTCTTTTTGTAACATCCATTGTTTGCCATTTACTCGACCTAATATTCTTTTTTCTGAAGATGGCTTTATTTCTCCAACATACTGACATTCTCCAAAAGAAGTTTTTATTATATTCTTCTCTGTATCAATTACTAGATGCTGGAATAGTTCTAGGTTTCTACTTGAAACAATTTCAATTTCATGGTTACTTTTTTGCTTAAATCGAAGTTTTCCATCACTTGTATTAGATAAACTACTATTCTCAACGGCGTTTCTAAAAAAGTTATATTCTTCTTCTGTAATACCAAAGTTAGGATGATACGGTTTCACCTGTTTATCTATATGCCCTGATATATAGTTTATGTACCACTCTTTATCATTCTTTACATGATCACTCATCTTTTTAGTAATAACCTCTACTTTTTTACGTGTATCACGATCCATCTCTAGTGTCATAATATCCGCCGTCACTTCCGCATTCATAAGATGCGATGGAATATACTCTTCCACACTATTCGCTTTACTCACTTCACTTTGACAACCAACTATAAATAGCGATATGAAAAAGATATATATTATTTTTTTATATTTCATTTCTATTCTCCACTCCATACATTATCCTTACTTAGTTTTATAGCGGTTTTTATTATAGTATAAAATCTTTATATTTTAATAGAATCCATACCCGTATGCAAAATTGCATATTAATAAGTCTTCTTCTTACTTTAAAATTAGCTTAAATCACTTTCCAAATTATACAAATAACAAGTTTAAAATGTTATAATTTTCAAAAAGCCATTGGAGGATATTATGAAAGCCCACGCAATTTTCGATTTCTTACATTTACTAGTCTTAACCCTAAAAAGCTATTATGTATGGGGAATGCCTATCTATGTCTTTATTATTCCTCTTATCTTTGTAGTCGGTTATATTATTATTAATTCTAATAAGAAACAAAAAAATACATCTATTCAAAGTCACTAATCTATTACCTTAATAGCCTCCTAAAAATCATATTCCCCTCATTTTCTTCAAATGATATGATGAACAAGGGTATATCCCCACCACTCTTATAGCGGTGGGGATTTTAATGTCAATATGCAACATACTACACAATAGAAGGTGATTTTTATGAGAAAATACGCAACAATTGCTTTATGTACGTCTGCCATTCTAGCAGGCTGCAATACTAGCAATGTAAGCCAAGAACCTAAAAAAGAGAAAAAGGTTCAAGAAGTAGCTAAACAAAAAGAGACTGTACAAGAACAAGGTAAAATTTCTTATACTCCCATCACATACGAATCTACAGACACTACTATTCATATGACAGATATAAAAGATAATTTAACTGAGGTACAATATAAAATTTGGCGCACAGCTGATGGAAAGGAAAGTGCTAAATCTTTTTCTTCTAAAGAAAAAGAGAAACAATTTACACTTCCTTTTGATATAAAAGAATTTGAAGGAAAACGCGGTGAGTTCCAAATTGAAGCAACAGGAATGAAAGAAGATGGGAAAACAATCTCGCTTACGAAATCTACTATTACTTTCGAACAAAAGGTTCCTGTTCTTATGTATCACGCAATTGATGATTATCATGGTCAAGGTATTAAAGACTTATTCGTATCACCAGCTAACTTTGAAGCACAAATGAAACATTTAAAGGACAATGGTTATACGCTGTTAACGTTTGAACGCTGGAGTGATATAAATAAAGTAAATAAGCCGATTTTCGTTACATTTGATGACGGTATGAAAAATAATATGAATGCATTTCGCGTTTTACAAAAGCTAAAAGATGATACTTTCAAACCGGTAGCAACAGAATATATGATTGTTGATAACGTTGATGTAGAAGGAGCATTGTCTACTTCTGAAATAAAAGAAATGGTTGATTCCGGCATTTTCTCGGTGCAATCTCATACTGCAACACATGCAGACTTGCCGAAAATTACAAACTATGAGGAAGAGTTAAAAGGTTCAAAAGAAAAGCTAGAAAAAATAACAGGTAAGCCTGTTATCGCAATCGCATATCCATTCGGCCATGTAGATGATAAGGTTGTTGCAGAAACGAAGAAGTATTATCAATTTGCGACGACGACAAAGCCTGGGCAATTCATTACGAAGGGTGAACCTGATGAATTGTTAAAGATGAAGCGCGTTCGTATACACCATACAACGACTGTAGAGCAATTTGCTTCTTCAATTAAGTAAATGTAAGAGCTCAATACATTTTGAGCTCTCTTTTTGCGCTATATTTATATATATTTTTAGAATTTTCTTGTATTATATATAGTAAGAAATCTTTCAAATTAAAGGAGATTATACATATGTCATTTGAACAAACGTTAGAGAAATATGCTGCTCTTGCAGTTAATGTTGGTGTTAATATTCAACCTGGACAAACTTTATCAATTAGTGCACCTCTTGAAGCTGTACAATTTGTACGCCTCGTTACAGAGAAAGCATATAAATCTGGTGCAAAACACGTATATGTGGATTGGAATGATGAGACGTTAACACGCTTAAAGTTCGATCTAGCTCCTGAAGAAGCTTTCTCTGAATTCCCTTCTTGGAAAGCACATGCTCGTGAGGAATTAGCAAAAGAAGGCGCTGCATTTATGTCTATCTATGCAGAAAACCCTGATTTATTAAAAGGTGTAGAAGCATCGCGTATTGCAACAGCTCATAAAGTAGCTGGAGAAGCGATGAAAGTATACCGTGATTACGTACAAGCCGATAAAGTAAGCTGGTGTGTAATTTCTGTTCCTACGAAAGAATGGGCTGCGAAAGTATTCCCTGACATAGCGCCAGAAGAACAAGAAGCAAAGTTATGGGATGCTATTTTCAAAGCTACTCGTGCTGATTTAGAAAATCCTGTAGAAGCATGGAAAGAACATGATGAAACATTACATACAAAAGTGGATTACTTAAACGAAAAGCATTATAAAGCTCTTCACTATACAGGTCCTGGAACAGATTTAACAATCGAACTTCCAGAAAAACATGTATGGGCTGGTGCTGGTAGCTTAAATGAAAAGAACGTACCATTTATGGCTAATATTCCAACTGAAGAAGTATTTACAATGCCACTTAAAACAGGTGTAAACGGCCAAGTTTCTAGTACAAAACCGTTAGTATTTGCAGGTAATATTATCGATAATTTCACGTTAACATTTGAAAACGGACGTATCGTAGACTATAAAGCTGAAGCTGGTGAAGAAGCTTTAAAACATTTAGTAGAAACAGATGAAGGTTCTCACTTCTTAGGAGAAGTAGCTTTAGTACCTCATGACTCACCAATTTCAAACACAAATGTTTTATTCTACAATACACTATTTGACGAAAATGCATCTTGCCACCTTGCAATCGGAAATGCTTATGCATTTAACTTAGTTGGCGGAAAAACAATGTCTAAAGAAGAACTTGCTGAAAACGGCGCAAACGCTAGTATTACACACAACGACTTCATGATTGGATCCGCTGAGCTTGATATCGATGGTATTACAGCTGATGGCAGACATGAGCCTATCTTCCGTAAAGGTAACTGGGCGTTTTAAATCTATTACCATAAAGAAACACATTGGATAATCCAATGTGTTTTTTATTTATTTGGTTTCAATTCAAATTTTATCGTTCTATTTTCACGCGTAAACTCCGGTCTATACGTAGCGATATACGTATTTTCTTTCGCTACGTCAAATAGCATGATATCTTGAATTTTTTCATCTGGTGCTAACTTTTTACTAATAAAGCTATCAGGGTTATTATATTCTTTAAATCTTGTACCTTTCTTATCGATAATCTCAAATTCATAAAATGCAAAAGGTATTTCCTTTTTACTATTATTTTCCACTTTGAAAATAACCCCCAAAATCTCTTCTTTCTTTTTATCCTCATCATAATCCGGATATCCTAATTTAACTGAATCGATAGTTACTTGCAAACCATCTACGTCTACTGTCTCCCCTATTTTATACACTTTATCTTGAACATCTTCTTGTTTACTTTCATTACTATCTTTAGTCTCAGTGCAAGCACTTAAACTAAAAGCTATGCCAAAAATTAAAACAATTTGACTCACCTTTTTTAACATACTCTTTCCTCCACATAAGACAATATTTCATATGTATCATAACAAAACGCTTTACTCTTTCTTGTCATATTTTGTCGTATTAATTGCTAACTGCACAAATAGAAAAAAGCTATCTTCTACAAAAGATAGCTTTCAGGATGCCGATGAAACCTTAAGACCAATGACACCCAAAACAATAAAAAGAATACAAAATGCTTGGAATAAGCTAATGTGCTCTTTAAAAAAATACACACTAATGATTGTAATAAGTAATGTTCCAACGCCAGACCAAATAGCATAAGCAATACTTAAATGAATCTTCTTCACAACGATGGCGAACACGCTGAAACAAATTCCATAAAATACGAAAATCAATACACTTGGAACGAGCTTTGTTAAACCATTTGATAGTTTCATCGCAATTGTTCCAGCCACTTCAAAAATAATTGTAACAAGTAATAATAGCCAATATACCATACTAGAATCTCCTTCTCTGTTACCTTATAGAGATTCTAGTATACTACTTATAGTCCTAATGAAATATATTTAATTTCTAAATATTCCTCGATGCCGAAATGGCCTCCTTCACGGCCGATACCACTTTCTTTAAAGCCACCGAATGGTGCTTGTGCAACTGATGGAAGACCGTCATTTAGACCAATAATACCGTACTCTAGCGCTTCACTAATTTGGAATGCTTGGCTAATGTCTTTCGTGAAAATATACGCAGCTAAACCGTATGGTGTATTATTTGCACGTTCGATTACTTCATCAACTTTTTTAAATTTCGCAACTGGTGCCACTGGCCCAAATGTTTCTTCGTTCATACAAAGCATCGTATCATTTGCCAACCCAATTACAGTCGGTTGCATGAAATGTCCCTCTAACTCTGCGACCTTTTGACCACCATATAAAACTGTTCCACCTTTTTGAATAGCATCTTCAATATGTTCTTGTACTTTTGAAACTGCATTCTCATCAATAAGTGGTCCGACAGTCGTTCCGTCACCGAAACCGTCTCCTACTTTCAACTGCCCTACTGCCTTTTGGAACTTCTCTACAAATACTTCGTATACTTCTTCTTGAACGAATACTCGGTTTGTACATATACACGTTTGTCCTGCGTTACGGAATTTCGAACCAATCACCGCTTCTACTGCTTTATCTAAATCTGCATCATTCATTACGATAAACGGAGCGTGACCACCTAACTCCAGTGAAACTTTTTTCATCGTTTGCGCCGCACTAGCCATTAACTCTTTTCCGATTTCCGTTGACCCTGTAAAGGACACTTTTCGCACACGACCATCTTCCATCCACGTATCAGCAATTGCTTTTGCACTACCTGTTACGATATTAATTACACCCTTTGGAATATCCGCTTCATGTGCTAATTCAGCTAATTTTAATGCAGTTAGTGGTGTTTGACTTGCAGGTTTTACAACTGCTGTACAGCCTGCTGCAAGCGCTGGGGCTACCTTTCTCGTAATCATAGCAGCTGGAAAGTTCCATGGTGTAATAGCTGCCATAACGCCAACTGGTTGCTTCATAACTAAAATGCGCTTATTCGGATGAGAAGCAGGAATCATTTCACCATATACACGTTTCCCCTCTTCTGCATACCATTCAACAAAGCTATTTGCATAATTTACTTCACCAAGCGCTTCTGCAAACGGCTTTCCTTGTTCCTTCGTCATAATCGCTGCGATCTCTTCTTTATTTTTATCAATAAGCATGAACCACTTTTTTAACTTCGTTGCACGATCTGCTGCCGTTAACTTAGACCACGTTTTAAAAGCTTCATGTGCAGCATCAACAGCTTGCTTTGCCTCTGTTACTCCGCCTTTTGGTACAGTTGCAAATATTTCCTTCGTCGCAGGATTATTTACTTCAATTTGTTCTTGTAGTGTAATCCACTCACCATTTATATACATCGCCTTTTTATCTATACTTACGAAAGTCGCCTTTTTATCCAATGTTTTCTTCCCCCTCTATGAACTTCTTAATTTTCCTAGTAGCAGCAGATTGACTAATTTGCAAAAACTCAGCCACTTTATAACTTGATCCATACGTTTTATACGCTTTAAGAATAATATTTCTCTCTACCTCTTCCAGCATTTTATAAAGGCTTTGCCCCGATTGTTCAACTGCAGCCTCTTGCATAGAGAGTGGCAAATCCTCTACCGTTACAACATCATCGACAGTAATAACAATTCTCTCAATTACATTCTCTATTTCTCTATTGTTTCCTTCCCACGGATATCCAACAAACATTTGTAATGTACCCGGTGCTAGTTTCACATCACGTCCGTACTTTTTATTAAAGTGCTGCAAGTAATGATAAATAAGCGGTAAAATATCTTCTGTTCTTTCCCTAAGCGGGGGAATTGCAATTGGAATGACATTCAGACGATAGTATAAATCTTTCCGAAATGTTCCTTGTTTCACCATCTCGCTTAAATCTCTATTTGTTGCCGCGACAATTCGAACATCCACTTTTTTTAATTCTCTTCCGCCTATAGGACGAAATGTTTTTTCTTGCAATACTTGCAAAAGCTTCGCTTGGATTTCAATCGGCATTTCACCGATTTCATCTAAAAAAAGAGTTCCTTTATGCGCGGATTCTAATAGTCCCTTTTTCCCTTCACGATTTGCACCTGTAAAAGATCCACCTGAATATCCAAAAAGCTCCGATTCAATTAAATTAGTTGGCAATGCCGCACAATTAATTTCATAGAAACTTTCATTCTTCCGATGACTCACCTCATGTAAATGGCGTACTAATCGACTTTTTCCTACTCCAGTCTCGCCTAAAACGAGAACAGTACTATCCACTACAGATACTTTTTTGATTGTATCGACTATTTTTTGCATAGCTAGACTTTTAAAAATAAGTCCTTCATGCTCATATGTTTCTCTTAATTCTTTTTTATATGTTTTTAGCTGATTATCCATTTCCTCTACCTTTTGACGTAATTGATAGAGTTCAGTAAGGTCGCGAGAATAACTAATCACTCTTCTTAAATTTCCCTCATCATCAAAAACAGGCCTTGTACGAACGTGTAAATACTCTCCTGATTTTGTAGTTTGAACGAGTTCAATTGGCCTCTTTTTTTCAATCACTTCTAATGTCGCTGATGGATAAAAGATTCCATCCTTTTGTAGTTCTTTTACATGCTTACCCACTAACTCTTCGGCAGCTAGTTGGTAGTGCCTTTCACATGTACTATTTACACGCACAACGATCCCTTGCTCATCTGTAACAAAAATTTCGTCAAACGCATATTCAAATACATCTTTTAAATCCATTAACACTCGTTCCTTTTCTGCAACCATCCTAGCCACCCCTAACTTCAAATCCATCGACCCACTTCACTACCTTTATTATAAAGTGAATTTTCTGGATTTAATATAGAGTCAGCTAGAATGTTTGCTATTTATACTTCAGTTTTTAAACGCGAGCGATGTTTGTTTGCTCATAACAAGCTTGCAACGATTCTTCAATTATTGTTAATCCTTCTTCAAGTTGCTCATCTGTAATAATTAAAGGCATTAACACACGTATAACATTTCCATACGTTCCTGCTGATAATAAAAGTAACCCACGCTTATTTGCTTCTGCACATAGATTAGCCGTTAACGTTTTGTCAGGTGCTTTCGTCTTACGATCTTGAACGACCTCAAATGCACACATTGCGCCTAACCCACGCACATCACCGATGCAATGATATTTATTTTTCATCTCTTCGAATCGGTTCATTACGACTTTTCCTAATTCTATCGCTCTATCATTTAGTTTCTCATTTTCTATTACATCGAGAACAGCTAATGCAGCCGCACATCCTAATGGACTTCCTGCATACGTTCCACCAAGTTCACCTGGTACAGATTCATTCATAATTTCTTTACGTCCAATGACACCACTTATCGGTACACCAGCCCCTAATGATTTAGACACTGTAATTAAATCTGGAACGACATCATAGTGATCAATTGCAAAATATTTTCCTGTACGACTAAAGCCTGTTTGTATTTCATCCGCTACAAATAAGATGCCGTTCTCTGAACAAATGCGGCGTACTTCTTGAACAAATTTCTTACTTGGGACGATAAATCCACCTTCCCCTTGAACAGGTTCCATTACAACAGCTGCAATTGTTTCTGGTGCTACTTCCGATATGAAGAAGTTCTTAAACTCTTCAATAATAAAATCATCATACTGCTCTTCCGTTAATCCCTCTGGGCGACGGTATTCGTATGGAAATGGCGCTTTATATACTTCTGGAGCAAAGGGACCAAACCCAAATTTATATGGCTTCACTTTACTTGTCATCGTCATTGTCATTAATGTACGCCCGTGGAAACCTTTAGAAAATGCGATAATACCAGGTCTCTTCGTATATTTACGAGCGATTTTCACCGCGTTCTCAACTGCTTCTGCACCACTATTTAAAAATAGGACTTGCTTATCGAAACTTCCTGGTGCCAATGCCGCAAGCTTTTCCGCTAATTCAATATATGGCTCATACATCATGACATTAAATCCAGTATGAATGTATTGATCGACTTGTTTATGGAGCGCTTCTTTAACCGTTGGATGACAATGTCCTACGTTAATTGTCCCGATTGCTCCTGCAAAATCAATGTACTGATTGCCATCAACATCCGTTACAAGAGCACCATTTGCAGATTGTACAAACGTTGGGATGCCGTTACTTACTCCTTTTGGTACTATATTTTGACGGCGTTCCAATAAAGATGCCGCTTTCGGTCCTGGAATTTGTTCATTTACTTTAGCAAATTTTTTTGTGTTCATTGCGTACCCCATCCTTTTCTTTACATTGTTTTCTCTTCTTATTGCAAAATGTATGCCAACTTTCCTTTCTAGCATTTATCCTATATTCTTTGTATCCAGGCATAAAAAATAAGTCTATAAAGACTCATTAAGAGTCTTTATAGACTTATTTTCCTTACACATTAGACTTTTCTTTCTCCCAGAAAAACTCACCCGATTGAGAAATAAACTCTCCAACAGAATCTAACACTAAATCAGCAAGTGGTTCTAATGTTGGACGGTCTCCCGTACCAGATAGCACCCCAATTGCATAGCAATCACCACCATTTTTAGCTAAATGTAAATCAGTTGGCGTATCTCCAACAACCGCAACCTCACATGATTCTAAATTAAATTTCTCACAAAACACTTCTATAATCTTTTTATCTGGTTTTTGCGCAAGGAATGTATCCGAGGCTATAATATAATCAAAAAAGTTCTCCAACTTATATTGTTTTAAAAATAATTCTGTTGGTGCGAAATCATCCGCCGTGACAACCCCTAATATAAATCCTTTATCTTTTAATGCCTGTAACACTTTCGGTAAATCTGCTGTCATTTTCATATGCGAACGATGCTCATACATAAGGGAAAATAACTTCTCACTTACCCAATGATGCATCTCTTCTTCTCTAGCAGACTCAATATAATTACAAAGCCCCTTCGCTACATCAAGGCTTGTTCCAGCAGCTATTGCACTCCTCGGATTAACAAATGCTCCCTCTACACCAATCTCTTCTAATAAGGTCTGCCCTATTGTACTTGGTAAATGATATAAACTTATACATTCAGCTACAAGTTCTTCAGCTACTTTTATCCAAATTGAATGAAAATCCATTAATGTCCCATCTTTATCAAATAGTATTGCTTTTACCTTCTCCATAGCATCCTACCTCTCGTTTCTTATCTCCTCCAGTGTATCAATAAAATATGGATGTAAAATAAAAGAATTGTAAAAATACCATAAAAATCAAACTAACTCCCAATTTACAATTCATTTTAACAAAGTAAAAAAGGATGCCTTTACAAGGCATCCTCTTGATGTTCAGGAACAAATAGTTCTAAACAATGATATATATTTTCAAATTCCATCGGTGCATCTCCACCATACTCACCATCTAAATTAATCATTAGTTTATCTGGTGAATGTACTTTAATTCGGTTCGCTTGTGTATATAACACTTTTGGATTATTAATATGTTCACCACGTTGTGCTTGTGTTGCTGCTTTAATTAAATCAGCGATAGAACCTTTTTTCAGTACTAATAGGTCAAATAACCCATCGTTAATAGATGCATACGGTGCTACCTTTTCAAATCCACCTACTGAACGAGTATTCGTAATTAAAAACATCGTAATTTCTTCTTGTAGTAACTTTCCATCATACTCAATTTCAACATATGTCGGATGCAATGATGGTAACATCTCGATACCTTTTAGGTAATAAGCAAGTTGTCCTAATACTGTCTTTAACTTACTCGGTACTTCGTATGTTAATTCTGTAATACGACCGCCACCAGCGATGTTAATAAAATATGTATCGTTCGCTCTACCGAGGTCTAATGGCACTGTTTTTCCTTCGCAAATAATATCTGCTGCCTCTTCAATAGAACGAGGTACACCAATCGCACGTGCAAAGTCATTTGTCGTTCCAACTGGAATAATTCCAAATTTCGGGCGGAATTCATGTCCAACTAAACCGTTTACTACTTCATTTAATGTACCGTCGCCACCAGCGGCAATAACAACATCAAACTTACGATCCGCAGCTTGCCTCGCCGCCACAGTAGCGTCTCCAGGACCCGTTGTCGCATGACAAGATGTCTCATAGCCAGCTTGTTCTAATTTTTGTAATACTTCTGGTAAGCTCTTCTTAAATAGCTCACGCCCAGAAGTAGGATTATAAATAATTCTTGCTCGCTTCATCATTTATTAGCACAGGAAATTTCTTTATGCATCGAAAAAGAACATACCGAACTTCTATTCAGTATTCCCATGCCTACCTCCTCTCATCTTGCTATCCTTCTTTTATCCCGCTCAAACAGGCAGTAAGAACCCGATTCGTGTAGTCCATCAAAAGTAAATATTCATTTCAATGGTTTTGTTTTATTTGACCCAAAAATTTATCCCGCTATTTGTGGGCAGTAAATGCCCGATTGGTGTGGGCTAATAATCAGCTTTGGATGAACCTCCCACTGATTAAAGTTTCACTTTATTTCTATCCATTCTTCCATAAAAATTTACATATAACGAATAATAACTATCTATTATTTCATGAGATGAAAAAAACCTCTATGTTTAGATTTATCATTATTCCCACCTTTTTGCAACTATCATACCATAGTTGCTATACAAACATTTTTCCACTTTTGACAGTTAATCAAACGTTTGTTTAAACGATTTTGTCTCATTTAAACAAACGTTTGATTAACCTAGAAAAACACCCATGTACGGGTGTTTTTCTGCTTAATCTTTAAAAGTCACTACTATTATCGCTTATTAATCTCTTCAAGTAAGATTTTGTTAACAAGCGGTGGATTTGCTTGTCCTTTTGTAGCTTTCATAATTTGACCAACTAAGAACCCAATTGCACGGTCTTTACCGTTTTTAAAGTCTTCGATAGATTGCCCATTATTATCAAGAATTTCTGTTACAACTTTACGAAGTGTACCCTCGTCAGAAATTTGAACAAGACCTTTCGCTTTAACGATTTCTTCTGGGTCTCCACCTTTTTCGATTAATTCATTAAATACTTTCTTCGCAATTTTAGAAGAAATTGTACCTTTTTCAATTAATTGAACCATTTTAGATAAACCAGCAGGCGTTAATGCAACGTCTTTTAATTCTTTTTGTTGTTTGTTTAAGTATGCAAGTACTTCACCCATTAACCAGTTCGATGTTAATTTCGCATCAGCACCGTCTGCAACAGTCGCTTCAAAGAAATCAGACATTTCTTTCGTTAATGTTAATACGTGTGCATCATAAGCTGGTAAGCCAATTTCTGCAACGTAGCGAGCTTTACGCGCATCTGGAAGTTCTGGAATAGAAGCTCGAACTGCTTCTTTCCACTCATCGTCGATGTAAAGTTCAACTAAGTCTGGCTCAGGGAAGTAACGGTAATCGTCAGATCCTTCTTTCACACGCATTAAGATTGTTTTCTTCGTTGCTTCATCATAACGACGTGTTTCTTGTTGGATGATACCACCAGATAACAGTTCTTTTTCTTGGCGCACTTGCTCGTGCTCAAGACCTTTTTGTACGTAAGTGAATGAGTTTAAGTTTTTCAGTTCCGCTTTTGTACCAAACTTCTCTTGTCCAACTGGACGAAGAGAAATGTTCGCATCACAACGCAGAGAACCTTCTTCCATCTTACAATCAGATACACCAGTATATTGAATGATTGATTTTAACTTCTCTAAATATGCATATGCTTCTTCTGGCGTACGCATATCTGGCTCAGATACGATCTCGATTAAAGGCATACCTTGACGGTTGTAGTCTACTAATGAACCATCAGCTGTATGCGTTGATTTACCAGCATCTTCTTCTAAATGAAGACGTGTAATACCGATACGTTTCTTTTTACCGTCTACTTCGATTTCAATCCAACCATTTTCACCAATTGGCTTATCAAATTGAGAAATTTGGTA
Organism: Bacillus sp. Root131; assembly: GCF_001429475.1. Taxonomy (NCBI): domain Bacteria; kingdom Bacillati; phylum Bacillota; class Bacilli; order Caryophanales; family Bacillaceae; genus Bacillus; species Bacillus sp. Root131. The sequence goes on from NZ_LMJQ01000010.1 coordinate 31,394, forward strand.
AGCTTTCGGATTATCTGGATAGAAATAGTTTTTACGGTCGAACTTCGTTTCCGTTGCGATCTCACAGTTTAATGCCATTGCAGCTTTCATTGCAAAGTTAACTGCTTCTTTATTTAAAGTAGGAAGTACCCCTGGGTATCCTAAGTCAATTACACTTGTTTGTGTATTTGGCTCCGCTCCGAATTCTGTTGGACTCGCAGAGAAAATTTTCGAATTTGTTTTTAACTCAACGTGAACCTCTAAACCAATAATTGTTTCTAAATTCATCTATGCTCGCCTCCTTACAGACTTGCTTTTTTTGTATGATAGTCTGTTGCTTGCTCAAACGCATGTGCAACGCGGTAAATTGTCGCTTCATCGAAGTGTTTACCAATGATTTGTAGACCAAGTGGCATGTTGTTAGCACCGAATCCACATGGAACTGAAATCGCTGGAACACCCGCTAAGTTTACTGGGATTGTTAAAATGTCATTTGCATACATTGTCATTGGGTCGTCAACTTTTTCTCCAACTTTAAATGCCGGAGTTGGTGTTGTTGGTCCAATAATAACATCATAGTTAGCAAATACATTTTCAAAGTCATTTTTAATTAATGTACGTACTTGTTGTGCTTTTTTGTAATATGCATCATAGTAACCAGAGCTAAGGGCAAATGTACCAAGCATAATACGACGTTTAACTTCATCACCGAAACCTTCACTACGTGTGTTTTTGTAAAGATCTAATAAGTTATTTACATTATCAGAACGAACACCGTAACGCACGCCATCAAAGCGTGAAAGGTTAGCAGATGCTTCAGAAGAAGATAATAAGTAATACGTTGCTAGAGCGTATTTAGAGTGCGGAAGAGATACTTCCTCCCAAGTTGCGCCCATACCTTCTAATACTTTTAAAGCAGCTAGTACTGACTCACGAGCTTCTTCGCCAACACCTTCGCCTAAGTATTCTTTCGGTACAGCAATGCGTAAACCTTTAACATCGCCTGTTAAACCAGCTAAATAGTTTCCAACTTCAACATTTGCAGAAGTTGCATCCATGCGGTCAATACCTGAAATAGCTTGTAATAAGTATGCATTGTCTTCTACTGTACGTGTAATCGGTCCGATTTGGTCAAGTGAAGATGCGAATGCTACTAATCCGTAACGAGATACGCGTCCGTAAGTTGGTTTTAAACCTACAACACCGCAATATGCAGCCGGCTGACGGATAGAACCACCCGTATCAGAACCTAGAGAGAATAGTACTTCTCCCGCTGCTACAGCTGCTGCAGAACCACCACTAGATCCGCCCGGAACGTAATCTAAGTTCCATGGGTTTTTCGTAGCGTAGAATCCTGAGTTTTCATTTGAAGAACCCATTGCAAACTCGTCCATGTTTAATTTACCGATTGTAATCGTGTCAGCAGCTTTTAGCTTTTGCACAACTGTCGCATCATAAATTGGATCGAAGTTTGCTAACATTTTACTCGCACAAGTTGTACGAAGGCCGTTAGTTACAATGTTATCTTTTACACCAATCGGCATACCGAATAATAAACCATTATCTTCAGCGCCGATTTTTGCATCTAATTCTTTCGCTTTTGCGCGTGCATTTTCTTCATCTAATGTAAGAAAAGCTTTTACGTTATCTTCAACATCCGCAATACGTTTGTAAGATTCTTCTACTAAATCCGTAACGGAAATTTCTTTGTTGTTTAATTTCTTATGTAACTCTGATACTGAATGATCAAATAATGACATCGAAATTCCCCTCCTCTATTCTAATACTGCTGGAACACGGATTTGATTATCTTTGTGATCCGGTGCATTTTTTAATACTTCTTCGACTGGTAAACCTTTTTCTGGTACATCTTCACGCATAACATTTTTCATAGTTAATACATGAGTTGTTGGTTTTACATCTGTTGTATCTAATTCATTTAACTGTTCTGCAAATGTAACAATTGCATCTAGTTGTTTTTGAAATTTTTCAGCTTCTTGATCAGTAATTGCAAGACGTGCTAAATGTGCTACGTGCTTTACATTCTCAACGGAAATTCTTGACACGGCTAGGCCACCTCCATAATATATCGTTCAATCTACAATACTATTGATGATACCAAATTTTCAGTACTTCAAGCAAGTCAACACACGGCACTTACGCCATTTTTACATAAAAAAAGAAAGGCAAATGCCTTTCTTTACAATTTACTCTTTATCTAACGGTTTATTTTTCGGAAATCTCTCGTTATCTTCTTCATTATCACGAATTGTTTTTTGTAACACAAAACAAGACATCGTTAAAAATAGTGTTCCAATTAAATAGTATCCTTTTACACTAAGCGTTTCATCTAACGTATAAATCCCAATTAGCATACCTGAAAGCGCACAAACAAATGAAGTCCATGCTAAAAATGTGAACGCTTGCGTATTACGTCTTCTCATCGTTCTCCCCCTCGTTAGCTGTATACCCATTATAGATAAGTATATTTACCATGATGGATTTTTATGTAAATTCTAGTTTTATATTTATAAATCTATCATAAAAGAATACTATTTTAAAGGTAGTTTTCTTTTTAATCTGAAAAATCAATTAAAAACATTGACAATTATTTCTATTCTACATAAAATAAAAATAAATATTACGAACCTCGAAATATACGGGAGTGGAATTAATTGTTGCAATATGAACATTTTTTAGACTTACTGCTAGATAACGCCAAGAAACTTTTCTATCCTGAAGAATGGGTAAGCCTAGATTTAACACTTTCTAAAACAGAAGTATTTTGTTTACTTTGGATGGAGCGAAATACAGATATTACAATGACAAAAATTGCTGACCTTCTTGATATACCGATGAGTACAACGACAGGTGTTGTAAATCGCCTCGTAAAAAAGGGATATATTGAAAGGTACCGTGATGAAAACGACCGACGCATTGTATTAATTCGTTTAACAGAAAACGGCGTAATGCTCGTCCAAGAAGTAAAACAAAATGCAGCCCATTACTTTAACCTAGTGACAGAAGCATTATCAGAAGAAGAAAAAGCATTCTTACTACAAATCTTCCAAAAGATCATGAATCACATCGCTACGTCACAGCAAAAAACAGAAGAAAAGGTTTCTACACCTAAAATGAAAAACATTCCGATTGAATAAAACCCTAGTTGGGTTTTTATTCAATATTTTATTTCGATACTCGTAATATTCGACACTCGAAACAAAGGGGATAGAATAATGAGAATTATTTTGTATACAGGTAAAGGCGGCGTAGGAAAAACTAGCATTTCAGCAGCAACAGCGCTTCAAAGCGCAAAACAAGGATTAAAAACATTAGTAATGAGTACAGATCCTGCTCATAGTTTAGGAGATTCATTTGGTATAAAGCTATCTTCTGAGCCATTAGAAATTCGTGAAAATTTGTGGGCACAAGAAATTAATACGATTTATGAGATGGAAAAAGGCTGGGGGAAATTACAGAAATATATTACGCTACTCTTCACTTCCAAAGCAGCTGATGATATTACAACAGAAGAGTTAACGATGTTTCCTGGTATGGAAGATTTAATTAGCTTACTTCGCGTACTCGATTATTATAAACAAAACACATATGATGTTATTATCATTGATTGTGCTCCAACAGGAGAAACATTAGCAATGCTCAGCTTTCCAGACATGCTCAGCTGGTGGATGGAAAAACTCTTTCCTATTAAAAGAAAAGTTTTAAAAGTTGTTCGCCCTGTAGCTCAACCACTTCTTGGTGTTCCTCTTCCAACCGATGATATTATGGACGAATTAACGAATACACTTGAACAGCTCGGAGAAATGAGAGATATTTTATCAAACCGAGAAATAACAAGTATCCGCATCGTTGTAAATCCCGAAAAAATGGTCATTAAAGAAGCTCAGCGTAGCTTTACTTATTTAAATTTATACGATTATAACGTAGATGCCATTATGATTAACCGCGTCATCCCTAACACTGTCACCGATCCTTATTTTCAAGCATGGAAAGATACTCAAAAAAAATATAAAACATTAATTCAAGATAGTTTTCAGCCGCTTCCTATTTACGAAGCTCCAATGTTTGAACAAGAAGTTGTTGGTTTACCTATGTTAGAGCGTGTAGGAGATGCTTTATTTAAAACTGATCATTGTCCTACTGAAGTGAAATTTAACGGCCGCACACAATATGTAAAAAAAGATGGCGATGATTATATTTTCATTCTTTCTATTCCCTTCTCAAATAAAAGTGAACTTTCATTAAATCAAAAAGGTGATGAACTTATTATTCGAGCCGGTTCTGTTAAACGGAACATCACGTTACCCAAAACATTAACACACCTTTCTATTCAAGGAGCAAAATTTGAAGAAGATGTACTAAATATTCGCTTTGGAGGTGTAGTACATGCATGAGGAATTACTACGAAGGGTAATTCTTACAAAAGTAAAAGTCGGGATGCATATATTAGAAGAGCTACCTAATCCAATCCAGCAATCAGCTAAGCAAATATTAAATATTTTACAAGAGGAACTAGCTGCTTATCCGAAAGAACGAGAGCATCATGATGTTAATTTAAAAAATATCATAATTGAATAACTATCTCTGTATAGAGGGCCTTTTTTAGGCTTTCTATACTTTATTGGAGTGATGTAAGTTGATGAAAAAGCATTCCACTACTATACTCTGGATCATTCCCTTATTATTTTTCATTCATAACCTTGAAGAAGCTTTCCAAATGCCACAATATCTTGCTAATCAATTTTCAATCCGTATTATAACTAGCCAACAATTCTTCATTGCCATTTCCGTATTAACAATCTTTGTATTACTTATCGTCTTTCTATATCAACTTAACTTCTTGTCTTCTATATGCTGGATTATTTTTATACAAGGGGCCATCTTCTTTAACTCTGTTCAACATATTATTTTGTTTTTCATTTATCGCTCCTATAACCCCGGCGTAATATCAGCATTTTTCATTACTCTCTTTTCTATTTTCTTTTTTTTATCAAAAAAACACTTAATTCATCAAAAGCAATTCGTAATTACACTCCTTTTCAGCTTATTTTCTTATCCCATTATAATTTGGATTACCTTACTGTTCGCTATCTACTTTCATTCATAAAAAAAGACCAGGAAAACTCCTGGTCCATTACTCTACTTAACAAACATTGGATTCTACGTTATACAAAATTGGAAGGTACAGAATTAGGGTTCGTTTGTTAAGTAGATTATATGTTGAACGAACTAACAGCGGAGGGGTTCCTTCTGTTAGTCCATTAAACCCAATCATTATTTTACGATTTTTTCAAGCTCCTCAAGTGAAAGGTCAACTGAAATTGAACCATCATTTGTTTCTTTCTTAATTGCATCTGTTACTTCTTTTGAATGATATAATTCAATTACTTTTTTCAGTGTTGGATCATCTTTATCTTTCGTACGAGCTGCGAAAATATTAATATAAGGCTTCGCATTTTCATTCTTTGGATCTTCTAAGAAAATAGGATCCTTCGCTGGATCTAATCCAGCTTGACCAGCAACACCGTTATTAATAACTGAAGCTGCTACATCTTTTAATACACGAGGTGTTTGCTGTGCGATAACCGGCGTGATTTTTAATTTCTTCGGATTTTCAGCAATGCCGCTTGGATCTCCAAATAAGCCAAAATCTTTTTTAAGCTTTAATAATCCAGCTGCATCAAGAAGTTTTAATGCACGTGCTTGGTTCGTTGGATCGTTTGGAATTGCAATTTCTGAACCATCTGGGATTTCATTTGCTTTCTTATATTTTTCAGAGTATAAACCCATTGGTGCAATTTGCGTTGTACCAACAGCTGTAATATCTAACTTATGCTCTTTTTTAAATTGCTCTAAGAAAGCAATATGCTGGAATGAGTTTAATTCAATATCTCCATCAGCTAACGCTTTATTTGGCGTTGTGTAATCAGAGAACTCAATCAGTTTAACTTTAATCCCTTCTTTTTCAGCTTTTTTCTTCAAGATTTCCCAAGCGTCTCCATCCGTTCCAGTTACACCGACGCGAACTACTTTTTCTTTCGCTCCTGCACCCGTGTCTCCACTTGAGCAGCCGCTTAATGCTGAGACTCCTACAATCGCTGATAATGCAAATGCTAAAATTTTCTTCATTTTCTTTTCCTCTCTTCCTTTTTATGATCTGCGTAACAAGACTTTCGGAAAGTAGTTTCCTAAATTTTGAGCTATCTGTACGAGAATGATAAGTAACACGACCGTTACGAACATAACCGATGTATCAAAACGTTGATAACCATATGTCATTGCCAAGTCACCAAGACCGCCACCACCGACAAGCCCAGCAACTGCAGAAAATTCAATTAAACCAACTGTCATAAACGTGACACCTAAGATTAATGGTGCTAACGCTTCTGGTACAAGGATTTCAAAAACGATTCTAATTGGCGAGGCGCCCATTGCTTGCGCTGCTTCAATTACTCCTTTCGGAACGGAAACAAGATTTGTTTCAACCATTCTAGCAATACCAATTGATGCGACTAACGTCATCGGGAAAATTGCCGCTGCTGTTCCAATCGTCGTTCCAATAACGCTTCTTGTTAGTGGGCTTAAAGCTACTAAAAAGATAATGAATGGTACCGGACGAATTGTATTAATTATGATGTTAAGAATAGAAAAGACCCATTTATTTTCTAAAAAGTTTCCTTTTCTCGTTACATATAAAAGTAAACCTAGAGGTATACCCAGAATTGTAGCGAATATAAGTGTTACAATTACCATTAAGAGGGTATCTCCCGTCGCATCTAGTATGCGCGGCCAAAATATACTCCAATCAACTCGCATGAGCTTCTACCTCCTTCAGCTGCACTTGCAGTCTTAGATGTTGTAATGCTTTTTGAATTTCCCTCTGCTCACCTTGCAATTCTACAAGCAGATTTCCAAATAGCACATTTTGAAGTTCAATAATATTTCCGTACAGTACATTTACATCAACGTTATAGTTTTTTGCGATATATGATAGTACCGGCTGTCCTGTCTCCTCACCAGTAAATGTTAGACGATAAATTTGACCACCATTTTGAATTTTCGCTAGAACACTTTCTGGTAAATGATCATTAATAACAGAACGTACAAAGTTTTGAGTCGTCTTTGTTTTTGGTTGCGTGAAAACATCAAACAGTTTTCCTTCTTCAATAACTTTTCCCTTCTCCATTACAGCTACACGGTGACAAATTTCTTTCACAACATGCATTTCATGTGTAATAAGAAGAATTGTTAAATTGTATTCTCGATTTACTTTCTTTAATAAGTTTAGAATTTCTGTCGTCGTTTCTGGATCTAAGGCTGATGTTGCCTCATCACATATAAGAATATCTGGCGATGTCGCAAGTGCTCTAGCAATACCAACACGCTGCTTTTGTCCCCCTGATAGCTGTTCTGGATAATAGTTTGCTTTATCTTCTAACCCTACAAACCTCAGCAGTTCATTCACTCGTTCCTTTATCTCGTTCTTTGGCAATTTCGCTAACTTTAATGGATAAGCAATATTCCCAAACACTGTTCTTGAATTAAATAAATTAAAGCTTTGAAAAATCATTCCGATTCTTTGTCTTAGTTTGCGTAATTCTTTCGTCGATAATGATGTAATATCTTTATCATCTATTGAAATCGTTCCTGCCGTCGGTCTCTCTAACATATTTACTAAGCGTAATAATGTACTCTTTCCAGCTCCACTAAAACCGATAATGCCAAAAATTTCGCCTTTCTCAACTGATAATGTTACATCCTCCACCGCATGAACAGATTGCCCAGCTGATTCATACACTTTACTTACATTGTTAAAAGAAATCATTTTTCCCCCTCCTATATGCTGTAAAAACTTAAAGTAGAGCTTTCGAGGTAAAATAAAAAGTGCCCTCCTTCTTATCAACCATAAAGATAAGAAGGAGAGCACTTATATGTACTCGTTCACATCTTCTCATCTTCCAAGCCTTTATATGGCTTGCTGGAGTTAGCACGGTATTAAAAAACCCGTTGCTGAGGTATCGTAGGGCCAGTCCCTCCACCTCTCTGGATAAGAATGTATCGATTTAATTGTCGTTTAATTAATTCTCATTATAGAACTCAGAATAATAAGAGTCAATACATTTTTTAGAAAAATATTAATTATTCCTTTATTAAAATTTTCAGATGAATATTCATCTGAAAAATAGTAACTTTCAAGGTTATTTAAAATTCTTCTTCCTCATATTTTTAAACAGGAGAATCCTCTCTACAAATTGAATAAATTTATTTGAATATGAAACTCGGAGGAAGATAAATATATGAAAACAGCTCTTTTACTCGTCGATATTCAAAACGATTATTTTCCAAATGGAAAGATGGAATTGCGTAATCCAGTAGAAGCAAGCGAATATACTAATCAGTTATTACAACACTTTAGAACAAACAGCGAACCTATTTTTCATATCCAACACATAGCTATAAAAGATGACGCTACTTTTTTCCTACCTAATACAGAAGGTGTACATATTCATGAAAGCGTACGTCCACTTAGAGAAGAAACAGTTATAGTCAAACATTATCCAAATAGCTTCCGAGAAACTAATCTTCTAGAGCAATTAAAACGTTTAAATATTGAACATGTCGTTGTATGCGGGATGATGACTCATATGTGTATCGATGCAACAGTAAGGGCTGCATTCGATTTTGGCTTTCAATGTACCGTTATACATGACGCTTGTGCTACAAAAGACCTTTCTTTTAAGAACGCTACTATACCAGCTGTTTATATTCACAATACAATTTTAGCTAGTTTAAATGGCGTATATGCAAATGTAATAAGCACGCAAGAATTTTTAGCTACATAAAAAAACACTCCTTTCAGTGAGCAAAACTGAAAGGAGTGTTCCTTGTCGAACCATAGATTTTCTTTCAAATTGTATTATACAGGAAATTCTCAAAATGAATACTAAAAAATATGACTAATAAGTCAACTTTTCTCATCATTTTATTTCTGTTCACATGTTTATCACGCTATTAATAGGTTTTAGCTCATTCCCTTCGAACGATGGTAATATATAGGATTTCAATTTTAAAAGGAGCTCTTCACATTCTGTGAAGAGCTCCTCTACTATTTCTTATAAAGTTTCAGAAGTAGTTTTTGCTTGCATGTGAAGTGCTAAGTAATCAGGTCCACCAGCTTTAGAGTCTGTACCAGACATGTTAAAGCCACCGAATGGTTGGTAACCTACGATTGCACCAGTACATCCACGGTTGAAGTATAAGTTACCAACGTGGAAGTCTTCGCGTGCTTTTTCAATATGGTCACGGTTGTTAGTAATAACAGCACCTGTTAAACCGTATTCCGTATTGTTTGCAATTGCAAGTGCATGATCGAAGTCTTTCGCTTTACAGAATGCTACTACTGGTCCGAAGATTTCTTCTTTCATTAAGCGAGCATCTTCTGCAACGTCAGCAACGATTGTTGGTTGGATGAACCAGCCTTTAGAATCGTCTCCTTCGCCACCTGCTAAGATTCTACCTTCTTCTTTACCAATTGCAACATAGCTCATTACTTTATCAAATGCAGCTTGGTCATTAACAGGACCCATGTTTGTACCTAATACTGCTGGGTTAGCAACTGTTAATTCTTTCGTTAATTCAACAGCACGATTTAATACGTGATCGTATACATCTTCATGGATTACTGCACGAGAACATGCAGAACATTTTTGTCCTGAGAATCCGAATGCTGATGCAACGATAGACTTAGCTGCTAATTCAAGATCTGCTTCTTTATCAACAACGATTGTATCTTTACCGCCCATTTCAGCGATAACACGTTTTAACCAAATTTGTCCTGGGTTTACTTTCGCTGCACGCTCATAGATACGGATACCTACATCACGAGATCCCGTGAAGCTTACGAAACGTGTACGAGGATGATCTACTAAGTAGTCACCAACTTCAGAACCGTTACCTGGAACGAAGTTTACTACGCCAGCTGGTAAGCCAGCTTCTTCTAATACTTCCATAAATTTCGCTGCTACTACAGGAGTTGTACTAGCTGGTTTTAGTAATACTGTGTTACCAGAAACTAAAGCAGCTGTTGTCATACCTGCCATAATTGCGAATGGGAAGTTCCAAGGAGAAATGATAACACCTACTCCTAATGGAATGTAAGAGAAACGATTATATTCAATTGGACGGCTTTCTACTGGAATACCGTCTTTTAATTTTAACATTTGACGACCATAATATTCCATAAAGTCGATTGCTTCTGCTGTATCAGCATCTGCCTCATTCCATGGCTTACCTGCTTCTTTTACAAGAATAGCAGAGAATTCATGTTTTCTGCGACGAACGATTGCTGCAGCACGGAATAAAATGTCTGCACGCATTTCTGGCTTTGATTTTCTCCAAGTTTGGAATGTTTCATCCGCTACTTGCATTGCTTTTTCAGCTAACTCACGGCTTGCTTTTGAAACACGACCAACAAGTTCCTCTTTATTTGCAGGGTTTACAGAAACAATTTTGTCTTCTGTAGTGATTTTTTCTCCCCCAATAATTAATGGATAGTCTTGTCCAAGATAAGATTCTACTTTCTTTAAACCTTCTTCAAACGCTAATTTGTTAGCCTCCACTGAAAAATCTGTAAATGGCTCATGTTTGTATGCTACTACCATTTTTTTTAGCCTCCCCTTAGAAAAACGTTTACATTTTACAACATTATTCTACACGATAATTTAGATTTATTCAAATATTCCTAGACTTATATTTTAAAAATTAATAAATTTTTAAAATATAATAAAAAAAGAGATTCATACATGCGTATGAATCTACAAAATATGAGTATATTCCAAAACATTTTTCCCGATCAATAATATAGTAACTAATAAAAATAAAGTTCTTACATATCCAACACCTTTTTGAACCGCAAACTTCGATCCAAAATAAGCACCTAAGATCATTGATAATCCCATGATAATACCGTATTCAAAATGAATTATGTCTAAAAATAAAAAAGTAATTAAAGATACAATATTACTAACAAAGTTCAAAAGTTTTCCAGATGCTGCCGCTTGAATAAAATCCAAGCCAATTAATAAAAATGCAAAAATTAAAAACGACCCTGTCCCTGGTCCAAAAAATCCATCATAAAATCCTATCATTAAAATAGCAAAGAAAAATATTAATGTTTTTCTTTGCGTCATCTTCTTATAGGTAGACACACTTCCCCAATTCTTTTTTGCAATAATATAAATAGCAATAAATACCAACATTACAAGTACTAATGGGCGTAAAATATCCGATGGAATAAATTTTACTACTAAAGCGCCTGCAACAGCTCCAACAATAGTTAACGGGATTAACTTTCCTACAATTTTAAAATCAACTTTTCCTGATCGAATGAAATACATCGCACTCGTAAACGTCCCCATCGTTGCCGCTAATTTATTCGTTGCAATTGCCGAAGCTGGCGATAAGCCAACAAACATAAGCGCCGGAAGCGAAATTAACCCTCCTCCTCCAACAACCGAATCAATAAAAGCTGCTAAAAAACCGAATGCAATTAATAAAATAATGACTTGAAAACTTAATTCTTCCATGAGCTTTACCCCTTACCCCTATTATTTACAACATTGTAAATTATAACAAAATTGCATAAGAAAAAAAGCTGTTCCTTAGAGGAACAGCCTTCATATTTAATCTAAAATTTTCACAAGTGGTTCATCTTGTTTTGCTTCACGTATAATAATGGCTTCTGGGCGTTCTACAGATTTAATTGTTACTTGTACTTTCATATAATTCGGGAAGTATTCCATAACAAGCCCTGCCACATATTGTGTAAAACCAACTATTTCAGCTTTTCCATTAAATTGGACAGGAATATCAAGCTTCATTTCTCTTAATTCATCATCTCTATACATACCCGTACCAATAACAGCTGTATAGTCGCCTTGGAAATAATCGCTTAGTTTTGCCTTAAAGTTGGATACTCTTGCAAGATCTTCACGTTTATTATCTGTTTTCGCTTGCTCTGATGGGAACAAATAATATTTTTCATTAATTTGTTTCCAATCTTCAACCGTTTCACTACCTTTTTCAACATTTGCATAAGAAACAAAATTACCTGGCACAAGTGACGCCTTCGGAGCCTGACGATAAATTGCAAATGTTATCGGAAGGTTTTTTGTTTCAGGATCTTTTTGATGCATAAACTTCAAGACTTCTTGCGCCATTTTTTTCCCTTCAGCTAACATTTTTTCATTCGAGATTGTAGCTTCACGCGGGTAACCATGTTCTTCATTATAATAATGTACTGAATTCATTGCTAATCCAACTACAATGCCGCTACGCTCATCTTTGTCGCCGTTTTTCACATAATAATCATGCTCTAAAATATTGGAAATATATATTGGATTTTTTTTGTTTTTTTCTTCTAGTATTTCGGATCCTTCACCTAAAGCTGGATTTAATCCTATGTTTGGAAATTTAACTGCATCTTTTTTTAATGTATCTTCTAGTTCTTTCTGTTCAGCATTTGTACGCTTTCTTTTAACAAGCATTTGTACATATTGAGCCTCTAGAGTATCTCCGCCTTTAAAGAAATGATCTTTCGTACTAAATGATTCCTTCGCAATACGCATTAATCCTGTTTCAAATTCATCTATATCAAGACGATTATTTACTCCTTGCACGACTAAACCACGTGCCTTTCCACCATAAAATGGAATAGTCGTCTTATAATATTCATCCGACATAGCGTATTTTGGGACAACTGATTGTTCTTTTGCTTTCCCCGATTTCTCAGACACTTTTTCATCTTTGTCGGCACCTGCACTACACCCACTTACAAGTAGGCCAAGGCTTAATACCGCTAATGCTATTTTTTTCATGGTAAGTTTGCACCTCTTACTTATTTAGCTCTTGTAAGAACCTCTCTTCATTCCAAACCTCAACATTATGTTTCTCCGCTTGTGCTAATTTCGAACCAGCCGATTCACCTGCAACAACCAAATCTGTACTCTTACTAACACTTCCTGTTACTTTTCCACCTAATGCCTCAATCTTCTTCTTCGCTTCACTTCGTCCCATAACTTCTAGCTTACCTGTTAAAACAACCGTTTTTCCTGCGAAGTAAGATTCAACATTTTGTAAATCTGCAATTTTTATACCTTTGTATGTCATATTCACGCCATACTCTTTAAACTGCTGTAATAACTCTAATACATCTTCATTATCAAAATATGTCACAACAGATTGAGCCATTTTTTCGCCAATTTCATTAATTGCTTTTAGTTCTTCTTCTGTTGCTTTTACAAGCTCATCCATCGTTTCAAAGTGCTCTGCAAATGTACGTGCTGCTTTCGCTCCAACGTGTCGAATTCCAAGACCAAATAATAATCGCTCTAACGAGTTTTCTTTAGAATTTTCAATTGCTTGTATTAAGTTTGTTGCTGATTTTTCACCAAAACGTTCTAACTGTAATAACTGCTCTTTCGTTAATGCATATAAATCAGCAAATGTACGAATATAATCTGCATCAAAAAGTTGTGTAATGACACGTTCTCCAAGCCCATCAATATTCATTGCATTTCTTGAAACGAAATGAATTAATCCTTCGCGAATTTGAGCTGGACAAGTTGGATTTATACATCGAAGTGCTACTTCTTCTTCTAAACGAACAAGTTCACTCTCACATGCTGGGCAATGCGTTGGCATGCGGTATTCTTCTTCTTCACCAGTACGCTTATCAAAAATAACGTTCACAACTTCAGGAATAATATCTCCAGCCTTCTTCACAACAACGTAGTCACCAATTCGAATGTCTTTTTCACGAATTAAATCTTCGTTATGTAAAGAAGCACGACGAACGATCGTACCAGCAACTCTCACTGGCTCTAGCTCTGCAGTCGGTGTTACAACCCCTGTTCGGCCAACACTTAATTCAATGCCTGTTAATCTCGTTACAACTTCTTCAGCCGGGAATTTATAAGCAATCGCCCATCTTGGACTCTTCGCTGTAGTTCCTAGACTTTCTTGAAGAGCAACATCATCTACTTTTATAACGATTCCATCAATCTCATAATCAAGATGCGGACGTTTTTCTTGCCATTCTTCTACATAAGCTATAACCTCTTCGATTGTTTCACATGTACGGCGATTTGGATTTGTCTTAAATCCGAGTTCACCTAGGAAATCAAGCGATTCACTGTGCGATGGAATTGTTTTTTCTTCTACATTCGCAAGACCGTACACAAACATAGATAAGTTACGCTTCGCTGCAATTTTCGGATCAAGTTGACGTATTGAGCCTGCTGCCGCATTACGCGGATTCGCAAATACATCTTCTCCATTTTGCTCTTTTTCTTCATTTAGTTTAACAAATGAACGCTTCGGCATATAAGCTTCGCCTCGTGCTTCTAACGTTACTTCTTCATTTAAACGAAGTGGGATAGCTTTAATCGTTTTTAAATTTTGAGTAATATCTTCACCCGTTACACCATCACCACGTGTCGCCCCTTGAATGAAGCGTCCTTTTTCATAATGAAGCGAAACGGCAAGCCCGTCAATTTTTAATTCACATATATATCTTACATTCGCATCATCAATTCCTTGACGTACTCTTCTGTCGAAATCACGTAAATCTCCTTCGTTAAATGCATTTCCTAAACTTAACATTGGTGACTTATGTGTTACTTTTTCGAATATATCAAGAATAGTTCCCCCAACGCGAACGGAGGGAGAATCCTCACTCATAAACTCTGGGTTCTCTGCTTCTAATTCTATAAGCTCCTGCATATTACGGTCATATTCCGCATCAGAAACAGAAGGATTGTCTAATACGTGATATTGATAATTAAATGTATTTAACAAATCACGCAGTTCTTCTATACGTTTTTTTGCTATCTCTTTTGACATATCCTCATTCCTTTCTATTGTTTCGTCACAGGTGCAAATTTTGCTAACAAACGTTTAACACCAATCGGGCTTGGGAAGGCAATATCTAATTCTTTTGCATCACCTTCACCTTTTACACTTACAACTGTACCGATTCCCCATTTTTGGTGGGAAGCTTTATCGCCTACTGCCCAGCCAATTTGCTCACCGCCTGTCGTCTTAGCTGCAGGACGCGCGAAAGCTGAACGAGAGCGTGTTGTGGTTGTCGTTGTCATTTTACTGCTACTTGCTGTTCTGCCTTTTGCACCAAACGAATTTTCACGCTTCGGCGCTGTTTCATTTAATGATTCCACTAGTTCTGTCGGGATTTCTGTAATGAAGCGAGACGCAGCGTTCATACTTGTTCTACCAAATAAAGTACGCATTTGCGCATTAGATAAATATAGCTCTTCTTCTGCACGAGTAATACCTACATAAGCAAGACGACGTTCTTCTTGCATTTCATCCTCTTCCATAAGAGAACGAGTATGAGGGAATATCCCTTCCTCTAAACCAACAATAAAGACAACCGGGAACTCTAATCCTTTCGCTGAGTGCATCGTCATTAAGATAACTTCTTCACCAGCAGTTGGGTCTTCATCTACACGATCAATATCAGCAACAAGTGCTAAATCTGTTAAGAATGCAACAAGACTCTTATCTTCGCTTTGAGATTCAAATGTTTGCGTAACAGATAAGAACTCGTCTAAGTTTTCTAAACGACCTTCCGCTTCTAAAGAACGCTCATTTTTCAACATATCGCGATAGCCTGTTTTTTCAATAACTTCTTCTACTAATTCTGTAACAGATAAATACTCTTGCATATTTACCCAGTTGTGTAATAAACTTGCGAATTCTTTTACTGCCTTTGTAATTTTTGCACTTACTCCAACATGCTCAATCTCATCAAATACAGCAGTTAATGAAATTCCGTTTTGCACACCATAATTAATAATTTTATCAATAGAAGTCGCACCAATACCACGCTTTGGCATGTTAATAATACGTGCAAAACTAATTTCATCATCTGGATTACCGATTAAACGTAAGTACGCCAAAATATCTTTAATCTCTTTACGGTCGTAGAACTTCGTACCCCCGACAATTTTGTACGGGATGTTAGATTTAAGGAAAATCTCCTCGACCATACGAGACTGAGCATTCGTACGATATAGTACTGCAAAATCAGTGTATTTTCGTTTCCCCATTTGAAGATCGTCACGAATTTTTTTCGCAACAAAATACGCTTCGTCCTTTTCAGTTGCAGCACGATAATACGAAATTTTGCTCCCAACTTGATTGTCCGTCCATAATTTCTTCGGTTTACGATTCGTATTTTTTTCAATAACAGCATTCGCTGCATTTAAAATATTTTGTGACGAACGATAGTTTTGTTCTAACAAAATTACTTGTGCATTCTCATAATCTTTTTCGAATGACAAAATGTTAGAAATATCTGCACCACGCCAGCGATAAATAGACTGGTCAGAGTCACCTACAACGCAAAGATTTTTAAAACGCGCTGCCAAATGTTTAACAAGAAGATATTGCGCTTTATTCGTATCTTGATACTCATCAACGTGAATATATTGGAACTTACGCTGATAAAACTCCAATACTTCTGGAACACGTTCAAATAGCTGAATCGTCGTCATAATTAAATCATCAAAGTCTAATGAATTATTTTTCAAAAGACGTTTTTGATACTCTGTGTATACATCGCTCGTTAATTTTTCATATGGATCAGCCATTGTAATTTTTTTTGCATATTTATCCGCAGATAACAGTTCATTTTTCGCATTACTAATACCCGCTAAAATAGAGCGCGGCTCAAATTTCTTCGGATCAATATTGCGCTCTTTCATAATTTTTTTGACTACCGTTAACTGATCACCTGAATCTAAGATTGTAAAGTTACGATTAATGCCAATACGATCGATATCACGTCGTAAAATACGTACACACATAGAGTGGAACGTCGAAATCCAAATATCTTCTGCTTCTGGTCCCACAAGTGTATCAATACGCTCGCGCATTTCACGAGCTGCTTTATTTGTGAAGGTAATAGCTAATACATTCCATGGTGCTACACCTTTTTCACCAAGCAAATACGCAATACGGTGTGTTAACACACGTGTTTTACCACTACCTGCACCTGCCATTAATAGAAGTGGTCCATTCGTTGTTTGTACCGCTTTTTGTTGCTGTGGATTTAAACCGTTTAATAACTTATCTGTCATACTCATATACGCCTGCACCTACTCTCCTTTTACTGCTTTAACTGTTTTTAACGCCGATTTTATATCATCATAAATAATATTTCCAACAACTACTGTATCAGCATATCGTGCCATTTCTTTCGCCTGTTCTGCATTAGAAATACCGCCGCCATAGTATAACTGAGCTTGTTTCAATTCTGCTTTTACATTTTTAACAAGTTCAACTTCTCCATACGTACCGCTATATTCTAAATAAAATATCGGTAAATGTAATAACTTGTCTGCTAAACGAGCATATGCAATAACGTCATCTTCTGTTAAATCACATTTCGCATCTGTAAGCTGGGCTACTTTCGCTTCTGGATTTAAAACACAATACCCTTCCATAAAAATTTCGTCCCAGTCCATAATATCCCCAAATTCTTTCAATGCCTCATGATGAACACCTGTTACCCATTCTACTTTTCTGCTATTTAACACACTTGGGATGTAATAAAAATCAAATCCTGGTGTAATTGCTTCTACATCAGAGACCTCTAATACACAAGGAACAGCATATCTACGAATGCTAACTAGCATGTGTAATACGTTATCAATTGTAACCCCATCACTTCCGCCTACAATAACCGCATCAGTTCCAGACTCACAAATCATTTCTAAATGTTCATCGCTTAACTCCTTATTTGGATCAAGCTTAAATACATGTTTCCATCCGGAAATATCGTACATGAAAACACCCTTCCTTTTCTCTAGTTATATCTATAGTTCTGTTTAAAATAACAGTTAGTTTTCATCTTGTTTTTTAAATATTTTTCAAAAAGAATGATTTAATTTCATCTTCTTTTTATGCATTCTTTCATTATAACAAAAAAAGCTACTGACACACACGCCCATTCCAACATCTTTTTCAACGTCAAATGTTGGATTACATATCCCCAAAATCACACGGGATACTAATAAGAGAAGTAGTATTCACTATTTCAATTTTCATAAAAAGGAGTGTTTTTCTAATGAAGCAAAACATCGGGACAATAAACGCTCTAATTCGAATTACACTTGGGCTTGTCCTCTTCGGATGTAGTGCAACTAAACTTGTACGCAAGCCATGGTGCACTTGGTCTAACATTTTTCTATGGATTGGTGCAATGAAAGTTGCAGAGGGAATTGTTCGCTTCTGCCCTATTGTTGAAGCGTGGAAGTTTGGAAAATACATGAATATGGGTGCATTTAAAATGCCTAGCATGAATTTTACTGAAAAAGGACATGCTAAAGAAGAAGTGAATCAAACTTCCTCTCATGACAAGCCAAAGTCAAAAGGAAGTTATGACGCTTCTGACAAAGAGATTGAGTCAGCGATTGAAGAAATAATCCTGGCAAAACCGCTTTGAATCATTTGTCACGATGCAAGATGCTCTCAAAGGGACTTAGCTGCTGCAGTGGGCGGTTAAGTCTTCTTTATTTTACCATAAAAACAGAACGTATATTCCCTTTTTAAACTTAAAATGTATATAAAGATATCAATCAATAAAATTCAGAAAATTAGGTGCATACCTCTTGCTTAAAATGATATAAAAGTGATATCATTTTTATATCAGGAGGCGATCATATGAAAGAAAAACAAGTATTTTATGTAAATGGTTTTCTCGGTATTATTGGAATTTTGATTTTAGCGGCTATCGGTGTATTTTTCCTTGCACAAGAAATTTTTATAGGAGCAGCACTAACTATTGTATTAGCCGCAATTCTCGCTACGGGTATCGGGATTGTTCAACCAAATCAAGCGAAAGTTATTACGTTCTTTGGTAATTATTTAGGAACAATTCATCAAAACGGTTTATTTTTAACGATTCCGTTCGCATTCCGTCAAACTGTATCTTTACGTGTTGAAAACTTTAATAGTAAGAAATTAAAAGTAAACGATGTTGAGGGAAATCCGATTGAAATTGCAGCTGTTATCGTATATAAAGTAGTTGATTCTGCAAAAGCAATGTTCGGTGTTGAACATTACGATCGATTTGTAGAAATTCAAAGCGAAACGGCAATCCGCCACGTCGCAACAAAATATCCATATGACAATTTCCAAGATGAAACTTGCATTACGTTACGCGGAAATACTGAAGAAATCTCTGAAGAATTAAAACGTGAGTTAGAGGCACGTCTTGAAATTGCTGGTGTAGAAGTATTGGAAACTCGTTTAACGCATTTAGCTTACGCAACAGAAATTGCCCATGCAATGCTACAACGTCAACAAGCAAAAGCAGTATTAGCTGCTAGAAAAGAAATTGTTGAAGGTGCTGTGAAGATGGCCAAAGATTCAATCCATATGTTAGATGAAGAAGGCGTACTGGAACTCGATGACGAGCGTAAAGCAAATATGGTAAACAACTTATTAGTTGCCATCGTTTCAGATAAAGGTGCGCAACCGGTTATTAATACAGGAAGCCTATACTAAGGGCTATAAGTAATTATGGCTAAAAAGAAAAGCTTTCCATTACGTATTGATCCTGAATTACACGCAGTCATCGAAAAATGGGCAAATGATGAGTTTCGTAGCGTCAATGCACACATCGAGTATTTACTTCGAGAAATGGCAAAGCAAAAAGGGAAATTAAAAAAAGATAAAGATGCATAAAAAATCCCGCTGATTCCTCAGCGGGATTTTTACATATTAACTTCTCGTCATCTTATGCTCAATTGCACGATATCCTATATCACTTCGATAAAATAGACCATCACTCTCAATTTTACCGATTTCTTTATATACTTTATCTTTTGCTTCTTGTAAACTATTCGCCTTGCAAGCAACAAATAGTACACGGCCACCGTTTGTTACAAAATCACCATGCTTCATCGCTGTGCCTGAATGGAAAACAATCGCATCTTGCAGTGCATCTAATCCTTTAATAATGTCACCTTTTTTATATGCTTCTGGATATCCTTTCGAAGCAAGTACAACACCAATTACTGCTTCCTCTGACCATTGTAACGTTAGCTCACTTTCATCTAATACAGCGTTACATACATCAACTAAATCGTTTTCTAAGCGAGGTAATACTACTTCTGTTTCAGGATCACCAAAGCGTGCATTAAATTCAATTACCTTTGGACCATCATTTGTTAAAATAAGACCTGCGTATAAAATGCCTGTAAACGAACGGTTTTCTGCAATCATCGCTTTAGCAGTTGGATGTAATACCGTTTTTATCGCCTCTTGAACTGCTGATTCTGGAATTTGTGGCACTGGAGAATACGCACCCATTCCGCCCGTATTTGGACCTTTATCACCATCAAAAGCTCTTTTATGATCTTGGGCGATTACCATTGGATGTACAGTTGTTCCATTCACGAATGCCATTAATGAAAATTCTTGTCCATCTAAAAACTCTTCAATAACGACCTTCTTACTTGCCGCGCCGAATTTCACATCTTGCAGCATTTCTTTCACAGCTTGTAATGCCTCTTCAAGTGTCATTGCTACTGTCACGCCTTTACCAGCAGCTAGGCCGTCAGCTTTAATAACGATTGGTGCACCAACTTTTTGAATGTACTGTACTGCTTCTTCATAATCTGTAAAAGTTTCATACGCCGCAGTTGGAATATCATATTTTTTCATTAATTCTTTCGTAAAAGCTTTACTACCTTCAATAACAGCAGCCGCTTTATTCGGACCAAATACGCGAAGTCCCTCTTCGTTAAATCGATCAACAATTCCATTCATAAGTGGAATTTCTGGTCCAACGAAAGTTAATTCAACCTTATTCTCTTTAGCAAATAAAACTAATGCATCAAAATCATTTTCATCAATATCAACTGGTGTTGCAACATCGCGCATACCTTCATTACCTGGTGCTACATACACCTTTTCTACTTTTTCAGATTGTGCAAACTTCCAAGCTAAAGCATGCTCACGCCCACCGCGGCCAATTACTAAAACATTCATATTTCATCCCCCAATAATTAAATAAGTACAAACTAGAAGCTATGCTCCTAGTTTGCTTTCTCATATCAATAAAAGTTTAAAAGGAGGATCGAGAGAACCGAGCTGGTCTAGGCGCATTTGCCAGGAGGACACGGAGTGTAGCTTTCCTACATGAGTACCGCACTGGCATTGCAACGACGACTTGCGAAGGTTATCTCGACCGGACCTTTTAAACATCCNCCAGGAGGACACGGAGTGTAGCTTTCCTACATGAGTACCGCACTGGCATTGCAACGACGACTTGCGAAGGTTATCTCGACCGGACCTTTTAAACATCCATATCAATAGAAGTTTAAAAAGGAGGATCAAGAGAACCGAGCTGGTCTAGGCGCATTTGCCAGGAGGACACGGAGTGTAGCTTTCCTACATGAGTACCGCACTGGCATTGCAACGACGACTTGCGAAGGTTATCTCGACCGGACCTTTTAAACATCCANGCCAGGAGGACACGGAGTGTAGCTTTCCTACATGAGTACCGCACTGGCATTGCAACGACGACTTGCGAAGGTTATCTCGACCGGACCTTTTAAACATCCTCTATTAGTGTTTGAAATGACGT
Source organism: Bacillus sp. Root131 (assembly GCF_001429475.1). NCBI lineage: Bacteria > Bacillati > Bacillota > Bacilli > Caryophanales > Bacillaceae > Bacillus > Bacillus sp. Root131. The sequence goes on from NZ_LMJQ01000010.1 coordinate 53,070, forward strand.
ACGCCAGTGAACACCATAGCAATCCCATACGTATCCGCCACTTTAATAGAATCTTCATCACGGATTGATCCGCCCGGTTGAATGATTGCTGTAATTCCTGCTTTTGCTGCTTCTTCTAATGTATCTGGCATTGGGAAGAAAGCATCAGATGCAAGTGCGCTACCTTGTGCTTTTTCACCAGCTTGTGTAATTGCGATTTTTGCAGAACCTACACGGTTCATCTGTCCTGCACCGACACCAATTGTCATATCATCTTTCGCTAAAACAATTGCATTTGATTTCACATGCTTTACAACTTTCCAAGCTAGTTTTAAATCTTTCCATTCTTGCTCTGAAGGTTCACGTTTCGTTGGAATTGAAATTGTACTTTCATCTAATGATAACGTATCTTCCTCTTGAACGAGAAGCCCACCTTGTACAGAAGTTAGTTTTTTGCTTGCACTTGTCGCTTTTTCAATATTTACAGTTAGTAGACGTAAGTTTTTCTTACTTTGCAATACTTCTAAAGCTTCTTTTGAGAAAGAAGGTGCAATAATGATTTCTAAGAAAATTTCGTGTAACTTTTCTGCTGTAGCTTTATCAATTTCACGATTTGCTGCAATAATACCGCCGAAGATTGATACTGGATCTGCTTCATAAGCACGAGTATATGCTTCGTGAATATCAGTTCCTACTCCAACACCACATGAATTCATATGTTTTACTGCTACTACTGCTGGTTCTGTAAATTCTTTTACGATGCTGAGCGCTGCGTCTGCATCATTAATATTGTTATACGATAATTCTTTACCGTGTAATTGTTCTGCGTATGCAACAGAAGAAGTTGCTGCGAATGGCGCTTTATAGAAAGTTGCCTTTTGATGTGGGTTCTCGCCATAACGTAAGTCTTGCTTTTTCTCGAATGTCACAGTTAATGTTTCTGGACTTTCTTCACCCATTTGCTCTGTTAAATAGTTAGAAATTAGCGCATCATATGCTGCTGTATGACGGAATACTTTCGCTGCTAGTTTACGTTTCGTTTCATCCATTACTTCGCCGTTCTCTTTTAGTTCTGCTAATACAACATCATAATCTACTGGATCTACAATTACAGATACGAATTGATGATTTTTCGCAGCAGAGCGAATCATCGTCGGGCCACCGATATCAATATTTTCAATTGCATCAGCAAATGTTACATCAGGCTTAGCGATTGTTTCTTTAAATGGGTATAAGTTAACAACAACAAAGTCAATTGGCTGAATACCTAATTCATTCATTTGCGCTACATGTGTTTCATTATCACGAACTGCTAATAGACCACCATGAATATTTGGATGTAATGTTTTCACACGGCCATCCATAATTTCAGGGAAACCAGTTACTTCAGAAATACCAATTACTTGTAAGCCGTTTGCTTCTAGTAACTTTTTCGTACCACCTGTTGAAATAACTTCAATCCCTTGTTCTAGTAATCCTTTAACAAATTCTACTACTCCTGTTTTATCTGAAACACTTACTAATGCACGCTTTTTCATTTATCTTTCACCCCTGGTTGTATGTTAGTTAACAGTTGATTCTTTCACAGACTGAACAATTTGATTCACTGTATTTACGTATAATTTATGTTCAACTTGTTGAATTTTATTTTGTAAGCTTTCTCTCGTATCCCCTTCAGAAACAACTACTGCTTCTTGCGCAATAATTGGCCCTGTATCCATACCTGCATCTACATAATGAATCGTTACTCCAGTTACTTTCACACCTGCTTCTAATGCTTGACCGACAGCATCTTTACCCGTAAAGCTCGGTAGTAATGATGGATGAATATTAATAATCTTCCCGCCGTATGCTTCTAGTAACGTCGGCCCGATTAAACGCATATATCCAGCTAAAATAACATAGTCAATTTCATATTCTTCTAGCTTCTTTAATATCTCTTTTTCAAACGCTTCTTTTGACTCATATGCTTTCGCTGAAAAAGCAAAACACGGAATATGATGATAATGTGCCCGACCAACAGCGCGTGCTTCTGGTTTATCACATACTAATAAACTAATTTCTGCATCCAATCTTTTTTCTTCTACCGCATTAACGAGAGATTGAAAGTTAGATCCGCTTCCAGAAGCAAAAACCGCTAATCTACTCATAGTGCTGTGCCCCCATTAAAAGTAACACCAGCTCCTTGTATAGTACGTCCAATAATACGAGCCGTTTCTCCTTGTTCTTCAAGAAGACGAACAACATCTTTTGCATCTTCTTCCTTTACTGCCACTACCATACCAATACCCATGTTAAAAATATTGAACATGTCTTTCTCTTCCAGGTTTCCAACTTCTTGAAGTAAACTAAAGATCGGCTGAATTTTCCAAGATCCTAGTTCAATCTCAGCACCGATTCCTTCTGGCAACATGCGTGGAATATTTTCAATAAATCCGCCACCTGTAATATGCGCCATACCGTATACTTCATGTTTCTTCAATAGTTCTAAAATAGGTTTGACATAAATTTTCGTTGGTTTTAATAATTCTTCACCAAGAGGTAGCTCTAAGCGACCATAAATACGCTCTAAAGATAGTTCTCCATCTTCTAGTAACACTTTTCGTACTAAAGAGTAACCATTGCTATGAATACCGCTAGATGCTAAGCCAATTAACACGTGACCAGCTTCAATTTTTTCACCTGTTATAATTTTCTTCTTATCAACAATCCCAACTGTAAAACCAGCTAAATCATATTCTTCCGTAGAATACATTCCTGGCATTTCAGCTGTTTCTCCACCGATTAATGCACAACCAGCTTGGCGACAGCCCTCTGATATACCTTTGACGATGTTTTCAATTTTACTAGGTTCAGCTTTACCACAAGCAATATAATCAAGGAAGAAAAGCGGCTCTGCTCCTTGGACAACAATATCATTTACACACATTGCTACTGCATCAATACCAATTGTGTCATGTTTATCTGCCATAAAAGCGAGCATCAATTTCGTTCCCACGCCATCTGTTCCAGATACTAATACAGGTTCTTCTAATGCAAATTTTGATAGATCAAACATACCTCCAAAACCGCCTAAACCGCCTAGTACTTCTTTTCTCATAGTTGTTTGTACGTGTTTTTTCATGCGAGATACCGCTTCATATCCAGCTTCAATATCTACTCCTGCTTGCTTATATGCATTCGCCATCGTTATTTACACCTCGTCTTTTAATTTCTCCCCATCCAGGGCGGGCTATTTTAAGAAAGGAGCTAGCTTCTACATCAAAAGAAGTAGAAGCTTTTTTCACTTTTCTTATTTCATACTTTCTAAAAGCTCTTGCTCATAATCATAAAGAGCTGTTGGATAGTCCCCATTAAAATAAGCCATACATAGACCGCCATATTTCCCTTCATATGGACGCCCAATTGCATCTACTAATCCATCTTCGCTTAAAAATGTTAAAGAATCTGCTCCGATCATTTCACGGATTTCTTCTACTGTATTATTTGCTGCAATTAATTCTTTTCTCGTTTGAATATCAATGCCATAAAAACATGGATACTTAAGAGGTGGTGAAGCGATTCTTACGTGAACTTCTGTCGCTCCAGCTTCACGAAGCATACGAACAATTCGTTTACTTGTCGTTCCTCTTACGATAGAATCGTCAATCATAACAACTCGTTTCCCTTCCACTACACCTCTTACTGCTGAAAGCTTCATCTTAACCCCTTGCTCACGCAGTTCTTGAGAAGGCTGAATAAAAGTACGTCCAACGTAACGATTTTTAATTAATCCTAATTCATACGGAATGCCTGTTGCCTCCGCATAGCCAATCGCTGCTGAAATACTAGAGTCTGGTACACCAGTAACAACATCCGCTTCAATAGGAGCTTCCGCTGCTAAACGTTTTCCCATATTTTTACGCGCTGCATGAACGTTAACACCAGCAATATTAGAATCTGGTCGTGCAAAGTAAATGTATTCCATACTACAAATCGCATGTTCTACATCGTTTGTAAAACGATCTACGTGAATTCCTTCATCATTAATGATAAGTAATTCACCAGGTTCTACATCGCGAATGTATGTTGCACCTACTACATCAAAAGCACATGTTTCAGATGCTACAACGTAAGCATTCCCCATCTTTCCAATTGAAAGCGGACGGAATCCATTTGGATCTAACGCAACGATCATTTCATTTCCAGTTAGTAAAAGATACGCAAACGCACCTTTCACTTTATTCAGAGCCTCTTTTACACTTTCAATTAAAGAGTCTTTCGTACTACGTTTAATAAGATGTAAAAGTACTTCTGTGTCTGAACTTGTTTGAAAAATACTTCCCTCTGCCTCTAATTCACGGCGAAGCATTTTTGCATTAATTAAATTCCCGTTATGAGCTAGCGCCATACTATGATCAGAAAAACGGAACAACAATGGTTGAACGTTAGCAACTTCACTTCCACCAGCTGTTGCATATCGTACATGTCCGATTGCTGATTTTCCATTTAATCCTTCTAGCTCGCCTCTTGAAAACACTTCTGATATTAAACCTAACCCCTTGTGACCGACGATTTTCTCACCATTATTTACGACAATGCCTGCGCCTTCTTGTCCACGGTGCTGTAAACTGTGCAATCCGTAGTATGAAACTTGTGCTGCATTTTCATGCCCCCAAATTCCGAAAACGCCACATTCTTCGTTTAACCCCTTTATTTCAGCAAGCATGGGATTGCCCCTTTCCAAGCCTTTCTCATTTCATCTACATTTGCTGTAAGTAATACTTCATTTTCTTCATTATGAATTGTTACTTCATTTGTACTTGTTACTTCTCCAACTTGGATTGCTTCTACCGCTTTCTCAAACGCCTCTTTATTTTCACGTTTTACAGTAATCACGAAGCGAGACTGTGATTCAGCGAATAATGCTGCTGTTGCTTCTCCATCTAATTTCACAGTAGCACCTAAGCCTTTAGCACCAATTGCACTTTCTGAAATCGCAACTGCTAAACCACCCTCAGCAACATCATGTGCAGATTGAACAAGACCAGCTTGAATTGCTTCTAATACTTGTTTTTGGCGTTTTAATTCTACATCTAAATCGATACTTGGTGATTGCCCGAAGATTTTACCGTGAATCATTTTCTGTAATTCACTTCCGCCAAACTCAGCTTTCGTCTCACCGATTACATAAACTAAATCGCCAGCTTGCTTAAACTCTTGTGTTGTTACATGTTTTAAGTCATGTACAAGTCCGACCATCCCAACAGTTGGTGTTGGATATACAGCTTCGCCACTACGCTCGTTATACATCGATACGTTTCCGCCGATAACTGGTGTTTGTAATGTGCGACAAGCTTCACTCATACCGTCTACTGATTTCTCAATCTGCCAGAAAATCTCTGGTTTTTCTGGGTTACCGAAGTTTAAGCAATCTGTAATTGCAAGTGGCTCCCCGCCAGAACATACGATATTTCGCGCTGCCTCTGCTACTGCAATTTTACCGCCCATTTCTGGATCTAGATAAATGTAGCGAGAGTTACAATCTGTCGTCATTGCTAATCCTTTTTCTGTACCGCGTACACGTACAACTGCAGCATCTGAACCTGGTGTCACAACTGTACTTGTGCGAACTTGGTAATCGTATTGATCGTATACCCACTCTTTACTTGCAATTGTTGGTTGCTGTAATAGAGCGAATAACGCTTCTTTATAATTTTCTACTTTTGGCGTTTCCATTTTCATTGCTTGGAATTCAGCAAAGTATGCTGCTTCTTTTGATGGCTTATGATAAATTGGTGCTTCTTCTGCTAAAGCATCTGCTGGAACTTCAGCTACCTTTTCACCTTTATGGAATAAACGAAGCATTTTATCTTCTGTTACTTTCCCCATCGTAACTGCTGCAAGACCATACTTCTCAAATAAATCTACTATTTCTTGTTCTCTACCTTTTTTCACAACAATTAACATACGCTCTTGTGATTCAGATAGCATCATTTCATATGGTGTCATTCCTGTTTCACGCTGTGGTACATCATCTAAATACATTTCAATACCCATTCCTGCTTTACTTGCCATTTCTGCAGAAGATGATGTTAAACCAGCCGCACCCATATCTTGAATTCCAACAAGTGCATCAGATTGAATTAATTCTAAACACGCTTCAATAAGAAGTTTCTCCATAAATGGATCCCCTACTTGAACCGCTGGACGTTTCGCTTCTGAACTTTCAGATAGTTCTTCCGACGCGAATGTTGCACCGTGAATACCGTCACGACCAGTCGATGCCCCTACGTACATTACTGTGTTACCAGCACCGTGCGCTTGCCCTTTTTTAATGTCTTCATGATTAATCAAACCTACGCACATTGCATTTACAAGTGGATTTCCTTCATAACATGGATCAAATTGTACCTCGCCGCCAACAGTCGGAATACCGATGCAGTTACCGTATCCTGCAATTCCTGCTACTACTTCTTCGAATAAATATTTCACACGTGGTGACTGTAATTCACCGAAACGAAGTGAGTTTAATAGAGCTACCGGACGTGCTCCCATAGAGAATACGTCACGAATAATACCACCAACACCTGTTGCAGCTCCTTGATATGGTTCAATAGCTGAAGGATGGTTATGACTTTCCATTTTAAATACAACTGCTTGATTATCACCTATATCTACAATCCCAGCACCTTCTCCAGGTCCTTGCAGAACACGCTCACCTGTCGTTGGAAACTTACGAAGAACTGGTTTTGAATTTTTATAACTACAATGTTCAGACCACATTACAGAGAATAATCCTGTTTCTGTATAATTTGGCAGACGACCTAAAATCCTTTCAACCATGGCAAACTCTTCGTCTGTTAGCCCCATTTCCGCATATATACGCTCTTCTTTAATTTGTGTTGGATTTGGTTCAAGCATTAACGACATATGTTTCCCTCCACTGTTTTAAGATAGATTGAAAGACTTTTAACCCTTCAGCACCGCCAAGTAATTCATCTACAGCACGCTCTGGATGTGGCATCATACCAAGTACATTTCCTTTTTCGTTTACAATACCAGCAATATCTGAAACGCTACCGTTAGGATTTTCTACGTAACGGAATGCGATTTGATTATTCTCTTCTAATTGTTTAAGAGTCTCTTCGTCACAATAGTAATTCCCCTCACCATGAGCGATTGGAATATTGATTATTTCATTTTTTTCATATTGTGATGTAAACATCGTTTCATTATTTTCAACACGCAACTGAACAGTGCGACACATAAATTTTAAGTTTTCGTTTCTCATTAACGCTCCTGGTAGTAATCCTGATTCAACAAGAATCTGGAATCCATTACATACACCTAAAATCGGCTTTCCTTGCTCAGCAGCTTTTTGCACTGCTTTCATTGCATTAGCAAAGCGAGAAATAGCACCGCAGCGTAAGTAGTCACCATAAGAAAATCCACCTGGTAGTAGAATTGCATCATATTCATCTAAATTCTCTGTATCGTGCCAAACGTAATCTACTTCTTCGCCAAGCTCATCTTTAATTGCATGGAACATATCGACATCACAGTTCGAACCCGGAAATACTATTACGGCAAATTTCACTGTGCGACAACCTCCTCAACTTCATAACGGAAGTCTTCCATTACAACGTTCGCTAATAGTTTTTCACACATTTCTTTTACCTTGCTATCTAAATCAGATACAGATTTATCAATTGTTAGTTCCATGTACTTTCCGATTCGAACGTCTTGTACTTCTGTAAATGAAAGACTATGAAGTGCTCCTTTTACTGCTGTTCCTTGTGGATCTAATACGCTTTCTCTTAATGTTACATATACCTTAACTTTATACATGTGAAATTCCCCCTAAACGTTTTAAAATCTCTTCATAAGCTTCTGTTAAATTTCCAAGATCACGACGGAATACGTCTTTATCAAACTTTTCATTGCTCGTTTCATCCCATAAACGGCAAGTATCTGGTGAAATTTCATCCGCTAAAATGATTTCTCCTTCTTCCGTTACACCAAACTCTAATTTGAAATCTACTAATCTTACACGACAGCTTGCGAAATGATCAATCAACACTTGATTGATTTGTAGAGCCATATCTCGTAATACACTTACTTGCTCTGGCGATGCAACGTTTAATACACGAATATGATCTTCCGTTACAAGCGGATCTCCTAAATCATCATCTTTGAAGTAAAATTCTACGATTGGTTCTGCAAGTACAGTTCCCTCTTCCATTCCTAATCGTTTTGAAAGACTTCCTGCAATTACATTTCTTGTGACAACTTCTAAAGGAATAATACTCACTTTTTTAACAAGTTGTTCTGTTTCAGATAACTTCTCAACAAAATGTGTTTTAATTCCCACTTCTTGTAACTTTCTGAACAATAAAGTTGTAATTTCATTGTTCAAACGACCTTTTCCTGTAATCGTCTCTTTTTTCTCCCCATTGAAAGCAGTCGCACTATCTTTGTACTCTACCCAAACCATATCTGCTGATTCTGTACGATAAATTCTTTTTGCCTTACCTTCATACAGCAATTCTAGCTTTTGCATTTCGCAAGCCCCCTGTAGTTTGAAAAATGTGAATAATGTTTTTATAAATAATGGCACAGAATGACTCTATTCTGTGCCATATGAAATTTTACGCTTCGTTTAATCCAAGGCGTTCAAAGATTGTATCAACGTGTTGCATGTGATGCTCATAGTTGAAGCATTCATTAATTTCTTCTTGTGTTAACTTGCTTGTAATACGCTCATCAGCTTCTACAAGCTCTTTAAATTGTACTTGTGTTTCCCAAGCTTCCATCGCTTTAGGCTGTACGATATCATAAGCTTCTTCACGTACCATACCTTTGTCGATTAGTGTAAGCATTACGCGCTGAGAATAAATTAAGCCGTATGTTCTTGTCATATTGCGTTTCATATTCTCTGGGTATACAGTTAAGTTTTTAACGATATTACCAAAGCGATTTAACATGTAATTTAACGCGATTGTAGCATCTGGTAAAATTACGCGTTCTGCTGAAGAGTGAGAAATATCACGCTCATGCCATAATGGAACATTCTCATAAGCTGTCATCATATAACCGCGGATAACACGAGCTAAACCAGTCATATTTTCAGATCCAATTGGATTACGCTTATGCGGCATTGCAGAAGAACCTTTTTGACCTTTTGCGAAAGCTTCTTCAACTTCACGTGTTTCACTCTTTTGTAAACCACGAATCTCAACTGCCATCTTTTCGATAGATGTTGCGATTAGTGCAAGTGTTGACATGTAATGAGCATGGCGATCACGTTGCAATGTTTGTGTTGAAATTGGTGCTGCTTCTAATCCTAAGTTTTCACAAACATACTTTTCTACGAATGGATCGATATTTGCATATGTACCAACCGCACCAGATAATTTACCAACGCGAACTGTATCAGCTGCTTGCTTGAAACGCTCTACGTTACGTTTCATTTCTTCATACCAAAGACCAAGTTTTAAACCAAATGTTGTTGGTTCTGCATGAACACCGTGTGTTCTTCCCATCATGATTGTGTATTTATGCTCTTTCGCTTTGTTAGCTAAAATGCTTACAAAGTTCTCTAAGTCTTTTAATATGATTTCATTCGCTTGTTTTAAGATGTAAGATAATGCTGTATCTACTACGTCTGTAGATGTTAAACCGTAATGAACCCATTTACGTTCTTCGCCTAATGTCGGCGTTTCTGATACAGCACGAGTGAATGCAACTACGTCATGACGTGTTTCTTTTTCAATTTCATAAATACGATCAATATCAAATGATGCATGTTCACGAATTTTTTTAACATCTTCTTTTGGAATGTCGCCAAGCTCAGCCCATGCTTCACAAGCTAAAATCTCAACTTCTAACCACGCTTTAAATTTGTTCTCTTCCGTCCAAATCGCACCCATTTCAGGGCGTGTATAACGACTAATCATCTTTTTCCCTCCAACAGTTGTTCTTGATGGTCCCAAATATGCAAACTCTTCGCTTTTTCTAGAGCAACTTCAATATTATCATTTAAAATATTAACATGCCCCATTTTTCGCTGTGCTTTTGCTTCTTCTTTTCCATACAAGTGTAAATAGCACCCGGTTAGTCTATTCACTTGTCTTAGGACCCCTTCTATATGTTCGCCTAAAATGTTTACCATGACAACTGGTTTTAACAAATTTGTTTCTCCTAGAGGTAAATTACAGATTGCTCGAATATGTTGACCAAATTGGCTCGTTTCACATGCATCCTGTGTGTAGTGTCCTGAATTGTGAGGTCTTGGTGCTAATTCATTAATGTAAATCTCACCATTAGCTGTAGCAAACATCTCTACAGCTAGTGTTCCCACAAGTTTTAATTCATCCGCAAGTACCTTTGCATAAGCAATTGCTTTTTGAGAAAGCTCTTCTGTAATACGAGCTGGAACGATAGATTCATGCAAAATGTTATTTACATGAATATTTTCCGCTACTGGAAACACTTTCGTTTCACCACTTACACTACGAATCACAATAACAGATACTTCTTTTTCAAAAGGCACCCATTTCTCTAAAATACACTCTGCTTTATCCACAAGATTTCTTGCTGTCTCAACATCAGCCTCACTTCTTAAAACAACTTGCCCTTTCCCATCATATCCACCTGTCGTCGTTTTTAAGACGGAAGGGAATGATAACTCAGCAATTGCTTCTGTAAGCTGATCTTGATTTTGAACTAATCTATACGTTGCTACTGGTAACCCAGCCTTCTCAATTCCATTCTTTTCTGTAAAACGATTTTGCGTTTTATTTAACAACTGACTACCTTGTGGCAAGTAAGCATGTTTTTCAAGCCATTGTAAACATCTATAATCAATATTCTCAAATTCATATGTGACAACATCACTTATCTCTGCTAAATGCTGAATTGCCTTTAAATCGTCATACGGTGCAACGATTTCAATATCAGCAACTTGTGCACATGGTGAATGCTTTGTAGGATCTAAAACAGCAATTTTATATCCCATCTCCTTGGCTGCCAATGCCATCATTCTTCCTAGCTGGCCGCCTCCAATAATGCCGATTGTTTTTCCAGGTAAAATGATTCTCGTCATACTAGCTCACTACCTTCGCGCACATCTTTTTCAATCGATTCTCGTCTCAATTCTAATGCATCATGTATATCATCATGGAATGATCCAAGTATTTGTGCAGCAAGTAATCCAGCATTCGTTGAACCGGCTTTACCAATTGCAACAGTTGCAACTGGAACCCCCCCTGGCATTTGGACGATGGATAATAATGAATCTAAGCCGTTTAATGCTTTTGATTGAACTGGAACTCCAATTACAGGAAGATTTGTCTTCGCTGCAACCATTCCTGGTAAATGTGCTGCTCCACCAGCTCCAGCAATAATAACCTTCAATCCACGTTCACGAGCCGTCTCTGCATATTCAAACATATAATCCGGAGTCCGATGAGCGGATACAACCTTTTTCTCATACGGTATATTTAATTCATCTAAAATGTCACAAGCATATTTCATTGTTTCCCAGTCTGACGTACTTCCCATTATGACTCCAACTAGTGATTTCATATTAGAATCCCCCCGATTCAAATAAAAAAAGCCTGAAATAGAACAGTTTCTCTTTTACTATGAGAGAAAGCGCTCTACTCAGGCATACGTATCCCTTGTGAATAGAAAAATACCGAGTGACTTTCCCTCATAGTCTAACGAATAACGGTCGTTAGGTAGAGACTTGCAGGCCATATCCCCGCGATTATATGAGGTCTTATATTATTGTTTCTATGGCTATATTAACAATATTTCATAAACGATGTCAATAAATAATCGAATGTTTTTTTATTAGTAGTCAATAACGTTCGTGTTTTAGTTATATTCAAAAGAAGAATTGCAACTATATGCAAGAATAAAAGGGAATTAGAATATATATTTCTAGAGATCTATTTACTTATAATCGTTTATATAGTACTTCAGTATGTTTTAAATCAAAATATGTACACTCTTGTATTCTACACATCAATAGAACTTTTATTATAACGATTTAATTTCTAAGGAGGATAAACATGAAAGAAAGAACTACGCTATTATCCTATTTATTTTTTCTATCGCAGTAATTGTTGTAATTATTGAATACTTATTTATAGCATCTCATTATTTAAAATATATACTTATGATAGAAATAATGTGTCCTATTTTAAAAGTCTCTATTTCATTCTTTTTTCGTCTTTAGCGTTATTAAATTTATGGATTATAACATTCGGTAAATAAAAATAAACACAAAAAAACCTAAGTCGAAACGACTTAGGTTTTTGCTTGGCGACGTCCTACTCTCACAGGGACAAGGTCCCAACTACCATCGGCGCTAGAGAGCTTAACTTCCGTGTTCGGTATGGGAACGGGTGTGACCTCTCTGCCATCAT
>NZ_LMJQ01000011.1:0-59482 GCF_001429475.1 Bacillus sp. Root131
ATAAAGTTAGTTTGTCTAGCATCTAAAAATAAAAATTGACGTTTCACGTTGTTTGTTTCGTTTAGTTTTCAAAGTTCAATATCGCGTTTCAGCGACTTTTATAATATATCATAGTATATTATTTTCGTCAACAAGTTTTTCAAGATAATTTGTATCTCTCATTTGCTGACTCTGCCTATTATATAGACTTTGCTATCACTATGCAAGTATTATTATAAAAAAATAAGAGGGGGGAAAATCCACCCTCTTATTCTTCAGAAGAAACCTCTTCATTAGATTCTTCTTCTTCATCTTTCTGTGCTTTTGCTACTGTCGCTACCTCTTGCTCATCCTCTAAACGAATTAGACGAACACCTTGTGTATTACGTCCCATTTGAGAGATTTGATCAACCGGCATACGAATAATAACGCCTGCGGCTGTAATTAGCATGATGTCTTCTTCACCTGTTACAGACTTAACCGCTACTAACTTACCGTTTTTATCTGTAATGTTACAAGTTTTAAGACCTTTACCACCACGGCTTTGTAGTCGATACTCTTCAACTGGAGTACGCTTACCATACCCGTTTTTCGTTACAATTAAGACATTCGTATCTTCTTCAACAATTTCCATACCTACTACTTGGTCCTCTTCGCCTAATGTAATAGCTTTTACACCAGCTGCATTACGGCCCATAGAACGTACATCTTGTTCATTGAAGCGAATTAACATACCGTTGCTTGTCCCTACGATAATATCTTTATCGCCAGATGTTAAACGTACAGAAATCACTTCATCTTCTTCACGAAGCGAAATTGCAATTAAACCGTTCGTACGTATATTTGCAAATGATGAAAGTGGCGTTCTCTTAGAAATACCTTGTTTCGTTGTAAAGAATAAGAACTGGTCGTCACCAAATTCACGAATTGGAATAATGGCATTGATCCACTCACCCTTATCTACCCCTAATAGGTTAATAATTGGTAGCCCTTTTGCAGTACGACTATACTCTGGGATTTCATATCCTTTCGTACGGTATACTTTACCCTTGTTTGTAAAGAATAAAATATGATCATGAGTAGACGTTGTTAATAAGTGTTCAACAAAGTCATCATCATTCGTACCCATTCCTTGTACACCACGTCCCCCACGGTTCTGTGTTTTGTACGTAGAAGCTGGTAACCTCTTAATATAACCGTTATGAGTTAACGTAATTGCAATATTTTGCTCAGGAATTAAATCTTCATCTTCAATAAATTCCATACCGCCAATTGTAATTTCTGTTCGTCTCTTATCATTGAAACGCTCTTTTACTTCTGTTAATTCTTCACGAATAATCTCAAGAACTTTCTCTTCATCTGCTAAAATCGCTTTTAATTCAGCAATTAAATTCATTAAATCTTGATATTCTTGCTCGATTTTTTCACGTTCTAATCCAGTTAAACGTTGCAGACGCATATCTAAAATCGCTTGCGCTTGTTTCTCACTTAAACCGAAACGTTCCATTAAGCCTTGCTTTGCAATATCAGCCGTTTTTGAACTACGAATTAACGTAATAACTTCATCAAGATGATCTAAAGCAATTCGTAATCCTTCTAAAATATGAGCACGTGCCTCTGCTTTTTCTAATTCATACGCAGTACGTCTACGGATTACTACCTTCTGGTGCTCCAAATAATGATATAAGTTTTGTTTTAAATTTAGTACTTGAGGCTCTCCATTTACAAGAGACAACATATTAATACCGAAACTTGTCTGAAGTGCTGTATGTTTATATAGATTGTTTAATAGTACGTTTGCATTGGCGTCACGACGTACTTCCATGACAATACGCATACCATTTCGGTCTGATTCATCACGTAAATCTGTAATACCTTCAATTTTCTTATCGCGAACTAATTCTGCGATTTTTTCAATTAATCGTGCCTTATTAACTTGATAAGGTAGTTCCGTTACGATAATAGATTGTTTACCATTTGATTTCTCTTCAATTTCAACTTTGGCACGAAGCATAATAGAACCGCGCCCTGTTTCATAAGCTCTACGGATGCCACTTCGACCTAAGATTAAACCTGATGTCGGGAAGTCTGGTCCAGGAATATATTCCATTAACTCCGCTATAGTAATATCCGGGTTATGACTTAATGCCAACACACCATCAATTACTTCGCCAAGTTGATGCGGCGGAATATTTGTTGCCATACCAACTGCAATACCTGTCGTACCGTTTACTAATAAATTAGGAAAACGCGCTGGTAATACAATCGGCTCTCTTTCCGAACCATCGTAGTTATCTTGATAATCAATTGTATTTTTTGAAATATCACGTATTAATTCCATAGAAATCTTAGACATTCTTGCCTCTGTATAACGCATTGCCGCTGCTGAATCTCCATCTACAGAACCGAAGTTACCATGCCCATCTACAAGCATATAACGTTGACTGAAATCTTGCGCCATACGTACCATTGTTTCATAAACGGCTGAATCACCATGAGGGTGATACTTCCCGATTACTTCACCGACAATACGTGCTGATTTCTTATACGCTTTATCAGCTGTAATTCCTAAATCATTCATCGCATATAAAACCCTACGATGCACAGGTTTTAATCCATCACGAACATCTGGTAATGCACGAGATACGATAACACTCATTGCGTAATCTAAAAATGAGGTACGCATTTCATGACTAATATTAATTTCTCGAATTCGTGCTTGTTGTTGATTGTCTGACATCAACGAGCACCTCCTCTTACGTTTCCGTTATACATACATTGATTTATATGTAGAAGACAGGAATACTTAGATTCCTGTCATTACTCATTTAAATATCAAGGTTTTTCACGTATTTTGCATTCTCTTGGATAAAGTTACGACGTGGTTCCACTTTATCACCCATTAAAATTTCAAATGTTTCATCTGCTTCTATTGCATCTTGAAGAGAAACTTGAAGTAACGAACGTACTTCTGGATCCATTGTCGTCTCCCATAGCTGAGTTGGATTCATCTCTCCAAGACCTTTATAACGTTGAATTCCTGGTTTCGGCTGGGCTGGTAACTCAGCTAATATTTTTTCAAGCTCTTTATCATTATAAGCATATTGAATTTTTTTACCTTGTTGCACCTTAAACAACGGTGGCTGTGCTATATATATATATCCACACTCAATTATTTGACGCATATAACGATAGAAGAACGTTAATAATAGGGTACGAATATGCGCACCATCAACATCGGCATCGGTCATAATAATAACTTTATGATAGCGTGCTTTTTCGATATCGAAGTCCCCACCAATATTTGTACCAATCGCCGTAATAATTGTACGAACTTCATCATTTGATAAAATCTTATCTAAGCGTGCCTTTTCAACATTAATAATTTTACCCTTCAGCGGTAAAATTGCTTGAAAATGACGATCGCGTCCTTGTTTTGCAGATCCACCCGCAGAGTCACCCTCTACGATATAAATTTCACTAATTGCTGGATCTTTAGAAGAACAATCTGCCAATTTCCCTGGTAAACTTGAAACTTCTAAAGCACTCTTTCGGCGAGTTAGCTCACGAGCTTTTTTAGCTGCTACACGCGCACGTGCTGCCATCGTTCCTTTATCTACAATCTTACGTGCAACATTGGGATTTTCCAGTAAGAATTTTTCAAAAGCCTCAGAGAATACTGACTCCGTAATCGTCCTCGCTTCACTATTTCCAAGTTTCGTCTTCGTTTGCCCTTCAAATTGTGGATTTGGATGTTTAATTGACACAATTGCTGTTAAACCTTCACGAACATCTTCACCAGTCAAATTACTATCCGCATCTTTTAAAATGTTATTTTTACGACCATAATCGTTAATCACACGTGTTAAGGCAGTTTTAAATCCTACCTCATGTGTACCACCTTCATACGTATGAATATTATTTGTAAATGAGTAAATATGATTTGTATATCCTTCGTTATATTGAAGCGCAACTTCAACTTGAATACCATCTTTTGAACCTTCTACATATACAGGCTCTTCATGAATTGGTTGTTTTGAACGATTTAAATGTTCAACATATGATTTAATTCCACCTTCATAGTGGAACTCTTTCTTTTGCTTATGTTCACGTTTATCTTCAATTGTTAATTTAATATTACGATTTAAAAACGCCAACTCACGCATACGAGTCGCTAGCGTATCGAATTCATATTCTGTCGTCTCTTTAAAAATTTCTGGATCCGGTTTAAAGCGAGTTATTGTTCCAGTTTTATCTGTATCACCGATGACTTTTAAATCTGCAACCGGAATACCTCTTTCGTATTTTTGGTAATGGATTTTACCATCACGATGTACAAATACTTCTAATTCTGTTGATAAGGCATTTACAACAGATGCACCAACACCGTGCAAACCACCAGAAACTTTGTAACCGCCACCGCCAAATTTACCACCAGCGTGGAGGACAGTCATAATAACCTCTACTGCAGGACGTCCCATTTTTTCTTGTATACCAACTGGAATACCACGTCCATTATCCGTTACAAGAATACTATTATCTTCTTCGATACTAACGTTAATTTCATCACAATATCCTGCTAACGCTTCATCGATACTATTATCGACAATCTCCCATACAAGGTGGTGAAGTCCCTTTCCACTCGTAGATCCAATATACATACCCGGACGTTTCCGAACTGCCTCTAGTCCTTCAAGTACCTGTATCTGACTTTCATCATATGCATTTTCTTGCATTTGTTTTTGTTCCATTGACACAAAGATCACCTACTTTTCCATTTAAACAGGGGTTTATGCCCTATCTATTTCACAATCTACCGTGCCGTTCGTTACATGAATTGTTTTCGCATCTTTTAATGTTTCGTGTTCAATTCCGTCGACACTCGTCGTTGTAACAAATGTTTGCACCTTTCCTTGAATTGTATTTAACAGATGTGATTGACGATAATCGTCTAATTCTGATAAAACATCATCCAGCAAAAGGATTGGATATTCTTTAACCTCTGAATAAATTAATTCAATTTCAGCTAATTTTAGGGATAGTGCGGTCGTTCGTTGTTGCCCTTGCGAACCAAAGACTTGAACATTTTTACTATTAACGAAGAATTGTAAATCATCACGATGAGGACCAATTAAAGTCGTACCACGGAAAATTTCACGTTGTTTCACAGATTGAAAACTTTCATAGTATACTTCTTTTATTTTCGACAAATCCATTGATTCTGATACATCTACACTTGGTTTATAGACAATTTCTAACTCTTCTAATCCACGGCTTATACCGCGATGAATTGGAGCTGCCCATTCCTGTAGCAAATGCAAAAATTCAAAACGTTTTTGCAGTATTTTCGCACCATGCTCAATTAGTTGAAGTGTAAATACATCCAACATCGTTTCCTCATTCTTACTATTCCCTTGCATTTTTTTCAACAAGTGATTTCGTTGCGTGAGCACCTTTTGATATTGACTTAATTCATACAAATATATAGGAGCTATTTGTCCTAATTCCATATCTAAAAAGCGTCTTCTTACTTGAGGGCTTCCTTTTACAAGATTTAAATCTTCTGGGGCAAACATGACAACGTTCATCACGCCAATATATTGACTTAACTTTTGTTGTTCAAGTTGATTTAATTTTGCCTTTTTACCTTTTTTCGAAATATTTAATTCCAAAGACAAAGAACTGTTTCTTTTTTGTAATTTCCCTTTTATTTGACCAAACTCTTCATCCCAGCGGATAAGTTCGCGATCATTAGAGGTTCTATGAGATTTCGCCATCGCTAAAACATAAATAGCTTCCATCAAGTTTGTTTTCCCTTGTGCATTTTCGCCGATAATTACATTTACCTTATCTTCAAAGGAAAGCTCTAATTTTTCATAATTGCGATAGTTTTTTAATTGTATTTCTGAAATAAACAAAGGGCTCCCCCTTTATGCCTGAACTTGGAAAGTTCCGCTTCCTGGAATTTCAATAACATCATTCGCATATAGTTTGCGACCTCTTCTATTTTCAAGTTCGTTGTTCACGTACACTTCATATTCTTGTAAAAACCATTTTACAGCGCCACCTGTATCAATTACATCAGCTAACTTTAAAAATTGTCCTAGTGTAATATACTCTGTTGAAATTTTAATATGTTTCATAAAATCGCTCACTTTCTGAAAGTGTTCATTCTTTCATTGTACTAAATAAACTAACATTAGGAAAGTAATACCCAAAAATCAAATAAGGGCCACTAGCATCTTTAAACTAGCAACCCTTATTCCTTACCTAGTAAGTACGAACCGGTAAAATTAATTGAATAATTGAATCATCATTTACTGTACGAATTAAGAACGGTCTCATCGCCCCAGTAAAGCTAACTTTAATCTCTGTACTATCTAGAGCTTTCAATGCATCCATCATATATTTTGCACTAAAAGATATTTTTAACTCTTCTCCATCTACTTTTTCACATTGTACTTCTTCGACAACTTTTCCAATTTCTGGTGAATTCGAGGAAATCTCTAGCATTTCTTGCTCTAAAGTTGATAATTTGACAACGTTATTGCGGCCATCTCTCGCTAATAGTGAAGCACGATCAATTGCTTGTAGGAATTCTTTTGTATTTACAAAAATATCCGTTTTACTCTCTGCTGGAATTAAACGTGTCGTATCTGGATAATTTCCTTCTAACAATCTTGAGAAGAATAATAAATGCTTTGTACGGAATAATACTTGATACTCAGTTATTACAATATCTACCATTTCTTCAGACTCATCCAGAATTTTACTTAATTCGTTTAAGCTCTTACCTGGAATAACAACATTAGCTTGAAATTCATCTGCAATATTATGTCCTTCGATTTTCGCTTTTCGAAGTGCCAGTCTATGACTATCTGTTGCAATACAAGTTAACTCGCTGTTATATACCTTCCAGTTTACACCTGTCAAGATTGGTCTTGTTTCAGAAGTAGAAACTGCAAATACAGTTTGTCTGATCATATGTTTAAGTAAATCTGTTGGTATCTTAAATACATGATGTTCTTCAATCTGTGGTAATAACGGATATTCTGCAGAATCTAAACCATTTAAGTTAAACTCTGATTTTCCAGATTTTATTTTTGTCATAAAATGATTTTCCACAGAAATTTCGACAGTATCCTTAGGTAGTTTTTTTACAATCTCACTAAAATATTTTGCTTGTAAAACAATGCTTCCTGATTGAGCTATTTCTACGATTTCTTTTCCATCTTCTTCGACTGGAATAAACGATTCAATAGAAATATCAGCATCGCTTCCTGTTAATGTAACCCCTTCTTCAGTAGCTACAACTTTAATTCCCGTAAGGATCGGGATTGTTGTACGAGAAGAAACTGCCTTCATTACATCTTGTACACCTCTTACAAGATAGTCTTTTTGTATTGTAAAACGCATAAAGAAAAACCTCCGGTAAGTATAAGATTTTATTTAATTAATAAAGATAAAAAATAGTAGTAATAGTAATAGGGCTTGTGGATATGTGGATAACCCCTTTGAAGGATGTAAAAACAGTCTATCTACATGTGGATAGACTGTGCGTAAAACAAGGTAAGTTATTCACACTATTCAGCTACTACTTTAAAATACCATTAATTTCTTCAACTTGCTTTTGTAATTGCGTATCGGTTTTTAGTAGTTTAGAAATTTTTTCATGGGCATGGATAACTGTTGTATGATCACGTCCACCAAATTCTTCACCTATTTTTGGTAAAGAGGAATCCGTAAGTTCGCGTGATAAATACATTGCAATTTGGCGAGGAAACGCAACTGATTTTGTACGTTTTTTCGCTTTAAAATCTTCTAATTTTACTTGATAAACGTCTCCGACAGCTTTTTGAATATCATAAATAGAGATAATTTTCGGCTTAGAATTTGGAATAATATCTTTAAGTGCTTCAGCTGCTAAATCAGCATTAATATCTTTATTAATTAAAGATGAATAAGCTACAACTCGGATAAGTGCACCTTCTAATTCGCGAATATTTGAATCAATTTGATTTGCGATATAAAGCATAACTTCATTTGGTATATCAAGCCCTTCAGCTTTTGCTTTTTTGCGTAAAATTGCAATTCGTGTCTCTAAATCTGGCGGCGTAATATCTGTAATAAGTCCCCATTCAAAGCGAGAACGAAGACGATCTTCTAAAGTTGGAATTTCTTTTGGTGGTCGATCACTAGAAATTACAATTTGTTTACTTTCTTCGTGTAATGCATTAAATGTATGGAAAAACTCTTCTTGAGTTTGTTCTTTTCCAGCAAGAAATTGAATATCATCTATCAATAAAACATCTACATTGCGATATTTATTACGAAAATCAACAGCTTTATTATCACGAATAGAGTTAATAAATTCATTCGTGAATTTTTCTGATGATAAATATACAACTTTTGCATTTGGATTATGTTCAATTACATAATGGCCAATCGCGTGCATTAAATGCGTCTTTCCAAGCCCAACTCCCCCGTAAATAAAGAGTGGATTATACGCTTTAGCTGGCGCCTCGGCTACAGCTAATGAAGCTGCATGGGCAAAACGGTTACCAGAGCCGATAACAAATGTATCAAATGTATATTTTGGATTTAACATGCTCTGTGGTAAATGAGCTGAATCATCTTGTGCTGGATTCCGCTTAACTGGAGGAAGATCAATGTCCTCTTCCGCTTGACTTTGGGGAATAATAAAGCGAATTGCTAATTTTGCCCCTGTTAAATCGTATAGTGTTTCTGAAATTAGTTCTGAGTAATGAGATTCTAGCCAGTCACGAGCAAATTCATTTGGAGCTGTAATCGTTAATACGTCTTTCTTCAAGTTATGAGCCGTTGTTGATTTTAACCATGTCTCATAACTAGGCTTGCTTACCTTTTTTTCTAATTCTTTTAAGGCACTATTCCATAAATCAGAGATATTTTCCAAAGGTGTCCCTCCTTTACTAAGATGGTAAAAGAATAAGGCTGCGCAACAAATGTACAACCTAATAAATATAAAATGTATATTTATACGAAACGTATTTTAAAACCTAAAAACGTCGTTTGTATATGAGATAGGGTTTTCGACAAAAAAACCAAATGTGGACAACTGTTTACCCACATGTGATTAAAACTGTCCACATGTTATACACAAATTGTGGATAAGATAAAGATGTGGAAAACTTATTCAAAGTGAAAACACAACTATAATATCAAAAAAAAGTGGCTATAGCAATGAATTTAAGAAAGTTATCCACAAAATCAATACCTTGTGGAATAAACTTGTCCACAACACGATATACTGTGTAAAAGTGGGAAAAAAGTTTGTGGATATAAAAAACGTGAAAAAACATTTATCCACAAGGAAATATAGATGCTGTGAAAAAGTATGTGAATAGGTTCAAAATGAATATTTGATGAAAATTTCTAGAACCATTGACATTTTCCTAGTTGATTAACTATAATTTATAGGACTGTCTTTAACAGATATTCCTCAGGGAGGTGTCATATAATGAAAAGAACTTACCAACCAAATAAACGTAAGCGCAGCAAAGTACATGGTTTCCGCAGCCGTATGAGCACAGCGAACGGACGTAAAGTGCTAGCAGCTCGTCGTCGTAAAGGAAGAAAAGTATTATCTGCGTAGACCACTGATCGTTCAGTGGTCTTTTTTTCTAATAATAGTGAATTTCCGCTGATGAAATACAGGAGTGTCAATTGATATGAAGAAAAAACATCGTATAAAGAAGAATGATGAATTCCAGGCGGTTTTTCAAAAAGGAAAATCAAATGCGAATCGTCAGTTTGTTGTATACCAATTAGATAAAGAAGAACAGCCAAACTTTCGCATCGGCCTTTCTGTTAGCAAGAAAATAGGAAATGCAGTAGTTCGTAATCGAATTAAGCGCATGGTCCGTCAAGCTATTACAGAGTTAAAAGATGAGATAGATTCTGGAAAAGATTTTGTTATAATAGCAAGGAAGCCTTGTGCAGAGATGACATATGAAGAAGTAAAGAAAAGCTTAATTCATGTCTTTAAACGCTCTGGTATGAAAAGAATAAAAAAGTAGCGTAAGGAAATGAATTACACTATATACATACCGATACAAGGAGGAGTAGGCTTTGAAAAAGAAATTAGGTTTACTAGCCATGGTCGTTGCATTAATGGCGATTGCCACCGGTTGTAGTGAAACGGGTCAGCCGATTACATCGAAAAGTACTGGGATTTGGAATGAATATTTCGTATATCCGCTTTCTCAGTTAATCACGTATTTTGCCGACTTATTTAACAGTAATTACGGTTTAGCAATTGTTATTACAACTCTTATCATTCGTTTTGCATTATTACCATTAATGATTAAACAAACAAAGAGTACAAAAGCAATGCAAGCGTTACAACCAGAAATGGTGAAGTTAAAAGAGAAATATAGTTCTAAAGATCAAGCAACACAGCAAAAACTACAACAAGAAATGATGCAGTTATATCAAAAGAATGGTGTAAATCCATTGGCAGGATGTTTACCGATATTTGTTCAGATGCCTATTTTATTCGCGTTTTATCATGCGATTATGAGAACAACAGCAATTAGTGAACATACATTTTTATGGTTTGATTTAGGACAGGCAGATCCGTTCTATATCTTACCGGTTGTTGCAGCAATTACGACATTTATTCAGCAAAAGCTTGCAATGGCAGGAACAGCTGGTCAAAATCCGCAAATGGCAATGATGCTTTGGCTTATGCCGATTATGATTTTAATCTTTGCAATTAACTTCCCAGCTGCATTATCACTTTACTGGGTTGTTGGTAATATCTTTGGTATTGCTCAAATGTACTTTATCAAAGGGCCAGAGATTAAGGCTAGCAAAGCTGGAGGCTCAAGCAAGTGAGTATAATTACTGCTAAAGGACAAACAGTCGAGCTGGCAGTAGAGGATGCTTTAAGGCAATTAAATACATCAAAAGATCGAGTAGATATAAATATTGTCGATGAGGGTAAAAGAGGATTCTTAGGTTTATTTGGGAATCGTCCTGCAGTAGTAGAAGTTGTATTGAAGAAAGATCCAATTCAGGAATGTGAAGAATATTTAAGAAATGTTATTCACAATATGGGTGTGGAAGTTGAAATTAGTAAAGTTGTAAAAGGACGCGAGATCGAATTTACAATTTCTGGTGATGATGTAGGAGTTTTAATTGGAAAAAGAGGTAATACACTAAACTCTTTACAGTATTTAACAAAACTTGTTGCGAATCGTAACACGAAGCAGTATATAGGTATTACACTAGATGCTGAAAATTATCGTAGTAAAAGAAAAAGTACGCTAGAATCACTTTCTTATCGATTAGCGAAACAAGTATCTAATACGAAAAAAAGAGTTATTTTAGAACCGATGCCATCTTTTGAACGAAAAATTATTCATCAGGCATTATCAAATCATCAAGGTATCAAAACAACTTCTGAAGGAAATGAACCACATCGGCATGTTGTAATATCTCCTAAATGACCGGTTGCTCAAATGAGTGCCGGTTTTTTTGAGCGAAAAATAGATGTGGATAACTAAAAAACACTAAACTTATCCACTGTGAATAAGTTTAGTGTTTTTTACATGGGGATATAATAAAATGAGTTATTCTTCTTTTGTAGATAGGTTCGTTATGGTATCCTAATAATTTAGTGAAAGAAATAATCATGTTGAAATAGAGATAAATAAGCAAGTGAGGTGAAAGGACATGGAATTTGATACAATTGCTGCGATTTCCACAGCGCTTGGAGAGGGTGCAATTGCCATTGTTCGAGTAAGTGGGGATGATGCGGTTGAGAAAGTTGACCGTATTTTTAAAGGGAAGGATTTAACAGAGGTTCCTTCTCACACTATTCATTATGGTCATATCGTTGATTTAGATACAAATCAAGTTATTGAAGAAGTTATGGTGTCTATTATGCGCGCACCAAGGACTTTTACACGTGAAAATATAGTGGAAATTAACTGTCATGGCGGACTTGTTTCAGTAAATAAAGTATTGCAACTTATTCTAGCGCAAGGAGTACGATTGGCAGAACCGGGCGAATTTACAAAACGTGCTTTTTTAAATGGACGTATCGATTTATCACAAGCAGAAGCTGTTATGGATTTGATTCGAGCAAAAACAGATCGTGCGATGAATGTAGCAATTAATCAAATGGAAGGGCGATTATCTAAATTAATTGGTCGCCTACGTCAAGAAATATTAGAAACATTAGCTCATGTTGAGGTAAATATAGATTATCCAGAATACGATGATGTAGAAGAGATGACACATAATATTTTAATTGAGAAAGCGACGCATGTTCGTTCGGAAATCGAAAAAATATTAGAAACATCAAAACAAGGGAAAATTTTACGTGAAGGTATTGCTACAGCAATTATCGGTAGACCTAATGTTGGGAAATCATCGTTATTAAATAGTCTTGTTCAGGAGAAAAAAGCAATTGTAACTGATATTGCAGGAACAACTCGTGATGTTATTGAAGAGTACGTTAATGTGCGTGGTGTACCTCTTAAACTTATAGATACAGCCGGTATTCGTGAGACAGAAGATGTTGTTGAACGAATTGGTGTGGAGCGATCAAAAGAAATGATGAGCCAAGCAGATTTAGTATTAGTTGTTGTCAACTATAGCGAGGCTTTAACAAATGAGGATGAAGATCTATTCCATGCGGTACAAGGAAAAGACTTTATTGTTATTGTGAATAAGACTGATTTACCGCAAGCGATTGATATGGAACGTGTTACAGAGTTAGCTGCGGGAAATCGTGTTATTACAACATCCTTAATTGAGGAACAAGGAATAGATGAACTCGAAAAGGCAATAGCTGATTTATTCTTTGAAGGAACAATCGATTCTGCAGATATGACATATGTTTCTAATGCGAGACATATTGGATTATTAACACAAGCGGGACAAACAATCGGTGATGCAATTGAGGCAATAGAAAATGGTGTACCAATTGATATGGTGCAAATTGATTTAACAAGAACGTGGGAAATACTTGGTGAAATTACTGGTGACACAGTCCATGAAAGCCTAATTGACCAGTTGTTCTCTCAATTTTGTTTAGGAAAATAATATAGTGATGTTTTAGAAAGATAGAGATTATTAGGAGGAATAAACAATGGGATACAATGCCGGTTCATACGATGTCATAGTAATCGGTGCAGGTCATGCAGGATGTGAAGCTGGTCTTGCGGCAGCACGAATGGGCTCAAAAACATTAATGTTAACAATTAACTTAGATATGGTAGCTTTCATGCCATGTAACCCTTCTGTTGGTGGACCAGCAAAAGGGATTGTTGTTCGTGAAATTGATGCATTAGGCGGAGAAATGGGACGTAATATTGATAAAACTCATATTCAAATGCGTATGCTAAATACAGGTAAGGGGCCAGCTGTACGTGCACTTCGAGCGCAAGCTGATAAATTCTCTTACCAACATGAATTGAAGAAAACAATTGAAGAAACACCAAACTTAACGTTATTCCAAGGAATGGTAGAGCGTTTAATCGTTGAAGATGGTATGTGTAAAGGGGTAGTTACACAAGCTGGTGCAGAATATACAGCAAAAACCGTTGTAATTACGACTGGAACATTTTTACGTGGCGAGATTATCATGGGCGACTTAAAATATTCAAGCGGTCCAAATAATCAGCAACCGTCTATTACATTATCTGAGCATTTAGAGGAACTTGGGTTTGATCTTGTTAGATTTAAAACAGGGACACCTCCGCGTGTAAACAGTAATACAATTGACTACAGTAAAACAGAAATTCAACCGGGTGATGATAAGCCACGTTCGTTCTCTTTTGAAACAACGAAATTTATTATGGATCAAATTCCATGTTGGTTGACATATACAAGTACAGAAACACACCGTTTAATAGATGAAAATTTACATCGTTCAGCTATGTATTCTGGTATGATTAAAGGAACAGGCCCTAGATACTGTCCTTCTATTGAAGACAAAGTAGTAAGATTTAATGATAAACCACGTCATCAAATTTTCTTAGAGCCAGAAGGGCGTAATACACAAGAAGTATATGTGCAAGGTTTATCCACAAGCCTACCAGAAGATGTACAACGTGACATGCTTAGAACAATTCCAGGCCTAGAAAATGTTGAAATGATGCGCACAGGTTATGCAATTGAATATGATGCAATTGTGCCAACACAACTATGGCCAACACTTGAAACGAAAAAGATTAAAAATTTATATACAGCAGGACAAATTAATGGAACTTCTGGTTACGAAGAGGCGGCAGGACAAGGGCTTATGGCTGGGATTAATGCAGCATGCCGTTCTTTAGGTAAAAAAGAAGTTGTTTTAGGTCGTGAGGATGCTTATATTGGTGTCTTAATTGATGATCTTGTTACGAAAGGTACAAATGAACCATATCGTTTATTAACATCTCGTGCAGAATACCGTCTATTATTACGCCATGATAATGCTGATCTTCGTTTAACTGAAGTTGGTCGTGAAATTGGATTAATTAAAGAAGAGCGCTATGAGCGATTTACAAATAAAAAACTACAAATTGAACAGGAAAAGGAACGTTTAAGCAGCATTATTATTAAACCACGTCCTGAGGTTCAAGAATTAATTCGCAATATTGGCGGAAGTGAATTGAAAGATGGAATACGTGCGAGTGACTTATTACGTCGTCCAGAGATGACATATGAGCATATTCATCTTTTAGTACCAAGTGAAGTAGAATTAAGTGATGAAGTTACAGAACAAGTTGAAATTCAGATTAAGTACGAAGGATACATTGAAAAATCTTTACAGCAAGTAGAGCGTATGAAGAAAATGGAGAGTAAAAAAATACCTGTAGATATTGATTATGATGCGATTTCTAGCCTTGCCTCAGAAGCTAGACAGAAATTGAAAGATGTTCGTCCACTTTCAATGGGGCAGGCTTCACGTATTTCTGGCGTAAATCCAGCGGATATTTCCATTTTACTTGTTTATATAGAACAAGGAAAAATTGCGCGCGTATCGAACCAATAAATAGTAAGGAGATATTGCTAGATGAACATAGAACAATTTCAATCTATGCTAGAAGAGAAGGGGATCACCCTCTCTTCTAGACAGTTAGAGCAGTTCAAAATCTACTTTGAAACATTAGTAGAGTGGAATGAGAAAATGAACTTAACGGCTATTACAGAAAAAGAAGAAGTATACTTAAAACACTTTTTTGATTCTATTACAGCTGCTTTTTATTATGATTTTTCAAAACCGTTCTCAATTTGTGATGTTGGTGCAGGGGCTGGATTCCCAAGTATTCCTTTAAAAATCTGTTTCCCGCACTTAAAAGTAACAATTGTAGATTCATTGCAAAAACGTATTAATTTCTTAAATCACTTAGCACAAAAGTTAGAATTAAGTGATGTTGCATTTTGTCATGATCGTGCTGAAACATTTGGGAAAAAAGAAGGTGTACGTGAATCATACGATATTGTAATGGCACGTGCAGTTGCACGTCTTTCTGTATTAAGTGAGCTATGTTTACCACTTGTAAAAGTTGGAGGAACATTCATTGCAATGAAAGGTGCAGCAGCAAATGAAGAAATCGAAAATGGTAAGTATGCTTTAGAGGTGCTAGGCGGAGAGTTAAAAGAGATGTCTACGTTCCAATTACCGTTTGAAGAGAGTGAACGTAATATTTTATTAATCGAGAAAAAGCGCAAGACACCAAAGAAATATCCACGCAAACCGGGAACGCCCAATAAATTACCTATTGAAAAATAAATCTTATTAGACGTAAGATTAAATTATATAAATGAAAACGTAAATGTTTCATAGGAAACATTTTATGGAGAATAGTCAATAGGCCTAAAAGGTGGTGGAA
The DNA here is from genome assembly GCF_001429475.1 of Bacillus sp. Root131. Classification (NCBI taxonomy): domain Bacteria; kingdom Bacillati; phylum Bacillota; class Bacilli; order Caryophanales; family Bacillaceae; genus Bacillus; species Bacillus sp. Root131. The sequence goes on from NZ_LMJQ01000011.1 coordinate 15,852, forward strand.
TATGTATGAAAAATACGTTTTCTCGTTTATTTGGCTTTGGAGATAAAGAGAGCGAATTCGAATTACAAGACGAAAGCCATGAAGAAATAGATAAAAAGGTATATGAAGAAATACAAGAAATTCCGATAGTAAATATTACCCCTAACCGTTATCAACCAAGAACAGTTTTTGATGATGCGCGTATTGATGAGCTAGCATTAACGATTCGTACACATGGACTTATTCAACCGATTGTTGTAAGGCAATATGAGGATGATAAGTACGAGATTATCGCTGGAGAAAGACGCTTTCGTGCGGCAACAAAGTTAGGTTGGGAAAAGGTTCCTGCAATTATAAAGAACTTAAATGATACAGAGACAGCTTCTGTAGCTTTAATTGAAAACTTGCAACGCGAGGAACTAACGGCAATCGAGGAAGCTGTGGCATATCAAAAGCTGATTGAGTTACATAATTTAACACAAGAAGCATTGGCACAACGACTTGGAAAAGGACAATCTACAATCGCAAATAAGTTGCGATTGTTAAAGTTGCCTGAAGAAATAAAAAGTGCATTATTAGAAAAAAGCATTACAGAACGTCACGCCCGCGCTCTCATTCCTTTAAAAAATGAGGAATTACAACTGAAGGTTTTACAGGAAATTGTGGAGAAACAACTGAATGTAAAGCAAACAGAAGAACGAATTGTGAAGTTACTAGAGGAAGCAAAACCGAAGCGTAAGGCAAAGCAAAAAGCAGTAAGTCGAGATACGAGGATTGCTATGAATACAATTAGACAATCTTTACAAATGGTTACTGAAAGTGGTTTGAATGTTAATTCTGAGGAAGAAGAATTTGATGAGTACTATCAAATTACAATTAAAATTCCAAAGAAAAAATAATAATGACGTGTTAGAGACCTTATCCTATTGGAGAGGTCTCTTTTACTATATTTTCTTGTTAAATGAAGAAGGAGTTTAGAAATAAATTTTGAAGTTTAATAAAGGACGTAAAAGAAAAAGTTTTATTTCATGTTACAATAAACGTAATTGTTATTAGAATAAGATAGAAAGGTTGAAAGTAGGTGACATCATGGGAAAAATCATTGCTATTGCTAATCAAAAAGGCGGTGTTGGAAAAACCACAACATCTGTTAATTTAGGGGCTGGATTGGCGCAAGTAGGTAAAAAAGTCCTTCTTGTAGATATTGATGCTCAAGGAAATGCAACGACTGGTGTGGGAATTGAAAAATCTGAATTAGATCAATGTATTTACAACGTTCTTGTGGAAGATGCAGATGTTCAAGGGGTTATACAGAAAACCGCAACGGAAAACTTAGATGTTCTACCCGCTACAATTCAATTGGCTGGTGCTGAAATTGAATTGGTACCGACTATTTCCCGGGAAGTACGTTTACAAAGAGCATTACAGCCAGTTCGTGATGAATATGATTATATTATTATCGACTGTCCCCCATCTTTAGGGTTATTAACAATTAATGCATTAACAGCAGCAGATTCTGTTATTATTCCTGTACAGTGTGAATATTACGCACTAGAAGGGTTAAGTCAGCTATTAAATACAGTTCGACTTGTACAAAAACATTTAAATAAAAATTTAGCAATTCAAGGTGTATTGTTAACGATGTTGGATGCCCGTACAAATTTAGGGATCCAAGTTATAGATGAAGTGAAAAAGTATTTTAGGGATAAAGTATATCGCTCGATTATTCCGCGTAATGTACGCTTGAGCGAGGCTCCAAGTCATGGGAAACCTATTATGCAGTATGACGCTAAATCAAGAGGAGCAGAAGTATATATAGATTTAGCAGAGGAAGTGATTGCAGGTGGCTAAGGGATTAGGAAGAGGAATTAATGTGTTTTTTCCTGATTTAGATGTGAAAGAAGAGGAAACAATTCAGGAGATTCTTGTAACTGAATTAAGGCCAAATCCATATCAACCGCGTAAACACTTTAATAAAGAGGCTATTCAGGAATTAGCAATTTCGATTAAGGAACACGGTATTCTACAACCATTAATTGCTAGGAAGAGTATTAAAGGATATGAAATCGTTGCAGGTGAAAGACGATTTCGTGCTGCAAAAGAGGCTGGTTTAGAAAAGGTACCTGCGGTTGTAAGACCATTAACTGAACAGCAAATGATGGAATTTGCTTTGTTAGAAAACTTACAACGAGAAGATTTAAATCCTATGGAAGAGGCAATGGCATACCAGATGTTAATGAATGAGCTAAATGTAACGCAAGAACAATTAGCGAAACGTCTTGGCAAAAGCAGACCTTACATTGCAAATTATACTCGGTTATTAAGCCTCCCTTCGTTCGTCCAAGATATGATTGCAAATGGTCAACTTTCAATGGCTCATGGGAGAACTTTACTTACGATAAAAGATGAAGAACAATTGAAGTCCTTATTGAAACGCATTGAAAAAGAAGGATTAAATGTTCGTCAATTAGAGAAAATCGTCCAAGAGATTAATCAACACGTTTCACGTGAAACAAAAAAAGTGAAAAAAGAGCGAAATATATTTTTCGTAGAACGTGAAACGTTCTTAAGAGAAAAGTTTGGCACAGATGTGAAAATCAAAGAGACGAAAAAAGAAAAAGGTAAAATCGAAATTGAATTTTTTAATAAAGAAGATTTGAATCGTATTTTAGAACTATTATCACAAAAAAAATAAAGAGCAAACCATCTTATTATTTATAGATGGTTTGCTTTTTTTAGTGCGGATAATTTTTGATCCGTCTCTTTTATACTTTGTGCGATTACATCGGCCATTTTCATAACTAAACTTAATCTTGTATTTTGAAGAACGAAAAACTCCATAAACCCATTTAGATTGACGATACCGTGTATATGCAGATCACCAACTGCAGGTAATTTCTTATTCATAGCAGCTCCAGGCTTACTAGGGCCCTTTCCAGTAGTGATTGACCCGATATTTTGAGACTTTCCTAAACATGCATCAACAGCAATTATAAATGCAGCAGGATATTCTTTCTGTATATTTTGAATTTTTTCTTCTAAATTTAGCGCATGTACTGGCTCATCTAGTGTACCGAATACTTGGAGGTTTTTGATGTCTATTTGTTCAAGTTTTGTACCAACTAACGGGCCGAGTGCGTCACCTGTAGAACGATCTGTTCCGATACAAACGAGAATGAGTGGTATATTAGTTTTAATAGGAATGTGGGTAAGTAAGAAATTACTGATTATCTCAGAGGCTTCTAGATCCTGGTGCATAACGTTTTGAGTTTCTTTCTCAAAAAATGGTAAGCGAAAACTTCCAATATTCATGAAGCACCCATCCTTTTAATAAATTTTCAATATATGTTATATGGTGAGAAAAATGGAAATCTATAAGTGCGTAATTTTTGCAAAATGTGAATGAAAACGGAAATAATAGTACTAGTATATATATATTCGTTCCATTTTATACCTGAATGGCGGGGGGGAAATAGGATTAAAATCATAAAATTTTTTCAGCAATTAGAGGACTTCTGATACAATAATAAGGATAACTAAAAAGAAATTTTAGCTAGAGAGGTAGAGGTACATGGATTTATTAACGAAGTGGTTTAATTCTACGAAACAGTATTTATTAGATGCTGATCGTTGGGCTCATATTGGAGTTGCGACATTAAAAATATGTATTATTTTAATAATCGGTGCAGTTGTTGTGCGAATTGCAAGAGCGGTTGTACGAAATGCGTTTCGTATGGGGAGTCGTTCTCCAATTCAAATTTCAGAACGTCGTACAGTTACAGTAGCGAAATTACTTGAAAATATTGTAGCGTACGTTGTTATGTTTATTATGCTGATTGCGATTTTAGGTGTGTTTGATATTAATGCATCAGGTTTATTAGCGGGTGCCGGGGTAATTGGTTTAGCAGTCGGATTTGGTGCTCAAAGTTTAGTGAAGGACGTTATTACAGGTTTATTTATTTTGCTAGAAGATCAGTTTTCAGTTGGCGATTATGTTAAAATCGGTCAATTTGAAGGAGTCGTTTTAGAAATTGGACTTCGTACAACGAAAGTAAAGAGTTGGACAGGTGAAATTCATACTTTACCAAACGGAAGTATTATTCAAGTTACTAACTACTCAGTTAGTAATAGTGTAGCATTTGTTGATGTATCTATTTCATATGAGGCTGATATTGCGAAAGCAGAGCAGGTTATTGAAGATTTATTAGTAGAGTTACCTTCAAAGTACGAAAAAATGGTAACAACACCTCAATTATTAGGTGTGCAAACGTTAGCTGCATCAGAAGTTATATTACGCGTTATTGCTGAAGTAGAGCCGATGCAACATGCAGTTATTGCAAGGGCACTTCGTAAAGAGATTAAAAATCGTCTTGATTTACATGGAATTGAAATTCCATATCCACGTATGGTTTTATATAATCGTGAAGAATTGGTTAGTGGAAAAGCAATTTAGTATGGAGAGGAGGAGTTTGAAGAGTGGAGCAAAAGGAATATAACTTGTACGATGTTGTGGAAATGAAGAAAGCACATCCATGTGGCGAGAATCGTTGGAAAATTATTCGTATGGGAATGGATATCCGCATTAAGTGCGAGGGATGTGACCATTCAGTAATGATTACTCGAAGAGAGTTTGATCGTAAGGTGAAAAAAATACTTGTGAAGCACGAAGAATAGAGAGAGAGTAACAGTTACAGTAGGTAACTGTTACTTTTTTTCGTTTGGCGGAAACTTGTCATTTTTTTCGTTACTATCTATAATGATGAAAGATTGAGACATAGGAGTGAAAAATATGGGATTAACGGCTGGGATTGTTGGATTACCTAACGTAGGGAAGTCCACTTTATTTAATGCAATTACACAAGCAGGAGCAGAATCTGCGAACTATCCATTCTGTACAATTGATCCAAACGTAGGGATTGTAGAAGTACCAGATGAGCGTTTAAATAAATTAACGGAATTAGTAGAACCGAAAAAGACTGTTCCGACTGTATTTGAGTTTACTGATATTGCAGGTATCGTAAAAGGTGCTAGTAAAGGTGAAGGTTTAGGAAATAAATTCTTATCTCACATTCGTCAAGTAGATGCAATTTGCCAAGTTGTTCGTTGTTTTGAAGACGAAAATATTACGCACGTTTCAGGGAAAGTAGATCCAATTGATGATATCGAAACAATCAACTTAGAGCTAATTTTAGCGGACTTAGAGTCTGTTGATAAGCGTATCGAGCGTGTTGCGAAATTAGCAAGACAAAAAGATAAAGAAGCTGTATATGAGCATGAAATTTTAGTTCGTTTAAAAGAGGCTTTTGAAGAGGGGAAACCGGCTCGTACTGTTGAATTTACAGAAGAGCAGATGAAGATTGTTAAAGGCCTTCATTTACTTACAACAAAAGAAATGTTATACGTAGCGAACGTAAGTGAAGACGATATTATCGATCCTTCGGAAAATAAATACGTACAAATGGTAAAAGAATTTGCAGAAAATGAAAATTCTCAAGTAATCGTTGTATGTGCAAAAATCGAATCAGAAATCGCTGAATTAGACGAGGAAGAGAAAAAAGTATTCCTTGAAGAACTAGGTATTGAAGAGTCTGGTTTAGATCAATTAATTCGTGCAGCATATGACCTATTAGGACTTGCTACTTACTTTACAGCTGGCGTTCAAGAAGTACGTGCTTGGACATTTAAACAAGGTATGAAGGCACCACAATGTGCTGGTGTTATTCATACAGACTTTGAGCGTGGATTTATTCGTGCAGAAACAGTTTCTTACGATGACTTAATGACAAACGGTTCTATGACAGCTGCAAAAGAAGCTGGAAAAGTACGTTTAGAAGGAAAAGAGTATATCGTAAAAGATGGAGATGTTATGCACTTCCGTTTTAACGTTTAATTTAATATTTCCTAGGAAAAATAAAGATATGAGCTTGGCGAATATATTATATGTTTGCCAAGTTTTTTATGTATTGGTGAGTTGATTCATATAACTTACTATGATATAATCTAAACTCGTGAGTAATTACTATAAATTAATTGCTCCTTGCCCATTATGGGCCGTTTAGACCAAAAGGAGGTGAAAGTGTAATGAGAAAGTACGAAATTATGTACATCATTCGTCCTGGCGTTGAAGAAGAAGCTCAAAAAGCTTTAGTTGAACGTTTTGCAGGTGTTTTAACAAACAATGGTGCAGAAATCATTAACACGAAAGAGTGGGGTAAGCGTCGTTTAGCTTACGAAATCAACGACTTACGTGAAGGTTTCTACATGATCTTAAACGTGAACTCTAACGCAGAAGCGATTAACGAATTCGACCGTTTAGCTAAGATCAACGAAGATATCCTTCGTCATATCGTTGTTAAAGAAGAAGAAAAATAATTGATATATAAGGGAGAGTGGTTCGATTGATGAATCGTGTTATCCTCGTTGGTCGTTTAACTAAGGACCCTGACTTACGTTACACGCCCAATGGTGTTGCAGTAGCTACTTTTACGTTAGCTGTGAATCGCGCATTTGCGAATCAACAAGGTGAGCGTGAAGCTGACTTTATTAATTGTGTAATATGGCGTAAACAAGCAGAAAACGTAGCAAATTATTTGAAAAAAGGAAGCTTAGCAGGCGTAGATGGACGTCTTCAAACTCGTAATTACGATGGACAAGACGGTAAACGTGTGTATGTAACAGAAGTTCTTGCGGAAAGCGTACAATTTTTAGAGCCGCGTAATGGCGGTGGGGAGCAACGTGGTTCATTCAATCAGCAACCATCAGGAGCTGGTTTCGGTAACCAAAGCTCTAACCCATTTGGTCAATCTAGTAATTCAGGTAACCAAGGTAATCAAGGGAACTCTGGATTTACGAAGAATGACGATCCATTTTCAAATGTAGGTCAACCGATCGACATTTCCGACGACGATTTACCGTTCTAATACAGTAAATTTGTTAGTTTTAACAAAGAATGGAGGGAAATAGACATGGCAGGACGCAAAGGTGGACGTGCGAAACGTCGTAAGGTGTGTTTCTTCACAGCTAACGGCATCACTCGCATTGACTATAAAGATGTTGATTTATTAAAACGTTTCGTTTCTGAGCGTGGTAAAATTTTACCTCGTCGTGTAACAGGGACAAGCGCAAAATACCAACGCAAACTTACAGTTGCAATTAAACGTGCTCGTCAAATGGCACTTTTACCATATGTTGGTGAATAATAGCGTATGAAATGCACAGTAGAGTCGGACTCTACTGTGCATTTTGCTATGCTTTTCTTTTTGAAAGAGAGGTTAAAATGTGAAACAAACAAAGTTTATTACAGAAGGTGCAGCGTTATTAGCTATATATGCAATTTTATTGCTTATATCTATGTATGTTCCGATTTTGGGTACTGTTGTAACTTTTGCTTTGCCGTTACCATTTATACTATTAACGATAAGACATAAACTATCTAATGTGCTCATGATTTTTGTAGCATCACTTTTTGTTACTATTATTGTGAGTCAACCTATGAATTTAGTGAAGACAATTATGTTTGGATTGATAGGGATTGTTTTAGGATATATGTATAAAACAAGAAAAAAGTCAGTAGAAATCTTAATAGCGGGGACGCTTGCATACTTAATTGGTTTTGTACTTATTTATGTTGCGAGTATAAAGTTTTTCAACATAGATATAATGAAGCAAATGCAAAGTATGTTTAGTGAAAGTATGGTGCAAAGTGAAAAGATAGTAAGTGCTACAGGTATGCCGATTAGTAAGGAACAAAAAGAGTTACTTACACAAATGAATGATATATTACAATCGTTATTTCCAAGTATACTTGTTCTAGTTTCAGTATGTTTTTCTTGGATTACAGTGATAATATCAGGTAGTGTTTTGAAAAAGTTAAAACATGACATTATACCTTGGCCTAAATTTAAAGATATACAATTACCAAAGAGTATTGTTTGGTATTACGTTATATTTATTTTGTTAGTAACTTTTATAAAAGTAGAACCAACATCATATTTACATATGGTATTTTCTAACCTAAATGTCATATTTACACTATTGCTTGTACTGCAAGGTCTGACATTTATCGCCTTTTTAGCGTATAGAAAAGGTTTTACTAAAGGGATTCCTATTATTAGTTTTATTGCATGCATGTTTATTCCGATGCTGTTTCCTCTTGTGACAATCTTAGGTATAATTGACTTAGGGATTTCATTGCGTTCTAAAATAGGGGGATAAAACAATATTCCTTATACTATTTTAATCTGTTTAACTAACTGGAAGGTGAGTTAGTTTTACTTTATAGGAGTTGTATACATGCCTGAATTTGATAAGAAACAGTGGTTTTTATATCCTGTTTATGTATTGGCATTTTTTGTGTTTGTGCTCATTTCAATTCTCTGTTATTTTCATTTAATTATGGGAATAGCTGCTTTTGTCATTTTTTGTATCGTATTTTTTATCGTTATACGATTTGAACTTAATTTTCAAAGGAATTTCGAAAAGCATACGACAGATATGATTACAAGAGTAAAGAAAGTAAGTAATGAAGCATTTAACCAAATGCCGATTGGTATTTTGTTATACAATAAGGATTATGGGATTGATTGGGCAAATCCTTATTTATCTTCATGTCTGGGACAGCATGCATTAGCTGGATGGCACCTTTACGATGTATCAGAAACATTACTTCTTTTCATTAAAGGAGAAACTTCTGATGATATAGTCTCTTTAAATAATCGAAAGTTTCGCGTTTTTGTAAGGAAAGAAGAAAAGTTAATTTATTTCTTTGATGTAACGGAACAAACAGAAATCGAAAAGATGTATGAGGATCAACGTACTGTTTTAGCTGTAATTTATTTGGATAATTATGATGAAGTTACACAAGGATTAGATGATCAATTACGTACAAATATAACAAGTCTTGTGACATCGCGACTAAATGAATGGGCACTTAAGTATGGTGCGTATTTAAAACGTGCATCTTCAGAAAGATTCTTCGTTGTGCTAAATGAAAGTATTCTGACGCAAATGGAGAAAGGGAAATTTAGTATTTTAGATCAGGTGCGTGAAGAAACATCTAAAAGGAATATACCACTTACATTAAGTGTAGGTGTCGGATCAGGTGATTTACCTTTGTCAGAGCTTGGGTCAATGGCTCAATCTGGTTTAGACCTTGCGCTTGGACGCGGGGGAGATCAAGTAGCTATTAAACAAGCGACAGGTAAAGTTAAGTTCTATGGAGGCAAGACAAATCCGGTTGAAAAGCGTACCCGTGTACGTGCTAGGGTCATTTCGCATGCGTTAAAGGATTTAGTATTAGAAAGTAGTAATGTCATTATCATGGGGCATAGGGCTCCTGATATGGACGCAATTGGTGCTGCGATTGGTATTTTAAAAGTGGCTCAATTAAACGAGCGTAAAGGATATATTGTATTAGATGAAAATGATTCTGATAAGGGAATTAAACGCTTGATGGACAAAGTGAAACAAAATGAGGAATTATGGTCTCACTTTATTACTCCAGAGCAAGCGATGGAATTTGCGAATGATGAGTCATTACTTGTTGTTGTTGATACACATAAACCTTCTATGGTGATGGAACAAAAATTGTTACATAAAATTGAAAATGTAGTAGTTATCGATCATCATCGCCGTGGAGAAGATTTTATTGAAGATCCATTGCTAGTTTATATGGAACCATATGCTTCTTCAACGGCAGAACTGGTTACAGAATTACTTGAGTATCAACCGAAAAATTTAAAGATGACAATGTTAGAAGCAACGGCATTGTTAGCGGGGATTATTGTCGACACGAAAAGTTTCACATTCCGGACGGGGGCTCGTACGTTTGATGCTGCTTCCTATTTACGCTCACATGGTGCAGATACTGTACTTGTACAAGAACTTTTAAAGGAAGATATGGATCAGTATTTACGGGTTGCAAAAGCTATAAAAAATGCGTACATTTATAAAAATGGAATTGCGATTGCTAAAGTTGATAGTGATGATTACTACGATCAAGTGCTTATTGCGCAATCAGCTGACACGTTATTAACAATGACAGGAATTATTGCATCATTTGTTGTTGCGAAACGTGGCGAGAATCTCATTGGAATTAGCAGCAGGTCTTTAGGTGAAGTGAATGTGCAGCTAATTATGGAAAACTTAGGTGGTGGCGGGCATTTGACGAATGCAGCCACACAAATGAAAAATGTTACAGTAGATGAAGCCGAGGAGAAGCTTCGATTTGTTATTGATGACTATTTACAGGGAGGCACACAATCATGAAAGTAATTTTTCTAAAAGACGTAAAAGGTAAAGGTAAAAAAGGAGAAGTAAAAAACGTACCAGATGGCTATGCAAATAACTTCTTACTAAAACAGGGATTGGCTGCTGAAGCAACAAATAGCAGTATGAAAACTTTAGAAGCTCAAAAGCGTAAAGAAGAAAAAGATGCAGCAGCAGAAGTTGAGAATGCAAAAGAGCTGAAAGAAACATTAGAGAAATTAACTGTAGAAGTAAAAGCGAAATCTGGAGAAGGTGGCCGTTTATTCGGTTCTATTACGAGCAAACAAATCGTAGATGCGATGCAAAAATCACATAAAATTAAACTTGATAAACGTAAATTTGAAATGGATGATGCAATCCGTGCATTAGGCTACACAAATGTAACAGTGAAATTGCATCCGCAAGTAACAGCGACAGTAAAAGTTCATGTTAGTGAACAATAAAAATAAATTAAGCAAGGAGGATTGCGTATGAGTAATGTACTTGCTGATCGTACCCCTCCGCATAATATAGAAGCCGAGCAGGCGGTTTTAGGGGCCATATTAATTGATCAAGATGCGTTAACATCAGCATCAGAGTTATTGGTACCTGACTCATTCTATCGAACGAAACATCAAAAGATTTTTGAGGTAATGCTTGGGTTATCTGACAAAGGAGAACCGATCGATTTAGTAATAATGACATCAGCGATGGCTGATCAAGGATTACTAGAAGAAGTTGGTGGAGTGTCTTATCTAGCAGAGTTAGCAGAAGTTGTTCCAACAGCTGCTAACGTTGAATATTATGCACGTATCATCGCTGAAAAGGCACTTTTACGTCGTTTAATTCGAACAGCGACTCATATTGTGTCGGATGGATACGAGAGAGAAGATGACGTAGACGGCCTTTTAAATGAGGCCGAGAAAAAAATATTAGAAGTATCCCATCAAACGAATGCAAAAGCATTTCAAAATATTAAAGATGTTCTTGTAGATGCTTATGATAAAATTGAACTTTTGCATAATCAAAAAGGTGAAGTTACTGGGATACCAACTGGATTTACTGAATTAGATAAGATGACGGCAGGTTTCCAGCGAAATGATTTAATCATCGTAGCAGCACGTCCGTCAGTAGGGAAAACTGCATTTTCATTAAATATTGCACAAAACGTAGCGACGAAAACGGATGAAAATGTAGCGATTTTTAGTTTGGAGATGGGCTCCGATCAGCTTGTTATGCGTATGCTTTGTGCAGAAGGAAATATCGATGCGCAAAGACTTCGTACCGGGTCATTAACTTCTGATGATTGGGCGAAATTAACAATGGCGATGGGTAGTCTTTCAAATGCCGGTATATATATTGATGATACACCAGGAATTAAGGTAAATGAGATTCGAGCGAAATGTCGTAGACTAAAGCAAGAACAAGGTCTTGGTATGGTTTTAATTGACTACTTACAGCTTATTCAAGGAAGTGGGAAATCAGGTGAGAACCGTCAGCAGGAGGTATCTGAGATTTCTCGTACTTTAAAAGGGATTGCGCGTGAATTGCAAGTGCCTGTTATTGCCTTATCACAGTTATCTCGTGGTGTAGAATCTCGTCAGGATAAACGCCCGATGATGTCTGATATTCGTGAATCTGGTAGTATTGAGCAGGATGCTGATATTGTAGCTTTCCTATATCGTGAAGATTACTATGACCGTGAAACGGCAAATAAAAATACGATTGAAATTATCATTGCAAAACAACGTAATGGTCCGGTAGGTTCAGTAGAGCTTGCGTTTGTTAAAGAATTTAATAAATTCGTTAATTTAGAACGACGCTTTGAGGATGGGGCATAAAGGCAGTATAAAAAAGAAACACATTTCTTATAATAAGATGTGTTTCTTTTTTTATGGGATAAAGATAAGGCTTTCATAAGGTGAAAATATAATTCTTACGAACGAAAATGATTTTTAATAAAAAAATGTTCGCTTTTTGGTTGACTTCTTTTTCGGTTTTGGTACAATTATATTGTTTGAATAGATCGTTTGAAAATTGCGGAGGTGCTTTAATAATGTCTTCAGTAGTAGTTGTAGGAACACAATGGGGCGACGAAGGAAAAGGTAAAATCACTGATTTTCTTTCTGAGCATGCGGAAGTAGTTGCAAGATATCAAGGTGGAAATAACGCGGGACATACAATTGTTTTCGGCGGAGTTAAATATAAGTTACACTTAATTCCATCTGGTATTTTCTATAAAGAGAAAATTTGTGTAATCGGAAATGGCTTAGTAGTAGATCCGAAAGCATTACTTGAAGAGTTAAAATACTTACACGACCGTGGTGTAAGTACTGATAATTTACGTGTAAGTAACCGTGCACACGTTATTTTACCTTATCACTTAAAACAAGATGAGTTAGAAGAGGCTAGTAAAGGTGATAACAAAATCGGTACAACGAAAAAAGGTATCGGTCCTGCATATATGGATAAAGCTGCTCGTATTGGTATCCGTATGGCTGATCTTTTAGACCGTGAAGCATTTAAAGAGAAGCTTGAGCGCAATTTAGTAGAGAAAAATCGTTTGTTTGAAAAAATGTACGATACAGAAGGTTTCAGCGTAGAGGAAATCTTTGAAGAGTACTTCGAATATGGACAACAAATCGCACAATATGTATGCGACACATCTGTTGTATTAAATGATGCACTAGATAACAATCACCGTGTATTATTTGAAGGTGCACAAGGTGTTATGCTTGATATTGACCACGGTACGTACCCGTTCGTTACATCTTCTAACCCGATTGCGGGTGGTGTAACAGTTGGAACTGGAGTTGGCCCTGCGAAAGTTACTCGCGTTGTAGGTGTATGTAAAGCATATACAAGCCGTGTTGGTGACGGTCCATTCCCTACTGAACTTAATGATGAAATTGGTCATCAAATTCGTGAAGTTGGTCGTGAGTACGGAACAACAACTGGTCGTCCGCGCCGCGTAGGTTGGTTCGATAGCGTTGTTGTAAGACATGCGCGTCGTGTTAGTGGTTTAACGGATCTATCATTAAATTCTATCGACGTTCTAACAGATATTCCAACTCTTAAAATTTGTGTTGCTTACAAATACAATGGCGAAGTTATCGATGAAGTTCCAGCAAACTTAAACATTTTAGCGAAATGTGAGCCTGTATATGAAGAGCTTCCAGGTTGGACAGAAGATATTACTGGTGTAAAATCATTAGACGAGCTTCCTGAAAATGCAAGAAAATACGTAGAACGTGTTTCTGAGTTAACAGGAATTCAATTATCTATGTTCTCAGTTGGACCAGATCGTAACCAAACGAATATTGTTCGTAATGTATACGAAGCTTAATTGATATTTTTAGAAAAAACTCATGTCCGCATGAGTTTTTTCTTATCTTTTATAAAAAAATGAAAAAAAGTATTGCGAAGAATACAGAATACATGTTATGATACATCTTGTCGTCACGAAAATATGACGTTGGTGAGTATGAGCCATTAGCTCAGTTGGTAGAGCATCTGACTTTTAATCAGAGGGTCGAAGGTTCGAATCCTTCATGGCTCACCATTTTATTTTTCGTGGCCCGTTGGTCAAGTGGTTAAGACACCGCCCTTTCACGGCGGTAACACGGGTTCGAATCCCGTACGGGTCATGTTTTTTTATGCTTATTTTTGGTCCCGTGGTGTAGTGGTTAACATGCCTGCCTGTCACGCAGGAGATCGCCGGTTCGACCCCGGTCGGGACCGCCACTTTTGTTTATACCACCATTAGTGGTTTTATATATAGTTTTGGCTCGGTAGCTCAGTCGGTAGAGCAGAGGACTGAAAATCCTCGTGTCGGCGGTTCGATTCCGTCCCGAGCCACTCTCAGGATATTAAGTGGGCCCACTTAATATCCTTTTTATTTATGTAATTTTACAAAACTGAGTAGTTATTTTAAAATAGAACGAGGAGCCTCTAGCAGTTGAAGCTAGAGGTTTTTCTATAGATCGTATAGGATGCCGTGTAAAAGTGGATCATACATGAGTCTATGAGAATAGAGGAGAAAATACTTAAACAAAGGATGCGGTCATATAGGACATACTATGTAAACATCGATATGTTTAGGGATTATTGACCATATTTTTATAAGGAGGAAATAGACGATGATGGGAAAGAAAATTTTAGTAGTTGATGATGAAAAGCCGATTGCAGATATTTTGAAGTTTAATCTAGAAAAAGAAGGTTTTGAAATAGTAATGGCGCATGATGGTGATGAAGCAATTGAAAAAGCTAATGAAGAACAACCAGATATGGTTTTATTAGATATTATGCTACCGGGTAAAGATGGATTAGAGGTTTGCCGTGAAATACGTAAAAGTTCAGAAATGCCGATTATTATGCTTACAGCAAAGGACTCTGAGATTGATAAAGTATTAGGGCTTGAGCTTGGGGCAGATGATTATGTAACGAAGCCATTTAGTACGAGGGAATTACTTGCTCGTGTGAAGGCGAATTTACGCCGTCATCAACAAGGTGGTTCTGCAGAAAAAGAAGAAAATACAGAAATGGTTATTGGACCAATTGTTATTAATCCAAATGCATATAGTGTAACGAAGCGCGAGGAAAATATCGAGCTTACACATCGTGAATTTGAGTTGCTACATTATTTAGCGAAACATTTAGGACAAGTTATGACACGCGAACATTTATTACAAACAGTTTGGGGTTATGACTATTTTGGAGATGTGCGCACAGTAGACGTAACAGTACGTCGTTTGCGTGAAAAAATTGAAGATAATCCAAGCCATCCTACTTTAATTGTAACTAGACGTGGAGTAGGGTATTACTTGCGTGACCCAGAGCAGGAATAGTATATGAAGAAAGTTGGTTTTTTTCAATCTATTCATTTAAAATTTGTGCTTATATATATGCTATTAATATTAATAGCGATGCAAGTTATTGGGGTTTATTTCGTAAGGGAATTAGAGAAGAGCCTAGTACAAGGTTTTAGGGATTCTTTAACGCAGCAAACAAACTTATTATCATATAACTTGAAACAAGAGTTTAAAAAAAGTTATACAAAAGCAGAAACAGAGTCAACAGATGAAACCATTAAAACTTCTATTCGAAAATTTGCCTCTGATCAAAAGAAAGTTATACAAGAGGTAAGTGTATTTGATTCGCATAGAAAGTTATTGGCTATTTCAGATGAATCAAAGCAGAATAAGGTGAATAGAACATCAACTGATATAGCTGTTCAGCGAGTGTTAGTACAAAAAAAGCCAGAAGTGAAAATTGAGAAGGATGGTAGTACAGGCCATCGTGTTCAAGTTATGCTTACTCCGATTCTAGATGATAATGGCAAGGATGCGCTTGGTGTTATATACATCGTTGCATCTATGGAAGATGTATATAAACAAATGAAGGATATAAATCAAATTTTTGCTACGGGAACAGTAATTGCCTTATTAGTAACGGCCGTACTTGGGATTTTATTGGCTCAAACAATTACAAGACCAATTTCAGATATGCGGAGACAAGCAATCGAAATGGCAAAAGGAAATTATTCGAGAAAAGTAAAAGTGCATAGCCATGATGAAATTGGACAACTGGCATTATCCTTCAATAATTTATCAAAAAAATTACAACAAGCTCGTTCTTCTACAGAAAGTGAAAGGCGTAAATTATCATCCGTTTTATCACATATGACAGATGGAGTAATTGCTACTGACCGAAAAGGGGATATTATTTTACTAAATGACCCTGCGGAAAAGATGTTAAATGTTTCTCGTGAAACAGCGCTCGATCAATCTGTTTTAGAGGTATTAGGGATACAGGAAGAATTTACGCTCGATCATTTATATGAAGAGCCAGATTCTGTGTTATTAGATTTTAGTACGAGAAACGAACCATATATTTTACGTGCTAGTTTCTCTGTTATTCAAAAAGAAACAGGGAAGGCCAATGGCTTAATTGCTGTACTATATGATGTAACAGAGCAGGAGCGTATAGAAGGGGAACGCCGTGAGTTTGTGGCGAATGTCTCTCATGAATTAAGGACGCCATTAACGACGATGCGCAGTTATTTAGAGGCACTTACAGATGGAGCGTGGCAGGATCCGAATATTGCACCACAATTTTTAACGGTTACACAAGAAGAAACAGAAAGAATGATTAGACTTGTAAATGCGTTGTTACAGCTATCTAAACTTGATAGTACAGAGCACCGTTTAATGAAAGAATGGGTCGACTTTACTGATTTCTTTAATAATGTTATTGATCGCTTTGAAATGTCTAAAGAGCAAAATGTAAGTTTCAAACGATCTTTCTCTAAAAAATCTAGGTTTATTGATATGGATACTGACAAAATTACTCAAGTGCTGTATAACATTATTTCTAACGCATTAAAGTATTCACCAGAAGGTGGAACAGTAACATATCGCTTACGTGATCGCGGTGATTTATTAGAAATTAGCGTAAGTGACCAAGGAATGGGTATTCCAAAAGAAAACGTTGATAAAATCTTTGAACGTTTTTATCGCGTAGATAAAGCTCGTTCAAGACAAATGGGTGGTACGGGACTTGGATTAGCAATTGCAAAAGAAATGATTGAGGCACATGGTGGCTCTATTTGGGCGAAGAGTGAAGAAGGAAAAGGGACAACTATTTATTTCACGTTACCAATGGCAGCAGATGAAGAGGACGATTGGGAATGAGTATGGAAAACTTTAAAACAATAGTTTTAATTAACCTAGTCGTAATTAGCCTATTTCTTACTTTTAACCTATGGACGTATGTGCCAGATTCTACATCCATGCAAAACGCGAAATTTGTACAGGGCAATGAAGGAACGAATCAAACTAAAATTGCCGATGTTGTCCGTCCTACTTCTATCATCGTGCATAAAGATAAAAATCATTATGGGAGCAGAAGAGAGGCAGATATAGAATCAATCTATAAGCCTCTGGAAGTAGGGGAACTACATGAGTTTAGAGAGATATCAATCACTAAGGGTGATTTCCTGTCCTATGTGCATGGTGAAGGGAAAATTGAACTTGTTTTCCCTACCGATATCCCATTTGATGCAGTTAAATCCATGTTTAACATGAAAGAGAAAGGTACAGATAAGCCTAAACATTTTAATCGTATTCTTATTGATCCTTCTAGAAGTAAGGATCAAGAAATTAAAATTAACTTTGTTTCTGATGGTGATAACTTTAAAATATATGAGGCAAAATTAAGTGGCGTGTATTTAAAAGATATTGTAAATGCCCAAAATCAATTTATATTATCAGCAAAGCCTTATTTTGATTATCAAATCAATGATATGAAAAAGTTATTTTTACCAGATGGAACGACAGAGTTAAACAATATAACATATATCTCATCTAATTTAGCAGTGGATACGTTTAAGAATGCTCTGTTTAGTGATCCTCGTTATTTAAGTCCAATTACTGAGATATCGAAAGAAACATTTACAGATGGTATTAGATCTATGGAAATTGAAGACGATCTTCACATGCTAAAGTATAAAAACTCTTCTGTCTTAACTGAGAAAACGATAGATAATTTAATGCTGTTACAAAAAAGCTTTGAATTTGTAAGTGGTCACAGTGGAAGTTTGGATTCATATCGTTTGGACTATATGAATAAAGGAGAGACAGTGTTTCGCTTACATGAAGATGGATATTCCGTATTCAATACAGATGGATTAGCTGAATTGAGACAAAAATGGGGATCAGAAGAAGTAATGGAATATGAAAGACCGTTGCTGTCTTTAAATACTAAAGGCATAGAACAGAAGGTTACTCTTCCGTCAGGGCATGTTGTAATAGCATCTCTAGAAAATAATCCAGAGATAAAGAAACAAGTAATTAAGGATATTGGTATTGGATACAAGTTATCACTAGATGGACAAGTAGTTCGACTACAACCAATTTGGTATGTAAAGCTTGTTGAAGGTGAAACAGGTAAACAGAAAATCTATGAGTGGAGTGAGGGGGGACTAAATGGATTGGGATCGGATTAAAACCATATTTATTGTGACCTTTTTTGTTTTGGACCTCTTTCTCATTTTTCAATTCATTCAAAAGCAAGATAGTAATCAATTGGAGCTTATTGCAGAAACAAAGATAGATCAAGAATTAAAGGCAAACAAAATTACTATAGGGAATATCCCTAAGGAACCGAAAAAAGAGTCGTTTATTAGAGCGGAAAATAAAGCCTTTAAAGAAGATGATATACAGTCTTTGAAAAATCAAACGGCGCATATACAAAATATGTACAAGATAGAAAGTAAGCTAAAAGAGCCTTTTTTAAATACGAAATCATTATCAAAAGATAAGTATAATGAATTTTTGAAGAACTATGTATTGGATGGACAAAAGTATGAATTTGGAGCGGTGAAAGACTCTAAAATTTATTTCTTCCAAAAATATAAAGATAAGCCTATTTTCTATAATAATCAGGCGATGATTGTTGTGGAATTAAATGAAAAAAATGAACTTGTTTCATATACGCAGACAATGCTAACTGATTTAAAAGAAATGGGCGAAGGTGAAAAAACGAAAGAGCAAGAAATTATTACGGCTCAAACAGCTTTAGAAAATTTGTATTTAAAAAATAAAATTCATGGAAATACGCATGTTAAAGAAGCACAAATTGGCTATGCCACTCTTACCGCATCTACTTCTAATAACCAAGTACTTGCTCCAACGTGGAATTTAAAAACGGAGCAGAAACAGGACTTCTTTGTGAATGCAATTGAAGGACAAGTTATGGAATTAGGGGAAAAGGAAAATCAAGTGGTTGATGAACATACTGGAGTGAGAAAGAATGGGGTTGCATTTTAGCGTACTTGCAAGTGGAAGTACAGGAAATATGCTATACGTAGGAACCGATGAAAAAAAATTACTAGTCGATGCAGGTTTAAGTGGTAAAGCGACAGAGGCTTTATTTAAACAAGCAGAACTGAATATAAATGATGTATCAGGTATTCTTGTAACACATGAGCATAGTGATCATATTAAAGGGTTAGGTGTATTGGCGCGTAAATATGATTTACCCGTTTATGCGAATGAGAAAACATGGAATGCAATGGAACATTTAATAGGAAATATCCCAACTGAGCAAAAATTCATTTTCTCAGTTGGGGATGTGAAAACATTTGGTGATATTGAAGTCGAATCATTTGGAGTTTCTCATGATGCGGCAGAACCGATGTTTTATGCTTTCCATAACAATAATAGGAAATTAGCACTTATTACAGATACGGGATACGTAAGTGACCGTATGAAGGGCGTTATTAAGGGAGCTAATGCTTTCGTATTTGAAAGTAATCATGATGTGGAAATGCTTCGTATGGGACGTTACCCATGGAGCATTAAACGACGTATTTTAAGCGACGTTGGGCATGTTTGTAATGAAGATGCTGCATTAGCAATGGCAGATGTAATTACAGATGAGACAAAGCATATTTATTTAGCCCATTTAAGCTTAGATAATAACATGAAAGAACTAGCTCGTATGTCAGTATCACAAGTACTAGAGGAAAAAGGATTTGGAGTGGGTGAATCCTTTGAAATTCACGATACAGATCCAAAAATGCCTACAAAAATTCAATACGTATAATTCTTCATTTTAGTAAACAATAAAGGTGAATATAGTTGTTTTCAGGAAGATGGGTGAACAAATATGTCCTTTATTGATGAAGAAAATTATCGTATGAAACGTGCAGGGAAAAAGAAGCATAAAGGTATAGTTCTTTCTAGTATAGCGGGAACAATTGTAGGAGCTTCTTTATTTGCGTTTGGAGCTCCTTTATTTTCAAATTCTGCTGATACGCTTCCGCAAGCTGAAGCAAGCGGAAGTAATATGGCCGAAGCTCAAGGAATTAAACAGATTAGCTTTGTAGATGCTGTTGACCGTGCATCTGAAGCTGTTGTGGGCGTTATTAACATTCAACGAGATAACTTTTCAGAGGCAGATTCAGAGGCTGGTACAGGATCAGGAGTAATTTATAAAAAGACAAATGGTCAAGCTTATATTGTAACGAATAATCATGTTGTAGCTGGAGCGAATCGTATTGAAGTAAGTTTAAGTGACGGTAAGAAGGTTCCTGGAAAAGTATTAGGAACCGATGTAGTCACAGATTTAGCTGTATTAGAAATAGATGCAAAGCATGTGAAAAAAATAATTGAAATCGGCGATTCTAATACTGTTCGCAGAGGAGAGCCAGTCATTGCGATTGGAAATCCACTCGGACTGCAATTCTCTGGAACTGTTACACAAGGTATTATTTCAGCTAATGAACGTATTGTCCCTGTAGATTTAGATCAAGATGGACACTATGATTGGCAAGTAGAAGTGTTACAAACGGATGCGGCGATTAATCCGGGGAATAGTGGCGGTGCGCTTGTAAATGCAGCAGGACAATTAATTGGTATTAATTCAATGAAAATTGCTGCAAAAGAAGTAGAAGGAATCGGACTTGCTATTCCGGTGACTAGGGCTGTTCCGATTATGAATGAACTTGAGAAGTATGGAAAAGTAAGAAGGCCGTATGTTGGGATTGAACTTAGGTCATTAAATGAAATTCCAAACTATTATTGGTCAAAAACATTACATTTACCAGGTACTGTAACAGAAGGAGTTTGTATTTTGGATGTGAAAAGTCCTTCGCCAGGCGCAGATGCTGGTTTAAGAGAACATGATGTTATTGTGGCAGTAGATGGAAAACCGATTCGCGATATTATTGGATTCCGCACGGCCTTATATGATAAGGAAATTAATGATAAAATGACTCTTACGTTTTATCGTGGTACAAAAAGAGTAACAACAACAGTGAAATTAGGCATTCAAAAGTATTAAAAACAGGAGGGCCTACCTCCTGTTTTCTATTGTAGAAAAGTGAGGTGAAGAAAATGAATTTACCTTGTTGTTTAGAACATGTTGAATTAGCGTTAGATATTATTGTGGATGAGTGTGAAGTTGCGCCGGTTATCAACAATGTGGATAACTCAGAAAAAGAGAAAAAAACATGTGAATTTTGTCAAAATGAGGCGACATATGTTGTATCGAACACAGATTCTCACACAATATGTGGGTAGTGTTTGTGGATATGTGGATAAGTTTTGTGGATAACATGTTTGTAAGGTGGATGATACGTGTGAATATCTCGATTATTTCAATTGGGAAATTAAAAGAAAAATATTTGAAACAAGGTATAGCAGAATACTTAAAACGATTATCAGCATACGCAAAAGTAGAAGTAATTGAATTGCCCGATGAAAAGGCGCCAGAAAATTTAAGTGAAGCAGAAATGTTAATTGTAAAGGAAAAAGAAGGTATACGTATACTGGATAAAATTTCTGATGACACGCATGTGATTGCATTAGCTATAGAAGGAAAGCAAAAGTCATCAGAAGAATTTGCGGTAAGTCTAGATCGCCTTGCTACATACGGAAAGAGTAAAGTCGCATTTGTAATTGGTGGATCACTCGGACTAAGTTCAGAAGTGATGAAGCGTTCAAACGAATCACTTTCTTTTTCAAAGATGACATTACCACACCAATTAATGCGATTAGTATTGCTTGAACAAGTGTATAGAGCGTTTCGGATTAATCGTGGGGAACCGTATCACAAGTGATGGTAAACATGAAAGTGGAATTTTTAGAACAAATAAGAAAACAAGTGAAACCATAGAGAATTAAGATAGATTTTTGACAGATAAACGAAATGTTTTTTTGTTACAGTTATGGATTATCCCTGTTTAAAATTGCAATGAAAGAGTTATGCTGTATATATATTTTATTATTATTAGTCAATCTTTTACCTTATAATGAGGATAAGATAAAAGAATTGTATAAAGTTATACAAAGTTCAAAAAGGTGGTACAAAAATGAGTTCATTATTAAATATTATTGAAAAGTTTCAGTATAGGGAAGATTTCTTTTTAAATACTGAGGATTTACCTGAGAAATTAATAAATAAATTATTAAAATGGTATGATGGAAATCCTTATAATAAGTCAGATAAAAGAATAAAAGATGCATTTCATATTCTTTCATGGTGCTATGATAAATCAGATATAGATTATTTACCTCGAGATATGAGAGCGAAGCGATTTGAAGCAGCAGCACAGGCTTTAAACATATCTCATGAAAAATTAGTAAAACTTTTTAATTCTCATACAAAAGTTTTGTTCCCTAGTCCAAAAGAAACAAAGATAATTGCAGTTGAAGGTATTGATGGTAGTGGAAAAACAGTTCAAATGTCTTTGCTAGAGAAACAGCTTAAGGAAAAGGATAAAAATGTAATAATTAAATCCTTCCCTGTGTACGATAGCTTTTTTGGGAAAAATATTGGACAATTTTTATCTGGAAACGAAGAGGTTAATGCAAACAATGTAGATCCTAAATCAATGTCTTTATGGTATGCTTTGGATAGATGGAAAGAATTTGAAAACTCTAATTATATTAATTGTGATTATTTATTATTGAATCGATTTACACTTTCAAGTGCTGTATACCAAAGCTCTAGGGTAAAACCAGAATTAAGAGAAGAATTTATACAATGGATATTTGAGTTAGAGCATTCCCAATTAGGATTACCTGCCCCAGATTTATACATAGTTTTCGATCTTAATACAGAAACTTCTAAAAAAAATGTATCAAATAAAGGGTTTCGGGATTATGTAGGAGAAAAAGCGGATGTATATGAAGAATCTGCTGATATAATGAGTAATGCAAGGGGAATTTATCAAGATTTAGCGAAAAAATATAATAACATTGTTATTATTAATTGTTTGGACGAAAACAACAAGATGAAAACACCAGAAGAAATCAATCAAATTGTGATGAAGGTGATAGAAGATGGGGAGTATTAAGTACGATTCAGATTTAAACGAGTTTTATAGTTCAAGTAGTGATGAAGTATCAATTTTACCACAAATTATATGGCATATTACGGACAGGTGTTTTTTATCCTGTCCTTATTGTTTTGCAACAAAAACTGGTAGAGAGACGGAACTGGATAAGATTGATGATTCTATGGAAGTATTTAAGAAACTTGGGGTTCAAAAAATAGATATTGCAGGCGGTGACCCGCTAACTTATTCACATTTAGATGTAATTTGTAATGCACTTTCTAAATTAGGTATCCAAATGACACTGACAACAAGTGGTGTAGGGAAAAAAGATGTTAAAGAGTGGTTAATTAATAATGCAGAGATATTTAGTTGGATATTAATATCTATAGATGCCCCAACTGCCGAACAACATGATGCTTTAAGAAGAAAGGTAGGAACATTCGAGCAATTAAATAATTTAATAGGGGATTTAAAGAAAAAGCAATATGAAAATATAAGAATAAACACTGTGATAACTAAATTATTTCTTGATGAAGAGATTGTAGAGCAGTTTATAGAGTTAATAGAGTTAATCCAACCAAAAGAGTGGTGTCTAATCCAGCCACATCCAGCAAATAAAAAAGAAAAATATGATGAATATGCAACAAGTGATAAGGAATATGAGGGGGTAGTACGGAATATTCAAGAGAAAATTATGGAAAGGTCTTCTTATAATACGAATATTACGTTAAGATATAATCACAACTATTCTAAATATTGGGTCTTATATCCTAATGGAAAGTTAAAACAGCACACTGAAAATAGTGAAGATCGATTTGGTTTTGAATTTATTCCTAAAAATATCAATAAGATTAAGGAATATGTAGAAGAATATGGTGTATGGCTACCAATGAAGAAAGAAGGAATATAACATGACAAACGTTGAAAAAGTATTAATTGAAAATGTCCAAGAAAATGAATTTGTATCAGATTTACTAAAAGGATTAGAACAGGCCTTACGTAGCGAGACGAGTTCAATTGAAGTGCAAAAAAAAATTCAAGAAAATGCAAAAGGTGAAATAATAACGGCCATTGTTGTAGGTTTAGCAACTAACTTAATTTATGATTATCTAAAGTCAATCCTTAAAATGGATAAACAGCGTGAAGATTATAATGTTAATATTACAATTAAAATTGAAGGTAAAGAATACTCACTTGAGGAAATTGAAAAAAAATAGAATTGCAGGTTAGGAGAAATGAACTATTTAATATCAGTTGGGATTAAAAAGTGTAGAGAAGAGTCAATTGGGGAAATTCCTTGTGCCTATGATGATGCTAATTTAATATATGAAACTCTAAAAAATATTTTAGATACAGATTTCTCAGACAGCCAGAGTATTTGTTTAACAGGACCAAACCTTAAAGAGTTTTCGTCTGTAGTAAAAATGCTAAAAAGAAATTTAGATGAATCAGACAATTTAATCATCTATTTTAGTGGACACGGTGATTTATTAGATAGAGATGAATTGGTCTTATTATTTAGTGATGCTGATGATGGGGAAGAAGGAAGATATAATTTATTACAATTAAAGCAAGACTTACGTCAAGCGAAATTTCAAACTATTTTAATACTCGATTGTTGTTATTCAGGTGCGGGTCTAAGCATTGCTAATAGTACAAATATATTTAGCAATGACAAAATTTCTGTATTGGCTTCAAGTAGTCCATTTAATAGAGCTACGTTTGATGCAGAAGGAAGTATATTCACTAGATCTTTGTGTAATATTCTTAATGGTCTAAATGAATCAGGTAGATTGATTTCGTTGCGTATTTTGGCAGAAGAAATACGAAAAACTGGAAATAAGTGCTATGTAAATATTTCAAATGGTTCACCTGATAATATATTAGTTAATCCCACTATGCTTATTGAGGATAATGAGGATTTTAAAAAAAGGTTTTTAATGAGAATTAAAGAAGTGGATACTACTACTAGGGAAATGCACTGGTATTATTTAATGGACTTACCTGAGATAACAAAATTTGAGGTGTTAAATAGTTACTTTGCAGAAGAGATAAGTGAACCTCATTGGCTAGTGAGGAGGGCAATTGGTTCCGTAATTAGTGAATTCAAGAATTTCAAAATGAAAGAATCTATTATTTTGAATTTATTACGTTCAAGGGACTGGATGGCCCAATGTATTGGTCTTATAGGTGCACGTAGAAGTCTCGATCACGAATCAATTAGGGATGAAGTAAAAAGTATTCTTTTAAGTGATACTCAAATTGATGCAATATGGCTTGCTAATCTATACTTATCAGATTATGGGGATTTGGATATAGATAGTGTTTTATCTTCCTCGCTTTCAAATACACCGTGGGGTGTGCTTGATATATGGATAAGATACTCAGGAAAGATAGATAGGCATAGTCTTTTAGAAAAGATTAAAGAAACAGTAGATAAATCACTGCTTACACCATTATTTATTCATATGTACTTTGAAAGTGGGCATATAGAAGATGAAGAGCTATTAGGGCCAATTAGAAATAGTAAACTAATACCTTTCCTGTATGAACTTAAGAAAAGGGGCGAGACAAAATCTGCAAAACAGAAATGGTTATTCTCTTCCTTATATGGTAACTGGAGAGATCAATTAGATTTAAAATTACGTAATTTTTTCTATTATGCTCGTGATGGAGAAGTACATACTGAGTTAGAATTAGCTTCAAATTTACCGTTAGTAGAGATGAGAATGGCAATATTCCAATATGTAACAATATACCCAGATTCAAAATATTATGACTGCTTAAAATGGGGTATAAGTGATCCACATCCTTGGGTTAAAAGAACTGCTATACGTGCTTTGCAGGAGCAGCCAACCTTGTTAAGGGAGGCTTTTCAGGAAGGAATTAATGGTCAATTATATCCTGGTAAATTCGACTTTATTTTAGAAGCTATATCAATTGGTATTGATTGCAATGATTATACGGCTCAGCATACTCTAAGTAGAAATGAGGAAGAGAGTATAAAATGGGCTACTCAGAACATTATGAAGGAAAGAAGAATATCAATTTAATTGGATGTAATTCTGATTTCTGACCTGGGGAGTAACTAACAAACGGTATAAGAATTGAAAGCCCATGATAGTATAATTTTCATGGGCTTTCCTAGATGGAAAGTTTAATTAGTTTTAGCCTTTTTGTTAATCTTTTTAACTTTGGTGGGCTTTTACAAATTTTTGAGTGACGAAGGAAAAAGTCACTTATCCATTCTAAATAAAAGAAATTCAAGTGAAAAATAAAGATTGGATTTAATATAAGTCATTTTTTAAAAAAGACTGAAAATTCATAAAAATAGGAAAGTAGATGATGATTACCAGATGTATGCATAAATAAGTTTACTAGTAGGATAGAAAAAGGGTGCTTTTATAAGGATAGGACAAAAACAGATGAAGGTGATTTGCAAATTTGGACTTCATGATGGTTGTACCATCATGGACTGCGGGTTATAAGGAATAATAGGATAAAGCACGAGAATAGGTTAAATTTCGACTTTAACAAAGAATGAGGACAAATATATATAACAGGAAAAAAATTATGAGATCGAACCAGCTCGTTGGGTTAAAGCTTATATTTTTTAATATGCATTTAAGTCATGATGATTTTAAAAAAATACTTAGAATACTTTATAAGATTATTATAGCCTATGAAGGATTTTTTGTACTAAATTGGTCAATATTGCTAAGATTACATATAATTTATAAGTACAATAAGTGTTAAATTTACTTAAGTATAAACATGAAGGGGAAATAACTGGTAATCGGTGGATAATAAAAGCTAAAATAAAATTGTTGTTGAAGGAAGGTCCTAGTGCATTAAACGTAAAAAATATATATTCAATATATATTTTTAGGGGGCCAATAATTTGCAAAAATGTGATCTGAAAGAAATGAACACGGTGCAAAAAGGATATTACGGGGAAGGTCTTGCGAAATTAAAATTTAGGCAGTATGGTTTTGAGGTTTTTAATACTGAGTTCAATAATAAAACTTTAGGGTTTAGAGTGAAGAGAAATAATGGTTATTATGATATTAAAGTAAGAACACGTATAGGGGGAGGGTATATATATTTTCCTAAAAAGGTAACCCCATTAAGGGATAATTTATTTGCTTTGTATGTCCTAATTAAAGAAAATAAAGACCCTGACTTTTATCTTATACCATCAATAGAATGGGAGAACCCTAATACTATTTTTAAAAGTTATGATTATAAGGAGGAGGGATTGCAGTCTGATCCAGAGTGGGGAATAAATATGTCGGGTAAGAATTTATTGAGAATGGAAAAATATCGTTTTGAAAAAGCGGTATTAAATATGATTTAAAAATCTAAGGTATTAGGTAATAACGTATAGATGTATGTGAAAAATTAGGACTATGAAATAAGTATAGAATAGAAAAAAATAAAGGGTTTTTGAATAGAGACTTCATGATGGTTATACCATCATGAGTAATGTTACAAATGATAAGGTAGGCAGAGCAAAGGAAAAAACATATTGAGATGCAGTTTGTTAGGTATTAAATACAAATATGAAAAAGAGAAAACTTACGAAATTAAGTAAGTTTGTTGTCCTAAAACTTATATTTGTCAGAGGACGTGAATGATGTCATACTATTGGTGTAGGATATATATTTATAAAAACTTAAAGTCAATTACAAACTTAAAAAAATTATTCACTTAAAGCACTTGATTGTCCATACAGGCAATAGGTGCTTTTTTGTATTTTGAAGTTAATGTTTTTGAAAGCAATATAATTCATAAGTGCAATAAGTATTAAGTTTTTATAATAAAGAATTCAAAAATGATAAAAAGGGTGATTATATGCTAGGGGTAGAAGTAACAATCGATAAGTTTGTTACGGAGTATAAAGATATTCCACATTCAGTATTTTTACATTTGTATATGATTGTAGCGCAGAAATATAAAGTAAGAAAAAAGACATACACAAGTTCATACGGACATGAAATATACATAAGGAAATATAATGGCGCATATATGTACTTGTATTATAAAAACCTTAGGGAAACGGATGGATATTTACACACCTTAAGGATAGAAACAAGACCAGATCATTATGCACAATTTCAAGAAATATTAGGAATGATAGTAGAGAAAGCAAGTCGAATAGAATTTGTAAGTTGTGACGTAGCGTATGATATACCAATAGGAATGGAAGAGGTAGTTGTAATACCAACAGATGTGCGTAGGAAAATGAGTCACTATGAGACAACCCGCTATTTTGGTAAACCCGAACAACGAAAGCAAAATGCATACTGTCGAATTTATGATAAGAGATTGGAATTAGAGCAGAATCAAGGTATTTATATAAAACATGATTTAAGTAGGGTAGAGATTGTGTATAAGGTCAGTGAGAAAGTATTGTTGAATGATATAGTAGAATACCCACCGAAACAGAATGAAAGTTATTTTGCGGCAGTGGTAACGGACTGGGAAGCTTTAAAAAGAAAACAAGTGGAGAGAATAATAAATTTGCGAGATGGAAAAGAGGCATATACACAATATGTGAGAAGAGGGATAAAAAAGAACCTTGCCAACCAGTATCGAGTGGACTTCGACGAGTTAGCAAGGAGGACTTGGGAAAAGTTAATAACAGGGCCTTGTTCAACTATACTTGGAATAGCATAATGAATTTCTTTTTATGTTAATGTAATTTAAGTATATTGTAATTATATGATTTTATTAGAGGGAAAACGACTATAAAGTAGGATATTGTGCAAATTTCTAGTTAGCTTATGTGGTTTGAATTAGATTGATGATTGAGAAAGAAAGGCATATTAATTTTAATATGCCTTTCCTTTGTGATTTTTAACTAACTTATAATAGCTTGTACGCAATGAATACAATTAAGGCTATATTAATTGCACCAAGGCTAGTAGCTATTGTATTTTTTAAGAGGTATTTACCTATTTTAGGAAATAAATTCGGAAATAAATAATTTGTTAGCATAAAAATAAGTGTTATTACTGGTAAGTATGTCATCATAATAAGTTTCTCCTTTAAGAATTGAGACTTTTATATTGATGCATTATAGTCATTTATCTCTCTCTTTTTAAGCCTTTGGGGCCATCTTTTTTTTAAAATTACACTATGATAAAAATGATAGGTTTACGAAACTAATGAGGGAATTAATGAAAGCTAAGCTATATGAAGAAGATGGTTTATTAGAAAAAATATTCGAGATACTTAATGATTTACGTGAACAATGCCGGAAACAATTGGAGGGCTTATGAGGTTATTTACTTAGTTTGTATGAACGTTTTAAATTGTTCAAGTGTAAAACCATTGCTTTGTTTTTAAAACACGATGCAAGGTGAATATAAACGTCATTCTTTAAAACACGTCTAGGCAGTCGTGTTTTTTCTTTTTTTATAAAAATTTTCAATTTTACTTAAAAAAATGAGATTCAATACTATAGGTACTTATGTAGTTAAAAAGAGAGGAGAATAATTAAATGAAACTTAATGTAATTGATATTCAACAAATTGAAGGCGATAAGAAGTTAAAAAGATTTTTAGAGAAGAGTGGTGAAGACCTAAAAGGATTGTCTAAATTAAAACTTAATACATATGTAATTACTAAAAATACCTTTAAGTGTTTAGGGGAAATGAATAAAAAACAAAGAAATCATCTTCTTTATGAGTTGAAATGTGTAGTTGAGTATATGAACCTTACTGAAGGAGAAATGTAATCATTTTGAAAATGGGGGTAGGCTTACTAAAGAATTTTTATAATTTATTACTTGCTATGTAAAAGCTAAAAGGAGAGATAACAGAATGAAAAAAGAAAAACCTTATTTTGACCCTTATGTTTTTCAAAAAGCACTAGAGGACGTGTGGCTTCCACCATATTCTAATCAAGTATTGAAACCATGGAATGTATCAGCAAAGCAGAAATTTCTATTTCGTGGATTTGAAAAAAAGGTAAAAAGGCATCTAGAGGAAGAACAGAAATTAATTAGAAATATTGTGAATGAAGAAATGAGTTATTATCTTTCTTGTGTAGAGGATTATATAAGACCAGATGAAGAGGACAGAAAAAGGTGGTTTGAGAAACTTAGAAGAGATCTTGAATTACCGCCTAATTATAAATTTGAATGAGCCATTATGGCTCTTTTTTTATAACTAGATTTAAAGGAATGTATAAAGAAATTGGGTTTCTAATAATGAAAACTTTAACGAAAAGCCTATAGTTCAATGGTTTAACTATTTATTTTGTATAAAGTATTGTAATTCTTTATATTAAATCGTACACTAAATTACAAATAAATGGAATTTTTTAGGAGGTTATATATGAAAGTAGTTGGATATGTACGAGTAAGTTCGGAATCACAAATTGAAAACACATCAATTGTTGAGCAAGAGGAACGAATACAAGCATATTGCAAGGCTCAAGGATGGGAACTAATAAAGATATTCAGAGATGAAGGTTTAAGTGGTAAACAAACTGAAAAGCGTGTAGGTTACAATGAAATGATTGAATATGTAAAAAGAACCACTGAAAATATAAAAGCAATTTTGGTACTGAAGTCAGATAGAATTCATCGTATGTTAAAGAACTTGCTTGTCATGATACAAGATGAGCTGAAACCTTTGGATATATCCTTTATTAGTGTTACAGAGATGTTTGATACAAGTTCACCACAAGGCATGATGTTTTTACAAATGATTGGTAGCTTTGCCGAATTTGAGAGAGAATTGATTTACCAACGTACAAAGGGTGGACGTATTAGCACAGCTAAAAACAATAAGTTTGCGGGTGGGGAGTTACCTTATGGATATGAAATTGTAGATGAGGGAGTCATAAAACATCAAACACAAGCATCGATTATAAAACGTATTTATCAAGATTACTTAGAAGGGCATTCGATGTATAAGATTGCAAAGAAACTAAATAATGAGGGAATAAGTCCTAAAAGAAGTACTAAATGGACATCACAAGGTATTAAGAACGTACTTTTAAATCAAGTGTATAAGGGAATTAAAATATATGACGGTAAAATCGAAAAAAACGGCATTGTACAAAAGGGAGTATTCCCTAGAATTGTTAGTTCTCAGCTTTGGAACTCGGTGAATGAGGTTATAAAAAAGAGGGGATATACACAGGAAATAAGGCATGAAAATATTAAGGGGGTACGCTTATATGAAGCTAAAGTGTCTAAGTGGTCATGACTTTATAGATAGTTTTGATAAATTTATTGAAGCACCTAAATTCAATAGGTTATTTATAAAAAGGTGGTTCATTGAAAATGACAATGGTTCAGGAGTCTATGTGATATTTAATAAGCAATTTGAGCCATTATATGTTGGCTGTTCTAAGGATTTAAAAACAAGATTGCCATCACATTTATATAAGGGTAAACGAAAATTAGAAGGATACTTTGATGAAGTGCTTTTTATAGGAATAAAATATACGCAAGGTGATCCAACAATATTAGAGCGTAAATACATAAAAAGGTTTGAACCACTTTTAAATCAGTATAGATACCTTTCTAGTTAATAAAAAACCATAAATCATAATATATATAAATTAAATTATAGATATGATTATGGAAACAAATAAAATATGAACTAACTTAAAAAATAAGCCACTTTTCTTATACATACTACTAGAAGATAAATAATTTATATGTTTTTTTAAAGGTATATAGTAAGGGTGGTAGATTTATGGAAAATAATCAATATGTAGCAGAGTTAAAAAAGAATGAAGCAATTAAAGTAATGGCACAGCTTATTAGAAAGTATATGAAGGAATTAACAAAAGAAGGATAGGATTAAATATTAAGGGAAGGGAAAAAAATGAATAAGAAGGTAAAGGCAGGAATTTATATAAGGGTATCAACAGAGGAGCAAAAACAAGGTCATTCATTAGAAGCACAAGAAAGCATGCTAAAGGAATTTGCAGATAGAAAGGGTTATGAAATATATGATGTATATAATGACGGTGGATATTCAGGAAAGAATTTTAATAGACCTGAAATTCAAAGGTTATTAAGGGATTTAAAGGATGATAAAATTGATGTGATTTTAGTATGGAAGGTTGATCGATTATCCCGTAATAATACTGATGTTATGTCACTAATAGATACTGAATTAACACCAAGGAAGAAGAATTTGATTATTACTTCTATTGATATGGATTCATCTTCACCGACAGGACATATGTTTATATCCTTACTTAGTACATTTGCAAGGTACGAAAGGGCAACTATTATAGATCGTGTAAAAGCAGGAATGCAAAAGAGAGCCGAAAAAGGCTACTGGAATGGTGGCTTAATTTTAGGATATGATTCAGTAGATAAAAAGTTAATTATTAATGAGAATGAGAGTGAAATTGTTAGAGAAATATTTCAACTTAGAGCAGAGGGGAAAGGGTATAAATTTATAGTTAATATCTTAAATGACAAGGGGATTAAAACTAAGACAGGTAAAAACTTCAGTATTCCAGCAATTAAAGTAATTGTTAATAATTATATATATAATGGTAAGATGGTATGGAAAAAACATCAAGACTGGAATACAAGGAGGAGAACAGGAAAGTCAGAGCCTATAATTGTAGAAGGTATACATGATGCTATTATAGACGAGGGGTTATGGACAAGGGTACAAAAAGTTAATGAGCTCCAAAAGAATTCATTCTCTTCTAATAGAAATTTTAATGGAAACTTTCTTTTAACTGGAATACTAAAATGCCCCAAATGCGGGGCGGGTACTGTTATGAGTAAAACAAAAAAGAGAAATAGTGATGATTACCATCTATATTATATGTGTCAAGCTTATCACAATAAGGGATCAAGTGTATGTAGCGCAAATTTAATAAGAAAAGACCAAGTTGAACAACAAGTATTAAATATAATATCACTTTTAGTGAATGAAAATGATATTATAAATGCATTGATAGATGAATTGAATAGTGATAATAATAAAACTAATGAGTCACATATAGCACATATAAAAATGTTAAAAAAACAACTTGGCAAAGCATATGACAAACGTAAAAAATTGGATAATGATTACTTTGAGGGAAATATAGAAGGTAGTACTTATAATCGATTAATGAACGAACTACAGTTAGATATTAATAAATTAAAAAGAAATGTTAGAGAATCTGAGAGTGAAATTATAAAAAATGACTCTACGATAAACAAAGAAGAAGTAATATATGCTCTTGGAAATTTTAATAAGCTCTTTAAGATAGTAAATGATGAAGAAAAAAAGTTACTTATAAGGTCTTTAATTAGAGAAGTTCAAATGGAAGCGAATCGGAAAGATGTAAAAGAAATAACCTTCTGGTTTTTACCCAGTAGTGTTTTACCATCTAATAAAGTGCGCAGAACCGTATCACAAGTGATAGTAAAGCGGAAATGGGAGATTGAAATTTGTTATTAGATACTCATTAAAGGATTGCTACCTATTTTTTAAAATTATGGAGATGTTGTATTAAAGTTTGAATAGGAATTATTAACAATTGTTTGGATTAGTAGCTTAAGATAAAATTGTAGAAAAGGGAACGTATTTTCGTTATGCTTATTTTTATAAAAGTTAAGTATAATTGATGCCCGAAAATAAAAAGGTATACTAAAATGTTCCTAAGAGGTGTTTTTAAATGATAGATTATAATGGTATTGAAAAAAGCTTTAATGTGCTTTATCCGGAAATTGAAAATGCAACATATTTAAGTCAAGTTAATTATTCAGATGAATTAAAAAGACCTTACCAACGTTGGTATAGGTATAAAGAGGGTTTTTCAGTTGAGCTTGTTAAAAGATTAATTAAAGAACAAGCTAAGAGATCAACAGGAACTATATTAGATCCATTTTCAGGTAGCGGGAGCACATTAATTGGTGCTAATGAATTAGGATATAAAGGACTAGGGTTTGAGGTTAATCCATTTTCTTACTTTTTAAGCAAAGTTAAATTAGAAAATTATACTTTAGGAGAAATTACGCTTTTTAAGAGCTTGTTTGAAAAGGTGTTAAATGAAGAAAATGGAATATTTCCGATGCCAAATTTATCTTTTGCTGATAAGGTTTTTAATAAAGAAGTACAGGATAAACTTATGTCGATTAAAAAAAATATAATTGACCTTGAAAATGAAGGTATAAATCCAAATGTTGTAAATTTATTGAAATTGGGTTGGTTATCTTCTATAGAAGAATTATCTAATTATAGAAAAGCTGGTAATGGATTAAAAAAAAGAAAGTTAAAGAATCCAATCGTACTAAATAAAGAGGACGTTTACTATAAACTGGATCATATTTATTCGAATATGTATACAGATCTTGAAACAAAGAAGGGTACGCGAAATATACAACTTATAAATCATACATGTATTGATATGGATAAATTTATTGAAGATAGTAGCGTTACAGGTGTTATTTTTTCTCCACCTTATGCTAATTGCTTCGACTATACTGAAATTTATAAGTTAGAGCTGTGGTTTGGGGGCTTTGTAGCAAACTATGAGGAAATGAGAACTCTTAAAAAATCTTCACTAAGGTCACATCTTAATGCTAATTTTAAAGAAGATATAGATAATGTTTATACAATTCCATTATTAGAAGATATATTAAGTGAATTGAAAGAAAAGAAACTGTGGGATAAAAAGATACCGATTATGTTGAAATTGTATTTCCATGATATGTTTAGAGTGATTGAAAAATGCTATTCAGCATTAGAACCAGGTGGTTTTTGTACTATTGTAGTAAGTAATTCTTCTTATGGAGGAATTGTGGTACCAACTGATTTATTGTTCTCAATTTTTGCGGAAAAGATAGGTTTTGAAGTAAGTAGAATTGAAGTTGCACGTTATATAATCACAAGCTCTCAACAATATAATATTACAAAGGAACAAAAAAACTTTTTAAGGGAAAGTGTTATATGTTTAAAGAAGAATTAGCTATTGAGAAAATGGAAGATGAAGTAGTAATAGAAGTTGAAAGCTTACCAATGTGTATAGAAAACGGAAAAACTTATGCAATAAAACAACCAAATCCCAATTCATATACACACGGTTATTTCAAATATCCATGTAAATTTATTCCGGAAATACCAAGATGGTTTATGAATAAGTACCTTGGGGAGGGAAAGGCAAGCATTTTAGACCCATTTAGTGGTAGCGGAACTACATTATTAGAATCCATTATAAATGGACATGATGCTTATGGAACAGAAATAGATAATTTTGCTAAGTTATTAATTAAGGTTAAGACGACTCCTTTAAAGTTACAAGAAATCAATGAAATAATCGATTGGCTAGAAAGAATAATTAAACAATATCAAGAATCTTATATGGATTATAAAAATCCTGTAGTTCCTCAAATAAACAACTTGTATCACTGGTTTTCAGAGCAAAATGTTCAAAAACTAGGTCTTATTAAAAATGAGATAAATGAATTGGAGAATTCAGCAATAATAGATTTTTTAAATGTATGTTTAGCAAGTTCAATTAGGAAATGTTCGAATGCTGATGATGTGTCTCCTAAGCCATATGTATCAAGTAAAATTGAAAAAGTACCTTCTGATCCCTTTATCGTGTTTCCTAATATTGTGAATAAATACTTAGCATATATGGAAGAATTTTTAAATTACACTCTAAGTAATAAGGTAGGAAAAGTAGAAATATTAGAGGGGGATGCTTTAAACATAAAGGCAAATTCAAAAATTGACGTAGCAATTACGTCGCCTCCTTATATAAATGCATTTGACTATGCTAGGACATTAAGATTAGAAAATTTATGGCTAGGCTTAGACTCCGAAGAAACAATTAAGGATAAGAAAAAATCTTATGTAGGTACTGAAAATATAACTACTAAAAAAGTAAAATCAGAATTAGATTTGTCAATTTTAGAACTAAGTAAGCAACTTAAGGAAGTATATTACGATATTGAAAAAATTGATCAAAAGAGGGCACTTATTGTTAAAAAGTTTTTTGAGGATATGCATAAGAACTTAATTGAGGTTTATAATGTGTTAGCAGAAGGTGGTAAATATTGTATTGTTATTGGAAATAGCAGTATAAGGAAAATTAATGTTGAAAGTTGGAGCATTATTTGTGATATAGCGAGAGTGATTGGATTTGAAATTGATACTTACTTTAGCTATATAATTAAAAATCACTATTTAAGAATTCCTAGAGGTAATAAGGGTGGGAAAATAAATAAAGATTTTGTATTTGTTTTAAAAAAGTCTACTTAATGTTAGTTGAGTAGACTTTTTTATTAATATGGTATAATTTGTTATGAATGAAATTTAGGAGGCTATTATGGTACAAAAAAATAGAAGTAAAGAGGTATGGCTTGTTCCAAAAAGAGGAAGTCTTCACCAAACGATTTGTTTAATAGAATCCCTTATAAATAGGAATTATGATCAAACACGTTGGAATGAGCAAAAACAAAATAATATTGGAAATGATTTAAGAAAACGTGGGGCAGTAAGGGAAAAAAGATCCCCTTCAAATCAATCTATTCGTACTTTACTTGCTTCAATTCCACAGTATTTAGGGTTTTTATACATAGATAGCAGTACAACGCCTAATACTGTAAAAATCACAGATGCTGGTAGATACTTATATAATTTTCATAAAGATAGCATTGAAAATATCGGAACCTTAGGGGAAGGTAAAAAAAGTGGAGGTTTAATTGAAACTTCATCGGTATTTCTTGAACAATTTGAAAAACTCCAAATCACTAATCCGGTAATATTAAAAGATTGTGAAAATATTTTAGTCTTTCCATTTAGGGTTATTTTAAAGTTATTAATTGAATTAAATTATCTTGATCGAGAGGAATTGGCGTATTTTGTATTTTCGATTAGGGATGAAAGTGAAATTCCACTTACAATAGAGAAAATAAAAAAGTACAGGAAACAAGATTTAATGGAACGAGATACTGAAATTAAACTTTTTAAGGAAACACATATAGGTAATATTACTCTTGTAAAGGCATCTTCAGCATCTTATTTTGAAAACCTGTGTTATAGTACGGGGATTATTGAGAGATTTAAAATTCAGATACCGAACCCTGGAAGCTCTGATTCCAATAAATTACCTGCAATTAAAATTAAAGATGAACAAGAAGTTTATGTTAAAGAGGTTTTAAGTAGTAAATATGAAAATTCACAAGTATATAATTTTGGTAATAATTTAAAGTTATGGGTGGATTACATTGGAAATCCTAATAGAAAAATACCACCAAGGGATATTGAGATTGAAAATAAAGGAAATAGCAATTTAATAATAATTATTGAACAAAATGGGGTAATGATAAAAGGTGATTTAATAAAAAGTGGTTGCTCATTAGTTTCTCCAATGTTCATAAATGAGAATTATGACATTATTTTTATAAGCCCGATGGATGGAACTGTTTTGGAAAAGGCTACAATCAAGCCGGATTATTTAAGTGGAGAATATGAATTTGATATTAATTCAAACCTTAGTATTACTAATAATGAAAATATAGATGAAATAGGACAAATCATCAATGAACACTCTGCGGCAAAAACATTTGATAAGAATTATTTGTCTTATCTAGGAATTATAGGAGACATTATAGGAGCTGATTTAACTAATAATAAAAACCTTAGGGGAGCTTATTATGAATATTTATTTTATAAATTATTGGAGCAGCTACGAGAAGAAAAAATAATAGATGATGTGTATTGGAATGGTAAAGTAGGGGAATTTGGTCTTCCAAGACCAGCGCCAGGGGGAAGACAGGAACCCCAGATATTATTTTTATTATTAATGATGAATTCTTTATATTAGAATTAACAACAATTAAGGCTAAATCTGCACAATTTAGTGCTGAAGGTTCTTCAGTACCAGACCACATTAAATTATTTGCGGAAGAACATTCTGAGGCAATTGTTAATGGAATCTATACTGCACCCACTATTCATGATCGGAATACATCTGCCATGAAAGCAATTCTTGATCCACTAGGAATTAATTTAAAATGTATTGAAGATAGAGAATTAGTAGATTTGTTATTATCTAAAGATAGAAATCTCATTTACAGTGAATTAAAAAGTGGTAAATAAAAAAGGTCATGATTTTATCATGACCTTTTTATTTTTTATACCATTAAATTCAAGGATAATTTAAGTTTATCAATAGTTTGAACATATTAGTTAAGCATTAAAATAGGAGAGAAGTATTTTAACTTCCTCAGGGTTTATAGTTTTACCTGTTACAGTAGGTTTTGGAAAATTTACGTTTATTTGGTGAATAGGTATTTCTTTATTAAGCCATTTAATTTTTTTAATTAATATATTTCCAATAGGCTGAGCCCACCCTTTTTCCTCATTAGGAAAATTTAACTGATTTAAAAATTCATTAAATGTTTTAGAACCATTTAACATTTCATATTTTTCCCAACATTGTCTGGTTGTATTAACTTCAAATTTATCAAAATAACCGTAACCACGAAGGAATCTACTTTTCTTTTCTACAAAAAAAATAGGTTGATGTTGCTCTATAGCTTTAAAGGTCGTTCTCCTTAACCAAATACAAGCTAGTTGCATATTATTTGAAGATAATGTGTAACACCAAGAAGGATTAGTAATGCAGATAAAGCCTTTGGATAAATCCATTCGGTATCCCCCCAAAAAAACTAATTAATAGTTAGTATATGCAATGGGAATAAAAAGTTTATATGATTATGGAAAAAAGACATTAGATAAGTATATTTTTTAGTTTTTATCAAAATCAATAATTTCTCTAATATCTTTAATGTTAAAAGTTTCTGCAATCTTCTCTATATGTTTAAAGTTAATATTTTGCCTTTTTTGATTAGCTAATTCACTTAAAGCTGCGTGACGGATATCTGTTAATCGTGATAATTCCCTTAAGGAGATTCCCTTTTCTTTAGTTAATTCATGTATTTTTACTATAACTTTTTTTGTCATCTTTATCCCTGCCCAACTTATATCGGTTGACTTTATGGAGAAAGATACCATATAATTTTCTTTAAAGTGGTACGCTTTTGCGTACCGTTATATTCCTTTTATTTAATAAGTATATATAGGTCTCTCGTTAATACCAAAAGAGAAATATTATATTTTTATAACTAAAGAGACGAAGTCTCCCTCTACGTAGTAGAGAAGAAGGTAAGGAAGTATAAGATATAAAGAAAGAAAATTCAATTTATTTAAAGTGGTTTAATTTAAGGAAGGGAAGATGAGAAATTTGAAAGAGGATGTAGTAGTACATAAAGAAGTAAAGAGACCTATTTGGAAAAAGAAAATATTTTGGATTTTAGGTATTATTTTAAGTCTTTTTATTATCTCGAATTTAGGTGGTTCAGCTGATATACCAAGTGGAATAGAAGAAGATTTTTATAAAAGTTCCCTTTATAGTTTTCACGAACTAAATGTAGCAATTGAGGATAACGAATTTCCTGATAAAAAGGTGACTAAGTGGGTGGCTGATCATATGCGTGCAATGGAAAATTATCCGAATGATTATAGCGAAAAGGAAAGGATGATATTAATTCATTTTAGGGGGCTAATTACAAGCGTAGGATTGTTAAAACAATCGGGGGATAGGAATATGTTAGATGAGAAAATTAATGAAGTTCGTTCAAATTTAGCCAATATCTTAGAAGTTGAAGAGGATTATTAACTACAAAACATATAATTATATAACTCAAATAAGAAACCGTCCATTAAAATGGCGGTTTTTTCACATTTTAGACACATTTTTTTAAAAAGTTTAGAAAAAGCATGTGAAACCGGGAGAATGTTTTGTACTTGTTCTGTTTCTTTAGACAAGAAATAAAAAGGAGGAGCAGGATATGCCTGGTTATAATTACAAATTTGTAGAGTTGGGGAGGTTTTTAAAGGTAGTTGAATATGAAAGGGAAGTTAAAACAGGGATAAATAAACATTGTAATAGGCCGTTAAAGAAACGAAATAAATTGAATTTCGTGAGTGAAGGAAAGAAAAAAGAAACAAAAGTAAGGGGATTGAAAAATAAGGAAATCGACGATTTCCACCACCTTTTATATCTTAATTTTAAGAATTATAGGGATCAATTAATTACTTTAACTTATAAGGAAAATGTAGCTGTAGAGAAAGCATGTAAAGATTTTGAAAGATGGATAAAACGTATGCGCTCCAAATTTGGAGATTTTAAATATTTAGCTGTTCGTTCTTTTCAAAAGCGTGGAACAATTCATTATCATGTATTGGTTAACATTCCAAGGGTTCCACTTGAAATGTTACGCAATAAGGAATTTGAAAATATATGGGGACATGGAGGGGTAAATATAACGAAGATATACGATGTAAATGTTGTTTATTCTCAATCTAAACTATCTCAATACTTAGTGGATAATATGCAGAAGTTTAAGAAGGATGAAAGAGGATATGGAAAACAAGCTTACACATTTAGTAAAAATTTTAAAAAACCTAAGGTTAGAACTGGTAACTATGATGAATTTATAAAATGCCTCGAATTGATAAATTTGGAAGCTATAGATGAGAAAGGATATAAAAATGAGTATCGAGGCGATGTAAAAGTAACTATTTATAAGAAAAAAAGTTCTTAAAAAAATAGTTTTAAAACATATTAATTTTAAATAATTGTTTAATCCCCACTAGCTACAAGTATTTAAAGGTATCTTTTGAACAGAGTAATCATTTAAAAGTAAGAGATAAAAATTAATTTTAAATAAAGGGTTGGAATTGAAATGCAAAATTAATATGATTTTAATTGTTAATATTTTACATTTTATTCGAAACGTTACGTTAATTTTAAATATCGTTACGCTAGGGGGATTTTTTGTGAATGTGATTGGCTATGTTAGGGTATCAACCCAAGGACAAGCTAAAGAAGGTTATAGTGCTTTATATCAACAAGATGAGATTAGAAAACTTTGTAAGGATAATGATTGGAATTTGATTGATATATACAGTGACCTTGGTATTAGTGGAGCGAAAGTAGATGAAGAAGCACTTGAAGTAGAACGAGAAGGATTTCAAAATATGCTATCAAGACTTCGGACGAAGGATATAGATTATGTAGTGGTTTTAAATACAAATCGTTTATGGCGCTCGGATATTGTGAAAGTGTTGATACATCGAGAGTTTAATAAGTATCAAGTTGATGTGAAAAGTATTGAACAACCGAATTACAGTATTTATAAGAAAGATCCAAATGACTTTTTAATTAATGGATTGATGGAGTTATTGGACCAATATCAACGTTTAGAAATCGCTCTTAAGTTAGGACGCGGACGTAATAAAAAAGCCCAGGAAGGTGGGTATGCAGGCGGAAGAGTGGCTTATGGTTATAAGGCTAGAAAAGGTCAAAAGTATATTGAGGTTAATGTTAAGGAAGCCGAAGCTGTAAAGCGTGTATTTACCTTAAGAGCACTCTATCCTAAGTGGTCACTATCGAATTTAGCTGAGCAATTAAATACCGAAGGATTTACTACTGCAAAAGGGAAAAAGTTTACGAAAGTACAAGTTAAAAGAATTCTGGATAGAAAATCTTTTTATCAAGGAATGTATAGCTATGGAAATATAAATGTAGAGGGTAAGCATAAGCCTATTATTTAGGAATTAAAAGGGTGAGGAAATTGAAAAAGGAAGAAATGAACTTTAGTCGTAGTCAGCAGGAGTTAGGAAATATGATTATTCCAAGTGTGGAAGAGACAAAATGGAATCAATTAATAGAAATATTAGGGTTGATTGTAATTGAAAATATAGAACTAAAAGACATTACTAATTAATTGGGGGAAGGAACATGAATCATAGTAAGCGTAAAGTAGCTATTTATATTAGGGTATCGACCGAGGAGCAAGCGAATGAGGGATTCTCTCTAGGGGCACAAGAAGATTGTTTAAAACAATATGCTAACGCTAAAGGTTATGAGGTATACGATATATACGTTGATGATGGCTATTCAGGAAAGGATTATAATCGACCTGAAATACAGCGTTTATTTAAAGACCTTTATCAAGAGAAATTTACAGGAATATTAGTTAAATCTGTTGACCGAATATCAAGAAGAGTAAGTGATGTTACTAAGTTAATAGATGATGTCCTTGCTCCAAGAAAATGTTGTGTGTTAGTAAGCGATAATAACTTAGATAGTTCTACGACTGGAGGAACTGCATTTATCCAATTATTGGCTACATTTGCTGAATATGAGCGTTCAATGATTGTACAAAGGGTAAAATCTGGTATGTCTAAGCGAGCAGAGTTAGGTTATTGGAATGGAGGACGTGTACTTGGATATGATGTTAAGAACAAGGAGCTAAAAATTAACAAAGAAGAAGCTGAGATTGTACGGAAGGTATTTGATTTAAGAGTTGAAGGAAAAGGGTATAAATCCATTGCTGTTATTTTAAATCAACAAGGTTTTAAAACGAAGAGAGGGAGATTATTTAGTATAGGTACAATTAAAACAATTTTAGAGAATCCGCTATATATCGGATACTGTAGATGGGGGCGACATAAGAATTGGAACGTAGAAAGAAGAAAAGGAAAAACAGACGAATATAAGTTTGTTAAAGGTAAACATGAACCTATTGTATCTGAGGATTTATGGAAAAGGGTCCAAAGTGTGAATTATGCCCACAAGAAAAGTATTTCTAAAAATCGTAATTTTAATGGGGAATTTGTACTATCTGGTATTTTACGTTGTCCATCTTGTGGAGCAGGAATGGTAATGTGTAAAACTAAGAAACGAGATAAATCAGGATATCATTTATACTATATGTGCCAAGCATTTCATAGTAAGGGGAAGTTGGCCTGTAAATCTAATCTTATTCGTAAGGAAGATATTGAGGAAAAGGTATTGCAATGTATTAATAAAATTATTTTAATACCTTCAATTGTTGATAAAACGTTTGAACGTATCCAAGAGAAAAAAGAAAATGGAATAAAAAGAATAAAAAATGATTTATCTTATATAAATGAAGAATTAAAAAGAAAGAAGCAATTTATAAAAAAACTTAATAAGGATTATTTTGATGAGAAAATTCGAGTAGAAACATATACGGAATTATCCGAGCCCTTAAGAGAAGAGATGGTTGAACTAGAAAGGGAAAAAAGTAAATTAGATAGGAAGATTGAGAGTTCGGAAATACCTATTACGAAAGAAATGGTTATAAAGGCACTTGAAAATTTCACTAATCTATATGAAAATGCTACTTATGAACAAAAAAAGTCTCTATTGCGAGCAATAATCAAGAAAATAGAGGTTCAACCTAATCGTAAAGAAATAAAAGGAATAACTTATTGGTTTGATTGTGATAATGGTCAAGATGACGCTTTACTAGTTAGTAAAGAGGGGAGAACTGTATCATAAATATTGATCCGAAATTAATCATGCCTTGTGTACCAACATGAAGTATTATTGGCTGTATATTGAATAAAAAATATAATCAAGAAAAAAGCACTTATCTTTGAAGTGAACCCGAATAGTGGTACATGAAAAAAACACCTCCTGAATTCGCATACTAAGTATGCAAATTCATTGGAGGTGTTTTTCGTTTGAAGACAAG
>NZ_LMJQ01000012.1:2500-6530 GCF_001429475.1 Bacillus sp. Root131
CCGTCGTAGAGGGTAACAACCCCGTAGTCGAAACTTCGTTCTCTCTTGAATGTATCCTGAGTACGGCGGAACACGTGAAATTCCGTCGGAATCTGGGAGGACCATCTCCCAAGGCTAAATACTCCCTAGTGATCGATAGTGAACCAGTACCGTGAGGGAAAGGTGAAAAGCACCCCGGAAGGGGAGTGAAAGAGATCCTGAAACCGTGTGCCTACAAATAGTCAGA
The DNA here is from genome assembly GCF_001429475.1 of Bacillus sp. Root131. Classification (NCBI taxonomy): domain Bacteria; kingdom Bacillati; phylum Bacillota; class Bacilli; order Caryophanales; family Bacillaceae; genus Bacillus; species Bacillus sp. Root131. The sequence goes on from NZ_LMJQ01000012.1 coordinate 2,727, forward strand.
GCCCGTTAATGGGTGATGGCGTGCCTTTTGTAGAATGAACCGGCGAGTTACGATCCCGTGCRAGGTTAAGCTGAAGAGGCGGAGCCGCAGCGAAAGCGAGTCTGAATAGGGCGTTTAGTACGTGGTCGTAGACCCGAAACCAGGTGATCTACCCATGTCCAGGGTGAAGTTCAGGTAACACTGAATGGAGGCCCGAACCCACGCACGTTGAAAAGTGCGGGGATGAGGTGTGGGTAGCGGAGAAATTCCAATCGAACCTGGAGATAGCTGGTTCTCCCCGAAATAGCTTTAGGGCTAGCCTTAAGTGTAAGAGTCTTGGAGGTAGAGCACTGATTGAACTAGGGGTCCTCATCGGATTACCGAATTCAGTCAAACTCCGAATGCCAATGACTTATCCTTAGGAGTCAGACTGCGAGTGATAAGATCCGTAGTCAAGAGGGAAACAGCCCAGATCGCCAGCTAAGGTCCCAAAGTGTGTATTAAGTGGAAAAGGATGTGGAGTTGCTTAGACAACTAGGATGTTGGCTTAGAAGCAGCCACCATTTAAAGAGTGCGTAATAGCTCACTAGTCGAGTGACTCTGCGCCGAAAATGTACCGGGGCTAAATACACCACCGAAGCTGCGAATTGATACCAATGGTATCAGTGGTAGGGGAGCGTTCTAAGTGCAGTGAAGTCAGACCGGAAGGACTGGTGGAGCGCTTAGAAGTGAGAATGCCGGTATGAGTAGCGAAAGACGGGTGAGAATCCCGTCCACCGAATGCCTAAGGTTTCCTGAGGAAGGCTCGTCCGCTCAGGGTTAGTCAGGACCTAAGCCGAGGCCGACAGGCGTAGGCGATGGACAACAGGTTGATATTCCTGTACCACCTCTTTATCGTTTGAGCAATGGAGGGACGCAGAAGGATAGAAGAAGCGTGCGATTGGTTGTGCACGTCCAAGCAGTTAGGCTGATAAGTAGGCAAATCCGCTTATCGTRAAGGCTGAGCTGTGATGGGGAAGCTCCTTATGGAGCGAAGTCTTTGATTCCCCGCTGCCAAGAAAAGCTTCTAGCGAGATAAAAGGTGCCTGTACCGCAAACCGACACAGGTAGGCGAGGAGAGAATCCTAAGGTGTGCGAGAGAACTCTGGTTAAGGAACTCGGCAAAATGACCCCGTAACTTCGGGAGAAGGGGTGCTTTCTTAACGGAAAGCCGCAGTGAATAGGCCCAAGCGACTGTTTAGCAAAAACACAGCTCTCTGCGAAGCCGTAAGGCGAAGTATAGGGGGTGACACCTGCCCGGTGCTGGAAGGTTAAGGAGAGGGGTTAGCGTAAGCGAAGCTCTGAACTGAAGCCCCAGTAAACGGCGGCCGTAACTATAACGGTCCTAAGGTAGCGAAATTCCTTGTCGGGTAAGTTCCGACCCGCACGAAAGGTGTAACGATTTGGGCACTGTCTCAACCAGAGACTCGGTGAAATTATAGTACCTGTGAAGATGCAGGTTACCCGCGACAGGACGGAAAGACCCCGTGGAGCTTTACTGTAGCCTGATATTGAATTTTGGTACAGTTTGTACAGGATAGGCGGGAGCCATTGAAACCGGAGCGCTAGCTTCGGTGGAGGCGCTGGTGGGATACCGCCCTGACTGTATTGAAATTCTAACCTACGGGTCTTATCGACCCGGGAGACAGTGTCAGGTGGGCAGTTTGACTGGGGCGGTCGCCTCCTAAAGTGTAACGGAGGCGCCCAAAGGTTCCCTCAGAATGGTTGGAAATCATTCGTAGAGTGCAAAGGCATAAGGGAGCTTGACTGCGAGACCTACAAGTCGAGCAGGGACGAAAGTCGGGCTTAGTGATCCGGTGGTTCCGCATGGAAGGGCCATCGCTCAACGGATAAAAGCTACCCCGGGGATAACAGGCTTATCTCCCCCAAGAGTCCACATCGACGGGGAGGTTTGGCACCTCGATGTCGGCTCATCGCATCCTGGGGCTGTAGTCGGTCCCAAGGGTTGGGCTGTTCGCCCATTAAAGCGGTACGCGAGCTGGGTTCAGAACGTCGTGAGACAGTTCGGTCCCTATCCGTCGTGGGCGTAGGAAATTTGAGAGGAGCTGTCCTTAGTACGAGAGGACCGGGATGGACGCACCGCTGGTGTACCAGTTGTTCTGCCAAGGGCATAGCTGGGTAGCTATGTGCGGAAGGGATAAGTGCTGAAAGCATCTAAGCATGAAGCCCCCCTCAAGATGAGATTTCCCATAGCGTAAGCTAGTAAGATCCCTGAAAGATGATCAGGTTGATAGGTTCGAGGTGGAAGCATGGTGACATGTGGAGCTGACGAATACTAATAGATCGAGGACTTAACCATATAATATGWAGCAATGTTATCTAGTTTTGAARGAATATGCCTTCATAGTTTGGTGATGATGGCAGAGAGGTCACACCCGTTCCCATACCGAACACGGAAGTTAAGCTCTCTAGCGCCGATGGTAGTTGGGACCTTGTCCCTGTGAGAGTAGGACGTAATGATGGCAGAGAGGTCACACCCGTTCCCATACCGAACACGGAAGTTAAGCTCTCTAGCGCCGATGGTAGTTGGGACCTTGTCCCTGTGAGAGTAGGACGTTGCCAGGCAAATGGAGGATTAGCTCAGCTGGGAGAGCACCTGCCTTACAAGCAGGGGGTCGGCGGTTCGATCCCGTCATCCTCCACCATTTAGCCGACTTAGCTCAATTGGTAGAGCAACTGACTTGTAATCAGTAGGTTGGGGGTTCAAGTCCTCTAGTCGGCACCAGAAAATCATGGCGGTTGTGGCGAAGTGGTTAACGCACCGGATTGTGGCTCCGGCATTCGTGGGTTCGATTCCCATCAGTCGCCCCATTTTTTCTTAAAATATTAATATGCGGGTGTGGCGGAATTGGCAGACGCACTAGACTTAGGATCTAGCGCCTTTGGCGTGGGGGTTCGACTCCCTTCACCCGCACTTTTAATAAAATATCTCAAACATGTCTTGCGGAAGTAGTTCAGTGGTAGAATACAACCTTGCCAAGGTTGGGGTCGCGGGTTCGAATCCCGTCTTCCGCTCCAATTTTCAATATGACANACATGTCTTGCGGAAGTAGTTCAGTGGTAGAATACAACCTTGCCAAGGTTGGGGTCGCGGGTTCGAATCCCGTCTTCCGCTCCAATTTTCAATATGACATGCCGGGGTGGCGGAACAGGCAGACGCACAGGACTTAAAATCCTGCGGTGGGTGACCACCGTGCGGGTTCGACCCCCGCCCTCGGCACCATATGCGCCCGTAGCTCAATTGGATAGAGCGTTTGACTACGGATCAAGAGGTTAGGGGTTCGACTCCTCTCGGGCGCGCTTTTATTAACGGGAAGTGGCTCAGCTTGGTAGAGCACCTGGTTTGGGACCAGGGGGTCGCAGGTTCAAATCCTGTCTTCCCGATATTMCMAAAAACATGGGGCCTTAGCTCAGCTGGGAGAGCGCCTGCCTTGCACGCAGGAGGTCAGCGGTTCGATCCCGCTAGGCTCCACTTATTTTAATATCATTTATGGCGGTGTAGCTCAGCTGGCTAGAGCGTACGGTTCATACCCGTGAGGTCGGGGGTTCGATCCCCTCCGCCGCTACCATAAAGGACCTTTAGCTCAGCTGGTTAGAGCAGACGGCTCATAACCGTCCGGTCGTAGGTTCGAGTCCTACAAGGTCCACCACTAAAGGTTTATATCTCGGAGGTATACCCAAGTTCGGCTGAAGGGATCGGTCTTGAAAACCGACAGGCGGCGAGAGTCGCGCGGGGGTTCGAATCCCTCTACCTCCTCCATTTTT
>NZ_LMJQ01000012.1:6582-381468 GCF_001429475.1 Bacillus sp. Root131
TGTCCCCGCAACCAAATGGTCCCGTGGTGTAGTGGTTAACATGCCTGCCTGTCACGCAGGAGATCGCCGGTTCGACCCCGGTCGGGACCGCCATTTTAATAAGGCTCGGTAGCTCAGTCGGTAGAGCAGAGGACTGAAAATCCTCGTGTCGGCGGTTCGATTCCGTCCCGAGCCACCATTTTGAAGTCGCAAGCCGGCTTAGCTCAATTGGTAGAGCAACTGACTTGTAATCAGTAGGTTGGGGGTTCAAGTCCTCTAGCCGGCACCACTTTCAAAATGAGCCATTAGCTCAGTTGGTAGAGCATCTGACTTTTAATCAGAGGGTCGAAGGTTCGAATCCTTCATGGCTCACCATTTTCAATTTTATGCGGGTGTAGTTTAGTGGTAAAACAAGAGCCTTCCAAGCTCTGGTCGAGAGTTCGATTCTCTTCACCCGCTTTTCAATTATGGGCCTATAGCTCAGCTGGTTAGAGCGCACGCCTGATAAGCGTGAGGTCGATGGTTCGAGTCCATTTAGGCCCACCATAATTGTTCCGCAGTAGCTCAGTGGTAGAGCTATCGGCTGTTAACCGATCGGTCGTAGGTTCGAGTCCTACCTGCGGAGCCATATTTATAGAGAAGTACCCAAGTGGCTCAAGGGGCTCCCCTGCTAAGGGAGTAGATCGCGAACGCGGTGCGAGGGTTCGAATCCCTTCTTCTCTGCCAGAACTGGCCCGTTGGTCAAGTGGTTAAGACACCGCCCTTTCACGGCGGTAACACGGGTTCGAATCCCGTACGGGTCATACTAAAAGAGATAGCATAATCTGCTATCTCTTTTTTGTTGTGTATAGATATAGAAGAAGCTATGACAAATTATAAATAATAAGTTTAAAATAGGATTACCTTTTCTCATACATAAGAAAAGGTAATCCTATTTTTTGAATATGTTTTAACTTTCTATTGAATGTTCATCTTGTTTAATAACAACATGACTATATGCGGAGTGAAGAGTTTTGTAGCCTAAAAGTGCAATAGTTAAGGCAAGGCCTCCTGCTATAATAGCCACATTAAATCCTACATGGGCTCCAAAGTTATCAATAACTAAACCAGCTATCGCTGATCCTAGGGAGACTCCAATTCCAAGTCCTGTAATTGCCCAAGTCATTCCTTCGGTTATCTTTGATTCAGGTACGATTTTTTCCACAAGCCCCATAGTAATAATCATAGTAGGAGCGACAGATAGCCCTGCAAAGAAAACAATAACTACTAGCCAAGTAATACTGTTTACAAAAACTAGTGGCAGCATTGTTATCATGGAAAGTGTGACCGCTATTAAAAACTGATTATAGGGTGGGGTATTGAGTTTAAGAGTACCGAAAATAAGGCCTGCCAGGCATGAACCGATTGCATAGACAGAAAGTACAAAGCTAGCAGCTACTGTGTTTCCTTGCTGCTCAGCAAAAGCTACACTAACGACATCTATTGTGCCGAAGATAGTACCTATAGCAATGAGTGTGAATACTAGTACTCGCAAAGAACCAATTTTAAATACTGTTCCGTTGTTTGTAATGTCGCGAGGGTGTACAGGCGGTTCTGTGCTTTTTTGCATAGTAAATAGGCATACCCCGATTGTAAGAAAAACAGATGATAAAAGTGGCGCTGCTTCTGGGAAGAACATAACACTTAAACTGACAGATAATACAGGACCAATTATGAAGCAAATTTCGTCGACGACCGATTCGAAGGAAAATGCTGTATGCAATTTATGGGATCCGCGGTATAGTTTAGTCCAACGTGCACGTACCATAGCTGACATATTTGGCATACAACCTGCACATAAAGCGGATAGAAATAGCGTCCAATAAGGAGCTTCATATTTCGTACATAGAAGTAAGAGGATTGTAAAGAAAACGCTAATACCTGTAGTCGGAAGAAGTATGCGAGATTGCCCTAATTGATCAGCCATCCGAGAAATATGAGGAGCTAGTAAAGCTGATGATAATGTAAAGGTAGCTGCAACAGCTCCAGCAAGCCAATAGTCACCACTTACTTGAGATAACATGGTAACAATACCAATACCCATCATTGATATGGGCATACGAGCTATAAATCCTGCTAATGAGAATCCTTTTGTACCAGGAGCACTGAAAATCTCACGGTAGGAATTAAACATGATAATCACCACAATATTTGACGTGTACATATACATTCTTCATTCTTTTAACTCCTCCTCTGTTTCATTAATACCTTCTATAAAAAGGGACAGTGAGTCAATGTAGGGTATAGGTAAGAAGTTATATTATCTTGTAAGCTAGAAATAATTGACATACGCACCGTATGCCAATATCATATTAACATACGGAGCGTATGTCAATTGAAATGTTTTATCTCTGGATAGAGCCGATGTTTAAAGGAGTTATTCTTTTATATAGAGAACGATACTATAGTGCAATTCATTTTGAATAAAGAGAATGAATAGAAGTAGGAGGAAAAGATGATTAAAAAAACGAGAGCAGAAATGATTACTGAAACACGTGCTAAATTGCTGTGGGCAGCAAGAGAGGCTTTTGGTACAGTTGGATATGTAAATACGTCTATGGATGATTTTACAGCATCTGTCGGTTTAACACGTGGTGCAATTTATCATCATTTTGGTGATAAAAAAGGATTGTTAGAAGCAGTTGTAAAAGAAATTGATATGGAAATGGATAATAAATTAGGGAAAGTATCAGATGAAGCGGAAGGAAAATGGGAAGGGTTTGTTGGGCGTTGTCGTGCATATTTAACGATGGCACTTAATCCAGAAATTCAGCGAATCGTACTTCGAGATGCACCAGCAGTATTAGGAACTAGTTATTATCAATCATCACAGTCACAATGTTTAGTGACGATGGCCGAGATGCTTCAGCAATTAATGAAGGACTGTATTATTGAAAAGACGGACTGTGAAGCTTTAGCAAGATATATAAATGGCGGACTAGTGGACCTTGCTTGTTGGATTGCAAATTCTGAAGATGCAGAGGCACGGTTGTCTAAAGCTTTGCATAGCCTATCACTTATATTGAATGGTTTATTATTAGAAAAGAATGCATAATTTTAACGGATATTTTTTAATATATAGTAATGATTAAAAGGGAGGTGATAAAGTATAGGCTAATTCGTTTATTTAACCGTATTCTATATAAGCTAATTGACGTCCATCTTGTAAGGGAATGATGTGATCAGTCAGTTTAATCTTATAATGTGATTACATTTTTTGTGAATGTTAGGATTTTTATTATAGAAAGTGAATTTAGTTACAGTGAGTAATTGAATCATACATTTTTATTCACAATCTAAAGAAAACACCTAATTTGGTATGGATTCCACACCTGATCTAACAACTTTACACTCTATGTGAAAAAGTTCACAAATAGGTCATAAATTGTGAAGTAATTCACAATAATACGTGCTACAATATGAATGTAAAGAAGTTAAACAACATTAAATTAGTATTTTAATTAATTACTTAAACAATCATAAAAAAATATATGTGAACAATAGAGAGGGGAAATTACCATGAAAAAAGGTATCAATCGTGTAGTATTAGTAGGAACAGGAGCTGTAGGTTGTAGTTACGCTTACTCAATGATCAACCAAGGTGTAGCTGAAGAATTCGTATTAGTAGATGTTAATGAAGCAAAAGCAGAAGGGGAAGCAATGGACTTAAGCCATGCGGTACCATTCTCTCCATCACCAACAAAAGTTTGGAGCGGTAGCTATGCAGATTGTAAAGATGCAGATCTAGTTGTTATCACTGCTGGGTTACCACAAAAGCCAGGTGAAACTCGTTTAGACTTAGTTGAGAAAAATACAAAGATCTTTAAACAAATCGTTCGCGGCATTATGGATAGCGGATTCGATGGAATCTTCTTAATCGCAACTAACCCGGTTGATATTTTAACTTACGTAACTTGGAAAGAATCTGGTTTACCGAAAGAGCGCGTAATCGGTTCTGGTACTACTTTAGACTCTGCTCGTTTCCGTTACATGTTAGGTGACTACTTAGATGTAGATCCACGTAACGTTCATGCTTACATCGTTGGTGAGCACGGTGACACTGAACTTCCAGTATGGAGCCACGCTACTATCGGTGTACAAAAACTAGAAACAATCTTAGCTAACAACGAACAGTACAAACAAGAAGACTTAGATAAAATCTTCGAAAATGTACGTGATGCAGCTTACCATATCATCGAACGTAAAGGTGCAACTTACTACGGAATCGGTATGTCACTACTTCGTGTAACTAAAGCGATCTTAAACAACGAGAACAGCGTATTAACTGTATCTGCATACCTTGAAGGTCAATACGGTGAGAAAGATGCTTACGTAGGTGTTCCAGCTGTTATTAACCGCGAAGGTGTACGTGAAATCGTAGAACTTGAGCTAAATGAAGAAGAAAAAGCGAAATTCGCTCATTCTGTAAAAGTATTAAAAGAAACTATGGCACCAGTACTATAATTAATTGCTAAATAATCCGGAAGTGGGGACCTGCTTCTTACTTCTGGATTTATATATAATTCAATATAAATTCCTTTTCCGGTTTCCCTTGTATATCCCCAATATACCCCTTTTGCTGGATAAGGGTCATTTATAGAAAAGAGCACTCTATTTTATATAGAGTGCTCTTTATGATTATTTTTTAGGTGTTAATCCTAACTTCTTTAAAATATCTGTCAGTGTACCGCTTTTTGATTTTTCTACAGGTGTTTGTGATTTAGATGCATCTGGACCTTTTTTCAAGAAGTTCTTTTCAACGAAGTGAATATCTTTTCCGTCGACAATTCCATCTTTATTAAGATCTCCGTCTTTTACAGTTAGTCCTTTTTTAATGTAGTTGCTAGCGATAATTTTAGCATCTTTAATATGGATTACTTTATCACCATTTACATCGCCGGCAAGGTTTTCGTCAGGTCTTGCATAATAATATTGGCCAAGCAGCTTACCGTCTTTTTCAGTACCAAGCTTCGTTGTTAGGCGGCTTGAAATGAGTTACTCGATGTTTCTGAATCACTGAAATAGGCGAATACACCTCCGAATGTAAGGGATAAACCAAGTGAAGCGGTGACAACTCCCATTCCTACTTTTTGTTTTAATGACATAAGAAAGCCCTCCTAGTTAAATTTTCATAGTGACCGTTCGCAACAAGGATAAATAAGTAAACATAGTAGTCCACTATGAATTATAGTTACGGAAGATCTAAGTTCTTTATTGAGAGCGAGTATATGCTTATGAATTTTGCATTTCAATAAAATTGTGACAAAAAATGTTGAGAAACATTTTTTTATGACAGATTATTTTGTTTTGATTTTGAATGAAAAATAGCATGAAAAATAGGATAAATCTAATAAAATAAAGGTTGAGAAAAAATAATAGGTAAAAATATAGAAGAATAATAAAGCGTTTTCAATGAATATTCGTCAAAATTCGATATTTTACACGGAAATGTGAAGAAAAACTAACATTTTTAAGAAAAAAACGAATATTTTTTATAAATTAACAAGGATATTGCAGTTTTTCGCAGAAATAGTTAAAGTATAAAAAATTCTGTCATCTAAGTGAGGTGAGCATATTGAGTGTAATAAATTGTGAAGAAGTGAAACGAGATGAGTTTCATACAGAAAAGTACTATGAAAGTTATAACATCTTTGGCGCACATGTTGTGACGGAAGATGAGATTCAAGGGGTACGATTTACAGTGTGGGCTCCTCATGCGAAAGCAATGAGTGTTGTTGGAGATTTTAATGAGTGGGATTATGAGCAACATAAGATGCTACAAGTGACAGAAGAAGGCATTTGGTCCTTATTTATACCGCATATTGAAGAAGGAGAAATATATAAATATGCGATTGAAACGTTGGCTGGTGACGTCATTTTAAAGGCAGATCCGTATGCTATATATGCAGAAGTAAGACCGAATACGGCATCTGTAGTTTTTGATATAAAAGGATATGAATGGAATGATAAAAACTGGACTCGTAAGAAAAAGAAAAAACCGATTTATAAAGAAGCGATGACAGTTTATGAATTACATTTTGGTTCTTGGAAAAAGAAAGAAGATGGAACGCTGTATTCTTACAGGGAAATGGTAGAAGAGCTCATCCCGTATGTGGTGGAACATCAATTTACACATATTGAAATTATGCCGCTTGTTGAGCATCCATATGATCGTTCTTGGGGATATCAAGGAACGGGATATTATGCAGCGACGAGTAGATTTGGTACGCCGCATGATTTAATGTATTTTGTCGACGAATGTCATAAATATGGAATCGGTGTCATTTTAGATTGGGTGCCGGGGCACTTTTGTAAAGATGCTCACGGTTTATATTTGTTTGATGGCACACCGACCTATGAATATAAAGATAAAGATGTACAAGAAAATCCAGTATGGGGAACTGTCAATTTTGATTTAGGGAAGAGAGAGGTACGTAATTTCTTAATTTCAAATGCGTTATTTTGGATGAGATATTTCCATATTGATGGTTTCAGAGTAGATGCAGTTGCGAACATGTTGTACTGGAATAAAGAAGGACAAGAGCAAAGTAATGAGCATGCTGTTTCATTTTTAAGAGAGTTAAATGAAGCAGTGTTTGCAGAGGATGAAGATTTTCTTATGACGGCAGAAGATTCAACAGCTTGGCCACTTGTAACAACTCCAACGTATGAAGGTGGGCTTGGATTCAATTACAAATGGAACATGGGCTGGATGAATGATGTACTGAAATATATGGAGTGTGCGCCTGAATATAGGAAACACATTCATGAGAAAATGACGTTTTCTTTACTATATGCGTACTCTGAAAACTTCATATTACCACTTTCTCATGATGAAGTCGTTCATGGGAAAAAGTCGTTATTAAATAAAATGCCAGGTGATTACTGGGATAAGTTTGCTCAGCTTCGTTTATTATATGGATATTTCTTTACTCACCCAGGAAAGAAGTTACTTTTCATGGGAGGAGAATTCGGACAGTTTGATGAGTGGAAAGACCTTGAAGATTTAGATTGGAATTTACATGATTTTGAAATGCATCGTTATATGCATGATTACTTTAAAGAGCTCATAGCATTGTATAAGCGCTCAAAACCACTTTGGCAGCTTGACCATTCACCTGAAGGCTTTCAGTGGATTGATGCTAATAATAATGAGCAAAGTATTTTCTCTTTTATCCGCCAAGGGGATAAACAAGAAGATGCGTTAGTTGTCGTATGTAATTTTACGAAAGCTACATATGAAAACTATAAAGTAGGTGTACCAGATTTCGAGTATTATAACGAGATTTTAAACAGTGATGCTGAGCAATATGGCGGTTCGGGGCAAGTGAATAAGAAACGTCTTAAGACGATTCTAGAACCGTACCATAATCAAGCAGCACATGTAGAGATTACAATTCCACCATTTGGCGTATCCATATTACGACCAGTGAAGACGAGAAAGGGGAGCAAAAAACAAGATGGCTCAAAAACAAAAGTGCGTAGCAATGTTACTAGCAGGGGGAAAAGGTAGTCGTTTAAGTGCATTAACAAAAAATTTAGCCAAGCCAGCTGTTCCATTTGGTGGTAAATATCGCATTATTGATTTTACGCTAAGTAACTGTGCGAATTCTGGTATTGAAACGGTTGGGATTTTAACACAATATCAACCACTTGAACTTCATAATTATATCGGAATTGGAAATGCGTGGGATTTAGACCGAGTAAACGGTGGAGTCACAGTATTACCTCCTTATGCGGAGTCTTCAGGGGTGAAGTGGTATACAGGTACGGCAAGTGCCATTTATCAAAACTTAAACTATTTAAGTCAGTATGAACCGGAGTATGTTCTCATTTTATCAGGCGACCATATTTATAAAATGGATTACAGTAAGATGCTAGATTACCATATTGAGAAAGAATCGGACGTATCCATTTCTGTTATTGAAGTACCTTGGGATGAAGCGAGTCGCTTTGGCATTATGAATACAAATGAAGAGATGGAGATTGTTGAGTTTGAAGAGAAACCACAATTTCCAAGAAGTAATCTTGCATCAATGGGAATTTATATTTTTAACTGGGCAATTTTGAAAGAGTATTTAGAGATGGATGCAAGAAATCCTGAATCTAGTAATGATTTCGGAAAAGATGTACTTCCACTTTTATTAGATGAAGGGAAGAAGCTAATGGCGTATCCATTTGAAGGATATTGGAAAGATGTTGGAACGGTGAAAAGCTTATGGGAAGCGAATATGGATTTACTTCGCGATGAAACATCGCTGAATTTAAACGATCGTAATTGGCGTATTTATTCTGTGAATCCAAATGAGCCACCTCAATATATTGCAGAAAAGGCAAAAGTAGAAGAATCACTTATTAACGAAGGATGCGTCATTGAAGGGGACGTGAAGCATTCTGTGTTATTCCAAGGGGTGACGGTGGAAGAAGGTAGTATGGTTATTGATTCTGTCGTTATGCCAGGAGCAAAGATTGGTAAAAATGTTGTGATTGAAAGAGCGATCGTTGGTTCGGAAATGGTTATTGAAGATGGAACAATTATTCGTCCAGAAAAAAATGTCGACGATGTAGTACTCATTGCTGAAGGGAAATAGAAAAGGGGGATGAAATGAATGGGAGAAAAAATGTTAGGAATTATTAATGCAACGGGAAGTTTTCCTTCCTTAAAGAAAGTAACAGGGCATCGTTCATTAGCGGCGTTACCGTTTGGGGGCCGTTACCGACTCATTGATTTCATGCTTTCAAATATGGTGAATTCTAATATTCATAGTGTAGCGGTTTTTACAAGTCATAAAAATCGCTCACTAATGGACCATGTTGGTTCAGGAAAACAGTGGGATTTAGATAGAAAACGAGACGGACTATTTTTATTCCCGCCAAATTGCCAATGTGACCAAGATGAGTTTGGGTCTTTTGCACACTTTAGAAGACATATTGATTATTTTCTAAGAAGCAGAGAAGAGTACGTTGTTATTACGAATAGCCATCTCGTAACAGCATTAAATTTCCAGGCGGTGTTAGAGCGACATATACATACGGCAGCTGATATTACGGAAGTTTGCCATGAAGGGGTTTCGCTTCAAACATACATGTTAAAGAAACAATTATTGTTAGATTTATTTGAGACATATAAAGATGTGGAGCAATACAGTTTATTTGATGTAGTGAGAGAAAAGCGCGGAAAATCACTGCATATTGCTACGTATGAGCATACAGGATATGTAGCTATTATTGATTCGATTGAAAGTTACTATAAACATAGCTTAGAAATTTTGCAGCCTGCTATTTGGAAGCAATTATTTAAGAAAGAAGCGCCGATCTTTACGAAAGTAAAAGATGAGCCGCCAACTCGTTATCTAAAGGGTGCAGTCGTGAAAAATACAATGATTGCAAATGGCAGTATTATTGAAGGGGAAGTCGAAAACAGTGTTGTTTCCCGTTCGGTTAAAATTGGAAAAGGTTCAATTATTCGTAACAGTATTATTATGCAAAAGAGCCAAATTGGAGATAACTGTATAATAGACGGTGTTATTATTGATAAAGACGTGAAAATTGGCGACGGTGTCGTATTAAAAGGAAACATCGATGAGCCATATGTTGTAGAAAAAGGAAGCGTACAAAACAGTACGATTAATAGTTATTCCTAAAGAATCAGTGGGGGCTTTTTCTCCCACTGATTAAAGTTTTAATTTAAATGAAAACTCGAAGGGAGGAAGCTGCAAGAGGAGTATAAAAACTTTTCGCGCAGTGGGACAACAAGTGAATATTTTATTTGCAGTATCAGAATGTGTACCGTTTGTGAAATCGGGAGGATTAGCTGATGTAGCGGGTGCGCTCCCAAAAGAGCTGAAAAAATTAGGAGTGGACGTTCGTATTATACTTCCGAATTATAGTCTCATTCCGCAAAAGTTAAGAGATGGATGTACGTTACATAAAGTAATTAACGTCCCGCTTGGGTGGAGAAATCAATATTGCGGAATTTTAAAAGGTGAGCAAGACGGAATTACGTATTACTTAATAGATAATGAATATTATTTTAAGAGAGATTCTCTGTATGGTCATTATGATGACGGGGAGCGTTTTTCTTATTTCTCAAAAGCAGTGTTAGAGTGTATTCCGCATCTTGATTTTGAAGTGGATGTTCTTCATAGCCACGATTGGCATACGGCTATGGTTAATTTCTTACTTCGTGAAAAGTATCAAGATAACCCGTTATATGAGCGTATTAAAACGGTATATACGATTCACAACTTGCAGTTCCAAGGAGTATTTCCTTCTGAAGTGATGTACGACTTGTTAGAGCTTGGTGATGAATATTTTCATAGTGAGCAGCTAGAGTTTTATGGAAACATAAACTTTATGAAAGGCGGTATTATCGCTTCGGATCAAATTACAGCGGTGAGCCCGACGTATAAAGAAGAAATTCAATATGAATTTTTCGGTGAGAAGTTAGATGGATTACTGAGAAAATATAATGATAAGCTTAGTGGCATTGTAAATGGTATTGATACGAGCGTATATAATCCAGAAACGGATTCATATATTAAGGCTCAGTATGATGCAGAGTCATTATATGAAAAGAGTGAAAATAAACGCGCTTTGCAGCGTTATTTTGGTTTGCCAGAAAAAGAGGATACACCAATTATTTCAATGGTAACGAGATTAACGAAGCAAAAAGGTCTTGATTTAGTACGCACTGTATTCCGCGAAATAATGGAAGAAGATGTACAATGTATTATTTTAGGTTCAGGTGATTCGGAATATGAGCAATTCTTTGAGTGGATGGCATATGAGTATCCGGAGAAGGTAAAAGTTTATATCGGATTTAATGAAGAATTAGCGCACCAAGTGTATGCGGGAAGCGATTTATTTTTAATGCCATCGCTGTTTGAACCGTGTGGACTTGGACAACTTATCGCATTGGCGTACGGTACGATTCCAATTGTAAGAGAAACAGGTGGATTAAACGATACGGTACATTCTTATGATGAAGAAACAGGCGAAGGAAATGGTTTCAGTTTCACGAACTTTAATGCACATGACATGCTGCATACGGTTCACCGTGCAATTGAATTTTATCACGATAAACCAGTGTGGGAGCAGCTTGTAAAACAAGCGATGACTGAAGATTATAGCTGGAGGCAATCGGCTCTTGCTTATAAGGAATTGTATAAAAGTCTCATGGAATAACATGTAGGTGGTGAAAAAATGTTTACTCATGTTGAAAGTTTTAAATCAACTTTTCTAGAAAAGTTAGAGACGATGTATGGGAAAAGTTTCAAAGATTCTACAAATCGTGATCAATATAATACGCTCGGCCATATGGTACGTGAGTATATGAATAGTCAATGGATTGCAACGAACGAGAGTTATCGATCAGGAGAGCAAAAGCAAATGTATTACTTGTCTATTGAGTTTTTGCTTGGACGTTTGCTTGGAAGTAACATCTTGAATTTAGGTATTAGAGATGTATGCGAGCAGGGGTTATCTGAACTAGGGATTTCGTTACAAGAGTTAGAAGAAGTGGAAGCAGATGCAGGCCTTGGTAACGGTGGACTTGGACGCTTAGCAGCCTGTTTTCTTGATTCACTTGCATCTTTAAACTTACCAGGACACGGCTGTGGAATTCGTTATAAACATGGTTTGTTTGATCAGAAAATTGTTGATGGTTATCAAGTTGAATTTCCAGAACAGTGGCTTCTTCATGAAAACGTATGGGAAGTAAGAAGACATGATCAAGCTGTAGAAGTAAGTTATTTTGGCAGTGTTGAACCGCTAGAAATTGACGGGCGTTTAGAGTTTAGGCATACAAATGCAGAAGTCATTATGGCGGTGCCATATGATGTGCCGGTAGTAGGCTATGAGACGAGTACTGTAAATACACTTAGACTTTGGAATGCTGAACCAGTTCCTTTCCCGCAAAACTGCAAAGATATTTTGAAATATAAGCGCGAAACAGAGGCTGTATCGGAGTTTTTATATCCAGATGATACGCATGATGAGGGAAAAATACTTCGTTTAAAACAACAGTATTTCCTCGTATCAGCAAGCTTGCAAAATATCGTTCGAATGCATAGAGAAAGATATGGTGACCTTCGTCAACTACATGAAAAAATTGCGATTCACATTAACGATACACATCCGGTTTTAGCAATTCCAGAACTGCTGCGTATTTTACTAGACGAAGAAAAGTTAACATGGGAAGAAGCTTGGCACATAACGACGCAGACGATTTCTTATACGAATCATACGACGTTATCAGAAGCGCTCGAAAAGTGGCCAATTCACATTTTTAAACCATTATTACCGAGAATTTATATGATTATTGAAGAGATTAATGAACGTTTCTGTCATGAACTTTGGGAACGTTATCCTTATGAATGGCATCGCATTGAAGACATGGCAATTATTGCGCATGATCTTGTGAAAATGGCTCATTTAGCAATTGTCGGTAGCCATAGCGTAAACGGTGTAGCAAAAATTCATACGGAAATATTAAAGCAGCGGGAAATGCGATTGTTTTATGAATTTTATCCAGATAAGTTTAATAATAAGACGAATGGAATTGCTCATAGGCGCTGGCTTATGAAAGCAAATCCACAGTTAACAAATCTCATTTCAGAGGCGATTGGACCAGAGTGGAAGAAAGAACCGATTAAGCTTCAATCGTTGCAAACAGTTCAATATGATGCTAGTTTCCAAGAGAAGTTTGCAGAGGTAAAACAAGAGCGTAAAGAGATTTTAGCGGAGCGCATTCATAATACAATGGGGATTACGATTGATCCAAATTCTATTTTTGATGTGCAAGTGAAAAGATTACATGCTTACAAACGACAATTATTAAATGTTCTTCATATTTTATATTTGTATAACCGTTTGAAAGAGGATGCTAGTTTTACATTTTATCCGCGTACTTTTATTTTTGGAGCGAAAGCATCACCTGGTTATTATTACGCGAAAAAAATTATTAAATTAATAAATGAACTCGCAAGAAAAGTAAATAATGATCCGTATGTTAGTCAATATATGAAAGTTATCTTTCTAGAAAACTATCGAGTTTCTTTAGCTGAAGATATATTCCCGGCGGCGGATGTAAGTGAGCAAATTTCAACGGCGAGTAAAGAAGCATCGGGAACAGGCAATATGAAATTTATGATGAATGGTGCGATTACACTTGGAACGCTAGACGGAGCTAACGTTGAAATAAAAGACCGGGTCGGTGATGATAACTGTTTCATTTTCGGTTTAACAGCAGAAGAGGTTCTTCATTACCATCAAAATGGTGGATATCGTGCAAGTGACTATTATCACCACAATAGGCACATTAAAAAAATAGTAGATCAATTAACAAATGGTTTCTTTGCACAATCGGGTGCTGAATTTGAAGCGATCTATGATTCTCTCGTTATTCAAAATGATGAATATTTCGTTCTGCGAGATTTTGGTCCATATGCTGAAAGACAAGAAGCTGTTGGTAGAGCTTATGAGAACCGAACAAAGTGGCTAGAAATGTCGATTTTAAATATTGCACAGTCTGGTCATTTTGCGAGTGATCGAACGATTTTGCAGTACAGCAATGAAATTTGGGGTATTGGTAATGCAGTTAAACAGTTTTAAAGAGGTTGCTACGTTGGGGGATATATTATCTATTTACTAACAAAAATTAATATTAATAAATAAAACGAGCTTACTTTTTTTAAGCTCGTTTTATTTATTTTGCTTAAGAAAGAAATGGAATAGTGGTATATATTATACCTGCCCCATCATACTCTCCTGTCGCAAAGTATGAAAATGTAAAGAAACCTGTGACCGTAAAAATTACAATAAGAAAAAGTGTGAAGATAAATTTTAACATGTAAGGTCCCCTCATCCAAAAATAACTTCATAGAGTATTATAGTATATGAATATTTTATTTCCAATTGTTTACTGGTTAAAAATGAGAAGTCAGACATGTTTTGTATGTTGTAATGGAATGATTATTTGTAATGGATTTTGTGTTTTTTGTAAATGTCATATTGTGATGGACGTGTGCATACTCCCAATCATGATCATTAAAATTTATGTTTCGGGGAGGGAGAAGTGGAACGACATCGAACAAGTTGACGAAACGAAAGCTACTAGCTACTTGTAGTTTATAATAATTTCGAAAAGCGATATCTCCTACTTTTGGGGAAGCGAATGAATAAAGTCCATACTGTGCGAAGGCAGTATTTATACGTGCATCTAATATGTGTAATGTGGCAAGCGCGCCACCTAGACTATGCCCAGTAGCTAGCAGTTTTTTATGTGCTGGCAATGATACGAGCATATCCATAATAGAATCACGGCAAGACTCATAAATAGAGAGAAAGCCGTTATGGACATTTCCACCATTTAAAGCATAAGGATAAGGTTTTTGATTGACGAGAGAGTCAATAATCCAATCTGGGTCTGTTTGAGTGCCCCTAAAGGCAACGATAATTGTATCCTCAGATTCTAATATAAATCCGAACCATTCTGTTGTTTGAATGGCCTTTCCTTGAAACCCTTGTACATATTGAAAACCATCTGGTATTTCGAAAATACCATTTTGTTTATATTGTTCATACGTTAACTCACAACAAGAAGCTAACAGTATGGCAGTGTCTTTATCAAAGGATAAAGGAGTACGCATTAAGGAAGCCCTCCTTAAGAAAAGGTATAGTTTAATATATGCAGTGAGGAACTTGATTCATTCTTTTGGAAAAAAGCTTGAACCTACAGTTACGTGAGGGAGTATGATTTTTGTAAACATATTGTTAGGAGGAGTGTAAGATGAGTAAAAAGGAAGGCTGTTCAATTGGTGAGTTTTCAAAGAGAACAGGCACATCAATACGGACACTACAATATTACGATGAAATTGGACTACTTAAACCTGAAAAGAACGTTAGCTCTGGTCACCGTGTGTACAAAGGAAAAGATATATTAGAGCTACAGAAAATAGTCAGTCTTAAAGTATTAGGATATAGTTTAGAAGAAATACGCGTCATGCTTACAATTCCAAGTTTGAATGTAAGTTTAAAAGAAACGTTGGAACAACAAAGAAAAGCCTTTGAAGAAAAGAAAAAACACATTGAAGTTTCGATAAAGGCGCTTGAACGAACAAGGGTATGTCTTGAGGAAGATGAAGAGTTGGATAGTGACATATTAATGAGTCTAATTAACAGCATTCAAAAAGAAAACGAACAAAGTTTATGGCTTGAAGGATATGTATCAAAAGAATTGGCTAATGGATTATATAATAAGCCGGAAGAAGAAGGCATAGCACTTGATAAAGAGTTTGTGCGTTTAGCAAAAGAAGTGAAAAGGTTATTTGGAAGAGAAATTGAGGATTCAGAAGTGCAAAAATTGGTTGATGAACATATGAAGGCGACTCTTAAGTATGTTGGTGAAGAGACAATGTATTCTTTAGGTAAATTAGAGAATGTAGAAGAACAATATAATAATATGATGCCATCTCCTTACACGGAAGAAGAAGAGGCATGGCTTAATGACGCGATGGAGTATTATATGATTCGAAATGGTATGTATAGCCCTCCGCAGTAAAAATAAAATGCCATATTCATAAACTTTAGAGAAATGCCTCCAATGTTTTTTGCATTGGAGGCATTTTTTACTCTTTTCCATCTAAAAGGCGAACAAGGCCACCTAATATACTACTTTCACCAGTACTTTATAATGCTGGGCTTGTAAGAGGTTTGAAAAAATAGCCTGTATATATTTGAAAGATGAATAAATCACCTATTTTCTTGTGTTTGTTCGTACTATATACAGAAAATTTCGGGAAACAAAACATATTATTTATCTGTTTATTTTTGCTTCTTTTTCAAATACTCCGCACGCAATTGTTCAAGTTGCTGCTTTTTATCAAATTTGGCAGGCTTCTGTTTTTCATGAAACTTTGCCACAGCTACCTGACTTTTGGAATCTAATTGATATTTTCCCACTTTGTTCACCTACTTTTCTTGTCTTGAAAGAGAATCTATTCAACAAATATAATATACCTTATTTTACTGAAGTAAACCTTATTACTTTATTTCATCTGCTTTTTCTCGTTTGTAGACGTAAATTAAAACACCCTTTCACTGCATTACTGCAAGCAAGGGTGTTTTAATTGTAGTATTATATTAGTCGATGGCCATGCCAACATAAGGGCCCTTTTTACTCTTTCCCATCCAATAAACGACCAAGTCCACCTAATACACTACCTTCACCAGTACTTTGCGCTGCTGGGCTTGTAAGGCGTGCTGCTAATCGGCTAAGTGTTAAGGACTGAATCCAAACTGTTCCAGGACCTTCTAATGTTGCGAAGAATAAACCCTCACCGCCAAATAGAGCTGTTTTTACTTTTCCAACGAATTCGATATCATAGTTAATATCCTTTGTCATGGCAACGAGACAACCTGTATCAATGCGAAGTTTCTCACCAGGTTTTAATTCACGTTTATATACAGTTCCGCCTGCGTGCATGAAAGCGAGGCCGTCACCTTCAAGTTTCTGCATGATGAAACCTTCACCACCGAAGAAACCAGTTCCTATTTTTTTTGTAAATTCAATTCCAATAGAAACACCTTTTGCGGCACAAAGAAAGGCATCTTTTTGACAAACGATTTTCCCTTGGTATTCTGTTAAATCTACAGGAATAATTTTACCAGGATAAGGAGCAGCAAATGAGACGTGGCGTTTGCCGTGCCCTGTATTTGTAAATACAGTCATAAACATGCTTTCACCTGTAACGAGACGTTTACCTGCTCCCATTAATTTTCCGAATAGACCGTTAGATGGGCCAGAACCATCACCGAAGATTGTCTCCATTTCGATGTAGTCTTCCATCATCATCATTGCGCCCGCTTCTGCGACAACGCTTTCCTTTGGGTCTAATTCAATTTCAACAAATTGCATATCATCGCCATATAACTTATATTCGATTTCATGTGCTTGCATTTTTTCACCTCATAAATATGTAGTAATTATATTGTACAGAAGTTAAAAGAATTAGAACACTATAGTTTTGTTAATTTTCAAATAAAAGTAGAATGAAAATTTAAGGTTATACTAGGATTATAAAAAATGATGGAATGAAAGTGTTCTCATTTGACGTTTTCGACATAGCATGATATAGTGAAAACACTATTGAGCTACATAATGTGGTACGGAAATAAAGCACGTTGTATTAAAGGCTGTAAGCTTGTTATACATTCATGTCCTTTATATCCACCTTTTCATGTGGATTCATAGTTTCATTTTTATTTAGGAGGTACATGACATGCAAACAGGTAAAGTTAAATGGTTTAACGGCGAAAAAGGTTTTGGCTTCATCGAAGTTGAAGGCGGAGAAGACGTATTCGTACATTTCTCAGCTATCCAAGGCGACGGCTTCAAAACTTTAGAAGAAGGTCAAGAAGTTTCTTTCGAAATCGTTGAAGGAAACCGCGGACCACAAGCAGCTAACGTTACAAAAAACTAATTAGCTAGCGATAAAAAGCATTCCGATTTTCGGAATGCTTTTTTTTATTCTTTGGAACTAGATTCATTTGAAGATAATTCGCCCTTAAAGGTACGCTCTTCAAAGTCATCAAGCATTTGTTCATATTCTTCATGTTCCTCTGTAGCGAAAACTTGTGGGTTTTTCCCATACATATCCGTACCGATGAAGTTTTCGAAATCCTCCACGTAGCCTACGTTTTCTTCACTATTTACGTACATGCCATTATAGTTTTTTGAATCTTGTCTTTCTAAATCGGACGGCGTTTCAGACGTTCCGTAATTTGCGACATCTTGCCATGCATCCTCCGCATCGTACTCAACAGAGTCGTCTTCATCGTGCTTGTGGAAAGAAGGGGATAATACTTCCTCTTCAACTGGACGCGTCTCCATATTTAATTTATTTGTCGCGTGTTGAACACATGTTGTCGCGGTTGGCATTGCTTCTAATCTTTCAAACGGGATTTCCTCACCAGATACTTCACAAATGCCGTACGTACCCGCTTCAATTTTTTGCAGAGCATGTTTTGTATCATCTAGTTGTTTATGCCAAAATTCGATGAGTCCGAAATCTTTTTCTCGTTCGTATAATTCTGTAGCCATATCACCTGGATGGTTGTCATAGCTAGACAGTTCTCCTACTGAATCGCGTTCAGAAGCACGATCTGTATTTTCATGAGTTTGTATCGTTTGCTCTAGTTCTTGTTTTTGTTTTTCTAAAATGGATTTAAATTGACCTATTTGTTGTGGAGTTAACATAGTCGTCCACCTTCCTACAATTCAGTTTCTTTACATAGTATGAGCGTTGAGAGTAGGAATTATGAGGTGAATTTCAGATATGAAAAAGGAGCCGCATAAGCAGCTCCTTCTTACCCCGCTATTTGCCGGGCAGTAAAACTCCCACCTACAAATTCGGCTGGAGCAAAGAAGCTAGGTGAGAGATCAACTGCCCGTAAACGCCCGATTGGTGAGGGCTGATAATCAGTGGAAATGAACAAACCCTCCATTGATTAAAGTTTCACTTTATAGGAAATATCCAAGTAATAATCCGATTCCCATTAGGAAACCGAAGATTGTATTTGTTTTTGCTGTTGCAATCATCGCAGGTACCATTTCCATTGGAATGCTTTTGCCGATAAAGCCTTTCGTCGCTTTAAATGCTTTCGGTGCACTTAAAAATACGATAAGCATCCATGGTGATACGATGCCCACGATAATTAAAGCAATTGTCCAAATGTAGGAAACGATGAACATTGAAGCAAGTACACCGACAGCTCTTTCACGTCCAACGAGAATTGCTAATGTTTTACGACCGTTTTCTTTATCGCCATCCAAGTCACGAATATTATTAGCTAGTAAAATGGCACCAATTAAAATGGAGCTTGGAATAGATAGTAAAATGACTTCTGATGTTACAGTGCCAGTTTGAATAAAGAATGAAATCCCAATAATAATGACACCCATAAATAATCCGGCTGTCAACTCTCCAAATGGTGTATATGCAATTGGAAGTGGGCCACCTGTATAAAGGTAAGCAACGGCCATACAAACAAGACCGATTGCAGCAAGCCACCAGCTAGAATTCATACAAATATAAACACCTAATAGTATTGCGATGCCGAAAAATCCAAATGCTAAGTTAAGCACTGTTTTTGGCTGAATGCCATCGCGAACGATAGCGCCGCCGATACCAACTGAACCTTCGTGATCAAGTCCTCTTTTATAATCAAAGTATTCATTAAACATGTTTGTTGCTGCTTGAATGAGAAGACAAGCAAGAAGCATCATAAGGAAAAGAGGAAGATGTATTTGATTTATACCTCCGACCTGCATCGAATATGCTGTTCCGATGAAAACAGGTACGAAAGCGGCTGTTAATGTATGGGGACGTAGTAAACTCCACCAGATGCGCCAGCCTGTTTGCTTACTTGGCTTTGGCGCCGTAGGAGAGGAATTCGTTTTGACGTTCATTTCCATGTTGAATCCTCCTTTGGTCACATATTGTACACAACTAAGTGTAGAAAAAGCATCATTTAGTGTCAACGTTTATTTTCTAGGAAGAGAAGGTGAATTTCTCAGAAATGCTAAACGTTGACAGGCCTTTCGTTTGAGGTGTATCTTAAAATCAAGCGTAATTATGACTATTTTTCGCCCATAGGGGGGAGACAATTGTGATTCAAACGAAACAAATAGGCTTGCAAGAAGCTCTTAGTGCAGCCATTAAGCGTGCAACTGATGAAAAAATATTGGTTAGCTTCGTAAAACAAATAGACTGGATGGATCCGCTTCTGTTTTATGCAGCAGGAAAAAGGATTGCATTCGAAAATAGATGTTATTTTGCAGACCCGGCTCAGCATGTAATATTTGCTGGAATTGGCTCTGTTTTCACTATAGCAACTGCTTCTCACAAACGCTTTCAAACTGCTCGTGACGAGTGGGATAAAGTAAAAGAGAAAGCATTTGTACAAAGAGAAAAATACGAATTTGGAACAGGTCCTCTTTTATTTGGTGGATTTTCATTTGACCAAGAAAAAGAGAAAACGGACTTATGGAAAGAATTTGATGATACGACATTTTCACTACCAGCATTTTTATTAACTGTAAAAAATGAAAAAGCATGGTTAACGATGAATACATTTGTCTCAGCAACAGATTGTGCAGAGACTCTTTCTAACGAAATGATTTCTTTAGAAGAGAAAATTTTTTGGGAGAGTAAATGTGCATTAGAAGGATCGAAATTAACAGTTACTTCTAAAGTAGAAGTGGATCCGAAAGGCTGGATGGAGGCCATTGAGAAAGTACAAGATGAAATGAAGCTGGGGAACGTGCAGAAGGTTGTATTAGCGAGGGAGTTAAAAGTAGAGATGGATCATCATATTGATTCTGCTCTTGTCTTAGAAGCACTTCGCATTGGGCAACCGGATTGTTACGTATTTTCTTTTGATTATAAAGGAGCATGCTTCTTAGGAGCGACGCCAGAGAGGTTAATTCGCAAAGAAGATGAGAAGTTTACTTCGATGTGTCTTGCTGGTTCAACTGGTCATGGTCAATCTATAGAAGAAAGTAAGCGAAATAGTAATGCGCTTCTTCATGATGAAAAGAATTTAGCTGAACACGGTTATGTTGTGAATATGATTAGGTCGGTATTAAATGAGCACTGCGAATCCGTTAATATTCCGGAAAGTCCGGGCTTATTAACAACGAAAAACTTAATTCATTTATATACGCCTGTAGAGGCAAAAGGCGATGCGAGTCTTTTAACAATGGTAGAAGAATTACATCCAACACCAGCTCTTGGCGGGACACCTCGTTTGGAAGCGATGAAACTGATTCGTGATGTTGAATTGTTAGACAGAGGATTATATGGCGCACCGATTGGCTGGATAGATGATGAAGGAAATGGTGAGTTTGCGGTTGCACTCCGCTGCGGGTTATTAAATGGCGAGAAAGCATCCTTATTTGCCGGTTGCGGGATTGTAATTGATTCTGTACCGCAACTTGAATATGAAGAAACAAGTTTGAAGTTTAGACCGATGCTTGGTGCTTTGGAGGAATTAATGAAATGAACAATCATATAGAAGCATTATCATATTATTTAGGCGCGTTCGTGGATGAACTGACGCGTCTAAATGTATGTGATGTTGTCATTAGTCCAGGCTCACGGTCAACGCCGATAGCTCTACTAATGGAACAACACGAAGGAATGAACACATATTTACATGTAGATGAAAGATCTGCAGGATTTTTTGCGCTCGGTATCGCAAAAGCGAAAAAACGTCCTGTTGCATTATTGTGTACATCAGGAACGGCAGCAGCTAATTACTATCCAGCTGTATGTGAAGCTTTTCATTCACGAGTGCCGCTTATCGTCTTAACGGCAGATAGACCGCATGAATTAAGAGATGTCGGTGCACCACAAGCGATGAATCAATTCAATTTATACGGTACATTTGTGAAGCAATTTACAGAGATGGCTCTTCCAGAAGCGAGTGAAGCGATGTATCATTACGCTCGCATGACAACGCAGCGTATGATAGCGAATGCTTGTTTAGCGCCGCAAGGACCTGTTCATCTTAATTTTCCAGTACGCGAACCGCTTATCCCGGATTTCTCATTAGAAGGTTTATGGGATAAAGGACGCGGGGAATATACAGGAGTAGTTCAGCAAGGGAACGTGACGATGCCGAGTGAATATGTAGATTCGCTTGTAGGGCGCCTTTCACATATGGAGAAGGGGCTTATTATTTGTGGAGACGATAGTCATTCAGAACTCGCAGCATTTGCGGCAGAATTAGCTGAAAAAACTGGATATCCAATATTGGCAGATCCGCTTTCTAATATTCGTAGCGGACATCACGATAAAACGATGGTAATCGACTGTTATGATACATTTTTACGAAATGAACTGTTAAAAGAAACGTGGAAGCCAGAAGTTATGATTCGCTTTGGTGGTATGCCTGTTTCCAAATCATTAACGCAGTTCATAAAAAAACAAACGAAAGCAGTTCATATCGTTGTTGATGAATCTGGACAATGGAGAGATCCAGCTCTCGTTGCGACAGAAGTTGTCCAAGCAAATGATATTGTATTTTGCAGTGCATTAATAGAAAAAATGCCAGTTATGAAAAAGAATGATTGGTTCGGAATGTGGCAACATATAAACGAAAAAACGAAGGAAACGCTTCGTGAAATGGAAACATATGATACTGCATTTGAAGGGAAAGTTATTACGGATATTGTCCGCGTACTACCAGACGGGGCAACATTCTTTGCGAGTAATAGTATGCCAATTCGTGATACGGATTCATTCTTCTTCACATTGGATAAAAATATTCAAGTTATGGCAAACCGCGGTGTGAATGGGATTGATGGCATCATTTCGACAGCTTTAGGAGCGAGCATTATTTGCGATCCGCTCGTATTAGTGATCGGTGATTTATCCTTTTATCACGACTTAAATGGACTGTTAGCCGCGAAATTACATGAATTAAATATAACAATTGTCGTTGTAAATAATGACGGTGGCGGTATTTTCTCATTCTTACCACAGTATGAGAAAAAGGAACATTTCGAATCATTATTTGGAACACCAATTGGTCTTGATTATGAACACGTTGTTAAAATGTACGGTGGTTCATTTAGCCGTGTAAATGGTTGGGAAAGCTTCCGAGAAGAGGTACAAAAAGGAACGACTACAGAAGGTTTACACGTTGTGGAAATTTGTACGAACCGTGATGAAAACTTAATACTGCACCGGACATTATGGGCAAAAACGATGGACGTGATTACTACATCTTTACAAGGTGAATCGAAATGAACGTAACGCTGCAAGGTGTATCGTATGAATATGAAGTAGTCGGAAGCGGGGAACCACTTCTACTTCTTCATGGTTTTACGGGAAGCATGGAAACGTGGCGTTCTTTTATCCCTTCATGGAGCGAGCAGTTTCAAGTTATTGTAGTAGATCTTGTTGGGCATGGAAAAACAGAAAGTCCCGAAGATGTGAATCATTATGATATTCGAAATGCGGCATTGCAAATGAAAGAACTACTAGATTACCTTCATATTGAAAAAGCGCACGTACTTGGCTATTCAATGGGCGGTAGACTGGCGATTACTCTGGCATGTCTATATCCAGAGTATGTACATTCTCTTTTATTAGAAAATTGTACAGCTGGGCTTGAAAGTGAAGAGGACCAAAAAGAACGTTGTGAAAAGGATGAGCGACTTGCTGATAAAATTGAGCGAGAAGGCATCCGAAGTTTTGTATTAATGTGGGAAAATATTCCGCTATTTGAAACGCAAAAAAGTTTAGCAAAAAACGTACAAGAAGCAGTGCGAAAAGAACGACTTGCTAACAATCCAAAAGGACTTGCCAATAGCTTACGCGGCATGGGAACAGGGGCTCAGCCTTCATGGTGGGATGAGCTACACAACTTGAAAATGCCTGTTCTTTTAATGAACGGGGAGCATGATGAAAAGTTCTTTCGCATATTAAAAAATATCGAAAAATGCGTCTCTGACGCGAAATTTGTCAAAATTGATGGTGCTGGCCATGCAATTCATGTGGAACAACCGGAAAAGTTTGATACAATAGTAAAGGGATTTCTAAAAACTATGCAGTGATACTTTTTTCAGCAAGAAGGAAGCCACGCTTATAGATGAAATCAGAAATATACAAGGAGGTAGTTGTAATGGCTATTGAATGGGTAAAAGAAGGCAATTACGAAGATATTATTTATTCAACATACAATGGTATCGCAAAGATTTCGATTAACCGTCCTGAAGTACATAACGCATTCCGTCCAAAAACGGTAATGGAGTTAATCAACGCTTTTGCACACGCTCGTGATGATGCAAATGTTGGCGTTATCATTTTAACAGGTGAAGGTGGACGTGCATTCTGTTCTGGCGGCGACCAAAAAGTTCGCGGTCATGGTGGATATGTAGGTGACGACCAAATCCCTCGTTTAAACGTATTAGATTTACAACGTCTAATTCGTGCAATTCCTAAACCAGTTATCGCAATGGTAGCAGGTTATGCAATCGGTGGTGGACACGTACTTCATATCGTATGTGACTTAACAATCGCTGCAGACAACGCTGTATTCGGACAAACAGGTCCTAAAGTAGGAAGCTTTGACGGTGGATACGGAGCTGGTTACCTAGCTCGTATGGTAGGCCACAAGAAAGCTCGCGAAATTTGGTACCTATGCCGTCAATATAGTGCACAAGAAGCGCTTGATATGGGCTTAGTAAACACAGTAGTACCATTAGAAGAACTTGAAGCAGAAACAGTACAATGGGCACAAGAAATCTTAGCAAACAGCCCAATGGCACTTCGTTTCCTAAAAGCTGCATTCAACGCAGACACAGACGGTCTAGCTGGTATTCAACAACTAGCTGGAGATGCAACATTATTGTATTACACAACTGACGAAGCAAAAGAAGGTCGCGACGCGTTCAAAGAAAAACGCAGTCCGGACTTCGGTCAATTCCCTCGTTTCCCGTGATCAAAAGCGAAAGCGGCTCGCTTAGAATGTGAGGGGGATGGAGCTTCTGACGTAGAGGCGCTTTTTGCCTCGTAGGAAGGCGTGAAACGACCGACTGTTCTAGCCGATGTAGCTGGATGTTTTAAAAGCGGAGCCGACTGTTTAGCCTCGTAGGCTAAGGTTCTTTCGCACAGAAAGTGTACTTTACTTTCTCGTGCGGAAGGTTCTTAGACGGAAGGGGCTAGGAGGCGCAGCTAGATGAGATCAAACCGGAAACAAAACAACTAAGAGACTTGATGTCATATCAAGTCTCTTTCTTTCATGAAAGGAGAATGTATGATGGAGACGATGCCAAATTGGTTAAAGCAACGTGCATTTTTAACACCAGATCGCACTGCAATTGAAATAGAGGAAGAGAAAGTTACTTTCGTGCAGCTGCATGAAAAAGTAGTATCTGTTTGTGAACACCTCACGTATGTAGGAGTGAAGCGTGGGCAAAAGGTGGCTGTTCTGATGAAAAATGGTATGGAGATGATTACAGTTATTCACGCCCTATCTTATGTAGGGGCAGTAGCTGTACTTTTAAATACGCGTCTTTCAAGAGAAGAGCTACTTTGGCAAATGGAGGATGCTGAGGTTGTATGTTTAGTAACGGATCAAGATTTTGAAGCTAAAGATGTTCCTGTATATCCATTCGCCGAAGTGATGAATGGACCGAAGGCGGAAGCCTCTATACAAGAAGAATTCACTTTAGAAGAAGCGATGACAATTATTTATACGTCTGGGACGACTGGGAAACCGAAAGGCGTTATTTTAACGTACGGTAATCACTGGGCAAGCGCGGTAGGCTCTTCGCTTAATTTAGGGCTTCGTGATGATGATTGTTGGTTAGCCTGTATGCCGATGTTCCACGTTGGCGGGTTATCTCTTTTAATGAAAAATATTATGTACGGAATGCTCATTTTACTCGTTCCGAAATATGATGCTGACTTTATTCATAAAGCACTTCAAACGAGAGGCGTAACAATTATTTCTGTCGTTTCTAAAATGTTAACTGACTTATTAGAGAGACTTGGAGAAGAGACATATCCATCTTCTTTACGATGTATGTTACTTGGCGGAGGACCAGCGCCGAAACCGTTACTCGAAACATGTGTAGATAAAGGAATTCCTGTATATCAAACGTACGGTATGACAGAAACGTCGTCGCAAATTTGTACGTTATCCGCGGATTACATGTTAACGAAAGTAGGGTCTGCCGGGAAACCACTATTTCAGTGCCAACTTCGTATTGAAAAAGATGGTGTAGTAGTGCCGCCGTTAGTGGAAGGCGAGATCGTAGTAAAAGGACCGAACGTAACAGGCGGTTATTTTAACCGTGAAGATGCGACGCGCGAAACCATTCAAAATGGATGGCTTCATACTGGTGACCTCGGTTATTTAGACGAAGAAGGATTTTTATACGTATTAGATCGACGCAGTGATTTAATCATTTCTGGCGGAGAGAATATATATCCGGCCCAAATTGAAGAAGTGTTGCTTTCTCATCCGATGGTAGCAGAAGCAGGTGTCGTCGGTATGACTGACGATAAATGGGGACAAGTACCAGCTGCTTTTGTTGTAAAAAATGGGGAGGTAACAGAAGAAGAAATTATTCATTTTTGCGAGGAGAAATTAGCGAAATATAAAGTGCCGAAAAAAGCGTGTTTCTTAGAGGAATTACCACGAAATGCTTCGAAAAAATTGTTAAGACGAGAGCTAAGACAATTAGTGGAGGAGATGTAGTGGAAATAAAAAAAGCGACACTGTATATAACGGAAATGCCACTCGTAATCCCGTTTGCTGCGAGCTACGGGACTTACGAAAAGCGTGAGAGTATTGTTATTGAATTAGAGGATACAGACGGGTACATCGGATTTGGGGAAGTCGTTGCATTTTCTGAACCGTGGTATACGGAAGAAACGGTGAAGACAGCACTACATGTACTGCAAGACTTTTTGTTACCTGATTTATTAAAGGCTGAAATTTCTCATCCGAATGAGGTACCGGGTCTATTTCAACATATAAAAAGAAACCGAATGGCAAAAGCCGGAATAGAGGGGGCTATTTGGGATTTATATGCGAAGCGTCAAAAGAAATCGCTAGCGACAGTTCTTGGAGGAGCTAGCCCTGAAATTGAAGTCGGCGTTGTAATTGGGATCAATACGATTCCGGTTATGTTAAAACAAATCGAGAAGTACGCAGAAGAAGGGTACGAGCGTTTTAAAGTGAAAATAAAGCCAGAGCATGATTACGAATTATTGAAAGAGATTCGTAAAGAGTTCCCGCACATCCCGTTAATGGCTGATGCAAATTCAGCGTATACATTAGCGGATACAGAGAAACTGAAACGACTAGATGAATTTCAATTGATGATGATTGAGCAACCGCTAGCAGATTACGATTTTCTCGATCATGCACAGCTGCAGAAGAAGATTGAAACGCCGATTTGTTTAGATGAAAGTATCCATAGTTTAGAAGACGCACGCGTTGCGATTACACTTGGTAGTTGCCGCATCGTTAACATTAAACCAGGGCGAGTGGGCGGATTAACAGAATCGGTTCAAATTCATAATTATTGCATGGAGCATAACATACCAGTTTGGTGCGGTGGTATGGTGGAGATGGGGATTTCACGAGCGCAAAATGTTGCTCTTGCTTCATTACCTAACTTTACGATTCCAGGCGACATATCTGCTTCTAGTAGACATTGGCAGAGGGATATTATTTCACCGGAAGTGACGCTTGAGGGCGGGAAAGTGATGGTGCCGCAAAGCGTTGATGCTGAGTATGAAGTAGATCGCGGAAGGCTGGCGGAAATCACGAAGCAGCGGATTGTGTTTGAACGGTAAATGGAAGTTTCATTAGGATGCCCGCAAGTAGCGAGAGGATTTTGTCGTTCATTGTCGGTAAGTCGATATATTTCAATAATCGCTGATATAATTTTATTTACCAAGGTTACTGTAACGAGTAGCCTTTTCGTATTGTACAAATTGAATAGACTAGTTTACAATCGAGCGTATAAAAATGGAATGAAAAAGGGGGAGTAAAATGAAGCGCATTTCAATTTTAATAGCTGATGATGAGGCGGAAATTGCTGACTTAATTGAGATACATTTAGAAAAAGAAGGGTACCATGTTGTGAAAGCAGCGGATGGGGAAGAGGCGGTTCATATTATTGAAGCGCAGCCAATCGACTTGGTAGTTTTAGATATTATGATGCCGAAAATGGATGGTTATGAGGTGACGCGTCAAATTCGCGCGAAACATCATATGCCAATTATTTTTTTAAGCGCGAAAACTTCGGACTTTGATAAGGTGACAGGTCTTGTACTAGGTGCGGATGATTATATGACGAAGCCTTTCACACCGATAGAATTAGTTGCACGTGTAAATGCACAACTGCGTAGGTTTTTTACGTTAAATCAACCGAAAGTAGCGGAGAGTAAATCTGCTTTAGAAATAGGCGGAGTCGTAATTAATCCTGAGCGCAGGACGGTTGATGTGTATGGTGAGCAAATTGAATTAACGCCGAAAGAGTTCGATATTTTATATTTATTAGCGAGTCATCCGAAGAAAGTATACAATGTGGAAAATATTTTTCAGCACGTATGGGCGGATGATTATTATGAAGGTGGAAATACAGTAATGGTACATATTCGTACTTTGCGGAAGAAACTTGGAGAAGATAAAAGAAAGGATAAATTAATAAAAACAGTGTGGGGAGTAGGTTATACTTTCAATGGCTAATATGATGAAAAGTTTTCGATTTAAAATGATTGCCTTATTTGCGTTAAGTATGGTGCTTGCAGCAACTGTAACTTATATAATTTATAAAGGATTGCAGCTGTATTATAAAACAATGGTTCGCTACGAAGAGCCTTTAGCACAATTTAGGTCAATGGTAAGGGAATTTGGAGACATTAACTTCTTTTTAATTTTCTTTATTCCGTTGTCTATTATCTTTTTCTTCTTTTTGACAAAACCGTATTTAAAATACTTTGATGAAATTTCTAATGGGATTCATCATCTTGCGAACGGTAACTTTACGAATAAAGTTCAAGTTTCATCAAATGATGAGTTTGGAAATATCGCGCGTGAAATAAATGTTGCAAGTGAAAAGTTAAAAGAAGCTGTTGAAAGAGGAGATTTTGCTGAAAGTAGTAAAGATCAGCTTGTTGTAAATTTAGCTCATGATTTAAGAACGCCATTAACATCCGTGTTAGGATATTTAGATTTAATTCTTAAAGATGAAAATTTAACAAAAGAACAAATTAAACATTTCTCCACAATTGCATATACAAAATCGCAAAGACTGGAAAGTTTAATTGATGAGCTATTTGAAATTACACGTATGAATTATGGCATGCTAAAGCTGGATAAAAAGCCGATTGATATAAGTGAGTTACTTATACAGTTAGAGGAGGAATTGTATCCGTTATTAGAAAAACATCATTTAGAAGCTAGATTGAATGTGGACCCTCATTTACCGATGCACGGTGATGGAAAATTGTTAGCTAGAGTATTTGAAAACTTGTTAACAAATGCCGTTCGTTACGGATATGATGGGCAATTTGTTGATATGAATGGGTATGTTGATAATAGAGAAGTTGTCGTACAAATTATGAATTATGGAGATAGCATTCCAGAAGAAGATTTACCGTATCTTTTTGATATGTTTTACACAGGTGATAAAGCGAGAACTGAGAACCGTGGCGGGACAGGCCTTGGACTATTCATTGCGAAAAATATTGTCGAGCAGCATAATGGTACGATTTCTGCTGAAAGCAATGTAGTTAGAACGATATTTGAAGTACGATTGCCAAAAGACGAGAATGTAACAATTTAATAAAAATTTAAACTTTACCCCACTTTTTATTTTAATAGTTTTTTCTATTCTATACGTAAGTTACGTTAAGGAGGAACTAGAAATGAAAAAGTGGGTATTTATTTCTTTTTTTATAGCATGCACAGTATGTGTAGGCGTTTATATATCACCTTTATTTCAAAAGGAAATCGATGTTAAAATTGTCGGGAAAGATGAGCTAGTAAAGGCGGCAAACACTGAGAGGAAAGAGATTACGAAGGAACAAATTTATAAGGGTGATTTATTATTAGTTAACAGGGATTATCCAGTAAAAAAAGATAGTATTAGGTCTGATATTATAAATATAAATCATAATAGTGAATTAGTAAGAGGCTATGTAATATTTGATAGAAATCTTCGTTTATCAAAGGATGTTGTGAAAAAGTTTTTGAACGTTGTCGATGCGGCTGGAAAAGAAAGTGTTAACCATTTTTTGATTAGTAGTGGTTATAGAGATTTCCAAGAGCAAAAACAGCTATATGAAAAAATGGGATCTGATTATGCACTTCCAGCAGGATACAGTGAACATAATTTAGGATTATCACTGGACATTGGGTCTACTCAAAAAAAAATGGAGAAAGCGCCTGAAGGAAAATGGATTGAAGAGAACGTATGGAAGCATGGCTTTGTATTACGTTATCCGAAAAATAAAAGTAACATTACTGGAATTCAATATGAGCCATGGCATATCCGTTATGTCGGCCTACCTCATAGCGCAATTATGCAAAAAAAGAATTTTACACTAGAGGAATATTTAGAGTTTTTAAAAGAGGAAAAAGAGGTTTCAACTGAAGTAGAAGGTAAGAAATATACTGTTTCTTATTATAAAGTTTCTGAGAATACGAAAGTGAACGTTCCAGCAAACAAGCAGTATGAAATTTCCGGTAACAATATGGATGGGGTTATTGTGACGGTTCAGGAATAGAGAAAAAGGCTGTGCCATTTGGGACAGCCTTTTCTTATATAAGAAAGGAATTGACGTTTTTTGTCGGTAAATCGATATTCCTTGTCGAATCGTTGATATATTTTGAGTTACGATAGATATAATTAAAAAATCGTTGATATATTGTAAGTTATGATAGATATATTCGAAAAATCGTTGATATAATTTCCTGTACTATCAACATTTTGGAGGAGCATCTTTTTATTTACTTTTAAACATTATAACGTTATATTTACTTCTCCCTTTTTTTGTGTTACGCTAAGCGTGTGAAAGAGATATAAAAAATGAAACTTAAATGTAAGCGTATTCTTATGGCTTCTTATAGAAAAGGGTGGAAATACAATGACAGAACGATTCGTACTACGTAATGTGAAACGTGTGAACGGGGAAGAGATTGACATTGTAATTGAAAATAACAAAATCGCACAGGTGACGAAAGCTGGTGCTGGCGAGGGTGGAAAGGTTCTTGATTACTCTGGTACTTACGTATCGAGTGGTTGGATTGATTTGCACGTTCATGCTTTTCCAGAGTTTGATCCGTATGGCGATGAGGTGGATGAAATTGGCGTTAAGCAAGGGGTAACGACAATTGTTGATGCGGGTAGTTGCGGTGCTGATCGCATTGCAGATTTAGTAAAAAGTAGAGAGCAGGCAAAGACAAATTTATTTGCCTTTTTAAATATTTCTCGCATCGGTTTGAAACGAATTGATGAATTATCCAATATGGAATGGATAGATAAAGAGAAAGCGATAGAAGCAGTAGAAAAGTATAAAGATGTAATCGTTGGGTTAAAGGCGAGAATGAGTAAAAGTGTCGTTTGTGATAGTGGAATTGAACCGCTGCATGTAGCGCGCGCTTTATCTCGAGAAACATCATTACCGATTATGGTACATATCGGTTCAGCGCCTCCTCGCATTGAGGAAGTTGTACCTCTTTTAGAAAAAGATGATGTCATTACACATTATTTAAACGGGAAAGAAAATAATTTATTTGATGAAGAAGGTAAACCACTACCTGTGTTACTAGATGCAGTGAATCGCGGTGTGCATTTAGATGTTGGTCACGGTAACGCTAGTTTTTCTTTTAAAGTAGCAGAAGCAGCGAAGCGTTACGGTATTGCCTTTCGTACAATTAGTACAGATATTTACCGGAAGAACCGTATACACGGTCCAGTTTACAGTATGGCTCACGTTCTTTCGAAATTCCTTTACTTAGGTTATCCGCTAGAAGAAGTGATTGATGCGGTTACGAAAAATGCAGCAGAATGGCTTAAGAAACCAGAGCTTGGCCGCATTCAAGAAGGAGATATTGCAAACTTAACTTTATTTACGGTGAAAGATGAGAAGGTTACGTTAATTGATTCAGAAGGGGATCAGCGCATTGCTGAAAGAAGAATTGATACAAAAGGGGTTGTAATTAATGGGTCATTCATTGAATGCTAAGTACGGATTAAAAAGAGTGATTAATGCGAGCGGTAGAATGAGTATTTTAGGTGTATCCGCTCCGGCAAATACAGTGATGGATGCGATGAAACATGGTGGACAAAATTATGTAGAAATTGCTGATTTAGTAGATAAAGCAGGAGACCATATTGCGAGAATTCTAGATTCAGAGGCAGCAGTTGTTGTAAATTCAGCATCAAGCGGAATTGCGCTTTCTATCGCTGGTATCGTTACGGAAGGAAATCGCCGTAAAAGTGAAAGACTTCATCAAGAAGTAATCGCGAAAAACGAAGTGATTATGTTAAAAGGTCATAACGTTCAATACGGTGCACCTGTTGAAACGATGATTTACTTAGGCGGCGGTAAACTCGTTGAAGTTGGCTATGCAAATGAAGGGAAAGCAGAGCATATTGAAGATGCAATTGGTGAAAATACAGCAGCGATTCTGTATGTGAAATCACATCATGCAGTGCAAAAAAATATGATTTCTGTTGAAGAAGCATGGGAAGTTGCGCAGCGAAATAACGTACCGCTTATCGTGGATGCAGCAGCTGAAGGAGATATTCAAAAATATGTGAAGTATTCAGATCTTGCCATTTATAGCGGTTCAAAGGCGATTGAAGGGCCTACTTCTGGTATTGTTGGCGGGAAACGAAAATACATCGAGTGGCTGAAAGTACAATTACATTGCATCGGAAGAAGTATGAAAGTTGGGAAAGAGACGACTTTCGGTTTACTTCAAGCGCTTGATGAGTACGGAGTAAAAGAAGATAAGAGCGAGCAAGAAAAAGAGCTATTACAAGTACTTATGCCGCTAAAAGAATTAAATGGTGTAAATGTAACGATCGTTCAAGATGAAGCAGGAAGAGCAATCTTTAGAGCTCGTATTCATATTAACGAGAAAGAGTTAAACAAATCAGCAAAAGAAGTTGTGACTGCATTACGCGAAGGGGAAATCGCCATTTATACACGTGATTACGGAGTAAGACAAGGATTCTTTGATATTGATCCACGTCCACTTCAAGGTGATGACATACATGTGATTGAAGAAAAATTGAGAGAAATCGTAGGGGGAAACTAAAATGACAAACATTCAAAAACGTTTTTATAAAGGCCACGTAGCATTAAATGTATTAGCAAACAATATAGAAAATGCAAAAGATATTTTTGAAGCAGCAGAAGGTTATGTAGTAGTGGGAGTGTTATCAAAAGACTACCCAACAGTAGAAGAAGCTGTT
The DNA here is from genome assembly GCF_001429475.1 of Bacillus sp. Root131. Lineage (NCBI taxonomy): Bacteria > Bacillati > Bacillota > Bacilli > Caryophanales > Bacillaceae > Bacillus > Bacillus sp. Root131. The sequence continues at coordinate 39,623 of NZ_LMJQ01000012.1, forward strand.
ACAGCTATGAAAGCATACGGAAAAGAAATTGATGACGCTGTATCAATCGGACTAGGCGCAGGAGATAATCGCCAAGCAGCAGTTGTAGCTGAAATTGCGAAGCATTATCCTGGTAGCCATATTAACCAAGTGTTCCCTTCAGTTGGAGCAACGCGAGCAAATCTCGGCGAAAAGGATAGCTGGATTAATAGTTTAGTATCACCAACAGGAAAAGTAGGTTACGTAAATATTTCTACTGGCCCAATTAGTGCGGCTGGAGAAGAAAAAGCAATCGTTCCAATTAAAACAGCGATCGCACTTGTACGTGATATGGGCGGAAATTCACTGAAATACTTCCCGATGAAAGGGCTAGCTCACGAAGAAGAATATCGCGCAGTTGCGAAAGCTTGTGCAGAAGAAGGATTCGCATTAGAGCCAACAGGTGGAATTGATAAAGAAAACTTTGAAACAATTGTACGTATTGCGCTTGAGGCAAATGTAGAGCAAGTTATCCCGCACGTATACTCTTCTATTATTGATAAAGAAACTGGTAATACGAAAGTAGAAGATGTTCGTGAATTATTAGCAGTCGTGAAAAAGCTAGTTGATCAATATGCGTAAGAAAATTGCAGCGTTCGGTGAAGTAATGATGCGCCTGCAAGTACCTGGATATGAATTGTTGTCGCAAGCTAGCACGTTAAATTACTCATTTTCAGGTACAGGTGTGAACGTTGTAGCGGCACTTTCTCACTTAGGGCATGAAGGGCTTCTTATTTCAACTTTACCGGAAAATTCGGTTGGAGATGCAGCTGTATCTTACATTCAAAAGTTAGGGATTCAAACTTCTCTTGTTTCAAGAGGTGGTAAATATGTAGGTATGTATTTTTTAGAAAATGGATTCGGTGCACGTGCAAGCCGCGTTACATATTCGAATCGATTAGAAAGTAGCTTCAATACGGCATGTGAAGAAATGTATCAATTTGAAGAAATCGCAAAGGAAATTGATATCGTTCATTTTTGCGGTATTACACTTGCAATGAATGATACTGTGCGTCATCATATGAAATCTTTAGCGAGAGCAGTTAAAGAAAACGGAGGAACCGTCGTTTTTGATTGTAATTATCGTCCCTCACTTTGGGGAGAAGACGGATATGAACAGGCAAAACCGCATTATGAAGAAATGCTAGGGCTTGCTAATATCGTTATGATGAATGAAAAAGATGCGATGTTCGTTCTTGGGATGAAAACAGAAGAGATGGAGCGTGAGGCGCAGCTGCTGGATCTCATTCCAAAGGTAGCTGAAACGTATCATATTGCTACAATCGCTGGTACTCATCGCTCTATTAACAGTGATAATACACATTCGCTTCGCGGGTTTATATGTAAAGATGGATCGTTCACTTTTGCAAAAACACTTACGTTTTCTGTATATGATAGAATAGGTGCTGGAGATGCTTATACGAGCGGAATTATTCATGGCGAGATAAAAGAGTTCGCACCAGAGAAAGCTGTTTCATTTGCGTCAGCAGCTGGAATGCTAGCACATACAATCGTCGGTGATACGCCAATGTCATCAGAGAAAGATATACTTCGGGCAATGACGGCATCAGTAGGTGATGTAGAAAGGTAGTGGGTGTAACAGTGAACGTAACGAGGAAAAAAGGACCATTATATTTACAAATAAAAAATATTATTCGTGATCGCATATTACATGGTGTATATGCGATTCATACGAATATTCCTTCAGAACCGCAATTAGAGGAAGAGTTCAAAGTTAGCAAGATTACAGTACGAAATGCCATTAAAGAACTCGCTCAAGAAGGATACTTGGAAAAAAAAAGCGGTAAAGGAACGAAAGTAATTCGTAATACTTCGGCGACAAAGTTGTCAAAGGGTAAGAAATTTACAGAAGTGTTAGTGGAAGAAGGATATAAAGTACAGAAGAAATTGCTAAAAGCAGAAGTCGTACATAATGAGGAAGGAACAGTGCCATTTCGATTATTCGGGAAAGAGAGTTTCCGTATCGAACGTTTATATACGTTAAATGATACACCGTACATTCATTATACGCACTATTTCTCAGCACACATGGCAAGTACAGATTTATCGGACTTTGATTTACAATCGCTTTATGATTTAGTTGAAGACCGAGGTATACATTTAGAAAACTTCAGAGATGAATTCGCTGTTGGGCTTGCGCCTAGCTTCGTTGCAGAAGCGCTAGGTGAAAAAGAGGGGACAGCGTTATTAAAACGTATGCGCTATTCTTATGATGAAGTTGGCGAAGTAATTGAATATAGCGAAGGCTACTACAATACAGAAATGCAGCATTATGTAGTGAATTATGACGTATAAAAAGAGGGGATGTTCCCTCTTTTTTTATAAAGTAAAACTTTAATTAGTGGAGGAGGGCATCACCCACTAATTATTAGCCCACACCAATCGGGATAAAAGTAAGGAGAATGAGAGATGGATATATACTTATTAATCGTCACGTTACTTGCGATCACAATTGTTATTTTAGGGGTATCATGGTGGAAATGGCATGCATTTATTAGTTTAACAGTTGCGAGTTTGTTTTTAGCTATTATGTCTGGACTGAACTTAACGAAAATAGTGGCTGCCTATGAAACTGGTGTTGGTAGTGTACTAGGACATTTAGTTGGTATTTTGGCACTTGGAACTATATTAGGGAAAATGATGTCTGATTCAGGGGCAGGCATGCAAGTTGCAGATTTCTTTATTCGATTTTTCGGCGTAAAAAAATTACCTTGGGCTATGTTATTTGCAGGGTTTGTTATAGGGATTCCTGTCTTTTTTGAAGTAGGGATCGTCATTTTATTACCACTTGTTATTTCCATTCGAAAAACGACGAAGCAAAATATATTATTAATTGCGTTACCTGTTATTGCGGGATTATCTATCGTACATGGGCTAGTACCACCACATCCAGGTGCCATGACAGCAATCGGTATTTATAACGCGAACTTAGGAAAGGTACTTTTATATTCATTACTTATCGCGTTACCAACGGCTATTATAGCAGGGCCAATATTTGCAAAGTGGGTACATAAGAGGGTTATACCGGAAAATGAACCGGAGCTTGTTCGAGTTACGACAGTATCAACTGATTTGCCAAGTCGTAAAGTATCATTCTTTATTATTTTATTACCAGTTGTATTGATGATTTTATCAGTAGTTGCACCATATATTTCATTACCGGAAAAGTTAACTGAATTTTTTGTTTTTATAGGGAGTCCAGTAATCGCTTTACTTATTTCATGTTTCGCAGCATTTTATTTACTTGGAATAAGACAAGGAATTAATAAAAAGATAATTAAAAAATTAACGGATGAAAGTTTATTACCGGTCGGCTCCATTATCTTAATTATTGGTGCAGGCGGTGGATTTAAACAAATATTAATTGAAAGCGGCGTTGGAACGGCTATTGCACAAATGGCAGAACATATTTCGTTATCACCAATTGTATTAGCTTTCATGGTAGCTGGATTAATTCGAATTGCAACAGGTTCAGCGACAGTCGCACTAACGACAGCAGCAGGAATTGTTTCACCGGTTATTCAGCACATGTCTGGTGTGAATTTAGAGCTTCTCGTTATTGCAACCGGTGCAGGTTCATTAATGTTTTCTCACGTAAATGATGCAGGCTTCTGGCTTGTAAAAGAGTATTTAGGATTAACGGTGAAGGAAACATTTAAAACGTGGACGGTGCTGGAAACATTGTTGTCATTTATTGCATTCGGTTTTGCCCTTTTGTTGAATATGTTTCTTTAAAAGATACCTGAATAGGTATCTTTTTTTTGATTAAGCCCAATTGCTAAAACAAGCCCGTTTTTAGGTAAGCCAAGCTTCCTATTCGCCCTGAAAACATAATATAAATGGAATCCCCTCATTTAGAACAAGAGGAACTTGTTATGAATGATACTAAAGGAGGAATAGGGTAATGAGCGAAAAGTGTGAACACAGACATGATGATTGTAACCGCAGAAATGGTTGCGGAGGCGGTTTTGCGCTTCTAATCGTATTGTTTATTTTATTAATTATCATCGGTGCTAGCTGCTTCGGCGGAGGCGGCTCTTGTGGATACGGTGGTTACGGCGGTTATGCTGGCGGCTATGGTGGATATTGCTGCTAATTAAAAACTATTGAAAATGGCCTTGTGCAATACGCACAAGGCCATTTTATTCATATTTTTATATGCTGTGATAATTTATTAATGTACAGAGAACGGATTAAGAAGAAGAAAATGATCTCGATAATCCCGAAAAAGGTGAGTACGATACATGTCTCTTTTAGTAAGGAGAAAGAAAACATGCTTTGTAAAAACTTAACCGCAAATAACGTGTGAACACCAGCAACGATGTAAGGAACAAAAAATAAAATTCCTAATTGAATGGTTGCAGAGCGAAACATTTCTAATTCAGTTAAGCCAAGTTTTGTAATCGTAATATACTTTTGTCTTTCAGTTGTTAAGTCATTATACATACGGAAATATAAGACACTAGCCGCACCGATAAAGAAGATAAAACCAAGAAATGCCCAAATAAAGAATTGAGCAACTGCATTTCCTTTACCGTAAATGAGTTCATCCGTAGCCGTATGTATGAAGAAAGGAACTTGAGCGTTCTCTTCTGTATGCTTTTTGTAGAACTCACGTGCATCACCACTAATAACACGTAACATATTTCTGGTTGGAACTATTGCATTTTCCCAGTTTTCTACGAAGTAGTTATAGATTACGGTTGTCTCAATATGAGGAATCATATTATCAAATACATAATCTTGTACGACAGCTAAATGTGGGAATGCAAAGGATGGTTCGATTCCCTTATTAATAAACCCTTTAATATGAAATTCTTTTTTATTAGACCCGAGTGTAATCGTATTTTGCTTTGCAAATGGATTAGATACGAGATCGAGAAGTTCTGGTGAGTGCCGAGAAATAATATAAACTTCTGTAGAATCGATTGTTATTTCCGGTCTTTTCAATTGTTTAGCAATTGCGTTATAATCACTCATCTTCATAAGCATAATATCTTCTTTGGAAGCTGTATCTTTTAATACTGTAAACTTATATTTTTTGTACTGAAAATTACTAGTTGTAAGCTCCGTTTCAATTGTAGAAATATGCTTTTGTTCAAGGGAATTGTCACCTTCTGATGTATAAGTGAAGGGGACGGGATATCGCTCTAGTACTGATGCCTTCGTATTGTTATTAGCGGCGAATAACCCAATAATAATTGTAAATGCAAGTGCAGATAGCATAGAAACGATAAAGAGTACGTTAATATTACTACGGGTACGAGCAACTAAGTCCGAAATCCATAACATATTTATTTGTTTCAAATAAAACTTTCTACGCTTCTTTAAAATATAGATAAAAAGAAGAAATGTTTGTGAAAAGAATAAATATGTCCCGACTACTACGAGCGGTAAAATAGATAACATAATAAAAAAGACAGATCCATTTTGCACATTTTTTTCCGTTACGTAGCCTCGCGGATAACCAGCGATATAATAGCATAGCCCTAAACAAATTAAAGCAAATAAAGAGATGAGTATAGATGGTCTTTTTTCAGCTGGTATTTTCTTGTTCCCTTTAATAAGGTGGGCTGTTTTTCGAGTACGAATAAACATTGGTGTAAACGTAGAAACGATTAAAAATAAAATGATAAACGTTACGGTTGTCACGATAATCGCTTCTGTTGGCCAATATAAATAGAGACCTTTAGCACTTGTTAATTTCGAAGTGACTAATAAGAAAAAGTTAGAAAATACAAGGCCACCTTGAATGCCGATAAAGATAGACAATATCCCGATTATCATATTTTCAGTAAATAACAGTCTTTTTAATTGTCGCTGTGAGATACCGAGAATTGTGAGTATCCCGAATTGCTGCTTCCGTACATTTAAAAATGTTCCAATTGAATATAAGAGAAAGAAGAACGAGAACATAACAATCACAAGCTGTGCTGTACTAGCTAAGTTCATTAGAGGATCACGTTCTTGAAAGTTTTGTACACTCTGTAACCGCGGGTGATACGCGTATACAGTAAATGAAAAGAAAACCATGATAGAAAAGGCACTACTGACAAAGTAGGCGAAATATGCTTTCGAATTACGCGAGACATTTTTAAATGCGAATTGCCAAAATGTCATCCACGTCTTCCTCCTAATAACGCTAGAACATCTAATATTTCTTGATAAAATTTCTCGCGATATAATCCGCGGTGTAGTTCGTTGTAAAGCTCGCCATCTTTAATGAAAATGACGCGGTTACAATAACTTGCTGCAAACGGATCGTGCGTAACCATTAAAATCGTTGCATCTTCTTCTTTATTTAATTTCGTAAATAGCTCCATTACGTCAATTGCTGCTTTTGAATCTAAGTTCCCTGTTGGTTCATCAGCAAGTAGAAGTGAGGGATGATGGATAACAGCACGTGCTACTGCGGTACGCTGTGCTTGTCCTCCAGAAACTTCAAAAATACGTTTGTCCAAAATATGATCAATTCCAAGCTTTTTTGAAATGTTATCAAGCTTTTCATCCATTTCTTTTAATGGAACATTATCTAATGTTAAAGGTAGTACGATATTTTCACCGATTGTTAGTGTATCTAGTAGATTAAAATTTTGGAAAACAAATCCTAACTCTTGGCGGCGGAAAATGGCTAACTTCTCTCTACGAAATGTGTGCGGTTTTTTTCCATTAATAACGACATCACCAGAAGTAGGGGAATCAATTGTAGAAATAACGTTTAAAAACGTAGATTTACCGCTACCAGATGGCCCCATGATAGCAACAAATTCACCTTTATCTACGTGTAAATTTATATTTTTTAAAGCGGTATGAGGTACTTTTCCCTCATACACTTTTGAGACGTTTTTTATGTGTAATACTTCTTCCATAATAATCACCTTTCTATTCTCTAAAACTTAATGTGTTGTGATAATTTTTGCATATAGAAGGAACGAATTAAAAGGAAAAATAGAATTTCAACCGTTCCAAAAATCATAAGTACGACTGTAATCTCAGCGAAAAACGAGAGATGTAATATTTCTTGTAGCATCTTTGTCGCAAACATCGTATGGATCGATGACATAATGTAAGGCACGAAGAAAAGAATCGCAAGCTGAATTGTCGCTGAACGTTTCATTTCAGTCTCAGTTAAGCCAATTTTCGTAATCGTTATATATTTTTCTTGCTCATTTGTTAAATCTGTATACATTCGGAAGTAAAGAACACTGCCAGCACCGATAAAGAAAATAACCCCTAGGAAAGTACCAATTAAGAAGAACGAAGCGACATTTAGTTTTGTTTTATATAGAGAATCGCTCGCTTCACTTGCATGGAACGGTGGATGCTCTGCTTGAATCGCTGCATTGTCGTTATCGATTTTTGTTATAAACGCTGAACCGATATTATGTGCTTTCTCCCAATCTGTAACCTTGAAGTTATATACACTCATTTGTTTGGAAACGGTGGATAAGGCTTCTACATTTTCATCAGATAGTATGAGTACTTGGTATATTAAGCTGTTTGGGAATGGGTTATAACTTTTATATTCTTTCACTTGTAGTTGTAAATTGTTTTGAGTAAGTGTAAGAGTATTTTTCTTGTCTTTATTGTGAAGTGTTCCAATAACTTGATCATCTAAGTCTTTCATAAGGATATAAGATTCATTCTTATTCACCGTGAGTTTTTCCCAATTTAACGCCTTAGCGAGTACATTATAGTCACTTTGTTTAATTGCGTAATAGAGCTGTGTGTTATCTTCAGCTGAAGATACTTCATATATATCTGTTTTAAATTTTGTATAAGTAAAGTGCTCTTCATTAAATTTCTGCTCTAACCAGTTTAAATGTTCATCAGCTAATGTATTTTCAGTATGTGATAAATAAGTAAACGGGAAAGGGTTTTGTCTAATCGCATCAAACTTTGTAAATTTCCCGAATCCATATAAGAATGTAATCATTGTAAAAGCGAGCGTCGATAGCATCGCCACAATAAAGAGCATATTAATATTCGTACGAATGCGTGATGCTAAATCAGAAATCCAAAGCATATTAATTCGTTTCATATAAAACGTTCTTCGCATTTTTAAAATACGAATAAGTAAAAAACTAATTTGTGAAAAGAAAAAGTATGTTCCAGCTGCAATAAGCGATGGGATGACAAATATACTAGAGATGGCATATAAAAGCCCAATGATGTCACCTAGCGACATAAAATACAGCGGATTTGCGGCTAACGCATATCCACATATTAAACACATCGCACCAAATAGAGAGATGAGAACGGATGCTTTTCTTTCTTTTTGTTTTGTTCCTTCTTTTAAAAGACGTACGGCTTTTCTCGTACGAATGAGCATGGGTGTAAAAGATGATACGAGAATGAAGAGCCCAAGAAAGATGATGATAGTTAAAACGATAGCACTTGTAGGCGGATATAAATATAAACCAGGTACGTGTGTAATTTTGGCGGTAACTAATAAAAAGAACTGTGAAAAGACGACTCCAAGTTGAATGCCAAAAAATATAGAAAGAGCACCAATTAACATATTTTCTATAAATATGAGTCGTTTTAATTGTTTTTGAGATATGCCAAGTACTGTTAAAATCCCGAACTGTTTTTTTCGTACTTTTAAAAACGTACCGATTGAATACAGTAAAAAGAAAAATGAAAAGAACACAATGACAACTTCTGAAATTGTCATTAATATGTTCAGAGAATAATTCACGTCTGTCATATGCAATTTAGGATGAAATAAATAAACTGCAAATGAGAAAAAGATTGCGATGGAGAACGCACTGCTTACAAAATAGGCGAAATAAGCTCTGGCGTTCCGCGTCACGTTTTTAAATGCAAACTGCCAAAATGTCATTCACCTAGCCTCCTAATGGGGTGAAGATGAGAAGAGCATAGAAATACTCTTTTCATCAAGTTTGTTTTAAATATTTTGTCCACTCGTGTACTGTGATAATTTTTGCATATAAAGTGAACGAATAAATAAGAAAAATACGATTTCAACGAATCCAAAAATAATAAGAACGGCTGAAACTTCTTTGAACAGAGATAAACCAATTACATCTTGTAGCATTTTTGTTGCGAACATTGTATGAATGGATGCCATAATGTACGGAATGAAAAATAAAATACTAAGTTGAATGGTTGCAGATCGTTTCATCTCTGTATCTGTTACACCGATTTTAGAAATCGTTATATATTTCTCTTGTTCGTTCGTCAAATCCGTATACATTCTAAAGTAAAGAACGCTACCAGCTCCAATGAAGAAGATAACTCCTAAAAATGTCCCGATTAAGAAGAATGCGGCACTACCAGATGTTATTTTGTATAACGATCCTGCTGATTCAAAGGATCGAATAAGAGGTCCTTCATACTGGGATTTATTTCGATCTTTTTGCACCTTTTCTATAAAATTATCAGCAATTTCATATGTCTGTTCCCAGTTTTGAATTTTGTAATTGTATGCTGATATATGTTTTACGGTGTTAGGTAAGTTATTTACGATAATATCAGGCAACACTATCGTTTGATATGAAAAGTCAGATGGGATTGCGTTTACATGCTCATAGCCTTTCACTCGTAATTTCGTATTTGTACTAGAGAGTGTAATGTAATCTCTTTTGTAGCTTTGCTCAAATTCGTTGAATATGGTGATATAAGATGTCCCTGTTAGCACATATGCTTCGTTATCATCCATAAATAGTTGTTTCATTCGTAAAGAATCTGCAAGTTTGTTATAGTCACTTTGCTTAATTGCGTATACGTCATTATAAATGGCTATATCTTTATCTTCTTTTAGTGGTGTTTCATATATATCAGCTTCTATTTTTTGATAAGGGAAATGCTCTTTTTGTAATTGTTGCTCAAGCCAATTTAAATGCTCTGTAACAAAAGGGTTCGCATCATAAGAAAAATAAGAAATTGGAAAAGGAGAAGTTCTATTAACTTCTAGCTTAATAAATTTCCCGAATCCATATAGAAACGTAATCATTGTGAAAGCGATCGTAGATAGCATCGCTACAATAAAAAGCATATTAATATTCGTTCGAATACGGCTCGCTAAATCCGAAATCCAAAGCATATTAATCCGTTTCATATAAAACTTCCTTCTTTTCTTTAAAATATAAATCAGTAAGAAACTAATTTGTGAAAAGAAGAAATATGTTCCGATTGTAACAAGCATTGGGATAACGAAAATACTTGAAACCATATATATAACACCGATTTGCGGGCTTACTGATACGAAATATTTAGGATTTCCAGCTAACGCATAACCACCAAATAAACAAATCGCACCAAATAATGAAACAAGTATGGATGGTTTTCTTTCTTTTTGTTTTCCACCATTTGTTTTTAAAAGGTGTACCGCTTTTTTTGTACGAATAAGCATTGGTGTGAATGCAGATACAATGATAAAAAGACTAAGGAAAACAATGGTTGTTAGAATAAACGCGTTAGTAGGACCGTATAAATATATTCCTGGAACATGCGTAAGTTTGGATGTTACTAATAAAAAAAATTGAGAAAAAACAACTCCAAACTGCATGCCGAAAAATATAGATAAAATCCCGATTAACATATTCTCCATAAAAACAAGACGATGTAATTGTTTTCTCGATATCCCTAAAATGGTCAAAACACCAAATTGTTTTTTTCTAACTTTTAAAAAAGTACCAATGGAATATAGTAAAAAGAAGAAAGAGAAAAATACAATTACTACTTCTGAAAATATCATTAATCCTGAAATTTCAGAGGTCATGCTAAAATTTTGTAATTTCGGATGAAACAAATAAACAGCAAATGAAAAGAACACAGCAATGGAAAAGGAACTACTTACAAAGTAAGCAAAATAAGCTCTTGAATTACGCGTTACATTTTTAAATGCAAATTGCCAAAATGTCATAGATTATACCTCCGGCTAGAAGATATAGAAGTAGTTGTATTGCAAAAAATGTATGAGATTGAGTTCTCATACATTTTGCTTGCATATGTTACGATCATGCTTCGGTCACCTTCTCCGTATGTTCTGCTTGATTATTTGCAGCGTTGTGGAAGATGATTTTAATCGTCGTTCCTTTACCAACTTCAGAATCTAGTTTGACAGAGTGACCTAAATAATCACAAATTTTACTTACAATATAAAGTCCCATACCAGTAGATTCTCCGAATGCGCGACCGTTTTTCCCAGTGTAAAACGGTTCAAATACTCTTCGAATATCTTCTTGCGGAATACCAACACCTTCATCACGAACTTCTAAAATAATATCTTTTCCGTTTCGATAAGCAGATAAGAAAACTTTCTTTCCGCGTTCACCAGAGTAACGAACAGCATTTGTCATTAACTGATAGATGATAAATTTTAGCCATTTCGCATCAGAAGCAACTTTTAAATCAGAATGGACTTCTAAAACAGGGAAGACACCATTACGAATGAATAGTTCTTTTAATCCGTTAATATTTTTTGTTACCGTATCTTTTAATGAAATCGTCTCGACATGGAAATCTTCATGGAAGTTATTTAACCTAGCCATGTATAAAGCCATATCAAGCCCTTGGTTTAGACGCTCTAATTCTTTTTTAAACTTTGGAATTAAATGCTCGTCTTCCATTTCTAGCACCATAAGCTGCATAACAGAAACAGGTGTCTTCATTTGATGTACCCAATGGTTAATAAATAATTGATGTTCTTGTTGTTTTACTTCATACGATTGTAGTTCTTTTTGGAAGAGGCGGTACTGCGTACGCACGAGTTCATTGACACCGTGAGGCATCGGAGCAGTCGCTCTTTCAATAAACGCATCTTCCATTTTTTCTGGTTGCTCACTTAATCTATGGTACATTCTACGATTGCGAACGTAACGATAAGCGAGGAAACAAATAAATAAGTATAAACTTAAAACAACGAAGTAAAATTTATTGTTTTGAAATCCATCTACTGCATCATAAAGAACGAAGATGATACCGAAGTTTAATACGTACAGTAGGAAAAATGCAAAATGATCACGTAAAAATAGCTTCATGCTTATTCACTCCAAGTTGCGTTAAAGCGATATCCAAGTCCACGTACTGTTTCAATAGAGTTCTCAATACCAAGCTCATTAAACTTTTTACGAAGACGCGTAATGTTTACGTTCAATGTATTTTCCTCAACGAAACTTTCATCATCCCAAAGCGCAGCTAATAAATCTTCACGGCTCGCTGTACGAGGGAATTTTGATAATAACATTTCTGCTAAAATAGCTTCTTTCTTCGTTAAAAGAACTTGTTCAGATCCAAAATGAATTTCTGGACGTTCTGGAAATAGTTTTAACCCTTCTACTTCAACGATACGTTCAGAAATATTTGGTGCATAATCACCGTAAATACGGCGTAATTGTCCTTTGATTTTCGCCATTACAACGTCGTAGTGGAACGGCTTTGTAATGTAATCATCCGCACCGCTTTCAATCGCCATAATTTGTTCCATCTCACCAGCACGCGCTGAAATGAAAATAATTGGACAAGTAGATTCATGACGAATTTGACGGCACCAGTAGAAACCATCGAATTTCGGTAAGTTTACATCAAGTAAAACAAGATGTGGTTTCACAGCGTTAAACGATTCCATAATATCATCGAAATTCTCCGCTACAACAGCCTCATAACCGTACTTCTGAATGTGAGATTGCAGTAATGATGAAATATTTGGATCGTCTTCAACGATTAAAATTTTATACATATGTATATTCCTCCTCAAAAAAAACAATTGTAGCTATAGTGTATCATGTGTTTCAAGTCTTTTCATTATGTTGAAAGATAAGCTAGTAAACAGTATAGGTTAAAAGTTAGAAAAGTAAAAAGTATTATAGGAATAATTCAATATATTTTCCTTTTAAATATATGAATGAATAAAAAGTATTATATTTTTTATGAAATTTGGAACTTTATTTTGCTTACCGTCCAATATATAGTGAGAACATCGTTAAGGAGGGGGCACTACTTGGCAAGTAATGAAGATATACATATTTGGATAGAGCGTTTACTAAAAGGTGACGAGGAGGCTTTTGAATTTATATTTAACTTAACGAGTCAGAGAGTCTATGAAACCGTCTTTGCTATAGTTAAAAATCGGCATGATACAAATGAAATCGTAAATGAAATCTACTTTCAACTTTGGAAATCTATTTCAACATATGATCAATCTAGACCGTTTCTATTTTGGTTGAATGGAATTGTTTACAAACAGATTAGTCAATGGAGAAAACACATATGGAAGAGGCTGCGCTTATTTGAAAAACAACAACTAAGTGATGAGACAGTTGTAGAAGTTCCAGAAAAAGTATTATTAAGAAAAGAAACAGAAGAGCTGCTTTCCTTTTTAACCTGCGTAATCTTTAGATTTTATTCAATATAGAGTAATTGGCGTAGGGTACAAAATAAAAAGGGGCGTATAGATGATTGACAATTAACTAAAATCATTTTAACATTTAGATAAATATCTAAATGTCTAATTAATGAGGGGAAGAAAGACATTGAATCAAGCATTCAAAGCATTAGCAGATCCAACAAGGCGAAAAATTTTAGATTTATTAAAAGAAGGCGATCTAACCGCTGGTGAGATCGCTGAACATTTCAATATGACAAAACCAAGTATTTCACACCACTTAAACGCACTTAAAAATGCTGAACTTATTCAAGATGAAAAGAAAGGGCAATTCGTTGTGTACTCTTTAAACACAACGGTCTTTCAAGATTTGTTGACTTGGGTGTTTACATTTACGAATAAGGGGGAAGAGGGGAAATGAAAAAACATCTTTTTGCAATCTTATTAATCGTTATAACTTGTTTAGCTTGGGCGTTTGCTTGGCCGCATTTGCCGGATACAATTGCGACACATTGGAGCGGCGGTAAGGTAGATGGCTATTCGTCTAAATTTTACGGAATGGTTTCTATGGTCGGAATTATGATTGCATTATATATATTTCTAAATGTGATACCAAAGATTGATCCAAGGAAAGCAAATTACGAGAAATTTTCTAAAGCCTTTATGATGATGAATAATGGGGTACTATTGCTACTATTTGTAGGAAATATAGATATTATTACAAGTGGATTAGGATATAACTTATTCATTAATCGGGTGCCTGAATTATTAGTTGGTGTTTTATTTTTAGTAATGGGTAATTATTTACCACAGTGTAAGCCAAACTTTTTTGTCGGGATGCGTAATCCATGGACGTTAAGTAATGAAGAAGTATGGCGGAAAACACATCGGTTTAGCGGAAAAGTATTTGTGGCGTTAGGAGTTATTATGATTATAAGTGTTTTCGCTCCGGCTGATTGGAGAACTTATATAATGCTTGGGATTATAGTAGTTGCTGTCATTATAACGAATTTATATTCTTACGTTTTGTATAAAAAAGAAATACAAATGTGAGTTATATTAGTCAAATTTTATATTTATAGTTTCTATGTGTTAAGGGATTTTAATACTCAGTGGGAATAATGAAAAGCTCACTGAGTAAATTTTTCGTTTTAAGGTCTGAAAATTCAATCGAAAAGGTGATTTGGGGGGGATTTACATGTTAGAAATTATAAATTTTAGCAAGGCATATAAAGAGGGTAAGAAAGCAGTTGATCATTTGAATATTGCTGTTAAAGCAGGGGATATCTTTGGATTTATTGGACATAACGGTGCGGGGAAAAGTACAACAATTAAGTCGTTAGTAGGAGTTATAGATTTTGAAGAGGGTGAAATTTTTATTGATGGACATTCAGTAAAAAAGGATCCGATTGCATGTAAGAGAGTAATGGCGTATATTCCTGATAATCCAGATTTATATGAGCAATTAACAGGAATTCAATATTTGAACTTTGTTGCGGATGTGTTTAAAGTGCCTGCGAGGGATCGGGAAGAACAGATACAGAAGTATGGGGATGCTTTTGAGATTACACCGTACTTAGGGGACTTAATATCTTCTTATTCACACGGTATGAAACAAAAAGTAGCGATTATATCGGCGGTTTTACATAAACCAAAATTATTAGTTTTAGATGAACCTTTCGTTGGTCTTGATCCAAAGGCAGCCGTAGTATTGAAAGGTATTATGAAAGAGCTTTGTGAAAAAGGAAGTGCGATTTTCTTTTCTACGCACGTTTTAGATGTAGCTGAGAAGTTATGTAATAAAGTAGCGATGATTAATAGAGGGAAATTAGCACTTTCAGGAGAAGTAAATTCTTTAATTAAGGAAGGCTCATTGGAAGAGCTCTTTATGAAGGAGCTTGCTAATGAATACTAATAGTTTAGGTCTTTTGAAAATTCGGTTGATAACGCAGCTCGGTTTAAACACCTTTAAATACGAAAAAGATAAGAAAAAGAAGCAGAATAAGATTTTGCTGACAGCATCTATTGCTCTAGTTGGTGTCATGTTAATGTTATATTGCGGAGCTTCGGCATATGGGTTGGTAAAACTAGGAATGAGTGAAATTATTCCCGTCTATGCACTAGTTATTAGCAGTGTATTAACGTTGTTTTTCACTATATTTAAGGCAAATGGAGAAATTTTTGCTTTTAAGGATTACGACTTTTTAATGTCATTGCCGATTCGCGTAAGTACTGTTATTGCAAGTAGATTTTTGTATTTATACCTGCTGAATACAATCTTTTCAATCATAATCATGCTACCAATGGGAGTTGTGTATTGTATACATGAAAATCCATCAGTTTCTTTTTACTTTATGTGGTTCATCAGTATGTTTATCGCATCTTTAATCCCAACAACAATCGCAGCAATCTTTGGAGCTTCGATTACGGCAATCGCTTCTAAATTTAAAAATACGAATAAAATAACTACGATTTTAAGTTTTATAGTAATTATTACATTCGGTTCCTTTATGCTAAAAAACGGAAATGCTCAATATAGCCTTAATGATATGAACGGAATTGGTGCAATTGTTTCGGAGCAATTAACTAAAGTGTATCCATTAGCTAACATGTTTCAAAAAGCAATTGTTAATGCTGATATGGTAGCTTTCATCTTATTTGTGGGGATATCAGTGATTTGGTATTATCTTTTTATAAAAATACTTTCGTTAAAATATAAGCAAATAAACACAGGGATCACCACTTATCATATGCTTTCAAATTATGAGATTAATAGCATGAAAAAAGAGAGTGTATTGGTCGCATTGTATAAAAAAGAGCTGACACGTTTCTTCTCTTCTACAGTGTATGTTATAAATAGTGGAATGGGAGTCGTGATGGCGCTAGCTTTCTCGCTAGCTATAGTTGTAGTAGGACCAAGCCAATTAATAGCGTATCCTGGAATTGAGCCCCTGTTGCAAAAGATTGCCCCATTTGCTATTGCAGCAGCGATTTCGATGACATGTACAACATGTGTGTCATTGTCTTTAGAAGGAAAAAATGTATGGATTATTAAATCATTGCCTATAGCGCCAAAGGTGATTTATGATAGTAAAATTCTTATGAATCTTTCATTGAGTATACCTGCATCACTTATTAGTGCTGTATTACTAATAATCGGGTTAAAGCTAGATGTTTGGAGTTCTCTTTTCATCGTCATAACACCGATAATATATTCATTATTTTCAGCAGTATGGGGGATTTTCATTAATAATCGATTTGGTTATTATGATTGGATATCAGAAACTCAAGTAGTAAAACAAAGTATAGGATCGTTTGTTGGTATGTTTGGCGGCTTAATTGTGGCGGTTATACCTGCCTTGTTAATTGGTACTGCTACTATCTCGAACTACAGAGTATTTACTTTTGCAGTTATTATAGTGCTTACGATTATTACTATTTTCTTGTATAAGAACGAGTCGAGAAGAAGTATAAAATAAAGGAGCTGCTTTTCCTTTAAAAAGGAAGAGTAGCTTCTTTATTTTGGAAAGGTTAGATTCTTATATTACTTTTTTAAAACAGGTACCCATATTTCACTTCTGAAATTCGGAGAGGATACGTCTTTACTTTCATTCCACAATATCTCTGGTCCTTCCGCTAGTTCATAGTTCGAAGAAGGGAACCATTCAGAATAAATACGTCCCCACACATTTTGTAATGCATCAGGAAATGGACCGACAGCTTCAAATATAGCCCATGTTGAAGCTGCGACTTCAAGTTGCGCGAATTGCTCTGGACAATCTTTCGTTGTGGCTACTCCAATATAGTGATCAAGTTCTCCTTTTTCCTCCATTCTCCCTTCAGAAAAATTAGTAGAGGCACTAATAATTCCAGTAGGTTCAATGTTTGAAAGGGACTTTAATGTTTGAATGGAGTCTGGGTTTAAACTTTTCCACATAGAAGCGATTTCTTCATTTACACCATTGAAAACGATTGATACTCGTTTTGTAATACCTATAATTCGAAATGGCTCTTTTTCTTCAATTCGATAATTCATTTCATTTCCTCCTTGAATGGATAACTGGAAGGTCATTGGTGAATAAGCCTTCAAAGAATGGCTACTATTTCGGGCCTCTGAAGGTGTTATACCGTGCAAGTTTTGAAATGCACGAGCGAATGAATCTGGTGAGTTGTAGCCATATTTTATAGCGACATCAATGACTTTTACATTGCTGTTTTTTAGTTCAAAGGCAGCGAGAGTAAGACGTCTACAGCGAATATAATCAGATAGTGATATGCCTGCTAAAAACGAAAACATTCTTTTAAAGTGATACTCAGAACAGAGAGCTAGCCTCGCAACTTCTTTAAAATCAATTTCATTCGTAAGGTTACCTTCAATATAGTGCATTGCATTATTCATATTTTTAAGTGAATCCATATTATGACCTCCTCTGTACATAGAATAACAGGAACGAAATAACCCCATCCGACATTTCGTGCACAACTTTGTAGGTGCATTTTTTACCTTACAAAATTGTAATGTTCCTGTAAGGAGAATGAATGGATGGTATGATATCCCAATGTTATAGTAGCAAAGTACTTTAATTCATTATGTTAACTTTTTGATGTCTTTACTTATGTGCCTTACATAACTGTCATGTTTGTGTAAGAAACATCGATAGTGGCAAGAGTAGAGAGTGTATATAGTTGAAAATAGAGAATAGAAGAAATGAGGGATGTCGAGATGAAAACAGTGTTAGAAGCAAAAAATATCGAAAAAGTGTATGACACGGGTGGTAATAAATTTGCAGCGTTAAAAGGTATTAACTTACAAGTAAAAGAAGGTGAATTCGTTGGAATTATGGGACCTTCTGGTTCTGGTAAGACGACTTTACTAAATGTTCTTTCTACAATTGATAATGCGACGAACGGTGAAATTTTAATTGATGGAAAAGATATTGTGAAGATGAATGATGATAAGTTAGCGTTATTCCGCCGCGATCATTTAGGTTTCATTTTCCAAGATTATAATTTATTAGATACGTTAACAGTGAAAGAGAATATCGCTTTACCACTTGCGTTATCAAAGGTGAAAGCGAGTGAGATTGATCGCCGCGTTCTTGAAATCTCAAAGAAATTCGGTATTGATCATATTTTAAGTCAGTTCCCATATCAAGTGTCGGGTGGACAGAAGCAGCGCTGCGCAGCATCACGTGCAATTGTTACGAATCCAAGTATGATTTTCGGAGACGAGCCAACTGGAGCGCTTGATTCTAAATCTGCAACAGATTTACTTGAAAGTATGAAGTCATTAAATGAATATGATAACTCAACAATTTTAATGGTAACGCATGATGCATTTGCAGCAAGTTATTGTAAACGAGTTATTTTCATTAAAGATGGTGAACTATATAAAGAATTGCACCGCGGTGAATCAACGCGTAAACAGTTCTTCCAAAAAGTCGTGGACGTAATGTCTTCTATTTCTGGAGGTATGGCTGATGACCTTATCTAGCATTGCCCTCCGCAACATACAGCGGAACTTTAAAGACTACTTTGTATATTTCGCATCTATGATTTTTAGTATTGTTATTTATTTTACATTTAAAGCACTGCAATATAATTCACAAATGGAAAAAGCAGCAGAAGCTTCTAAAAAGATTAGTGGTGCATTTCAAGTTTCCAGTGTGATGCTTATCATTTTCGTAGCAGTGTTTATTATATATTCGAACGGATTCTTTACACGTAAACGTAAAAAAGAAGTTGGCTTATATTCGTTATTAGGTATCCGTAAAAGACAAATTGGTAAAATGCTCTTTTATGAAAATATGTTAATGGGATTAATGTCATTAGTAATTGGGATTGCGATCGGTAGTGTCCTTTCGAAATTATTCCTTGAGTTATTAGTAAATATGATGGGATTAAATTTAAACGTTCATTTTGAAGTACCAATGGCAGCAATTATTGATACAGCAATTATTTTCTTTGTGATTATTTTATATACATCACTCCAAGGATATCGTTTAATTTATCGCTTTAAGTTAATTGAACTTTTCCGCGCAGAACGTGAAGGAGAAGCAATGCCAAAAGGATCTGTCATTATGGCGTTAATTTCAGTTTTCTTAATCGGCTCAGGTTATTTCTTAGCGTTAATGTTTATGAAAGCAGTTATGTATGCAAACTTTATGGCAGTCGCACTTTATATATTACTTGCGACAGTATTAGGTACGTATTTACTATTTATGTTCTTTACAGTATTCGTATTGAAACGTGCAAGAAATAATAAATCATCGTTTTATAACGGTATGAATATGGTAACGACGTCACAGTTACTATATCGTATTAAAGGAAATGCAAAGTCACTTGCGACGATTTCTATTTTAAGTGCGGTAACATTAACAGCGGTTGGTACGTCAGTTACGATGTATTACAACACATTTACACAATCAAAAGCAGCTATGCCATACAGTTATTCTTACGAGAAAAAAGATGCAGAGCTTGATAAGAAAGTAAATGCGATTTTTGCAGAAGAGAAGAAAGATCATCCGATCAAAGATCAAGTTGAAATTGAGACAGTTCCTGTAAAAGGGAAGTTTGAAGGAGATAAAGTTAATTTCATTCTTAATATGAATTACACGATTTCAGAGAAATATCAATTTATGTCTCAATCTGAATTTAACAAGCTTGCTAAAAAAATTGATGCGGAAACAGTGAATGTAGCTACTGGCGAAGCATTTATATATGATAGTTCTTATATGGAAGGGTATGAGTTTAGCCCCGAATATAAAGGAAATAAAGCGGTATTCCAAATTGAAAATGAAACGAAGACGTTGAAAATCCAAGGTGCAAATAATAATGCAATTACAAACTTAGGTGAACTAGTTGTTGTCGTTTCAGATGAAATGTATGAACAAGCGAAACAAGCATTTGGAACACGTATTGTAAAAAATATTGATGTAAAAGATGAAAGAAACAGTAAAGTGTTAACGGAAAAATTAGCAAAAGTGATGCCAACTGGTGTATCAGAAATGGCACCACCATTTAGAGACTTCTATACTGGTTTCCATATGGGACTGGAAGCAACTGGACTAATGATGTTCATCGGACTATTCTTAGGTTTAGTCTTCCTATTAGCGACAGGCTCAATCATTTACTTTAAGCAGCTTACAGAAGCAAGTGCTGACCGTGATCGTTACATTGTCCTTCATAAAGTCGGGGTAACGAAACAAGAAATGAAAAAAGCTATTGCAAAACAAGTGAGCTTTATCTTTGCAATTCCACTAGTAATCGGAATTCTGCACAGCTTGTTTGCATTAAAAGGTTTAGGGAACATACTGCCATTTGAAATTATGATTCCGCTTTTAATTAGTATTGGAGTATATAGTGTTATTTATATTGGATATTACTTCATCACAGTTCGTTCTTATTATAAAATCGTGAGTGCGAAGTAATAAAGGGACAGCTATCGTAATAGGGATAGCTGTTTTTTTATTCTTCATAAAATCTTAAGAAACTTCCTCAATTTTTATTAAGAAACGATAGTTATACTTAGAAACAAGTTAAAAACTATTGAACGAATGGGGAGAAGGTTACATGCAACTCATAACATTCTTACATGAATTTATTAAACATCCGAAACATACTGGTGCAATTGCGCCAAGTTCAAAAATATTAGCAAAGAAGATGGTAGATGTAATTGATTTTAATAGAGCGAAATGCATTGTAGAGCTAGGGCCGGGTACAGGAGCTTTTACGAAAGAAATTATGAAGAGAAAGAAGAAGGAGACATTATTTCTTCTTATTGAAATTAATGAAGTATTTTTCAAAGAGTTAAAGAGAAAATTTAAAGATGAGCAGAATGTGATTGTTATACATGGCTCAGCGGAAAATATAAAGAAGTATAGGGAACAATTGAATATAGAATGTATTGATTATATCTTATCAGGATTGCCTTTCACTTCTTTACCAGAAGAGGTTTCAAAGCGCATTTTAAACAGCGTAATGGAAACGATACATGAGAATGGAGAATTTATTACATTTCAATATTCACTTGTGAAAAAAGGATTTATACAGCATTTCTTCCCTGAAATTACACTAGAAAAAGTGTGGTTCAATTTCCCGCCAGCTTACGTCTTTAGCTGTAAAAAAGAGCTAAGGAGAGCATATGCATAATGGAGCTAAATGAATTAATGTCATACATTGAGCAGTATGGTTATTGGGCTTTATTTTTCTGTTTATGGTTAGGTATTATCGGTATGCCGATTCCAGATGAAATGATTGTAATGAGCGGTGGATTAGTATCATCGATGGGTATATTGGATTTGATTCCCGCCTTTTTACTAACGTATTTAGGCGTTGTATCCGGCCTTTCTTTAGGGTATATACTCGGGAAAATTTTTGGCATAAAAATACTTAATAAATTGATGAAAAAGAAAAAGACGAAGTATCTTTTAAAATCGCAAGAGATGATAGCAAAATATGGTCATTATACATTAGTTATAAGTTATTTTATACCTGTTGTGAGGCATATCGTACCGTATTTAGTAGGAATGAATAACATGTCTTTTAAAACGTATGCGATTTATTCATATGTAACAGGATTTGTATGGACGTTAGTTTATTTCTTACTAGGTTCTATATTTGGAAAGCATATAGAAGTAATAGTAACACTTGCGACCGAGTACGGTATATATTTTGGTGGCATTGTTATTGTAGTTTGTAGTATTTCTTATATGTATATGCATAAGAAGAATGCCGTAGTGAGTGAAATAAAGCAACATTCATAGTTTGGTAAATGATGCTGGAGGAGATTTTGTGAGTAAAGGAACGATACTTATCGTGGACGATGAGAAGGAAATTAGAAAACTTATCACTATCTATTTAAAGAATGAAGGTTATGAAGTATTACAAGCTGGAGATGGTGAAGAAGGTTTAGAAATAGTAAAGAAAAGAGACGTGCATCTAATCGTCCTTGATATTATGATGCCGAAAATAGATGGTATTCATATGTGTATGAAAGTGAGAGAAATAGCGGAAATGCCTATTATTATGCTGTCGGCAAAAACGCAAGATATGGATAAGATTTTAGGATTAACAACTGGGGCAGATGATTACGTAGCTAAACCATTTAATCCACTGGAACTCATTGCTCGTATTAAATCACAACTTCGGAGATATATGAAAATGAGTGGGACAAGTGTACAAGATGAAAATGAAATAGAGATTGGAGATATGAAAGTTAATATAGTAACACGGCAGGTCATTATTGCAAATGAAGAGGTGAAATTGACACCGAGAGAGTTTGAGGTATTAGAATTGCTTGTACGAAATCAAGGAATGGTATTAAATGCAGCACAAATTTATGAAAGAGTATGGAAAGAGCAAGCTTTCCAATCTGATAATACTGTGATGGTACATATTCGGAAAATACGTGAAAAGATAGAGGCGATTCCAAGGAAGCCTCGGTACATTAAAACAGTATGGGGAGTTGGCTACAAGATTGAGAAAGATATTTGAACCGATAATATGGATGAATCAAGTTTTAAAAAAAATGACAGGTAAAATAGTGAGTTATTTGGAAAAGAGCATACGGATACAGCTAATGGCTACATTTACTTTTTGTACGTTACTCGGTGTATTAGTAGGATGGTCTTCATCTTCTTTTTTTGAGGATGCGAATAAAATTTCTATCATTGATTATGCATCAGGTATGGAAGCCATTGATGGACAGACACAAAGGCTTGTTGAAAGTATGACCGAGGAAGGTAAGGAAATTAATATACAAGAACTGCTTGATCAATTGAATGAACAAAATCAACTAAAGATTTTAATAATAGACGAGGATGGGAAAGTCGTTTATAAAACAAAGGGAGCGCCGGAAGAACAAATCAATCTTCATGAGACGATGCGTAATGTGATGGATTTTAAAATGGATCAAGTACGATATGTAGAGGCGCAAAATTTAATTCAAGATGGAACTGAACAAAAGCGTAAGGAGTTTACAACTTTTTATCCGGTTACTGTTAATACGAAAAATATGTATATTATTGCAAGTGGTATACCACAAGGAAATGTGAAGTATATAGTGAATGATAGCAGTCCATTTCCATCTTTACTAGGTTTTATCACTTTTATACTATCTTTCTTTTATATAACGAAAAGGAAAATGAATCAGATTGAAGCGATGGCAGAAGGAGTAAGGGAATTTTCGAAAGGTAATTTACAATATAAAATCAAACAGGCAGGTCAAGACGAAATAGGTTTATTAACTTCTAATATTAATCAAATGGCAGAAAAGCTCTTGGCTAATATAGAAAAGGAAAAACAAATAGAGAAGCAAAAAAGTGAATTGATTACAAATGTATCACATGATTTAAGAACACCACTTACTTCTATTATGGGGTATTTACGTTTACTAGGTGATGCGAAATATGAAAATAAAGAACAGCATGATGAGTATATAAAAATTGCCTTTTCAAAATCAGAGCAGTTGAAGATGTTAATAGAAGATTTGTTTGAGTATACAAAACTAACAGATGAAAATATGGCGTTAGATTCGCAAGAAGTGTGTATAAATGAACTACTTGATCAATTAATAGAAGAGCTAGTACCACAAGCGGAGGAGCATAATCTTTTTTTTGTAAAAGAATTTCAGGAAGATCGTATATATGCTGTGGTGGACTCAGAAAAAATGGTGCGTGTGTTTGAAAATCTTTTAATAAATGCAATTAAATACAGTATAGATAAAGCAGAAATTCGGGTTTTACTTCAAAGAGAAGAGCAGCATATCAAAATTTCTATAGCTAATCATAGTGAAGAATTTACAAAAAAAGAATTAGAGAATTTGTTTGAGCGTTTTTATAAAAAAGATCAATCGAGAAGTAGAGCTGTAGAAGGTTCAGGTTTGGGGCTTGCAATTGCAAAAAGCATTGTTGAATTGCACAAAGGAGAAATTCGAGCAAAACATGAAAATGGGGTTATTCAATTTATTATATTATTGCCAATTTAATTAGAAGAGCATTAGGAAATTTGGTTACATTTTAATAAGTAATAGTGCCACAATTGATTTAGAGGAAGTCTTTTAAGTGGAAGTATCTGAGAAGAGGAGAATAGAAAGTTTCATGAAAAAAATAAGCGCGTTTATCGCATTGATTATAGTTGGAGTTACATTACTTATAGTGAAGGGTGGATCTATTGTAGATCAACTCAATCCATTTATTAAAGAAGGTATTTATTATGCTGTTGTTGATAATGATGGTAAATATGGAGCCGAAAACAAAGGTTTTGCTAGATGGGAATATAAATTCAAAGGATATAATGAATCTGGTCAAGAGCAAAAGATTGCGATGACTGCTTCAAAACATTTAAGAATAGGAGCATATTTAAAGATTAGATCTAAAGGAAGTTATGGTATGGAATGGGAAGAAGTGCAAGGTGATGAAATACCAGCTAAAGTGAAAGAAAAAGTAACAATAAAACATATTTAGTTATAGAAATGATAAGTTGAACGATCAAAATTTGAATGCAATGGCAGTATATGATAATTTCTAAATTTTTTATAAAGAAAATAAAGTTTATCTGAACTTTATCTAAACTGCATTTATTCTGTATACAATCACTAGTATCCTATAGTGTGTGGATAAAAATTGATAAGGAGTAGCAGGATAATTATGCAGGTTTCTAAGAAGAAAATATTATTATTTCTTTCAATTATTCTTTTGGCTTTATTGGCGGTGTATGTATGTACAAATAATAAGCATGTCCAAAATATTGTTCATAATATAGAAGACATTTATAAAGTATATAAAGAGAATCAAGCATTGAAAGGGAAAATTGAACATCAAGAATCATTAAAGGGTAAAGTGCAAATGTTAAGTGAGGAGAAAGAAAATCTTACTAAACTTATCAATAAAACGAAAGAATTAAAGGAACAAGGAAAATACAATCTAATTCAAGCTACAGTAGTAAGGCGTGAAGCAGAAGATTGGTATGGAAAAATCTCTCTTGAGAGAGGGGCACAACATGGTGTAAAGGTTGGTATGGCTGCTATTACAGTGAACGGTTTTATTGGAAAGGTAGATAGTGTAGATCAATATACATCTGTTGTGAAATTAATTACGAGTGATGAACGAACGAATCGTTTAGCAATCACCCTTCAAAATAATTCATCCATTTTAGGATTTGTTACAGGGTATGATAAGAAAAAACAGGCCCTTCGAATTGATAATATCCCATCAGATAAAGTGAAAGAAATAAAAATAGGTGATAGCATTATTACCTCTGAATTGAGTCAGAAAATACCACCAGGTCTTGAAGTAGCAGAGGTACTAGAACAAGAACAAGATCAATATGGTCTTACTTATACTATTTATGCAAAACCAAAGGCAAATTTATATGATTTAGAATATGTTATTTTAATACAACCTAAATAATAGTTTTATATAGAGTCCATCAGAGGTGGATTAGAAACGAAGAGAATTAATGTAAAGTAAAGAGTGAGAGGGATAAGGAAAGGTAAAACGGTACTAAATTTAATAACATATGGGTATATCTTTATATCGTTGTTATCTTATCTTTATCTTGGACAATTATAATGAAGAGGTAAACTGATGATAAGTGCAAAGTTATTAAGTATTACAGAGGGGCTTTTTTTGTCCATTTCTAATGTTAATGATTTATATAACTTTTTAAATAGACTAGAAAACCTATAAAATATCCTTCGAATTTATATTTATAAATATATTATTTAAGTGTGAGAATATTGATGTCATCTTCGTGAGAACAAAGTAAAGGTATATGAATCGGATTATGAAAATAATAATTTTAATATAATGATTTTAAGGTATTGTACATTACAAAAATGTAAGGATAATGTAAGAGGAATCAATATTGCTGTTTGTCGGGAAAAGATAAAATGATAGTTAGTGGCTATGAAAATAGCATGATCGTAGCACTAGCCACATGACAGGAGGCAATATGAAAACTTTAATATTTGAAGAGAACGTTGTACAAAGAGGGGATAGTAAAAAGGTGAATGTAGTATACCACGCTGTAGAGAATCGTGGGTGTAAAGTGTGTTATTAAAACTTTCTATTTCCAGTATGAAAAAAATGATAAAGGATTACATCGTTTTACTAATAGGTCTTGTAATCTCAATTTCTATTTTTTATATGTTTCAAACGCTTGCGTTAAATAAAGAGTTTACAATGAATAACAGTATTATTGGTTCAATTGTATTTGTATTTCAAATAGGCTCTGTTTTGGTAGCGTTTATTACATTCTTTTATATTTTTTATGCAAACTCTTTTCTACTTTCACTCCGGCAGAAAGAGCTTGGTATGTACCTTGTATTAGGGGCGAAAAAGAGTAAAATTAGTCAACTTTTATTTTTTGAGACGTTCATTATGGGAATGATTTCACTAGTGCTAGGTAGTGTATTCGGAGCCATTCTTTCTAATTTCGTTAGCAAATTTCTAACGAAACAATTGGAAATTTCAGCGGAAGGTTATCAAGCATTTTATGGTCCTGCATTCAAAATAACATTTATATTCTTTAGTGTGTTATTTCTACTTACATCCGTTGTGAATGTGATTCGTATAGCACTTAAAACAGAACTAGATTTAATTCGTACAGAGGAGCAAACGGAGCGCATACGAATGAAAGGACCAGCCACAATATTGTTACTTTTATGTAGTTTGCTAGGACTAGGTGTAGGGTATTATTTCGTACTCTTCGTAGGAATAAAGGGCGCTGGAGCCATTATGCTTCCACTATTCACGATTACAATCGGGACATATCTTATATTTATTTCGTTCTTACCTATGATTGTTAACAGGTTAAAGAAAACGCGCTATTTAAATGAGAAGAAATTAAATGCATTTACATTTGCACAATTGCAGTTTCGTGTAAGTAGTTTGGCGAAAATATTAGGCACGGTAACGATGCTAATTGGACTGGGTGTGGGGGCAATGGCTGGTGGCATGTCTTTACAGAAAAACGTAATCCTTACAGCAGAAAGAATGTCAGGTTATGATATTACAATTCATGATCCAGAAGCAGAGGATTATAAAGCTATGGAAAAAATGAAAATTGTAGATAAAAAACAATATAAATATAAAGTTAATAATGAGGCTGTTTACTATTTAAAAGAAGAATTATTGGAGAATCCTCCACTGTTGTTTGGAAAGAAAGAGACAACACATATTACTGAACAACTTCCATCTTCGAGCTATAGGATGTTTAAGGGGGAGGAAGTTGATCCATCTAGTTCTACGTTACCACTGAATTGGGATAAGAGTATGGATAGTGATTTTAGATCGAATATTTCTGTATATGATCGTAAACCTGTCTATATCGTCGATGAAAAACGTTATGAAGCAATTCAAGGGAATGAGCATACATTTTTTATTGCTAAAGTAGATAATATTTTAAGGTATAAAACAGAGTTAAAAGAGATGGATGATCGTCAAATCGAAAAAATAGCCGCTACTATTAATAAGCCTAAGGAAGATGTATATTTACCGACAAACTATAGTGATTATGAATCTATGCGTGCCTTTTCAAAAGGAACTTCCTTTATGGGATTCTTTTTAGGCCTTGCTTTTTTAGCTATGATGGCAAGTTGTTTAATGTTTAAGATCCTTTCTGGAGCTACGAAAGATATAGGGCGTTATGAGATGCTTCGGAAAATGGGGGTACGTAAAGAATTACTTATAAAATCTATGTATAAAGAATTAGGCATTGTATTTCTATTTCCAGCTATATTGGGTCTTATACACGTTTTGGTAGGAATGAATGTATTTACATTTGTTAAATTTTTTGTGAATCCATATGTGAATATTGGACTTCCGATTTGTATATTTTTAATTATTTACGTTGTTTACTATTTGATCACTATTCAATTATATAAGGGGATTGTCCTCCCAAAGAAAAAATAGAATATAGAATTCAAGGGTCTCAAACTTATTATAGTTTGGGACTTTTGAATATTATTAAGGAGAAATCAAGGAATCCCTCTACTATTTTTAAGGAAATACATCTATACATAGAGATTAGTGTAATTAATTACACTAATTGAATTTTTAAGTGAAATATATCGTATCTGCATCTTATATTTATATAGCTTGTTTAGTCTATAAATACCCCCAAGCTGGTATTTAAAAAAGTATACAGGGAGAAAATGAAATGAGAAAGAAAATTTTACCAATTTGTGCGATGGCACTTTTATCAATAGGATATTCATCGTTAGCTAGCGCATCTACTGGAACAACGTCAAAGGGAGAGGTATCAGCACAAGCATTAGAAAAAAAGGAAGCAGAATTTCATGCTTGGCAAAAAGAGGCGTTAGAGAAGAAGAAAGCAGCAATGCAGGAGTAAAAAAAATCATTAGAACGAGCAGAAGCCGTGATTCAGGATCAATAAAAAGAAGTAGCGAAACAATGATGATACCAAGTGCATGTTTTGTGGTATTAGGATCTGTATTTGGATTTATTCGTCGTAAGATTAAAGTATAAAATTTGTATTAGCCTATAAAAAATGGATGAATTAAAAGTGAAACTTGTAAATTTTATTGGATTTCCTTTTATATTAATTTGGTTATTGAGCATATAGGTGAACAGTAATCATTTGGATAGGAACTATGGTTGGAATGAGTTTGAGATATTGAAAAAGCTTTGCGAGGATACGCAAAGCTTTTTGTATAGTTTATTTTCTTTCGATTCACATTGCAAATAAGGAGAAAGAGGATCCTCTATGTTTGAGTTTATAAAAGGTGAAGAGGAAAATTTATTATAACTTTTGTAATAAGCGTTCGCTGCTTTCCATATCTCCTTTACATAAAGGACATTGCGGCTCTTCTTCTAACGAAAAGTTTTTACGCATCCACCCACGGCAGTTTTCTTCTTGGCATTCCCATACAGCAATTGCTTCTGGTTCTTCTACAGGTTTATCATTTTTTCTCCAATACATGTGATCGCTCCCTTAAATTGAAAAGTTTTTCGGAAAAAACAAAAAAGGTTGTTAACGATTTTGTTAACAACCTTTTTATATTAGTTCATTATACTTTATTTTTTGAAAAAATGCGAAGTTTAGTAATTGTTAAAGTATAGCAAAATAAGGATTATAAATCACTGTTGAAAGCTTTGATAATAATTCAATTTGACACGGTGTATGCCCCGTCAACCTTCTCGATATTTTTCTAGCTCTTCTTCATGCTATTGTTTTGTTGACTTTGGAATTTCTATATCATCAATTAGGCGTCGCTGCTGTTGTGTCTTCCAGAATATGCTCGTTGTATGGAAGACTTTTTGTTTTGAAAACACTATGAAGTTTAATAAATTTATCCAGCATAAACGGGTAGTAGGGATCCCAGCTCAAAATTTGGTTGGAGCGAGGAAGTTAGGTGGAAATAAAGGTTTTGAATATACAGTTAAAGCTTATGATGAGAAGGGAGAAGAGAAAGAAGTAACATTTGATGGCGTAGATAAATTACAAAAAGGCTCGTACTGGCATGTCATTACAAGAGGGAAGTTTTTACATGATAAAGTAGAAATAGAGGTAGATAAAATTCCTGATGGTGCGAAGGCGAAGTTAGGATTATAAAGATAAAACCGATTCTCAATGTGGGAATCGGTTTTGTTATTTTATGGTAAAATATAGAAAGGGAGTGAGAGATATGCTACTCGTTGTTAGCCTTATATTAATTGGGGTTATGTGCAGTATGAGAATAGTATCCTTACATATGATAGAACGAGAAAAGATAGAAGAGAGAGATGTATATTGTCCAAAACGTAATGCGAAAATTTGAAGAGGAAATTCTGCTCCTTTTTGTTCGAAATGTAATTTAATATTTTAACTATAGGAAATCCGAAATCATTTTGTATGGTTTCGGATTTTTTATGCTGAAAATAGAAGAAATAAAGAGCGGAAAAAAGTTTGAACAAGGGATTGAGTATATGAATATTATTGAAGGATATCCCATTATTATGAAGTATTTCGTAGAGATGAATCGAGAAGTTTTGAGGGTTTTATTACCTGATGAAAGAGGGATTCTTCCTACGAGGCCAGAGTGTGATGAATGTTATAAGACTCAATTGGATGGTATTGAGGAGAGTTGATAAAAAAAGAGCTTGAAACTATTCAAGCTCTTTTTTATGACTATTTATGTCCTAAAATATGCTCAATCTCATGCAAACTTAATTTACTTGCCTTAGCAATCGTTTCAAGTGGTATACCAAGATCATACATATTTTTAATCATTTGAATTTTTCCCTGTTGGACTCCTTCTTTTCGACCTTTTTCAATGCCCTGTTGAATGCCTTTTTCAATGCCTTTTTCAATGCCTTTTTCAAGCCCTTTTTTTATCCCTTGTTCCATCCCTCTTTTTATTCCTTCTGTCTCTGCGTGGGCGAATTTTGCTGCTTCATCCATTAAAACTTTCTCCCTTGCGTCATAGGCTTGTCGGAAAGAAGAATCTTGACTCATACGTTCCCATTTATTTATCGCTTTTTGTAAAATAGGGTCTTGGTTCATAGCAATATCCTCCAATAGTTTAGTTAAGTGCTCATCCTCATTTGCTGAAAGCAATAAAAGCCAACGAACAAATGGATCTTTCCACGGATTTACTTTTTCTTCATACCATTGTTCAGTTAACTTTGGAATTTCTATAGTGTGGATTTCTATGTCGTCACTTAGGAGTTTTTTTTGTTGTGTATTCCATAATATGCTCGTTGTATGGAAGGCTGGGTGTTCCGAAAACATTACGAAGTTTAGTAAGTTTATGGTGATGGTTTTGTGAAGTGCACTGTAGGGCATCCCTTTTTGTAGTTGAGATGTGTATAGTCTTCCCCAATAATATAAACTGCGTTTAACCATATCGTGATTATTATTGAGTTGTATTTCTACATTGACTTTTGTTCCTGTGTTTAATGTCACTGAAATGTCTAAAATAGATAACTTATCCTCTTCATATTCCCTGTGTAAATGTGGATCTTCTAGTTGTAGAGAAGCAATGGGCGACTCTAAAGAATCTTGTAACATAGCGTTTAAAAATGCAATTAGAATATCTTCACTACCATTCGTACCAAACAATTGTTTAAATGCAAAATCAATGCGTAAATTAACTAACTGTTGGTTGAACAAAGTTTGTCCTCTCCCTTATATGAAGGTGCTTCTTTCCTTCATTGTACATAAAAAGAACTAGAGTATGCAAACTAGTCATTCTACTATTTTTTAGTAATATTATTAGAAAATGAAAGGTAAGTATGTTTATGGTATACTCTAGTGAAATTGTAAATAAGGATGCTAATACGAACTGGGAAAATTGGGTGGAGTTTGGTTGTGACTGAAAAAGATAGGAGAAAGAATAATAAATGAAAAGAAGAAGAAAATCTGGAGAAAAAGTACAAATGAGTCATTTTACACTTCCTTTATGCTACGGAAGTGAAGCACCATATTATTATTACGAGGTAGCGCCCCATGAAAGAGAGGGACGCTTCCATTTAACATCAGAACTTTGCGTAATGGACGATGAACATTACTTTATTAGAGGTTGTTTAGAGATTCCTATCATTGATTACCACGAAAATTTCATATGGACTGTGTGGGTATCGCTTAGTAAAGAAAGTTATGATGAAGTATTAGAAAAGTGGGATGAGAGAGGCCGAGAAAATAGTGATCCTTATTTTGGGTGGTTATCTGTAGAAATACCAGTTTATCCAGAAACATTAAATTTAAAAACAAATGTACATATAAGAGAAGTTGGAATGGCACCGTATGTTGAATTAGAGCCAACCGACCATCCTTTAGCAATTGAACAAAGAAATGGAATTACTTTAGACAGAGTTAAAGAAATAGAGGAAATTATTCAACGACATAACTAGATTAGAAGAGAAAAAACGAGTGCTAGCACTCGTTTTTTTCTTTACACAACCGCAGGATTATAAATCATCGTAAAGTGTCCTGGTAATAATTCAATGTGACAAGGTGTATGAAGCGAACTTTCTCCATCTGTATCTACTTCTTTTTCTTCCTCTGTTTCGATATGAATGGATTTCGCTTTTACGTGGAAGATGTCATTTTCATTTGAGTCTTCAAATAGTTTCTTTCCGATATAATCTTTAAACGCTTGAATACCTGTTGATTTGACTACGAAAATATCAAGTGTTCCGTCATCACATTTTACGTTCGGAATAAAGGACGGGATACCGCCAAGATATTCACCATTTCCAACCATGACAAGGACAGCTTCGTCTTCATATACTTGTCCGTCATAAGTGATTTTTACCGGGAATGTTTCAGCATTTTTTACAGTTCGAATTGTACTTAAATAGTAACCGATTTTACCAAGCTTTGCTTTTTCTTCTGCATCGATATTGTTTGATACTTCAGATACGAGACCAATCCCCCAGAAGTTTAAGAAATGTTGTCCATTTGCTTTTGCAACGTCAACTGGTTTTATATGTTCTTTTGTAATAAGTTTTGCCGCTTCTGCAATGTTTTGCGGAACACCAAGTGTGCGAGAGAAGTCATTGCAAGTTCCACCTGGAATAATTGCAAGTGTAGGTCTAGTTTCGAGAGGTGCTAAGCCATTTGTGCATTCAAATACTGTTCCATCACCACCAAAGACGATAATTAAATCTACTTTACTAGCAAACTCTTGGCAATATTTTGTTGCATCACCTTGTTTTTTCGTATGAAGGATATGTAGATCAGGAAAAGCTGCGGCAAGAGGTGGTACGATTTTTGTTAAATTTGTATGTAAGTCACCTTGACCAGCTTTCGGATTTACGATGAGGAGTACTTTTTCAAATTTTGTCTTTGTCATTTTTATTCTCTCCCTTTGTCTTTTACGAATCGTGATAGAAAATAAACTTCCATCAGTAATTGATGGAAGCTTATTTTATTATATTATTCCGTTACAACTGAAGCAATAAATGGTAAGTTACGATATTTTTCCGCACAGTCGATACCGTATCCAACGATGAATTCATCTGGAATTTGGAAGCCAACATATTCAGCTGTTAAGTCTACTTTACGGCGTTCTGGCTTATCAAGTAATGTACAGAACTTGAGTGCCTTTGGTTTATGCATAAAGAAGTGGTCTTTTAGGAAATGAAGTGTTAAACCAGAATCGATAATATCTTCTACAACAATTACGTTTTTTCCAGTAATGTTTACGTCAATATCTTTTAGTAGTTTCACTTTTCCTGTTGTTTCTGTTTGATTTCCGTAGCTAGATGCAGAAATAAAGTCAATTGTTACATCATTTTTAATGTGACGAATTAAATCAGCAGCAAATACGAATGAACCTTTTAATACTGCGATAACTACGATTTCTTCTCCTTCAAAGTCACGTTCGATTTGAAGTGCTAATTCTTTCACTTTTGCTTGTAATTGTTCTTCAGAAATTAAAGTGTCTTTTATTTCAATATTCATTGTAATCCTCCTACAGTGTAAAACTTGCGAACATTTCGACTGTAAAGGATAGAATAGAAAAAGTCAAAGGAGATAGTAATTTTTTACAAAGATAAAGACAAAATCATCTGATGATATGATATACTAAGTACATTAAGAAAACGCTTCCAAAAAGGGTGGATATGATGAAGAAGAAACAGTACACAAGTGTAACATTTATAAAAGCATTACTTTTAACAATTGTTCTTGGCCTGTTGGCTTACGTAATTGATGTACCTGCGATTCGTATTTCATTAATTGGAATGACTTTAGTGTTAGGAGCAATTTCGCACGGTATGATGTCGCAGCTAAAAGAAGCTGGACTTGATGATATGAGAAATCATATAGATAAAAAGTAAGAAACCTTCATTATATAGAGTGAAGGTTTTTTGTTTCTTACAAAAATGTAAGGTAGTTGTAAGGCAAATCGATAGTTGCATAATAGCATTTTGGATAAACTATGGGTGTAAGGTAAAAGGCAAGCATATTTTAGGTAAATTAAGTTTTAGGCACTCTATATGTGAAAAAGGAGTAGGAGGGCATGGAGAAACGTTGGACGACCTTTTCTTTTTTAGCGACTAGTAATACCGTAATGCTAGATGGAAAAATGGATTTTTTGCACTTGTTTGATCGTGAAGATGATCATTCTTCTTCTAAATTTACAATGAAATGGAATAAATGGAGCGAAAGTTGTAGGTTTGAAGAAGAGGCCCCTAACGAAGAGCAAAAGATTATTTTGACAAACCCTATTAAAGCGTGGGTTGTTCAACGTCGTAAGTGTAACGTCAAAAATCACTTCAAGAAAACTGAGCCGAGACAATTAGTTATCGCTCCGGCCCGTTCTACTTCCAAATCGCGCGAAAGTAACATGTAAATATTGAGACACACACCCGAAAAAAACATCGTATATATTGCGATGTTTTTTTCTTTTTCTACAATGAAATCTTTAAATGAATTATATTTCATCTGCATCTTATATTTATATCTCTTGCTTATTCTAGTAATACATCCGATGCGAGTTGATGTGAATAAAATATAAGGAGAGAATGAAGATGAAAAAGAGACTATTACCAATTTGTGCAATGGCACTTTTAACAGTAGGATATTCTTCAGTAGCGAGTGCTTCAACAGGAACATTGACAAAGGAAGAAGCAGCGCAAATGCAGCAAGATAAAGCTAAAAAAGAAGAAGCAATTAAGGAACAGCAAAAAAGTGAAATAGAGAAAAAGGAAGCGGCACAAGTACAAGAAAAAAATGATATGGCTAAAGAAGAGGAAGCAATAAAAGCTGAGAAAAAAAGTGAAGAAGAGAAAAAGAGAATAGCGCAAGAACAGTTAAAAAACGATATGGCCAAAAAAGAAGCAGCTATAGAAGCTGGGCAAAAGAATGAAGTAGCTAAAAAAGAAGTAGCCAAGCCAGTTGTACAAGGTGAAAAATTGCCAAACACGGCATCAAATAACGTGGTAATGATGGGATTAAGTGCAGCCCTTGTAGCACTAGGTACATTATTTGGTTTGAATCGTCGCAGTAAGTTTAAAGTGTAAATAAAATATTGTCCTATAAAGAATGGGATAATTTCATATATTAAAAATGGTAGGTTACTCCTACCATTTTTGGCATGGAGGGATGAAACATGAAGTTACTCAATTATATCGGTATCATATTGATGGCTATAGGGCTATTCATGGGATCCTATTACGCTGTGGAATGGTATAAAGGAAAGAGCTCTGCCGGGCAATTAACAGCAGAAGAAATAAAGAGCCTTAAAAATATACAAGATACTCAACTTTCTCATGAAACACCTGTAACCACTCAAGTGCCTTCTTCTCAAACAGAACATAAAGAAGGAGAAAAGGTAGCGATGTTAAACATACCGAAAATAAAGAAGAAGTTTTCTATATATTGGGGAGCGGATGATACGACTCTGAAAAAAGGAGTTGGTATGTTTGTTAGTGATTTAACGACAACTCCATCTGGAGGGGGACATACTGTACTGAGTGGACATCGAGATACTGTATTTACAGATTTAGGAGAGTTGAAAGAAAAGGATACCCTTGTTTTAGAGTATGATAATAAAACGTACACATATGAAATTCAAAAGACATGGATTACTCATGCGGATGATCGTAATGTTATTATAAAAAAAGAAGAACCGATATTAACACTGACAACTTGTTATCCATTTGATTATATAGGGGATGCACCAGATAGATATATTATCGAGGCGAAGTTAACTGGCAGTTATTCAAAATGAAATTATAGTTTCTGAAAGCAGGAGGGGGATATATAAGTTATGTCAAAAAACATTTTAATTGTTGAAGATGAAGATATATTACGTGAAATATTAAAAGATTATTTTTTAAGTGAACAATATGTAGTGTTTGAAGCGAGGGACGGGAAAGAGGCTTTAGTTGTATTTGAAGAAGAAGAAGAAGTTGATTTAGTTATTTTAGATATTATGTTGCCAGAACTCGATGGATGGTCTGTTTGCCGAAGAATTAGGAAGACGTCCGAGGTGCCTATTATTATGCTGACGGCGCGCGTAGATGAAGATGATACGTTACTTGGTTTTGAACTTGGGGCAGATGACTATGTGACGAAGCCGTATAGTCCACCCATTCTATTAGCAAGAGCGAAACGATTATTAGAAAGTAGAAAGGCATCGAAGAAACCTTTAGAGAATGAAGATGATACGTTATCGATTCATGGCATCCAAGTTCATTTTCCGTCACGTACTGTTACTGTTGATGAGGCAGATGTTAGTTTAACGCATACGGAGTTTGAAATATTAGTGTATTTCATGAAAAACCAAGGAATTGTACTAACAAGGGAACAATTAATTTCAAGAATTTGGGGATATGAATTTGCTGGTGATGATCGAACGGTTAATAGTCATATTCGTAATTTAAGAAATAAATTAGGAGAGAAGGCAAAGTACATTACAACTGTAGTACGAACAGGTTATAAATTTGAGGGAAATGTATGAAGAAAGGAATTGTACTAAAATTATTTACTCTTACAACAGCATTATGTATGTTGATTTTAGCGACGATATTTATTGGACAAACGATATTTTTTAAACAATATTATGCGAATCGAAAAGTGGAAGATATTAAAGTGAATTTAAATTCCTTTGAGAAGAATTATCTAAACTACACAGGAAATGCAGAAGGAATTCAGAAACTTGAGCAAGACTTTTTTAGGGAAAATAATACGTGGATTACGACACTAGATCAGAATGGGAATTTAAAACATGTGGATGATTTTTATTTTGAGGTAACGATAGATCGTAGGCAACAAAAGAGCTTTGGACAACAACTATTCAAGATACCCTTATACAATCTCGTCAATATAGAGGAGATTGATAATAAATCATTAGAGCAGTTTTTAGGACAAGAGATTTATTTTTCTGGAGTGAGAAAAGAAGATAGTTTTATTCCATTCTCTTTTTCTTTATCTAAGCAGAATTTAAGTGGATCTAATAAACCGTTAGAAAAAGCATTTCAGGAGAAAATAAAATTAGATGAGGAGAAAAAGAGAGCGGCTGGGGAGCAACTTGCTAAGGAAAAGAAACCAGCCGTACAGGAAGAAGCTGCTCAGGAATTAGGCGTTTACATAGGAGGACGTGTTACAAAAGTACAGTTACCAGATGTAAACGGTCCTGTGAATCCAATTTATAAAAATAGCATATTTTTAGATAATATTAAGGGTTTTCAAACCGATTTATTATTAAAAGAAAGCAATAAAATACGATATACAACACAAACAATAGATTATGAAAAGAATGATATAAAATATAAATTATTAGTTAAGCCAATAAAAGAAAAAGACGGATCAGTAGCATATATATATGCAATGGCTTCTTTACAGCCTGTAGATGAAGCTGTACAAATGGTGCAAGATTATTACATATACATCATTGCATTTGTAGTCGTTCTTATTTTTTTAGCTTCGTTTTATTATTCAAAGCAAATTGCCAAACCGTTATTAAAAATAAATGATACGACGAAGAAAATAGCGCATTTAGATTTTACAGAAAAAATACCGATTACTTCAAAAGATGAAATTGGTGATTTATCGAAAAATATTAATATACTTTCTAACAAATTAAATTCTCATATCGGACAGCTTGAACAAGATATTGAAAAGGAAAGAAAGTTAGAAAATACACGGAAAGAATTCATTTCTGGTGTTTCGCATGAATTGAAAACACCGCTGAGTATTATGAAAAGTTGTATTTCCATTTTAAAAGACGGGGTAGCTGAGCATAAAAAAGAGTATTATTTTCAGGCGATGGAGAGAGAAGTAGACAAAATGGATACTTTAATTTTGGATATGCTTGAGTTAGCTAAATTTGAATCTGGTACATATAAAATGAAAAAGTCTTCGTTTTATATTGATACAGTAATTGAAGATATATGTGAACATCTATCTGTGGAAATAGAGAAAAAAGAACTTCATGTTCATAAAAATATACGTTCATTTGAAGTGATTGCAAATCAAGGCCGAATTGAACAAGTCATTGTGAACTTCATTACGAATGCAATACGTTATACACCAAATAAAGAGGATATTATTATTTCGACAATAGATGATAAAGATCGTATAAAAGTGTGCATTGAAAATAAAGGTACTCACATTGAAGAAGAACAATTAGATAAAATTTGGGATCGCTTTTATCGCGTGGATGCAGCTCGGCAGCGTTCACAAGGTGGGACGGGACTTGGGCTTGCTATTTCTAAAAATATTTTAGAATTACACGATGCTGAATATGGAGTAAAGAATACAGGAGACGGTGTATTATTTTACTTTTACTTACCGAAAAAAGCGTAGATAATGCATGCTACGCTTTTTTTAATTTATTTTCATACTATCTTTACCTAATCTTTATTTTTAAACGATATAATCTGGTTAGAAAACGAGGTTATGTAAGGAGTCGATGAACCGTGCATAGCAATTGGCTAAGTATAATGGTATTTATTTTCTTTTGTGCATTTATTGTATTTTTAATTGATATTACGATATGAAAAAAGAGCGCTCATTAAGCGCCCTTTTTTTGTGTATTCATTTGATAAGCACTGATGCTTTTGAATAAACGTGGTGAAGTGATAAATAAAAATATAAGTAAAACGGTACATAGAATATAGGAACCAATCATTGTACTACCGTTAAATATTAAAGAATATAGAACTGCTGATTGTCCTTTTGGTGCATATTGTCCCCAGAAAATGATACCAGCGATAAAGTGACAGAAGTAACGAGCTAGACTACCGATAAAAGTAGCGACGATAATATATCCAATTACTTTCTTCCCTTGGTTTGGTTTTGATGAAGGTTTGTCTTTACGGCTACCTAAGTTTGATTGTTCTTCGTTATTTTCATTGGATGTTAAAAGCGCCTTTTGAATTGGACGATAGAATAAACCAGCAAACCCAATGAATGCGAAAGCAATGAAGTATTCAATTAATACTTGAATTGGTGTTACGATAATGGCATCGCCTACGACAATTTGTAATAATCCCCAAATTAAGCCTCCTAAGAAAGCCATTTTGAAACCCCAGCGATAAGCGATAATAAAAATAGGAATCATTGCAAAAGATATAGAACCGCCTGTAGCTGATATTTTTATTGAAAGTGGTAAAATGTCGATGACCATGGCGAAGGCTGCAAGAATAGCAGATTCAATCATCGCTTGTAAATTGGTGTTACGCATGTTGTCTCCCCCTAAATCCAAGTTGTACAAAAAAGAATAGATATCATAGGAGGATACGAAATACGTAAATGAAAAGAGGTATGTATTTCGGACGTTTGCACAATCCCTGCGTTAGCATTAACTAACAGGTTCGAAGGGTCGGAACGAAGTGTTCCCTCTCAGCGGCATGGCTCCCCCAGTGATAACGAGATTCTTTATTTGTTATTGTTTATTGTAAGCGAAATGGATGGGAATGGCAAACGAATCTGTTATGACAATTATTGAAATAGAATTGTAGCGAAATGTTAATAAATATGAAGCAAAAGGGTATAGTACAAGAGAAATAGAGTGTGCTATAATTCTTCTGAAAATAATTATCATTCTCTTCGGAGGGGGAAGGTTATGAGCTTAGTAGATATTAAAATCGGTGAGAAAGTGCTAGTGAAAAGTGTTCAGTCTTTAGATTATTTACTAAAGAGAAGATTGGCTGCTTTCGGTCTTTCTGAAGGAAGCGAACTTCGTATGAAGCAAAAGGCGATGTTCAAAGGTCCTTGTACATTGGAGTGTCGTGGACAGTTAATTAGTATTCGTCATTGTGACGCGAAAATGATAAAGGTGGAATTAGCGTGAATAAGGTTGCTTTGCTAGGGAATCCAAATACAGGAAAGACATCATTATTTAATGCACTTACTGGTTCTTATGAATACGTAGGAAACTGGAGCGGTGTAACAGTAGAAAAAAAGGTTGGTAAATTAAAAGATAGACAAGGAACATTAATTGATTTACCAGGTGTTTATGATTTAAATCCAGTTTCACGTGATGAAGGTGTTGTAACAAACTTTCTATTAACAGAAGAATTTCAGCATATGTTAAATATTGTGGATTCTTCGCAGTTTGAACGAAATATGCATTTAACGTTGCAGTTGCTCGAATTTGGCAAGCCAGTTTCAATTGGTCTAAATATGGTTGATGTGGCGAAGCAAAGAGGAATTGTGATCGATGTAAAACGTTTATCCGAATTATTAGGCGTAACAGTCGTTCCTGTCGTTGCAAGAAGTGGAAAAGGTTGTGAAGAACTACTTGCGACCCTTAAAGAAAATGACAAAAACGAGAAAAAACCATTCATTATTTCATATGGTGTACAAATGGATGAAGGAATTGAAGAGGTAATTTCTCTTTTAGAGAAAGCGAATTACGAGCATCCGAGATGGTTAGCACTTCAATTTTTAAGCAATAACGAAGTAGTAGAAAAAGAAATAAAAGCATTACCAATTTATAAGGAACTTGTAGCCATTCGATCTCGCCTAGAGGGAAAACTTGATTGTACGTTGGAAGAGCACATTTACAAAACTCGTGAAGCGTATATTGAAAAGTTAAAAACAAATGTTATGAAGCATGA
This sequence comes from Bacillus sp. Root131, assembly GCF_001429475.1. Classification (NCBI taxonomy): domain Bacteria; kingdom Bacillati; phylum Bacillota; class Bacilli; order Caryophanales; family Bacillaceae; genus Bacillus; species Bacillus sp. Root131. The sequence continues at coordinate 80,534 of NZ_LMJQ01000012.1, forward strand.
GAAAGAAGGGGAAATTCCTTTTTCGGAAAAAATTGATAGACTAATTACGCATAAAATTTTAGGACTTCCAATCTTTTTAGCAGTTATGTTTTTTATTTTTCAGGTTACGTTTACGTGGATTGGGACACCTTTATCGGATATGTTAGATGAGTTTTTTGGTGGCCAGCTTACGGATTGGGTGACGGTTGGACTTACAAGTATTGGAGCTTCTCATTTTATTCAAGCGCTCGTTACAGAAGGTATTATTGCCGGTGTTGGTGCTGTATTAGTATTCGTACCACAAATCTTTGCACTATTCTTTTTCATTTCATTATTAGAAGACTCAGGATATATGGCGCGAATTGCAGTTGTTATGGATCGAATTATGGAGTTCTTCGGTTTAAACGGAAAAGCGTTTATTCCGATGATTATCGGTTTTGGATGTAACGTTCCAGGTATTATGGCAGCGAGAACGATTGAACAAGAAAAAGAACGTTTACTTACAGTTCTTGTAACACCATTTATGTCTTGTTCGGCACGTTTGCCTGTATACGCATTATTTGCGGGCGTATTCTTCCCTCATAGTCAGGCAACTGTTGTATTTTCTTTATATGTTGCAGGTATTGTTCTTGCATTACTAGTTACAAAAATTATGTCTCTTACAATTTTAAAAGCGGAAAAGTCTATTTTCGTAATTGAACTACCTCCTTACCGCGTGCCACAAGCGAAAACGTTATGGCTAAGCACGTGGGAGAAAGGGAAAGGATTTGTTCGTAAAGCAGGTACATTCATCTTTGGTGGTTCTGTTGTCATTTGGTTATTAAACTATGCAGGTCCATCAGGATTTGGTGTTGATATGGGAGACAGTTACTTAGCGATGATTGGTGGGTTTATCGCACCGTTATTTGCACCGCTCGGCTTCGGAACGTGGCAAGCTGCAGCATCCCTTTTAACAGGATTTTTAGCAAAAGAAGTTGTCGTTTCTACAATGGCAATTATTTATGCAGTTAAAGAAGATGTGCTTGGAAACGTAATGGGAGCACATTATACAGCATTATCAGCTTATGCATTTATGTTCTTTATTTTATTATATGTTCCATGTTTAGCGACGGTGGCTGTTATTAAACGTGAAACAGGATCAGCCAAATGGACGATTTTCTCAGTCGTTTATCCACTCGTTGTTGCTTATGTATTAACGCTTATTATATACCAAGTTGGATCTTTACTAGGATTCTAAAAGGAGATGTATAATGATGGTCAATATTATAATTGGAGCTATCATTTTTGGTTATGCAGCATACACGTTAGTTAATTTTGTAAAGAGAAGTAAAAAAGGAAAATGCGCAGCATGTTCTTTAAATAAGTCATGTCAGTCGAAAACTTGTAGTCCGGATATGGAACAAATTGCTCATAATAAATAGAAAAAAGCTTTGCGAATTGCAAAGCTTTTTTGTTTTACTTTTTAATTTTTACAAGTTGAGAAGCTTCGACGCCTTTGTAACCAGGGAACTCTTTACTTGGGTCTTTATCAAATTTTAATACACCTACAGATTTTTCATCACCTTTTACATTGTTGTAAGTTGCGTCATCGACAATCGCATACATATCTGTATATGCACGGCCACTTCCGATAATTGTGTTGCCTTCATATTTTAATTTTGCCCCATCAAGTGTAGCATTTTCTACTTTTTCTTTTGCAAATAATAAACCTTGTTCTGTTGTTACAGCTGGTAATTTATCAAGTGGTTTCGTGTTGTCTTTTTCATCAACTTTGCTAAGTAACTCTTTTTTCACTAGTTCTTCACCAGTTTTCTTATCCATTACAAGAACTTTTTTACCATCTAATGTTGTCATTTTCATTTTATAGAAGTCTTTTTCTTTCACTTCTTTTTTGTTTTTATCTGTAATTTGCTGAACTTGTTCTTCTGAGCCGTACAGTACAAAACCGTTCGCTTTCTCTCCTAATAAAGAACAACCTGATAATGCACCAAATGAAATTGCTGCTGCTAATCCGATTCCTACTAATTTTTTCATGATGATTTCTCCTTTTATATGTTTTATAGTAAATACAATTTTTGTATTATTGCTTACATGTGAAGAAGCTTGTTTGTTGCTTCTGGTATTAGTGTATAAGAAATATCAGAATGCAACTATCGAGTTAGCTTACAGTAACATTACACTTATGTAATTTAGTGAAATCGCACAAAAGTAAGTTAATTTCAAAGAGGGATAATGAGAATATATTATAAATACAATATTGTATATAGAATGTCATATTATAATGGATGTATTTTGGAAATAACATGTAAGGACATATTAGTTTTGTTATAATAAACAAATAGGCTGTAAAATGAATATTCTTTACTGTAAAGGGAGATTTTTCAGTTTTCCAAGTAGTGAATTTGAAATATGAGGTTTATCATAGGAGGAATTTAGATGTCTGTATTTAAACGATTAAGAGATTTAACAATGTCAAATGTGTATTCATTAATTGAAAAAGCGGAAGATCCAGTTAAGATGACTGATCAATATTTACGCGATATGCAAGCCGATGTACAAGAAGCTGAGAAAAGTGTAGCAGCTCAAATCGCACTTGAGAAGAAATTCAAAATATTATTTGAAGAGCAAGAAGCACTTGTGAAAAAACGTGAAGAGCAAGCTCATATGGCTGTTCAAGCTAATAACTTAGATCTTGCGCGCCGTGCATTAGAAGAAAAACAAAATGCAGAGCAAAAAATGAATGAATATAAAGCAAGCTATGAGCAAAATAAAGCTGCTGCTGATAACCTGCGCCTTAAGCTAGAAGAAATGCGCAAGCAATTAACAGAGCTGAAAAATAAACGTGAAACACTTGTAGCACGTGTAAATGCAGCGAAAGCACAGAAAAATATTAATCAGGCAATGTCTGGATTTGATTCAAATTCAGCAAAAGCTGGTTTAAGCCGTATGGAAGAGAAAGCTCTTCAATTAGAGGCTGAAGCGGAAGCAAGCGGTGAAGTTTATAAGAAAGAAAAGTCATTAGATGATGAATTCGCAAGCTTAAACAAAAATTCTGCTGTTGACGATGAATTGGCTCGTATTATGAAGCAGTATGAGAAATAATATAGAATAAAGACAAATGAACCGACATGTCTAAACAAATTCATGTCGGTTTTCTATTATATTTTTGAGGAGGTTTTGCAATGACATGGATGAATGTAGTTGCCATGCTTGTATGGACTGGAGCGAGTGCAGTACTTTTATTTGCAATTATGTGGGTTGATTCAATTTTTACAAAATACAATGATTTAAAAGAAATCAAAAATGGAAATACAGCTGTAACAACTCGTTTTATTATGAAATTATTTGCACAAGGGTACATTTTATCTCAATCAATCACGAAAGCAAATGACTTATGGCAGGCGCTTCTTGCTTCAGCAGTTTCTTTCGTTATTTTATTAGTTGTAGAAATGTTTATCGAATTTGTGTTAAAGAAAATGTCTGGCTTAGATTTAGAAGAAGGTACGAAAGAAGGTAGCGTTGCACATGCGATGTTAGCTGGATCATTACATATTGTTGGTGCACTAATTTTAGGTGCTTGTTTATAAAGAGAAAAGGAGGGGTAGATTATGAGTTTATTTAAACGAATTAAAAATATAATGAAAAGCCCAGAGCCACCGAAGCCGGAAAAGAGTCTTTTAACGTTAGCTCCTGGCGATATGATTGAAGTTTCATTAGTTATGTACGAATTGACTGGGAAAACGAGTATGCATTCTCGTAAAGAAATTGTTTTAACACTGCAAGATGGAAAAGATATTCGTTATTTAAAAATTGAAGATCGTGAAAATACGTATTACAAATTATATACTCCAATTGATGGTCGCTTAGATTCAATTGATGAAATTCCGACGACAATTGAAATGGATGATACTGAGTACCATATGGAAGAACAATATAACGGACGTGTTGTTGTGATGGGGAAAACACCATTCTCAGCTTCAGAGGAACAGTACGTATGGGAATTCCAATCAGATAATCGAAAATTATTGCGTATTGAATGGCAAAATGGTCGCACAATGATGTATGAGGGAGAAGCAATCATTCCTGCTGATGTACAAATTATAAGAGCAACGTAAGGGGGCGTAATCATGTCAAACCGATTGTTTACCATGATTAAATCGTTTGTGATCCCTATACTTGCTATCGTTATATTACTTGTTGTTGCTGGTTATGCCTTATCAGGTTGTCAAGGCGGGCAGACAAAGTCGATTCAAGACCGTTATCCACTTGAGTCTGTCGCAAAGGAAGGTAAACAAGAATCTTACGTGTATAGGGCCGCCAATCGGTCAGTTCCTGAAGTAGCGAAGGAACTCATTAACGAAAGAGAACCGAAGCAAGCATCTAAAGAAGACGAAAATCAAATGTTCCTCGTTTATTCTGACAAGATTTATAACTTGCAAAAGGATAAAGAGAAACCATCGGATACGTTAATTGAAATAAGTAATAAAGAATTTGTCCGTCAAAATTATCAACCGTCCTTCTTGCAAGGATATATTATGGGTAGCATATTAAACGATATATTTGGTTCACGAAAATCATCATACGGTGATTATCGAGGATATAACGACAGACAAAATCATAAACCAGTCATTCCAGAGAGACCACCTACGAAAGAAGAAAAGAAAACCCCACCTCCAATTACGAAGGAAGGGAAAGGGTCTATTATTAAGCGAGGCGATAATGTAGATTCGAAACCATCAGTAGGTGATAAGGGAAGTATTACTGAAAAAGGAAGTAATACGACGCCCCCACCCTCTACTGGAAGCAAGGGTAAAATTACAAAAACACCAGGCGGTTCAAGCGGATCAGATGTGAAGCCGAAATCATCTATTAAAACTCCGCCAAGGAATACATCTCCCCCGAAAACGAGGGTCGGTGGTTCAGGAAAGATTACGAAGAGAAGATAGTGTAGAGACCGAAAAGTGTAAATTACTTTTTGGTCTTTTTTTGTTATGGGAATTAATTCCTTATAACTGGTACAATTGAAGTATAAGGAGGGGATAGTATGACTACGTATAAAAGATTTAGTGTAATTATGTTCCTTGTATTATTCCTCAGCTTGTTTATTAGCACGACAATGAAATTTCATTTTGTAGTAGGTATTCTATGGATACTGTGTACATGCACTTTATTTTTGTATATCCCGCTGCGTTTTCAACATGAAGTGACGGCTTTTCAAAAGTATGTAGCGTGGATTAAACGTGGGAGTCGGTGGGGCGAGTAAAAATATATCTACGTACTGGGAAAAACTTACAACTATAGCAATTTAATAATAAGAAGAGGGTGTGCCAAATTGTTGGCCCACCCTCTTTTTCATAATGATTAATGAATATCACGTTTCTTGAAATTACCGCCTTTTACTTCTGCTACGTCATAAACTGTAATAAAGGCGTGTGGATCGATTTCATTAATAAGTTCTTTCATTTTACTTTCTTCTAAACGGTTAATTACACAAGAAATTTCTTTGAATTTCTCTCTTGAATAACCACCGTATACTTCGTTATATGTTGCACTTCGGCCTAAACGATCGCGAATTGTTTCTACCATTAATTCAGGCTCTTTTGTGATAATTTTAAATGCTTTTGAACCACTTAAACCAACTTCAACGATATGAATCACTTTCGAAGCGATAAAGTAAGCAATTGCCGAAAGGATAGCTCCTTGAAGGCCGAATACCGTTGATACGAAAATAAATACGAACATGTTTAAGAATAAAATAAGGTCACTCGTTCCAAATGGTAACTTACGAGAAAGCAATACAGCTAGCATATCGATTCCATCTAATGCCCCACCGTTACGTAATGCTAGTCCCATACCAAAACCGATAATAATACCACCAACAACTGTAACTAATAATGTATCGCCTTCGATAATAGCTGGTATTCCGTGCATGACAACGGTACCTATTGCTAATGAAGCGATTCCAATAATAGAATAAATTGCAAAGCTTTTACCGATTTGCTTATATCCTAACCAAACGAAAGGAATGTTAATAACTGCGATTAGAGCTCCTAATGGCAATCCAAATAATCTTGAACTAACGATACTTAAACCAGTCACACCACCGTCTGATACGTTATTTGGAATTAATACTGCTTCTAATCCGTACGCTGTGATAAATGCCCCAATAATAATCATCAAAGCTTTCGAAGCAATTTTTAGCTTATTGGGCTTGTTTTTGATAATTTTCTCCATATAATTTCCTCGTTTCAAACTAGTTTCTTGTTTGTTACATAATTCACACCTAAATTTTATTTTAACATTTAATTTGAAAAAATTCTCCTTTAATGGATGTATGCAGGGAATATTATGACCATATTATTATTTTAAATACAACTGTAGAAGATTAGAGAGTGGTCATAATTTTAATATGAAAAAGTAGAATGAATAGTATGGATATATACATTTGGGGCACTAACCTTAGGGAGGGGGTTATGTGGGATACTGTACGAAATGTGGAAATGAAACGAACGAGGGCAACAAGTTTTGCGGGCAGTGCGGGGAGAGTCTTAGCTATAAAACGGTAGGGGGAAGTTTTCCGAATAGCAGTTCTAATAGTAGTATAGAAATTTTTTCTTTAGTCGGTTTCATCACTGGATTAATATCTTGGTTTATAAACTTATGGGGGCTTATTGGTAGTGTAGCTATCGTATTTTCTATATTGGGTTTAAACAAAAAAGTGACGGGTACGAGTAAAACATTTGCTATTGTTGGAGTGATTTCTGGAATAATTAATGTGTTGTATGCTGTTACGTTATTTATTTAAATTTGATGAACAAAAAGGTATAAAAAAGTCCCCTGTGCATAAAGCATTCAGAGGAATTTTTATTTGATAGCTATTAAGAAACAATAAAACTAATTACTGTTAGGAATAAAGCGAAGCCTAAAATAGTTCCACATATTTTCATATGGCGCTTACGTCCCATAACAACAATTGCGACATATTCACGAATCATTGCGTTAGGCCAGTAATAAAATGCAGTTTTTGATCCGATTCCTTGGCTATTAAGGCCAGCTTGTCTTGCATATATACCAGCGCGGAAAAGATGGAAATTATTCGTTGTAAAAATACTTCTATACTTACCTTCTGTTTTTAAAGAATCCATAATTTCTTTAGAGAACAACATATTTTGATATGTGTTTACAGAGCGATTTTCTTGCACTGTATGTTCAAGAGGAATTCCTTTTTCAACAGCATAATTTTGCATCGCTTCCGCTTCTGGAAGGCCTTCATCTGGACCTTGACCACCAGAGAAAATAATTGTTGGTGGTGTATTCACAGCTGCTTGTTTCCAATAAAAGTCGATAGCTTTATTAATACGACTTGCAAGTAAAGGTGGTACTTTATCATTAATTAAGCCGCTACCGAGAACGATGATGAAATCTTGATTACGTCTTGGTCTGTTGAATTGATATAAAAAATATGCACTTAAGAAGTTAGATAAATGCACAAAGAAATACATAGTTATAAGAGAGATAGCAGCAAAGATAAATTGAAAATGCTCTGAGAATAAATTTGCTGGATTTATGATAGGGAGCATTATAAAGAATAAAATCCCTAAAGCAGCAATTAAAGTTAAAGAGTTTGTGAAGCGTCTTCCTTCACGTTGCATTAAAATTTTTGCATTAAGAAAGAGTCCGAACATTAAAGCGACTATAGCAAAAGGAATCATTACAAGTAGTGCTAACATGGGGATGATAACGATAAAATGTAAATCGTTATTACCAGACTCAAATGAGGCTATAGCGCAAAATAATAGAAATGAACAGATAAAGGCATTAAATAAAAAGCCGTTTATTATTTTCCGCGGATCTTTTAAATACGAGATAAGAAAAATAATAAACAATATAAGAGGAATAATTCCAAAATACAGCATAAATATAGTACACCTCAACTTGTATAAGAATTTGACATACCTTTTATATTACATGATTATATAAGTAAAAATGAAAGAAAAAGGATTTTGAATTTTCTCAATAAAATATATGGATACATATGTTACAATATATTCAAAGCGATATATTAAAAGTAAAATGGTTGAAGAGGCACTCAGTAGAGTGCTTTTTCTTTTTGTATGTAATTGTGCATATTATATTTTTTTTCAAATGAAGAGGATTACAATATAAGTTGTAGACAGACTTTATAAAGCAGAATTTAATACAAACATTTCCCTCTACTTTTTGTATCTAACAATCGTATAACAATAAATAATTCTGTTTTATAGTGTCTGTTTTTGAAAGGTGGCTTCTTTGAAGGCACTTTTTTTTTATTAGTATAGATAGTTTTCACTGTTAGCATAGTGTAAACTATCTATACTAAACATTAGCAATCTTCCGTATAAATATTATCAATTTACTATATATTCCAGTGGTGTTAACCTACATATGAAAGGCTTTCTTTTTCAAAATATTACCCCTAATAAAATTTTGAAGAAGTCAACTGTCTCCAAACTTGTCTTTATGCTTAAGGAAAAAGCACTCAATTTGAGTGCTTTTTCTTATTAAAACATGCTATTTTTCTAGGCGATTTTCATAAAATAAAAGTAAAGAAATGAAAGTGGGTGACAAAATGCCAGCAGTTGTGGAAGGTGTTATTATTGAAAACTGCAATGGAACAATTAATGTAGGTGATAAATATAACGTACAGCCGATTGAAAAGACGAAAGCTTACAATGGATCGGGATCATCAAATACAGGAATGAAAGTACAAACGTTTAGCGGAATTAGTACAGCTGATGTATGGGATAATGATGTGAATGATCAGGGGATACAGTTTACTTTATAGCACAATATGTAAAATTGCATAAAATGATGAAGTTGCCCTATGATACAATCTAGCTGTGAGCTGTTAATGATTCTTCTGTATTATAGTTGTTAGATTAGAAATATAACATCTTATTAAAAATCATACGTATAAAAAAGACACTTCAACCGAAGTGTCTTTTTTTATTTTAGTGATACCCTTTAGCAGAGTCTTTATGAATTTTATTTTTAAAGATACTGTAGCTCCAAAGCTGATATCCAATAACGATTGGTACCATGACCATTGCAACGAAGAACATAATCTTTAAGTTTAATTGACTACCAGCTGCGTTGTATAACGTTGTACTGTATGCATCGTTAATACGAGATGGTAACATTCTTGGGAACATACCTGCAAAGCCAGTTGTCATAAACATTGCGATTGTTAGGCAAACGAATGTGAATGCAAGGCCAATTTTATGTTTGTACACCATAATAAGTGCGAGTACACTCATTAACATTGCAAGTACTGGAAGAATGAATAGTACCGGATATTCCGTAAAGTTTTGGAACAAGTTTGTCCGATTAGCAGTTGCTACATAGAAGATAGCTAAAATAATAGCTGCTGCCATTGAAAACGGTCTCGCGATTTTATAAGCACGGTCGGATACTTCACCAGTCGTTTTAATCATGACCCAAAGGGCACCGGATACGACAAATATAGCAGTGAAGAACAATCCTCCTAAAATACCGTAATGGTTTAATAAGCTAAGTAAATTTCCTTCATAACCATTTTTTCCGATTTGTAGTCCGTAATAAAGATTAGCGAACGTAACACCGAATAGGAAAGCAATTAAAAAACTCCCAATTGCAAATGCCCATTTACAAGTTTTTTTCCAAATCGGTGAATCATCTTTATGCATGAATTCCAGCCCAGCGGCACGAGCAAATAGTGCAAGTAATACTAAGAATAACGGTGTATAGAGATAACTAAACATATTTGCATATGTGACTGGGAAGGCAGCAAATGTTGCGCCACCAGCTGTAATTAACCATACTTCATTACCGCCCCAGAATGGGCCAATTGCTTCTTGTAATTGATTTCGTTCTTGTCGATCTTTCGTAACGAAAGGGAAAATCATTCCGTTACCAAGTGCATACCCATCAAGAATGAAGTAAACTGTCCAAATCACGCCCCATAAACCAAACCAGATGATTGCAAGCATATCATGAGACATGAGCCACACCTCCCTCAGTAGCAGGTTCTTCTAATGCTGCAGGTCCTTTTTTCGCGAACTTCAGCATTAAGTATACGTCTGCAATTAAAAGTAAAGTGTAGAACAAAATTAAACTAATTAATGAGAACCAAATTTGTGGAACTGATATAGGCGATACAGATTCTGCTGTACGCATTAGTTTATATACTGTCCATGGTTGACGACCTACTTCAGCGACAATCCATCCTGCGTTAATCGCGATATAAGGAAGTAAGACAGACCATATTGTAATTTTTAAATAACGTTTTGAGTTTTCTAGTTTTCCTTTTCGGTTTAAATAGAAGCCGTACCAAGTTAATGCCATAAAGAACATACCAAGTGCAACCATTAAGCGGAAGCTATAATACACGAGGTTAACATTTGGACGTTCATCTTTCGGAATATCTTTTAAACCAACAATTTCGCCATCAAATGAGTTTGTATAGAAGAAGCTTCCGAGTTTTGGAATCGTAAGGAATTCAAAGTTCTTCTCATTTTTTACATCAGGAATTTGAACAATTGAGAAGCCTTGTCCTTTTCCAGTTTCCCAAACTGCTTCCATCGCAGCTCCTTTTGCTGGTTGATATTTAGCTGCTGATACACCAGATTGATGTCCCATAAACGGTGTAATTGTTGCGGCGAATAAACCTAGCATTAAACCAAACTTAAATGATTTTTTGAAGAATTCCACTTCGTTTTTACGTAATAAGTGATAGGAACTAATTGCCATAACGAAGAAAGCACCTACGATATAACAACCAATGACAGTATGGAAGAACATATTCCAAGCATATGGATTTGTAACGAGTGCCCAGAAGTCATTTAATTCAGCGCGGCCGTTACGTACTACGTAGCCAACAGGGTTTTGCATAAAGCCGTTTGCTGTAATAATCCAAAGTGCGGAAATATTTGTTCCAAGTGCAACCATCCACATACAGAAGGCACGGAACTTTGGTGAAATTTTGTCTTTACCGAATAACCATATTCCCATGAAAGTAGATTCTAAGAAGAAGGCAACAAGTGCTTCAATTGCGAGAGGTGATCCGAAAATATCTCCCATATATTTGGAGTACTCAGACCAGTTTGTTCCAAATTGGAATTCCATCGTAATCCCGGTTATAATCCCCATTACGAAGTTAATTGTAAATAATTTACCCCAGAAATTTGCCATTTTACGGTATGTTGGATTCAATGTGCGGGCGTATTGAGTTTCCATACATGCTACTAAAATGACAAGTCCGATTGTCAAAGGTACAAATAAAAAGTGATAAAAAATAGTAATTGCAAATTGAAAACGACTCAGTAACAGAACGTCGGACATAATGAATATTCACTCCTTTTTTACATTATCTACAATCAGTTTATAGTGAAAATACGTTTGAAATAGAGGGGACTTGTTACAAAGGTGTGTGTATATTTTGAAAGAATTATGTCGATTATCTGAAAATATCCTTTTTTTACTATAAAGCGATATCCTTTTTGAGTTTTTCATATTTTGGTACACTATATAAGTAATGTAAATGAGAGAAAAGAGGGTTTTTTACTATGAAGTCATTAGAAGAGATTTTACAATACAATGAAAAATTTGTTGAAGAGAAAAGATACGAAGAGTATGAAACGGGAAAATTCCCGAATAAAAAAATGGTAATTATCTCTTGTATGGATACTCGTCTTGTTGAATTATTACCAAAAGCAATGAATATGCGTAACGGTGATGTGAAAATTATTAAAGTAGCAGGAGCTGTTATCTCACATCCATTCGGAAGTATTATGCGTAGTATTTTAGTTGCTGTATATGAACTTGGTGCTGATGAAGTTTGTGTAGTTGGTCACCACGATTGCGGTATGGCAAAAATTCAGGCAAGCAGTACAATTGAGAAGATGAAAGAGCGCGGTATAACAAATGAGAAATTAGATACACTCCGTTATTCTGGAATCGATTTAGAAAGATTCCTACAAGGGTTCTCTAGTGTAGAAGAAAGTGTAGAACATAGTGTATCAATACTTCGCAACCATCCATTACTTCCAGAAGAAGTACCTGTTCACGGTCTTGTTATAGATCCTGATACAGGAAAATTAGATTTAGTTGTGAATGGTTACGACAATTAAGAATTTACTTTGTCATCCTTTTTATCTGGGACAGGATCAAATCCTCCCGGGTGGAAAGGGTGACATTTTAATATACGCTTACAAGTAAGCCAAAAACCTTTGAGTGCACCATGTTTTTGAAACGCCTCTAATCCGTAATGAGAACAAGTTGGATAAAAGCGGCATGTTGGTGGTGTCATCGGAGAAATGAACTTTTGATAAAAGCGTATAATCCCAATAAAAATCTGTTTCATAATGGTCTCCTTTTCAGCATACTCTTAAAGTATTATAGCACGACTGTACATAATACTTTACTAATGTGCATTTCCGTTATATCATATTGGATATAACGGAATTAAATTAAAAGCGGGAGAGATGTTGTATGCCATCAGTAGAAAGCTTTGAATTAGATCATACGATTGTAAAGGCACCTTATGTAAGACATTGCGGAGTTCACAATGTAGGTAGTGACGGTATTGTAAATAAATTTGATATTCGTTTCTGCCAACCGAATAAACAAGCAATGAAACCAGATGTTATTCATACGTTAGAGCATTTATTAGCATTTAATTTACGTAAATATATTGATCGTTATCCGCATTTTGATATTATCGATATTTCACCGATGGGCTGCCAAACAGGATATTATCTTGTAGTGAGCGGAACACCGACAGTTCGAGAAATCATTGATTTATTAGAACTAACATTAAAAGATGCGGTTCAAATTACAGAAATTCCGGCTGCAAATGAAACGCAATGTGGTCAAGCGAAGCTTCATGACTTAGAAGGAGCACAACGCTTAATGAACTTCTGGCTAAGCCAAGATAAAGATGAACTTGAGAAAGTGTTTGGATAAAGAAAAACTGCCTGTTAAAGGGCAGTTTTTTTATTTGTAAAACAGGAGTTTTTTGTGTGAATGGAGTATTGACTTTAACGTATACGTCAAAGTTTATAGTGAAGATAAATAAGGCGTGAGGAGGAAACGATGGATAAGTATAGCATTGGTGAAATTTCAAAAGAAACGAATGTAACGACGAGAACACTTAGATATTATGAGGAAATTGGATTATTAAAACCGTCGTACGTTGCTGAGTCAGGATATCGTTACTATTCAAAAGATGATGTAATTACATTGCAACAAATAACAACGTTTAAAAAGCTTGGTTTTAAGCTTTCGGAAATAAAAAAAGTGTTAAAAGAGGAAAAGGGGAATTCAGAAGAAAGATGGAAAAGTGCAATTCAAAATGAAATTCAAACAATACAAGCGGAAGTAAAAAGATTAAAGGACTTAGAAAAACTATTATATACAGCATTTCATTCCATTGAATTAACAGGAGAGCTTAAAACAGAAGATTTAATGTTATTCATAAAATCAGTACAGGGAATTGAGCAGAGAGAAAATTTCCGACAAAAATATTTTACGGAGGAAGAACAGAAGGTTATAGAGGATTTACCAACACTTGAAGAAAACGATGAAAGAACAAAAGAATGGTTACAAGTATTAAGAGAAATTCGTCAGCGTATAAATGAACCAGTAGATTCACCGGAAATTCAAATGTTAGCGGAAAGGGTAGTGGCTTTTTCAATGCACGTATTTCATGAAGATGAACAATTAATAAATAAGTATTGGGATTTAATTAAACCTGAAGAGGGAGAGATTGCAAGAGTATACGGACTTGATTTAGAAACGATGAATTATATAGAAAAGATGATAGATTGTTATTTAAAAAAGGAGGAGGGTAAATGACTGGCGCGGGAAAAGAGAAGCTATATGGAATTAAGCATGCGCGGATGGAGAGGCAATATTTTTATAAGCATCTGGGGATTTTCATTTTTGCACAGATTCTATTTATTTTTATAGTAGGGCTTGTACCAGCTCAAGAGTTGCCAAGCGGTTCCTATTTCCTTCATATGAAAGAGTGGATTTTAAATAAACAAATTGGATTTTATAAAAATGAAACGATTAATACGATTACAAGTGTCTGGACATCAGTGCTTATTATTCATTTTATATGGGCGATGTCTTACATTCTTTTTCCGAAAAAGAAGCGTAATTCTTCGAAACAAGAAACAAGAGAAGAGATAAAAGAAGAAGTGAAAAAGAAAAAGGAGATTAGCATAAATAGGGCGTGGATGTATTTAGTATTTGGGGGCTTAATTGAAATATATTGGGCGACAGGATTAAAAACAAATTCAATGAGTATTTTGACACTCATTGCAATTTTAGTGAGCTTTCAACTACTAATTGAAGCAACTAAAAAAATTCCAATTGGTACGGCATATGCAGTATTTACTGGAATTGGTACAGTTGGAACGATATTGGTAGATATTTTATATTTCAAAGAACCATTTTCGCTCATCAAAATTTTCCTCGTTTGCTTATTGGCACTATTTATTATCGGATTGAAATTTAGTGGGAATAAGGAAGAGGTGAAATAAAGTGGCATGGATCTATTTAATTATAGCTGGGCTCTTTGAAATTGTCGGTGTAATTGGGATAAAGAAAGTAGCAAAAAATAATAGTTGGACGAATAATATTATTTTAATAGGTGGTTTTATTATTAGTTTTCAATTTTTAACGATGGCGCTTCAAGAAATTCAGTTATCGATCGCATATGCAGTTTGGACTGGAATCGGAACGCTCGGGGCAGCAGTTGTCGGTATTTTATTTTTTCAAGAACCTAAAAACGCTTTTCGAATTATTTGTATTGTTGGGATTATGGGGACGATTATTGGATTGAAAGTAGTGAGTTAAAGAAGAGCACACAAGCTCTTCTTTTTTATGGAAGTATGTCAGAAATCCCAACGAAGAAAGTGATTATCCCAACTATAAAACAAAAGATAGCTTTCGATTTTTGCTTTTGTTGTATTTCAGCAACTCCCGAAAGAATAAATGTGATGCTTAAAAGGATAAATACATAAGAGAAAAGAATAGAAATTCGTGTAAAAAGACTAAAAAAAGCAAGAATAAAAGCAATAGCAGATAGTAAGATTCGAAGGTTTGTTAGCATAGTATCCTCCAATTTATTAACTGTTTAAAAAATCCAAATTAGTGAGAGGTAATGGTCAGTAGGTGATTGGAAATTACATGTTATCTTTAGTGAAAGTAGTTCGATATTACAATGAAGAGCATAAGACTAGAAACGAAAAAATGCGAGATACCCATTGATTTTCTTCCGGATTTCAGTTCATTAATTCCTAGAAGAATAAAGAAACAACTGAGAGCAAATTGCATGTATGGGAGAAGTGTGAAGTTGTCGGTAGCAAGAGAATAAGTGCAAAGAGAGAGTGTGAGAAGCATGAAAAAATAGCGTAATCCAGTTAGCATTGTATACCTCCTTTAAAGGGACTATTTATCGAAATATTTCTGAGAAGCCAAGAAATAAAGCACCAGCTCCTGCTAACAGAGCAAGTATACTACCACCTTTTTGCTGCTTTAAGATTTCCTCTATACTAATAACGAAAGCCATCATCCCTAAAAAGATGAACATATAAGGCATAATTTCTCTATTACTAGTAAAGAAACTATAGATTGCTATACATAAAGCAATAAGTGATAAAGTAATCCGTACTCCTTTTAGCATGCATGTACCTCCTTTTATTTTATATAGCTAATGATGAGAACAATCCAAATGAAAGCACCGGAAATAATACAAATAAGCCCAGTTGCTGCCTCCTTTTTCTTTATTTGTTCAAATGCGATGAGAAACATTAAAGCCCCTAATAGAAATTGTGAAAGAGGTAGAAAATTATTTTGACCTGTATATAATCCAATTGCCGACATAACGAACACAGTGAGTGCGATTGTGATGCGGAGTATACGAAGCATATTAGGAATTCTCCTTATTCTTTTTTGTATAAGGATTATCTTCTAGTTTATCGACGTAATGTTTATAAGCATAGCCTTTATTAATTGTCATGATGGAGAGTACGAGGATGATTAGGACGATGATAATACCGATAATTAATATTTTGAACATAAAACCCCTCCTTTTCTTTATTTTACATAATTTTGTAATTGATGAAAACAATAGAAAATAAAAGGATGAAAGAAGGGTGTTACATGGAAACGAAAAAAACATATTATATATCAATAGGAAATGGTCAAATTTCACAAGTGAAGACGGCGGATACGTATAATTTTGAAATTTATGCAAATGATGAGGAAATTACGGAATTAAGAGAGCACTTCGATCAAGCATATGTAGAAGATTTAGGTTCATTTGTACGCTCCCACGTTCCATTTGTTGAGTATCATCACGATTCAAATAATGACCGATATGATGAACAACTACAAAAAGCATATAAAATGATTTACGATTTAGGAAATCATGAGACGAAAGAATTAGTCGCGCAAATGGGAATAATCAATGGATTGTAATTGGATAATATTATGCAGAAAAGCGAGAATATGCTACAATTTGTGGTAGGAAAAACTTGTAACCATCAATAGGGGAGTAATGGCATGTACAAATTTAAAGATTATTACCACAACACTGTACAATTATCGTTTGAACGTTATCCATTTTCTCCTGAGCCAAAGCATGTTTGGGTTGTATGCCGGTACGGGGATCAATGGTTATTAACACATCATTTACGTCGTGGTCTTGAATTTCCAGGTGGTAAAGTAGAACTAGGGGAAACACCGGAAGAAGCGGCAGTTCGAGAGGTTCATGAAGAAACTGGCGGCATAGTTTCTGATTTAACTTACTTAGGACAATATAAAGTATCTGGAAAAGACAAAATAATCATTAAAAACATTTATTTTGCAACAATTAGTGCGGTAGAAGAACATACGCATTACGAAGAAACGAAAGGGTCTGTTTTATTAAAAGACATTCCTGACAACATTAAAACGAACAGAAAATTTAGCTTTATAATGCGCGATGACGTATTAGCGCGTACGATGAAACATATAGAAGAAATCGGCTGTTTTACGAAGTAAAGTAGCCGGTTTCTTTTTTTGTATGTAATAATAAATGTAAATATATCTTTATGTTATTTTTGGGTATATTATACAATTTTGCGAAGATATACTTACATTTTAGGAGGGGGAAGATGGATAAAAGAAAAGAAACGACTGTTACTGTTTCGATGGTTAAATTAAACTTTTCTTTATTTTTTATAATAATTGCTTTGTCGTTTGGAATAGGTTATTTGCATATATTTCTTTCAGGTGGGGTCCAAGTTGAAGTTACATTATTAACGATGTTTCTGTTTATTATTGCAATGATTGTTCTCGTCTGTATTCATGAAGCGATACATTTAATAGGATTTCGCTATATCGGAGGTATTCCGTGGAGTGAACTAAAATGGGGCGTTAATTGGAAATTAGGTGTTGCATATGCTCATTCTAAACAGGCGGTTACAGTAAAGCAAATGAAGAAAGTGTTAATGCTTCCGTTTTTACCAACTGGAATTTTGCCAATTGTATTGGGATTAGCTATGAATCTGGAGCCACTCTCATTTTTAGGAATTCTACTAACAGCAGGTTGTATCGGTGACATTGCCTTATATCAAAAAGTTTCAAAGTTTCCAGATGATGCGCTAGTAAAAGATCATCCGAGTAAACCACAGTTTACAGTATATGAATAAAGAAAGAGGAGGCGTTTTTGAGCAATGGCCTCCTCTTATTATGGTCACTTTTTGTTGGTAAATCGCTGATATAATTTATTTGCTATTATTGTATTTTTATCTCTACCTCTAAAAATGAAAGAACCTCTAATAAATCATCTACGATACGTGAATGCTTAAAATCACCCCAAAATGAATCTTTTTTCCAAACACCAAGAATCCCTACTTGTTCAGAACCAAGCACATCGTTTTCTGGATGATCTCCAACATAAAGACATTCTTCTGCCTTAACATCTAGTCTTTGCAAAGCACGTTCGAAAATTTCAGGGTGAGGTTTTTTAATTCCTTCAGTTTCTGAAACGAGAATGGTGTTTGTATACGTATGTATATGTAGTGCTCGAAGGTTGCTCATCTGAAATTCAGTAAAACCATTTGTGATAATACCAATTTTAATGTTTCGCTGTTTTAACTGTTGAAGTAGTTCATGCGTGTTTTTGAAAGAAATACAATGATGTTGGAAGTTTGTAATATAGTCGTGTAGCAGTTGCTCTTGCGTTAAAGTAGTAATGTTGTATTCGGAAAGGAGAGTAGCATACACTTTATCCTTCCACGTATAGCCATTATTATCAAGTTCAAGAAATCGAGAACAATACTCGGATTTTTCTATGCCCATCAAATGTGAGGCGAAGCGATTATATTGGTCACAAATAAATTGTTCTAAAGATTGGCGCCGATCTAATAGTGTGCCATCTAAGTCGAATAAGATTGCACGAATCATGGGAAACCTCCTTGCAGTTTTTATAATTAATTATCGCATATTCACAAAAAAATGATTATGATATTTTGTAGAATGGAATAATGGGGGATTGTATGAAGAAACTGTATGGCAAGTTAATGTGTTGTATGATAGCAAGCAGTTTAGTTGCAGGATGCGATAGTGCTATTGAGGTTACGAAAGAAAAAGAAATTTGTAAAACAGAAGAAGAGTGCACGCAAATAGGAGATAAAACATTACAAAAAGTATATAAAAAGATAGAGGGACTTTCAGAACTTGAAAAAGTAGAGGATTATGACATAGAAGAGTATGAAAGTATGAATATGAAAGAGGCGGAACAGAAAAAAGAAGAGGATGACAATTATTTCTTTTTAGCTTCTTATTATATCGATGATGATGAAATTGTAGATCCTTATTTTGAGAAATTGGATCGTAAGAGATTGAATAAAGCTTTTGCAGATGACGAAGTAGCAAAAGATGATTTGTTAAGCCAGCGGCAAGATAGAGAGTATCATGAAACTTTATGGGACATGTATCGCACTCTCATTCCAGTGAAATATCGTGAGAATATAACAGGGTTTGATCTAATAACGGATGGTTATGATGGCGTTGTTGCTCATGTCATGCCAAGTATGGATGACCCGAGAGATTGGTTGCTTAGTTTAGACGTGCTCGATTCTGGGGTGAATATAGATGAAGTGATGAAAACATTAATTCATGAAACGGCTCACGTATTAACGATTGGGCATAAACAAGTACCAGTGGATAGGAAATATTTAGAGGCGTTTGATGAAGAGAAAGACATTTCATCATATCGAAATAAATGTAAAACGGTGTTCTTGAAAAATGGATGTGCGAGAAAAACTTCGTATATTAACCAATTTTATAATGAATTTTGGAAACCAATTGAACAAGAGTGGACAGAAAAGAAAGTAGAAGAAAGTGAAGAGGCACAAATTAAATTTTATAAAGAAAAGCATGATGAGTTTGTATCGCTGTATGGAACAACAAATGTAACGGAAGATATCGCAGATACATTTACAGCGTTCATTTTACAAGATTCAAAAAAAGTGAAAGAAGGAACAGAGTTAAAATATAAGAAAATTGCTTTCTTCCATCAGTTCCCTGAGCTTGTAAAAATGAGAGCGGAAGTGCTGTCAGGATTATATGATGTTTCGAAAACGATAGAACAACAAGGTGGAGACTAATGTGAGTTATGCGTTCGATATAGTTTCGTTAAAGTAAAGCGTGAAGAATTTTTAATTCTTTACGTTTTTTCATGTTGATAAAATTGAAAATTCTGTATTTTTATCGAAAAGAAGAAGGAACTGGCGGTATAAAATAGAATTAGTATAAAAATGTCACAATTTAGACACAATTATAATGCGCGTGTTGTAGGGACTATAAGTTTACTCTCGAGGAGGTAATGAAACGTATGAAAACGATTCTTGCTGTTGCTGGTCTCATTTGGGTAATGTCTCACGGTTTTCCGATTTTTGAAGGGGAGCAAATTCGTAGTGCTTTGAATGAAAAGTTTAATGATTATCATGTGATAGATCGAAAAGATAATGTCGTTACAGTACGTGTGAAAGAATGTTTCCATACAGTTACGGTTGCGGATGGAAACATTACAAATGAAACGAAAATGTGTGATAAAAGGTAAAAGAAAGAAGCTGACTATAGCGCACTGTTTTGAGTCAGCTTCTTTTTCTTTTTCCAATTAGAATTTTTTCAAATGCCTCGACAAATACATACATAAGAGTTGCGAGAACACATGTGAGTAGTACGCTAAGTAAGACGAGTGTGAAGTTAAAGACTTGGAATCCGTAGCTAATTAAGTAGCCAAGTCCTTGTTTGGAAACGAGAAGTTCTCCGAAAATAACACCGACCCAGGATAAACCAACGTTTACTTTTAACGTTGAGATAATTGCTGGAAAGGATGCAGGGAGAACGACTTGCTTATAACATTGCCATTTATTTGCGCCAAATGTGTCCATCACTTTTATATAGTTAGAATCGACTTCTTGAAACGCACTGTAAATAACGAGAATGGTAATGATGATGGAAATGATTACTCCCATTGCGATAGAAGATGAAATGTTTGGACCGAAAATAACGATGATGATTGGACCGAGTGCAACTTTTGGCATTGCATTTAGGACGACGAGATAAGGATCAAGTACGCGGGCTAGAAGTGGCATCCACCAAAGAAACGTTGCAATAATAGCACCAAGTACTGTTCCGAGAATGAAGCCTACTCCCGTTTCCAGCAATGTCGTCCATATGTGGACCCAAAGTGAACCGTCGATCCATTTCGTTAAGAAGAGATCCCAAATACTTGAAGGAGAGCTAAAGAGTAAAGGATCAATCCATTCTCTTTTGCTAGATATTTCCCATAGTGCAAAGAAAAGAATAAGTAGTAAAAGTTGTAGAGAGCGAGCAATCCAAGCACGCCTACGTTCTTTCTTTCGAAATTGTTCATGTAGTTGTTTTATATTATCCAAGTCGTTCCAGCTCCTTCCATATATCTTGAAAGAGGGCTGGGAAATCGTAGTGATGGCGTGCTTCTAACGGTGATAAAGAACGGATACTTTCCGGGACGATAAAGGTTTTTGCGATTTTTCCAGGATTCGCTTGCAGTAAATAAATACGATCACTCATCGCGATCGCTTCTTCAATATCGTGAGTAACAAGTAGTGATGTTTTCTTATATTTATTTAGCAAGTTGAAAACGAGTTCTTCTAGTTTTAATTTCGTTTGATAATCGAGTGCGGAGAATGGTTCATCTAGTAATAAAATTTTTGGATCAGTCGCTAATGTTCGAACGAGAGCGGCACGTTGACGCATACCGCCGGATAGTTCACGAGGATATTGTCCTTCTACCCCATATAGACCGACTTGTTTTAAAAGATTTAAAGTATGTTCTTTCATCTGTTCATCATAAATCTTTCGAATATGAAGTCCAAGCATAATATTTTCTTCAATCGTTTTCCAAGGGAATAAGTAATCTTGTTGCAACATATATCCCATAGATGAAGTTTTCGTTGTAATCGGTTCACCATCTAAAAAGACGATACCGTCAATTGGATCAAGTAGCCCAGCAATGATTGAGAGGAGTGTTGTTTTACCACAACCACTTGGACCGAGTATAGAAATAAATTCGCCTTCTTCCACTTGTAAGCTCATATCTTCGAGAATAAGTTTGGCATTCTCTTTTGCAAAAAAGCAGTGAGAAACGTTACGTATTTGTAAAAAACTCATACACTTCGCCTCTATTTCTTAATAACGCTTTCGGCAATTTTTGTATTGACGAGCGCTTCATGTGGAACTTCTTTTTGTAATTCGCCAGCGTCTTTCATAATAGTTTGGAGCTGTTTCCATTCTTCCGCATCTAGTAGTGGATTTGTCGCATAAGAATGCTGTTTTTTATACCGTTCAATTACTTGTATTGTTATGTCTTTTGAAGTGTCTTTAAATAGCGGAGAAACAGCATCAGCAATCTCTTCTGGGCTATGTGTATCAACCCATTGCTGTGCTTTATAGAGCGCACGTGTGAACTTTTCAGCAGCAGCTTTATCTTTCTTTAAGAAACTTTCTTTTGCCATGAACGTTGTATAAGGAACAGTACCAGATTCATTTCCGAATGAAGCGACGATATAACCTTTACCTTCTTTCTCAAGTATACTTGCAGTCGGTTCAAAGAGCTGCACAAACTCTCCAGTACCAGATGCGAAGGCATTTGCAATATTAGCAAACTCAATATTTTGAATTAAGTTTGTATCTTTATGAGGATCAATGCCATTTTTCTTTAAAACGTATTCCCCAACCATTTGCGGCATGCCGCCTTTACGCTGTCCTAAAAATGTAACACCTTTTACGTCATTCCAATTAAAAGAGTCTAGTTTTTTACGTGAAACTAAAAATGTCCCATCTGTTTGTGTAAGCTGTGCAAAGTTAATGATAGGGTCTTTCGCTCCTTGTTGATGAACGTAAATAGACGTTTCAGAACCGACGAGAGCAATATCAATTCCGCCAGATAATAGGGCGGTCATCGTTTTATCGCCACCGGCTGTTGTTTGTAGGTCAATATCTAGTCCTTCATCTTTAAAAAATCCTTTTTCAATCCCGACATATAACGGGGCGTAGAAGAGAGAATGGGTAACTTCGCCGACACGAATGTTTTGAGTTTGTTCTTTCGTACCTTCTTTTTTATTACTACAAGCAGCAAAAGTAAAAACAGCTAGTAACATGATGCAAAAAATCGCGATTAATTTTTTCACTATATAACACCTCCTAGAAGTCACTCTACAAGCATGATATGTAGGTAAGTGCCTATATGTGAGTGTAGATAGCAGGAATTTTTTGGATGGTAAAGAAGTACAAATATAAGGGGTGATAAAATGGAGTACGAATACGATGATAGCGTACATTTACATCTTGATTATTTTGGGACAGAATGTGACATGGGATCGATTGCTTATAAGAGGAAGAATGAAGACGTATGGGATGTGTATTTTAATTTTGGAGTATACGGTATTCAGAAAGACGATGTAGAGTTAGGGAGGTTTATGGACGAATATGCTGGTCATTACGTTTTTTCTGTACATGCTCGCGATCTTAGTTGGGAATTTGGAAGTGCCCAGTTTGAAGAGTGGGTTTTGAAAAATCGGATAGTAGAAAAAACGCTACAAAAATAGGAGGAATTTTGTGATTGGATTTCTCATCTTATTATTTATTTTTGTGGCCGGATTTTTTATCATGCAAATGCTTATTTACCGATTTGCCAAGAAAAACATTCATAAATATACGAAAATAAAATGGTTTCATATGTGGCTACATATGAATATGAAAAAAGGTCCGAGATTAGATTTTTTTGATTTTGTAGTTATAGTACTCGTATGTATCGTATGGAAAATATGGCTGCTTCCTTTTATATAATACACATGCTAATCATTTTCTCTTTTATCATAAAATAACGAAAAGAACCTGTCTTGTGGCAGGTTCTTTTCGTTATATTAATAGTTGTTAAAAACTTGTATTTATACGTAAAGTAGCACTTGTAAAAATGATTTTGGAATATGAATTTTTTCATGTATTCATATCATAAATCTTGTCTTTCTAAGTATAAGTTTTATTTTAATATAATAAAATGAATATATAAGACGAATTTTGACAAAAGAATATATATACTTTTGTTATGCTATGAAAGTTATTAATTTGTAATATATATAGGATGATTTTTTCATGTAAAAAAAAGTATTATTTTCTGTACTTATGGGCTTATATGTAATTGCTTTAAGTGCTTGTAAAAGGTGAGGAAGAAAAAGTAAAAGCAACAACAGATGAGCAAAAAATAGAAGAAGATAAAAAAGTGGCAGAGGAAGAAAAACGTAAGCAAGAAGAACAGCAAAAAGCAGAGGAAGAAAAGCGTAAGCAAGAAGAGCGACGAAAACAAGAGCAACAGAAAGCTCAGCAACAACCTGTACAACAAGAGAGAACACAAAAGCAAGAAAATACAAAACAAACAACGGGCGGGAAACCAACACGATCACAAATTTCAGTTGGTTCACATGTAGTTATCCAATTAGATAATGATTATAGTAAAACAGTGAGTGGTGTTGTGAAAGATATTTTGATAAATACAGAAACACATACATATGGAATTAAAGTGCGATTACAGAATGGACAAATGGGCCGTGTGCAAAGTGTTGGGTAATAAGAAAGAGGTCGGCCACAGATGGCCGACCTCTTTCTTATTATGCTTGGTTAGTGCGGAAGAATGGAAGCTTATGCGCAATGTGAATTAATCCGTATGCAAGAATTAAGCACATAAGAGGATTAATGAAAAATCCGTAGCGGTTAATTGCTAAGAATAAGTTTGAGAAGATAATGTAAATAATAGAACTTGCTACTAGCATCATAACGCGTTTATGTTTAAATGAATTTAGCATGAGGCAGAAGCTGCTCAAGAATGTACCAATGATAAACACTCTATGACATAGTTGCATAAAATTATGAATACGGTATTGGTCTACAGCAGGAGCTGTTTTGAATAACTCAATTGTTTTACCGACAGTGAACCAAGAGAACCAATAAGTGAAGTCCGTCTTAAATCCATTCTTGATTAATTCCTTTGCGTATGCACCTTTGTCATCTAAGCCTTTAGCTCTCATTTCATTTACTATATTTTCATAGCCAATTTTATTGAATGGATCTGCACCGGCAATCAGTGGATCTGCACCTTGGGTTGAGAATAAAATAAATTGGTTGAGCGCTAAATAGTTACGAACAACCCATGCGCCAATAATCAAGAACGGTCCGATAAACCATAACAATCCGATTCGAATGGAGTCTTTAAATCCATATGTAAATAACACAACAAGAACAGGAATGAGCATCATTGGAGCTGGATTTGGACGGAACATAAGTAAAATTGAAACGACAATTCCAAACCATATATGGAATTTCGTTTTATTGTATTTCCATGCGAGAACAAATACATATACACATAATGCCAATAAGAATATGGATGGAACTTCTGTTAGCAATGTACGGAAGTATGTATAGTTACTTGGATAAATAGCATATAAAATACTTGCAACAATTCCATAAATGTTTTTTTCGAACAATTCTTTTCCTATTAAGAATACTAATAGCACTGTGCAAAGGTTCATGATCATGTTAATAACAGTTGCTACGTAATAGTAAGGAATTGATGTAATATCAGAAATAATCATAGCGCCAGCTAATAGTAATGGCTGACCTGGTGTGATATATGCATTTTTCCCTGGAACTTCACTAGGTTCTAAATACACATAACCAAATACACCATGTTTTAATAGTTGTTCAGCTGTTAACGAATAGTTAAAGGCATCATTTGCACCATATGTTACTTTGACTAACTCTCCATCTAATCCTGGCTGTTTTACTAAACAAAAAACGTGCAACAGGAAAGAAAGCGCCAAAATTGCATATACCGCTTTAGGCAAACTCTTAAACTTAGTAAGCAAAAATGAGCAACTCCTTTTTTATTAATTCTTTCGTATTTTTATGTGAAATCTTTAATAGTATTAAGGATTTCCAAAACATAGTTATTATATCATAAAGTAGAATATCAAAATTAAGTTTTTCAAGAATGAGTAATTTGTATGTCACAATTTAACTGTTGATTAAGGGAATATTAAGACAATACATTTATAATAGAAGCAAGTATACAGACGAAATATGTAATATATGTTATTTTAATAGAAATAGTTCTTTCGATGCGGGGGAAATTAAGACATAGAAACGAGGGAATGAATTGAAGTATGGTTCTACACTTTTTCATCTTCCGAAAAGAAGTATATTAATTTCTAGCATTATAAGTAGTATGGTGACTTTATTAGTAATAACTATGCTGTTTATGATTTTAAAGGTTTTTAATTTAGACATGATGAAAGATCATTTAAATCAAAAGCTTGTTTTAAGTGTTATGATGATTTTCATATGGGGCATAACATTTTATATTACGCATTTCAATAAAAAAGAGATGTCTATACCTAGGGTATCCCTGCGAGTGCATTTTATATTATTTTTGCTAGCTCATGCAGTAGCATTATTTTATATTGTAATGCAAGTTAATATGAGTTTCATAGAGACAATGAATTGGATTTACATTTATAATATGCAGTTTATATTAAGTTTTGTAGTAATTTATGCAATATATATTCTTGTATATAATTTAATAGGTAAGGTTTTTCTAAGTATGGTTTTATCTAGCTGTACGTTAGTCATTTTAGGTATTGTGAATTATTTGAAGCTTATTTTCAGAGGGGATCCGTTATATCCTTCTGATTTCACACAAATTACGCATATGCAATCTGTTATACCGATGGTGATGGACTATTTTAGCTGGAGTTATATTTTAATCATTATCGTAAGTATCGTGGCTTGTATTGTAGCAGGGATATATATGAGAAGGTATATTCAAAATGTAAAGATTCATCTAGGAATAAGAGCCTTATTAGTAGTAGGATCTATTTTTGTTCTATATGCGTACGGTAATTTTGCGAATACATTTATGAATAAAGTATTTCAAAAATCAGGTGTAGATTTTGTTTTGTGGAATCAAAATGAGAACTATGCTTCAAATGGTTTTGTACTGGGGTTTATTAGCAATTTAGATACAACAGTTATGGAAAAACCAAAAAATTATTCTAAAGAAAATATGCTTGAAATAGCAAACGATATAAAAAAACAATATAGTGGAAATATAGGGAACGAAAAGAAAAAAGAGAAACCGAATATTATTTTTGTAATGAGTGAATCGTTTTGGGATCCGACGAAAGTAACCAACCTTTCTTTTAGTGAAGATCCTGTACCAAATTTACATCATTATATAGAAAACTTTCCTGGTGGACAAACTATTTCTCCTACATTTGGGGGAAATACGGCGAACGTTGAATTTGAGGCATTAACGAGTTATTCAATGAGTTTGTTAAAGCCAGGTTCTATACCATATCAGCAGGTTATTACAAATAAGAAAGAAATTCCATCAATCCCGACGGCTTTGAAAAAAGAAGGCTATTACACAAGTGCAATTCATTCATTTGGACGCACATTCTTTAAACGTGATGATGTATATAAGGTGTTAGGATTTGATAAGTTTAATGCAGAGGACACGATGGAAAATGTGGATATTGATGGAGATTATATTAGTGATTTAGCGATGAGTGAAGAGATAATTGCTGAGTTAGAGAAACAAAAACAACCTACATTTATTCATGCAGTTACGATGCAAAATCATTTTCCATTTACAGAGGGCCGATTTGGTGAAAATCTAATAGAAATTAGCGGGCTAGAAAATGAAGAATCAAAGGGAGAATTAGAGACGTATACAGAAGGGTTAAGACGTTCAGATGAGGCTCTTCAATATTTAATAGAGCAACTAGATAATTTAGATAGACCTACATTATTAGTATTCTTTGGAGATCACCTTCCATCATTAGGAACAAATAAATCTTTTTATAAAGAAAATGGGTATATAACGAATGAAAAAACACCGAGTGAACGTTTAGCAATGGCGCAAACGCCGCTATTAATGTATGCAAACTTTGATATGCCAAATGATAATTTAGGTTTAGTAAGCCCAATTCATTTTTCTAATCTTATTTTTGATTATGCAGGGTTAAATAAATCCTCATTTTATCAATTTTTATCGGGACTTTACAAGGAAATACCAGTGCTTAGAGATGAATTAAAAGTTGATAAAAATGGGGAAGTAATCAATGATTTAACAAAGAAACAAAAAGAAATGTTAGAGCAATATAAAATGCTTCAATATGATTTACTCGTTGGAAATCAATATAGCAAAGAAATCCTCTTTTAATAAAAGAAACAAAAAGAACTTGTATAACGATACAAGTTCTTTTTTCATAGTATTTAACGGGGTAACCAGACAAGCTGGGTTTAGGGAGTATTACTTGTACATTTAGTATATATGAAAATGTAATCGTTTTATTTGTATATTTGTGAGAAATGTGTGAATTTTATGTTTTGTGAAAAATCGATTATGTTAACTTTCAATCTTGTATTGCAGTTGTTATGCATGTAAAAATTTTATCAGTTCTTTATTTAATTCATCCGCTTGATCGATTGGTGAACCATGGCCACTATTTGTAAGAGCATGTAACTGAGAATTTTTAATTCGTTGTTGCGTAAGCTCAGCACTTTTGTAAGGAATTAGTTGGTCGTGAACGCCGTGGAAGATTTTTGTTGGGACGTTAATTTTATTTAAATCTTTCGTTACATCTTCATTTGCAGCTGCTTGTAAAATTTTGATAAGGGCATAAGAAGCGGACTGCATACCGAGATAAGAAAACCATTCAAGGGTTGCAGCTCCTAAGTTTCTATTGAAAAAGGATAAAGATACATCATTTAAAAATTTTGGTAAATTAGCATACATTTGATTAATGAGAGCATCTGCTTGTTCTTTCGGTACACCGTAAGGGGACTCTTGATTTTTAACGAAAGAGGGGGAGACAGCGTCAATTAATGCGAGCTTAGAAATGCGGCGCCCATTATAGCGAGACATATAGCGAATAGAAAGAGCACCACCAACTGAGAAACCGACTAATGTAGCGTTCTCTACTTGGAGTGCTTCTAGAACAATTGCGATATCATCGGCTAATCGATCATACGTGTAACCAGTCCATGGCTTATCAGATTGCCCATTCCCTCGTATATCCATGGCGATACAGCGAAAGCCATGCTCTGGTAAAACATTGAGTTGATATTGATACATTTGATGATTTAAAGGCCATCCGTGAACGAAGAAAACAGTCTTACTACCTGGACCAGGATTAACGTCTTGCACAAAAATATGCACATCTTTCTCGACAGTAACAAACATAAATGTCCCCCTATTTTATGAATATGCTCTATCCCAAAAGCGTTGTTTTGTCATAGCTTTAATAAATTCATTTGCTAGTCGCGTAGGGTCTTGTTCTATTAAAACACCAGGCTTTCCTTCTATATTTAAAGATTGAATAATAGAAGAGCCGTTTTGGAAGGAGCCAATCGGCTTAAAGTGATTATATGATTCTACGACAAAGGAACTTGCTTTGTTAAGAAAATGATCATCCATCTTTCCGCCGATAAGAAGTAATCCATCATAAAGGAGTGGTGAGCCTGTTAAGAAAGTATCATTTACTTCCCAATGTCCATTTGACGTTCCCTGCACTATGCCTAATCGTTCGGAAACGATCACTGGTTGAAGACCTACTTGTTTGAACTGATTTATTATATATTGTGCGCTTGGCCCATCATATCCATTTGCAACAATGACACCTACTCGTAATGTATTAGGACTAAAGGTCGTATTTGCCATACTGAGTGCTGGAGATGATTTTGTAACGTTGGATTCTTGCACATTTGGGACTTTTGCTCCGAGAGCTTCTGCAACTAAAGTAGCCAATTCTGTACTAATATGTCCAATCATATCAACGACTTGTTGGCGGACAGATTTACTTTTGACTTTTCCTAATTCAAAGGAGAAAGCTTGTATAATATGGATTTTTTCGACGTGACTCATACTATTCCAAAATAAACGAGCTTGAGAGAAGTGGTCTTTGAAGCTAGCAGCAGTTTCCCTTGTTTTATGACCAGATACAGTAGAAGGATATGTAACGAACCCCCCCTTTGTCCCAGGTACAGTATAAGGAGAATTATTTGCTAAGGAATTGTTATGGTAGGCAACGTTTCCTTTGTCGATTATATATTTAGATGCACCATCTCTTTGATTGTTATGAAATGGGCATATTGGACGGTTAATCGGTAGTTCTTGATAATTTGTACCAACGCGTGCTAATTGTGTGTCTGTATAAGAAAAGAGTCTACCTTGTAAGAGAGGGTCATTGGTAAAGTCAATACCACGAATGATACTTCCAGGGTGTAGTGCCACTTGTTCAGTTTCAGCGAATACATTATCTACATTGCGATTTAAGGTCATTTTCCCAATGATTTTAACGGGAAAATCTTCTTCAGGCCAAATTTTCGTTGCATCTAATATATCGAAGCCGTATTTAAATTCGTCCTCTTCTTCTAAAATTTGAATGCCAAGTTCGTACTCAGGATAGTTTCCAGCATTAATATTTTCCCACAAATCACGGCGATGGTAATCTGGATCAGCACCACCTAGTTTTTGTGCTTCATCCCAAATTAACGAATGAACGCCGAGCTTTGGCTTCCAGTGGAATTTCACGAATCGTGACTTTCCATTTTTATTAACGAAACGAAATGTATGAACGCCAAATCCTTGCATCATTCGAAAGCTTCTTGGAATTGTACGATCGGACATAATCCACATCATCATTGCAGCTGATTCTTGATTATTGGCGATGAAGTCCCAAAAAGTATCATGTGCTGTTTGTCCCTGTGGAATTTCATTATGCGGCTCTGGTTTAAGGGCGTGAATAAGATCAGGGAATTTAATGCCATCTTGAATAAAGAAAATGGGAATATTGTTTCCTACTAAATCAAAATTTCCTTCTTCTGTATAAAATTTAACGGCGAATCCTCTTACATCTCGATTCGTTTCATTTGCTCCTTTTGATCCAGCTACTTCAGAGAAACGAATGAAAAGCGGTGTTTTTTTTGAAGGGTCTTGTAGAAAATGGGCCATTGTTAGCTCTTCTAAAGATTCATATAACTCAAAAATGCCATGTGCTCCGTATCCTCGTGCGTGAACGACTCGTTCTGGAATTCGTTCACGGTCAAAGTGAGAAAGTTTTTCTCGCATAAGGAAATCTTCTAGAAGGGTAGGGCCACGATCTCCAGCTGTTAAAGAGTTTTCATCATTTGAAATTTTAACACCTGTATTTGTTGTCATCTCCTTTCCTTCATTTTCACGCGTGAAAGATTGGAGTTGTTCTATCTTTTTATTTTTTTTGCCGTCCATAAAAACACCTCCCATAATATACGTATTATTGTTTATGGTTTTTATGCTTGTATATAGCATGAAGATGTTGCATCGTTGGGATGATTTTCCTCAAATGTGCGATTTATCTTTGTTTGTCTATGAAAATCATTTATTATAATAAATGGTATTCTTCGAGATATTATTTTGAAGGGGTGTTGAAGTGAAAGAAAGTTTTCTATCATATAAAGAAGAAGAAAGGAATGCAAAAATCCTTTTATGGGTGTTATATGTTATTGTTATTGTATATCAAATTTTCTATGCAATTGTATTAGACAATAAATCAATAATGGATAAGGGATACAACATAGTATGGCAAGTTATTTGCGGAGTAGCAATACTGTGCGTGAATATATATTTAATGAAAAAAGAGAAG
Organism: Bacillus sp. Root131; assembly: GCF_001429475.1. Classification (NCBI taxonomy): domain Bacteria; kingdom Bacillati; phylum Bacillota; class Bacilli; order Caryophanales; family Bacillaceae; genus Bacillus; species Bacillus sp. Root131. The sequence goes on from NZ_LMJQ01000012.1 coordinate 111,817, forward strand.
GCAAACCTTGTTAAATATGCATGGATATTTGCATACATAGGGATAGAAATCGCTAATATATTTTCGTATATTTTTTATAATAAGGCGGCGTTTGATGCGACAAATATAATAGAAATTATTCTCATTTTCTTTGTACCCATATTTTTAAATAAAAAATTTTATGTAATCTTACTTTCTTCTATTGTAGGAAAATATTTAATTTATTTATTTGTATTAGAGGAAATAAAAGCATTTATGTTCCTTATTATGTGTACACTTATGTTAATAGCTGCATATATCATTTTAAACCGATTTTTACAATATCTTTCAGCTGTAAAGGAAAGTATTGCGATTGCTAGTGAATCACAAAAATTAGCAGTAATCGGAAAAATGGCAGCGACGGTTGGACATGAAATTAAAAATCCACTCGCTTCATTAAAAGGATTTACGCAATTACAAAGAGAGAAGCATGAAGAGGATCCTGTTTATAAACGTATGATCTTTGAAATAGAAAATATGAATAATATGATAAGTGAGTTGATGGAAGTTGCTACATGCAAGCCTTCTATTTATAAGAAACATGATCTAGGAAAAATTGTATTACAAGCAACAACAACTCTTCGCGAAAAAATGAATGAATTAAATGTGCAGCTTATTTCTAATGTGGGAGAACAAACAATAGAAGTTGAATGTGATGAACGAAGAATAAGAGGAGTCTTTCTATATACGATAAAAAATGCTTTAGAAGCAATGGAGCAAGGTGGCATATTACATTTACGGTTAGAAAATAAAGGGAAAGAGTATGTGATGATCAGCTTAATTGATAATGGTCATGGTATTAAGCAAGAAAACTTAACCCGTGTTACAGAGGCCTTTTATACAACGAAACAAGATAAAATTGGTCTGGGTCTTACAGTAGCGAATCGAATTGTCGCCGAGCACCTTGGTGAGTTACATATTTCAAGTGAAAGAAATACTGGAACGAGAATAGACATTATTCTGCCAAGGAAGTGTGGAAATACTGAAATTCAAGTGGAAGAAAAGCTAGGAGTTACCATATGAATAAAGGCTATATATTTAAAAATGAAGAAATAAAGGCGTTGAAAGTATTTTTAAGTTTATTTTTTATTATATTTTTTGTGTATGATCTTGCCTATGAATTTATCGTACCTTTAATCGCGGGAGAGCAAGAAGGCGTAGGAAAGTTTGAAGATGGTTTAGGTTTATGGCTTTACTTTTTGATGGTAGTATTGTTTTGCATTGGAATATACTTTATGAAATGGAAGAATGTTTTTGCGGTAAAGTATATTATTCTAATTGGCTATAATGTATTAGATTGTATCCACAACATTATGATTTATTATGGTAGCGATGCGGAATTTGACGGTGGAAATATAGTAGAAGTATTTTTTATTTTGTTTGCACCAATCTTTGTGAATAAAAGATATTTCTGGTTAGTTCCAGCGATACTTGTCGGGAAGTACGCTTTTACAGGAATCATTATTCAATCTTCTCTCGTTTTAATCCCAATGGCATTATATAGTGTATTTACTATTATATGTTGGATTATATTTTTGAGGGTTCAGTCTTACGTTCGTACGCTTGAGATGATGGACAAAGAAATAAAACAAACAGAAAAACTAGCAGCTGTTGGAAAGATGGCAACGGTTATTGGTTATAAGATTAGAAGACCTTTAGCAAACTTAAAAAAACTTGTGAATAAACAAGCAGACAAGCATCCAGAGGATAAAATTTATAGTGATATTATGAAACAAGAAGTAGATCGGATTCATATAATTGCTACAGAACTTAGTGGATTTGAGAAATCTAAATCACTAGAATCAGAAACTCATAACATACAAGAAATTATCTCTTATGTTATTCGAGTTATGGAAAAGCCTGCTTTAAAACAAGGAGTCCACATACAAGGTATTTACAGTAAAGACTTACCATCAATTACATGTGATGAAAAACGATTAAAACAGGTCTTTTTTAATTTAATTAAAAATGCAATTGAAGCAATGTCAGTTGGCGGAACAATTACGATTAAAGTTACTGTAAAAGAAGGAATCATCGTTCAAGTGAAAGATGAGGGATGCGGCATTCCGAAAGATAAAATTCCAAAGTTAAACGAAGCCTTTTATACAACGAAAGAAACAGGAACTGGTCTAGGTTTAGTAGTTACAGAAAAAATTATTAAAGATCACAACGGTAAAATGAGTTTTGAAAGTGAAGTTGGGGTTGGAACGACGGTTGAGGTTATGTTACCACTGCATTAACTACAAAAAACATCACTTATTTGGAAGTGATGTTTTTTTATTTTATCCCGCTATTTGCCGGGCAGCCCGATTGGTGAGGGCTGATTAAAGTTTCACTTTATCTATAAAGAATGTATGATGTGTTTTTAATATCAAAATGTTTTTTGAAAGTTTTCATTATGGATTTTCCGGGGGGAATTTAGACTATAAAAATTAATTATTTTTTCTAAAAAAACTATTTTCTTTTTTGGGTTTTAATGGTATATTCAAAACACGATAAATAAATTCCTATATTTGGCACACTATTCGAAAGGATAGGTCGCAAAGCTAAGAGTCTAAAGTAATGAAAATTACTATGATAGTCTGGTTGCAGTTTGGATTTTCACACATAGTTGTATGTATGAAAATCGAAGAGGCAACTGGACTTTTTGTTTTCTTAAAAAAAAATAAATGGGCACACTGTTCGAAAGAATAGGTCGCAAAGCTAAGAGTCTAAGGTAATGAAAATTACTATGATAGTCTGGTTGCGGTTTGGATTTTCACACATAGTTGTGTGTATGAAAATCGAAGAGGCAACTGGACTTTTTGTTGTCTCAAAAAAAATAAATAGGCACACTGTTCGAAAGGATAGGTCGCAAAGCTAAGAGTCTAAGGTAATGAAAATTACTATGATAGTCTGGTTGCAGTTTGGATTTTCACACATGTTGTGATATATGAAAATCGAAAAGGCAACCAGGCTTTTTATTTTTTCAGAATACACATTATGATTGTAAATTTAGTCGATTAATACATTTAATGTTCGGAATATTCGGTGTATAAAAAGCGAGGGAGGGAAGTACATTGCAAAATCAAATAGGGAAATTTGGGCGTATACTTCTCGCTGGAGGAATATTATTTACACAAGTTGGTGTGCTAGACTACTCTGCAACGAAAGTTTATGCGGTTACAAATGACGAGCAAGGACGTTTTATCGTTCATATGGATAAACAAGAAATAAAAGTTGATGAAAATGTAGTATTAAAGATTACAAATACAAATAAACAAGATGCTAATATCGAGCTGAAATTATCTAATGAGCAGCTCTTTAATGAAGAAGAAACGAAAAAAATGAATGAAAATAATAAAGCGATTCAAAACATTTCAGTAACAGAAGATCACATTGTAAAAATTGAAAAGAATGAACAAAGTAATTTTATCGGTGACGTATATGTAGTCATTCAAATGAAAAAAGCTGGAGAGTACAAATTTGAACCGATAGTGAAGTTTGAAGGGAATGAAAAGAAAATTGAATCTCCTTCTCTACATGTTGTAGAGAAAAAAGAGGCTTTAAATGTAGCTATTTCTGATGAAAATCCAAAGGCTTCAGAGGAAGTTGTGAAAAAAGAAAAAAATGAAAAAGTAAAAGTATCGGAAGAAAATAAAAAACAAGAAATAAAGCCTACTAATGCTGAAGTTCCAAAAGAAACGAATACTTTAGAGAAAGAAAAGGTTAATGAAGAACTCGTATCAAAGGAAAATGAATTAAAAGAGAGCAATAAGGTAAACGAAAATAATCAGGAATTACCTGCTATTCAAGCTGAGAAGGTATTAAAGAGCCAATCTCTACTAGCTGCTAGTCCTGTTACAAGTATTCTTAGATATCCAAATGTAAAGGTAATAAATAATAGAACAGGTGAAGGGCCTTCTATCCCGGGTAAATATGCTTTTAGATTTGTTTGGAGCCCACAAGTAACATATGAGGTAAAGGGTAGTAGCAATGACAGAACTGGTCAAAGTCAATATACATTTAGAAATTCAAATAGAGAACAGTACGTATTAGTAAAAAAAGCTGGTGAATATCAAGGGAAATGGATTGATGTCCGTATTAATATTCACTCTATGACAGCTTCATCTGTAGATGTTAAAACACCAATAACTAAAGGTGATGCAAAAAACTTTTTACAATTATATGGGAACGGAAGGTCAGGACAAACTTATAATGCTTCCTTTGAATTTTATGAACACGGAACAAGTAAAAAAGTACCATTAACGGCAATGTGGAATTTCAAAAGGATAAATAGTTATAAAAATGTAACGTTACGTAATGATGGTAGTCATTTAACGAATTTATACGTGTATGATACGAGTTCAATTAGGTATCAAGACAAAGGGAATAATAAAATAGAGTTTTCTGGAACAGCAGGCCCAGTAGCTACTCCAGAAGCAGATATGACAATTACATTTGATAATTTAACAGAATTACCGCTAGAAGTTAGATTAAATGCTTCAGGTGTTAATGTATCATACGACCAATTAGCGATTGCACAAATTGAAATTCCAGCTCCAAGTGTAATAGGAGATATCGTGGAAGATAATTCCCGTCAACTTTCTTATAAGGTATATCAAAATATGCCTGCTCAATCGAAAGATATTCACTATGCGAAATCTTTTGTATTAGAAAGTGAAGTGAATAAGGATTTTACTGTGAATGATGTTTCCATTCAAGATGTGGAAAGTGGAGATGATGTAAGTAGCTTCTTTGATATTAGCAGGAAAAACAATAAGGTCACTGCGGTTGCGAAAGCAAATGCGCTAAAAACAGAAGAATTCAACGGGAAAATTTACGAGATGACAATTACAGGTTCTCCTGTAAAAGGTGCTGATGTAATGAAATATTATAAAGATGGTTATCTTGAAATACCGGTGTCAGCTAAAAACTATTTAGATGACGATAAGAATGGGCAAGATAGTAATCGAGATGGAATCGCAAAAATAAGGTATAAAGGTATTCCGACTGGGAAACCAGTCCCACAAAAAGTAGTGCAAGGAACAGATTTAACAAAAATGGATATTTCTAAATTTGTGACAGATTTATCTGTAGATACGAATTTGGATGTAGATAAACCAATATCAGTAATGAAGTTAATCAATATTCCGGATACAAAAACAATAGGGAATCATACTGTAACGGTTGTAATTGAAACGAAGCAAGGTGTACAAGCGGAGATTCAAGTACCGGTTACTGTCGTTGATGGGACTTTAAAGTTAGTAGACGTACCAAAAGAAATTACCTTTGGAGATGTAACAATTCCATCGAAAACAACGACATACACACCGAAGGCGATTTCAAATTCTTTAAAGGTAACCGATAATCGTGTTAAAAAGCAAAAATGGAGTGTATATGTAAAGGAAATTACACCATTAACTTCAGCGCAAAATGACACATTGACGGGAGCATTGATTTACAAACGAAATGGAAAGGATACACCTTTAAGTAATTCTAGTATAGAAGCATTCTCGTATACTTCTAAAAACGACGAGGAGGTTTCATTAAATTGGAAGGAAAACGAGGGAATTCATTTACAAGTAAAACCAGGGCCGAATGTCAAAGCAAATACAAAATATGCTGGACAGCTAGAATGGACATTAACCGATGCTCCTCTCTAAAAATATATGAAATATATATATTTTAGAAAGGAGAGAGTAATGAAAAAAATAGTTGGTATTATCGTTTCCACAGTTATATGTGTGCCGTTTCTTATGGCAAATGTAGTAACGGCTACAAGTACGAATTCAAAAGCGGGTATTACATTTTCGAATAGCTATACACCAAATACATCAACTGATCCGACAAAGATAAATACAAAAAAAGAGACAGTTGATAAAAATAAAAATGGAGATAAATATTTACCGAAAACAGGAGGCCAGACACGGGACTTCAAACAATATATAGGATTGTTTTCGATTGTTTTATCTCTATATGTATTCAAAAGAATTAGGGGAAAGCAAGTGTATTCAAAATAAAAAATAGATGAAAACAGAGAAAAGGGGAAGGTACATATGAAACTAGCAAAATTAGCATTAATCGGTGCAGTATCATTAACATCAGTTGCAGCAGTAGGAACTTCAGCATTTGCGGAAGAGAAAGCAAATATGAAATCAAAAACCGATGTAACGTTTATTGAAGATACAAGCACAACAGATCCAAACAATCCAGAAAATCCAAATGAAAAAGTTACACCAGAGAACCCTGGTGACCATGAAATAGGAACAAAAGGCCCATTAAGTATTAACTACGTTTCTAACTTACACTTCGGCGAGCAAGTTATCTCTGGTAATGATCAAACGTACTTTGCAAAATTGGATAAAGTGAAACAAGGGAGCAAAACAGTTGAAGTACCTAACTTCGTATCTGTAACAGATAACCGTGGTACAAATGCAGGATGGAAATTGAAAGTAAAGCAAAATGCACAATTTAAAAGTGGTAATAGTGAGTTAACAAATGCAGCTTTAAGCTTAAGTAACCCAGCTGTAAATTCTGTAACTGATGCACAATATGCACCTACAACATTTAAAAATAAAGTAACGCTAGCTCCAGGTGGAGATGCGGTGGAAATTACTACTGCCGCAAAGAATAAAGGTATGGGTGATTGGACGACTGCATTTGGTAAAGGAACAGAACAAGGTAAACAGAGTGTGAGCTTATTCGTACCAGGTACGACGGCGAAAGAAAAAGGTGCGAAATATTCAGCTGAGTTAACTTGGACTTTAGAAGATACACCAAACTAAGCTTATACAAGATTGAAAATTAAGAATGACTGAATTTTAAAAAATGATTATAAAGGGGTATAAAACTATGAAACTAGCAAAAATAGCATTAATTGGAGCGGTAACATTATCATCAGTATCAGTAGGGACGTCTGCATTTGCAGCTGAGAAAGATGGCGGGAAAGTAGACTCAAAAGCATTCATTAAATTCGAGAAAAATACAGATAAAATTGATGTTGTTAATCCAGAGAATCCAGATGAAACTGTAGATCCAGTTGATCCAGATAAAAAAGGTACAGATGGTCCACTAAGTATTGATTATGTATCTAACTTCAACTTTAAAACACAAAAAGCATCAGGGAATAACGAAATCTACTTTGCAGAATTAGATAAAGTAAAGAAAAAAGTAGACGGTTCTGTAATTGACGTGCCGAACTACGTTCAAGTAACAGATAATCGTGGTACAAATGCTGGATGGCATTTAACAGTAAAACAAAATGGTCAATTCAAAACTGCAGATGATAAAGCGTTGGATGGTGCGGCATTAACATTAAAAACTTCAGCTTTGAAATCAAATGCAGGTAGCGACGCACCAACAGCAGAACAATCTATCACATTAAATCCAAGTGGTGCAGCATCTGATTTAATCGATGCAAAAGAAAACCAAGGTATGGGTACATGGGTAAATACGTTTGGTAAAGATGCAACAGAAGCGAAACAAAGCGTAGAGTTATCTGTACCAGGTAAAACGAAAAAAGAACAAACACAATACACAACTTCACTAACTTGGGAACTAACAGACGCTCCTATGTAAGTAAGAGGAATTTTAAGATAAAAGAGGAAAATGAGAAGAGATAAGGGAATGGCTTTAACCTTATCTCTTTCTTGTCTATAAAATGGATATGAAGGGGACTACATAAGAGATGGTAAAAAAACTATTTACTAGCTTACTATTAATTACATTCTTCATGGTAAACGCTTTTTCAGTATATGCGGCTGAAATGAAATTCGCTGTGACAGCAGTTATACCAGAAAATCAAATTGATAAAAATCAAACGTATTTTGATTTGAAAATGCAACCTGGACAAAAGCAAACAATTCAAGTCCAAATGAAAAATGATACGAATAAAGAAGTTGTGGTAGAATCGTTTGCTAATACAGCAATTACGAATAGCAATGGTATTACAGATTATAGTACAGTAGAACCAAAAACGGATTCTACTTTGAAATATCCGTTTTCTAAAATTGCTAAAATGCCAAAAGAAACGAAAGTCCCAGCTAACAGCATAGTGACAGTTGATATAAACTTGGAAATGCCAAGTGAGTCGTTTGATGGTGTTATTTTAGGTGGTTTATACTTTAAAGAAAAAGAAGATGAGAATGCAAAGAAAAAAGATGAAGGTGTGCAAATTGAAAATAAATATGCATACGCAATTGGCGTTGTTTTAAAAGAGACGGATGCTGAAGTAAAACCAGACATGAAATTAAACGAAGTAAAGCCAACACAAATTAACGGGCGTAACGTTGTTACTGCAAATTTACAAAACGTAAAGCCAGCAATGTTAAAAAATTTAAGTGTTGATGCAAAGGTATATAAAGAAAAAGGTACAGACGTTTTATTTGAAGCGAAAAAAGAAAATTTAAGAATGGCGCCAAACTCAAACTTTGATTACGCTATTAGCTGGGAAAACAAAGCGTTTGATCCAGGAATGTACCGAGTAGAAGTGAAAGCCACTGATGGCGATCAAAAGTGGGAATGGACGAAGAAATTTACAATTGAAGGAAAGACAGCCGATAAGTTAAATGATACAGCGGTAGAAGCGAAAAAAGACTACACGCTATATTACATTATCGGCGGAGTACTACTGGTAATTATATTATTAGTTCTTGTGTTCTTCTTAGGTAGACGTTCTAAAAAAGAGGACGATAACGAAAAATAATATATTGATAGTGTAAAAAGAAATTAATGGATGTTTTACTACGAAAAATATATAATGGCTTTGTCTGTTATTTGTTGTAGTTCATTTATATTTCTATTTGTTGACCCGAATCTCGGGTCTTTTTTTATGAAATGAATTGCTATATGTTAGTAATTAGAAAAACAGAATATACAGCACTTGCAGCATGAATATAAAGAGGGGTTGTATACTCTCTCAAAAATAGGTTTCCAGCTGTAATACTGTTAGCACCAGTAAATTCGGTGCTAACAGTAGGTTCGTTTTCTGGCACAACGAAAGCATTTACGTTGGTACATGTACTTTCTCATTTATCTATTTTTCTGTGGTCAATTGTATTGTGTATATAAATTTAAAAATGATAGCGTTAGAGCCACCATTTCTCCTGCGGAAGCAAAATAACATCCACATCAAAATTCTCTTTAAACCAATCATGCATCAATGTCTCTTTCACTAAATATTCAGAGGCAGAGTGTGACACCCCAATTAGAGACATATTCGTTTCTTTTACATAATCCATAATGAGAGAGTATTTATGTCGGCCGTAATCATTGTCGATATGGCAATGGATTTCTCCTGTAATATATGCTTCAGCACCTTTTTCTTCTGCTTCCTTCATTAAAGATACAACATCGCCACATCCAGCGATAATTGCGATTTTTTTGATGGAATCATGTCGTTTACCTTCGAAGTCTGTGTAAGGAATCTGGAAGAGTTGTTTTAGATGTTTTTGGAGTGCTTCTGTTGATGTTTCATCTATTTCACAAATAAGGCCAACTGGTTCTTGTTCTGGACCTCCATATGCAAAGTCGTCCACTACAGTAGCGTTTAATGCTTTTGCAATTGAAATACTCGTTCCATGCGTTTGATGAAAATCCATTGGTACGTGACATGTATATATAGAAAGTTGTTTTTCTTTTATTCCTTGCAAATATTTTTCAGGAATTGGTATGAAACCGCGGCCTGATCTTCCAATTGGATCACCGCACTCCATTACAAGGGGATGGTGCATAAAGAGTAAATCACCAGGTGTGGATTGTGAAATGAATGTTTCAAGAACGTCATCTGTAGGGAATACAGCTAAAAATACTTTGTTTACATTTTCAGATCCGTGCATCATAAGGCCGTTAAATAAATCTACAAAATTTGCTTCGAAAAATTGTTGCCAAGGAAATTTGATAGGATCATATACGGCTGGGATAAATCGACTAAAGGCGCTATCTTTTCCGTATTTTTCAATTTGGAATAAGTGATCGAGTGATTGCTCTATTTTTTTTAAGGCTGGCATGTTCAATAATCCTCCTTAAGATGATTCTTGCTTTATGAGTTGTTTGTATTCTTCGTAGCGAAATAAGAAGCGGATAGGAAACAAATAAAACCTAGAATCCAGCCGATAGAAGGAGAATAGGGAAGTACATGCTGTAATAGCATTTCGCTAGAAATGAAGAAACTACCAAATAGACTTAATAAAATAGGATATCGTTGTAGTTTGAACACGGATAGCAAACCTCCTTTCTCCTGCATGAACTACTCATAAAAGCTCGATTGCTGAAACTTTATCACATACATTGTATATTAGTCTTAATTTTCTGTATATAAATTTTAAGAAAAATGGTGATACAATATATGAATGATAAGAGAAGAGAGGATGAAGATTAACATATGTACGTTACTGTAACAGAAGCAGCATATAAAAAGATTATGGATACGATTCCAAGTGAAGCGAAATATATAAAGTTATTTTACGATAATGAGGGTTGCGGTTGTGTCATGAGCGGAATCATCGATTTAGTAGCTGTAGCAGAGAAAGATGAGCGCGATGTGGATATTGAATCAAGCACAATGAATTTTATCGCTGATCGTACAAAGCTTGTATTTATGGACGATAAGTTAACGGTTGATTGGCATGAAAGTGGAGGAACTTTTCAGTTGAAGAGCCCAAGCCAGTTTTATAATCCAAATATGAAATTACACGTTCGAGTATAGTAAAGGAAATGTGAGTCCAAAATGTATTTTGGACTCACATTTTTTTATTTTATAAGTCGCTATTATTGTCGATTTTTGTTGATAAGTCGATATATTGAAAAAATCGCTGATATAAATGGAGTTGCGCTGATATATTCAGAAAATCGCCGATATAATTTCATTTACCAAAACGGCCCAATAGTAAAAAGATTTTTTCACATAATGAAATGTACATGTGATTGAATTTTCTGTATAATCTTCTTTGCGGAGGGGATACGCATGAGAAGATGGGGAATTGAGTTATTAATTTTAAGTGTTGTTATTATTTGGGGGATTAACTATACGATTGCAAAGTATGGATTTTTAGAATTTACAGCAATTGAATTTACTGCACTTCGTATGATGGCGGCGGCACCGCTCCTGTTACTTCTTACTTTTTTTATTGAAAAGTCAGTTTATATGGAGCGAAAGGATATACCTAGATTAATCATCGTTAGCGTTGTAGGTATTGTACTGTATCAAACGTTATTTATGGAAACTGTCAAATATACATCCGCTACAAATGCCTCTTTACTCATTTCTATTTCACCTATTTTTACAACTGTATTTGCGATTTTTCTGAAACAAGAAAAGTTTTCTTCTCGAAAGCTCATAGGTTCTATCATTGCCTTTAGTGGTGCAGCATTAGTTTTAGTAGCAGGACATTCACTTGCTAGTTCTTTTTATGGCAATGGAATTGGACTTATTACATCAATATGCTGGGGGCTTTATCCTGTTTTAGCAGGACCATTAATTAAAAAATATTCAGCACTACGTGTTACCGCATGGTCAGCCTTAGTTGGCGCGATTCCGCTTTTATTGTTAAGTGGACCATATGTATTTATAATGCCATTTCACATTACACACGGAATGACACTATTCGCCTTACTATATTCCATTTTCTTTGTAACAGTATTCGGCTTAGTCATGTGGTATGTTGGTGTTCAAAAAATTGGGGCGTCACATACGATGGAATATATGTATATAACGCCGCTTGTAGCTGTTTTATTTGCAGCTATCTGGGCAAATGAATATGTATCGTTTCAACAAATCATCGGTGGAATTATTATTTTTTTCGGTCTATGGTTTGTGAAATCAGAGAAAGTAAAAGTTCATTCTACTGCGGGGGAACCTATATCAAAATAGGAAAACAGATCACCTATGATCTGCTTTCCTATTTTTTTATTTTTGGTAAGAAGATGAGAAATAAGATAGCAGTAATAAGTGGAATTAAGTTTAAAAATGGAATACGGAAGAGTGTAATAAGAATAATACCTGGAAGAAGAACACCGAGGACAGCGTAAAAAATGCTATGATTTTTCGTGTACCAATACAATGAAAGTCCGATAAGTGCAGGGATAATGAGGTGAATGAGAGCCATTAAAAAATAAATCATTAGACGCCCCCTTTATTTGTGTGTTTATTATATCATATCCGTATGTTCATAGATTGATATCATTTTTTTCATAAATGGACGAAAAAGTTTGAAAAACCGTCACAAAATATGAGAATATGATGTTCGAAATCTTGTATAATATTATTTTCTAAAAACATTTAAACAACATGAACATACTGTTTATGTTGTTTTTTAAGTTGAGTGAAATGAATTTTAAGTAGTATGAACTCGAAAGAACTGAGTTATACAGCTTTTGTTGGATAGATAAAAATTACTGAAGAGGAGAACAGCATGATTAGTATGTCACTAAGATCATTTAAAATCCAATCGTATTATATACTAGGTATTTTGTTACTAGGTTGGATGTTAACACCGTTTTCAGCACACTTTTTAGGCGCTGGAATTGGGCTTATTGTAAGTATGTATTGCGTTTGGCTTTTAGGGAGAAGAATTGAGAAGCTTGGAGATAGTATTGTAAAGAAGACGAAAGCACCGACACTCGGTATGTTTAACCGTTTTGCAGCTGCCATTTTGGGTGCTATTATTATGTACGAAATTGAGCACCACATGGTTATGTGGGCATTTGCAGTAGGGATTATGGGTGGTTATTTCTTAATTGTTGTTAATTTAGGATACTATAGCATGAAAGATGAGAAAGAATTAACGAAGAGCTAAAAAAGATAAAAAGATAAAAAACCTCTTTTGGATGGAATAGAGGATCCAGCGAGGGATAGAAGCGGTCAGAGCCTCTTTTAGCCCCATGCGATGTGAAACCAGAGAGATGTAATGAGTAGGGATATAATTTATATGTTCGAAACCGTGATTTGTCCCTGTGGAAATAGGTTTACTCTGGGATAAGTGATTCAGTGATGGATAGTACAACAGGAAGCGAAACTTTGCCTGAAATGCAGGTTTCTGCTACTAATAAGTTAACATGAAATCACGTATTAGTAGGACTTTTATGTTCTTTAAAAAATTTGGATATAATACAACAAATTATTCCGGTAATTAGAATAATATATTTTATCGTTTCACTTGTATGCTCAAATAAATTAACGTTAAGCATTACAAGTCCCCAAAATATTTGGAACGCTCCGTAAATGAATAAAATTTTTCCTGCACGAGAAAAATTTTTCATAGGCTTCACCCTTTCCTGTATATGTAAATTGTATCATAAAAAACTAAAAACGAATGATTATAAAATGAATTTTCTGTAATTTATCGAACTAAGTCACAGATGAAGAGATTAACGTTTCACTTTATATAAGATATAAAAAGAAGCTTACGTAAAAACATAAGCTTCTTTTTTATGTAAGTGTGTGTAACCGTTAAGCCGCATTGGGTTTTGTCGGTGAGTACGCGAAACTTTACGGTTACACGACACTTATTCATATGAGTAAAGGGTTATTCCAACAGAAAGTGTTAATTTAAGCGATTGGGCCGCCTAAGTTAATAATATCTTCAGAAACGCTTTCGAACTTTTTGAAGTTCTCTTTGAATTCATTTGCAAGCTCGATTGCTTTTGCTTTGTAAGCAGCTTTATCAGCCCAAGTTTGTTCAGGCATTAACACTTCGTCAGGTACACCTGGTACGTGAAGTGGAACTTCAAGACCGAAGATGTCATGTTTAGCTGTTTCAGTTTTTGCAAGTTCACCGCTTAATGCTGCTTGAATCATTGCACGAGTATAACCTAAGTTCATACGTTTACCAACGCCGTATTCGCCGCCAGTCCAGCCAGTGTTTACTAGGAATACTTTCGCATCGTGTTTCTCGATTTTTTCACCAAGCATTTCAGCGTAGCGAGATGCATCAAGTGGTAAGAATGGTGAACCGAAGCAAGTTGAGAATGTAGCTTGCGGAGATGTAACGCCGCGCTCTGTTCCTGCTAGTTTACTAGTGTAACCACTTAAGAAATGATACATAGCTTGCTCTTTTGATAACTTACTGATTGGAGGCAATACGCCAGATGCATCAGCAGTTAAGAAAATAATAGTATTTGGGTGTCCAGCAACACTTGGCAGTACGATATTGTCGATCGCATGCATAGGGTATGCAGCACGAGTATTTTCTGTTAAAGTAGTATCGTTGTAGTCTGCGATACGCGTTTGGTTATTAATGATAACGTTTTCTAAAACGGATCCGAATTTGATTGCATCGAAAATTTGTGGTTCTTTCTCGTGAGAAAGGTTTACACATTTTGCATAGCAACCGCCTTCAATATTGAATACACCGTTATCAGACCAACCGTGCTCATCATCACCGATTAATTTACGGTTTGGATCAGCAGATAAAGTTGTTTTACCTGTTCCAGATAAACCGAAGAATAGTGCTACGTCACCTTCTTCACCTACGTTTGCAGAGCAATGCATAGAAAGAATATCTTGTTCAGGTAGTAAGAAGTTCATAATAGAGAAGATTGATTTTTTCATTTCTCCAGCGTATTCTGTACCACCAATTAGTACAATACGTTTTTCGAATGAAACCATAATGAATGCTTCAGAGTTTGTACCGTCAACAGCTGGATCAGCTTTGAAATTCGGTGCAGAAACAATTGTGAACCCTGACTCATGAGTTGTTAATTCTTCTTCAGTTGGACGAATGAATAATTGATGTACAAATAAATTGTGCCATGCATATTCATTAATAACTTGAATTGGTAGGCGGTAATTGCGGTCAGCGCCTGCAAATCCTTTGAAGACGAATAACTCTTCTTTTTCTTTTAAGTATTCTAAAACTTTAGTATATAATTTATTAAAATGTTCTTCAGAAATCGGTTGGTTCACAGCTCCCCAAGCAATTTTGTCAGCAACCGATGCTTCTTTCACAATAAATTTATCTTTAGGAGAACGTCCTGTATATTTTCCTGTTGAAGTAGAAACGGCACCAGTAGAAGTTAATTTCCCTTCATTTCGCATTAATACTTTTTCCACTAATTGCGGAACACTTAGTTGAATCTGTGCATTGCTTCCGTTCAATAATTCGTGTAAACCAATTTGGACATTCACAGTACTCATATTTATATACCATCCTTTTCATTTAATGAAATATTTCTCGTAATCCCCAACAAGAGTATAACACAATTATATAAATAATGTATACTATTTATTTCTTTTTGTTTGTGTGAATGTATTATTTCCCTATTAATATTTCATTTTAGGCGTATTGAGAAAAACTTTCAGGAAAATGTGAATATTAATTGACAAATGAATATCATTTCTTTAGTATAGGTTGGGACGGATACTCTCTTATCCCGAGCTGGCGGAGGGACAGGCCCGATGAAGCCCAGCAACCTCACTTGTATTGATAAATGCAGGTGAATAGGTGCTAAAACCTGTGCGAGGCTACAGGTCTCGAACGATAAGAGCGAAGGGCAAAAAGCAGTATGCAAGTAGCAAATTAAACCTTTCCTCTATGTAAAGTAGGAAAGGTTTTTCTGTATGCTTGTGTGGGAGAATAAATGTATGTCGCAGTTTGTGGCAAATTAAGGATGAGTTCCGTACAATATATACAATTACTGTAGGGAGGTTTACCACATGACAAAAAAACGTCATCTGTTCACATCTGAGTCTGTAACTGAAGGACATCCAGATAAAATTTGTGACCAAATTTCTGATTCAATTTTAGATGCGATCTTATCAAAAGACGCAAATGCACGTGTAGCTTGTGAAACAACTGTAACAACTGGTTTAGTATTGGTAGCGGGGGAAATTACGACTTCTACTTACGTAGATATTCCGAAAATCGTTCGTGAAACAATTCAAGGCATTGGTTACACACGCGCAAAATACGGATTCGATGCAGAAACTTGTGCTGTTTTAACATCTATCGATGAGCAGTCTGCTGACATCGCTATGGGTGTTGACCAAGCGCTAGAAGCACGCGAAGGTCAAATGACTGACGCTGAGATTGAGGCAATTGGTGCAGGAGACCAAGGTTTAATGTTTGGTTTTGCATGTAATGAAACACAAGAATTAATGCCACTTCCAATCTCGCTTGCTCACAAATTAGCTCGCCGTTTAACTGAAGTACGTAAAGATGATACATTATCATACTTACGTCCAGATGGAAAAACGCAAGTTACAGTTGAGTATGATGAAAATGGTAAACCAGTACGTGTTGATACTATCGTAATTTCTACACAACATCACCCAGATGTTACATGGGAAGAAATCGATCGCGACTTAAAAGAGCACGTAATTAAAGCTGTAGTACCAGCAGAATTAATGGATGGAGAAACGAAATTCTTCATTAATCCAACTGGCCGCTTCGTAATTGGTGGACCACAAGGTGATGCTGGCTTAACAGGACGTAAAATCATCGTTGATACTTACGGTGGATACGCTCGCCACGGTGGCGGTGCATTCTCTGGTAAAGATGCAACAAAAGTTGACCGTTCTGCAGCATATGCAGCTCGTTATGTTGCGAAAAACATCGTAGCAGCTGGTCTTGCTGACAAAGCAGAAGTACAACTTGCATACGCAATCGGTGTAGCACAACCAGTATCAATTTCAGTTGATACATTCGGCACAGGTAAAGTATCTGAAGACGTACTAGTAGAACTAGTTCGTAACAACTTCGATCTTCGCCCAGCTGGTATTATTAAAATGCTAGACTTACGTCGCCCAATTTACAAACAAACAGCAGCTTACGGCCACTTCGGACGTACTGATGTAGATCTTTCATGGGAACGTACAGACAAAGCTGCAGCTTTAAAAGAGCAAGCTGGTCTATAATATATGAAAAAAAGCTTTGCGCGGTGAGCGCAAAGCTTTTTTTATTTCGTTTTACTTACAATTTGAATACATGAACTACAATATACTTCTCCATCTAGCTCAATATACTTTTTCATATTAGTCATGCCACTTGCTGGAAATGGCATATGAATCCAAGCCTTTTCATACGTTTGTATTTCCTTTTTACATGATTTACAAAGGGTGGGTTTCTTCTGGAACATATGTAATCAACCGTTCATTTGACGTGCTTTACCTGCGCAAAAGGCACTGCTTAGTAAAAATAGTGTCGCGAATATAATGCTTACTAATGTAGCGTATGGAATTGCGCCTTTTAAGGAAAAGCCGACAGTGATTGAAGCGATGAATAAGAGGATAAATGTTGTTGTTAATTTTTTATATAGTTCCATAATATGTAGACCTCCAATTTATTTTTTAGTACAAGTTTTAAAATTGAATTCTATTATGTAGAAAATATAAGGAGTAGCTAAAGATGTGTAGTCTAGGAGTATAAGAAAGTGCACTTTCCTTTTTGTGGATTAGTATACTTATATTGTATCATGTCGCATGATTGGCTTCATACATAATTGTGTAAAGATATGTATGATAAAATGAAGAAAAGTCTTTAAGAAAGGAAAGATAAAAAATGAGTGTAACTGAACATAAAAAACAAGCCCCAAAAGAAGTGCGTTGCAAGATTGTTACGATTTCCGATACACGTACGGAGGAAACGGATAAGAGCGGACAACTATTACATGAATTGTTAAAAGAAGCGGGCCATACAGTAACCTCTTATGAAATTGTAAAAGATGATAAAGAAAGTATTCAGCAAGCAGTGTTAGCTGGTTATCATAAGGAAGATGTAGATGTTGTATTAACAAATGGCGGTACTGGTATTACGAAGCGTGATGTAACAATTGAAGCAGTGTCAGCTCTATTAGATAAAGAGATTGTCGGGTTTGGTGAGTTGTTCCGCATGATTAGTTATTTAGAAGATATCGGAAGCAGCGCAATGTTAAGTAGAGCGATTGGGGGTACAATTGGGCGCAAAGTAGTTTTCTCGATGCCAGGATCGAGCGGGGCGGTTCGCCTTGCGATGAATAAATTAATTTTACCGGAATTAGGCCATATTACATTTGAGCTACATCGCCAATGAGTAGGTGGGCTGGAATTGTATTAGCGGGCGGTATGTCGAGTAGATTTGGTGAGCCGAAAGCGTTAGCGAGCTGGCAAGGTAGTACTTTTATTGAGCATATTTTGAAAGAGATGACAAGTGCGCTCCAAGAAGTTGTAGTCATTAGTCATTCTGATATAAAAGAGCGAGTAGAGCAATTCGTACAAGTTCCTGTTATAGAAGATATCCCGCACTATAAAGGGAATGGACCGCTGGCCGGTATTGTATCAGGAATGGAATACATAGAAGCAGATTGGTATGCTATTATGCCTTGCGATGCGCCAAATGTTTCGCATGAATGGTTTACCATTTTACTGGAGCAAACGAGCAATGAATATGATGCAGTTGTACCTATTATTAATGGAAGAAAACAGCCGCTACTTGCAGCGTATCATAACCGCGTGAAAGAAAAGATTTATGCTTTACTTCAGGAAGAGAAAAGAAGTATGGGGCAGCTTTTATCACAATGTAATGTGAAGTATGTTGCTGGAGAAGATGTACAAGCGAATACAGATTGGTTTATAAATGTAAATACAAAAGAAGAATATGTGCAGGCTCAAAAAGACCTTTCAAATGAATGAAAGGTTTTTTGATATACAGAATTGGGGAACAATTGCTGTATAAAGGTATGTGAGTAAGTTGATTTTAAGGGGAATTCTTAAAATCATTATACAGCAAAAACACTGTATAACCATATATTAATTTTTATGGGTTTTTATTACAAGTCTGTTTAGTTATGTTTATTTTTGCTATAATGAATATGGAAATAAATGATATTTCACCTTATGTATCATTCATTCAACTAAAATTTACAAGTGTGTAATAAACTCCCTTCGTTTTTTGAAGGGAGTTTTTCTGTTCAAGCAAGTAACTCTGATGCGGTATGCTGAAGGACTTCTTCATACTGGTTAAGTAAGCCGCGAAAGATCTCATCCCAGCTTTTTGATTTTGCAAAAGATGAAGCTGCTATTCCCATCTGCTCAAGTTTTTCTTCATTTTGCAATAAAGAATAAATGGATGATAGAAATGCATCCTCATTTTTAGGGGGACAAAGAATTCCCGTTTTTCCATCTGTAATAATATTTTTAACCCCGCCACTATTTGCACCAATGACAGGTGTGCCACATGCGAGTGATTCAAGTACGACATTTCCGAATGTTTCAGTAGCTGATGGAAATACCATTATGTTAGAACAAGCATATGCTTCAGCTAAATCTGCACTTTGTAAATAGCCAGTAAAAGTGACATTTGTTTGTGGAACAGCTTCACGCAAATTTGTTGCTAGAGGTCCGTCTCCTGCGATGAGCCAATGAATGTCGTTTCGAGTATGCGATGTTTTAACGATAAGGTTTTGCAACGTATCAATATCTTTTTCAGGAGCAATTCGTCCTACATAGGAAAGAACGTACTTAGCTGTAATATTATATTTTTTTCGGAATAGGTCTGTATTGTAAGCTGGATGAAAGAGTGTGCAATCTACACCACGTCCCCAAATGGAGAGGGCCTGAAAGCCTTTATTTTTTAATTGATGTAATGTTTCAGAGGAGGGAACAAAATTTTTTTGCATATGACTATGAAACCATTTTAAATAGTTCCAAAGCATATTGGAGAGAAATTCAATTTTGTAATAGCGTAAATACGCATCGAAATCAGTATGATAAGAACCGACAACTGGGATGTTTAACTTTTTGGCGTAATACAGTCCACAAAGTCCCATGTTGAAAGGTGTGGCAATGTGAATAATGTCAGGTTTAAAGGAATGAAGTTCCCGTTTAATACGCGGAGTAGGAAAAGAAAAGCGACATTCTGGATATAATATTGTTAACGGGATACTTCTCATCTTGTTCACATTAGCTACGAAATTATCTTCAGCTGTATGCTGAGGGGCGAAAACAGAATAGGCGATCTGTTCTTTCTGAAAGTAACTTGTTAATCGTTCTAACGTTTTCGCAACCCCGTTAACTTGTGGCGTAAAAGTATCGGTAAAAATGGCGACTCTCATCATATCACTCCTTTATGTGAAAAGTGGGATGAATTGATAAAAAGAGATGATGCCAGAGCAAGTGCCAAGGCACATGCCGACGAACACATCTGACGGATAGTGAAGTCCTAAATAAATACGTGAAATACCGACGCATAATGCTAACGGTAATAGGAAAGCAAGTAAGCTTGGATTATAGCAAATAAATGGAATGAAGACAGAGAAAACGGCTGTTGTATGACCAGACGGGAAAGAGTGGTCTTTTAATGGATGGACTGGATATTTCGCATCCTGAATTGTTAAATAAGGACGTTTTCGTGGATACCACCTTTTTAATATTTGTACAGGAATATGGCTAATTGCTAAAGAAATAGCAGTAGCGATTGCTGCTTGGTGTAAAGTCCCTTTTGCAAAAATTAAAAAGAAAAGTGTAAGTGCAATGGAGAAAGTAGCACCACCGATATGGGTAATATTGCTGAAAAAGATGTTTAATGTTTTTTGATCAAAGTAGCGATTAATTCCTTTAAAAATGTAACATTCTATTTTATATAATCCACTGACCTTCATGAAAATTCTCCTCCCTCGTTTACATATATATGGAGATATTAGCTTTTATTTTAATAAGATTTTGTTGAGGGAGTAATAATATTTTGTAAAGAAAAAGTTAGATTTTATATAAAAAAAGCTGCCAATCTTATGGCAGCGGAAATTTACTTCTGTAATGATTTATAATATTGACCTTTTTCAACGTATTGCGTACGAATACGCTCCATATCTTTACGGTCTTCTTCTGTTAATTCACGAATGACTTTCGCGGGACGACCGAAAGCTAACGTGTTTGGTGGAATTTTCTTTCCTTGTGAAACGAGGCTTCCGGCACCGATAAAAGCTCCTTCGCCAATTTCAGCACCATCTAATATAATGGATCCCATTCCAATTAAAGCATCCTTTTTAATATGACAGCTATGTAAAATAACTTGATGCCCAACTGTAACATCATCTTCTAAAATAAGAGGATACTGAGGGCTTTGGTGGAGTGTACATTGGTCTTGTACATTTACTCGGTCTCCAATGATTGTTGCTGACACATCACCACGGATGACTGTATTAAACCAAATACTTGATTCCTCGCCAACGGAAACATCGCCTGTAATCGTAACATAGTCAGCGATAAAAGCACTACTCGCAATTTTCGGATTTTTTTCTTTGTAAGGATATATCATGTAAAGTCTTCCTTTCCTAGAGACTAATTTTAGTGTATCAAATTATGAGAAAGAGTGAAATGGAGGAGGTCCATATGTGGAATTATGAAGCAGAGGAAGCGAAAGCTGTCATTGTTATCGTGCACGGCGCAATGGAATATCACGGACGTTACGAAGCCGTTGCGGAAATGTGGAATCATCTCGGCTACCACGTCGTGATGGGGGACCTTCCGTCACATGGAACGACTTCAAGAAATAGAGGACATATTGATTCGTTTGATGAATACATAGAGGAAGTTAAATTATGGGTGAAAGAAGCAAGAAAGTATAGGTTACCTATTTTTCTATTCGGTCATAGTATGGGTGGTCTTATTGTCATTCGTATGATGCAAGAAACGAAGAGAGAAGATGTAGATGGTATTATTTTGAGTTCGCCTTGTTTAGGGGTAGTGACTGGGCCCTCTGCTCCGCTTCAATTTGCTGCAAAAATATTAAATGTTGTGGCTCCAAAATTGCAATTTGCAACGAATCTTACGGTGGAAATGTCAACAAGGAATCATGAAGTGAGAGATGCAATGGAGAATGATTCATTGTTCTTGCGCAAAGTATCAGTACGTTGGTATAGTGAATTGATTAAGTCTATCGAAATTGCTCATAAAAAAATAGACGATTTTCCAGACGTTCCGCTCTTGCTAATGCAAGCATGTGAGGATAAACTTGTAGATAAAACACGTGTCCGCATGTGGTTTGATAATGTTAAAATAGGTGATAAGGCATATAAAGAATGGCCGAATTGTTATCATGAGTTATTAAATGAGTATGAGCGTGATGAAATTTTGAATTATATTCAGTCATTTACTGAAATGCATGTCAATAATATAGTAAAAACAAACAAATAAATCATTATTTGTACATTTAATAGAGGAGATGAAGGAAGAAGTGAACGTACCGAGTAATCCCATAACGCTCATGGCGAAAGTATACCGTGATGTGTTTCCGGTTGTACACCATGAGCTAGCGATGTGGAAAGAGCGTGCCTACCATATTCCGAATGATGAGCTTCATAGTCAGGCAATCGCAAGTATTGAGCATAAAACGTTTCATTGTGAGGGTGGTGGCATTTTATCGCTGCTAGCAAATGAACACCGAGAGGAATGTATTCGTTTTATCGTAGCGTATCAAACAATCAGTGACTATTTAGATAATTTATGTGATCGCAGTACATCACTTGATCCGAATGATTTTGCCGCTCTACATGAATCAATGTTAATGGCACTATCACCTGAAGTGGAAGGTGGCGGTAATTATTATCGTTATCGTGATGATCAAGATGATGGTGGTTATTTAGATGAACTTGTTGAAACGTGCCAAGATGTTTTAAAGAAAACGAAGCACTATGAAAAAATTGCTCCTGTTCTGCATGAACTTGCTTGTTATTATTGTGATTTGCAAATTCATAAACACGTGAAGTTAGAAGAAAGAGAGCCGCGCCTGAAAACTTGGTTTGAAGCACATAAAGAAAACTTACCTGAGATGAGTTGGTTTGAGTTTTCAGCATGTGCCGGTTCTACACTTGGAATTTTCTGTCTTGTAGCATATGCATTTCATGATGAATTACATGATGAAGATATTGCGAAAATTAGACAAGGGTACTTCCCTTACGTACAAGGACTTCATATCTTACTTGATTATTTCATCGATCAAGAAGAAGACCGTATAGGCGGGGATTTGAATTTCTGTAGTTATTATGAAAACGAGCAAGCTATATTAGATCGTATGAAACACTTTGTAGAAGAAGCAGAGAAGAGCATTGGTGATTTACCTCATGCGAAGTTTCATCGTCTCATAAGCCGAGGATTACTTGGTATTTATTTATCAGATCAAAAAGTATCAGCACAAAAGAATATGCACAAAATGGCACGGCGCATTGTAAAATACGGAGGCCTCACTTCACGATTCTTCTATTGGAACGGGAAGATGTACCGAAAGAAAATGGCGCAGTGATGAAGAAAACCACTCATGTAGAGTGGTTTTCTTTTTATTATGATCGTATTTTTGAAAATACATATATGAGAAGTTCAATCGCAAAAATAACTAAAACAGATAGTCCGAATAAAGGCATGACAGCGCCTAGTATAATCATCATGATAAAGAAAACGAGTACGCTTTTCTTATCTCTTTGCTTTGGAGGTGCTGCTAATTTTCCTTTTGGCTTTCTTGCTAACCACATTTTTACTCCGTAATAAATAAGAAGTAATAGAGATAATGTCGTTAGTAAGCATAATATTTTATTTGGCCATCCGAATAAATGTCCTTCGTGAAGTGGGATGCCGTAAGTGAACCATTGTGCAAGTAATCCATAATCACGATAGTCCGTTTTTGAAATGAGTTCCCCGCTATATTGATCAAAGTAAGCTGTTATCTCTTCACTTGGTGCAACATGCATACCTGTAATACCAGAACCGCTCGATTTCGAAACAGTGAATACACCTTTCGGATCAGCTGGTAGTGAAATAACATATGGCTTCTTTATTTCAATTCCTTTTTGTAATTCATCGACAGAAATTGCTTTCGGTTCATTTGAATTCGATTCAGGAGGAGCTTCTTTTCTTGTTGCCCACGGCAATTCTTTTACCTTTGATTCAGGCGGTGCCATGTACAATTTTGGATATCCGAGTGATTCATTAGAAGATGCAATTTTATAAATTTGGTTCCCCATAAATTCTGACCATGGCAATCCAGATGCGATTAGCAGAAAGAGAGGAATTGTAAATATAATACCGATAATAGAATGACGTCTTTTTGCCTTTTCTCGCTTATTGGATGATGGTGTGTTTTTGAATTGGCGTATACTCATGTACAATCCGGTTACAATTAAAAAGATTGTCCAGCATGCCGCAAGTTCTACAGTATAGTTGACGACAGTGCCACCAACTAAAAGAGAACTATGTAATTCCCGCATGATATTGGCAAACGTTTCACTTGCGTTTTGATCCCCAACAATTTGATTATTACTATCTAAATACACATATTTTTGTTGCCCAGTATACTCATTTGCAATCGTAAGTCTCGCATTATAATCCCCATTAAACTCACTAATTTTCGCCACGCTATAATGTGGATATTTTTTCTCTGTTAAGGAAATAGAATCAGCCATCGAAATAGATTCTGTTTGAGCGCTCTTTCCAAAATATAAATCTTTATAGATGAAATCTTCAACTTCCTCCCGAAATAAATACCCAATTCCGCTCAGTGACAAAGTAATAAGAAGCGGTGTAATAAAAAGCCCTGCATAAAAATGCCAACGCCAAAAAATGTAATGAAGCGAACGATTTACTTTCATACTTTCAGTTCCCCTAACCTTCCCTATATGAATAACTACTTATTTAATATAGCGAGATTAAGTGTGATTACTTTGAAAGAATTGTGAAGAAAGTTAAAAGTTTCTAGGGGTTTCAACGTTTATAAATGTTTCTTCTTATTTGATAAATACATTTCAACAACAGCATCAGCAAGACATTGAGAGGAATCAATAAAATCCTCACTAGCCACTACATTCAAATCAGTGCATGCGATAATTGCAGTATCTATTTCATCTCTCAGTTGTAAAACGAGCGTATTCCACAATTCGCGAGCTTCTTCAATCTCTCCAGATTTAATGCAAGTAATAATTTGATTAATGCTTTCCTGCCATTTTTCATGATGAATGTATTCTATATTACGCTTTGCAATCCCATCTTGGTAAATCCTAGCTTGAACAGTTGCTTCTGTTGCGAGAAGAGCGACTCTTTTTGTATTTTCAGGAATTGCTTGTAACGTTTCATCGACTATATTTAAAATCGGGATAGAAAGCGAACGCTGTAATTCTTCAAAATAAAGATGCGCCGTATTACACGGCATGGCAATAAAGCTTACGCCAGTACTTTCAAGTTTTTGTGCTCCGTCAATAATCGCTTTTTTCATCGCTCCGTGATCAATAGGGCGATCCATGTAAAACGGTGTTGGACACGAGTAGATCATCATATGAGGAAAGTCCATATCATGCTTTGCTCCGTATATTGTTTGGCACCTTGCTACAACTGTATCGACGAATGGTCCAGTTGATTTTGGACCCATTCCTGCTAGTATTCCGATCATTGGTTTGTCTCCTTTAAGATTGTATATATCCATTATATAGGAGGATAACAAAAAAACGTGCAGTGAATGCACGTCTTTTTTTGTTATGTTTTGTCGAACAATCGATATATCCGAGAAATCGTTGATATATTGTAAGTTATGATAGATATATCGAAAAAATCGTTGATATATCCCGAGTTACGATAGATATAATTGAAAAATCGTTGATATATTCCCCCGCATTAACGGGCAGTAAAACTCCCACCTTAAAATTCGCCTGGAGCAAAGAGGTTAGGTGGGAGATAAACTGCCCATAAATGCCCGATTGGTTCAACTAATAATCAGTGGGGATGCCCCCACTGATTAAAGTTTCACTTTATCGCTTTTCAATCGCCACAATAAATGGCGGGTTATTTTGCTGGTTAATGAAGCCATATCGTAGTACGTGAGCTTGTTTTTGGTCTAGTTTTTCAGCAAATGTAAGTACAGCGTCGCGTTCTACTTGTCCTTCTGGATGTCCGTGGTAAATGACAAGAACGATGATACCTTCAGGTGCCATTACTTCTAATAGTTGTTCGATCGCTGAGATTGTTGAGTTCGGTTTTGTAACGATATGCTTGTCTCCGCCTGGAAGGTAACCTAAGTTGAAAATTGCGCCTGTTACTTTTCCTTTTGCATCTTCTGGTAATACGGATAGAAGAGTATCGTGACTATCGTGAACTAAAACAGTACGTTCAAAAAGTTCTTTTTCTTTTAGATGAGTTGTTGAGCTTTCGATTGCCTCTTTTTGAATATCAAATCCAAATACTTTTCCGCTATCTCCAACGATTTCAGCTAGGAAGCAAGTGTCATGGCCGTTTCCTAAAGTTGCATCTACAGCGTAATCGCCTTCTTTTACTGCCGTTTGCAGAAGCGAGCGAGCAAACGGTAATACACGTTCTAATTTCATTTTTGTTTCTCCTCATTTGCATATTTTCCTTGCCAGCTTCCGCGGCGTACAAATTCTGCATCGATGGAATTTAATACTTCCCATTTATTTAAGCTCCACATTGGGCCAATCATTAAATCAGGCGGACCGTCACCTGTGATGCGGTGCACAATTACGTCTTCTGGAATCATTTCAAGTTGGTCAACAACGAGACTTACGTAATCTTCAAGAGAAAGGAACTCGAGTTGTCCTTTTTCATATTGCTTCACCATTGGCGTTCCTTTTAATAAGTGAAGTAAATGAATTTTAATTCCTTGTACGTCAAGCTTTGCTACTTCACGAGCTGTTTCCATCATCATGTCGTAATCTTCAAGTGGAAGACCATTAATAATATGAGAGCAAACTCTAATGCCATGCTTACGTAATTTATTTACACCTTCCACGTAAGATGGGTAATCATGAGCGCGATTAATAAGGTTTGCAGTTCGTTCGTGAACAGTTTGTAAACCGAGTTCAACCCAAAGGTATGTGCGTTTATTTAAGTCCGCTAAATATTCAACGACATCGTCTGGTAAGCAATCTGGACGAGTCGCGATAGAAAGACCGACAACGTCTTTTTCTGCTAGAAGCGGTTCGAATTTTTCTTTTAAAACTTCAAGTGGTGCATGTGTATTTGTGTACGCTTGGAAATAAGCGATACATTTTCCGTCTTTCCACTTTGAGCGCATTTTTTCTTTCATTTCATGATATTGCGTTATAACATCATCGCGGCGATCACCAGCGAAGTCACCAGATCCGGCAGCACTGCAAAATGTACAACCGCCGTAAGCAACTGTACCGTCCCGGTTCGGGCAATCGAAGCCAGCATCTAATGAAACTTTAAAGATTTTTTCACCAAATTCATTTCGTAAATGGTAATTCCATGTATGATAACGTTTATTGTCGTTTGTATATGGAAAAGGGTTTTGAACCTTCATTACTTTCCCTCCTAAGCCGAGTCAAAATGAAACAAAATCCATTATAACATACTCATAAGGTAGAGATGGAAGGGACACACTAAAGGGGAATTGAAGCAAGGAGGGACAATTATGGCAGAGCGTCAATCACTTGAATCGTATATTACACAAGCGGAACAAGCGGTGGAATATGCGAAAGAACAATTAGACCAAGGTATGAGACAAGAGCATTACAATACGATGGAGTATTTGGATGCGCAGTTACAATTAGAACAAGCATATAACGATTTACAAACGATGCAACAACATGCGAATGATGAGCAACGTGAGCAGTTAAATAGAGCACGTATGGCAATTCGCCAATTGCAACATCAAATGATTATTACACCGCACTAATAAGGAGTGAATGTAATGGCGAAACGTTCAGATCAAAATAATCCAGAGCAAAAAACGCAAAATGGACATAACGCTGAATTTTCGAATGAGCTTGATCCGATTGTTCAAGTAAAACAGCGTAATAGTAAAAAAGGACAACCGCAAAAATCGAAACAATCAGAGTAAACCAGGTCGAAATATGACCTGGTTTTATTTTGTTATATGACAATAATGTAAGATTACTGTAAGGTTTGTCGATAGTTGTGAGCAACTTTCTCCAGTAGAGTAAGGAAGGATTAAATTTTATACAAGGAGTTGCTGTATGGGGAACAATATTACAAACAAGCGAATTGATGAGTTAGATTACATTCGTGGCTTTGCACTACTAGGGATTATTTTAGTAAATATTCTCGCACTACTTAACATTAAAATTCCAGATCCTAATACAGTGGATGCTAGCTATCAAAGATTTTTATATTTATTTGTAGAAGGTCGTTTCTTCTCAATCTTCTCATTCTTATTTGGAGTGGGATTCTATATCTTTATTTCAAGAGCGATTGCGAAAGGGAAAAATGGCTATGTTTTATTTTTACGTCGCTTAGTAGCATTATTTATTTTTGGTTTAATTCATCACATGTTTCAGCCTGGAGAAGCATTAGCGTTATACGCAATTTGCGGGTTAATCGTTTTACCGTTTTATAAAGCGAAAAAAGAAGTGAACTTAGTACTAGGACTTATTTTGACAATTGCCTTCAGTGTAATGGGAGTTAAAGAGTTATTACCACTTGGCTTAATTTTATTAGGGCTTGCTGCAGGACAATATCGTGTATTTGAAAATCTCACGCAAAATATAAAGAAAGTCGCTATTTTTACAGGTGTTATGTTTGTTTTAAGTGTCGTAGCTGTATGGTATCAATACGGGCACGTTCCTGCTGAACCATTTATAAATATGATACTTGAGAATGATGATGGAACAATGAATGCTGCAGGCCAATTTTTAAAAATTGGTGTTACAGTAGGACCTATTATTTCAGCTTTCTATGTTGGAGCTTTAATTTTATTACTTCAATTAAAACCGGTTCAAACATTGTTAGCACCACTGAAATATTATGGACGAATGGCTTTAACAAATTATATTGGACAAACTGCAATGATTTTAATTGCGGGCAGTGTATTTAACTTTGCAGAAAACTTAACGTACATGCAGACGTTATATGTGTGTATTGCAATTTATGCAATTCAAATTTTGTTTAGCGTAATTTGGATGAAGGTCTTTAAAATGGGTCCACTAGAATGGATTTGGCGAGTTGTTACTTACTGGACGGTAACACCTTTAAAGAAATAAAGAGAGAAGTGGGTTGTTCCTTTTGTGGAACAGCCCATTTTTATTGTCATCTTTTTCGGTAAGTCGATATTACTTGTCGAATCGCTAATAAAATTTTCATTTATCAACGAACCTTACACACTCATCTTTTTTATATTACAAAAGTGTAAGGTAAATGTAATGTTAACAAATAGCAGTTCACTTCCAAAAAGCGCAAAATAGGTAATGGAAAAACAAGCGTAGGAGGATATATATGACGAAACCAGTTGTAGACGTGAAAAACGTCCAAAAAGTGTACGGTAAAAAAGGTGAGAACCAATCACATGCGTTAAAAGGTGTTTCATTCTCAATTCAAGAGGGTGAGTTTGTTGGAATTATGGGGCCATCTGGTTCTGGTAAAACGACATTGTTAAATGTAATTTCAACGCTTGATAAAGCAACGGGCGGCGTTGTTGAAATTGCGGGTACGGACATTACGAAAATGAAGCAAGGTGAACTTTCTGATTTTCGTTCACAAAAGTTAGGATTCATTTTCCAAGACTTCAACTTATTAGAGAACTTATCTATTTATGAAAACATTGCACTTCCACTTTCTCTTCAAGGTGTTTCATCACGTAACATTGGACCAAAAGTAGAAAAAGTAGCGGGTATGCTAGGGATTACAGAAATTCTTCAAAAGTATCCATCTGAAGTATCTGGTGGGCAGAAACAACGTTCAGCAGCAGCGCGCGCACTTGTGCATGAGCCAGCAATTATTTTAGGGGACGAGCCAACAGGAGCACTTGATTCTAAAAATGCAGCGAGTTTACTTGATGCGATGACAAACTTAAATGAAGAACAAGGCGTATCTATTATGATGGTTACACATGATCCGTATAGTGCAAGTTATTGTCAGCGAATTTTATTCATTCAAGATGGTGAGCTGTATAAAGAAATTCATCGCGGTGGTACGCGTGAAGAGTTCTACAAAGAAATTTTAGATGTACTTGCAGATTTAGGTACACAAAAAGCGTAAGAAAGGAGGTTCCAGTATGTTATTTAAACTTTCCATGTCGGGGCTGAAAAGTAAGCTGAAAGATTATATCGTCTTACTTGTCGGTCTTGTCATGTCGATTTCAATTTTTTACATGTTCCAAACGTTAGCGCTGAATAAAGCGTTTATCGAATCTAACTCAGTTATTCAATCAATTGGATTCGTATTCCAAGCAGGTTCATTTTTACTAGCTATTATAACGTTCTTCTATATTTTATATGCGAACTCTTTCTTATTATCTCTTCGTCAAAAAGAGTTCGGTATGTATATGATGCTAGGAGCAAAAAAGCATAAAGTTACATTACTTATGTTTATTGAAACGATCGTATTAGGCGCTGCGTCTCTTGCCATTGGTATTACAGTTGGTGTAGGACTTGCAGAGGGTATCGGACAATTATTAATGAAACAATTAGAATTTGCTGGTGAAGGCTATAAAGCATTTTACCTGCCATCTATGACTGTTACTTGCATCTTCTTCTTTGCGCTATTTGTATTATCAGCAATTATGAACAGTATTAAATTATCACGTATTTCTGTACTGCAACTTGTACATGCAGATGCACAAACAGAACGTGTTGTGGTAAAAGGAAAAATGACAGGTTTAGTTGCATTCCTAGCGGTTATTTTATTAGGTATTGGTTATGCAGCTATGATTAATATGGAAACATTAAGAGAAATGGGAATCCTTATTGCATTAGTTACAACAACAGCAGGTACTTATATGCTATTTGGATCACTCCTTCCAGTTATTATTAAAAAGTTAAAGAGTAATAAAAAGCGTAGTGAAAAAGGACTTAATGCTTTTACATTTGCACAATTAAATTTCCGTATTAATAGCTTAACAAAGGTACTTGCAACAGTAGCGATGTTAGTTGCTCTTGGAGCTGGTGCAATTTCAGGTGGTATGGCATTTAAAAATAACGTTATAAAAACGGTTGATGGATTTGAAATTTATGATTCAATTGTTCATAATCCTACAGCTGAAGAGAAGAAAATTTTAGATGGTATATCATTTAAAAATAAAGCTGAGTACCGTTATAAAGTAGACGACAAATATATTTATTATGTAAAAGAAGATTTAGAGAAACATAAGCCATTTATTCGAGATGGTGTAGGTAAAGAAAGTTTCGGTAAATATAAAGAAGTTTCAGGAGAAGCTCCAGTAGGTACAGTAGCAGGAGTGAGGTCAGAACAAGATAAAAATGAAAAAACAATGCCGGAAGAATGGGATGAGGCATTTAGAACAATCCAACCATATTATATATACCAAGATCGTGCCATTAAAGTTGTAGATCAAAAAATGTACGATACTGTAAATGGTAAAGAAGGAATCGTATTTACTGGAAAAACAGACGATTTCGTAGCATACACAAAAGAATGGAAAAAAATTGACGAGTTGCAGCTAGCTAAATATAAAAATGTAAAAGCTGAGCAAATGAGTAGTAAATATCAAGTGTATGACATGTTCTACGGTGTTGCGAGCGGAACAGTGTTTATGGGCTTCTTCCTTGGAATTGCTTTCTTAGCAATGATGGCAAGCTGTCTTATGTTCAAAATTCTTTCTGGTGCATCAAAAGATATTACGCGTTATCAAATGCTTCGTAAAATCGGTGTACGCCGTGAATTATTAACGAAATCAATTTATAAAGAGTTATTCTTAGTATTCTTATTCCCAGCAATTGTGGGTATCGCTCACGTATTAGTTGGTATGAATATTTTCGGATTTATTTTAGTCGATCCGTACTTCCGTATTTGGATACCAATCGTAATTTTCGTAGTTATTTACACGATTTATTACCTTATTACAGTTCAATTGTATAAAGGAATTGTTCTTCCGAAAGAAGATTAATAAAAAACCGAGCGAAATTGCTCGGTTTTTATTATTTTCAGAAAAAATACTTTAATGTTACTGAAATATATAATATAATGTAAATAAGTAACGTAATATAAAAGTAGAAGCAGCTGGATAAGGAAAGGAGGAATCCAATCTATAGAAAGAAGCTGAACTTTTATCCCCTATTTCTTTTCTAACCACAACGTATTTGTACAATCGTAAATTTCCAAATTGAAAATTGCTTGGATCACAAAAGTATATTGTGAAAATAATGGATAATACATGGAAATCTCATAGCATGATAAGGTAAAATGGACAACATGATGAGAAAATTACCGTTTATAAGATGAGGAGAATACATGTATGGAAGTTGTAGAGGCATTAAAAGATATAAGCCAAATTGAGGCTATGAAAAAATATTTAAAAGAGCACTCCCAGCGAGACTATCTTTTATTTGTTATTGGAATTAACACAGGATTAAAAATTACAGAACTACTTGGCATGAAATTTGAAGATGTATTAAATGAAGACGGGACTGTTAAAGAGTTTTATTCTCTTCCTGTGAAAGATGAAAAATTTAAACAAGATATTTATTTAAATACAAAAGTAAAAGAAGCGCTTTTAGATTACGTACAATCTATTGGCGTTAAAAGAGAAAATTACGTATTTCAATCTAATAAAACGCCAAATTCAATTACGCGCCAACAAGCGTATCGTGTAATTCATAATGCTGCAGAAGCAGTTGGAGTTGTTGGTAAGATCGGAACGAATTCAATGCGAAAAACGTTTGGATTTCATGCATACAAAAGAGGGATAGCGATTGCGCTATTGCAAAAACATTTTCATCACGCGACTCCATCAGAGACGCTAAAGTATTTAGGTATCTCAAAGGATGAGACCTTTAAAACGGAGATTGATGTCGATTTATAAAAGCCGTAACTAAAAAAATTAGGAGGCGGAAAATATGAATATTAGAGAGAGTGAACTGCCGGGTATTGGATGTAAGTTTGAAGTGATTACAAAAGGTAATGAAAAGATGGTTATCGTTATTCATGATGATGGCCGAAGAGAAATGTACCATTTTGATGCTGATCATGAGGAGAGTATTTCAAGCGTCTCTCTTCGTGATTCTGAAGCGAGACAAATTGCAGCTATATTGGGTGGAATGGTGTATAGGCCACAAGCTTTAGATACGATTGAAATGGCCTTTGAAGGATTATCAATTGAGTGGTTTAAGGTGGAAAATAATGCACCAGTCGTACAAAAAACAATTGGTAGTTTACATGTCCGAAACACATATAATGTAACGATTATTGCCATTTTGAAAAAGAATATGAAGAAGTTCTTTAATCCAGGCCCAGATTCTATCATTGAAGCTGGCGATATGCTTGTATTATCAGGTGAAAGACATGAAGTAAAAAGAATTATTAATGAGTTGCTTTCAGTAGGAGGGGATTCATAATCGATGGATACTTTAATCTTTGAAGTTGGGACTGCGTTAGTATTAGTCGCTTTTGCAGCTATTCTCGCTGCAAAGTTAAAGTTCTCGATTATTCCGTTTCTCATTATACTCGGTATGCTAGTGGGGCCTCATGCCCCAGATTTAGGGCTTATCGATTTAAGATTTATTGAAAGCGGAGAAGTTATTTCCTTCCTTGGCCGTGTTGGCGTTATATTCCTCTTATTCTATTTAGGCTTAGAATTCTCAATTAAAAAATTAATTAAATCAGGAAAATCAATTGCTTTTGGGGGAACTGTTCATATATCGCTTAATTTTATATTAGGTTTACTTTACGGATATATAATGGGTTTCCCCTTATTAGAAACATTAATTATTGCTGGGATCATAACAATTTCATCGAGTGCAATTGTTGCGAAAGTAATTGTTGATTTAAGAAGATCTGGTAATAAAGAGACGGAACTAATTTTAGGAATCATTATGTTTGACGATATCTTTTTAGCGGTATATTTATCAGTCGTTTCAGGATTAGTACTCGGAGGGGCAACGTCATTTGTAGGTGCTCTCACATCCATTTTAATCGCAGTAGGGTATATGTTACTATTCTTTGTAGTTGCTAGAAAAGCTACAAGGTTTTTAAATAAAATGTTAGATATTTCGTCCAATGAAATTTTTATTATTGTAATATTCGCTATTTTGTTCTTTGTAGCAGGATTTTCAGAAACGATTCATGTTGCAGAGGCGATTGGAGCATTATTACTAGGACTCGTCTTTTCAGAAACGGAGCATAGTGATCGAATTGAACAGCTCGTTGTTCCGTTTCGTGATTTCTTTGGAGCTATATTCTTTTTCAGCTTCGGTTTAAGTATAGATCCATTTTCACTTGGAGGAGCAGTGTGGTTGGCATTAGGAGCAGTTTTTATTACTCTTATCGGTAATTTTACCGCTGGAATGGTTGCGGGGCGTAAAGCGGGATTATCGCATAAGGCTTCTACGAATATTGGTTTAACACTTGTATCACGCGGAGAGTTTTCCATTATCGTCGCGAATATTGGAATTGCGGGCGGCTTAATGGCAACGATTAAACCATTCTCAGCCCTGTATGTTTTAATATTGGCATCGTTAGGACCTTTGTTAACGAAAGAATCTGGGAGAATATATTCCGTATTAGATAAAATATTTAAATGGAGCGCTAAAGAACGTGCGAAGCGAGAAAAAGAAGTTGGATAATATAAATAAGGGGAGACTGTATGAAGTTCATACAGTCTCCCCTTATTTATATATTGTTACTGATGTCGTTTTTGTCGGTAAGTCAATATATTTTCAAACAGGGATCAGTATAATTTCATTTACCGATGAACCATTATCTGAATTTCATCAACTATTAATCAGTTGCCTTCCTATTTAAAAACGACTACAATTTTACTGTTATATATATGAACGAAAAAAATAGAATAGGAGGGGAAACTATGCCAAGGAAAGTATGCCTATTAGTAGCTGGGATGATTATTAATGTCACGGGTGCTTCTTTTTTATGGCCTTTTAATACAATTTATTTGCATGATCACCTAGGAAAATCTTTATCTGTGGCCGGAATGGTATTAATGATCAACTCGCTTACTGGTGTAATCGGAAACTTGCTCGGCGGTGTTTTATTTGATAAATGGGGCGGTTATAAATCAACTTTAGTAGGAATTGTTATTACACTTGTATCAATTTTAGGTCTTGTGTTCTTCCACGGTTGGCCGTTATATGTTGTGTGGCTAGCGTTAATCGGCTTCGGTTCTGGAATGGTCTTCCCATCGATGTATGCGATGGTTGGTACGGTTTGGCCAGAGGGCGGAAGACGGGCATTTAATGCGATGTACGTTGGACAAAATGTTGGTATTGCGATTGGAACAGCGTGTGGTGGATTAGTTGCATCATATCGTTTTGATTATATTTTCTTAGCGAATTTTATTTTATATTTTGTTTTCTTCTTAATTGCTTTTATTGGATTCCGTGGTATGGAAGACAAGAAAGAGCCAGGAGTGCAAAAGGAAATCGAAACGAAAAAAGGTTGGTCACTTACACCTGGATTTAAAGCACTTCTGATCGTGTGTGTAGCATATGCTTTATGCTGGGTTACATACGTACAGTGGCAAGGAGCGATTGCAACACATATGCAAGAATTGAATATTAGCCTTCGTCATTATAGTTTATTATGGACGATAAATGGAGCTATGATTGTTTGTGCGCAGCCACTTGTTAGTATGCTAATTCGCTGGATGAAGCGTTCTTTAAAACAGCAAATTATGATTGGAATCTTCATTTTTGCGGCGTCATTCATTGTGTTAAGTCAAGCGCAGCAATTTACGATGTTCCTCGTTGCGATGGTAACATTAACAATCGGTGAATTATTTGTGTGGCCAGCAGTTCCGACGATTGCAAATATACTTGCACCAAAAGATAAACTAGGTTTTTATCAAGGTGTTGTAAATAGCGCGGCGACTGTAGGGAAAATGTTCGGGCCGGTCGTTGGCGGAGCGATTGTTGATTTATACAATATGGAAGTATTGTTTATAGCAATCATGGTAATGCTTGTAGTAGCGCTTATAGCAACGAGCATGTATGATAAACGAGTAAAAGTAGAAGAAACAGTTGAAGAAAAAATTGCAGTTTAGTTTGACGGAACATGTAACATGTTTTAGAATATATTTAAATAAAACAACCTTTAGAACAAGGGAGATAGCTCGGCTGTCTTAAGACGAATTCGTTAGTTATTAAAAGTAACGATTAACCGAGAAGCCCCGCTTTAAGTAAGCTTTTTAGAGATACTAAGTGGAGGGTAGTTCACATTAACTCATATGTGTAATAACAGTGAGAAGGAGTAGTAGTAATAGAAGCTGGTTTAGAGAGTTGACGGTCGGTGCAAGTCAATCCACGTTTCGTTATGA
The DNA here is from genome assembly GCF_001429475.1 of Bacillus sp. Root131. NCBI lineage: Bacteria > Bacillati > Bacillota > Bacilli > Caryophanales > Bacillaceae > Bacillus > Bacillus sp. Root131. The sequence goes on from NZ_LMJQ01000012.1 coordinate 147,984, forward strand.
ACTCGCCTTTGAGTTGCAGTTGTGAAACTAATAGTAGCAATTGCCGTTAATCCACGTTACGGATCTAAGCGAATGTATATTTTTACATTAATTTAGGGTGGTACCGCGGGAATCTATAACCTCTCGTCCCTTTCTAGGGATGAGAGGTTTTTTGTATTTTGGGCGGTGAAAATAAATAGAATTTCAAGGAGGGTATCTCATGAGCTTTAATCATCAAGATATTGAGAAGAAGTGGCAAGGGTACTGGGAAGAGAATAAAACATTCCGTACGCCAGATGAGACAGAAAAACCAAAATTTTATGCACTAGATATGTTCCCATATCCATCAGGTGCAGGCCTACACGTAGGACATCCAGAAGGTTATACAGCGACAGATATTTTATCTCGTATGAAGCGTATGCAAGGGTATAACGTTCTTCATCCAATGGGATGGGATGCATTTGGTCTTCCAGCAGAGCAATATGCACTTGATACTGGAAATAGCCCAGCTGAATTTACAGAGCATAATATTAATACGTTCCGTAACCAAATTAAATCACTAGGTTTCTCTTATGATTGGGACCGTGAAGTAAATACAACAGATCCAAACTACTATAAGTGGACACAATGGATCTTCTTAAAACTATTTGAAAAAGGCTTAGCTTACGTTGATGAAGTACCTGTAAACTGGTGTCCAGCACTTGGTACAGTACTTGCAAATGAAGAAATCATTGACGGTAAGAGTGAGCGTGGTGGACATCCAGTTGAGCGTCGTCCGATGAGACAGTGGATGTTAAAAATTACAGCTTACGGAGATCGTCTATTAGAAGATCTAGATGAGCTTGATTGGCCAGAAAGCTTAAAAGATATGCAACGTAACTGGATCGGTCGTTCTGAAGGTGCAGAAGTACACTTCAATATCGATGGTACAGACGAGAAGTTCACAGTATTCACAACGCGCCCTGATACACTATTTGGTGCAACATACTGTGTACTAGCTCCGGAACATGCACTTGTTGCAGAAATTACAACAGCAGAACAAAAAGAAGCGGTAGAAGCTTACATTAACGCTGTAAAAATGAAGAGTGACCTAGAGCGTACAGAACTTGCGAAAGAGAAAACTGGTGTATTCACTGGTGCTTACGCAGTTAACCCAGTAAACGGTGAGAAATTACCAATCTGGATTGCTGACTATGTTCTTGCAACTTACGGAACAGGTGCCGTAATGGCAGTTCCAGCTCATGATGAGCGTGACTATGAATTCGCATCAGTATTCAATCTTCCGATGAAGGAAGTTGTAAAAGGCGGAGATATTACGAAAGAAGTGTACACAGGTGATGGTGCACACGTAAACTCAGCATTCCTTGATGGATTAAATAAAGAAGAAGCAATCGCAAAAATGATTGAATGGCTTGAAGTAACGAGCGCAGGAAATCAAAAAGTAACGTACCGTCTGCGTGACTGGTTATTCAGCCGTCAACGTTACTGGGGTGAGCCAATTCCGGTAATTCACTGGGAAGATGGGACAATGACAGCTGTGAAGGAAGAAGAATTACCATTAGTTCTTCCGAAAACAGAAAACATCCGTCCTTCAGGTACAGGTGAATCACCACTTGCTAACATTGACGAGTGGGTAAATGTTGTTGATCCTGAGACTGGTAAAAAAGGTCGTCGTGAAACAAATACAATGCCACAATGGGCTGGTAGCTGCTGGTATTACCTACGTTACATCGATCCAAACAATAGCGAAGCACTTGTAGATCCTGAAAAAGTAAAACAATGGCTTCCAGTTGATATTTATATCGGCGGAGCAGAGCATGCTGTACTTCACCTACTATATGCTCGTTTCTGGCATAAAGTATTATACGATATCGGGGTAGTTCCAACGAAAGAGCCGTTCCAACAATTATTCAACCAAGGTATGATTTTAGGTGAAAACAACGAGAAAATGAGTAAATCAAAAGGTAACGTTGTAAACCCTGATGATATCGTAGCAAGCCACGGTGCAGATACACTTCGTCTATACGAAATGTTCATGGGACCATTAGATGCTTCAATCGCTTGGTCTGAAAATGGTCTTGACGGAGCTCGTCGTTTCCTAGACCGCGTATGGCGTCTATTCGTTCAAGATAACGGTGAATTAAGTGAGAAAATTACTGACGCACCAAATAAAGAGCTTGAAAAAGCTTACCACCAAACAGTGAAGAAAGTAACAGAAGACTATGCAGAGCTTCGCTTCAACACAGCGATTTCTCAAATGATGGTATTCATCAATGATGCATACAAAGCTGAAACACTTCCGAAAGAATATGTAGAAGGTTTCGTAAAAATGATCGCACCAGTTGCACCTCACATCGGGGAAGAGCTATGGAGCAAACTTGGATATAATGAAACAATCACATATGCAAGCTGGCCAATATTTGATGAGTCTAAACTTGTAGAAGATGAAGTTGAAATCGTTGTTCAAGTTATGGGTAAAGTTCGCGCAAAACTAACAATGAGTAAAGACGCATCAAAAGAAGAAATGGAACAACTTGCACTTGAAGCAATTCAAGACCAAATTGAAGGGAAAACAGTTCGTAAAGTAATTGTTGTTCCTGGAAAACTTGTTAACGTTGTTGCAAACTAATTCATTCTAAATAAAAGCTCAGAGCATTTATGCTCTGAGCTTTTTTGTGTAGAAAATAATCTCTGAATCACTTTAGTCTAAGTTTTCAATTATTCCACTACGTATAAATAAAAGAGCGGAATTCCCATACAGACAAACACCTATTTTTCTATAGGAAATATGATAAAAAAGGTAGGCTAAATTGAGTAGAAGAGGTGAAAGGAATGAAAGGGATGGACAATAATGCACCACATGGCTTCTTCGGAGGTGAATCGGATAGTTATGAACAAATGATGTTAATGGGAGGGGCTGGCCAACAAGGATACGGTGGAATTCCGAGCTGGATGGGTGGAGCAGCAGGAGGGTTCCAAACATCGGTAGCTGGCATGCAAACTGGAATGCCTACATCAATGGGGGGCTTTTCGACATCAGGGGGTGGAATGCCTACAGTAACAGGAGGATTTCCGACATCAGTAGCTGGCGTACAGACAGGATTTCCAGTAGGAGCACCAACTACATTTCCTTCTTTCGTTGGAGGAGTGCAGACAGGATTCCCGGTACCGGGAGTGGGTGTTGTAGCTGGAGGAATAGGTGGGTATCCGCAAGTTGTTCACGGTCATCATGGACATCACCATCATCAAGGCCAACATGGTCATCATGGACACCATCATCACCAAGGTCACCACGGTCATCATGGACATCATCATCACCAAGGTCACCACGGTCATCATGGACATCATCATCACCAAGGTCACCACGGTCATCATGGACACCATCATGACCAAGGTCACCACGGTCACCACGGTCATCAACAACAAGTACATCACCACGGTCACCACCACATTCATCCGCAAGCTGTTCTTTATCAAACTCACCAAGGCCATCAAGGCCATCAAGGCCATCAAGGCCATCAAGGCCATCAAGGCCATCAAGGCCATCAAGGCCATCAAGGCCACCAAGGCCACCAAGGTCACCAAGGTCACCAAGGTCACCAAGGTCACCAAGGTCACCAAGGTCACCAAGGTCACCAAGGTCACCAAGGTCACCAAGNAGGCCATCAAGGCCATCAAGGCCACCAAGGCCACCAAGGCCACCAAGGTCACCAAGGTCACCAAGGTCACCAAGGTCACCAAGGTCACCAAGGTCACCAAGGTCACCAAGGTCACCAAGGTCACCAAGGTCACCAAGGTCACCACGGTCAACACGGTCAACACGGTCATCAAGGCCAACATGGTCAACAGCACCAACAGCACCAACAGCACCAACAGCACCAACAGCACCAACAGCACCAACAATACCAACAATATCAACAGCAACAATCTTCTCCTTGGGCAGGTGGAATTGGAGCAGGAGCAGCAGGGGCAGCGGCAGGAGCAGCTAGCATTAGTGGAGCAGCAGGACACGCGGGACACGTGGGTCATTAATGAATTGCAGAAAAAAGACATAATAAAAAACTGCTAGGAAATCCTAGCAGTTTTTTTCAGCTTCTTTGCGCTGACGTTCGATTTCAGCACGAAGTTGTGGTTCTGGTGCTTGCCAGCCTTCTGGTTTTAGAATTTTGCCATCGCCTTCACGGAATCGGGGTTTTCCATCAGGGAATAGTTTTGCCATGTTTGCGTTATTTACAATTTCAAATCCTTTATCAGGACGTACGCCCATTTCGGCAAACGTTCCGAATGCAAAGTAAATAAGGTCAATCAGTGCATCGTATTGATCTTCAACAGTCGTTGCTTCTAGAAATTCTTCTAGCTCTTCTTGCATAAAACTTGCACGAATTTTTGCACGCTCTTCTGTTAGTTTTGTTGGAGTATTTTTCACAGGATGTCCGAACTCTTCATGCATTTTTGCAACAAGTTCGAATCCTTTATCTAAACCTTTTTCGTTTGCCATGTTGTTTCATCCTTTCTCGTTTTCTGCCGAATTTCATTGTAACATAAGGTGATTATGAAATGAAAAGAACATCTTATCGAAATAAGATGTTCGCTTGTTATTCTTCTTTTTTTATTAAAAGGGATAAAATAAGATCGATGCCAAAAATACCGACGAGTAACATTGGTATAACGACAAGTAAATAACGTGTGAAGGAAACATTTTTTAAGTATGTATGAGCAAATAAAAAGACACCGAGAAATAAAATACCATTTAAAATAGGCTTTACTAATTTTTTAGACATAAGCTCCCCCATAAATATCTTCTCTCTCTATTTGATAATAAAAAACTCCTCTCTCCGTTGTATCATGCTGGAGAGAGGAGTTCAATCATTTCTCATTCAATGACACCAGAATTTGTAATATTTACGGTGTATTTTATATGAACCGGAACATCTTTATACATTTGTCTCCATTCTTCTAATTTGAATGGGCGATAATGTTGTCTATATTTTGCTCCTAGTGCAAGAGGATCAACATTTAGAGATTTAAACTGTTTAATTAGTTTTGTAGCTTTTGCATCTAATTGTTTTTCGATTGATTTGGCTATTTTTGTTGTATTTTTTTTGTTTTCTAAATTAAATTTTCTAGAAAGCTCCTGAATACGAGCATCCATCTTAACGTGAATATAGAAAGAAGGTTTCCCATCTTTTATGTTTACTTCGTAGGTAGGAACGGAACGAATGTTATTAATCATTGCATAGCCAGGATTTGTTTTAAATTCATGTGAGTCCAAGCGGTGCTTTTCTAGCAGTCCTTTGAAAACAAACATATCGTGATACTTAATTGTTCCGACCAACTTATCCTTTTTCAAAAGACCAATACCAGTAATTTTTATTTTATCTCCATGTTTTTTTAGGATAGGCATATAAGAATCTTGTCCTTCACGGTAGTACCTGAAGGCACCTAAATATAAATTGTCAGTTGGCAATGGCCCAGTGTCCATATTATGTTCTAACATTTTTTTTATATAAATCGCAACATTGTAAGAGGTACTATATTTTCCTTTAAATAGTTCAGTACCACTGCCTTCTAATAGTCCAACATACAGTGAGTTACCAATATTCACATCACGAATTAATGTGTCAAAGGAAGTTGATAATCCTTTTTTAGCAATCTTTGTTGTGAATAAGGCAACACGCATTTGCCCGCTTGCGAACGGTTGCGAAGATTCCAAAGATGTATCTGCCTTTACTTGTTTTACTGCGTTTCCTGTTCCTTCATAAACTTGAACTTTATTTCCCTTTTTTTGTATGGGACAAACAAATGTAACTTTTACTTTATTATCTTTTGCTGTATCGAAGGCAGCTCCTTGAATGAGCTGAACATCATCAATAATATTTTTTTGTAAACAACCAGTTAGACTGAAGACACTGATGCAAATAAGAAGTATTAATTTTCTTTTGGTTTTTTCCATTTTTTTTTCACCCACACAATAATAAATAGAATTGGGATGTATACATATATAAGCCAAAAACTAACTTTAGATGTATTGCTAATAAAATCATTAATATCATGCCTATTTGTTAAAAGTTGTGAAACAACTAAGGTGATAAGCATAAATGCAATTAAAATACCTCGTTGTTTTACACGAAAGATTTCATGTGTTCCTCGAGTAGCGGCCCATAAAGGTAGAATAAAGCTTGTAATAATAACGAGAGCATAACCGGAAATAGCAATATACTCAAGTCGCTCGATAAAAGGAAGCTTAATAACTTGTGTCATGGACAGTTGAGACCAAATTGTTTTGAGTAGTTGTTTTTCGCTAAAGAATGTAAAAGCGAGAATGGTACTAAATAAATATAAGAAGTTAGAGAATAATGCACCATATTGTGCAAATTTATGGGATTTTTCTGGTTCTTTAACAAACGGATAAACCATAAGGAAAATTTCAAATCCTGTCATACTATAAATGGATAGTTGAGCTGCTTTCAAAATATCTGTAAAAGAATGTGAAAACATTGGAAGTAAATTATCCCAATGTGAGAATTTCAAAATGAAAAGACTTAGAAAAAGATAACCTAATGTTCCACCAACGGAAATAACACAAATTCCTGTAATGACGCGGAATCCTGATGAAATAATGTAATAACTTATTAAACATAAAAAGAAAGTGAGCATCCAGGTGGATGCGCTAGGAAACATCCACACTTGAATAATTTCGACATAGGTTCGAACGACAGAAATACTTACAATAAAAAAATAAGCCATAAAGATGAGACTAATACCATTTCCAATCCATTTTCCAAAAATCTGTTTGTGTAAATCAATTAAGTTTCCTTCTGTATTTTTTAATGAATAATACATCATCCAGATGAGAATATGAATGATAATTCCTGTGAGGAGAACTCCTATCCAGCCGTCGTATCCGGCGGCTTTTGCTATAATTCGAGCGAAGCCGAGAACGCCAGCTCCAAATTGTGCACCGTGAATTAAGAAGAAAACAAAGATAGGAGATATTTGATATTTTTCTTGAACTTTACTCATCAATGCACCTCATTTCTTAATCATCAAAGTCCGATCTATGTTTTGTTGAAATCCCTTTTGCTGATTTTTTTACATGTTGTGGTCTTGCTTGTACATCTCTTGTATCAATCATTGTTAAAGGAAAACGAATCCAAGAGTCCTTAACGGATTGTTGTCTTGTCGGATAAAACAAAGCGTACGGCTTACGTAAGGAAGTAAGCCTGAATAGATGAGTAAATAAGAAGATAAATCCAAGAGAAATCCCGAACAATCCGCCTATTTCTGCAAACATAAGAAAAGGAAAGCGTAGTAATCGAACAGCGTTACCCATTTTATAAATAGGTGTAATAAAAGAAGCGAGTGCTGATAGTGCAACGATAATTAATAAAATGTTACTCGTTAACCCAGCTTGTACAGATGCTTGCCCGATTACGATACCGCCCACAATACCGAGTGTTTGCCCCACTTTCATCGGTAACCTTGCGCCGGCTTCTCTTAATAAATCAATAACTAATTCCAAAAACAGTGCTTCAATTAAAGGTGGGAATGGAACTTGCGCTCGAGATAAAATCAATGTTTCCAGCAAATCGCTTGGAATTAGTTCATAATGATAATTTAAAACGGCAACATATAATGGAGCTGCACAAATCGAGAAAAGGACAGCGATAAGTCGTAAAACTCTTGAAAATGTTGCATATAGCCAAGAGACATTATAATCTTCTGGTGAAATAAAGAAATCGAAATATGATACGGGCGTTAATAGAACATTTGGTGAACCATCAACAAAAATTGCAATTTTCCCATCAATTAGTGCTTTTGTAACTCTATCAGTGCGCTCTGTATTGATATAGAGAGGAAAAATCGATTTTTCACCCATTAATTCTTGTAAATAAGCACTATCATTAATTTGATCATATTCAAGAGCGCGTAATGACTCTTCTAGAAAATCTACATTATCTTTTTCAGCGAGGTTGTCTAAATACATCATGACAACTTTTGTTTTGGAAAACTCGCCGATAATCATTTCTTTTGTTTGTAAATCTAAAACAGGAAGACGTTTTCGAACTAAATTAATGTTTGTATCAATATCCTCTACAAAACCTTCTTGCGGACCAATAACAGTTGATTCGTTTAAAGGAGGGGTTGGTGCACGATAATTATCAATTGCAATGTTTGCAAGCATACACTTTTGATCTTGCTGATTCAATTGAATAATCGCATGCCCCTTTAAAACCATATCCTCAATTTTTTGTAAATCGTTCGTAATTGTAATGCCGCTCATCGGAATATGTTCTTTTAGTTGTTCTAGAGAAGCACAGGGTTTCTCTAAAAGAGTGGGCATTAAATATTTCTGTAATTTCTCTCCATCAAGTGAAGGGCGATAGTAAGAAATCCAATAAGGCATCGTTTCATCGTCAGATGTATGGTAATTAATAAAATCACTAGACTTTTTAAGTTTCTCTATTAAATCTTGTAGAGAATGAATACGGTCTTTTTCTGGTTTGGTAAAGTCATAAATACTATTACCTCCAGAGCTTTGTTGCTTACTTTGAGAAGAATCACCTTGTTTAGCACTTTGTTGCTTATCCCGAGAAGAATCATCTTGCTTAGAGTTTTGTTGTTTCTCTTGAGAAGAGTCATCTTGCTTAGAGTTTTGTTGCTTACTTTGAGAAGAATCATCTTGCTTAGAGTTTTGCTGTTTATCTTGAGAAGAATCATCTTGCTTAGAGTTTTGCTGTTTATCTTGAGAAGAATCATCTTGCTTAGAGTTTAGTTGTTTCTCCTGAGAAGGGTCATCTTGCTTAGAGTTTTGCTGTTTCTCTTGAGAAGAGTCATCTTGCTTAGAGTTTTGCTGTTTCTCTTGAGAAGAGTCATCTTGCTTAGAGTTTAGTTGTTTCTCCTGAGAAGAGTCATCTTGCTTAGAGTTTAGTTGTTTCTCCTGAGAAGAGTCATCTTGCTTAGAGTTTTGCTGTTTCTCTTGAGAAGAGTCATCTTGCTTAGAGTTTTGCTGTTTCTCTTGAGAAGAGTCATCTTGCTCGTTATTTTTACCTTTAGTATGTTTCATACTTCTAGTCTGTTCTTTGTTATCGTCATCTGGATTGTTAGACTGCTGCTCCCAGTTATCGGCTTCTTTTGCCTCTGTTGTATTTGATTTTTTTTTCTTACGAAACCAATTCCAAATCATATGTATGCCCTCTTTAATTGTGTAATATAGTGCTATTTTGTGGCTAATTTTGTATATTATTCATTTATTTATGAAAAGAAGGAGGAGATTGGTTTACATAGAAAAAAACCTTTAGTAAGCAGTTCATACTATAACGGGGAGAGGGAGAGTCTGTGCAAATTGTAAAAAAGGAGAAGTTTGTTTTAAAAGAATTTACGTTTGAAAATGGTAGGGAAATTCCTGTTCAAATGGGATACGAGACATATGGTACGTTGAATAGAGAAAGGTCAAATGTGATTTTGGTTTGTCATTATTTTAGTGCAACAAGTCATGCGGCAGGAAAATATACAGTGCATGATGAGGAGTCTGGTTGGTGGGATGGGCTCATTGGACCTGGAAAAGCAATTGATACAAATAAGTATTTTGTTATATGTACGGATAATCTTTGTAATGTGCAGGTGAAGAATCCATATGTGATTACAACAGGACCGAAATCGATTAACCCAGAAACTGGAGAAGAATATGCTATGGATTTTCCGGTTTTTACATTTCTTGATGTAGCTCGTATGCAATATGAGTTAATAAAAGGTATGGGAATTTCAAGGTTACACGCTGTAATCGGACCGTCGGCGGGGGGAATGATTGCACAACAATGGGCGGTTCACTATCCACATATGGTAGAGCGGATGATTGGCGTTATTACGAACCCACAAAATCCAATTATTACGTCTGTAAACGTAGCACAAAATGCGATTGAGGCAATTCAACTGGATCCAAGTTGGAAAGATGGAAAATACGGAGAAGAGCAGCCGATAAAGGGGCTTCATTTAGCAAATAGAATGATGTTTATGAATGCGTTTGATGAGCATTTTTATGAAATGGCATTTCCTCGTAATAGTATAGAGATAGAACCTTATGAAAAGTTTTCTACATTAACATCATTTGAAAAAGAGATAAATAAAGCGACATATAGAAGTATAGAGTTAGTAGATGCAAATTCATGGATGTATACTGCGAAGGCAGTTTTATTGCATGATATTGCACATGGGTTTTCTTCACTAGAAGAATCTCTTTCTAACATAGAAGCGAATGTACTTATGATTCCGTGCAAACAAGATTTGCTTCAGCCGCCACGTTATAATTATAAAATGGTAGACATTTTGCAAAAACAAGGAAAATATGCGGAAGTGTATGAGATAGAAAGTATAAATGGGCATATGGCAGGAGCATTTGATATTCATTTATTTGAAAAGAAAGTTTATGAATTTTTAAATCGGAAAGTATCTAGTTTTGTGTAGGAAATAAATTATGTGAAAAAGGTGCAATATGTGTAGTAGGCACCTTTTTTTACATGATTTGTAGACGGAATATATATGTAGCGATTGCTATGCCGAAGAACGCTATACTAAGTAATAGAAATAAGAATGACATTTCTTGGGGAGATTTTATCTTTTTATTATTTTGCATACTAAGTGCAATAATTGCAGCGATTAAGAACACAATGCCCATAATGAAAAGAAAAAGCGACATTTTAATCGACTCCTTTCATAAAACAAGTATATTGAGGATACAATGTGCTAGTTATGTTTGTAAAGAATAAGTTTTGCGAGAAAATTGAGAAATAGCTTTTCGATTCTTTGCGTTCTTTCTTTTGCATGCTAAAATTGGTAGAGAATGTTTGTGGAAAAGAAACTAAAGGTTTTATTGTATATAAGGAGGAACTACATATGACAGAAGTTAAAACAATTACTACAGAAGAGGTACAAGTGCGTTTAGAAAATGGAGAAACGTTATTTCTAGTAGACGTAAGAGAAGATGAAGAAGTAGCGGCAGGAAAGATTCCAGAAGCTGTACATATTAAAATGGGCGATATCCCACATAAAGTAGACTTCTTTAATAAAGAGAATGAATATATCTTTATTTGTCGTTCAGGAATGCGCAGTGAAAATGTATGTCATTATTTAAATGAGCAAGGATTTAAAACAGTGAACATGGTTGGCGGTATGCTTCAATATGAAGGTGAAACGAAATAGTTAATAGTTAAAAACTTGAAACGAGTCTGTTTCAAGTTTTTTTCTTTTGCATACAGTATAAAAAAGGAGGAGGGGTAAATGGGGGTTAATTTGCGTAAAGTAAAAATTATTAATAATACAGGAGCTGTTAATGTTGGTGACTGTTATGATATCTCGCCTTTAGCTGTGGCGAAAGTATATGCAGGAGCTGGAGGATCGAGTGCGGCTATTTTTTTAAATGGAAAAAGACAGCCAGAAGCGGTGATTAGAACATCGGTATTTCTTCCGCCTTTGGCAACGAGTACACGTACGTTAGGTTCATAAAGGAAAGGTAGAGTGTAATTATGCCTGCGCATATAAAAGAGTTTGTTATTGTTAATAATACTGGGAATATATTTACAGGTGATAATTTGAGTGATACTTCATTTACTGCTACGAAATCGTATAGTGGTTCAATGGGGTGTACTTGGATTGATGTTGTTACAGTAATAGGGACAGAAACGAAGCTTTGTTTACAGCCGGGAGATTCGGTGACGACGACATATACAAGGGGCACCCCTGCTGGTACTGTAACAGGAACAAATATGGGGCAAAGTGTAAATACATCGGGTATAGCGCAAGCTGTCCCTAATACAGATAATATGGATTCAATTGCAGGACTCCCTTAAGGAATTAAGGGAGTTTTATTTATTTGAAATAAAAATAGTCTTGGAGATTATTTTTGTAAATAGATTAAGAAGAGGTTTATTTATTATGAAAAAGACGGTTTGTAGGTGGTGAAAGTGTGAAGAATCGTGATAATAAAGGGAAACAACAATCTAATTTTAGAATTCCACCAGAACTTATTGGTCCTACTTTTCCTCCTGTTCCAACCGGATTTACGGGTATAGGGATTACTGGTCCAACAGGTCCACAAGGTCCGACTGGACCGCAAGGACCGAGAGGATTTCAAGGTCCAATGGGAGAGATGGGTCCGACTGGACCTCAAGGTGTGCAAGGGATTCAAGGTCCAGTTGGACCAATAGGTGCAACTGGACCAGAAGGGCAGCAGGGAGCACAAGGATTGAGAGGACCACAAGGAGAAACTGGAGCGACAGGACCTCAAGGTGTGCAAGGGTTACAAGGTCCGATTGGTCCAACGGGAGCGACTGGGGCACAAGGTATACAAGGGATACAGGGATTGCAAGGGCCAATTGGAGCGACAGGACCTGAGGGACCTCAAGGAATTCAAGGCGTCCAAGGGTTACCGGGTGCAACTGGTCCACAAGGAATACAAGGAGCACAAGGGATACAAGGAACACAAGGACCGAGTGGAAATACAGGTGCAACCGGAGCAACGGGTCAGGGGCTAACAGGTCCGACTGGAATAACAGGCCCAACTGGGATAACTGGACCATCTGGAGGACCTCCTGGCCCGACGGGGCCAACTGGTGCGACAGGTCCGGGTGGCGGACCGAGTGGGAGTACAGGTGCGACTGGAGCAACGGGGGATACTGGGGCTACAGGAAGTACAGGTGTAACAGGAGCAACGGGAGCGCAAGGTCCCCAAGGAGTTCAAGGGATACAAGGCCCAACGGGAGCTACAGGAGCAACAGGAGCGACAGGTCCACAAGGAATTCAAGGCCCGCAAGGAATCCAAGGCCCAACAGGGGCTACAGGAGCAACAGGTTCCCAAGGACCAACTGGAAATACAGGTCCAACAGGTTCACAAGGAATACAAGGTCCAACTGGTCCAACAGGAGCTGGAGCAACCGGAGCAACAGGAGCGACCGGGGCGACTGGAGTCAGTACAACTGCAACATATGCATTTGCGAATAATACATCAGGAAGTATTATTTCTGTTTTGTTAGGTGGCACGAATATTCCGTTACCAAACAATCAAAATATTGGACCAGGAATAACCGTTAGTGGTGGAAATACTGTATTTACAGTTGCGAATGCAGGAAACTATTATATAGCCTATACAATTAATTTAACGGCAGGATTACTTGTAAGTTCCCGTATAACTGTAAATGGCAGTCCGCTTGCGGGAACGATAAACTCTCCGGCAGTGGCTGCAGGTTCATTTAGTGCAACAATAATCGCTAACTTGCCTGCTGGAGCTGCAGTTAGTTTACAATTATTTGGAGTAATTGCGTTGGCTACATTATCTACGGCAACGCCAGGGGCTACTCTAACGATTATTAGATTAAGTTAATAAGCAGAAAACCTTGTATCTGGAAGTAAACCTCATTAACCAGGGGGAGTGGATACCCTCTAATTATTTAAAGTTTCACTTTATTCACTTGGGCAAAAACATCGCAGTCCGAAAATATATTATAATAGAATGAAAAGAAAGAAATTTGGCAGAAAGGGAGGGTGGCGATGCAGGAGATGGTTAAAGATTTTTTTGGACGCCCACTTCAAGATTTACGTATATCTGTCATTGATCGTTGCAATTTTAGATGTACATATTGTATGCCGGCGGAAATATTTGGGCCAGATTATGCTTTTTTGAAAGATGAGTTTTTACTAACTTTTGATGAAATTGAGCGTTTGGCAAAATTATTTGTTAACATCGGTGTACGAAAAATTAGAATTACTGGCGGTGAGCCACTGCTTCGTAAAGATTTAACAAAACTGATTGCACGTCTCGTGAAAATTGATGGGCTAATAGATATAGGGTTAACGACAAATGCTATCCATTTAACGAAACAAGCGAAGGCATTAAAAGAAGCTGGATTACATAGAGTGAATGTTAGTTTAGATGCGATAGATGACGACATATTTAGGAATATTAATGGTCGAAATATTAATACGAAACCGGTGATTAAGGGAATTATAGCAGCTAAAGAGGCGGGGCTGGAAGTAAAGGTAAATATGGTTGTGAAAAAAGGGATGAACGATCATCAAGTACTTCCGATGGCTGCGTATTTTAAAGAGCAAGGAATCACGCTTAGGTTTATTGAGTTTATGGATGTTGGTAGTACAAATGGGTGGAATTTTGATCAAGTGGTTACAAAACGAGAATTGATTGAGATGATTCATAAGGTGTATCCGCTTGAGCCAGCTGAAGTCCATTACTTTGGTGAAGTTGCGAAGCGATATCGGTACGTTGGAACAAATGTTGAAGTTGGTTTTATTACATCTGTTTCTGAGTCATTTTGTGCCTCTTGTACGAGGGCAAGAATTTCGGCAGATGGAAAGTTTTATACGTGCTTATTTGCGACAGAGGGTTTGAATGTAAGAGAACTTCTTAGAGGAAATCTTTCGGATGAGGAGTTATTAAGTGTTATACAAGATGTATGGATGAATAGAAAAGATAGGTATTCGGATGAACGGACAGAAGAAAGTGCAAAAAATCGTCCGAAAATCGAAATGTCTTATATAGGAGGATAAGAAAGGGGGCTATCGCATGCAGGAGCGATATTCAAGACAAATATTATTTTCTGGTGTTAGAGAAGAAGGACAGAGAAAAATAAGAGAGAAGCATGTGCTTATTATTGGTGCTGGTGCTCTCGGTGCGGCAAATGCAGAAGCGATTGTTAGAGCAGGTGTTGGAAAAGTAACGATTGCTGATCGTGATTATGTAGAATGGAGTAATTTACAAAGACAACAACTATATACGGAAGAAGATGCAAAGCAGTATAAACCGAAGGCGATAGCGGCTGCAGAACATTTACAAGCGATTAATTCTGAGGTGGAAATAAATCCAGTTGTGACGGATGTAACGGTGCAAGAAATGGAAGAGCTAGTGCGTGATGTAGATTTAATATTAGATGCGACAGATAATTTTGAAACGCGTCTTCTTATTAATGATATTTCACAAAAGTATAATATTCCGTGGATATATGGTGGGTGTGTCGGAAGTTACGGAGTAACGTATACAATTTTACCAGGGAAAACACCGTGTTTTCGCTGTTTAATGGAGCATCCGGCGAGCGGAGCAACATGTGACACAGCTGGTATTATACAACCGGCAGTACAATTAGTAGTTGCGCATCAAATTACGGAAGCGCTGAAAATATTAGTAGAAGACTTTGGGGCGCTTCGTGAAACGATGTTATCATTTGATCTTTGGAATAATCAACAGATGGCATTTAAAGTGAATAGGCAGAAAAAAGATACTTGTTTATCTTGCGGAAGGTTACGTACATATCCGAGTTTAACATTTGAAGCACAAACAAAAACAGAAGTGTTATGTGGGCGAAATACAGTACAAATTCGCCCGGGTGTGCGGAAGAATTTTAATTTAGAAGAAATTAAAAAGCGCTTACAAAGAAGTGTAGAGATAAAGGCGACACCTTATCTATTATCATTTCCGGTAGAAGAATATCGTTTTGTTTTATTTACAGATGGCAGGGCGTTCATTCATGGGACGAATGATATGAATGTAGCGAAAAGTTTATATGCAAGATATATAGGTTGAACCTAAAGGAAATCCTTTAGGTTCAACGGAGAGAGGATTATGAATTTCTCGTATAATCTCCACTTTTTCCACCTGTTTTTTCAAGTAAGTATGTTTCGCCGATAATCATACCTTTATCGACAGCTTTACACATATCATACACAGTAAGAGCGGTAGCGGAAGCAGCTGTTAAAGCTTCCATTTCAACACCGGTGCTACCTTCTGTTTTAACTTTTACTTCAATGAGTAAACGATATTGTTCTTCTGATTGTTTCCAATCAAAAGAAACGTCAACACCTTTTAATAATAAAGGATGGCACATTGGGATAATATCAGAAGTTCGTTTCGCAGCCATAATGCCTGCGATTTGCGCAACTGCTAATACGTCACCTTTCCCAATTTCATTGTGAGAGATTTTATCGTAAATTTCTTTCGTAACGACAATGCTAGAGCACGCAATTGCTGTTCGAACGGTTGCTTTTTTGTCACTTATATCAACCATTTTTGCGCGTCCTTGGTCATTAAAATGTGTAAATGAAGACATGGAATTCCTCCTTGAAGTAATTTCTATTGAATACATAAAGTTTAATCGAGATAAAAAAAATTGCAAATATGAGGTGAGAAACGATGGTAGAAAAACGAATTCCAATTCAAGTTGCTGAAGCAGTAGAACGGGTAATGAAATATGCGAAGCATGGTGAAGTAGAAGAAATTTCTATTACGGAAAGTTACGGGAGAATTCTCGGGGAAGATGTTGTCTCAGATCATGACGTTCCTCATTTTGATCGTTCCCCTTACGACGGTTTCGCCATTCGAGCAGAAGATACGAAAGGAGCAACCCAAGAGAATCCAGTTGAATTTGAAGTAATAGGAGAGATCGGGGCGGGTTCTGTTTTTTTAGAAGAAGTAGGAGCTTTTGAAGCGATTCGAATTATGACAGGAGCAGCTATTCCAGAAGATTGCAATGCAGTTGTAATGCTAGAGCTGACAGAAGGATTTGAGAAGAACGGAAAAACATATATGAAGTTAAAACGCCCTTTTAATAACGGTGACAATGTGTCGTTTAAAGGAGAAGATATAAAACAAAATCAAGTTCTCGTTAAGAAAGGTGTGGCAATTAATCCAGGAGTTGCGGCCTTACTAGCAACGTTTGGATATAGCACTGTGAAAGTTATAAAACAGCCTGTTGTCGGTATTGTAACGACAGGGAGTGAATTATTAGAAGTACATGAGCCGTTAGAACCGGGGAAAATTAGAAATAGTAACTCGTATATGATCGCAGCTCAAATTATGAAAGCTGGCGGGAAAGTTCGTTATTATGGTCAACTCGCGGATGAGTTAGATGCATGTTTTACAGCTATTCAATTAGCGATGGATGAGGTCGACATTTTAATTACAACTGGCGGTGTATCGGTAGGAGATTATGACTACTTACCAGCTATTTATGAAAGGTTACAGGCGAATGTACTCTTTAATAAAATAGCCATGAGACCTGGAAGTGTAACGACAGTAGCTGAATTTGATGGGAAGTTACTTTTCGGTTTATCAGGAAATCCGTCTGCTTGTTATGTAGGCTTTGAATTATTTGTCCAACCAATTATAAAAACGTATTTGTATGCGAAGGAACCTCACGTATATAGAGCGGATGCTATTTTACAAAAAGATTTTCCAAAGCCAAATCCATTTACTCGTTTCGTAAGAGCAAACGTAACGATTGTGGACGGGGCGTTACAAGCGATGCCGGTCGGTTTAGATAAATCGAGTGCAGTATCTTCACTTGCAGATGCGAATGCTTTTATTGTGTTACCTGGAGGAACGAGAGGATTTGAGACCGGGATGAAAGTATCTGTATTATTGTTAGAGCACTCTGAGGGATGTGATTGGCCATGGGCAAAGCCACTTCAATCTTACAAATAGTAGGATATCAAAATAGCGGAAAAACAACGCTTGTGGAGAAAATAGTGCATGCATTAGCTGAACGGGAAATGAAGGTTGCTACCATTAAACATCACGGGCACGGAGGTTTTCCAGAAGTAGCGCAAAAAGATAGCGAAAGACACCGTAAAGCTGGTGCTGTCGTAAGTAGTGTAGAAGGTGCTGGATTGCTTTCACTTTCTTCACTAAGAAAGAAATGGTCCTTGCAAGAAATTATTCGCTTATATGAGTTTTTTGAAGTGGATACAATTTTAATAGAGGGCTATAAAAAAGAGAACTACCCGAAAGTAGTGTTACTTCGTTCTGCGGAAGACGTTGAGCTTTTACATAAAGTAGAAAATATAGTAGCGATTATTACGTGGTATGATGCCCCGGCAAATATACGAGAAGAATATAAAGTATTTCATATAACAGAAGAAGAGTTGTACATAGACTGGTTTTTACAAACGGTTAGGAGTGCGAAATGACAAATACATATTATGAAGTAATTAATACAGAAATCTTGATTGAAGAGGTAACGAAGAAAGTGATTCGACGTGAATGCGGTGCTGTTACAACATTTATTGGAACCGTTAGAGAGTTTACGAAAGGGCGTCGTACATTATACTTAGAGTATGTTGCTTATAAGACGATGGCAGAAAAGATGCTAGAGAAAATTGGCCTGGAAGTGAAAGAGAAATGGCCGGATACATATGTTGCGATTACACATCGCATCGGTACGTTGCAAATTTCTGATATAGCGGTTGTTGTTGCTGTTTCAACACCACACCGTAAAGCGGCTTATGAAGCGAACGAATATATTATGGAACGCATAAAACAAATTGTTCCGATTTGGAAAAAGGAGTTTTGGGAAGATGGTGACTCATGGATTGGTGATCAATTAGAAAAAACACCATATCCGGCGGGAGAGCCTGGGAAGGAGCTATAAGTATGATTCGAGTATTGTTATTTGCGCACTTGCAAGAAGAAGCAGGGACAAGTGAATTACAAATAGAGAAAGAAAATATTACGGTTGCAGAGTTAAAAGATGTTGTTGCGAAAGAATATAATGTACCAGTTTCAGAGCCAATTATGGTTGCGATTAATGAAGAATACGCAAATGAAGATGACAGGGTCCAATCTGGTGATGTTGTTGCACTAATTCCACCAGTGAGTGGTGGTTAATATTGGATTCATTAAAACGACTTTCCTAAGTAGGGGAAGTCGTTTTTTTATGGCGTTTTTGAGAACACTAACTTATAGGATAAGGAGGACGTTATGAAAAAAATATGTGTAATTATTACAGTGATATGTTCTATCTTTTTCTCTTCTCCAAGTGATTCTTTCGCGAAAGAATCAAGGGAACAGCTTTTAGAGAGTGCTTTATTGAATAGGTACTATTCGGTTATTAGACAAGTGACAAAAGATCAATATGAATGTGATTCAGTTATAAATATAAAGCGTCTCGGCAGGAAAGATGAATTTGTTCCTAGATTTGAAGTGACGCTACAATTTCTTACTTTTCAAGGGGCGCATAATCCCCCAAATGACAAAGTTACACTTACTTTGGAGGATTATTTAGATCATATAAAGGTAAAAAATGTGGAGCGAGAAAAGAATGTTTCTAATGATGTTGTAGAAAAGATTTGTGCTCGCAAAAAAGAAAAAATGAAAGCTCATTCTAATGATTGAGAGTGGTAACTTATTCCGCTATTTTGCGGGATGATTAAAGTTTCAATTTATGACATTTTACAGAGAAAGGTAATGGGCGATGGATATATTTTTAGCAATTTTACCAGCTATATTTTGGGGAAGTATTGTGCTATTTAATGTAAAACTGGGTGGGGGACCGTATAGTCAAACGCTCGGAACAACGTTTGGAGCACTTATTTTCTCAATTGTTGTTTATATTTTTATGAAGCCAGTATTAACACCTACCGTTATTGGAGTTGGAGTTGTTTCAGGTTTATTTTGGGCACTTGGTCAGGCGAATCAATTAAAAAGTATTGATTTAATGGGTGTTTCGAGGACGATGCCAATTTCAACAGGACTTCAATTAGTCGCGACGACTTTATTTGGCGTTATCGTATTTCATGAATGGTCCACGACAATATCGGTCGTCCTTGGGATTTTAGCGCTCGTTTGTATTATTATCGGTGTTATTTTAACATCGCTTCAAAGTGAAGAAGAAAAAAATGCAGAGCAAGCAGCAAACTTTAAAAGAGGTATCGTAATTTTATTAATTTCAACAGTCGGTTATTTAGTTTACGTAGTAGTGATTAGACTATTTAACGTAGATGGTTGGTCAGCTTTGTTGCCACAAGCAGTTGGTATGGTGTTAGGTGGGATTTTGCTTACCTTTAAACATCAGCCATTTAATAAATATGCAATCCGAAATATTATTCCAGGATTAATTTGGGCAGCTGGAAATATGTTTTTATTCATTTCGCAGCCGCGTGTTGGAGTCGCAACAAGTTTCTCGCTATCGCAAATGGGAATTATTATTTCCACGCTTGGTGGGATTCTTATATTAGGTGAAAAGAAAACGAAACGCCAATTAACGGGTATCGTTGTCGGTATCGTTTTTATTATTGCAGCCGGAATTATGTTAGGTATAGCCAAAAGTTAAAGGAGGTATAGAAATGTATAGTGATTTAGCAGGGAAAGTTGTCGTTATTACAGGATCAGCAACTGGTCTCGGAAGAGCGATGGGAGTGAGGTTTGCTAAGGAAAAAGCGAAAGTGGTTATTAATTATCGCTCACGAGAATCAGAAGCAAATGGTGTGTTAGAAGAAATTAAAAAGGTAGGCGGCGAAGCGATTGCTGTAAAAGGTGATGTAACGGTCGAATCAGATGTTGTGAATCTCATTCAATCTGCTGTGAAAGAGTTTGGTACGCTTGACGTTATGATTAATAATGCAGGGATAGAAAACGCGGTACCGTCGCATGAAATGCCGCTTGAAGATTGGAATAGGGTAATTAATACAAATTTAACAGGTGCTTTTTTAGGAAGTCGTGAAGCGATTAAATATTTTGTAGAACATGATATTAAAGGGTCTGTCATTAATATGTCTAGTGTTCATGAGAAAATTCCGTGGCCACTATTTGTGCACTATGCAGCAAGTAAGGGTGGTATTAAACTGATGACAGAAACGTTAGCGCTAGAATATGCGTCAAAAGGTATTCGAGTAAATAATATTGGGCCAGGTGCAATTAATACGCCGATAAATGCAGAAAAATTTGCTGATCCAAAGCAGCGTGCTGACGTAGAAAGTATGATACCGATGGGCTATATTGGAAAACCTGAAGAAATTGCAGCAGTAGCAACTTGGCTTGCTTCTTCAGAGGCGAGTTATGTAACGGGAATTACGCTATTTGCAGATGGTGGAATGACGTTATATCCATCGTTTCAAGCTGGGCGTGGGTAATATGAAAAGGACAAAGAGTTTTATCTCTTTGTCCTTTTTACAAAAAAAATAGCGTTCAGCTATTTTAAATTTAATGATTAATTGTATCTTGAAGAAATTCTGTTGCTTGATGTTCAGTAACATTTTGTACGAGCGCGACTTCGCTAATCATCATTTTTCGGGCATTATCTAGCATTTGTTTTTCGCTCGCATTTAATGTTCTCTCTTTATTACGGCGAAGTAAATCCCGAACCACTTCTGCGCTATCTTGTAAATTGCCATTTTTCATTTTTTCCATATTCATTGTATATCTTTGTTTCCATGAGAGTGATGGGTCTGACTCCCCGTTTTGAAATTCAAGAAGTATATCATCTAACGTACCTCGATCAACGATATAACGAATACCTGATTTTTTTAATTGTTCCATCGGAAGCATTACTTGCATATCTTTACTAATGATGCGTATCACACAATATTGACGTGAAGTACCTAATATTTCTTTCTCTTCAATTGCTTCGATAATTCCTGCACCGTGCATTGGATAAACGATTTTATCACCAATTTGAAACAAATCATCCACCTCCATATGTGGTAACCACTTTTAATGATAGCATACGTATGTAAAAATGTTAAATTTTATATAATAACATAATATTTATATTCGAGTCAATAAGGTAAAGTGCTTTTTTTATGTTTTTTTGGGGATTTTATTTATAGTGATTTTTTTAGAAAAATAGTACAGGTGAAGAAAGAAGGCATATCCACTTATTTTTAAGCATAAAATGTAAAAGCGCTAATACAATATACCTAAATCCGTTCTTTGCAAAGGAGGGAGAGAAGGTGGGGCGCACAATAAAAATTGATATTACAAATAAAGTTGTAGCTAAATTTAGACCAAATTATTTGGAATTATATACGAGTAAATTTATGATAGGTAAGTTTTATGTCTATACTGAAGATAAAAAATATGTGTTAGAAGACGGATATATATATGAGAATGGAAAGTTTTATCGCATCATAGATACGCACCGTGGCAATAATCAAGCGGCGGAGGGCTGCGATCTAGGATGGTGTTAACATGATTCGTGTGAAAGTGTTTGATGAAAGTCACGAAAAAGACTTAGAAGACGCTGTGAATGTTTTTTTGAAAAAGATTGATGATAGCAACTTTGTAGATATTAAGTACCAAGTTGGTGTTTCCATTAACGACGATGAAAACCAAATTTATTGTTTTTCAGCAATGATCGTTTATAAAGCATAAAAAAGAGCTGGCTCATCCAGCTCTTTTTTATGTTTTATGTTGGGACAACATGTGTCGGTAATACGTTCATAATAGATTGGGTTGTGCCTGATTTCTTTGTCGTTAAAAGAGGCTCCCCTGTTTCATGGTTTTGGGCATCTTTACACATACCAAGGTGATAACGATCACCTAAAAATGGATCAATATAAAAACCGTTTTTGAATACTTTATCATTCGGATGTTTTTCATGATGAATATCAGAGCAGTTAATGCAATAGAACATAGCGTTCAACCCCTTTTTATTTTGTTTGAAAAAAGTGAGTCGGTAGTCATTTCGCTCCTAAGGAAATGTTGAGGAGAAGAGAAATAACTACCTACTCAAATGGTGGGCATATTCCTTCTGATTTGTCATATCTCGCGTATTGTCCCTGAGGGAAGGAGGAGAGACGAAGTACGCATGATATAAGTAAGGCACTTCTTTCAATATGAATGATGGAGTTTCATGTTGAGAGAAGTTTTTATTTTGTATTGCCTTTGTGAGTATATTATGAGGAAATGCTAAGAGGGTGTTTGTCCTGTTGAAAAAATGTTGAGAATTTCTCAACAGTAAAAGAATTAGCGTTGACATGAAACCAAAAGGTGTTATATCATCAAAGTACAACCAAAAGGTGTTATGTTATAACGCGGAGTAAAGGAGAATGAAAATGGAACAACAAAATACATTAAATGATATTAAACAAACAATCGTTTTTAACGCGTCTATTCAAAAGGTATGGAGTGTAGTATCAACTGCAGAAGGGATTGCGTCATGGTTTATGCCAAATGATTTTGTATTAGAGGTAGGACATGAATTTCATGTGCAATCACCATTTGGGCCATCACCATGTAAAGTGTTAGAAATTGATGAGCCAAACCATTTATCTTTCTCATGGGATACAGATGGCTGGATTGTTTCATTTAATTTGAAAGACTTAGGAGATAACAAAACAGAATTTACGTTAATTCACGGCGGCTGGAAACATCCTGATGAAATTCTTCCGAAAGCAAATGCGAAGAGCTCTATTATTCGCGATAGAATGAGCGGTGGTTGGGTAGCGATTGTAAATGAAAAACTGAAAAAGGTTGTCGAAGGCTAAGTGTCCTCGTCAGCAGCGAAATATGATGTATTTCAAGCAATTGCTGATCCAACCCGCCGAGAAGTAATACGGTTATTAAGTGACAAAGAGTTACCGATTTCCAAAATAACGGATCATTTCCCGATGAGTCGTACTGCGGTTGTAAAGCACCTTCATATTCTTTCGGAAGCGAATTTAGTAAGTGGAAGAAAAAGCGGAAGAGAGAAGATATATCGTTTGCATCCAGAACCATTAGAAGAATTACAACAGTGGCTCTCGTATTATGAGCGTTTTTGGGATAATAAATTATCCATGCTGAAACATATTGTGGAGAATGAAGAGTAGATGTTATGTAAAAAGGATGACCAAAATGGTCATCCTTTTTATTGTTGCTCACTTGTTTGTGTAGCTGGCTTTAATAAAATCCAAGCGATAATTAATGTACATACTGCTAATACGAAAGTGCTCATATAAATGACGTGTACGCTTGATGCTAATGCGGATTGTGATTCGGTTACTACGTTTGCTGTAGTACCGCCATGTCCACCAGATACAAGATCAAGATTTTTAATACCACGTGCGTGAATCATCGTATTGAAGATTGTACCGAATATTGCAGCACCTAACGTTTGACTAAATGTATTAATAAATGTGTTTAAACCAACAGCTGTTCCGCGTGTATGAGCTGGGACTGCTGCTTGAATTGTTACCATGTAAATCGGTGTCACAAGCCCCATTCCTAAGCCGAATAATCCAACTGCTACATAAATAAGGAACGATGGTGAATTGGTTGATAGTGTAAATAATAAGAACGTAGCGACTGATAAAATGCTAGCCCCAAGTAAAATGATTTGTTTCGTTTTTAATTTGCCTACTAAGTTACCAGAGAAAATAGCGCCAAATGTCCACATAACAGGGATTGGCATTAAAATAAGTCCAGCTTCTGTAGCGTTTTTTCCTAATACACCTTGGCTCCAGATTGGTAGGTACATTGTAATACTAATAATCATTGCGCCAGCAATAAGAGTTAATATATTTATCGTAGATAATGTACGGTTAGAGAAAAGTGTTAAAGGAATTAATGGTTCCGGAGATTTTTTCTCGATGAACAAGAAAATAATGAATGAAATAGCGGCAAAGATTAATAGGCCGATAATTGTCATGTCTCCCCAGTTTTGCTTACTGCTACCTGTTAATAATGCATATAGTAGAGCGATTGTACTTAATGAAAAAACTGTTGCACCAAGATAATCGATATGGTGTTTAGCGGGCTTAATAGATTCTTTGTAGTAAATTGCAATCATTAAGCAAGCGATAATTCCAAATGGAACGTTTAAGAAGAAAATATAGCGCCAAGAAAGGGAATCAACTAAAAATCCACCTACTAACGGTCCGATAACACCGGATACACCCCAAACGGCACTCATCCAACCTTGTGCTTTCGCGCGGTCTTTCGCTTCGCTATATAAGTCTCCAATTATCGTCATTGTGATTGGCATAACAGCACCAGCACCGATACCTTGAAGAGCGCGGAAGAAAATTAATTGTTCCATCGATGTAACGACTCCGCAAAGTGCAGAACCGACTAAAAAGATTGTAGCTCCGATCAGTAAAACTTTTTTACGGCCGAATAAATCAGCGAGCTTTCCGTATATTGGAGTCGAAACAGCTGTTGCAAGCATATAAATTGCATATACCCAACTAACAAGTTCGACGCCTGACAAATCACTCGTTATACGAGGGATTGCTGTACTAACAATCGTTCCTTCTACCGCAGAAAGAAACGTCATTAACATTAAAGACATCATGACTTTTTTTCTCATTTGTTTTCCCCTTACCCTTTTTTAAATATTCAACAATATAAAATATAAAGGTACTAAGGTATATAAAGCAACAAAAAAGCAATGGAAAGTTACATGGAGCAGATGTTTGTCGCTTCTTGTCGGTAAGTCGATATATTTGAGAAATCGCCGATATAAGTTGTAGAATCGCCGATAATGATTTCATGGCAATATTAAAAAAGAAACAGGAATCCCTGTTTCTTTTTTAATATTGCATTTTCGCGTTTTCTCCAGCTGTCGTTCCAGCAATTCTACCAGTAACGAGGGCTGATGTAATATTATAGCCACCAGTATAACCGTGGATATCAAGAACTTCTCCGCAGAAATATAAGCCGTTCGTGAATTTAGAAGACATTTCTTTCGGATTAATTTCTTTCACGGATACACCTCCGCCAGTAACGAATGCTTTTTCAATTGACTGCGTACCATTTACATTCACAGTAAACTCTTTAAAGTCTTTCACAAGTGCACGAATCTTTTCGTGAGAAACTTGTCCAGCTTGTTCACTACCGTCAATTTCATTTTTTTCTAATAAGAATAGGAAGTAACGTTCAGGGACATAACCTTTTAAAACGTTTTTAATTCCTTTTTTCGGATCTTCTTTCATTTGTTTCAGCATGCGCTGAAATAGTTGCTCACTATTTTCCTCTGGCAATGCATCAATACTCATTTGTATTGTGTTCGTTTTAAACTTTTTCAGTGCTTTCACGACGAATTGACTACAGCGAAGAGCAGCAGGACCAGATAGGCCGAAATGAGTGAAGAGCATGTCCATTTTGTGAGAAATGATAGCTTTTCCTTTCGGGTTTAATACGCTTAAGTTTATATCACGTAAAGCAAGACCTTGTAATGAGCGATCACGTATAAACGGCTCGTTTGACAGGATAGGTACTTCTGTTGGGAATAATTCTGTAATTGTATGACCTGCTTTTTCAGCCCAAGCGTATCCGTCTCCAGTGGAACCAGTTTGAGGAACGGATTTTCCGCCAACAGCGATAACGACATGATTTGTTTCTAACACTTCGCCTGTTTGCAGTACAACTGCCTTCGTTTGACCATTTTCATATTCAATCGTTTCAACAGGCGTATTTGTACGGATTTTTACACCTAAGTCTTTTAATCGTGTTAAAAGTGCATCTACAACAGATTGCGCTTTGTTTGACACGGGGAACATGCGACCGTGGTCTTCTTCTTTCAATTTAACACCAAGATTTTCGAAGAATGTAATAATATCTTCATTATTAAAAAGAGAAAAAGCGCTGTATAAGAAGCGACCGTTTCCTGGTATATGTTTAACAATTTCATCAAGTGGTAGACGGTTCGTTACGTTACAGCGTCCGCCACCAGAAATCGCAAGTTTACGCCCAAGTTTATTTCCTTTATCAAGAAGCAGGACATTTGCGCCTTCTTCTGCAGCACCAATTGCAGCCATTAGCCCAGAAGGACCGCCGCCGATGACAATAACATCATAATGCATAATATATCGACCTCATTTTCTACATTTCCTGCCTAAAAGAATAGCATGTTTTCCGTTAAAAGAAAAATAGAGTGAAGTACTGCTTAATGAGAGAATTGTGGTACAATACAAAAGTTAGAGTTCAGCACTATCCTGCTATTTGTAGGCGATAAGACTAAAACCTCAAGATTTAGGAGAAGTAAATAGGGAGTCTGTTAGCCTGTAAATGCTCGAATGGTTCAACTAATAATCAGTGGAGAAGAACACCCCACTGATTAAAGTTTCATTTTATGTAGATGTAGGAGGATTTTTGTATGTCCGATTCGAAATTTCTGCGCGGAACGCTTATTGTTACGCTAGGGACATTTTTAGTAAAGTTCTTAGGCATGATTTACGTCTTCCCGTTTCATGCATTAGTAGGTACAGAAGGCGGAACGCTCTATACATATGGATACATTCCATATACGATCTTTTTAAGTATCGCAACGGCAGGTGTGCCGCTTGCTGTTTCAAAATTTGTTTCCAAATATAATGCGCTTGGCGATTATAAAACGAGCCGGAGAATGTTCCGCTCGGGAATGGTTATGATGATAGTAACAGGAGTTCTTTCGTTCCTAGTACTGTACATGACGGCACCGTTGTTTGCAGAAGCGATGCTTGGTAAACAAAGTATACACAATAATGTAGGAGAAGTTACGACGATCATTCGTCTTGTAAGTTTCGCACTTATTGTTGTACCAGCAGCGAGTTTAATTCGTGGTTATTTCCAAGGTCACCAGTCTATGGGACCAACTACCGTTTCACAAATTATTGAACAAATTATTCGTATCGTCTTTTTATTAGCAGGTAGTTTTATCGTTATTAAAGTACTTGGCGGTACAGTTGCAACAGCAGTTGGAGTAGCGACATTTGCTGCGTTCGTTTCAGCGGTTGGAGCACTCGGTGTGTTAATTTGGTACTGGTTAAAACGTAAAAAATATTTGGATCAATATTTAATTGAACAAACTGTACCAGAATCAACAGTAAGTACTGTTCAATTGTTTAAAGAGTTATTCGCATATGCGATTCCTTACGTTGTAATTGGGTTAACAATTCCTTTATATCAACAAATTGATACATTGACATTTAACTCAATTATGCAGGCGATTGGTCAAGGTGATATCGCAGAGCGAGCGCTGGGTATTTTCACAATGTGGACGCATAAGTTAATTATGATTCCTGTATCACTTGCAACAGCGTTTAGTTTAACGCTTGTACCAGCAATTACAAAATCATTTACTGAAAAACAATACCGCTATTTGAAATTACAAATTACACAAACATTCCAGGCAAATATGTTTTTAACATTGCCAGCAGTTATCGGTATTTCAACACTTGCATATCCAATTTACACTGCTTTCTATGACTCAGATCCATTAGGTGGACAAGTATTAATGTGGTATGCACCAGTTGCATTGTTATTTGCTTTATTTACAGTAACAGCGGCAATTCTTCAAGGGATTAATCAGCAAAAGCATGCAATTGTCGCGCTTATTATGGGTGTTATTTTGAAATTTGTATGTAACGTAATCTTTATTCGTTATTTCGGTACAGTAGGAGCAATTCTAGCGACCGCAGTTGGTTTCTTAGCTTCTGTTTGGTATACAAATCGACAAATTAAAAAATACGCACACTATTCATTCGGTGTTGTATATAAAAGAACATTCCAAATTGCAGTACTGACACTTATAATGGTCGTTGCTGTAAAACTATCACAATGGCTTCTATCCTTCATGATTTCGCCTGATGGCCGTATTGGTGCTCTTATAACAGTTGCGATTTGTGCAGGTATTGGTGGTCTTGTTTACGGATTGTTAGCAATTCGCACAGGAGTACTTGAAAGAGTATTTGGCGGAGAAGCATTGGATAAAATTCAACGTAAACTTGGTAGTAGATTTAAAATAAAGTTGAAATCAAGAGGGGCGTAATTACGTCCCCTTTTCTATGATAAATAAAGAAGGTGAAAAGCGTGAGATTAGATAAATTATTAGCGAATATGGGATATGGAAGTAGAAAAGAAGTAAAGAAATTATTGAAAGATGGCGTTGTGAAAATTGATGGAACGCCAGTAAAAGATGCGAAAGTTCATGTAAATGTAGAAGAGCAAGAAGTTATGATTCACGGTGAAGTTGTGGAATACAAAGAGTTTGTTTACTTAATGATGCATAAACCACAAGGTGTTATTTCAGCGACGGAAGATGATAATCATGAAACAGTAATAGATTTATTAGAATTAGAAGATGCAATCTTTGATCCGTTCCCAGTTGGACGACTTGATATCGATACGGAAGGTTTCTTATTGATAACAAATGATGGGAAGTTATCACATCAATTATTATCTCCGAAAAAGCATGTGCCGAAAAAATATTATGCACACGTTGCAGGAGTAGTAACAGAAGAGGATGTAAAAGAGTTTGCTAAAGGTGTTATCTTAGACGATGGCTATGAAACAAAACCAGGTACGCTTACAATATTGAAAAGCGATGATATTTCCGAAATTGAGCTTGTGATTACAGAAGGGAAATTCCATCAAGTGAAGCGTATGTTTGAAGCGGTAGGGAAAAAAGTAGTCTACCTAAAGAGAACGGAGATGGGTCCGTTAGTATTAGATGAAGAACTAGAACTTGGACAATACCGAGAGCTAACAGATGAAGAAGTAGAAATGTTAAAAACATATCAAGTAGATACTGAAAAGTAGTACCTTTATAGGCGCAGAAAAGACCCCTTTCTAATAGTTAGAAAGGGGTATGTATTTATTTACATACAATTATTTTTTGTTATGAGGTCATTCTCACTTTCTTTCCTGTTGTTGTCCACTTACCGCGGCAAGGGCTATACACGAGTTCATTAAACTGCAACACATTTAGATCACGTTGTATCGTTCGCGGTGTGATCCCGAACTCATCTACAAGGTCTTTCGTCGTTACCGTTCCGTTTTCATTGATGTACATATAAATTGATTTAATGCGTGTTAGCATACGAGTAGTTGTAGGTTTCAAGAGAAAACCACTCCTCTACTAGTTTTTTTGACCCCATTCAGGAAAGAAGGTCGTTACTACCATTGTACTCTACATGATAAAATTCATGCTTTAATCTACTTAAATTTTACAAAAGTTTAACAAAAATTCATATAGAAAAATATTGGTAGTTGACATTGTATATATGGTCAGTCAACTAACACATAAAATTCTACGTAAAACGCCAAATTCCTGCAAATTTTTTTGAAAAAATAAAAGAAAAACTAATAAGAAATGTCTGAAATATTACAATTGTTCGGTATTTAGTTTTCGTGTATGGCATAAGGGATTTCGGTTTGCTATGATGAAAGAGATAATATAGTGAAGGATGGATGCGTGATGTCAGCGATTAATTGGACAGAAGAAGTTGCAAAACGAAAAGATGATTTAATTCGTGATACACAACAATTTTTACAAATTAAAAGTGTATGGGAAGAAGAATCGGCGAAAGAGGGCGCACCATTCGGTGAAGGGGTAGAAAAAGCGCTATCTTTCATGTTACATAAAGGAGAAGCTGAAGGTTTTGCTTCTAAAAATTTAGAAGGATATGCAGGTCATCTTGAAATGGGACAAGGAGAAGAATTAGTAGGTATTCTTTGTCACGTTGATGTTGTACCAGAAGGAGATGGCTGGACGACTCCCGCATATAGTGCGGATATTCGCGATGGAAAGATTTTTGCACGTGGTGCAATTGACGATAAAGGCCCAACGATGGCAGCATATTATGCGATGAAAATTGTGAAAGAATTAGGCTTACCTCTTTCAAAACGTGTTCGTATGATTATAGGAACAGATGAAGAAAGCAATTGGAAATGTGTAGATCACTACTTTAAAAACGAAGAAATGCCAACAATCGGTTTTGCACCAGATGCAGATTTTCCAATTATTAATGCAGAAAAAGGAATTTCTGATATACAAGTTGTGCAAAATGGTAGTGAAGAGAAAAAAGGTACATATGAACTTGTTTCATTTGATTCAGGGCGACGTTTAAATATGGTTCCTGATTTTGCAGAAGCGGTTATTACAGGAGAAGATGTAAATGCACTTACAGTAGCATATGAAGAGTATTTACAAACTGCTAAAAAAATAGGGGAATCGACTATAGAAGGTAATACAGTGACGTTGCAAATAAAAGGAATTTCAGCGCACGGATCTACTCCTGAAAAAGGAGAAAATGCAGGTTTATTATTAGCAAACTTCTTGACTACAGTTTCACTTGATGGAAAAGCAACTGCATTTGCGACATTTGCAACAGAAACATTTACTGGTGATATTTTGGGTGAAAAAGCTACTATTGCTTATAAAGATGAAATTAGCGGTCCGTTAACAGTGAATGTTGGTCGCCTTTCTTATACGAAAGAAAACGGTGGTAACTTAGGGCTAAACGTACGTTACCCAGTTACAACTAACTTTGAAGAAACAATTGCGAAGTTGAAAGAGTATGTTGGTACGCATGGATTTGAAGTAGCTGACTATTCTAATTCACGCCCGCATCACGTTGATAAAGACCACGTATTAATTCGTACGTTACAACGTGTATATGAAGAACAAACAGGTGAAAAAGCAGAACTATTAGCAATTGGCGGAGGTACTTATGCTCGTTCATTAAAAGCTGGTGTGGCATTTGGACCGCTATTCCCTGGAAAGGAAGAACTTGCGCATCAAAAAGATGAGTACATTGAAATTGAAGACTTATTAAAAGCAACAGCAATTTATGCGCAAGCAATTCATGAATTAGCGAAGTAAAGTGAAACTTTAATCGCCGATATATGAATAATGACCGCTCTCTACTTTAGAGGGCGGCTTCTTTTTAATTGAATGAGATAAGAAAGAAAAGCAACAATAGAAAGAAGGAGACGGTGTACATGGATAGGCATTATTTTGTCGCAATTACGTTACCAAATCATATAAAAGAAGTGCTGTCTAACTATAAAGAGGATACGAATGAGAAATTACCATTTCGCTCGTGGGTACATAAGGAAGATTATCATATTACCCTTTCCTTTTTAGGAGGTGCGACAGAAGAACAGTTAAAAGGGATAAAGAATGGATTACAAACACTTATAAAAACAAAAGAACTATCGTTCACGTTACAAGGTTTTTCAACGTTTGGTAGGGAAGATCAGCCCCGTATTCTTTGGGCGAAGGTAAGTGAGAATCATGATTTGTTTCAGTTACAAAAGCAAGTACATGCCATTTGTGAAGAAAATGGTTTTTCTCTAGAAACACGCCCGTATCATCCACATATTACTGTTGCTCGTAAATGGATAGGAGAAGAAAAGTTTCATTTAGAAAGTATAAAAGAAGTGCCTGAAATATCATTTCAAGCAGATACAATTACTTTATACGAATCCCACGTGAAAGAAACCCCGAAGTATAAATCGATTGCTGAAATAAAATTACAAAAATAGAATGTTGAAAACGTTTTTTATGCAGGTGAATATACTATAGAGAAGAATGGAGTTACTGTATAGAGTCTTGTTGATAAGAAAAGCCTTATCATTTGCAGCTCATTTTATCTCGCCTGATTGGTGAAGGCTAATAATAAGTGAGGATGGGAAAATTTTCTCGCTCATTAAAGTTTCACTTTATTTTAACTTTGAGAATGATGGTGATTTTTTTATGTTGAAAGTAAAACGTCCATTTGATGCCTATTTAGATGAAATGAATAAAATTACAATTTTGCTCCCACATGCGTATGGAACAAGTCGGACATTTCGTTTGCAAGAAGGAAGTAATGTGAAAGATTTACCGATTGCTCATACTATTGCACTTCCAGATGCAACGAAGTATGAGTGCTTTATAGAAGAGCCGCTAGATGTGGGGAAGTATTATACAGTACGAGATGAACGGAATGAAGAAACGGATTTACAAATAGGTGCTGTTATTCGAACAACAATTTTCGATGAAAAGTATTATTACGAAGGTACAGATTTAGGTGCTGTGTATCAAAAAGAAGAAACGACATTTAAAGTATGGGCTCCAACCGCAAGGCTTGCGAAAGTAAGAATTTATAAGAGTGATAAAGAATATACCGATCATGAAATGTACAGAGAAGAAAACGGAGTTTGGATTCAAACATTACAAGGGGATTTAGACGGAGCATGCTATACATTTCTTGTTTGTATTAATTTAATATGGAACGAAGCTGTGGATCCTTATGCAAAGTCGGTGACGGTAAACGGCAAACACGGTGTTGTTATCGATTTAGAAAAAACGAGTGTAACAAGACGAGAGGGATTACCACCATTACAATCAATGACAGATGCCATATTGTATGAACTGCATATTCGTGATGCGACTATACATCAAAATAGTGGAGTGAGTCAAAAGGGAACATATAAAGGATTGATGGAAGAGGGAACAACGGGACGGAACGGGACGTTAACAGGGTTGTCTCATATAAAAGATTTAGGTGTTACACATGTTGAACTATTACCTTTATATTGTTTCGGTGGTGTAGATGAGGCGAATCCTTCGTCCGCCTATAATTGGGGGTATAATCCATTATATTACAATGCACCAACAGGATTTTATGCTACAAATCCCTCTGATCCGTATAACAGGATAGTTGAGTGCAAACAACTAATTGAAACATTTCATGAACAAGGTATTAGGGTGATCATAGATGTTGTATATAATCATGTTTATGAAAGAGAGCTATCATCATTTGAAAAGCTTGTTCCAGGCTATTATTTTCGTCATGGTGAAGATGGTATGCCTTCTAATGGGACGGGAGTCGGAAATGATATAGCGTCTGAACGGAAAATGATGAGGAAATTCATTGTAGAGTCTATTTTATATTGGCTTACTGAATACAATGTCGATGGATTCCGATTCGACTTAATGGGAATTTTAGATGTTGATACAATGAATGTGATAGAAAAAGAAGTACGAAACATAAAACGAGATGCTTTATTATTAGGAGAAGGATGGGATTTACAAACACCACTTCCTGCCAAAGAAAAAGCAACGTTAAATAATGCGAAGAACATGCCGCATATTGCGCAGTTTAATGATCAATTTCGTGATGGGATAAAAGGGAGTACATTTCATATAAACAAGCGTGGTTTTGCATTTGGTGGGTCTGTAGACTGTAATCATTTGCAGTATATTGCAGCAGGAAGTCTTTTAAGTATGAAAGAAACAGGGCTGTTTCTAGAGCCGGCGCAAAGCATTAATTATGTAGAATGTCATGATAATATGACGATGTGGGATAAACTAGTGCGCAGTAATGAAGAATCAGAAGCGATTTTGAAAAAACGTCACCTGCTAGCGAGCGCAATGGTTATTCTTTCACAAGGCATTCCTTTCTTACATGCAGGACAAGAGTTTTATCGTACGAAGAAAGGAAATGAAAATAGTTATAATGCAAATGATGAGATCAATCAATTAGATTGGGATCAAAAAGAGAAAGAGATAGAGACTGTTAACTATATAAAAGGTTTAATTGCGATTCGTAAAGAGCATGGGGCATTCCGATTACAAAACGCAGACCTTATAAAAAAACATATGACTTTTTTACAAACATCTACAGAAGTACTTGCATACCACCTGCAAAATGTAAAATCGTTTGGACCGTGGAAAGAGATTGTCGTTTTATTTAATAGCGGTTTAGAAGCTAAAACGGTGCAACTTCCGAAAGAAGAAACGTGGCATGTGTTAGTAAACGAAAACGAAGCGAAAATAGATCCAATTTCTTTATTTAGAGGAAAGGAACTTAGGCTCGCTCCAATTAGCACGTATATATTGACGATAATGTGACAAATCGCTACTT
Source organism: Bacillus sp. Root131 (assembly GCF_001429475.1). Taxonomy (NCBI): domain Bacteria; kingdom Bacillati; phylum Bacillota; class Bacilli; order Caryophanales; family Bacillaceae; genus Bacillus; species Bacillus sp. Root131. The sequence goes on from NZ_LMJQ01000012.1 coordinate 182,334, forward strand.
GACGATGAGAATGTAATAAATGTAGAATTGACAAAGGTGACGATTTTGATAAGTTGTCATTCTATGACAGGTTTTGTAAAATAAAATAGAGGATTTTTGGCCTAGGCTAATTTTTCTTTTCATTTACAGTAAAATATATGAATCCACAACATGTGTAGAAATGTTGCGGTTTTTCTTTTCATAACTATAAAAGATAAGGATTTGTTAACGGGTAATGAATATGGAATGGTTGGAACAATTATTAGGAAAAGAGTGGAGTCTTGTACCGGCTGGTGGAGTAACGGGCGATGCATATATTGCGCAAAACGGACAACAGAAGTTATTTTTAAAGCGGAATACATCGCCCTTTTTAGCGGTATTGTCAGCAGAAGGAATTGTTCCAAAATTACTTTGGACAAGAAGGGTAACGAATGGTGATGTAATTTCTGCTCAAAAATGGCTTCCGGGACAGAAGCTAGAGCCAGAGGATATGAAACTAGAACGTGTTGCGAAACTTTTGAAGAAAATACACTCCTCTAAAGCGCTTGTACAGATGATTCAAAGACTTGGGAAGCAGCCGCTTCACGCACAAGAGTTATTACAACAACTGCAACTCGTTTTAAGAGGAGATATAAGGGATGATGAAACAATTCAGCAAGGCCTTCAATATTTAATGGGTTCATTAAAAGCTATTGAATACAATGAATTTGTTGTATGCCATTGTGATGTAAACCATAACAATTGGATATTGTCGGATGAAGATGAGTTGTTTTTAATTGATTGGGATGGAGCTGTAATTGCTGACCCGGCTCTAGACCTTGGTATGTTATTATATTGGTACATTCCGCGCCAGGAGTGGAGTGAGTGGCTCGGTTTTTATGATATTGAAATGGATGAATCGCTGCTTAGGCGTATGAGATGGTATGTGATAGCACAAACGATTTTGTCTATTCAATGGCATACAACAAAAAAACAGCAAGCAGAAGCTGAATATTGGCATCAATATTTACAGCAACTACTTGCTTCAGAATAATACTTAAGAAAAATTGTCCATTCCAGCAATCCACTGAGTAAGTTGTTCTTGATTATTGGAAATATGGTTGTCCAAATTAGAGGAAGATTTACCCGATTGACTATAAGAATATACATCGTTTAGCATTGTTTTAGCGTCACTACTTATATTATCGTTTGCGAGTAACGATTGAATGAGGCGCTCTAATTGCTCGCATTCTGAAACTGTCCCGCAGCAATCACTTTGGTGGTTGACTAAAATATCTTTCAGCACTTCTAATTGATGTTGTTGATTAATTGGCATGAACGGATCATCCTTTCGATTGTTTTTCTCTTCAAATGTAAGAGAAAAAGCTGTTTCGTCATGGAATGTTTAATGCTGTATGTAGTTTTTATCAAAATGGTACATCTTATACTTGAAAGAAACGGACCGAGTGCTCGTACGTACTTGGTTTTTTGTTTGGTAGATTAATTAAAAAAAGAAAGAAGGAATTATTCCTTTAAAATAGTTTTGTAAAGAGAGGGAGACATCTATGCGTTTAAGACATAAACCATATGCAATGGATCGAATTAACGAGTATTCACATATCGTAATCGGAAACCCAGAGGAGCGCGCTGGTAACTGGAAAGAAGTATTTGGAAATGAACAACCAATTCATATTGAAGTAGGTACAGGTCGTGGCCGCTTTATGTATGATATGGCAAAAGCGAATCCACATATTAATTATATTGGAATTGAAAAATTCACAAGTGTTGTTGTAGATGCACTTGATAAATTAATTGAAGAAGAAGTGCCGAACTTAAAGTTAATTAATAAAGATGCTGAAGATTTAACAGTTTTCTTTGCAAAAGGTGAGATTGATCGCGTTTATTTAAACTTCTCAGATCCATGGCCAAAGAAGCGTCATACGAAGCGTCGTTTAACGTATAAAACGTTTTTACGTAATTATGAAGAAGTGTTAGTAGAAGGCGGAGAAATTCATTTTAAAACAGATAACCAAGGTTTATTTGAATATTCTCTTATGAGTATGGCTGAGTATGGTATGTTACTAACGTACTTAAGCTTAGATCTTCATAACAGCGACTTTGAAGGTAACATCATGACTGAATACGAAGAGAAATTCTCTAGTAAGGGTCATCGTATTTACCGAGTTGAAGCAAAATATCGTACAGAGCCTATGCAGTAATGCATAGGTTTTTTTATGCCTAAAATAATCAGAATTTTATGTTAAGATTAATTGAAAGGGGGATGTGTAATGGAACAGTTACAAATTGGAGATATAAAAGTAACGTGGTTAAAAGGCGGGAATACACATTTAGATGGAGGGGCAATGTTTGGTGTTGTGCCGAAAGTACTTTGGTCACGTAAATATACACATAATGACACAAATCATATTTACTTACGAACAGATCCGTTACTATTACAAACGAAAGATGGAAATATGCTCATTGATTCAGGAATAGGAAACGGTAAGTTGAATGAGAAGATGAAACGAAATCAAGGTGTAACAGAAGAGTCATCGGTGTATGAATCATTAAAAAAATTAGGATTAAAGTCTGAAGATATCAACTACGTCTTAATGACACATCTTCATTTTGATCATGCATCTGGTCTAACAAAATGGGAAGATGATTACCTTGTACCGGCATTTCCAAATGCGAAAGTTTACGTAAGTGAAACAGAATGGAATGAAATGAGGAATCCAAACATTAGATCACGTAATACATATTGGAAGGAAAATTGGGAGCCAATTGTAGATCAAGTTGTTACGTTCCAGCAAGAAATAGAAATTACAGATGAAATCAAGATGACGCATACGGGTGGTCATAGCGATGGACATGCAGTTATCGCTTTGGAGAGTCAAGGAGAAACGATGCTACATTTAGCAGACCTATTGCCGACACACGCGCATCAAAATGTATTATGGGTAATGGCATACGATGATTATCCGATGACTTCGATTGAAAATAAGCAAAAGTGGATGAAGTATGGTGCTGAAAAAGAGGCGTGGTTTACGTTTTATCATGACGCATATTATCGTGCTGTGAAGTGGAATGAGGAAGGACATATTGTAGAAAAAATAGAACGGAAAACGAGTATAGAAGCTTAAAAAGAGGAGATTGTTCCATCATATTTGTTGGAGCAGCTTCTTTTTTATTATCGGATTTTGTCGGTAAGTCGATATATTCGGAAAATCGCTGATATAATTTTAATCAATACCCACAATTTCAAAAAAATAAGAGGTTCACCTAATGGGAACCCTCCTTTTTATGCTGCTATAACTTCTAAAACAGTACCTGTTTTAGCATCAACTAAAAATTCAAATCGTTCTTGTATATCATCTAACATTGTTGTAAGACCGCCGCGATAAACTTCATATGCGACATCATATTTTTCAAATGTCTCTGGAACCATATGTACCCAAGAGCCAGTAATTTCACCTTTATGACTTAATGCTTGTTTCACCATTTTCAATGCTTTTTCTGAAGAAATATGGGATTGTTCTTGTACTTTGTTTGCAACGAGATAACCAGCTGCGAACCCAACGCCAAGACCTGCTACTAAACCTTTCCAACTCATATATTCACCTCAATTCTATAAAATAAAAATAGTGTACCAATAATAATTATAAAGCAAATACAGTTAAAAAAGAAGAAACTAGAAACATTTCGAAAATTTCGTTACAATAAAAGAGGTATTCTACTAAGGTTTGAAAGAAGGGGACTTCGTGAATAAAGAGACATTACAATTATTTCGTACGTTAACAGAATTACAGGGGGCATCAGGTTTTGAACATGATGTACGCCGTTTTATGAAACAAGAATTAAGCAAATATGCGGATGAAATTGTACAAGACGGTTTAGGTAGCGTATTTGGTCTGAAAAAAGGGGACGAAACTGGCCCGCGTGTTCTTGTAGCAGGTCATATGGATGAAGTAGGTTTCATGGTTACACAAATTACGAAAAATGGAATGCTTCGTTTTCAAACGTTAGGCGGCTGGTGGAGCCAAGTTTTATTAGCACAGCGTGTACAAGTTATGACGAAGAATGGTCCTGTTATTGGGGTTGTTGGTTCTATTCCTCCTCATTTATTAAGTGACGCGCAACGTGCAAAACCGATGGATATAAAAAATATGTTAATTGATATAGGTGCAGATAGTTATGAAGATGCGATTGAAATTGGTGTAAAACCAGGACAACAAATCGTGCCGATTTGCCCATTCACACTGATGGCAAATGAGAAGAAAATTATGGCGAAAGCTTGGGACAACCGTTACGGATGTGGTCTTGCAATCGAATTGTTAAAAGAATTAAAAGATGAAACATTACCAAATACATTATATTCTGGTGCTACTGTACAAGAAGAAGTAGGCCTTCGCGGAGCGCAAACAGCTGCAAATATGATTCAACCAGACATTTTTTATGCGCTTGATGCAAGTCCAGCAAACGATGCATCTGGTGACAAAACGCAGTTCGGTCAATTAGGAAAAGGTGCTCTTCTTCGTATTTACGATCGCACGATGGTAACACATAGAGGAATGCGCGAATTCATTTTAGATACAGCAGAAACAAACAACATTCCGTACCAATACTTTATTTCACAAGGTGGTACAGATGCGGGCCGTGTACATACAAGTAACTCTGGTATCCCATCAGCAGTAATTGGTGTTTGTGCACGCTACATTCATACACATGCTTCAATTTTACATGTTGATGATTATGCAGCGGCGAAAGAATTAATTACGAAGCTTGTAAGAGCAACGGATAAAACGACGTTAGAGACAATTAAGAATAACGCGTAGAGAGGAAGAAGGGCTGAAGAGCCTTTCTTTTTTTGGCTTGAATAGATGACCCATCCATGTGTGGGAGCGGTCAGTGCCTAATTGGTGCTCGAATTGTATTAAGACACTGGGTAGGAAAAGAGAGGAAGACTGTTTTTGTGTTCGAAGACGGTAATGGTGAGGAAATCTACCTTCTTTTTGAGGTTGAATAGATGCCCGGGTGATGTATGGTAGTGATTAATGTTTAATTTAAGTAGGGCGAAATGATGAATGTATATAGAGGTGAATGAAATGAAAGTAGTAGTTGGATCGAAGAATAAAACGAAAGTTGGTGCTGTGGAGAAGGTTTGGAAAGATGCTACAATTACATCTCTCTCTGTTCCTTCAGGAGTAGCAAATCAGCCGTTTTCAGATGAAGAGACGATGCAAGGAGCGATTAATAGAGCGAAGCGAGCGCTAGAGGAAGGAGAAGCTCCAATTGGTATTGGGCTAGAAGGCGGTGTGATGAAAACGGAGCACGGTTTATTTATGTGTAACTGGGGCGCGCTAGCAACAAGTGATGGGAAAGTATTCGTGGCTGGAGGAGCGCGTATTACGTTACCAGACGATTTTTTAGCACCTCTTGAAGATGGCAAGGAGTTAAGTGAAGTGATGGAAGAGTTTGTACATAGAAAAGATATTCGTAGTCACGAAGGAGCGATTGGTATTTTTACAGATGATTATGTCGACCGCACGGAATTATTTGTACACGTTGTTAAGTTACTTGTTGGGCAATATAAGTATGACAAAAAGCAAGCATAAACCTTGCACCATGCGCGATGTATGGTAGTATAAAAGAAAGATTATAACATGAAAAATGCACTCGTTAGAGGAGGAAATATAGATGAAGTCATTAGAAAGCATGGAGCAATTCCAACAATTAAAAAATGAAGAGAATGTAGTCTTTATGTTCTCAGCAGAATGGTGCCCAGACTGCCGTTTTGTAGACCCATTTATGCCAGAAGTAGAAGAGAAATATAGTGATTTCTCATTTTACTATGTAGATCGTGATGAGTTTATTGATCTATGTGTAAAATTAGACGTATTTGGCATTCCGAGCTTTGTAGCGTACAATAAAGGTGAAGAAACTGGTCGCTATGTAAACAAAGATCGTAAAACACAAGAACAAATCGAAGAGTTCATTGAAGGTTTAAAATAAGGCAATTTGCCAATTGAATTGTAAAACAACCTCTACCTTCGCGGGGGAGGTTATTTTTTTGGAAGGGAGGAAAAAGAGATGAAGATGACAAGTAAAAAGATGAAAGACGAGTTAATGAAGAAATTATCTCGTCCAGAGTGGGACTTTCAGTATGATAGCGAGAAAGAGGTTCTACGTATAGAACAGAAAGACTCGAAAAAAGGTATTAACGTATCACTTCCAGGAGTTGTAGCAAAATGGGAAGTGAACAAAGAAAAGGCAATTGAAGAAGTTGCTTATTACGTACAAGAAGCGCTAATTGCGATGCATAAAGAAGAAAATAGCGGAGCAAAAATTTTACCTGTTATTCGTTCTACTTCTTTCCCGAAACAAGCAGAAGAAGGAAATCCGTTTATTATGACGGATCATACGGCGGAAACACGTATTTACTATGCGTTAGATTCGAATAAAACGTATCGACTAATTGATGAACGTCTGTTACAAAAATTAGAACTTACAGAACAGCAAGTGCGTGAAATGGCATTATTCAACGCACGCTCATTAGGTTATGAATTTAAACAAGACACAGTAGCGGGTAATACATTCTACTTTTTAAACACAAATGATGGGTATGACGCGACTCGTATTTTAAACGAATCGTTACTACAATCGATGCGTGAAAAGATTTCTGGTGACATGGTTGTTGCTGTTCCTCACCAAGATGTATTAATTATTGCTGATATCGTCAACGAAATCGGTTATGATATTATTGCACAAATGACAATGAAATTTTTTGCCGAAGGGCATGTTCCGATTACATCACTTTCATTCGTATATGAAGATGGAGAATTTGAACCAATCTTTATTTTAGCGAAAAATCGGAAGAAGACAGATGGAAAAGAGAAAGGATGAACGAAGTGAACGTTTTTTACAACCTTGAAGGAATTGGTGACACTTTAATTGTTGCCTTACAAGATATTACTTTAGAGAACCGTACTTTTGATCGCAAAGGAGATGTTGCACGCGTTTATGATCGTGAAAGCAACGTAACGGGAGGATTCAACATCTTTAATGCATCTTCTTATTTAGAAGTAACAGAAACAGGTAACCTTACATTAACGAAAGAGCTTGTTGAGAAAATCAACGAAATTTTAGCGAAGAACGGCTTTGAAGAAACAGTAGAAGCAGATCTTTCTCCGAAATTTGTTGTAGGTTATGTAGCTGAAAAAGAAAAGCATCCAAATGCTGATAAGTTAAACATCTGTAAAGTAGAAATCGGTACAGAAACATTACAAATCGTATGTGGCGCACCAAATGTTGATGCAGGACAAAAAGTTGTCGTTGCAAAAATCGGTGCTGTAATGCCAAGCGGTATGTTAATTAAGCCAGCTGAGCTTCGCGGTGTTCCTTCTTCTGGAATGATCTGCTCTGCACGTGAATTAGAGCTTCCAGACGCTCCACAAGAAAAAGGTATTCTTGTATTAGAAGATAGTTTTGAAGTTGGACAAGAATTTAAATTTTAATTGATATAAGAAAAGAGAGGTTGTCCTTTTGGGCAGCCTCTCTTTTTTGTCATTTTTGTTGGTAAGTCGAAATTTCGTGTTGAATCGTTAATATATTGAGAGTTGTGATAGATATACTCAAAAAATCGTAAATATGATAAAGGTGTCACCTTTTTTCTTAAAATCTATATTGTATTTTATAAACAAACTAGTTAAAATTTAGAAAAATAGAAGGGGATAGACGTATGAAACAACAACCAAAAATCGCAGAACTTCTAAAACGAATTGAAACTTCAAAACAGCAAGATGTTGAGCTAGGTACTTATGAAATATATGTGTTTAGTGAAAGTGAATTAGAAAAAGGACAAATCGGTTACCGATATGATAAACATAAAAATTCATTAATAAGTGAAGAAAACGGAAAGTGGCAAGAAGGATGGATTGCAATTGGATATGAAACGGATATGGGTGATCCAGTTTTCGTAAATATAGATGATAACGCTTATCCGGTTTATACTGCAGAGCGTGGTACAGAAACGTGGCATCCTGTTTATATTGGAAATATGGATGAGATTATAGGGCAATTATAAGAAAAACTTTGAATCCGGTGCAAAGTGATGGGAGAGAAGTATGAAGTATATAAAAATAATGAGCATGATTGCATTCATTGGAATATATATGGCTGGTTGTTCACAAGAGCAGCCGAAAAAAGAAACTACATCTTCTATACAAGAGAAAAGAAAAGATACCAAAGAAGATGCACCGGTAGAAAAGCAGCAAGAACAAGAAAAGAACGAAGAATCGCAAGCAATTAAAACGAATGAGCAAGTGGAGCATAAGCAGGAGGAAATGCCGACTGAAGAAAAGATAGAGGAAACTACACCGGTGCTGCCAACTGAGCAACCAGTGCAAAATAATGAACAAAAAGTAGAGAGTAATGAAAAACAAGAGAAGTTTCTCGTCGTTATTGATCCAGGGCATCAACAAAAAGCGAATTTAAATTTAGAGCCGATTGGGCCAGGGGCAACAACACAAAAATATAAAGTCACAGATGGTACAACTGGTGTTGTGACGAAAAAAAGAGAGGCCGTACTTGTATTAGAAATGGCTTTCGTATTAAAAGAAAAGTTAGAAGCGAAGGGAATGCAAGTATTAATGACGAGAACGTCACAAGACGTTGATATAAGTAATAAAGAACGGGCGACATTCGCAAACAATCATAAGGCAAATTTATTTTTACGTCTTCATGCAGATGGTTCTGAAAATCCAAACCAAAGTGGATTTGCTGTATTGACGCCAGCAGAAGACAGTCCGCATACGAAAGAGATTTATGCGGAAAGCCTTCAAATCTCTCAAATGATTTTAAATAAAATGAGGGAGAACCAGCAAGTGAAAGTAAATGGAATTAAATTCAGGGATGATCTTTCTGGATTTAATTGGTCCAAAGTACCTGGTGTACTATTAGAACTTGGGTTTATGTCAAATCTTGAAGAAGATAAAAAATTATCTGACCCGCAGTATGTAAATTCTTTATTGCAAAGTGTAACGGATAGTATAGATGCATATCGGAAGCGTAAAGCTTAAGCGCAGTCTTACATGAAAGGCTGCGTTTTTCCATATGAAACACTCGTAAATTAGAATATTGTGGATAAATATGACATGCTTAATTTTACCTGCACTTTTTGCCGAATGCTGATACAATAAAGGATGTTACTATTTAGTAGAAAGAGTGGTAAGCATGTTAGATTGGATGAAAAAGTTGTTTAACAAAGAGGAAGAACAAACAGCGTTGAATAAAGAAGTACAAAAGCAAATTGAAAGTCAGCCGAAAATTCCTCGTGTAAACCACTACACTGAAGCAAGAGAAGCACAAATGGCAAGTAGGAATGCAGGTAAATGCCGTTTTCCTTTAGTACCGGATAATGGGTTCGATGAAGAGGATGAAAGAGAAGTAGATCACTTCGAAGAACAACCTGTTCAAGGAGTAACATATGAAGAACCGACTGCTCAAAGAGGAATACAGGTGGAAAGAAGCAGACGACCGTATGTGGAAAAGGTAGTTTCTACATATGAAGAACCGGAAGTACAATATGAACCGGTGCGAGAGGCTGTCGTTAAAAAGGCATCTGCACCTTCGCAAGAGAGTAACCGTAGACCATTTCGTCCAACAGAAATGATTTCGCCAATTTATGGATATAATCGTCCTTCAGTAGAGAAAAAGGTTGAAAAGCAGGAGGAAGTAAAAGAAAGAGAAGATCTTGAAATATCTGTAGAGGGCAAAGCAGTTGTTGATGCATGGTTAGAGAAAAAAGGATATACATTATCAGATTTCTCAGAAGGGCAAGCAACGTCTTCTTCGCCTAGTCATGAATCGGTTGGTCAACAGGATAAAAAGCAAGAAAAATCAGTTGTTGATCAATGGCTAGAGAAAAACGGTTATGAAATCGAACGCCAAGAGCCTTTAGTAGAAGAAAAAGAAGTGATTCAAGGAATGAGTACACCGCAGGAAGTTTCAGCGGATGAATTACTTCATAAAACAGTAGCTGAGCAGATGGAAAGTGCTAAGCTAGAAAAAGATGTAGTGGTGTTAAACGAAAACAATCTACAAGAAGAATTAGTGGCTTCTAAAGTAGAGTACGAGGATACAATATTATCAGAAGAAATTAAACGTAATACAGAAATAAAACAACCTACTATTGAAGTGGAAAAGCAAGCTCCAGAAGAATCAGTGATTGTCAAAGCAGAAGAAAAACTTGCAGAAACAATCATTGTGGAAATACCAGAAGAGCCAGAAGAAGTGGAAGTAATTACAGAAACAGAAGAGCCAGAAGAAGTGGAAGTAATTATAGAAACAGAAGAGCTAGAAGAAGTAGAAGTAATTACAGAAACAGAAGAGCTAGAAGAAGTAGAAGTGATTGCAGAATCAGAAGAAGTGGAAGTAATTGCAGAAGCAGAAGAGTCAGAAGAAGTAGAAGTAATCGCAGAAGCAGAAGAGTCAGAAGAAGTGGAAGTAATTACAGAAACAGAAGAGCCAGAAGAAGTGGAAGTAATTGCAGAAGCGGAAGAGTCAGAAGAAGTAGAAGTAATTGCGGAAACAGAAGAGCTAGAAGAAGTGGAAGTAATTGCAGAAACGGAAGAGTCAGAAGAAGTAGAAGTGATTGCAGAAGCAGAAGAGCTAGAAGAAGTGGAAGTAATTGCGGAAACAGAAGAGCTAGAAGAAGTGGAAGTAATTGCAGAAATAAAAGCGCCTGTAGTAGAGACATTTGTAGCACTTGAGGAAATTCAGCAAGAAGATGAAGCGATTGAACAAAAGAGTGAATTCATACATGTAGCTGAGGCTGATGAACAGACAAAGAACGACGTTCAAAGCTTTGCGAATGTTTTACTTGCAGAAACAGAAGAAAATAAACGAGTTGTAGAAGAAGAGCCAGTCGCAGAAGAACAACGAGTTGTAGAAGAAACACCAGTCGCAGAAGAACAACGAGTTGTAGAAGAAGCGCCGGTCGCAGAAGAACAACCAGTTGTAAAAAAAGAAGAACCAAAACGTGAGAAAAAGCGTCATGTACCATTTAATGTTGTTATGTTGAAACAAGATAGAACACGATTAATGGAAAGACATGCAGCTAGGGCGAATGCAATGCAGCATTCTGTTAATGTACGAGTAGAGAATAGACCAGTGCAACAAGTAGTAGCAGAACCACAAGTGGAAGAACAACCAGTGCAACAAGTAGTAGCAGAACCACAAGTGGAAGAACAACTAGTGCAACAAGTAGTAGCAGAACCACAAGTGGAAGAACAACTAGTGCAACAAGTAGTAGCAGAACCACAAGTGGAAGAACAACCAATGCAGCAGGTGGTAGCAGAACCACAAGTGGAAGAACAACCAATGCAGCAGGTGGTAGTAGAATCACAAGTGGAAGAACAACCAATGCAGCAGGTGGTAGTAGAATCACAAGTGGAAGAACAACCAATGCAGCAGGTGGTAGTAGAATCACAAGTAGAAGAGCAATCAGTGCAGCAAGTAGTAGCAGAGCCACAAATGGAAGAACGCCCAGTGCAGCAAGTAGTGGAAGAGCAAGTACAAAAGCCAATTTCAAGTACGGAAGTACAAGAGAAAGCATATGTTGTAAATCAAAGAGAGAACGATATGCGAAATGTATTGCACACACCACCGACATACACTGTTCCGCCATTAGCGCTGTTGTCGATTCCGCAGCAATCAGCGCTAGATAATACAGAATGGTTAGATGAGCAAAAAGAATTATTAGATACAACGTTTAATAATTTTCATGTTGGAGCACATGTTATTAATGTATCGCAAGGGCCAGCAGTAACTCGTTTTGAAGTGCAACCAGACCCAGGCGTGAAAGTAAATAAAATTACCAATTTAAGTGATGATATTAAGTTAAGTTTAGCTGCGAAAGATATTCGTATTGAAGCGCCGATTCCAGGGAAGAGTGCGATTGGAATTGAGGTTCCAAATAAAGAAAGTAAGCCAGTATTTCTTCGTGAAATTTTAAGAAGTCCTGTATTCACAAAGAGTGAATCACCGCTTACTGTTGCGCTTGGACTTGATATTTCAGGTGATCCAATTGTAACAGATATTCGAAAAATGCCGCACGGACTTATTGCGGGTGCAACGGGTTCAGGTAAAAGTGTGTGTATTAACGCGATTTTAACGAGTATTTTATATAAAGCGAAACCGCATGAAGTGAAGTTAATGTTAATTGATCCGAAGATGGTTGAGCTTGCACCATACAATTCTGTTCCACATCTTGTAGCACCTGTTATTACGGATGTAAAAGCAGCGACAGCGGCTTTAAAGTGGGCAGTCGAAGAGATGGAACGCCGTTATGAATTGTTTGCGCACGCTGGTGCTCGTGATTTAACTCGTTACAATACGATTGTAAGTGAGCGAGAAATTCCAGGAGAAACATTACCTTATATCGTTATTGTCATTGACGAGTTAGCCGACTTAATGATGGTAGCACCTGGTGATGTTGAGGAAGCGATTTGTCGTATTGCGCAAAAAGCACGTGCTTGTGGTATTCATTTATTAGTAGCGACGCAGCGTCCATCTGTAGATGTTATTACAGGTTTAATTAAGTCAAACATTCCAACGCGTATTGCGTTTACTGTATCATCTCAAGTTGATTCGCGTACGATTATTGATATTGGAGGCGCGGAGAAATTACTTGGCCGTGGTGATATGTTATTTTTAGGGAACGGTACATCTAAGCCAGTTCGTGTACAAGGTGTATATGTATCGGATGATGAGATTGAAAAGACAGTTGATCATGTGAGAAAGCAAATGAAGCCGAATTACTTATTTAAGCAAGAGGATTTATTAGCGAAAACAGAACAGGCTGAGTCGGAAGACGAATTGTTCTTTGAAGCATGTCAATTTGTTGTAGAACAAGGGGGAGCGTCCACATCTTCTGTACAGCGAAAATTCCGCATCGGTTATAATCGCGCGGCACGTCTCATTGAGGAGATGCAATCGCAAGGAATTATTTCTGAAGCAAGAGGGACGAAGCCAAGAGATGTCCTTATTTCTGAGGATGAATTCGCTGCTATGCAGGAAACGAATGTATAGTCCACGGTTTTGCTGTATACTAATAGAAAATGTTGGATAGTAAAGTAGGGAGTAAAGCGACATGAAAGAAATTGAATTAAAATTAAAAGGTGAAATAAATCGACTAACAAATAAAACATTTAAATTTGACGAACGAGTTGGAGAAGGTTGGTTCTCCGCGGTTTACTTTTTAAAAACTAGAGAAATTATTGAAGAATTTCGCCCGAAAAGTGTTGTAACGATGCAATTTTTCCAAAAAGAAAATGCAGTTCTTTGCGGAACAGATGAAGTAATTGCATTGCTACAAACATTCGCTAAAAATCCTGAGGAACTTGAAATTAACTCTTTAAAAGATGGCGATAAAATTAGTCCATTTGAAACAGTGTTAACAATTCATGGTCCTTATGAGAATTTCGGATTTTTAGAAGGTGTTATTGATGGGATTTTAGCTCGTCGTACATCGGTTGCAACAAACGTATATAATGTTGTCCAAGCTGCGCGTAGTGTAGATAAAGAAAAACCAGTTATTTTCATGGGAGATCGTGACGATCATTATACACAACAAGCAGGTGACGGTTATGCAGCATACATCGGAGGTATGAGCGCACAAGCGACGCATGCAATGAATGAATGGTGGGGCAGAAGTGGTATGGGAACAATGCCTCACGCATTAATTCAAATGTTTAATGGTGATGTTGTAGAAGCGGCAAAAGCATATCATAAGAAATTTCCAGAAGATGAATTAGTTGTACTAATTGATTACAATAATGATGTTATTACAGATGCACTTCGTGTAGCGCGTGAATTTGGATCAACATTAAAAGGTGTGCGTGTAGATACGTCTCGCACAATGATTGATCAATACTTTATTCGCCACCCAGAAGTACTTGGAACATTTGATCCACGTGGTGTAAATCCATCTCTTGTATTTGCACTTCGCAAGGCGCTTGATGAAGAAGGATTCCAGCATGTAGACATCGTTGTAACTGGTGGATTTGATGAAAAGCGTATTCGTGAATTTGAAGCTCAAAAGGTACCTGTTGACATATATGGGGTAGGGAGTAGCTTGTTAAAAATGAATATTGGCTTTACTGGTGATAATGTAGAATTAAATGGGAAACCAGAAGCAAAAGCTGGTCGTAAATATCGTCCAAACCCACGTTTAGAGCGTGTTCAATTAGAAAAAAGAGAAGATATGTAAAAGAGAGAAAAACTGATAGGTGATTGACCCTATCAGTTTTTCTGTTATCATAGTATAGCGGCTTCTTTTTTGCTATAATGGACTTGTTATGGACATATAAAGAAGTACGTACGAGTTTATCCTGATAAGTGAAGGGAAAGAATAACCTCACTACATCAAAAATGTATGATGATTACCAAAATAAGAAAAGATTCATATACTGTCTTATAGATAGGCCGTTGTATTAGTTCGAAATGTTGGAGGTTCTTTAAGATGACAGTTTACCATTTTGTAGGAATTAAAGGAACAGGAATGAGTTCATTAGCGCAAATTCTTCATGATATGAAGCATACTGTTCAAGGGTCTGATTATGAAAAGCGTTTCTTTACACAAACAGCGTTAGAAAAGCGTAGTATCTCGATCCTTCCTTTTGATAAGAATAATGTAGAAGAAGGACAAGTGATTATTGCAGGAAATGCATTTCCTGATACGCATGAAGAAATCGTAGCAGCAAAAGAATTAAACATCCCAGTACATCGTTACCATCACTTCTTAGGTGACCTTATGAGCCAATACACAAGTGTTGCTGTAACTGGTGCACACGGAAAGACATCAACAACAGGTTTGTTAGCCCATGTAATGCAAGGTGCACATCCTACATCTTACCTTATTGGAGATGGAACAGGGCATGGGGTAGAAAATAGTAAGTATTTTGTATTTGAAGCTTGTGAGTATCGTCGTCATTTCTTGTCTTACAATCCAGACTATGCAATTATGACGAATATTGATTTTGATCATCCAGATTATTTTGCAGACATCAATGATGTATTCAGTGCATTCCAAGAGATGGCATTGCAAGTGAAAAAAGGCATTATTGCATGTGGAGATGATGAAGAACTTCAAAAAATTCAAGCGAAAGTACCTGTTATTTTCTATGGATTTGGAGAAGATAATGATTTCCAAGCACGTAACATCCAAAAGAGAACAGATGGCACGATATTCGATGTATTCGTTCGTAATACGTACTATGACACGTTCAAAATTACAGGATACGGCAATCACAGCGTATTAAATGCGTTAGCAGTAATCGCACTTTGCCATTATGAAAACGTTGATGTAGAAGCAGTAAAACATCAATTAACAACTTTTGAAGGCGTAAAACGTCGCTTTAATGAAAAGCCGATGGGAGAGCAAGTTATTATCGATGACTACGCACACCATCCGACAGAAATTAATGCAACGATTGAAGCAGCTCGTCAAAAACATCCAGAGCGTGAAGTTGTCGCTGTATTCCAGCCGCATA
Organism: Bacillus sp. Root131; assembly: GCF_001429475.1. Taxonomy (NCBI): domain Bacteria; kingdom Bacillati; phylum Bacillota; class Bacilli; order Caryophanales; family Bacillaceae; genus Bacillus; species Bacillus sp. Root131. The sequence continues at coordinate 197,843 of NZ_LMJQ01000012.1, forward strand.
CATTCTCACGTACAGAAAAGTTCTTAGATGAGTTCGCTGAAAGCTTAAGCAAAGCTGATCAAGTATACTTATGTGATATTTTCGGATCAGCACGCGAAAACAAAGGTGAATTAACAATTGAAGATCTGCAAAAGCGTATTGATGGTGCAGAACTAATTACAGATACAACAACGGATGTATTAAAGAAACATAAAAACGGCGTTCTAATTTTCATGGGCGCAGGTGACATCCAAAAATTCGAAGCAGCTTACGTAAAAGAAGTTCAAGTTGCAGAGAAATAATAGAAAAGACGCATAGCTGTGGCTGTGCGTCTTTTTTGTTGTGTTCAACTTTTATCCCGCATTAACGTGCAATAAGACCCCCACTGATTAAAGTTTCACTTTATTTATGTATTGACCTAGAGCTAACTCTAGGTTGTAAGATGAAAATGTAAAAACAAGGGGGAGAGAACATGTATAAAATCGGCGAAGTAGCAGAATTAACAGGGATGAGCATTCACACTTTGCGCTACTATGAGAAATTAGGTTTATTACCACCACCAACGCGAAATAGCGGTATTCGTCAATATACAGAAGGCGATGTACGTTTATTAAAATTTTTATATTCATTAAAACAAACTGGGATGTCATTAGAAGAGATAGCTGAGTTTGCAAGTGATGGGTGCATTATAGAGGAAATTAGGCAGAAGAAAGAGGAAGTACCAGCGAAAGTAAAAAAGAGAATTTCCATTTTAACAACTCACTTGGAGCGATTAAAAGAACAGCAGGAACAATTGCAAAAAGTTGTTCAGCTAACGGAGGAGAAGTTAGAAATTTATTACGGTTTTCTAGAAGAAAAAGACTTGGAGGCCGGCAATGAAAAATAAAGTATATACGCAGTTATTAGGTTTTGCGATATTTACTGGTGGGACATTTAATGCTTCGAAATATGCGGTGCAGTATTTCGAAGCAATTCATATAGCAGCATGGCGTTTTGGGATTGCTGCATTTGTGATGTTATGTTTGTTAAAAATACGAAAAGATTTTGATTTGGAAGTATGGATGCAGAATAGGACCTATTATCTTTTGCTAGGTATTGTTGGTGTATTCGGCTTTAACTTCTTTTTCTTTTTAGGAATGAAATATACAGAAGCTGTTAATGGTGCACTTATTATGGCGACAAATCCTCTCGTTACGACGCTGTTAGCAAGTGTCATTTTACGAGAGAAAATTGTGAAGCGTCAAGCAATTGGAATGTTACTTGCACTAATTGGCGTTGTTTTTGTACTTACACAAGGTTCGTTTACAATACTACAACATTTATCATTTTCAAAAGGGGATTTTTATATTTTATTAGGGAATATTTGCTGGGCGTTATACGGCGTGCTAGGCAGAAGGTTTATTAAAACTGGTAATCCAATACAAACGACGACATATACGATGACTATTGGTGCACTTGCCTTTATTATCATATCTTCTACACAAAAAAGTATAGTACCAGTTTTAGAAATTCCTTGGTTGGCATGGGGAGCGATTCTCTTTATGGCAATTGGAATGAGTGTGCTTGGTTACTTATGGTGGAATAATGGAATTGCTCAAATTGGGGCAGCAAGGACATCTTTATTTTTTAATCTAGTGCCTGTTGTTACAATACTTATTTCTTTTATTGAAGGAGTCAATATAACATCTGCACAATCTGTAGGAATGATATTAGTTATTACGGGAATATTGTATTCTTCTGGTTTTATACAAAGAAAATCAAAAGAAAGTGTTAATATTTAACTTTTTACATCTAAAAATGTTAGAATAATAAGAAAATAAAAAGGGGACTAAAAAACATGTTCACACTTCGAGTAGATGACGAAATCGAACTACAATTACTAGAAAAACATCATAAAGAAGAATTATATCAATTAATAGACCAAAACCGTAATCATTTACGAAAATGGCTTCCTTGGGTAGATGGGACAAAATCTGCTGATGCTTATGATGAGATTTTTCCGATGTGGTTAAAGAAATTTGCAGAGGGAGACGGTTTTGAAAGTGGTATACGTTACAAAGGAAAGCTTGTTGGGATGGTAGGTATTCATCCAGTGAGCTGGGGGAAGAGAGCGGCGAGTCTTGGGTATTACCTTGCAGAAGATGCTGGAGGAAAAGGCGTTATGACACGTAGCGTAAAGGCTGTGCTTCACTATGCATTTGAGAATTTAAAATTAAATAAAATGGAAATTAGATGCGGTGTTGAAAATGTGAAAAGCCGCGCTATTCCAGAGCGTTTAGGGTTTAAATTAGATGGTATTTTAAGAGATGAAGAATGGTTATATGATCATTTTCATGATATCGCTGTATATAGTTTATTAGCTTCAGAATGGAAAGATATTCGATGAACGAGAAGATTCGTATTATTCCGTATGAAAGTACGTTTCAAGAGGAAGTAGTAGATCTTATCGTTCATATTCAGCAAAAAGAGTATAATGTTCCCATTACGAAAGAAGAGCAACCTGATTTACTTGAAATAGAAACATTCTATCAAAAGGATCACGGAAACTTTTGGGTAGCACTTTATGATGGGAAAGTAGTTGGAACAGTAGCTTTATTAGATATTGAGAATAATCAAGTAGCACTAAGAAAAATGTTCGTACAAAAAGAGTTTCGTGGAAAAGAATGTGGCGCGTCATATATGTTGCTTCAAACAGCAATTTCATGGGCTGAGGATAAAAAGTTGAAAGATATTTATTTAGGAACAACAGTAAAATTTTTAGCGGCACATCGCTTTTATGAAAAGAATGGTTTTCAAAGTGTGAGTATAGATGAGTTGCCGAAAAACTTTCCAGTGTTACAGGTAGATAAGAAATTTTATAGGTACATTGTGAAAAAGGTCATCTAGAAATGGCCTTTTTCTATGAACCAAAATGGAAATAGTGGTATAATTTGGATTAGGGGGTGTAGGTATGAACTTTCCAATTCAAAGAAGTAAGTCAGTAGTCATTTTCGTTTGTCTTACGTTAGCTTTTATGTGTATATATCCAATTGTCATGCTTTTCACTAATAAAGCGCATTGGATGTCAGCGTTGATTGGGATGGGTTTATGCTTCATTGTAAATGTACCACTCGTTTGGGAAGTATTTATTAAAAAACATAAAGTAGAAAATGGCGTATTAAAGTACGGTATTCTAAATGATGATGTTGTATTAAAAGATATAAGAGTTGTTCGTCAAGTTGGAAAGTATCTTGAAATTACGACGAATGCATATAAAGTACATATGGTTGCGATGCCGCAAGATATGAATGAATTTTTGGCGCTTATCGAGAAAGAAAATCCACATGTGAAAATAGAAATGGTAGGGAAGAAATAAAAAAACGCTCGGAGAAAATTCCGAGCGTTTTTATTATTATTTTAAGTTCTCTGGATTTAGAGCTTCTAGTTCAGGTACAATGAAGCGTCCATCTTTACGGATTAGTACGTCGTCGAAGTAAATTTCGCCGCCGCCGTATTCAGGGCGTTGGATGCATACTAAGTCCCAATGGATGTTCGAGTTGTTACCGTTCCATGCATCGTCGTAAGCTTGTCCAGGAGTGAAGTGGAAGCTGCCATCGATTTTTTCATCGAATAGGATGTCTCCCATTGGATGTAAGATGTATGGGTTTACGCCGATTGCGAACTCACCAACGTAGCGTGCGCCTTCGTCTGTATCGAAGATTTTGTTAATGCGTTCTGAATCGTTTGCAGTTGCTTCAACGATTTGACCGTTCTCGAACTTAAGTTGTACATTTTCAAATGTATAACCGTTGTAAGGAGATGGTGTGTTGTAAGAAACTGTACCGTTAACAGAATCACGAACTGGTGCAGAGTATACTTCACCGTCTGGAATGTTTAAATGACCTGAGCATTTAATAGCTGGAATGTCTTTAATAGAGAATGTTAAGTCAGTTCCAGGACCAGTTAAACGAACTTTATCTGTTTTATTCATTAATGTAACAAGGCTATCCATCGCCTTATCCATTTTACCGTAGTCTAAGTTACAAACTTCGAAGTAGAAGTCTTCGAAAGCTTCTGTGCTCATTTTAGCAAGCTGTGCCATAGAAGCATTTGGGTAGCGAAGAACAACCCAACGTGTTTTTGGAACGCGAATATCTCTATGAACTTTTTTCCCAACTGTTTGGCCATGAACTTTCATGCGCTCACTTGGAACGTCAGCCTGTTCATTAATATTATCGCCAGAGCGAAGACCGATATAAGCGTCCATGTCTTTCATTACGCTTGCTTCATATGCAGCGATTTGTTCGAAATGTTCTTCAGTAGCACCCATTAATAAAGAGCGATCTACTTGATGATCTTTTAAAGAGACGAATGGGAAACCACCAGCTGCATATGCTTCTTTTACAAGTGCAGTTACAAGTTCTTTTTGTAAGCCAAAGTTTTCAATTAATACTTTTTCGCCTTTTTGTAAGCAAATAGAGTAGTTAATTAAATTGTATGCTAACTTTTCAATACGTGGATCTTTCATATGTAAAGCCTCCCTACTAATTATGTATCCTCTCCTATTGTAACCTACTTAGTGGAATTTGTTGAATGATTTATGTTACAGTTAACGAATAAGTATGAAAATTCTAATGATGAGATAGGGATTAGAATGAAACGGAAAATGATTGTATAATAGGGGAAAGTATGAAAAAGATAAAGGAAGTGATGAAATGCAAGTTCTTTTATATGTAAGTGCGGCTATTATCGCGGTTGCTTTCGCAGTATTAGTTGTGTATGTATGCAGAACGTTGTTATCGGTTCAGAAGACGTTAGAAAACGTTGCAAGCACGTTAGAAGGTTTAGAAAAACAAATGCAAGGAATTAGCGTAGAGACAGAGCAATTATTACATAAAACGAATGCGTTAGCTGATGATATTCAACAGAAGTCACAGTCATTAAATAAAGTGGTAGCGGGTGTAGATGGGATTGGAACGACAATCCAATCTTTAAATACGAAGCTTCGTAATGTATCAGACTCTGTAACGGACGAAATTGAAAATAACGCTGATAAAGTAGCGCAAGTTGTACAGTGGAGCAGTGCGGCGATTGAAGTATACAATCATTACCGTGCGTCGAGACAAGAGAAGAAGGTTGAAAAAGAAGAGCGTAAATTAGAAAGAATTGAGAAAAACGCTGAAAAGAAAGAGAAGCGCTCTAGATTTCGTATGAGAGGTGAATCGTGATGAATATGACAAAGCTTGAAACAATTGAAGAGCTTGAAGTCTTAGTAGAAAAGAATGAGCCGTATGTTCTTTTTAAACATAGTACGACATGCCCGATTAGTCACGGTGCATACACAGAATTTCAAGCGTATTGCAGTGAAGAAAGAGAAGTGCCAGCGTATTACTTATACGTACAAGATGCGAGAGATGTGTCAAATCGTGTTGCAGAACAATACAGTATTAGACATGAATCACCGCAAGTGTTATACATAAAAGATGGGATGGTAGTATGGAATACATCTCATTGGAATATTAAAAAAGATGCTTTAGAAGAGAATATAAAGTAAAAAGAAGCAAGCTAAAGGTGCTTGCTTCTTTTTTTTTGTTTTTGTTGAAATATATTTAGTGGTACACTATTAATAGTTCAAACTAAATAACTAGATTGTTGAAAGTAGGTTTTAAGTAATGAAGAAAATGGCATTATCCTTCGCAGTCGTAAGTTTATTACTGGGAGCTTGTAGTAACAATAGTAATACGATTAGTAAGAAGGATGAAGTTATACAAAAAGATACAAAAGAAAAAAGTATGATTCCGAGAACTGCTGTTTCTAAAGATTATTATAGAACTGTTATTCCTTTAAAAGAACAAAAGGTTATTAATACAGCTAATATAAAAACAAATTCTAAATTAGATTTAGCAGAGTATGAAAATGGTTTAATAAATATTGCAACGCAGCAATTTGATACAGAGAGTCACGTACTGCAATTAAATCAGTATATTCCAGAGAAACTAGTTGATGAACTAGTTGCGAAAGTAGAAGCGCCAGTTTTGACGAATATTATAGAACAAGACTATTTCGGAAAACAGAATTCAAATGAATTAAGTTTATCTGGTGTTATGATTGGCTTAGCTATGTCTTCAAGTGTATCGAATGAAGAAGCTATGTCTAAAGGGTCTGAAGTTGCTAAACAACTTATTGAAGCTATTAATAAAAATGATAAATATAACAAATCTCCAATTACGTTTGCTATCTTTAAGCAAGAAAGTACAAGTTCTTTAAAAAATGGTACGTATATTGCTAGTGCTACTGTTCAAAAGAATGATACGAACCTTGGAAATTGGAGTACAATTGATGAAAAGTCGTATTCATATCCTTCTGATGAATTTACACAAGCACATGGAGAAGATAATACAAAAATAACTAACTTTGCTAAGGAAATAAAAGGTTTTTCTACTGGAGATTTTATTCCAGTCAACGCAAAAGTTTCTTATAAGAAAGATCAAATGGATACATTAAATATGAATATTGTTATTAAATATAACGGTAAAACAGAATTAATGGCTCTTACCCAATTGGCTGCGCAAGGTATGTTGGACAAATTGCCTAAAGATGCGAAAGTACAATTACAGATCAAGTCCGAGAGTAAAATTGAGGCCGTTATTATAAAAGAGAAAAACAGTGATAAACCGTTTGTTTCCTTCTTGTAAAAAAGACAGTATGTAAACTGTCTTTTTTTTTATTTTAAATGAAAATATACAATGTTTTTTGATGATAATTCATTGCTGTATATCGTGTGACAATCGTATATGTATCAACTATAATAAATTATCTTAAAAAAGTAATATATAGGAATTTGAAAGATGTGGCTTTTTTATGGCATCACAACAATTAGGTCGTTTACGTTCTGAAATTGATCAACTTAATTTACAAATATTAGAGTTATTAAACGAAAGAGGTCGTCTCGTACAAGAAGTTGGTACTTTAAAAGAAGTATAAGGTGTGAAACGTTTTGATCCTGTACGTGAAAGAAATATGCTGGATTTAATTGTAGAGAATAATAATGGTCCATTTGAAACTTCGACTTTACAACATATTTTCAAACAAATTTTTCAAGTTGGCTTAGAGTTACAAGAAGAGGATCATCGTAAAGCACTACTTGTGTCTTGTAAGAAAAAATAGAAGATACGATTGTTGAAATTAATGGTGAAAAAATTGGTAACGGAAATTAGCATTTTATTATGGGACCGTGTGCAGTGGAAAGTTATGAACAAGTACGTCAAGTTGCTGAAGCAATGAAAGAGCAACGCGTAATACGCTTGATATTTCCGCTGTACCGATTTTAAAGAAAGAGACACATTTACCTGTCGTTTTTGATGTAACGCATTCTACAGAGAGACGTGACCTTCTCTTACTAACTGCAAAAGCAGCGATGGCAATTGGTGCAAACGCAATTATGGCTGAAGTACATCCAAATCCAGCTGTAGCTTTATCAGATGCGGCGCAGCAAATGAATATCCCGCAGTTCAATGATTTTATGAATGAATTAAAATCATTTGGAAGTAAATTATAAAAACTTTTAATGAGCTGTTCCAAAAAGGCATTTTGGGACAGCTGTATAGCGACTGTCATTGTCGATTTTTGTTGGGAAGTTGGTATATTAAAAAAATCGCTGATATAATTAGAGTTGTGGTCGATATATTTGGGAAATCGCCGATATATTTCGAGTTACGGTTCATATATTCGAAAAATCGCCGATATAAATTTCATTTACTATCGTACTGCTTAAAATAAGATTTCTACTTAGGAAATATCTATTTTTTTACAAAAAATGCCCTTTTTTCATAAAAAATACGAAAATACGAGAAAAGAAGCGAATTTTTTCGAAACTTTTGCGGGAAAATATTGTATGAGCCTGCGTTTATATCGTATCATTAGTAAAAGGAAGAACTCGGGACGATTGGTGGCATCTGCAAATAGAGTTGATGTCTTTTTTTCATTCAAGTAACCGATACATAAAAATAGATAACAAAAATAGAAGGAGTGTGCGATGAGATGAACGTAACAATCTATGATGTAGCGCGCGAAGCGAACGTTTCAATGGCTACCGTATCACGCGTTGTGAACGGTAACCCAAATGTAAAGCCTACAACAAGAAAGAAAGTATTAGAAGCAATTGATCGTTTAGGATACCGTCCAAATGCGGTAGCACGTGGACTAGCAAGTAAGAAGACAACTACGGTAGGTGTTATTATTCCTGATATCTCAAATACGTTTTATGCAGAACTTGCACGTGGAATTGAAGATATCGCAACAATGTACAAATATAACATCATTTTAAGTAACTCTGATCAAAACAAAGAGAAAGAGTTCCATCTATTAAATACGATGCTTGGAAAACAAGTGGACGGAATTGTTTTCATGGGTGAAGATATTACAGACATTCACATTGAAGAATTTAAAAAATCTCCAGTACCAATTGTATTAGCAGCGTCATTTGATGAGCAAAATGAAACGCCATCAGTAAATATTGATTATACACAAGCAGCTTACGATGCAATGAAGCACTTTATCGAACAAGGACATAAGCGTATCGGTTTCGTCTCTGGTCCATTCATTGATAAAGCGGGAAGCGCGAAGAAGTTACAAGGTTATAAAAAAGCTTTAGAAGAAGAAGGTATTTCATATGATGAAAATCTTGTAATCGATGGAGATTACACATATGACTCAGGTATCGAAGCATTCGAAAAGCTTTGGAGCAATGATGAAAAGCCAACAGCAATCTTCGTGTCTTCTGATGAAATGGCACTAGGTGTAATCCATGCAGCACAAGATGCTGGATTAAACGTACCAACTGACGTAGAAGTACTTGGTTTCGATAATACACGCCTTGCATTAATGGTTCGTCCGCAGCTTTCAACAGTTGTACAACCGATGTATGATTTCGGTGCAGTAGCAATGCGTCTATTAACAAAGTATATGAACAAAGAAAAAGTGGAAGATCACACTGTTATCTTACCTCACCGTATCCAATTTAGAGATTCAACGAAATAAGTATAAAAAAGCTCACAGCGATTGCTGTGAGCTTTTATTCATATTCAGGATAATATTTTTCAATTACTGTATCTACAGTTTCATTTTTCTTAACGTGTAAAAATTTTGCGTACAATTCTTTTCCAGTTTCAAATGGCGTATCGTCTAATTCAAATACATGTAACACTTTTCGGAACGTCCATGTGATTTGCTCATCATACATATTATCGTATGTGTGCTCCGATTGTATAGCTATCTTTTCACCTAGTTCATGAGCTTCTTCTAAACTGTTTGCTTTAACAAGAATAATACTTTCTTCAAAAAGTGTATCGTGATTCTCTTCATAATGCTCATCCATTTTCATAGGATGAGGCTCACCAGAATGAACAGACTCAAACAATAATTTTACAGCGTACATATTATGCTGCATGTTTCACCTTATAAATAATACTTGCGACAAGCGAAGCAGGTATTGTAAATACGTTACTTTGATAATGGTAATGCACTTGGGATTCTTCATAAGACATGTTGTCATATAGTTCGTTTTGTGAGACACTCATTTTTTTCTGTTTTTCTTTGAGTATTTTAATGTAGTTGTACTGTATTGGGACGAGAATGATGAAATAAGCTAATACGATTAGTGAAATCCAAATCATTATGAACACTCCCTTACAAAGAATATTTGTATATGGTAATTATATCAATTTATATGAGGGATATCCATATTTTTCTAGTGGTCAATTTCTTTTCCAAAATGCAAAAAGTTCTTCAGCGCTTCGTAAATTATGTTCAAGGCATGTTTGTGCAGTGCGTTTAAAATTTTGTATTAAATGCTCTAGCCTAGAAGAATCATAGTGCTTTGCTTTTCCATCTACAATCGTTTTATCTTTTTTTAAGTTAAGTGATATTTTTAGCAAAGTTACATTTGTTTCTATTTGTACAACTTCCATGTAAAAAAAATTTTGTCTAAGTCGATTGTAATATAATCAAATCGCTCTACTTGTTTAAAATATCCTACAATATCATCTTCCAATTGAAATCCTCCCTAGTATATAGCTTACCTGGAAGAGTTTTCTATAGATTGTATGATTCCTTGTTATATGTCACATAAGTGTAAAAATAACTATTATAGGGCAATGTCATGTATAATAGAAAGAAAAGGCTTGTGAGGGGGGAAAAGAGATGATCGTTCTTTGGATAATTACGCTTTGTATGACTGCTATTTTTGCATATATGACGTTAAAACAAAATGGTTTAAAGCGATTTGTTCCAGGAAGTATTCTTGCAGGAATTGCCCTTATCACGTATGTAATTTCTATTTTTATTGAAAGTGTATCAGTAGATATGAGCAAAAGTTTAATGTTTATTGGTATTACACTATTTGCAGGTAGCATTATGGTACTTATGGTTGCTGGTATTATTTTGTTTATTCATATGAATTCGGAAACGTTATAGCATATAGAAAAGGCATGTCCCGAGGGACATGCCTTTTTATCCGTTCAATTATGCTCTATCTTTAGAAGAATTTTGTTGTTTTAATAAGTCGCGAATTTCGCCAAGAAGAACTTCTTCTTTTGTTGGTTCTGGAATTTCTTCCTCTTTTTCGTCTTCTTTTTTAGATGTTAGTTTGTTGAAAACTTTAATAAACATAAAGATAGAAGCTGCGATAATTAAGAAATCAAAAATTGTTTGGATGAAGTTACCATACATAACAGCTGATTTACCGTATCCAAAGTGCAAATCTGTAAAGTTAACGCCACCTAATACCATACCAAGTAATGGTGTAATAATGTCTTTTACTAAAGAACTAACGATTTTACCGAATGCAGCACCGATTACAACCCCGACAGCTAAATCAACGACATTCCCTTTGAAAGCGAACTTTTTAAACTCGTTCCACATGTGTCAATCCCATCCTTTCCACGATTCATTATGAAATTTATAATTCCTATCAACATATTTTATAGAAATTTACGAGAGAAATAAAGGGGAAATGGGAATGAAAGTAAATTCTGAAAAATGTATCCGTTTTAATTTTTGTTTACATCATCTAGTAAAGATTGTAGCATTTGCTGCGTTTTTAATCCTTCTAATCCATCTACAACAGGCTTTGTATCTCCGTGTACACATTCAATAAAATGATGAACAGCATCTTCAAAACCACGTTGTTTTAACGTCGTATCCCATGATGGAGAACCGCTTTGTGAAACTGAGTTTTCCTGTTCAATTTCAAATGTATTCATATTTTTTACGCGAATGATTTTCCCTGGCGTTACAAGTTCAATTTGTTCTAAATTTGTACCGGCATGGCGATGCATTGCAGTAGAAAGTAACAGTCCACTTGGAGTTGTATATGTATGATGTCCGTAAAGAAGTTCATTCTTTTCATTGATTTGCATCATATTGTGAACGACGTTAAGGTCATCATTAGCGAACCAGCGAGCAGTATCTACAATGTGTAAATAATCATCTAACATAGTGAAGTCGTACGTATATGGCCCGACTTTATTTGTGCGATGCTTTTCAATTCGAATCCATGAAATATCATGAGCCTGTTCTTTGGCAGCAACATACATAGGAACGAATCTGCGATTAAATCCGACCATTAACTTTCGGTTATACTTCTCGCTCAACTCGACTAGTTGCTCAGCTTGTTCCACAGTAGCTGCTAACGGCTTATCAACATAAACGTCGATTCCTTTTTTCAAAAGCTCAGAAACGATTTCATAATGCGATGCAGTTGAACTATGAACGAAGATTGCATCACATTCCGAAGCTAACGTTTCAATAGAATGAAAGTCTTGAATTCGGTATTGCTGGCAAACTTGTTTTCTTTTCTCTGCGTTAGGTGTAAACGCCCCGACAAAGTTCCAATCTGTTTCTTTTGTAAGTGTTGGAAGATAGGCCTTTTGCGCAATGCTACCAAGTCCAATCATCCCAATTTTAGGTTTATTCATATGTATTCCCACCCTATTAATATTGATGTAACGGCTTAAATGTAGCATAGGATGGGGGAGGAAGGCAAAGATAAGCTTTTTACTTATTTCCTTCTAACAAAATTTTCTCTATCTCTGCAAAATTATGAGCGCGAGCATGCTCTAACGGGGTAACACCATCATTATCTGGAATATTTACATCTGCACCGTGCTCAATAAGAAGGCGAATGACTTGTTGCTGTGTTTCGTTTCCGTTACTTAGTACGATAGTTTCCATTAAAGCTGTCCATCCTAGGTTATTTACATGATTTACATCAATATTTGTTCGAGTGAGGAGTTCTTTTATAACGTCAATATAGCCATGTTCTGAGGCTGGGATAAGAGCTGTTCCGCCGTAACGATTTGTAATCGTAGGATCTGCACCAGCATTAATTGTTAGCTTTAAAATGTCTAAGTAACCTTCCGCACCGGCGTATAGAAAGGGATTGTTTTTCATGTCATCTTGGATATTTACGTCAGCACCAGCTTTGATAAGTGCTTTTGCGGTTTTTACATCATTTTTGTATGTAGCAATCATAAGAGGGGTACGTCCTTGATTATCCGTCGCATTTATATTTGCACCTTGTTTTAGTAAAGATATAACAGTATTCGTTTCATTTTTTTCAGTAGCTGCTAGTAGTGCAGTCTCCATGTTTGTCATCTCCTTTTTGACTTCTTGTTCTTGCGAGCATCCTTGTAAAAAAATTACGCAACATATCATACTGAATGTTTTTTTGAACATGGAATTTCAACCTCCTAATTTCAACTGTAAAATAGGAACATTAAATTTTTATAAACTGACGCTAAAATTACTATAAAATCGCTTGAGTATTTGAACATATATTTTTATGCTTATGAATATGAAGGATGGGTAAAGTGAGGATGTAACATATGTCTATTAAAACAAGGTTTTTATTTTCTTATATTGCTGTAATTCTCGTTTCTATTACGCTCATATTAGTCGCGGGATTTTTAATTGTTTTTTCAATAACAGGTGATTTGGAAGCAGTGAAAAATTTCTATAAAAGTTCTTACATTCAAAAGCCGCTTACACCAGAAGAAGAAAATGCCTATCTTGAATTAAAATTAGCGGCAAAGCAACATCAATCTCAATTATTAGATAAATCGTTCGTTTCATCAATTGAAAAAGAAGGTGTGAAAATAATTGTAAGAAAGGGAGAAAACATTTCTTATGCTAATAAGGGATTTGAAAGTTCGACTTTAACAGAAGCCCTTCCGAAATTTGAAGCGGCAAATATTAATAGTCGTGGTACAACGGAACTAGGCGAGACATTTTATCGATATGTAAAGTTTGATTTTTATTTTCCAGAGAAAGAAGAAGGGAGTATATTTGTACTAAAAAAGCAAAGTTCATTTGTAGATCTTACACAAAAATTATTTCCAATCTTATTCGTATCGCTTTTACTATTAGCCATTTTACTCATTGGTTTATTAAGTTATCTTGTTTCAAGAAGTGTAATAAAACCAATTTTTGTATTGAAAGGTGCAACGGAGAAAATTAAAGAAGGAAATTTAGATTTTCAAATGCCAGTTACATCGCACGATGAAATAGGTCAATTAAATCAAGGATTTGAGGAAATGAGGAAGAAGTTAAAGGAATCGATTGAAGTACAAACGCAGTATGAAGAAAATCGAAAAGAACTTATTTCAAACATATCGCATGATTTAAAAACACCGATTACATCTATTATCGGATATGTAGAAGGAATAAAGGACGGGGTAGCAAATACGCCAGAAAAAATGGATAAGTATTTAACGACAATTCATACGAAGGCAAAACATATGGACACACTCATTGATGAACTCTTTTTGTTTTCGAAGCTCGATTTAAATCGAGTTCCATTCCAATTTGAGACAGTTGAATTAAATACGTTTATGCAAGAATTAATAGAAGAGATGCAGATGGATTTAAGTGAAGAAGGTATAGAAATTAACTTACAATTACATTCATCGCCATTATATGTAACGGCTGATTGCGAAAAGATAAATAGAGTTATATCAAATTTAATTCATAATAGTGTGAAGTACATGGATAAAGAAGAGAAGAAAATTACCGTAACAGTATCGAGTGATAACAATAAAGTTATTGTGAAGGTGATAGACAATGGATCAGGTATAGAATCTGATACGCTACCGTATATCTTTGAACGTTTTTATCGTGCAGAACAATCGCGAAATTCTAGCACAGGTGGAAGTGGACTTGGTTTAGCAATAGCGAAGCAAATTGTTGAAGAACATGGCGGGGAAATTTGGGCGGAAAGCGAGCTTGGTAAAGGCACAAGCATTTTCTTCTCATTGGAAAAAGTAGAGGAATGTGGTGAGTAAATTGAAAAGAATTTTACTAATAGAAGATGAAGTAAGTATTGCAGAATTACAGCGAGATTATTTAGAAATTAATGATTTCCAAGTTGATGTAGAGCATTCAGGAGAAACAGGTTTACAAATAGCCCTGCAAGAAGACTATGATTTAATTATTTTAGATATTATGCTTCCGAAAATGAACGGATTCGAAATTTGTAAACAAATACGTGCTGTAAAAGATATTCCGATTCTACTTGTTTCAGCAAAAAAAGAAGATATAGATAAAATTCGCGGGCTCGGATTAGGAGCGGATGATTATATAACGAAACCGTTTAGCCCAAGCGAATTAGTCGCAAGAGTAAAAGCGCATATTGCTCGTTATGAAAGATTATCAGGAAATGTAAGTAAGCAACGTGATACGCTATACATTCACGGAATTTCTATCGATCAACGAGCGAGGAAAGTTTTTATAAACAATGAAGAAGTGGCATTTACAACGAAGGAATTTGATTTATTAACATTCTTTGTCACACATCCAAACCAAGTATTAAATAAAGAACAGTTATTTGAACGCATTTGGGGATTAGATTCCGCTGGTGATTTAGCCACTGTTGTCGTCCACATTAGAAAGCTACGTGAAAAAATTGAAAGAGATCCTGCCCACCCGCAATATATTGAAACAGTATGGGGAGCTGGTTATCGTTTTAATGTGTAGGGAACCTGTCAAAGTTTTGGCAGGTTTTTTTGTATGTGATCAAAAGGGGATAATAGGTAATTTATGTTAAAATATAAAGAGAGATAAAACATAGGAGAGTGTGAGAGGGCGTGCTACATTTTGGGGGATACATTAAAAGATAATAAATCAAACAAGGTTTTAAAGATTGGAACTAATATTGTACTT
The DNA here is from genome assembly GCF_001429475.1 of Bacillus sp. Root131. Classification (NCBI taxonomy): domain Bacteria; kingdom Bacillati; phylum Bacillota; class Bacilli; order Caryophanales; family Bacillaceae; genus Bacillus; species Bacillus sp. Root131. The sequence goes on from NZ_LMJQ01000012.1 coordinate 213,017, forward strand.
ATCTTATTAATTATTGGTGCAATACAAATGTTTTATGATGAAGATTCTACGAATGATCATTTGGGTTGGTTATTTATGATGGTCTTTTTTGCAATTAAAATAATTTCTAGTTTTATGATAAGTTTAAAAGAAGGAGATAAAAAGTCAGTATTTATTGATTTAGGTTTAATAATTTTTTCTGTTCTTCTTTTGGTTGTTACTAGTGTGAAATATTTCTTTTGAAAAACCTCATAGTCTTATAGAGGCTGTGAGGTTTTTGTTGGAAAATTAACTTGCGACCTTAATATGCTATTTTAGAGTTCCTTGTTGCAATGATTTATAAAATATTTGAGTAGTAGAAGTAAACTGAGCAGCTTCTTCTAAAAAAGGATAATGGTTGCTCTCCTCAAATGTCACAAAAGTAGAATCGCATATACCCTCATGTATCTCGATGGAATATTGAATAGGACACTGCACATCGTGTCTTCCACACATAATTAGTGTTTTTGTTTTTATAGAAGGTAAATACTCCCTTAAATCAAATGAAGGATATTCATTGGCGAAAGCATTCATCCGGCTAACGGACATTGTTTTTTTGATTGGTTTACAAAAATAAGAGTTGTAGTTTTCTGGTTTATACAATGATAATTTTGTTCTCTTAGTAGATAGTTCTTTCCGTTCTTCACTTGTAAGGTGAGGGCTTTTTAAGTTTTCGATGAGCTCTTGCATATAATGAAACTGTGAATGTTCTGGATGATAAATACAAAATGGTGTTTCGGTATAGTTACTTGCTGCAGCGCCTGCTACGACTAATGATTGTAAGGAATTTGGATATGTAATCGCATATAAAAGTCCAAGCATACCACCTGTTGAATGACCAGTGAAATGCCATGTTGGGAGTTGTAAAGCTTCCCGTATTGCTTCTAAATCGTTAACCGTTTCAATCATACTTAATTCGTTTTCTGACTGGGCGGTTACAGAGCTACCAGCATCTCGTAAATTAATGAGAAATACACGATGCGTAGCAGTGAAAACATCTGCAAAGTAATCACCAGTTTCATTAAATTGTGAATAGTGATGTGTAATACAAAGCGGTTCGCCATTTCCTTTTGTAAAGAGTTCAAATGTGCCGCGTTTTGTGGGGATCATTTGTTGTGTCCACATAATATCACGTCCTTTTTTCATAAAAGTTGGACCGGTTAATTATTAAATAAAATATATCGGCGCAACTCGAAACATATCGACTTACCGACAGTAGTCGACAATAAATAAAAGGAGGCTATTCAAAAACGAGCCTCCTTTTCGTTTAGTACAAAGATTTTGTCATATTATTCCGAATAATTTCAAGGGATTTCGCTACAGTTAATGCATTCTTTTCTTCAATTTCTGGTTTACGGGGGATAGGTTTATACATGTTGTCTGGATCTTCCCATGTGAGGGGAAGTTCTGTTTCGGCTTGTCCTTTCCAAGCGTCAATCCATTCTGGAGGGAGATAACCCGAGATGTTTTGGATGTTGTTCATTTCGAGCCAAATAAGTGCCCAAGCTCTTGGTACGACGCGCCAATGGTCATAGCCACCGCCGCCGACAGCGATCCAGCGACCGTCGCAATATTCATTAGCAATTTCACGAGCGAGCTTCGGTATTTCGCGGTAAATATTCATGGTTGCACAAAGGTGTGTAAGTGGGTCGTAGTAATGTGCGTCGGCACCATTTTGCGTTAAAATAATATCCGGTTTAAAGTACGCTGCAACTTCTTTTACAACTGTTCGATATGATTTTAGAAAGGATTCATCTTCTGTAAAAGCATCCAGTGGAACGTTAAAAGAATAACTATAACCATTACCTTGTCCACGTTCGTTTACAGCGCCAGTTCCAGGGAATAAATAGCGACCAGTTTCATGTAATGAAATGGTGCATACGTTAGGATCATCATAAAACGACCACTGCACGCCATCACCGTGATGAGCGTCTGTATCAATATATAAGACGCGTAAACCGTATTTCTTCTGAATATACTTCATTGCGATGGAGCTATCGTTATAAATACAAAAACCAGATGCCTTGCCACGGAAGCCGTGATGTAAGCCTCCACCTAAGTTAAGTGCGTGTTTTACTTTTCCGGAAAGAACAGCATCGACAGCTGTTAACGTACCGCCAACGAGCAATGCGCTTGCTTCGTGCATATTTGGGAACATCGGTGTATCTTCTGTTCCTAGTCCATATGTCATCGCAATTGATTTTTCTAACTTTCCTTCTCCAGCACGTTTTACCGCATTTATGTACTCCTCTGTATGAACGTAGGCAATCTCTTCATCTGTAGCCATCCGTGGTGAGATGATTTGAGAGGGAGAGATGAAACCACCCTTTTGTAATAAATCATACGTAAGTGTGACGCGCAGTTGGTTAAAAGGATGATCAGGGCTAAATGAATAGCCCCGAAAGTCATCCGAATAAATAAACGCGCTACTCATGCTTGCATCCCCATGATGTTCGGCCATAATACGCGATAGCCTTCTGCTTCAAGTGCATCAATCACTTTTAGAGGATTCATCGTTTGAATGCGGAAAACAAGTACTTTATCATTCTCATCTTTTGCTGGATAGACGAGAACGCTCACGATATTTATTTGTAAATCACTAAAAATAGCAACGACTTTTCCAAGAATACCAGGTTCATTTTTTACTTGAATTTCAATTTGTGAACTCGGTTGATGTGCTCCTGTTAATTTTACTAACGTGTGCAGTACTGTAGATTCTGAGATTATTCCAACTAACTTCCCAGCTTTTGTAACAGGAAGACAGCCAATTTTATTTTCAAAAAATAAAGTAGCAATTTCCTCAACGAAATCGAGAGGGTGGCAAGTCATTACAGGATGTTTCATAATAAGTTCAAGCGGTTGCTGTAGCATATCGAGTGAAACTTGTTCATCTAGAATAGACGGACTTGCATCTCTTACATCCCGATCAGAAATAATGCCTACGACGTGATTATTTTGATCGACAATTGGAATGTGCCGAATTCCTTTCGTGCGAATCGTTCGGATTGCTGTTTCGATTGTATCGTTTGGATGTAGTGTAACTACATTTTGATTCATAATTTCTTCTACAATCATTCCAGTTGCCCCCTTTATTAATACATAAAACGATTGTGAAAACGTAGACGATCAAAAGCTTGAATAGAATCCGTATCAACGCGTTTACCGATGCGGACCATTAAACAGTTGGCGGGATGTGAACAAATTTCAGGATCGTCTGTAGCCATCCATTGTAACCCGCCGGCATTCATCATCTTTTCCATTACTTTTCGGTATTCCCAAACATTTAATCCTGTTTGTTTCAAATCCCAGTGCCAATAATATTCAGTCGTCAATATAATGTAATCTTCCATATAATCGTCCATCATAGAAACCTCTAGTAAGTTCTTTCCGACAGAACTCCCGCGGAAGGCTGGAACTACTTCAATTGCCCCAAGCTCAATTAAGTTTTCTATTTTTCCTTCTGACCATCGTTCAAGTGGATCAGGATATAAATATGTAACATATCCAACAATCATCTGGTCATGTCTAGCAATAATGAGTCGAGCTTCTGGTAATTTAGAAATTTCGACAATTGCTTTATATTGCTGTTCAGCAGGACGAAATGCAACTAAATCTGGATGAAATTCATACATTTCAAGATTATGTGTAGAGACAGGACCTTCAATAATTAAAGTGCCTTTCGCTGTTTTTAAGTTTCTAGCATTGTATATTTTTTTATGAATCAATGTATTGCTCACCACCTTGAGGGTTTGTGAATCTATTAATATCGTACTTTATAATATATGCGATGTGAATCGAATTTTGTCATTAAAAATTTGTCTAAAAACCAACAAATATACTGAAAATTTTAAATAATATCATTATAATAGATAATAGAATACATAGGAGGGGGATGTAAAGTATGAAAGTAGAAACGCTTCCTGTCATTAAAGGAGAAAATAATTTGCCGAATTATGATGAGGCATACGCGAATTTTAACTGGGAAGAGGTTAATAAAAACTTTACTTGGAATGAAACAGGCCGAGTAAATATGGCGTATGAGGCAATTGATAAGCATGCGAAATCCGATCGAAAGAATAAAGTAGCTCTTTATTATCAAGATGGATCGCGAAAAGAGAAATATACATTTAAGGAAATGAAGGATTTTTCTAATAAAGCAGGAAATGTCCTGAAAAATTATGGCGATGTAGAAAAAGGCGATCGCGTTTTTATTTTTATGCCACGTTCTCCAGAATTATATTTCGCACTTTTAGGTGCAGTGAAATTAGGAGCAATTGTTGGACCGTTATTTGAAGCATTTATGGAAGGTGCGGTTCGCGATCGTTTAGAAGATAGTGAAGCGAAGGTGTTAATTACAACGCCTGAGTTATTAGAGCGTGTACCATTAAATGATTTACCTGCTTTAAAAACAGTTTTTCTTGTTGGAGATAATGTAGAAGAAGGCGGTAAAACGGTAGCGTTCAATCCTTTATTTGAACAAGCTTCAAAAGAATTACATATTGAATGGTTAGGCCGTGAAGATGGTTTAATTCTTCACTATACGTCTGGTTCTACTGGTAAGCCAAAAGGTGTGCTTCATGCGCAAAATGCAATGGTTCAGCACTATCAAACGGCGAAATGGGTATTAGATTTAAAAGAAGACGATGTATATTGGTGCACAGCTGATCCAGGCTGGGTAACGGGAACTGCTTACGGTATTTTCGCACCGTGGTTAGTTGGAGCGTCAAATGTTATTTTAGGTGGGCGATTTAGTCCGGAAGCTTGGTATGAAGCACTGCAAGATTACGGTGTAACAGTTTGGTATAGTGCACCGACAGCGTTCCGTATGTTAATGGGAGCTGGACAAGACGCAATTAAAAAATATGACTTATCACAAGTTCGTCACGTATTAAGCGTTGGTGAGCCGTTAAATCCAGAAGTAATTCGCTGGGGTATGAATGCATTTGGACTTCGTATTCATGATACGTGGTGGATGACAGAAACAGGTGGACAAGTTATTTGTAACTACCCTTGTATGGAAATCCGTCCAGGTTCAATGGGTAAACCCATTCCAGGTGTAAAAGCAGCGATTGTTGATAATGAAGGAAATGAAGTTCCTCCATACACAATGGGTAACTTAGCAATTGCGAAAGGTTGGCCATCTATGATGCGTGCAATCTGGAATAACCAGCAAAAGTATGAATCTTATTTCATGCCGGGAGATTGGTACGTATCAGGTGACTCTGCCTATATGGATGAAGATGGATACTTCTGGTTCCAAGGACGTATTGACGATGTAATTATGACGTCAGGTGAGCGCGTTGGTCCGTTTGAAGTAGAAAGTAAATTAATCGAGCATGCTGCTGTTGCAGAAGCAGGTGTAATTGGTATTCCTGATCCAGTGCGTGGCGAAATTATTAAAGCATTTATCGCACTTCGAGCAGGATACGAACCATCTGATGAATTAAAAGAAGAAATTCGTCAATTTGTAAAGAAAGGCCTAGCAGCTCATGCAGCGCCACGACAAATTGAATTTAGAGATAAATTACCGAAAACGAGAAGTGGTAAAATTATGCGCCGCGTATTAAAAGCGTGGGAGCTGAATTTACCAACAGGTGACTTATCAACGATGGAAGATTAAGAGAGGAAGGTCTGAACGAAAAAATGTTCAGGCCTTTTTTTATGTTATTATTAACTTATATATATAAGTTAACGGGGGTAGTATGATGAAAACAGAAAAAGAAAAGATGATACTAGGAGAAATGTATATACCGGCTGATCCAGTTTTAGTACAAGAAAGAGAGCAAGCACGTATATTAACGAGAAAATTAAATGATACGCCAGAAGAGCAATTGAAAGAGCGTAGCGAAATCATAAAAGAATTATTCGGAACGACAGGAGATAATATTCATCTTGAATCTTCTTTTAGATGTGATTACGGCTATAACATTCATGTCGGTGAAAATTTTTACGCGAACTTTGACTGTACGATTTTAGACGTATGCCCGGTAACAATCGGAGTGAACTGTATGTTAGCTCCAGGTGTTCACATTTATACAGCAACGCACCCGCTTGATCCGGTAGAGCGTATAAGCGGATCAGAATACGGAAAACCAGTTACAATTGGCGATAACGTATGGATTGGCGGAAGAGCAATTATTAATCCAGGTGTAACAATTGGAGACAATGCGGTGATCGCATCTGGTGCTGTCGTAACGAAAGATGTGCCTAATAATGTAGTAGTTGGCGGGAATCCTGCAAAGATTATAAAAAAACTAAAATAATATTTGAACGAAGTGCCTTCCTCGTCTGTATACATTTATGAAAGAATAGATGAGGGAGGCTTTTTTATGTCTAATAAATTACTTCTTGCGACGTTGTAAAGGATTGACAAGAAGAGAAACCGGACCTCTATTTGACACGCCTATATAAATGATGGTATAAAGAAAAGTATATGAATAATTGAGCGTGGAAAGGGAGAAGTAGTGATCATTTCCCTGTTTTAGAGAGCTGATGGCCGGTGAAAATCAGCACATAGATGATCGCGAATTACGCCCCTAGAGCATCTTTTTTCGATTGAATTGTATTCAAAAGGGAAAAGACGGTGCTAAGCCGTTATGTAAATAAGGTGGTAGGCTTTTTTGCCTGCAACTAGGGTGGTAACGCGATAATCAAAATCGTCCCTTATTTGAAGGGGCGATTTTTTTATGTTTTCAACCTTCACGCCAGTAATGAACTTAAAGGAGAGTATGTAGGATATGGGTATTTTACAAGATCTTGAATTTCGCGGTCTAATTAATCAGCAAACAGATGCTGAGGGCCTTGAGCAATTATTAGAAAAAGAAAGCGTTAAATTATACTGTGGTTTCGACCCGACAGCGGATAGTTTACATATTGGTCATATGTTACCAGTATTAATGTTACGTCGTTTCCAATTAGCTGGCCACCAACCAATCGCACTTGTTGGCGGTGGTACTGGTATGATCGGTGACCCGAGTGGTAAAAAAGCAGAACGTACATTAAATACGAAAGATACAGTTGCTTACTACACAGAAAGCATTAAAAACCAACTTTCAAACTTCTTAGAGTTTGAAAACGTGGACAACCCAGCAACGATGGCTAACAACTATGACTGGCTTGGTAGCTTAGATGTAATTTCATTCTTACGCGATATCGGTAAAAACTTCGGTTTAAACTATATGTTAGCAAAAGATACAGTAGCATCTCGTTTAGAAACTGGTATTTCATTCACTGAGTTCAGTTACATGATTTTACAATCATACGACTTCTTAAACTTATACCAACAACATAATTGCCGTTTGCAAATCGGTGGTAGTGACCAATGGGGTAACATTACAGCTGGTCTTGAATTAATTCGTAAATCAGAGGAAGATGCGAAAGCATTCGGTTTAACAATTCCACTTGTTACAAAATCTGACGGTACGAAGTTTGGTAAAACAGAAGGCGGCGCAATTTGGTTAGACCCAGAGAAAACAACTCCTTACGAGTTCTACCAATTCTGGATTAACACAGATGACCGCGACGTTGTTAAATACTTAAAATACTTCACATTCTTATCTCATGAAGAAATTCTTGAGCTTGAAAAGCAAGTAGCTGAAGCACCAGAAAAACGTGCAGCACAAAAAGCATTAGGTTCTGAAATGACAAAACTTGTTCACGGCGAAGAAGCATTAGAGCAAGCGATTAAAATTTCAGCTGCGCTATTCAGCGGTTCTGTAGCAGAACTAACTGCAAGCGAAATTGAACAAGGATTCAAAGACGTACCATCTGTAGAACGTACTGCAGAAGATACAGTATTAATCGACTTACTTGTAGAAAGCAAAATCTCTCCATCAAAACGTCAAGCACGTGAAGATGTAACGAACGGCGCAATCTACGTAAACGGTGAGCGTACACAAGCGTTAGACTACGTTGTAACAGAAAACGACCGCATCGAAGGTAAATTTACAATCATTCGCCGCGGTAAAAAGAAATATTTCTTAATTCGTTACTAATAAATAAAAAGCTTTGGGGAAATTCCTCAAAGCTTTTTTTGTTTTAATCTCCTTTTCGAGTTCATACGGAAATCACATGTAAGCGGTATGATAAACGTATAACAATTAGAAAGGAGTGGTAAAACGAAATGTCACTAGAAGCGTTGATTATTTTTTCTTTGCTAAACGCGGGTCAACTTGCAGAGAATTCGAAGGTTGATATACATAAAGAGCAGAAAGATGCTTATGTATATGTTCAAAAAGAGGAAAATAAATAACTTTATTTTATATATAAACTTCAAAAGCCAATCCATTGGATTGGCTTTTTGTCAGGTTGTTGGAAAAAGAGCGTACATTTTTCTCTTTTAAACATTAGCTAAAATTTGATCATAGCACGAAGTAATAAGTGCTTCCAGATCTTTTAAGTCATTAACGTTATCAATAAAAATTCTACTCACTCCCTGTGATTTTGGGGCTTGTTCAACCACAAAATTAGGGCATAGCTGTTTCGTAGCTTCTAAATCGAGTCTTACAACTAAGGATTTTGCATCGCCATCAAGGAAGAGACGTATAAACCATTTTGTGATTACACGATTCATGATACAAAAATAACTAATGGTATCTTTATATTTGAGGTTACTGATATCTCTTTGATGCTCAGTTAAAATCTCTTTAACAATGTTAAATGCGGTTAGTTCATTTTCTGTAGTGAAAACTCTATCTGTTTTGTCTTCTTTGTTAATGTCTTCAATTATTTCGGTAGAAGCAGCTGCAACTAGGCTTGTTTCTATTTTCTCCGATGTTTTTGTTTCTTTTGGTGTTAAACCATCACTGATTATTTCTAATAGTGTTCGATTAATTGCTTTTTTAACGATTGGTCGGAATCGCTCTAAAACGTTATTTGTAATTCTAGTTGAGCTAAAGTCTCTAATTAGAAAACGAAGGAAGTCATCTGAAGGATTTTTAAATAGTTCTTTAATTGTAGAGTTTAAATTGGTCATATAAATAAGCTCTTCAGCATATTTTACGATTTCTTCAGCTTCAAAATTTTCTTTTGTAAAAGTTTCAATCGTTTCAATATCTAAATTAGTTAAATTATCCATGCTGAATGTGAAGAAAGGTTTTTCATCCATCACATTGTCATTTGTTAAATCAGTATAAAACTTGTATTCTACACCATTAGTTAGTACCCCTACTTTGACATCAGGTAAGGCATTGAAATATCTAGATAGTTGCGCATCGTGTTTAAGGAGATTTTCTGTTACAGATTTTGCCTCGATTAAAATAATTGGAACCCCATTTTTAAAAACCGCATAATCGACTTTTTCTCCCTTCTTAGTTCCGAAGTCTGCAACATACTCAGGTCTAACTTCTAAAGGATTAAAAACGTCATAACCTAGTTTTTGAAGAAAAGGAATAATTAATGATTGCTTGGTCATTTCTTCATTAGTTATGTACTCTGTTCGTTCTAAAATTTGGTTAGCTATTTTGTTTATGTCATTTCTGAATTCCATATCAATGTCTCCTCGTTATAAAGTTTAAAAATCTTTAATATTATTGTTATTCCGTGAAAATTCATAATATAACAGAGTTCTTTATGGAAACAGGGAGGTTATTCTTTTTGTTTTAGATGGGAGTATAGGGTATTGGGATTTTTATGTTATGTAGGATATAAAAATAATGGGGGAATTGAAAAAAGCCAATCCACAGGATTGGCTTTTTGTCATTAACGAGAGTAGAACTCTACGATTAATGCTTCGTTGATTTCAGCTGGTAACTCAGCACGCTCAGCGTGACGAGTGTAAGTAGCTTCTAATTTGTCAGCATCGAAAGTTAAGTATTCTGGTACGAAGTTGTTAACTTCGATCGCTTCTTTAACAACAACAAGGCTGTTAGATTTTTCGCGAACGCTGATAGTTTGGTTAGGTTTTACACGGTAAGATGGGATATCTACGCGAGCGCCATCAACCATGATGTGACCGTGGTTTACTAATTGGCGAGCTGCACGACGAGTGCGAGCTAAGCCCATACGGTAAACTAAGTTGTCAAGACGAGCTTCAAGAAGGATCATGAAGTTTTCGCCGTGCTTACCAGGCATTTTACCTGCTTGGTCAAATGTGCGACGGAATTGACGCTCAGTCATGCCGTACATGTGACGAAGTTTTTGTTTCTCTTGTAATTGTAAACCGTATTCTGAAAGTTTCTTACGTTGGTTAGGACCGTGAGGACCTGGTGCGTAAGGGCGTTTTTCTAATTCTTTTCCTGTGCCGCTTAGAGAGATTCCAAGACGACGAGACAGTTTCCAAGCTGGACCTGTATAACGAGCCATAGTTGACTCCTCCTTTAAAAATGTTTTTATTTACGTAAAATAAAAACAGACGTAATCGATATTTACGGGCATTTTGTTTTCATGTACCTTCGCTCCAGCAGCAGGGAGTTACGAGATACACCTCCGTAGAGGAACAAAATACAAACGATAAACTCACATTACAAGGCTGCCTTTTTATTTTACACAAACGCTATTATATCTTTTACCCAGAGTTTCGTCAAGCGAGTACGTTTTTGTTTTATGCATATAAATTTTGGAAATTAATATAAGAAGGAATTTAAAACAATATAAAAGAAGAGATAGAAACACAAATAAAACGCTTACATAAAATGTAGTAAAAACGTTCATCAGTTTTTATTGGTGAATATGCGGGATAAAAACATAAAGGGGATGTTTTTATGAAAAAGAAGCATATGGAGACAGCGTTAATTCATCACGGTTATACACCTGAGGAACATAAAGGAAGTTTAACACCACCTTTATTTCAAACTTCTACATTTACATTTGAGACTGCGCAGCAAGGAGAGGCGAGTTTTGCGGGAGTGGATCCATCTTATATTTACTCACGGCTTGGAAATCCAACTGTGAAATTATTTGAAGAACGTATGGCGGTGTTAGAAGGAGGAGAAGAGGCACTTGCCTTCGGATCTGGTATGGCAGCTATTTCAGCAACTTTAATTGGTTTTTTAAAGGCTGGAGATCATATTATTTGTTCAAACGGATTATATGGGTGTACGTACGGTTTTTTAGAAGTGTTAGAAGAAAAATTTATGATTACGCATTCGTTTTGTGAGATGGAGACAGAGGCTAATATTGAAAATAAAATTCGTTCGAATACAAAGCTTATTTTCGTTGAAACACCGATTAATCCAACAATGAAATTAATCGATTTAAAACAAGTGATTCAGGTTGCGAAGCAAAATGGCTTACTTGTCATTGTTGATAATACGTTTTGTTCGCCTTATTTACAAAGACCGCTTGAGCTTGGCTGTGACGCTGTTGTGCATAGTGCGACAAAATATATTGGTGGCCATGGTGACGTTGTAGCGGGTGTAACGATTTGTAAAACGAAAGCGTTAGCTGAAAAGATTCGCCCGATGCGAAAAGATATCGGCGGTATTATGGCGCCGTTTGATGCGTGGTTATTATTACGCGGGTTAAAGACGTTAGCAGTAAGAATGGATCGTCATTGTGATAATGCAGAAAAAATTGTATCGTTCTTAAGAAAACATGATGTGGTAGAAGATGTTTGGTATCCAGAAGGGGAGTTAGCATCTCGTCAAATGAAACGCGGGGGCGGTGTTATTTCTTTTTCAGTAAAAGGCGGAAAAGAAGAGACTCAAGCGTTTATTAATGATCTTCACTTTATTACAATTGCGGTAAGTTTAGGCGATACAGAAACATTAATTCAGCATCCAGCAACGATGACGCACGCTGCAATTCCGGCTGAACTAAGAAAAGAAATGGGCATTTTCGATAATTTAATACGCTTATCGGTCGGTTTAGAATCGTGGGAGGATATCGTTTCTGATTTAGAGCAGGCATTAAAGAAAATATCTACTGTTAATCAATAAAAAAAGAGTGAGCTATCGGTTTTGTACAGGACGTACTAAGTCGATAACTTGCTCTTTTCTTTTTACATATGTTTTAGGAGTGTCTCCACAAACTTTTCTAAATAGCGCTGATCTACTTCATCAAAACGATTTTTTTCAGGACTATCAATGTCAAGTACACCAATGACAGCTCCTTCTTTCACAATCGGTACAACGATTTCCGAATTAGAAGCACTATCGCAAGCGATGTGACCTGGGAATTGGTGAACGTCCGCTACAAGCTGAGTTGTTTTCGTTTCAGCTGCTACGCCGCAAACGCCTCGTCCAAATGGAATGCGTACGCAAGCAGGCATTCCTTGGAACGGTCCAAGGACAAGCTGATTTCCTTCTGTTACATAAAAGCCAACCCAATTAACGCGATCTAAAAATTGGTTTAATAATGCGGACGCATTTGATAAGTTTGCGACTACGTTTGATTCGCCAGTTAATAACGCATCCAGTTGTTTAATTACTGTCTCATATTGCTGCACGCGAGATCCTGCATAACTTTCTTTAGTAAACATGGAAACAGCTCCTTTTTTATCGAGATGTGTAAAATATTAGCAAAATACGATGTATTTCACATGACTTTGTCGATAGAAAATTAAAGGAATTTGTCTTAAAAGTCAAGAAATTTAAACTATAGCTGTTCATTGAGAGGAAGTGAGCGCATGAAGCAGACGAAACAAAAAGTAATTGATGCGGCAATATCGTTGTTTAATACGAAAGGTTATGATGGAACGTCGGTGCGAGACATTGCAAAGCGAGCGGATGTGAATGTAGCGAATATTTCATATTATTTTGCTGGGAAGCAAGGTTTATTAGAACAGCTTATTACTGATTTTTTAGAAGGGTATATTCATGTGATTGAAATTTCGTTTGAACAGAGAGAGTATTTGTCGACTAAAGATGTGATGGTGCAAATGGTGCGTGGGATGTTACGATATCAATTTGAAAATAGAGAACTAACACGTTTCTTCTACCGAGAGCTTTCGCTTGATACGACATTAATTCGTGAAGTGATGACCGTTTATTTTTCTAAAGAAAGATATTATATAGAGCAAATTATTAGGCAAGGACAAATAAAACAAGAATTTCAGAAAGTATCATTTACAATGTTTATGACGCAATTAAAAGGCATGATAAATATGCCGTTTTTATATCCACAATATATATCAGAAGTACTGCATTCTTTCCCGTCTGAGACATTTTTCATAGAAATGTACACGAAAGAGATTGAGCAATGGATGGAACAAGCATTATGTAAAGCGAATATGTACCATGAATGGCCAAGAGCTGTTCATATGTGAAGAATCCCCACCTAACGAACTGAGGTGGGGAGTTTTATGTTTATTTTTCTTTGCCATAAATTGTTACATAATAGCGCGATAATTGTTAACGTTGCTCCAGCGATTTCAATTTTATCGACTGTATAACCTCGAAAGATAGAACCGATCAGTGCAAGAATAGGAACTAAATTCATAAATAATATGCCGTTAATAGATGAAATATAGCGATTTCCCATATTCCAGCAAAATACAGCGATAACTCCTGCGATAATCGACATATAAAAGAGCTCAAAACGAACGCTCACAACTTTACGCAGTGACGGCATAGTAACTATATTTGTGTACGTTAAGAAAGTAACAATAACGATGAGTGAAATGGAGCCAAATAAACAAGTTAATGTCGTGTACCTAAGTGGTGACCAGGATTGAAAACGAGCACCTCCGTTTGTATAAATGACCCAGCAAGTAACGCCGCATAGCATTAATATGTTTGTCGATAAGTGGCTTGCAGCTCCAAATAATAAGTGAATATTTCCTTTTGAAATGACAAGCATCACACCAAGTAATGCAACGAACATACAAAGAAATGTGTAGTTTTGTGGGCGACGATTTTTCGTTACCCATTGCAGTGATAAGGCGATCAGTGGCATAAGAGACTGAATCATAGCTGCATGAATTGCTCCGGAAGGTCCAGCAAGTTGTTGTCCGTAGAAAACGAGAAAACCATATCCTGCGAAACCGACTGTCCCGTAAAAGAACAGAGAAAGTGTTCTTTTTTCTAAGCGGAGTGAAGTCTTCCCTTCAGTAATTAATAGCAAAATAAGAAAAATAATAGCTGCTGATCCATAGCGAATCGTTGTGAAGAAGAACGGATCGATAAATTGCAGAGCATTTGCCATTACAGGAAACATAAATCCCCAGGCAGTGACGGCGAGTAAGCATAGAAAGGATCCGAGTAGCATTTGTTTTTTGTTCAAGAGTATCTTTCCCCTTTGCATTTCGTTATAGTAAGTTGATGAAATAAGTATAAAGAGTAATTGTTTATAGGAGGAAATATCGATTTCTTATAACGGTTATAACTTTTTGTTAGAGGTGTGTACGATGGATTTGGAGGCAGTACGATCGTTTATCAAAGTGAAGCATACGCGAAGTTTATCAAAGGCAAGTAAAATTTTACATATATCTCAACCAGCGCTTAGTAAGCAAATTCGAAAGTTAGAAGCGGATTTAGAGGTTACTTTACTTAAGCGTTCTGCGCAAGGAGTGGAGTTAACGGAGGCAGGAGAGTTATTTATAAAAAGAATGCTACCGATTTTGGAACAAATAAATGAAGTGAAAACAGAAATGAGGGGGTATCAAGAGAACCGAAAGTTTTCAATTGGTATACTACCGAGTTTAGCAGAGCATTACATATTAGAGTGTAAAGATGTATTAGGTGATGAGCTCGAAGTAGAGTGGCAAATCGGACATACGGAAGTATTAAGAGATTTATTTAAAGCGCGGGAGATCGACGCGATGTTCATCGATTCAGTAGTAGAAGGTGCTACGTATATAAAAGAAGTGCAACAAGAGAAAATTGTTTGTGTCATTTCAAATAATCATCCGTATAAAGAGAAGAAAGTCATTCAAATAGAAGAGCTGCAAAATGAAAAATTAATTGTATATCCAGAAATATGCGATGTAAGGAAAATGATTATGAACATGTTTCATGAGATAGGTGTAAAACCAACTATAGCTGTGGAAACATCTTACGCAGAACCGATGCTTGCAATGGTAAAAGCTGGCCTTGGCATTACTTTACTTCCAGAAAGGGCAGTAGAGCAGTCTGTAAGGCAGGGAAATGTACATGGAATTTCTGTTGAACCACCACTCATTCGGAAAATTTATTTCGTATCTCATACGAAAGATTGTTTGTTATTACAATCATTTGAGGATAGGTAGTGAGGTAGGCGGAATATTGAGAAAGATTACAATCGCATTGAAAGAAACATGAAATTTTAAAAAAAACTAGGTCAAAAACAAGCCATTACATGGTATGATTAGTACATTGTTAGTTGTTAAATATAGGGGAATTCCCTTTTTATACATAATGCCTTCCATTTCATAAACGGAACGGACAAAAAAAGAGATATAACTAGGAGGCTTTTTTGCATGGATTCTATCCTGACGATCGTTATCATTGTAGTAAGCTCTATTCTAGTGCTGCTCATGATAGAGCTTGTGATAAGAAATCGTTCATATAAAGATATTGAAGCACTGGAGCAGTGGAAACAAGAGATAAAAGATAAACCTGTGGCAGATGAACTAAAACGGGTAAAAGATTTAAACATGACGGGTCAAACAGAAGAACTGTTTGGTAAATGGCGTGAAGAATGGGATGAAATTGTATCAACAACCCTTCCGAAAGCTGACAAAGATTTAGCGCAAGCGCGAAAATTCGCCTCGCAATTCTCCTTCCGAAAAGCAAAGCATGCGATGAACGAATCCATAAGTGGTTTAGATGACGCTGATAATCGTATTACAGGTGTTTTAAATGAATTACAGCAATTGTTAGAAAGCCATGAGAAAAATAGCTCGGAAATTGAAGGGTTACGTGATACATATCGTAGTATGAAAAAGAGTGTTCTTGCTCATAGACATATGTATGGGGCAGCAGAGCAGAAAATCGAAGAGATGCTAGACGCTGAATCTAATAAATTTAAAAGTTTTGAAGAAGCAACAGATAATGGTGACTACTTAAAAGCGAGAGAAATTGTTATTAGTTTAGAAGAAGGTTTAGCTGGTTTAGAAATCATTATTCACCAAATTCCAGATTTATTAGTAGAGTGTCAAGCGACGCTACCAGTTCAACTGGAAGATTTATTACAGGGTCATAATGATATGGTAAGACAAGGTTATGTATTAGAGTATTTGGAAGTCCCTAAAGAAGTTCGTGATATGACGACACAACTAAACACATGTTTAATGGATATACAGGAGCTTCATATAACCGAAGCGGCTGAAAAAGTGGAAGACTTAAAAACTCGTTTAGATGGTTTCTATGATCAACTTGAGCAAGAGGTGCATGCGAGACATTATGTGGAGCAAAAAACACTTTCTGTTTATGAAGACTTAGAAGAAATACGTATCGAAACGATTGAAACGAAAACAGAAACACAACTTGTGAAACAAAGCTATCAATTGCAAGATAAGGATATTGAATCTCAAAAAGTAATTGAAAAGCAAATGCACATTTTAACGAAACGTTTTGAAATGCTACAATTACGCGTTGCTGAACAAGATATTGCCTTCTCTATTATTCGTGAGGAACTAGAAGAGGTTTATGAGCAATGTGAAACGTTAAAAATACTTCATGCAGAATATAAAGAGATGCTGCAAACGATGCGTAAAGAAGAGTTTGAAGCGCGTGAGAAGTTACAAGAAATGCGAAATACTATTTTCGAAACGAAACGCTTTATGCAAAAGTCGAATTTGCCAGGTCTTCCAGAGAGTATTATGGAAGATTTAAAAAGAGGGCAAATGGCAATGCAAGCTGTATATGAACAATTAGAAGTGAAGCCGTTAAATATGAACGCTGTAAATAGCAGTTTAGAAGAAGCATACACAACTGTGAACGGTGTAGCTGAAATGACAGAAGAGTTAATTGGACAAGCGTATTTAGTTGAAAAATTAATTCAATACGGTAACCGTTACCGCAGTCATGATGAAAGCCTTGCAGAAAGCTTAAATTATGCGGAGAAATTATTCCGTGAATATCAATACGATGCAGCTTTAGAACAAGCAGCTTCTGTACTAGAGCAACTTGAACCTGGTGTTGTTCAAAAAATAGCTGAATATGTAGACAATGAACAAACCCTTTCATAAAAGGGTTTGTTTTTTTGTGTAATTTTGCAGACGATGTTGCTATAATGAATAGCGGAATACAGTAAGGTTATTCGTTTCAAAATAAAGTGAAACTGTAATCAGTGGGGGGGGGATCTCACTAATTATTATTATTCACTAATCGGGATAAAACGGAACCTTTGCGTAGTCTTAGCGTAATGACACGTATTTATGATATGATTATATGATGTGATAGCGCTGAAAGGGGAAGAACCATGATCTATTTTGATAATAGTGCGACGACGAAGCCATATCCAGAAGCCCTTCAATCGTACGTGACGGTTGCTGGGAAATATTTTGGTAATCCTTCTTCTATTCATTCGCTTGGAGGAGAGGCAGAGCGTCTATTAACACAATCAAGAACGATTGCAGCGCAGCTTCTTCACGTTAAACCTTCTGAAATTATTTTCACATCAGGTGGAACGGAAGGAAACAACCTTGCGATTAAAGGGATAGCAATGAGGAATCGTTCGCGCGGCAAACATATCATTACAACAAATATTGAACACGCGTCTGTGTTTGAGGCATATAAGCAATTAGAAGAACTCGGATTTGATGTAACATATTTACCGGTTAACGAGCACGGTGTTGTATCGGTAGAGGATGTAAAACGAGCAATTCGTGAAGACACGATTCTTGTATCAATTATTCATGTGAACAACGAAACTGGAGCAATTCAGCCCGTTGCTGAAATTGGAACTTTATTATCGAATCATCCGAAAATAAGATTCCATGTAGATCATGTACAAGGGATAGGAAAAGTACCGCTTGATTTATATGCTTCTCATATTGATCTTTGCTCAATATCTGGACATAAATTCCACAGTGTAAAAGGAACGGGTCTTCTTTATATACGTGATGGCGTAAGATTAGATCCGATTTTATCAGGTGGTCAACAAGAGCTTAAGTATCGCTCTGGTACAGAGAATTTACCTGGCATTGTGGCGATGGTGAAAGCACTTCGCATGACAATGGAACAAGTGAAAGAAAAGGTAGCTCATTTGCAAGGTTTACAAGCGGAGCTTGTCAGCTTCTTTAAAGAGATGGAAGATGTGACGATTAATACATCGCTTGCATATGCAGCACCGCACATTTTAAATGTATCATTTGTTGGTTTAAAACCAGAAGTAGTCGTTCATGCTTTAGAAGAACACGGTGTATATGTGTCAACGAAATCAGCTTGTTCTTCAAAAGCAAATGAAGTAAGCAGAGTGTTAGTGTCGATGGGAGTGCCGCATGCAGCAGCTGCAAGCGCTATTCGTATTAGTTTGGCACCAGATAACACGATGGAAGAAGTAAAACAATTTGAAGGTATTGTAAAAGAGACAATGCCAAAATTATATGAAGTGATGAGGTAAAGAAATATGATGACATATGAATATATTTTAGTGCGTTACGGAGAAATGACGACAAAAGGTAAGAACCGTTCTAAATTTGTAAGCACATTAAAAGATAACGTGAAGTTCAAACTGAAAAAGTTCCCAAACATTAAAATTGATGCAACGCATGACCGTATGTACATCCAGTTAAACGGTGAAGATCATGAGGCAATCTCTGAAAGATTGAAAGACGTATTTGGTATTCATAAGTTTAACTTAGCGATGAAAGTACCATCAGAATTAGAAGACATTAAAAAAGGTGCATTAGCAGCTTTCTTACAAGTAAAAGATGATGTGAAAACATTTAAAATTACAGTGCATCGTTCTGATAAGCGCTTCCCAATGAAGACGATGGAGTTACTTCCAGAAATCGGTGGGCACATTTTAGAAAATACAGAGGATATAACAGTAGATGTTCATAATCCAGATGTGAATGTACGTATAGAAATTCGCAGTGGTTATAGTTATATTATGTGTGGTGAGCACATGGGAGCTGGCGGTTTACCAGTTGGCGTTGGTGGAAAAGTAATGGTACTTCTTTCTGGTGGTATTGATAGCCCGGTAGCAGCGTACTTAACGATGAAACGCGGCGTATCTGTGGAAGCAGTTCACTTCCATAGCCCACCTTTCACAAGTGAGCGTGCAAAACAAAAAGTAATCGATTTAGCACAAGGGTTAACGAAATACTGTAAACGTGTAACGCTGCACCTTGTTCCGTTTACAGAAGTGCAAAAAACGATTAATAAAGAAATCCCATCTAGCTATTCAATGACGGTTATGCGCCGTATGATGATGCGTATTACAGAGCAGATTGCTGAGGAGCGTAACGCACTTGCAATTACGACTGGTGAAAGTCTTGGACAAGTAGCAAGCCAAACATTAGATAGCATGCATACGATTAACGAAGTAACAAACTACCCAGTTATTCGTCCGCTTATTACGATGGATAAATTAGAAATTATTAAAATTGCTGAAGAAATCGGCACGTATGATATTTCAATTCGTCCATACGAAGATTGCTGTACAGTATTCACACCAGCTAGCCCGGCGACGAAGCCGAAGCGTGAAAAAGCAAATCGATTTGAAGCGAAATACGATTTCACACCGTTAATCGAAGAAGCTGTAGCGAACAAAGAAACAATGGTATTACAAACGGTTGAAGTAGTGGCGGAAGAAGAAAAATTTGAAGAACTTTTCTAAAACCATAAATTACCATATCTAAAACGTGTATGAAGTCATGTTGTTTATCACACTCTATACTCACAAGGAGGTGATACAACATGTCACGTAGCACAAATAAATTAGCGGTTCCTGGTGCTGAATCAGCATTAGACCAAATGAAATACGAAATCGCTCAAGAGTTTGGTGTTCAACTTGGAGCTGATGCAACAGCTCGCGCTAACGGTTCTGTTGGTGGTGAAATCACTAAACGTCTAGTTTCACTAGCTGAGCAACAATTAGGCGGTTACCAAAAATAATCCCATATGATGGCTTAGAAAGAGCGGGTTCTCTCGCTCTTTCTTTTTGTTGTTCATATTAGTATAAATTCATTTCGACAAAAGCATAAAAAAATTGTCAAAAGAAGAGGGTTCAAAATTTACTGAAAATTATTTATTATATAAGGGAGGCATAAAGAAAAAGGAGGATGTTTATGAAGAGAGAGGAATTGTTGGCACCACCATCTTATAATTTAGTTTCAGAAATAGAGAAATATACAGACGATAAAGAGAAGCTTGCTTTAATTTGGCAAGATGATAAAGGGAATAGACGAGAAGTTACATATTTTGAATTAATGCAAGGTGCAAATAAAATTGGAAACGCTTTTATAAAAAGTGGCTTACAAAAAGGGGACAAGCTCCTTATTATGATGCCGCGTTTAATTGAAGCGTACATGACGTATATCGCTGCGATTAAAGCAGGATTTGTCGTAATTCCAAGTTCGGAAATGTTGCGTAAAAAAGATATCGAATATCGAATTGGACATGGCGAAGTAAAAGCGATAGTAAGCTATGAGCCGTACATTGGACAGTTTGATGATATAGAAGCAATGGAATCTCTTCAAAAATTCGTCCTGAGCGAGCAGTCAGTAGACGGATGGATCAATTTAAAAACAGCATTAGAAACAGAAAGTGACATGTTAGAAATGGCGAAAACAGATAAAGAAGATATGGTCTTTTTATCTTACACGTCAGGGACGACAGGAAACCCGAAAGGTGTCGTTCATACTCACGCGTGGGCATACGCTCATTTACGTACAAGCGCCCCGAATTGGCTCGGAATTGAAGAGAATGATGTTGTATGGGCAACGGCTAGTCCAGGGTGGCAAAAGTGGATTTGGAGCCCGTTTTTAGCAACTCTCGGTTCAGGGGCAACAGGATTTGTGTACAACGGCAAGTTTGAACCGAAAACGTATTTAAATTTATTAGACGATAATAAGGTGAATGTGCTTTGTTGTACACCGACTGAGTATAGATTAATGGCAAAGGTAGAAGATTTAAGCCAGTACAATTTAGAGGCGTTACATAGCGCTGTATCCGCAGGTGAGCCGTTAAATAGAGAAGTTATTGGAACGTTCCAAAAGCACTTTGATATTACAGTAAGAGACGGCTATGGGCAAACGGAAAATACACTACTTGTTGGTGTAATGAAAGGGATGGATATTAGACCAGGATCAATGGGGAAACCAACGCCAGGTAACCACGTCGATATCGTAAATGAGGAAGGTATTCCAGTTAAAGTAGGCGAAGTTGGTGATATTGCAGTTCACATTGAAACGCCGGCACTCTTTAAACAATATTATAAAGACGATGAGCGTACAGCGATGCAATTCCGCGGTGATTATTATATTACAGGTGATAAAGCGAAGAAAGATGAAGATGGCTACTTCTGGTTTGAAGGGCGTGGTGATGATATCATTATTAGCTCTGGTTATACAATCGGGCCGTTTGAAGTAGAGGATGCGCTTGTAAAACATCCTTACGTAAGAGAATGTGCGGTTGTCGCAAGTCCTGATGAAATTCGCGGAAGTGTCGTGAAGGCATTTATCGTATTAAGAGAGAATATAGAAAAGAACGAAGAAACATTAATTCCAACACTCCAACAACACGTCAAAGAACTCACTGCACCATATAAATACCCTCGCAAAATTGAATTTGTAGATGAACTACCAAAAACGATTTCTGGAAAAATTCGCCGTATTGAACTTAGAAAACAAGAGATGGAGATTCCGTCAAAATAATTTTGAAAACAGTGAAGTAAATAGTTGAATGAAATGCAAAACAATGATAATATAAAAACGAACACAAGTTCGATTTTATAAACTTAAAAAAGAGGTGTCCGTATGATTTTAGGTATTAATCCGTACTTAGTTTTAGATGGTAGTGGGCAAGAAGCTGTACAGTTTTATAAAGAGGTTTTAGATGCAAAAGTAGAAGTCATGCAAACTTTTGGTGACATGCCTGAAAATCCAGAATACCCGATTCCAGCTGAAGCGAAAGAGCGCGTTTTACACGCTACTTTAAAAGTTGGTAATACGGATCTTATGATTTCTGATACATTCCCAGGTCAAGGGCATGCAATCGGATCTCAAGTAACAATCGCAATTCAAATTAGTAATGCAGAAAAAGCAAAAGAAGTATTCGATAAGTTACAAGAAGGTGGAGAGGTTATCATGCCACTTCAAGAAACATTCTGGAGCCCAGCATACGGACAAGTAAAAGATAAATTTAATATTGAATGGCAAGTTACAACGTCTACTACTGAACAAAAGTAATTTTTAGAAAAGCACCATGTTTTGAAATGGTGCTTTTTTTTATACAATAAAATAAAGGAGATGGGATATATGAGAGAAATTTGGTATGGCGGCACCATTTACACAATGCGAGAAAAGAATGAAAAAGTAGAAGCTATTTATGTTGAAAATGGCATAATCGTTGATGCTGGGAGTAAGGAAGAATTAGAAAGTAGATATTCAAACGTTAAGTTGCAGGACCTAAAAGGAAAAACAATGATTCCGGGTCTCGTTGATAGCCATATGCATCTTATTGGGCATGGGGAGAGATTACTCCGTCTAGATTTATCAAATTGTACATCTTATGGTGAAGTGCTTACTCTTGTTCAGAAGCGAGTGGAAGAAGCACCAAAGGGATCTTGGGTTATTGGAGAAGGATGGAATGAAAATAACTTTACAGATACGAAAGATGTTCATGCGCGTGATTTAGATGAAATTTCGAAAGAACATCCCATTTTATTAAAGCGAGTTTGTCGTCACGTTACATGGGTGAATTCATACATATTGCAAGAAGCGAACATAACAGAAGCGACGCAAAATCCAAAAGGCGGGAAAATTGGCAGGGATTCATCAAATAAGTTAACAGGACTTTTATATGAACAAGGGCAAGAATTAATTAAACACGTTCAGCCAGAAATTGATGAAGCTTATTTACAAAGAGCTCTGCAAACAGCGATTAAAGATTGTTGGCAATATGGACTTGTTGGCGGGCATACGGAAGATTTAAATTACTATGGTGGCTTTAGAAAAACGCATAATGCGTTTTCTCACGTTATAAAAGAAATGCCATTTAAAGCACATTTGCTCGTTCATCATGAAGTAGCACAAGAACGAAAAGAATATGAAAATGAACATTATATTGAATTTGGGGCAATGAAAATTTTTTCTGACGGTTCTTTTGGCGGAAGAACAGCATTATTAAGTGAACCGTATGAAGATGCGAAGGAAACGAATGGGGTTGCAATTTTCTCACGTGAAGAACTTGCAGAATTAGTGAAGAAAGCACGAGACTTACATATGCCAGTTGCGATTCATACTATCGGTGACTTATCGCTTGAATATGTCATTAATGCACTCGAATTATATCCACCAGCAAAAGGGTTACGTGACCGTATTATTCATTGTCAGCTTGCTCGTGAAGAGTTGATTGAAAGAATGAAAAACTTGTCGGCTATTATCGATATACAGCCGGTCTTTCTTTCCTCAGATTTCCCGTCAGTCATTGAAAAACTAGGCGAGCGTCGTCTTCGTTATGCATACGCTTGGAAGACGTTACTGGAAGCAGGATTACGCTGCAACGGTGGGTCTGACGCACCAATTGAACAAGTGAATCCATTTTTAGGCATATATAGCGCTGTTACACGTAGAAGTTTTATTGACGATGTATGCTATATGCCTGAGGAAAGATTAACGGTATATGAGGCTGTTTCTCTATTTACAACAGGAAGTGCCTATGCAATCGGAAAAGAAGCGAAGCGAGGGCAAATTATAAAAGGATATGAAGCAGACTTTACGATATTAGACCGTAATATTTTTGAAATTGAGGCAGAAGAAATGAAAGAAGTACAAGCAGAAATGACCGTAATAGATGGCCAAGTTGTCTATAGAAAAGGTATGTAAAAATATATGAGCGATTATTGAAATATATCGACTTACCGACAAAAATAGCAACTAATAGTTAGAGAAATAAACAACCGCAGAATTATGGAATTCCATAATTCTGCGGTTGTTTTAATTCTATAAAAACGTTCTTTGTACTTTTTCCCAGAAAGAGTTGTTTTTTAATTTAACTGTTTTAATTTGTTTATCGCTTAAGCGTACAACAGCTTTTTCCACTTGTTTAATGCTAAGCGCTTCGTTATCCATGCCGATAACAGGATAATCGTTACCGTCTGGTCTTAGTTTTAAAGTTAATGTACGTTCGTGATTTAAAATGAACGGTGAACCGAGCGTACGGTAAGTGTTGTTGTTTAAAGATGCTAGTTCGCTTACTTGGAAACATGGAATAAGTGGGTCAACAACTGCACCATGCAATGATTTATTGTAAGCTGTACTTCCTGTTGGGGTAGAAACTACTAAACCGTCCCCTCTAAATGTTTCGAAGTATAAATCATCAACGTGAACATCTACAACGAATGTTTTAATAATGCTAGAACGTAATGAGAACTCATTTAAACAATAGAAAGATGTACCATGATCTACATCTACCTGAATTGTTGGATATTTGCGCACTTCAATTTCATTTTTTGTAATTTCTTGAAGGGCTGTATCAATGTGATCAATGTGAAAATCGCAGTAGAACGAAGTTTCATCTTTCGTAGAAATCCCTGCGTATAAGCAATCTTCTCTAAAACCAGTTTTACGAACGGCTTGTAAGAAGGTTGCATCATCTCCAACACTGACGATAGCGTTTGCATTTTTTGGATGATCTAATATGGTAAATCCATTCTCTTCTAAAATACGATAGATTGGTTTCATTTTTTCAACGAGCGTTGCTTTGTCATCACCATAAAAGAAAAATAAATTGCGACGATCTGCCATTATGTATCCCTCCACTGCAGTTAAATTTTCTGTTTTTCGTGCTGCATATCATTAGAGTCCGTTCCCTGATGATATGTTCAAATAATATATTTCGATATAAATTGTCAAAATACCTTTTTATTTTTAGAAAAATTTTTATATTCAATCTTATAAAACTCTGTTTAACGATGAATAAACTTGTCGATAATGGGTATGGAGTGAAAGGATGATACGTATGAAGTGGCTCGTAATTGGAATAATAATTCTTCTCCTTTTTATTTTGCTTATACTATTGTCGAAAATATCGCTTAAGGTGACATTTTTATATTCAGAAATGGAAAAGCAATGTTTATTTCAAGTGAAAATATGGATGATTCGATATACATTTGATGTGTTGGAAAGAATTGAAAAACAGCAGAAAAAGACAGGACAGAAAATCGAAAAAGCTGAAGAGGACGGCGGACTAGATAATAAAATTATGGCGCAACTTGACAGTATTGGGGAACTGATAAAAAGGCTTCAAAAAGTTCATACTATCGTTAAAGATTTTCTCAAACGAGTGAAAATCAATGGTTGGAAATGGCATACGCAAATTGGAGCAGGCGACGCAGCTAGTACTGGAATTGTCACTGGATATGCATGGGGGACAAAAGGTATGGCTGCTGGAGTTGTCGGACAATATATGCATATTGTCGATGTACCAGAATTTGAAATTACTCCTGTTTTTCAAGGGAAGGGATTTGCATCAAGATGCGAGTTAACAGCATCTTTTCGTATATTCCGCACTATAAAAACAGCGATGAAATTGCTCATATTTATGAGGCAGCAAAAATCTGGTATGACAGAAAAATCTGTTCAAGCATAGGGGGGATATAGAATGGACCATCCAATTCAAGGTTTAATGACAACAGCAATGCAGCATTTAAAACAAATGATTGATGTAAATACAATTGTTGGTGACCCAATTAAAGCGGCAGATGGAAGTGTAATTCTTACTGTTTCGAAAGTAAGTTTCGGATTTGCTGCTGGTGGAAGTGAATTTGGTAGAGTAGAACATTCAGGCCGTCATCCATTTGGCGGGGGAAGTGGTGGAGGAGTTTCTATTAATCCTGTTGCCTTTCTTGTTATAAATGGAGATGGTGTGAAAGTATTGCACTTAGATAAACAAACACACGTCATCGATAAAATAATTGAATTAGCGCCACAAGCTGTTGATAAAGTGAAAGAAATGATGGATAAACGAAAAGAAGATGATCCTGAATTTCAAATTTAACGAATAAAGAAGCTAATCAATAGGTTAGCTTCTTTTATTTTTTTGTAAATAAAGCGATTTTATTTGCATTATCGATAGGGACAAACTATCATTTACATTGTACATATTTTGTTTAAATAAGGGAGGATTTTCAAGTGGCAAACGTAACTTTTAAAGGTAATCCAATGACTTTAGTTGGAACAGAAGTTAAAGTTGGCGATCAAGCGCCAAACTTCCAAGTATTAGCAAACGACTTATCTCCAGTAAGTTTAGAAACATACAAAGGCGAAGTAAAATTAATTAGTGTTGTACCTTCAATCGACACAGGTGTGTGTGATGCACAAACACGTCGTTTTAACCAAGATGCAGCAGGTATTGAAAACGCAAAAGTATTAACAATTAGCGCTGATTTACCATTCGCTCAAAAACGCTGGTGTGCAGCAAACGGTTTAGAAAATGTTGTAACACTTTCTGACCACCGTGACCTTTCATTCGGTGAAGCTTACGGCTTAGTAATGAAAGAACTTCGTTTACTTGCTCGTGCAGTATTCGTAGTAGATAGCAATGACAAAGTAGTTTACGTAGAATACGTAGGCGAAGGTACAAGCCATCCAAACTATGAAGCAGCATTAGAAGCAGCTAAATCTGCAAAGTAATGTGAAGGAAATGACCTCTTATAAAGAGGTCGTTTTTTCTCATATATCGCTACGTAACGGTGCCGATATATGAGAAAAAACGTTATATCATATATAACTTGAGAGGGAGCTCTTTACAGGAGGTCGCTTTTTCTTTTTGGAAAAAATCACTTTGTGGTATGATATAAGTTATGTGTAAAAGAGAGAAGGAGGAATGTACGTGAGTCAGACAGTGGAAACATTATTTTCTATTTTTGATTCTTCTGCGGTAGTTTTACGTAAAGAATTAGATGTGACATATTTAGAGGCGCTTGTAGAAACAGGTGATAACTTGTTTGAGGGAGCGATTTTACAAGAGGAATTATCCGAATCAGCAATTGAAAGGCTGAATCGTGAATATAGTACGTTTAATGAAGAAACATATAAAGGTGAAGAAATTCGTAAAGCATTTCAGTTAGCCATCTTAAAAGGAATGAAAGAAGGCGTACAAGCGAATCATGAAATGACGCCTGATGCAGTTGGGATGTTCATGAGTTACTTATTCCATAAATTTATGCAAGGTCAAAACGAAATTACAGTTTTAGATCCTGCAATTGGAACAGGAAATTTAATGACTACAGTGTTTAATAGCGCCAAAGAAGGACTAACAATGAGTGGATTTGGTGTAGAAGTGGATGAAGTGCTAATTAAACTTGCTTTAGTAAATGCAAATTTACAGAAGCATGCAATCGAATTCTTCCATCAAGATGGACTAGCACCACTTTATATCGATCCAGTTGATGCAGTCGTTTCAGACTTACCGATTGGTTACTATCCAAACGAAATCGGTGCCAGTGAATATAAATTAAAAGCAGATGAAGGAATGTCGTATGCTCATCACTTATTTATTGAACAAAGTGTGAAACATACGAAAGAGGGCGGGTACTTATTCTTCTTAGTACCAAACTTCATTTTTGAAAGTGATCAGGCACCAAAATTACATGCATTTATTAAAGAAACATGCTTTATTCAAGGGTTATTACAGCTTCCTGTTTCCATGTTTAAAAACGAGAAAAATGCAAAAAGTATATTTGTTCTCCAAAAGAAAGGCTCTAATGTAACAATGCCAAAACAGGCGTTATTAGTGGAGTTGCCTAAATTCTCTAACATGAAGGCGATGGAGAACATTATGGATCAATTAAATACTTGGTTTGCAACACATAAATAAAGCTGGGTATATGTAACAGAGTTAGTGATTCATGTAGTACAGTTTTATATAATATGTCATATTTTTAAATATATACTAGATTTAACTGAATTTTTTTGAAATCTGTAATATATATTTTTTCTTGGTGTTACAATTTTTTCACTTGAAATATATGTCGGACGATGTTTAAATTAAAATCGTGAGTATAAAATTTGCTAATGATGAAACGTTTTCATATTTAGTAAATTTGATTAGATAAAATCGAGCGGTTTGTGGAAACATCCACACAACTACCAAGAGAAAAAGGGGCGAAAGACTAGATGTCAAAAATCATCGCGATTAACGCAGGAAGCTCTTCCTTAAAATTCCAATTATTTGAAATGCCAAGTGAAACAGTATTAACAAAAGGTTTAGTAGAACGTATCGGTTTAGAAGATAGTATCTTCACTATTACTGTAGATGGCGAAAAACAAAAAGAAATTACAAACATCCCAGATCACGCAGTAGCAGTTAATATGCTTCTTAAAAAATTAACTGAAAACGGAATCGTTAAATCTCTAGATGAGATTGGCGGTATCGGTCACCGTGTTGTTCACGGCGGCGAAAAATTTGCTGACTCTGTTTTAATTACTGATGAAGTATTAGCTGATATCGAAGAATTAAGCGATTTAGCACCACTTCATAACCCAGCAAACGTTGTTGGTATTAAAGCATTCCGAGAAGTATTACCAAACGTACCAGCAGTAGCAGTATTCGATACAGCATTCCACCAAACAATGCCGGAATCTGCATTCCTATACAGCTTACCATATGAGTACTATGAAAAATTCGGCATCCGTAAATACGGTTTCCACGGAACTTCTCATAAATATGTAACTGAGCGTGCGGCTGAATTATTAGGTCGTCCAATTGAAAGCTTAAGCTTACTTTCTTGTCACTTAGGTAACGGTGCAAGTATCGCAGCAGTAGAAGGCGGTAAATCTATCGATACTTCTATGGGCTTCACTCCACTTGCTGGTGTAACAATGGGTACACGTTCTGGTAACCTTGACCCTGCGTTAATTCCATACATCATGGAAAAAACAGGCCAAACAGTAGAAGAAGTAGTTAACGTATTAAACAAGAAGAGTGGTATGTTAGGTCTTACTGGTTACTCTAGTGACCTACGTGACATCATTGCGAAAGAAGAAGAAGGCGACCACCGTGCGAAAGTAGCACTTGATGTATTCGTAAGTCGTATCCACAAATACATCGGTTCTTACACAGCTCGTATGAAAGGTGTAGACGCAATCATCTTTACAGCTGGTGTAGGTGAAAACAGTGCGATTATTCGTGAGCGCGTATTAGAAGGCCTTGAGTACATGGGCGTATACTTCGATGTAAAACGTAATAACGTATTCGGTGAAGAAGCATTCATCAGCTTCCCACACTCTCCAGTAAAAATTATCGTAATTCCAACTGACGAAGAAGTTATGATTGCTCGTGACGTACTACGTCTTGGAGATATTGGTTAATATATAAAAAGAAAGACGAGATCCTATAGGATTTCGTCTTTTTTCTTTTGGATGTATTTTAAAATTCCATCCGGATATAATATTTTTTCTTTCTGAATGAATGCCTTAATAGGAATCCATTTCGCATACGTTACTGCTTGCTCATCTTGTATATTTAATATTTCCATTTCATATAGTGAGGTGTCTAATAAACGCAAAGAATATAGTTGAATGATTTCATGACCAATGCCCCCATCTAGATGAAAGACATTTTCTAAGCAACCTAAATAATTGGTGATTTCTATCTCCGTATGAAGCTCTTCTTTAAACTCCCGAATAACAGTATGTGCTGATTTTTCACCAAGTTCAATGGAACCGCCAAGAGGACGATAATATGTTTCGCCTTCTGTATAATATTCTTGTACGAGAAGGCGATCTTGATGTACAGCAAGACCGAAAGCTTTTGCACGTGGATACATAATAGAATCACTCTTTATTTGTTTTGTATAAGGAAGATTATAATGTATGGTGTGATAAAAGTATTCTGTATTTAAGTGTGCGGTCTAACTGTAATTCCATCAAATAAGTCTTTCCAAAATGCTTCATTGTATTGGTATACATCCATAATCGGGCATTTCATAACGCAAGTATGTTGTAATCCCCAATCTTCTTGAGTGATAGTTGGTATATCGGCAGGAATTAGTAACAGGACAGAGAATGTATGTGTAATTATTTGAGATGAAATTTGTTCTAGGGAACATGCTTCTTCGTATGTTCCTCCAGTTCGAATAAATAATATGGATTCTGCCGTTTCAATTGTAGTTAGAAAACGATTAGTTCGATGTTCGTAGTTTAACTTAATTTCTGTATAAGAAGGCCAAGTAGTTGGTGTGTTTACATCTGTTTTAAAGTCATGACAGGAGTCAATTTCATAAAGGTTGTCCCTTCATCTTAATTTTGCATCATCATCCCAAAATGAGATGAAGGATAAATTTTCTTAATTTAAAAAGCGGTCAAATCGATTTTGGAATAATAAATTTACTTTCGCTAATGAAGGACTTAGCATAAAATCAATAACGCCAAAAAATGGTGATAATTCTAATTGATATAATGCCCAAGTAGGCCAGCAGTTTTTTCCTAAGCTGAATTCTGCGTTATAATTTTGTTTTAGATTGGATAGATTCATGTGAAGCATCTCATCCTTTTTGCTATTATTTTATGTCACTCATAAAGGGTATATAAAAAGAGATATACAAGCATATTTGTAAAGAATAAGCAGAAATATGTTACAATAGAAAAAAATCGAACGAGGTGGTTGTTACGATGCGATCGAAGCGAGAACAAGCCATTTTAGACAATATAAAAGAATGGGAAGCGCAATTAGTTGAGCAAGAAGCGACCGATTTTCAAAAAGTGTTTGATAAATGGTTACATACTACAGTTGCGAAATTACCTGAGAAAAAGCGAAAAGAATTCTTCACGAAAGCAGATGGATGGCTCTTTCATTTGCATGCATTTATTCAAAGTTCACAAGCACAGTTAGATGCACGTAATCGGATTTTAGGAACATCGAGATTATTTGATGAATCGATTGAACAGCTTGAAGATTTGAAAGCATTATCTATTGATCAGTTAACATACATAGCAGAGCAGCAAACAGCACGTCATCGTCTATATTCGTTTGTGCAAGGCGGGGCGACAGGTGCTGGAGGTTTATTATTATTAACGGCAGATTTTCCGGTTATGATCGCGTTAAATGTGAAGGCAGTCCAACTTATTGCAACATCATTTGGGCATGATGTGAACAAGCCTTATGAAATGATGCTTGCGTTAAAGGTGTTTCATGCGTCATTACTACCAGGAAGACTTCAGCAATACGCATGGTACAATTTATTGCAAGAGCTGGAGCAAGAAGATTCGTTCTTTTATGAAGGAGACGAAGCAGTGTTGCAAACAGCTTCTACTGAAGTTGTGTTAAAACAAATTTTGAAGACATTTTCGATTTATGCTCTTCGTCGTAAATTATTCCAAGGTATTCCGGTAATTGGAATGGCAATTGGATCTACAGTGAACTATCGTTTAACAAGAAACGTTACTGAATTTGCAAATAGATTTTATCAAGTGCGCCATATAGTCGAGAAAGAAAAAAGAGCATAAAAAAAGCGAGAGGCCGAAGCCTTTCGCTTTTTTAATTTGTTGCATGTTTTTTGGACATTGGAACAGATACTGGCTGCTTTTCTGCTGTTTTTTCTGTTTTTGGATAATAAATTAAATCCAATGTTTTTGCCTGTACGGCAATCGAAAGAATAGTAAAAGCAATTTCTGTCCAATTTAAATAATTTAATGAAAGCGCAAGAACAATCGCGTCAAAGACGAAGAAAATTTGCCCAATTGTAAAACGAGTTCGTTTACTTAATACAATTGTTAAAATATCGTCTCCACCGGTTGCACCGCCAAATCGCAATATAAAACCGAGTCCAATACCAGCTAACGCACCGCCAACTATTGCAGCTATAAATAAATTATTTGATAAATCTACCGTAAATGGAGAATAATTTTCCATTAAGGAATAAAATAATCCGAATGAAATAGAACCTAAGAATGAATAGCCAACCATTTTTCTACCCAAAAATGAAGCACACAGTAAAATAATTGGGATATCCATTAATACAGTTGAAATAGATGGTGAAATATCATAAAAGTTTTGAATGAATAGTGCAATTCCTACAAAGCCACCTTCTGTTAAGTGGTTTTGGAAGTGAATGTGATATAGCGCTGCTGCTAAAATAAATGAACCGATTAAAACCATAAAAATTTCTTTAATAATTTGCCGACTTTGGATGTTCCTCATCGTTATTCCTTCTTTCCGTAGTTAGTAGTCCTTTTTGTGTTGTAAACTAACTACGAGCTCACATGTAGCTTTCAGTTAGTTTACGAAAAAACTAACTACGCTATATGTCGCTGAAGAAATAACGAATAATCCTCTCGTCCATCAATTCTCCCTACCTTCGTTTTAGTTTAAGTCTTAAAACGACTAAACAAAACGTGGAGTAGGATTCGTCATTTAGCAATCCTGCTCTTCTTTGTTTTGTTTAGTTAGTAACAATTAAGTCCTAAACAAAACGCTATGTGTAAGAAGAGTCTTTTTTTTGCCAAATTATCCTTCGGGCAATCATAATTTCCCCACTCTCGTATTTTTTTCGCTAGACTAAAGTATCTGAGCTGAAAAATACGCTACGTGTATGATTCGTCAATACGATGCCACATGCTCCTTCGAGCGATCATGATATCAAAATCCCTTCCTTCAAGATTTATACTATTATATCATACTTTTAAAAAATGTATGCGGATGGAAACCGACAATAAACGGAGGGAATCTACAAAAAATGTTATGTTTAAATATTTTTGTAGCAAAGCCTAAGTTATTTCAGAGGATTGGACAGTTTGTAACGGTTTGTCCAATAAGCAAGAAAAAAAGGGGTTTATTCCGTTGTGTTCTTTTCATCACTTTTATCTTTAAAAAACGCATCCCAACTAATTACACTTAAAAAAGTTAAAGCGATAATAACGAAAGCACGCATAAGCTTTAGACCTCCTTTTGTACATAGTATATGAATCATTCGATTCGAAATGTGTCATTTTTTTACAACTCTTAACTATTATGAGAGTATATTAATATAGATGAAGGGGAGAGTGAAGATATGCTAAAAGACATGTTCAAAAGAAAAGAATTAATATGCGTTTCATGTCAGAAAAAAATTCAATATGAAGAAGAACTTGTTGCTTTTGTAAAGTTGCCGAAAGAAAGAAGTATATTAGTTGGTCCATTTGATGTGTGTTTGGCGAAAACAGCACAAGAGATATATTGTAAATCATGTTACGACAAAAAAGCATGACCCAAAGTAATTGAGGGGCATGCTTTTTTCATTGGTGTGCTTTCCCCTCAGATACATTTTGAGTGAGTCGATACCAAAGCCAAAGGTCATTAATGATGGAAGCAAGATCGGCAATTTCTGAATTTAGTTTACAAGAAACTTCGAAGTCTTCTTCGTTATTTAAATGATGTTGTTTTGTATTAATATAGTGCTCAAGTTCTTTTATACGATCAGGAATTTTCCCGCGAATTTGTTCCCATTTTAGTAAAATAGCATGCTGCATTTTTTCGGGGATATCTTCCCAATCTTCTTGTAAATGCGGAATTTCAATTCCTAGATGATTATCGTATAAGAAATACTTTTCCATAAGTTCACCCCCGTTTTCCTGCTTATATTGTACAGAAAAACAGAAAAAAGTTCGACGAAATTGTTTGAAAAAATTTGAAAATGACTCTTGATACATTTTGTAAAAGGTGTTAAAGTTTGAATTATTATAAAAGAAAATGAATATTTATTCTTTAGGGGGATGCAAAATGGAGAAGAAAAAAGTTGTATTAGCATATTCCGGAGGTCTTGATACTTCCGTTGCAATTAAATGGTTACAAGAGAAGAATTATGATGTTATAGCACTTTGTTTAGATTTAGGGGAAGGAAAAGACTTAGGGTTTGTGAAAGAAAAGGCACTTTCAGTTGGTGCAATTAAATCATATATGGTGGATGTCCAAGAAGAATTTGCGAATGAATATGCATTGATGGCGATGCAAGCACACACATTATACGAAGGGAAATACCCTCTTGTCTCTGCATTATCTCGTCCGCTTATTGCGAAGAAATTAGTAGAAATCGCAGAACAAGAAGGTGCAACTGCAGTTGCACATGGATGTACAGGAAAGGGAAATGACCAAGTTCGTTTTGAAGTTTCTATCCAAGCATTAAATCCTTACTTAGAAGTGATTGCGCCTGTACGTGAATGGAAGTGGTCACGTGAAGAAGAAATTGCATATGCAAAAGAAAACGATGTACCAATTCCGATTCATTTAGATAGCCCGTTTTCAATCGATCAAAACTTATGGGGACGCAGCAACGAATGTGGAATTTTAGAAGATCCATGGGCAGCACCACCAGAAGAGGCATATGAGATGACAGTAGCATTAGAAGATACACCGAATAAATCAGAGTTTGTAGAAATCGGATTTGAAGCAGGTGTACCGACGACTTTGAATGGTACTGCATATTCACTTGCAGAATTAATTAAAACGTTAAATGCACTTGCTGGAAAACATGGCGTTGGACGTATCGATCACGTAGAAAATCGTCTTGTCGGTATTAAATCTCGTGAAGTATACGAATGCCCAGCAGCAATGACGTTAATCACTGCACATAAAGAGTTGGAAGATTTAACACACGTAAAAGAAGTAGCACATTTTAAACCAGTGATTGAACAGAAAATAACAGAACTTATTTATAACGGTTTATGGTTCTCTCCTTTAAAACAAGCGCTTCATGCATTTTTACAAGAAACGCAAAAGAATGTAACAGGTACAGTGCGTGTAAAATTATTTAAAGGTCATGCGATTGTAGAAGGACGTAAATCTGAATACTCTTTATACGATGAAAAATTAGCAACATATACTGCTCAAGATGAATTTAATCATGATGCAGCAGTTGGATTTATTTCATTATTTGGTTTACCGACGAAAGTATACAGCCAAGTGAATCAAAAGAAGGTGGAAGCGTGAGCAAACTTTGGGGCGGACGTTTTACGGAAGAAGCGGAAGCGTGGGTTGAAGAGTTTGGAGCATCCATCTCCTTCGATCAACAATTAGTAAATCAAGATATAAAAGGGAGTATTGCACACGTAACGATGCTAGCAAAGCAAGGTATCGTTACGAAAGAAGAGGCAGAGAAAATAAAGATAGGTCTTCAATATTTATTAGAAGAGGCGAAACAAAATAAATTACATTTTTCGATTGAAGCTGAAGATATTCATTTAAATATTGAAAAGATGTTAATTGAAAAAATCGGTGAAGTAGGAGGGAAACTTCATACAGGCCGAAGTCGTAACGATCAAGTGGCGACAGATATGCATTTGTATTTAAAAGAAAAGGTAGAACATATTATAAAGGCTACAAAACAATTGCAAACTGTTCTTGTTCACCAAGCAGAAAATAATATTGAAACTATTATGCCGGGCTATACGCACTTGCAGCGTGCCCAGCCGATTTCATTTGCTCATCATATTCTTGCTTACTTTTGGATGTTAGAGCGTGATGTGAATCGTTATGAAGATTCATTAAAGCGTATTAATATCTCCCCATTAGGAGCAGGAGCGCTAGCTGGGACGACATTCCCGATCGACCGAGAATATAGTGCGGGACTTCTTGGATTTAATGGGATATATGAAAATAGTTTAGATGCGGTAAGTGATCGTGATTTCATACTGGAGTTTTTAAGTAATTCATCTATGCTCATGATGCACTTATCACGTTTTTGTGAAGAACTTATTTTATGGAGTAGCCAAGAGTTTCAATTTATTGAAATGAGCGATCAATATGCGACGGGAAGCAGCATTATGCCGCAAAAGAAAAATCCGGATATGGCGGAACTAATCCGTGGTAAAACAGGCAGAGTATACGGTAATTTATTCAGTTTACTTACAGTAATGAAAGGATTACCACTCGCTTACAATAAAGACTTACAAGAAGATAAAGAAGGAATGTTTGATACAGTTAAAACAGTAGAAGGTTGCCTTCATATTATGGCGGGCATGCTTGAAACGATGACTGTAAACAAAGAAAAAATGGGGCAAGCTGTGACGCAAGATTTCTCCAACGCAACAGAAATTGCCGACTACTTAGCAAACAAAGGACTACCATTCCGTCAAGCTCATGAAATTGTAGGGAAGTTAGTGCTACACTGCACACAAAAAGGAATTTATTTATTAGATGTCCCGCTTGAAACATATAAAGAAATGAGCTCTTTATTTGAAGAAGATTTGTATGAAGTTCTTTCACCATATGAGGCTGTAAAGCGTCGTAATAGTGCTGGTGGGACAGGGTATGAACAAATCAAAAACGCTTTGGAAAAGGCGAAGGGGTTAACGAAAGAAGTTATTAAGAATTGAGTTGGGAAGTACGCCAGTCTAGTAAAGTCTGGCGTACTTTATTTTTTACTAGCATTTAAGTTACAATGTAGTAAAAAATAACAATTTAGGGGAAGTCTATGAAAAAAATAGTGTTTATCATTGTACTGGTAATTAGTTTAATTGCAAATGCTAAAGTGTTTCTTTTGGACAAATATATGTATGTTGGTGAAAAAGAAAAGCGAGAAGAATCGATTATCGCAACGATGTGGCATTTGCAAGATAAAGGATATAAAGAAAGTGATATTGCATACATAAAACCGGCCTTTTATAGCAAAATGGATTCGTATGGAATGAATGTGCAGTTTAAAGATGAACCAAATGAATCATATACATATAGAGTTTTAAAAGATGCGAAAACAAATAAACTAACTGTACACCAAGATAGCAATGAGCAAGGTGGTATGGGCGGGAAGCATCAAGAGCTTAAATAAAGAAAGAAAACGACTGATGGCATTCGCCTGCAGTCGTTTTTCTTTTAATCATACTTATGTCGATCTTCTGTAATTCGAATATACTCAATATCCATCAAATCACGAAGCAATGCACCATTACTTAGTTCAACGCCATGTTTTTCTTTAAAATGAGTGCGAATCTTATCTAGCATTTCAATTTCTTTGCCGTTCACGTCTAAAATAATGCGTTCAGAATCATCCATATAGCATCCTCCTTTTTTACACATATATATTTTGTCCGTCTATTTCTAAAAAATGTATGTTAACGTAATGTTAGGAAATAAGAAAGGGATGAAAAATGAGACGTATTTATCCCGCATTAACGGGCAGTAAGACCCCCACCTCAAAATTTAGCGAGAGCAAAGAAGTTAGGTGGGGATCAACTGCCCGTAAAAGCCCGATTGGTTCAACTAATAATCAGTGGGGGATGAACAAAACCCCCCACTGATTAAAGTTTCACTTTATTTTATAGGGCTAATTTTGTACACGCTAATTGTATTGTATGTTGCATTCCCAAACGTATTTTCATTTGGAAATGTAGAAACAGTACACGTTGCGATATTTATTTTTTCTCTATTTCTAGTAGATTGCTGTATTTCAATATGGCTTTCGAAAAGAAAACATGTACAAGATAAAAAAGAAATGGAACGGAAAAAGAGAAAACGTTCATTTTGGATGATGACGTACTGTTTGTCTTTAGTGCTTACTGCAGCTTTTTTTAGTGAGCATATTCCATTAGAAAGATTAAATATTGGATTTGGAGCGTTCGTATTCGCATACTATTTTTTTATGCACTTTCTTCCTTATATGAAAGAAAAGCGAGGAGAAGAGGAAAATCCGCTTGTAGAAGAAGCGAGAGAACAAGATCATAAGAGAATAGAAGGGGATATAAAGAAACTTGGAGAACAAAAATGGTATTTAAAATCAAAAATCATATATGTTCTTTGCTTCATTACGCCGCCAATTGGCTATTTGTACGTCTTCTTACTTCGTAAAAAAATGACAGAAGATGCAAAGCAAACGTATTTAACAGTTGCGACGATTATGATGGCATTATGGTCTTTGAAGTTTCTTCCTCCCTATGTATTAGCAATTACTGTTGTTATTGTGGCTTGTCTTGTATTTATAGTGAAATATGTGAAATGAAAAACACCAAGCCTATGTGGACTTGGTGTTTTATCTATAAATTAAAGATCACCTTGCTCCTCATCACCACGAACAACAAGGACATCGCATTTCGCATAGCGAATAATATGTTCAGAGACGCTACCGATTAGGAAGCGTTCAACAGCATTTAAACCAGTCGCACCACACATAATTAAATCTACTTTATGGTTTGGAGCGATTTCTTTTGAAATTTTAGATTTAGGGTTACCAAATTCTAATACAGTTTCAATTTTTTCAAGACCAGCTTCAAGCGCAGTTTTTTTGTAGTCTTCTAATAAGTCTTCTGCAAATAGATTTGCACGTTCAGCAATTGCACGGCTATAAGCCTCTACTGCTGAGTACGCTTTTACATCAACGATATGAGCGATTGTTAATGTTGCATTGTTGCGCTTTGCGACTTGAATTGCTTTTTTAAAGGCTTTTTCTGCTTCTTTAGAACCATCCACCGCGATTAAAATATTTGTATATGTATTATTCATAGTAAATTCCTCCCAATCTGTTTTATAACTGTTTACAACTTAATTATAAAACAAATTTTGGTAACGTGCTTGCCAGAAACGTTACAGAATTTTGAAAACTCTGTTTCAATTCATTTTAGTTGTAATTGGAGCGAGAACTTGTTACATATGAAGTATAGCAATTTAAAAGGAGGCATGTTTGTGAGACACGCGCTCATTACAGCCGGTACGAAAGGTTTAGGAAAGCAAGTAACAGAAAAGTTATTGGCTAAAGGATATTCAGTAACAGTAACGTATCATAGCGATATCACGGCTATGGAAAAGTTGAAAGAAACATATAAAAATATGGAAGAGCGTCTACAATTCGTGCAAGCGGATGTCACGAAAAAGGAAGATTTACATAAAATGGTAGAAGAAGCGATAAGCCGTTTTGGCAAAATTGATTTCTTAATTAATAATGCTGGTCCATATGTATTTGAACGAAAAAAGTTAGTTGATTATGAAGAAGATGAATGGAATGAAATGATTCAGGGAAATTTAACAGCGGTATTTCATTTATTAAAACTTGTCGTTCCGGTCATGAGAAAACAGAGCTTTGGCCGTATTATTAATTACGGATTTCAAGGGGCGGATAGTGCACCGGGATGGATTTATCGTTCAGCTTTTGCAGCGGCCAAAGTAGGACTTGTTTCATTAACGAAAACAGTTGCTTATGAAGAAGCGGAGTATGGTATTACTGCGAACATGGTATGTCCTGGTGATATTATAGGCGATATGAAAGAGGCAACTATTCAAGAAGCACGTCAGCTGAAAGAGCATAACACACCGATTGGTAGATCTGGAACAGGTGAAGATATTGCAAGAACCATTTCGTTTTTATGTGAGGACGATTCCGATATGATTACCGGTACAATTATTGAAGTGACTGGTGCAGTGGATGTTATTCATAGACATCGATAGAATAAAATAAGATGAAGTTTCAAATAATTGGACAGTTTATCCATTGTGCTGAGAGGTGCGGATAATACTGTCTTTTAATATAAAATTAAATCTATCGGAAAACTTGTATTATTTTTTGTCAAATATTGAGATATTATGTTAAAATATAAGAGCGTAGAAAGCGCTTTAAAAAATGATTCAGGGGTCATTTCATAACTCAAGGGGGAACTAATCATGCGTATCGGTATTCCAACAGAAATTAAAAACAATGAAAACCGTGTGGCAATGACGCCAGCGGGAGCAGTACATTTAGTACAAAATGGTCATGAAGTTTTTGTTCAAAAAGGAGCAGGTTTAGGATCTGGTTTTACGGATGAAGAATACGTACAAGCTGGTGCGAAACTTGTAGAAACTGCTGAAGAAGCATGGAAACAAGATATGGTTATGAAGGTAAAAGAGCCAGTAGCAAGTGAATACGGCTATTTCCGTGAAGGTTTAATTTTATTCACATACTTACACTTAGCTCCAGAACCAGAATTAACGAAAGCATTAATCGATAACAAAGTTGCATCAATTGCATACGAAACAGTACAATTAGACAATCGTTCTTTACCATTACTTGCACCTATGAGTGAAGTAGCTGGTCGTATGTCTGCACAAATCGGTGCACAATTCCTTGAGAAAAACAAAGGCGGTAAAGGTATTTTACTTGCAGGCGTTCCAGGGGTAAAACGCGGCAAAGTAACAATCATCGGCGGTGGTCAAGCTGGTACAAATGCAGCTAAGATTGCAGTAGGTTTAGGTGCGGATGTAACAATCATTGACTTAAGTGCAGAACGTCTTCGTCAATTAGATGATATTTTCGGTAACCAAGTAAAAACATTAATGTCTAATCCATACAACATTGCAGAAGCTGTTAAAGAATCTGACCTTGTTATTGGAGCAGTATTAATTCCAGGTGCAAAAGCGCCAAAACTTGTAACTGAAGAAATGATTCAATCAATGGAACCAGGTTCTGTCGTTGTAGATATTGCGATTGACCAAGGTGGTATTTTCGAAACAACTGATCGTATTACAACTCATGACAACCCAACTTACGAAAAACATGGCGTTGTTCATTATGCAGTTGCTAATATGCCAGGTGCGGTTCCACGTACGTCAACTCTTGCATTAACAAACGTTACAGTACCATATGCAGTACAAATTGCTAACAAAGGCTATAAAGATGCTTGCCTAGGCAACTCTGCATTATTAAAAGGTATTAACACATTAGATGGATATGTAACATTCGAAGCAGTTGCAGAAGCTCATGGCTTACAATACGCTGGTGCGAAAGAGCTACTTGAAAAAGCTCCTGCTTTATCATAATAGAAATACATTTGAGACCTTCCTTTTCGTGAGGAGGGTCTTTTTTATATGGGGAAATAACATGTGAATAATTGTTATTTATCCCGCATTAACGGGCAGTAAGACCCCCACCCAAAAATTCAGCGGAAGCAAAGAAGTTAGGTGGGGGATGAATAAAACCCCCACTGATCAAAGTTTCACTTTATTGGTGTAAATCGATTTTTATTATGATAATTTAGAATTGTATAATAAAAAAAGAGGGGATTCTATGGGGAGCAAAAAGAGAAAGCGAAAGCAAGCTAAAAGACAAAAGTACATAAAGAAAAAACAGGAGCAGAACATACCTTTTTCACAGAAAGTAGTCATTACGATAGAGAAATCATTTCGGTATATTTGTATGGCTCTGTATGTAATTTTGTGTATGTATTCATTTGGAGTGTTTTACAGTTTTGAGATAACTCCTAATATTATTGAGAGTATTTTAGTATTTATCCTTGTTGCAATAGAATTAGTCTTATTCGTTATATTTTTTGATACAGTATGGCCTAGTCATGAAAGTAAAAAAGATAGAAAAAGAAGTAAAAAATCTTCATACGCTTCAAGCTCATCAAGTGGATTCGGTGACTACAGTAGCAGTGATTGTAGTAGCTCAAGTGATGGTGGAGGAGATTGCGGAGGTGGTGGAGATTAAGTTGATTTTTCAGAAGAACGACTAATGAAAGGATGAGACGAAAGATGGAAACTGTGAACTTAATAGAATTAACAAAGGACATTCAAGATCAACATAAAAACTTCGTCGTTTCAAATATAAACAGTCATTGCTTACGAATCGCTGTATTTATTGGTGAATATGATTGGCACTATCATTCTAATTCGGATGAATTATTTATTGTGCTAGAGGGAGAATTACTTATTGATTTTGAAAATGGAGAAACAGCGGTTTTAAAGCCAAATGATTCTATTTTAATTCCAGCATGTACGATTCATAGAACGAGAGCATTAAAGAGAACGGTAAATCTTTGTTTTGAACATATAGAGGCTGATACGATTAAGGTGGAGCAATTATGAAAAAATTATCTGTAGCTGAGTATGGAAAAGTTCTTCCGGTTTTAGAAGGTAATACAAGAACGACGACGTTTGCTTATGCCGTATGTGATCGAATGATAGATGGTGAGGTTTTTGTAAACGGGCAATTAACAGCAGGATTAATTATTACAGCTAACGGTATCTATTATTTATTTGGTGATACGGATGATCACAAGTATAACGAAGATTTATTTTCGTATATCAAAAAGGCTATTGAAAAAACAGAGAAGAGATTTACACTGTTCACTTCGAGCGAAGAATGGGAAATGATGATAGAAGGGCGTTTTAGTAATGTACTTCGGAACATCCCGCGAATGAAATTTCAAAGCGTAACCTTTGAAGAGAAACAACGAGATTTTAACAAAAATACATATGAAGTGAAGCGTATTGATATAAGAGATATAGAGCGAAGCAGTGAATTTAAAGAGGAGTACTACAAAGAATATTGGGGATCAAAAGAAACGTTTTTGAACAGTGGTTTTGGATTTTGTATAGAGCAAGATGGGATAATTGTAGCTGAATGCGTCTCAATATTTAGCGGGCATGGTTTTGCTGAAATAGATATTGCAACACATGGAGCGCATCAAGGGAAAGGATTAGCTCAAGCTGTTGCAACACGGTTCATTGAACATTGCATGCAAAATGATATTATACCGAGTTGGGATTGTTATGTAGACAATATTCCTTCGGGAAAATTAGCTAGTAAATTAAATTTTTATCATCCAATAGAATATAGTTTGTTTGTACGTAAGAAAACGGGGGAATAAAAATGAATGTAGAATTAACGAGATTTAAAGTTAAGCCTGGTAAGAGTCATCGAGTAGATGAATGGATGCAGCTTCTTAATGATAATATGAAAGAAGTACTTTTGACATTAAATGACGAAAAGATGTACGTTGAGACAATTTTCCGGGAAATAAGAGATGGAAAAGAGTACTTATATTGGTATTCTGTGCAAGGAAAAGGTGGGACTCATGTCGAAAATTCTCATCATGAAATTGATAAAAAGCACTTAGCATTTTGGTATGAATGTATCGATGAAGAAGCACCGTCTATTGATATGAAAACAGAAGTTGTTATGATTCAAGATGTTGTGAAGGAAGCGATGAAATAATAGAATAGTATTTCAGAGAGAAGCGTATCAAAATGGATGTGCTTTTTATTATGAAACAATTTATAAAAGCTGCATTTGGATATCTTTAAGTGAAAATAAAGAGGGATATCGAGAATATTTTAGGATAAACTATAAAGTGAAACTTTAATCCGTGGGGGTCATCCCCCACGGATTATTAGTTGAACCAATCGGGCATTAACGGGCAGTCCGACCCCAACCTAACTTCTTTGCTTCCGCTGAATTTTGATGTGGGGTCTTACTGCCCGTTAATGCGGGATAAAGAAATAAAAAACACCAAACGAAAAGACCTACCAATATACGGTGTAGTCGTAACAGGAAAAACAGGGGATTTACAAAGTTTACAAGAATCAACGTATATTAAGGCTGCTGTAAGAGGTGTAACAGTTGAGAAATATTGATTACAAGTAATTAATGTGAATAATCAGAAAATTTATGTTATAATATGGGAAAAGGAGGTTTATATGAGGCAAATACATGGAGCAATTTATATTTACATAACAATGTTTTTCGTGGCGATATCCTATGGATTGGGGCACGTGTATTCGCATCCTATACTAACTTTTTTAAGTGGAGCATGTATGGCGTTTGCGCTTCTTGTCCACCTTTTCTCAGTTTGGATCGTGAAATTTCAATTAAATATTAGTGAAATAGAAGAAGGCACTTTTTGAGTGGCCTTCTTTTTTAATAATATTTTGGAAGCTCTTGTAGCAATTTTTCAATTTCGTATTCAGTTTCTTTACATATAGACATTGTACGTAATCTGAAAAATAAGCTACGTAAGAAAGATTTTGTATTTCCATATAGAAACTCGTACGATTCAATAGGTAGTAATTGTTTT
Source organism: Bacillus sp. Root131 (assembly GCF_001429475.1). Lineage (NCBI taxonomy): Bacteria > Bacillati > Bacillota > Bacilli > Caryophanales > Bacillaceae > Bacillus > Bacillus sp. Root131. The sequence continues at coordinate 256,797 of NZ_LMJQ01000012.1, forward strand.
TGGACCGGTAATTGAGCTGCTAAGTCACGAAGGGCTAATATGAGTATTTCTTCTTTTAGGTCATTTTGCAGCATTGCGACAATCGGATAAACGAGACGCTCGTCTTCTTCATATTTGTAGTAGATAGAATGGACAAAAACTTTGTTTAACAAAGTTTTTAATATCTCTTCGTAATGTAAAGTTTCTAGTTTAGGATTATGAACAAGCGCCTCAAATGTATCGGAAGCATGAGCGATACTATGTGCCCAGCCGTGGTCTGGAACATATCCGCGGAAATCATGTTCATTGTTCATATATAGAATTAATTGATCTTTTACATTTGAAATATCAGTTTGTGATAAGAAATTATGATTTGTATCTGCATCTATAATGAGCGCAATTAATAAGGTGGTAAATGCGCGAGTAAATACAGCATCTTCGTCATCTGAATGAATTTTATACAATAAATATTTTTCACCGATGCTTTCTAATAATAGTTTCTGTAATTGTGTGTGTGAAAGGTAGTCCTTCTTGATGAGATGATAAAAAGTAGAGTAGATGAGTTTGTCCCTTAAATAGTTATCAGTATCGCCAATATGTTCAAGCATATTAGAACTTAAAGAATCAATGTTAAGTGTGTTATCCAGTATGTAATTATTATTACGAATTTCTTCTAATTGTTGTTGTAACATATAAACCCTCCTATTTTAGAAAATTCTGTATTTAAATAGTATAATAAAAGGAAGGAATAGGCAATGAAGTGAAACTTTAATCAGTGGGGGGATTCCCCACCTAACTTCTTTGCTTTCACCGAATTTTGATGTGGGGATCTTACTATCCGTTAATACGGGATAAATAAGTGTTTTTGAATGGAGGGGGCATTATGAAGAGAGCATTATTCTTTTTCATTAGTATTTTCTTTTTAGGAAGCTGTTCCATTTCGTATGTTACTTTTTCTAGCGAGAGCAAAAGTTGGATGGGACAATATAAGGGCCATATTAAGGACGACAGTGAAGATGGAGTGTTTACGTTTCAGTATAAGGGCGGAGATGGGAATACAGAATTTAAGAATTTAGAGATTGCTATTAATGGAGCCTTTAGCACAATGACACAAACGTCAGAAAATCATAAAGGAGCAAAGGTTGAAATGAAATCATCTTGTGTAAGTTGTGCGCCTTTATCTAAAGATGAACCGATAGAGGTTTTGATTAAATGGGATGATAAGTATGAGGAGAAGATGGTGTTAAATTTGAAATAGCCTAGAGTAAGGAGTTAAAAATGAATAGGCATATGAAAAAATTAATGTTTATAAGTGTATTTCTAATCATATTATCAGCGTGCACTACAAAACAAGTAGAGGTAAAAAAAGTACCTAAAGAAGGGTATATCATATTAAGAAATGACACGGTGTTTTTTGCCGATGATAAAACGTTTGAAACAAAAGTAGAGTTGCAACATTATATAGAACAACAAATGAATAAAGAGCATCCATCACATATAGTCTTGAGCTTTAAGGACAAAGACGCATATAAACAGTTAAAAACAGGGGATAAAATAAAAGTATGGTTTTCTCAAATACTTGAAAGTTATCCAGCAAAAATGATTGTAGAGAAATTTGAAATAGTAGAGAAATAGAAAAAGGCAGCAACCAAGCTGCCTTTTTTGTTATTTTACAAATTGTAATTCTTTCGGGAACTTCGTTAAAATTTCTGATCCGTCTTTTGTGATGTAAATATCATCTTCAATACGAACGCCACCTACGTTTGGTACGTAAATACCTGGCTCGATTGTGAAGACCATACCTTCTTTTAATGGAGACTCGTTGCCAGCTTTTACATCTGGATATTCGTGTACGCTAATTCCAAGTCCGTGACCAAGGCGGTGCGGGAAGAAGTCACCGTAACCTGCATCTGCGATAACAGAACGAGCAGCGTTGTCGATTGCGCCAAGTGTAACACCTGGTTTACATGCTTCAACTGCTTGTAGTTGTCCAGCAAGTACAGTGTTGTAAATGCGAGTTTGCTCTTCAGAAATCTCACCGAATGCTACTGTACGTGTAATATCAGAGCAATAACCTTCAATGATTACACCTAAATCAAATAGTACGAAATCACCGCGCTTCATTTTGTTTGCACCAGGAATACCGTGTGGAAGAGCAGAGTTTGCACCCGCTAATACCATCGTATCAAATGACATTTTATGTATGCCTTTTGTTTTTAATTCGTGTTCAATAATTGCTAATACTTCTAGCTCGCTACGGTTTTCTTTAATTGCATTTACACCAACTTCAACAGCGTAGTCCGCCATTTTAGCTGCTTCGCGTAAAATAGAAAGTTCTTTTTCATCTTTAATTAAACGAAGTTCGCGAACTTTTTCCTCAGCTGATTTGAAAGCTGCATTTGGGAATAATTTCGTTAATTCTTCGTAGCGCTCTACGTTTAAATGTTCTTTTTCAATTGCAACTGCATTTGCATTGATGCCGCGGTCTTTAATTGCTTTTGCAATCATATCCCATGGTCTGTCAGTATCAGTAAATCCGATAATTTCATGTGCCCAGCCAGCGTTACGTGCTTGACCTTCTTCCATTTTAGGACAAATTAAAATAGGTTCTTTTTCTTGGAATACAAACATACCAAGTAATCTTTCATGCGGTTCACAGTGGAAGTTCGTCATGTAGAAGACGTTCGGTGTAGAAGTTAAGAACGCAGCTTCTACGTTTTTTTCTTTTAGCCATTGCATTAAATTTTCTAATCTAGCATTCATCGATTGGCACCCCCGAGATATTTAATTACAAATATAACTTTAACTCGGAAGAAAGCGTTATGACAAGTAAATAGATGTTAGAAAAGACAGGGAATAGAGAAATCATGTAGAATAAAAAGTGAGAATGTGAATAGGGGAGGAATGTAATAATGAAAGTATCTTATCATGGACATTCAGTTGTGAAAATTGAGGCGAATGGAAAAGTTATTTTAATTGACCCGTTTTTAACAGGTAATCCGAAAACAGATTTAAAAGCTGAAGATGTAAAAGTGGATGCAATCCTTTTATCGCATGGACACGGTGATCATGTTGGAGATACAGTAGAACTTGCGAAGAAAAATAATGCAGTTGTTGTAGCGCCATTTGAACTAGCAACATTTTTAAGTTGGCAAGGTGTAAATACACATCCGATGCATATTGGTGGTTCACATGAATTTGACTTTGGAAAAGTGAAGTTTACACAAGCATTCCACGGCTCTAGTTATATTGATGAAGCAAATAAGACGATTACATATACAGGTATGCCAGCAGGTATTTTATTTACAGCAGAAGAGAAAACAGTGTACCACGCAGGAGATACTGCACTATTCTCTGATATGAAGTTAATTGGGGAATTAAATAAAGTTGATCTAGCATTTTTACCAATTGGTGATAATTTCACAATGGGACCAGAAGATGCTGTACTAGCGGCAAAATGGATTAATTCGAAAACTGTTGTACCGATGCATTACAATACGTTCCCAGTTATTGAACAAGATCCATATCAATTTGTAGAAAAGCTACAAAATTGTACAGGGAAAGTATTAGAAGCTGGAGAAAGTATTACACTATAGAAAAGAAACCCTTCATTTGAAAAGAAAAGTGAAGGGTTTTTTACGTGTGTAGGACAGCTTTTAATGCTTGTATTTGTTTTGGTGATTCTTTTCTTTTTGTACGTGGTTGTTCAGGTGTTTCATTCAATTCCATTGCAACTTTTTTCCCATCTACGAAAGCTAAAAATATAGCACCTACAACCTCTAAAAATTTTTTCATCATGTGTACGCTCCTTTGTTTTATTTCTTGTCTTCATTGTATAGGGAATCAAGTGGGCGAACTATCGAATGAGATGACAATAGCATTACATTGTTGTAATAGAATGACTGGTGGAATGTAAGGTTCATTTTGTTATAAAAAAAATAGTACAGGTATGCAAAGAGAGAGTGTAACAGTTTTGAAAATATAGTATACTGAAAGTACAACACATGAAGAATTTAGGGAAAAGAAAGTATGGTGAAACCATTTGGCTACCAAGCATAACCAAATTTTAGAACATATTAATAGCCTGCCAGTAGGCCATAAAATTTCTGTAAGACAAATTGCGAAAGATTTGAGTGTAAGTGAAGGGACAGCTTACCGTGCAATTAAAGATGCAGAAAATAAAGGATATGTTAGTACAATTGAACGTGTCGGAACAATTCGAATTGAACAAAAGAAGAAAGAGAATATCGAAAAACTGACATATGCAGAAGTCGTTAACATTGTCGACGGTCAAGTACTTGGAGGCAGAGAAGGACTACATAAAACATTAAATAAATTTGTAATCGGAGCTATGAAATTAGAAGCGATGATGCGCTATACAGAAGCTGGGAATTTACTCATTATTGGTAACCGTACGAATGCACATCAATTAGCGCTAGAAACTGGAGCCGCTGTATTAATTACGGGTGGATTTGATACGGAAGATCATGTGAAGAAATTAGCAGACGAATTAAAGCTGCCGATTATTTCAAGTAGCTACGATACATTTACGGTCGCAACGTTAATTAACCGTGCAATTTATGATCAACTGATTAAGAAAGAAATTGTACTTGTTGAGGATATTTTAACACCAATTGAAGAAACGTTATATTTAAAGCCACATGATACAGTACAGCAATGGCATGCATATAACGAAGAGACAATGCACGGAAGATATCCAATTGTCGATGAAAATAAAAAAGTGCTAGGAATCGTAACTTCAAAAGACATGATCGGTGTAGCGAAAGAAACACCAATTGATAAAGTAATGACAAAGCACCCAATTACAGTGAATGGTAAAATGTCTGTCGCAGCTGCGGCACGTATGATGGTGTGGGAAGGAATTGAATTACTTCCTGTCGTTGAGGAAGGAAATAAACTGCAAGGTATCATTAGCCGTCAAGATGTACTTCAGGCACTGCAAATGATTCAACGTCAGCCACAAGTTGGAGAAACAATTGATGATATCGTAACGAATCAATTTATGACGCCAAAAGAAGCGAAAAATGAGCATCTATATCAATTTTCGGTGACGCCGCAAATGACGAATTCAATCGGAACGTTATCGTACGGTGTATTTGCAACAATTGTGACAGAAGCGACAAATCGCGTCATTCGTGCGCAAAAGAAAAGCGATTTAATTGTTGAAAACTTAACAATTTATTTCGTGAAGCCGGTTCAAATTGATAATGTTGTATCCGTTCATCCGAAAGTATTAGAAATCGGGCGTAAATTTGGTAAGGTCGATGTAGAGGTGCATCATGAAGGTAATGTCGTTGGAAAAGCATTACTTATGGTTCAGTTAATTGATAAATAAAAAGATGGAACAAATCGTTTTGATTTGTTCCATTTTTTTTTGTTGTTTTAAATTTGAAAGGCATGATTTTAGATGAGAGTTTTAGTGAAATATGTATGGGATGGAGTGGAAAAGTAACACGATAAAAGACAGAATAGTAATTTAATTTTGGTATATATTGTGTTATGATTATATTGTAAGAAAATGGATTTCTGGAAGGTGGTATACATTATGTCGTCAGCCGTACTCTTTTTTGGTAGTATCGCACTATTTTACTTTCTTGTAATGATACCGATCCAATATTTATATTTACAAGGTTTACATGAAAAAAAGGAAAAGACAGGATTATCTCAGCGAGAGCTATATGAAAAAATGTCTTTTGGAGAAGAACAATTACATTTTCACGTACAAGGTAACCCATTTAATATACCATCTGCATTTGTTGCATATATGATTTTGAAAGTTAAGGGTCGTAAAAAAGCATCACAATATTGATGCTTTTTTTATGTTGCTTCATAGACTTCGGCTTCTTTAACTGCTAATGGTAAGAAGTGTTTGTATTGGCGAAACCCATTAAATACACTTGCACTACCAAATAGAACGAATAAAATACCAACGATAATACGAGCGGTTGAAAGTTCTAAAAAGAATTGGTTTACCCCGAAAAATAAAACGAATGAACCGAGTGCCATTGCGGATTTTCCTGAGAGCCAACCTTTTTCCATTGGGCGGTTTGTACGAAAGTATTTTGTTTTGTAAAAGAGGTACAACATAAATGAGACGATAATACAGAAGACTAATACTGGCATAATGAACACTCCCATCGCTTTGTGAAAAATAATAGAAAAGAAAAAGAAATATCTAAACTTTCTAACTTCTATTATAAAGCAATTGTTCGCATGTATGAAATACTTTCCGTTATAATGGAGGATAAAGCGAAGAAGTTGATTAAAAAGGAGATTATACATATGCATGAGCAAATTTTAGGAGCAATTAAAGAGTTTGATACAATTATTATTCATCGCCACGTGCGTCCGGACCCAGATGCATTAGGTTCACAGGGTGGCCTTGGTACAATTCTACAAGAATCGTTTCCAGAGAAAAATATTTATACGGTTGGGTACAATGAACCGTCGTTAGCGTACTTAAGAGTAATGGATGATATTGAAGATAGTGTATACGAAAATGCGCTTGTTATCGTTTGTGATACTGCGAATCAAGAACGTGTTGACGATCAACGCTATAAAAAAGGGAAGATGTTAATTAAAATTGATCATCATCCAAATGAAGATCCATATGGAGATATTACGTGGGTAGATACGGCAGCGAGTTCTACAAGTGAAATGATTTATGAGTTTTACACGTATGGAAAAGATAAAGGATTAAAAATAACAAAAGAAGCAGCTCGCCTTATTTTAGCTGGAATTGTTGGGGACACAGGTCGTTTCTTATTCCCGAATACAACAGCAAAAACACTTCGTTACGTAAGTGAGCTTGTTGATATGGGTGTGAAATTCACAGATTTATACAATGAAATGTATAAGACAAAAGAAAAAATTGCTCGTTTAAACGGTTATATTTTACAAAACTTTACGATGGTAGAAGAAGGAGCAGCTTACATTAAATTAACGAAAGAAGTATTAGAAGAGTTTGATGTACTTTCTTCTGAAGCATCTGGTGTTGTTGGAGCACTTGGCAATATTGATGGATTAAAGGCGTGGGTTCTATTTTTAGAGGAAGACGACGTAATTCGTGTTCGTCTTCGTTCAAAAGGACCAGTTATAAACAAATTAGCAATGCAATATAACGGCGGAGGACACCCGATGGCTTCTGGTGCGAAGGCATCTTCTTGGGAAGAAGCGGATCGTCTTTTTGCTGATTTACGTGAGATTTGTAAATAAGAGAGTATATGTTAGAACGAAAAGAAGGAGCGGCGCTAAAGCCCTCCTTCTTTATTTTTCTTTCTCTATAGTAATGCTAATTTCAAGCACTGTATCAAAAGATATTGTATCGACTTTAAAACGGTATAGCCGATCGTAATGTTTGTACGTCTTGTTTTCGATTACCTTTTTGAGTAGGTCTTTATTTTTTGCGATACTTTGAATGTTTTTCGTTAAAAGATGCTGGAGATCATTATGGATAGATGTAGTCATATTTTCGAGTGTAAGATTGTCTAAATCGTATTTTTCTCGATTGATAAGTTTTATTTTAATCTCTTGAATGGTTAAGAGCCGTTTATTTTCAGTGTTCAATTTTTCTTGATCTTCGAGAAGGACGTGGAGTTTTGCTTCTTGTTTTTCTATAATTTCTCTTTGTTCTGCTATTTTACTAGCTTGTTCTTCTTGAAAAACACCGTATATGTACAAAAAAATAAACCAGCTCAACACGCCTCCAACAGCAGCACCAGCTAATACTAAGTACCATCTTTTTGCTGTATTGGCACTTGGTACTCTCATACATGTTCCTGCGTTAGCCATTTAATAATAATGAGACCTGTTTGCATACCACCAGTTGCGAAAAAAATAAGGAGAATTTGTTTTACGATATCTTTCATATCTCCGCCAAAGAAACTTCTTTCAAAGCTATAAAAGGTATCGAATGTTCCGCCGATTGCTGCAACGAGTGCCCAAATTCTTAAATTTTGGGCGAATTGATTAATGTAAGTTAGAGCTGGTTTTCCGATAAGAAATGCACCAAATCCACCAATTAATGAACCGCCAAGTATAACCCCAAAGGCAATAAAATAACTAATAATAAGCAGAGAGAAAAAAGTATGTTCTCTTACATCCATCGTCATTCCCCTTTCTTCTTCATATATATGGACAAAGTATAAGAAGTATGTTTTGATTTCCGCTTTCCTCATCACCTATAATAAAAGTAGTCAAATAGGTAAAGAGAGGGTACAACAGTGAAGTTTGTGCATTTACAATGTCAAACCGTTTTTAGTTTATTAAAAAGTGCTTGTAAAATTGATGAGCTTGTAGTCAGGGCGAAAGAACTTGGTTTCTCATCGCTGGCTATTACGGATGAAAATGTTATGTATGGCGTTATTCCGTTTTATAAAGCATGTAAGAAACATGGTATACAGCCTGTTATTGGATTAACCGCTTCTATTTTTAGTGAAGAAGAAGAAAGGTCTTATCCGCTTGTATTACTTGCTGAGAATGAAATAGGCTACCAAAATTTATTAAAGATTTCTAGCAGTATTATGACAAAGTCCAAAGAAGGTATCCCTAAGAAGTGGCTTGCGCATTATGCGAAAGGATTAATTGCTATTTCACCAGGTAAAGATGGCGAAATTGAGCAATTATTACTAGAAGACAATGAGAGTCAGGCTGAAGAAGTAGCTCGAACATATCAAAATATGTTCGGCCATTTTTATATGAGTTTGCAGCATCATGCAATTCAAGATGAGTTGCTTTTACAAGAGAAGCTACCTGAATTTATTAGTAGGGTTAATATTCCAGTCGTTGCAACAAACGATGTGCGTTATATCAATCAAAGTGACGCACTTGTTCACGAATGTTTACTATCTGTTGAAAGTGGAACGAAAATGACTGATCCAGATAGGCCGAGGCTGAAAACAGATCAATATTATTTAAAATCATCGGATGAAATGGAAGCACTATTTTCCCATGCGCCGGAAGCAATCCAAAATACAATAAAAATTGCAGAGCGTTGCCAAGTAGAAATACCGTTCCATGTAAATCAACTTCCGAAGTTTCCTGTTCCGTCTAACGAAACGAGTGATATATACTTGCGTCGTGTTTGTGAAGAAGGTTTGCGGAAACGATATGGTGCGCCGAAAGAAGTGCATATAAAGCGTTTAAATCATGAATTAAATGTTATTTCTCGTATGGGATTTAGTGATTATTTCCTCATCGTATGGGATTTTATGAAGTATGCACATGAAAATCATATTTTAACAGGACCAGGTCGTGGATCGGCAGCTGGTTCACTCGTCTCATACGTATTAGAAATTACAGATATTGATCCGATTGAATACGATCTATTATTTGAAAGGTTTTTAAATCCTGAACGTGTGACGCTTCCCGATATTGATATTGATTTTCCAGACATAAGACGTGATGAGATGATTCGCTATGTGAAAGATAAATACGGTCAGCTTCGTGTTGCGCAAATTGTAACGTTTGGTACGCTTGCAGCAAAAGCAGCAATTAGAGACATTGCCCGCGTAATGGGGCTTCCGCCACGAGATATTGATATATTTTCAAAACTTATCCCATCAAAGCTCGGTATAACGTTAAAAGATGCATATGAAGAATCACAATCACTTCGTGAGTTTATACAAGGGAATCTTCTGCATGAGCGTGTGTTTGAAATCGCAGAACGTGTAGAAGGTTTACCACGTCATACGTCTATTCATGCGGCTGGCGTTATTATGAGTCAAGAACCGTTAACAGGCAGTGTAGCAATTCAAGAAGGACATAACGATGTTTATGTTACGCAATATCCAGCTGATGCGCTAGAAGAACTTGGGTTGCTTAAGATGGACTTTTTAGGGTTACGTAATTTAACGTTACTTGAAAATATTATAAAATTTATCGCGAACAAAACAGGGAAAGAAATCGATATAAGAAACTTACCTCTTCAAGATGAAAAGACGTTCCAATTATTAGGGAGAGGGGATACAACAGGTGTATTCCAGCTTGAGTCAGGTGGTATGCGAAATGTACTTCGCGGGTTAAAACCGAATGAGTTTGAAGATATCGTAGCTGTTAACTCGTTATACAGACCGGGGCCGATGGAACAGATACCAACCTTTATTGAATCGAAACATGGAAAAAGAAAAATTGAATATTTACATCCGGATTTAAAGCCAATTTTAGAAAGAACATACGGCGTCATTGTATACCAAGAACAAATTATGCAAATTGCATCGAAGTTAGCAGGGTTTTCGCTCGGAGAAGCAGATTTACTGCGCCGTGCAGTGAGTAAAAAAAATCGTGATATTTTAGATCAGGAACGTAAGCATTTTGTTCAAGGGTGTTTGCAAAATGGTTATGATGAGACGTCTGCTGAGAAAATTTATGATTTAATTGTAAGATTTGCGAATTACGGTTTTAACCGAAGTCACGCTGTAGCTTACAGTATGATCGGATATCAGCTTGCCTATTTGAAAGCGAACTATACGCTGGAATTTATGACGGCATTATTATCAAGTGCAATTGGAAATGAAGATAAAATTGTACAGTATATACGAGAAACGAAGCGGAAAGGCTTTCACGTTTTGCCGCCGTCTCTTCAGAGAAGTGGTTACAACTTCCAAATAGAAGGGAATGCGATACGTTACAGTTTACTTTCGATCCGAAATATTGGAATGGCTACAGTGACGGCATTATTAGAAGAACGAAAGAAAAAAATGTTCGAAGATTTGTTTGAATTTTGTCTCCGTATGCCGTCAAAGTTTGTGACGGAGCGCAATTTAGAAGCTTTCGTCTGGTCCGGATGTTTTGATGATTTTGGTGTTTCGAGAACGAATTTATGGAAAAGTATTAAAGGGGCATTAGAGTACGCGAATCTCGCACGTGATTTAGGAGATGCTGTTCCAAAATCAAAATACGTACAAGGAGAAGAGCTATCTTTTATTGAACAACTAAATAAAGAGAAGGAAGCACTTGGCTTTTATTTATCAAGTTATCCGACAGCGCAGTATGTAAAGTTAGCAAAAGAATTAGAAATTCCATCTCTCGCTCAGGCGATGCGACACAAGAAAAAAGTACAAAGAGCTATTGTGTATATAACAAGTGTGAGAGTGATTCGTACGAAAAAGTTTCAAAAGATGGCATTTATTACATTCTGTGATCAAAATGATGAAATGGAAGCAGTCCTCTTCCCGGAAACGTATATACATTTCTCGGACAAGTTACAAGAAGGAGCAATTGTTTTAGTTGACGGTACGATTGAGCTAAGAAATCATAAGCTGCAATGGATTGTAAATGGTCTATATCCGCTAGAGGAAATGGATGTTTATGAAGAAAAGAAAGACGCATCTGTTTACGTGAAATTGCCGTCTCAGTATGAGAAAAAGCTTTTAAATCAGGTTACGAAAATATTGTTCGACTATTCAGGTTTTGCGAAAGTACTAATTTATTATGAAAAGGAACATAAAATGGTACAATTATCTCGGAGTTTATCGATTCATCCAAGTGAAGAATGTTTAGGAGCACTTCGTGAAATTGTCGGGGAAGAAAATGTAGTTGTGAAAATATAATGGACAATTTCCCTACACTTCGATTATTATAGTAGTAGTGTTCGTGGTCAGACCACTTGGAGAAATTGATATCAGCAAGAATAATTTGAGGAGAGTGGATAGTTTGTCAACACTTCGTGAAGAAGCACTTCACATGCATAAAGTGCATCAAGGAAAATTAGAAACTGTATCAAAAGTAAAAGTAGAAAATGCAAAAGATTTAAGTCTTGCATATTCTCCAGGGGTTGCAGAACCTTGTAAAGAAATTTATGACGATAAAAGTAAGGTATATGAATATACGATGAAGGGAAATATGGTAGCAGTTGTGACAGACGGAACAGCTGTACTTGGTCTTGGTAACATTGGACCTGAAGCATCTCTTCCAGTAATGGAAGGTAAAGCTGTATTATTCAAGAGCTTTGCTGGTGTAGATGCATTCCCGATTGCCTTAAATACAAACGATGTAGATAAAATTGTTGAAACTGTAAAATTAATGGAGCCAACTTTTGGCGGCGTTAACTTAGAAGATATCGCAGCACCAAACTGCTTCATTATTGAAGAGCGTTTGAAAAAAGAAACAAATATTCCTATCTTCCATGATGATCAACACGGAACAGCTATCGTAACAGTAGCAGGTCTTGTAAATGCACTGAAATTAGTTGGAAAGAAAATGTCTGACATTAAAGTTGTCGCAAATGGCGCAGGTGCAGCAGGTATTGCAATTATTAAACTTTTATATCGCTATGGTGTACGCGACATTATTATGTGTGACCGTAAAGGGGCAATCTATGATGGTCGTCCTACAGGTATGAATCCGGTGAAGGATGAAGTTGCAAAATATACAAATAAGAATCGTATAGAAGGTTCTTTAGCTGATGTTGTACATGGTGCGGACGTATTCATTGGTGTATCCGCAGAAGGTGCATTAACAGAAGAGATGGTTCGTACAATGAATGACGATGCGATTATTTTTGCAATGGCGAATCCGGTTCCAGAAATTATGCCAGAATTGGCAAAAGCAGCGGGCGCAGCTGTTGTTGGAACAGGTCGTTCTGACTTCCCGAACCAAGTAAATAATGTACTGGCGTTCCCTGGTATTTTCCGCGGTGCACTTGACGTACATGCGACACAAATTAACGAAGAAATGAAGATGGCAGCTGTACAGGCTATTGCTGAGCTTGTAGCAGAAGATGAGTTGAATGCAGACTATATCATTCCGGCACCATTTGACGCGCGTGTAGCGCCTCAAGTAGCGGCTTACGTTGCAAAAGCAGCAATGGAAACAGGAGTAGCTCGCCGTCAAGTAGATCCAAATGAGATCGCTGAAAAAACAAAACAATTAGCGCTGATTGGTAAAGAATAAGCGAGGAATTTCCATTGACATCATCAAATACAAAAGTATATCTCGAAATTGTAAAAAAAATCCGTTCCATTATGGAAGAGGATGGATTGGTAGCGGGGGATCGTTTGCCGTCTGAGCGTGAGTTAAGTTCACGCTTAAACGTAGGACGTTCCTCTGTAAGAGAAGCATTGCGTGCTTTAGAACTGGTAGGATTGATTGAAACGAGACGTGGTGAAGGGACATTTATTCGAAACTTTTATGATAACGGCCTTGTACAATTAATTGCTCCGTTCTTACTGCAAGATGAGAAAACAATTCGTGATTTATTACAAACGAAACGATTGCTTGAGAAAGATATGATTCGAATTGTATGTAATTTACCGAAAGAAACGTTTTCTAAAGTACTAAGTAGATTACACCAAGTACTTGAAGGAAATGAAAACTCAATCCCAACGCTTCATCAAACGTTCTTTAAAACACTTATTGAACAAGTCGATAATTATTTACTATATCGCATTTGGATGATCGTAAATGATTACGTAGCAACTCTTTCTTGTAAAGTTTCAAGAAATTCTATCGATATGTATAGAAAGCTTTATGCTACTTTGGAAGAAAAACAAGAAAATGATGCACTAAAAATTTACGATGAATTAGTAGAGAATATACAGTTTCACTCGTAATGTATAAAATTTGTCGAAATGACCATGACACGTTATGACAAACATTCTACCGCTTAGCGGTTAAAGTTAAACGTAAAGAGTGAGGTTATTAGACAGATTGAGAAGATAAGGCTAACATCAAACTTTGGTGTTAGCCCCATTTTCTTCTTACGCTAACCTTAGCTCTCAACGAAGGGGGTCAAATTGTGCTAAGAGATTTATTCGTGAAAAAGAAAAAGTACGCTGCAATACCTTCAGAACAAGTACGAAAAGATGTACCAGATGGCGTTATGACAAAATGTCCGGAATGTAAAAAAATCATGTATACGAAAGAACTTCTAAAAAATTTAAAAGTATGTGTGAATTGTGGATATCATCATCCTATGAATGCATGGGAACGTCTTGATAGTATATTGGACGAAGGGTCATTCCGTGAGTATGACAAAGAAATGGTTTCATTAAATCCACTCGAGTTTCCAGGTTATGAAGAGAAACTAGAGAGCGATCGTAAGAAGACTGAATTAAACGAAGCGGTTGTAACTGGTGAAGGAACAATTGATGACATGCTTGTTGTTGTTGCAGTAATGGATTCTCGTTTTCGAATGGGGAGCATGGGCTCTGTGGTAGGAGAAAAAATCGCCCGTGCGGTTGAAAAGGCGTACGACTTACAAGTTCCATTTATTATCTTTACTGCTTCGGGTGGTGCCCGTATGCAAGAAGGGATATTAAGTTTAATGCAAATGGCAAAAACAAGCGTAGCTTTGAAAAAGCATAGTAATGCAGGAGGATTATTTATTTCTGTTATGACTCACCCAACGACGGGCGGGGTTTCAGCGAGTTTCGCTTCACTTGGTGATTATAATCTTGCAGAACCAGGTGCACTTATCGGATTTGCTGGTAGACGTGTAATTGAACAAACGGTGCGTGAGAAACTACCGGAAGATTTCCAAACGGCAGAATTCTTACTAGATCATGGTCAATTAGATGCGGTGGTGCATCGTGATGATATGAGAGAATCGCTTCGCAAGATTTTAGAAGTTCATCAAGGAGGGGGAATGGCTGTATGGCAGAGCTAGAATTTGAAAAACCAGTTGTTGAGCTAAGAAATAAGATTCGTGAACTGAAAGACTATACGAAAAACAGCCAGATGGACTTCAGTGAGGAGATTCGTATTTTGGAAGACAAGCTAGAAAATTTAGAGGAAGATATATACGGTAATCTGAAAGTATGGGACCGTGTTCAAATTGCTCGTCATGCAGAACGACCGACAACGCTCGATTATATTGAGCACTTATTTACTGATTTTTTCGAATGTCATGGAGATCGTCTATTTGGCGATGATGCAGCGATTGTCGGCGGCATTGCGAAATATAAAGGGATGCCTGTAACTGTAATTGGGCATCAGCGCGGAAAAGATACGAAAGAAAATATTCGCCGTAACTTTGGAATGCCTCATCCAGAAGGATATCGAAAAGCATTACGCTTAATGAAGCAGGCGGAAAAGTTCAATCGTCCTATTATTTGTTTCATTGATACGAAAGGGGCTTATCCTGGTAAAGCTGCTGAAGAACGTGGTCAAAGTGAAGCTATCGCCCGCAATTTATTTGAAATGGCAGGTTTAACTGTACCTGTTATTTGTATCGTTATCGGTGAAGGTGGTAGTGGCGGTGCGCTAGGCCTTGGAGTGGGAGATTACATTCATATGCTAGAAAATTCCACTTATTCTGTTATTACACCAGAGGGTGCAGCGGCAATTCTTTGGAAAGATGCAGGAAAAGCAAAGGAAGCTGCAGAGGCAATGAAAATTACAGCAGCAGATTTGAAAGAATTAGGTGTAATTGATGAAATTATTCCAGAGGCAAAAGGTGGAGCTCACCGTAATCTTTCAAAACAGTCAGAAAATATAGATTTAATGATTAGAAAAACTTTTGAACAATTAAACGGAATTTCGAAAGATGAATTAATCGAAAAACGTTATGAAAAATATATGAAAATTGGGCAAGTTTCGTTTTCAAACGCTTCCATTGGGATAAAATAAGAAAAGCGTGCGTTCCTCTTCGCGAATGCACGTTTTTATTATGAAAAGACACATCTTCTCCATTGTGTTTTTATATTTTTTCGTGTTATTTTATTATAAGGCAAATAATCTTTATGAGGTGAGTACAAATGAAACGTATTGGTGTATTAACAAGTGGTGGAGATTCACCTGGTATGAATGCTGCCATTCGTGCAGTTGTTCGTAAAGCGATTTTCCATGATATTGAAGTATATGGTATTTACCATGGATACGCTGGATTAATTTCTGGTCACATTGAAAAATTAGAACTTGGTTCTGTTGGCGATATTATCCACCGCGGTGGTACGAAATTATATACAGCAAGATGTCCTGAGTTTAAAGACCCAGAAGTACGACTAAAAGGTATCGAGCAATTAAAGAAACATGGTATCGAAGGACTTGTTGTTATTGGTGGAGATGGTTCTTACCAAGGCGCTAAAAAATTAACTGAACAAGGATTCCCGTGTGTTGGTGTACCAGGTACAATCGACAATGATATCCCTGGAACAGACTTCACAATTGGTTTCGATACAGCTTTAAACACTGTTATTGATGCAATTGATAAAATCCGTGACACAGCTACATCTCATGAACGTACATATGTTATCGAAGTAATGGGACGTCACGCTGGTGATATCGCATTATGGGCTGGTTTAGCTGATGGTGCAGAAACAATCTTAATTCCAGAAGAAGAGTATGACATGGATGATGTTATCGCTCGTCTGAAGCGTGGTAGTGAACGTGGTAAAAAACACAGTATTATCGTTGTAGCTGAAGGTGTTGGAAGTGCAATTGACATCGGTAAGCACATTGAAGAAGCAACAAACTTTGATACTCGTGTAACTGTATTAGGTCACGTACAACGTGGTGGATCACCAAGTGCACAAGACCGTGTATTAGCAAGTCGTCTTGGCGCAAGAGCAGTTGAATTATTAATTGCTGGTAAAGGTGGACGTTGTGTAGGTATTCAAGATAACAAACTTGTTGATCATGATATTATCGAAGCGTTAGCTCAAAAGCATA
Organism: Bacillus sp. Root131; assembly: GCF_001429475.1. Lineage (NCBI taxonomy): Bacteria > Bacillati > Bacillota > Bacilli > Caryophanales > Bacillaceae > Bacillus > Bacillus sp. Root131. The sequence continues at coordinate 273,405 of NZ_LMJQ01000012.1, forward strand.
CAATCGATAAAGATATGTATCAATTATCTAAAGAATTATCCATCTAATTGACGTAATGTCAGATATTTGGGAACGGTTTCATAATTTTCGGAGGTGCAATATGCGTAAAACTAAAATTGTATGTACTATAGGTCCTGCTAGTGAAAGTATTGAAAAATTAGAGCAATTAATCGAAGCAGGTATGAACGTTGCTCGTTTAAACTTCTCTCATGGTAGCCATGAAGAGCACGGAGCTCGTATTAAAAACATTCGTGAAGCTTCAAAGAAAACTGGTAAAACAGTTGGTATCTTACTTGATACAAAAGGTCCAGAAATCCGTACTCACGACTTCGTAGACGGACAAGCTGAGCTTGTAACAGGTGCAGAAGTAGTTCTTTCTACTGAGCAAGTATTAGGTACTGCAGAGAAGTTCTCTGTATCTTATGCTGGTCTTTATGACGATGTAGACCCAGGTTCTCGCATTCTAATCGATGACGGTCTTATCGAACTAGAAGTAATCGAAAAAGCTGATGGAAACATCCGTACAAAAGTTCTTAACAGCGGAACTGTAAAAAATAAAAAAGGTGTTAACGTACCAAACGTAAGCATTAAGCTTCCTGGTATCACTGAAAAAGACGTAAAAGATATCATCTTCGGTATCGAGCAAAAAGTTGATTTCATCGCAGCTTCATTCGTACGTAAAGCGTCTGACGTATTAGAAATCCGTGAATTATTAGAAGAGCATGGTGCTCAATACATCCAAATCGTACCGAAAATCGAAAACCAAGAAGGTATCGACAACATCGATTCAATCTTAGAAGTTTCTGACGGTTTAATGGTAGCTCGTGGTGATATGGGTGTAGAAATTCCACCAGAAGAAGTACCATTAGTACAAAAACGTCTAATCAAAAAATGTAACGTGTTAGGTAAACCAGTTATTACTGCGACACAAATGTTAGACTCTATGCAACGTAACCCACGTCCAACTCGTGCGGAAGCAAGTGACGTAGCTAACGCAATCTTCGATGGTACAGATGCAATCATGCTTTCAGGTGAAACAGCTGCTGGTCAATATCCGGTAGAAGCAGTAACAATGATGGCTAACATTGCAGTACGTGTTGAAAAATCATTACAATACGAAGATATGTTCAAAAAACGTATTAAAGAGTTCACTCCAACAATTACAGATGCAATTAGCCAATCTGTTGCGCATACAGCACTTGCTCTTGATGTAGCTGCAATCGTAGCTCCAACAGAAAGTGGACATACTGCGAAAATGATCTCTAAATACCGTCCAAAATCTCCAATTGTAGCTGTAACATCTGACGAGCAAGTAGGGCGTCGTCTTGCGCTTGTTTGGGGTGTACAAGCGTTTATGGCTGAGAAGCGCGCAGCTTCAACTGACGAAATGTTAGATACAGCAATTCAAACAGGTATGGATGCAGGTCTAATCGGACTTGGAGATACTGTAGTAATTACTGCTGGTGTTCCAGTTGCTGAAACTGGAACAACAAACTTAATGAAAATCCACGTTGTTGGTGAAGAAGTTGCTAAAGGACAAGGAATCGGTCGTAAAGCTGCAAAAGGTAAAGTAGTTGTAGCAAAAACAGCTGCTGAAGCTGTAGCGAACGTAAATGAAGGTGATATCCTTGTTACAACAAGTACTGATAAAGATATGATTCCTGCAATCGAAAAAGCTGCTGCTTTAGTTGTAGAAGAAGGTGGCTTAACAAGCCATGCGGCTGTTGTAGGCGTATCAATCGGTATTCCTGTTATCGTTGGTGTAAACGGCGTAACAGCAACTTTAAAAAATGGCCAAGAAGTAACAGTTGATGCAGCACGCGGAATTGTTTATAATGGACATGCGGAAGTGCTATAAGTAATACGGAGAGAAGGATCGGAGTCCTTCTCTTTTTTTTACACAAAAACGAGATAGAATTAGTTTAAAGCGCCTAGAATTGCTTTTAAAAGCGGTTTGTTATGAGTTTTAGTATGAAAGGGTATCTATATTTCGTATGATGTATATAGGCGTTGTGAGGGTGTTAAAAGTGAGTTGTGAGAGGGGTGTAGAACTATGAAGTGGTTACTATTCTTGTTTATTTTAATACCGGCGATTGAGATTACGGTCTTAATTGGATCAAGTCATGTAATAGGTTTATGGTCTACGTTCGCTATGATTGTATTTACAGGTGTTGTAGGTGTGTATTTGGCGAAAAGACAAGGATTTAAAGTGCTTGGAGAGATTCAATCTAAGTTGAATAGAGGGGAAATGCCAGGTGAGGCAGTACTAGATGGTATTTTTGTATTTGTAGGAGGTATTCTCTTGGTGCTTCCTGGGTATGTGACAGATGTGCTAGGGTTTATCTGCGTGATCCCTATTACGAGAGCTTTATTGAAGCCGCTTGTTATGAAGTGGATGGAATGGAAATTTAGAAAGAACTCTACTATTATCATTCAGAAGTAGCACTTAGATTATAACGATCTAAGTGCTATTTTTTTGTCTTGTAAGAGGAGAGGGGTTTTCTGATTGAGGCTTCGCTTTACTGCGCTATTTGTGGGGGATTTCTATCTCAAAGTTGGGTTGCTCGTAAGTGTCTGATGTGGGGGCGAATGATGAGTGGGGATGAACAAAACGTCCGCTTATTATATTTGCTATATAATTTTCGTTTGAACTCTTGTTGTGCTTCGATTAAACGTGTAATTTTTAAATACTATTAATTTGGATGAATAAGATGGAGAGAAATGCAGCTGAATTAAAGTTTTGCTTTCATATAAAAGGTGGGGATTGTTAGTTGAAGCCTTATTCTATGTGGTTTTGTATATTTATTCATTTACATAAAAAGTAATAAATGTAAGTAGTAAATATATATAAAATAGAATAAAAATGTATTTTTGATTAGAAAATGTGTTTTTTATGCAAAAAAACAAGAGGATTATCCTTTTTCTGGGTAATGCTCTTGTTACATGTGAGTAGTGTGAAAAAATAAGTGAAAGGAATAATCAGTGGGAAATTCCCACTGATTACAGCTTGTTTTTATATGAATTAGAAACTTTTATTTTGAAGGTGAACCTTTAATATATTTCCACAAGTCATGGAAGACATTAGCTTTGTGTAATGTATTAAGTAGTACTAAGGTGACTGGACCGATGATTAATCCTAAAAAGCCAAAAAGCTTAAAGCCGACAAATAGAGCGACGAGTGTTGCTAATGGATCGAGACCGATGTTAGATGAAAGTACTTTCGGTTCCATAATTTGTCTTTGGACAATCACGACGATGTATAAAATGAGAAGACCAATGGCGAATGCGGTATCGCCAGTGAAAAATACGTATATAACCCATGGAACGAAGACTGCGCCTGTTCCTAAATATGGTAGTAAATCTACAACTCCTGTAATAATCGCAATAGTAATGGCGTATGGTACGCGTAATATTAAAAGTCCGATCAGTACAATGACGGTTGTCATAGATACGAGTGTAAGTTGTGCTTTCACAAAACCAAATAAAGCTTTTTTTAAGTCGACAAAAATAGTTTTTCCGTAGCCATGTACACGATTTGGTAGTAATTTTCTTGTTTTTTGAGCAAGACGGTGCCAATCGTAACTAATGAAGAAAGTGGCTAATAAAATGAATACAAGGACAGTTAACGTTGTTGGCAGTGCACTAATGAAATTTGTTAATCCGCTTATAATGGCGGTTAAAAGTTCTTTCATTTGTGTTGTTGCTTCTGTTCCTAAGTTTTGAATGTTTTGTGTAATTGTATAGCGCTGTGGTTCTCCAAGATGATTAAATTTAGAGATTAAATCATCGTAGAGAGGCATAATATGATTAAGTGCAAATTGCTGAGCGAATGTAACGATATCCGGAAACTTTACTGTAACAAGTTGGAGTAAGTATGTTGTGGCAGATATTGCTTCAGTCACAAGATATGTAACAAGTCCAACGATAGCTCCAAATACGAGAATTAAGCTAACGAGTACTGCTAGTGCGCGAGGAAATTGTAGTTTTTGATTAAGGAAATTGACGACAGGATTAATCAAATAAGCAAATGCAAAAGCGATAATAAAAGGATAGATAAGCCCTGACATGTATAGTAATACATAGAACCCAGCTATCGTTGCTACAATGACAAATATGAGTCGCAATATCATATATAGTAAGTTTCGGTTCAAAGATGTATACCTCCCATTCCGATTTGGATTATCCTAATTCGTTCAACTTATAACTAGCGTGCTCTGCTGATTAAAGTCTTACTTTAGCGGCAGTAAATCTCCCGCCAAAGCCCAATTGATGAAGGCCAATAATCAGTGGAAGATGCCCAACTGATTAAAGTGTTACTTTATGTTATAGTGGAATGATGGATTTAGCCTGCTTTTTTCGGTATATGAATGGCTGTGAAAGCCTATTCGTGATGCTACTACTATATGGTAAAAACTTCATTTTCTCTTCTTTTTATTTTACCTGTTTCTTATTAGAAAAGAAAGAAGAGACGACTGTTTTCAAAAATGTATACATGCTTAAATTTTTTTGGTGAAAGTCTCTTTTTAGAATGTATAAAAAATTGAAGGTGTTATCGATAAATAGGCATCTGTATAGCATGTATAACGATAGGTTTAAAGGTATTTTTGTTTGGAAATGAGTTCATTATTTTCAGAAAGGAAGTGTAAACATGATTAGTCAGTCAACGTTATTTTTATTCATACTACTTATTATAGGACTTATTGCTAAAAACCAATCGCTTACTGTAGCTATTGGGGTGTTATTTCTATTAAAATTTACGTTTTTAGGAGATAAGGTCTTTCCTTATTTACAAACGAAAGGAATTAACCTAGGTGTAACGGTCATTACAATAGCGGTGCTAGTACCGATTGCGACGGGGGAAATAGGTTTTAAACAACTTGGAGAAGCGGCGAAATCGTATTATGCGTGGATTGCTTTAGCTTCAGGTGTAGCAGTCGCTTTGTTAGCGAAAGGCGGCGTGCAATTGTTGACAACGGATCCTCATATTACAACTGCGCTTGTTTTTGGGACAATTATAGCGGTTGCGTTATTTAATGGGGTTGCTGTTGGTCCGTTAATTGGGGCTGGAATTGCCTATGCGGTTATGAGTATTATACAAATGTTTAAATAAGGGATTTTATAGTAATATAAAATTTTTGAATTCTTTCTGTTCACAAAAGTCAGATAATTGTTTATAATAGGATTAGAAACTTTGAAAAGTTACATAACAGCAGAGACTTTACACCAGATAAAATAAAAACAACATAAAACAATTTTATAATGATATTGTTTTATGTTGTTTTTATCATAAAACTCTTCGGAATGTATTTTCCTCACTAACTTGTTGTTTTGAGCGTGAGGATTCGGGGAGACATTCACGCTCATGCTTTCCATGTAAACCATGGACAATAAGAGGGGAACATCGCAACAAATTTGCATGATCGTGCATTTTGCTTGCCTAAAGAGTGAACGGGCGTTCATAATTCATAAGGGGAGCAAATAGATATAAGGAGCAAGGTTGGGAGAATTTTCAGGAAAAGGAGAGAATGTCATGACTGTTATTCGAGGTTTAGAAGGGGTAGTAGCAACAACATCATCTGTGAGCTCTATTATTGATGATACATTAACTTATGTTGGGTATAATATTGATGATTTAGCTGAGAATGCTACGTTTGAAGAAGTAGTGTACTTATTATGGCACCGCAAGCTTCCTAATGAAAAAGAACTAGCGGAATTTAATGAAATTGTATCTGAATACTATAAAGTTCCAGGTGAGATTTTAACATATTTGAAACAAGTAGATTTAAAAATTGCACATCCGATGTCTGTTTTACGAACCGCAATTTCCATGCTATCATTATACGATGAGAGCGCTGAAATTATGGATGAAAAGTCTAATTATTTGAAAGCGGTTAAATTACAGGCTCAAGTGGGAACTTTAGTTGCTGCTTACGCGAGAATCCGTAAAGGTTTAGATATTGTTGAGCCAAGAAAAGATTTATCATTAGCTGCAAACTTCTTGTACATGTTAAATGATCGCGAGCCAAATGAAGTTGAAATTGAAGCTTTTGATAAGGCACTTGTACTTCATGCAGATCATGAGTTAAACGCTTCTACATTTACTGCACGTGTTTGCGTAGCTACACTGTCAGATGTATATTCTGGTATTACAGCAGCAATCGGTGCATTAAAAGGTCCTCTTCACGGTGGGGCAAATGAAAATGTAATGAAGATGTTAACTGAAATTGGCGAAGAAGAAAATGTAGAGTCATATATTCATAATGCTCTTCAAAATAAAGTGAAAATCATGGGCTTTGGCCACCGTGTGTATGAGCAAGGTGATCCACGTGCAAAACACTTACGTGAAATGTCTAAGAGATTATGCGTGCTTTTAGGAGAAGACAAATGGTATAATATGTCTATCAAAATTGAAGACATTGTAACAAAAGAAAAAGGTCTTCCACCAAATGTCGATTTCTATTCAGCTTCTGTATACCATTGTTTAGGAATTGACCATGACTTATTTACACCTATTTTTGCAATTAGCCGTATGTCAGGCTGGTTAGCTCATATTCTAGAACAATATGAAAACAACCGTTTAATCCGTCCGCGTGCTGATTATAATGGACCAACGCATCAAGTGTATGTTCCAATCGCACAAAGATAAGCGAAAAACACTATTTCGATAGTGAAAATACGCTTTCAAAAGTCTGATTTTTTCGGAAAGATGTAATGATTAGAATATTTTAATTTGACTAACGGTTTGAACTGAGGGGTTATTCCCTCAGTTTCATACATATGAAATTTCAAACATGGGGGTTATCACATTGACGACAGGTGAAAAAATTACTGTAACTAATGGTGTTATGAATGTACCAAACAATCCGATTATTCCATTTATTGAAGGAGATGGAATTGGTCCTGATATTTGGGCAGCTGCATCTCGCGTAATAGAAGCAGCAGTTGAAAAAGCTTATGATGGTGAGAAGAAAATCGTTTGGAAAGAAGTGCTTGCAGGGGAAAAAGCATTCAACCAAACAGGCGAGTGGTTACCAGAAGAAACTTTAAATTTAATTCGCGAATATTTAATCGCAATTAAAGGTCCACTTACAACTCCAGTTGGCGGTGGTATTCGTTCTCTAAACGTAGCACTTCGTCAAGAATTAGATCTATATGTATGTCTACGTCCAGTTCGTTATTTTGAAGGTGTTCCTTCACCTGTAAAACGTCCGGAAGATACTGATATGGTTATTTTCCGTGAAAATACAGAAGACATTTATGCTGGAATTGAATATGCACAAGGATCTCCAGAAGCAGAAAAAGTTCTTGCTTTCTTAAAAGAAGCAATGGGTGTTAATAAAATCCGCTTCCCAGAAACATCTGGTATTGGTATTAAACCAATCTCAGAAGAAGGGACAAAGCGTCTTGTTCGTGCTGCAATTCAATATGCAATTAACGAAAAACGCTCTTCTGTTACATTAGTTCATAAAGGAAACATTATGAAATTTACAGAAGGTGCTTTCAAAAACTGGGGTTACGAAGTAGCGGAACAAGAATTCGGCGACAAAGTATTTACTTGGGCTGAATATGATCGCATTGTTGAAAAAGATGGTAAAGATGCAGCGAATAAAGCGATGGCAGACGCTGAAGTGGCTGGAAAAATCATCGTAAAAGATTCTATTGCAGACATCTTCTTACAACAAATTTTAACTCGTCCACGTGAGTTCGATGTTGTTGCAACAATGAACTTAAATGGTGACTATATCTCTGATGCACTTGCTGCACAAGTAGGTGGAATTGGTATTGCACCTGGTGCAAACATTAACTATGTGACTGGACATGCTATCTTTGAAGCTACACATGGTACAGCTCCAAAATATGCAGGTTTAGATAAAGTAAACCCATCTTCAGTTCTTCTTTCAGGTGTATTATTATTAGAACACTTAGGATGGAACGAAGCTGCGAAATTAGTAACAGATTCAGTTGAGAAAACAATTGCATCAAAAGTAGTAACATATGACTTCGCTCGCCTAATGGAAGGCGCAACAGAAGTGAAATGTTCTGAGTTTGCTAATGAGCTTATTAAAAACATGGATGTAGCGATAATCAAAAACGCATAATTAAAGCGGGGGGTAAATTATGACAATCAAACGCAAGAAGGTTTCAGTCATCGGTGCAGGATTTACAGGAGCAACAACGGCATTCTTATTAGCACAAAAAGAACTTGCAGATGTTGTATTAGTGGACATTCCACAACTGGAAAATCCAACAAAAGGGAAAGCGTTAGATATGTTAGAAGCGAGCCCAGTACAAGGTTTTGATGCTAACATTATTGGAACATCTGATTACGCAGATACTGCTGATTCTGACGTTGTCGTTATTACAGCAGGTATTGCACGTAAGCCTGGTATGAGCCGTGATGACTTAGTAGCAACGAACTCTAAAATTATGAAAAGTATTACGCGCGACATTGCAAAACATTCACCAAATGCAATTATTGTTGTGTTAACAAATCCAGTTGATGCAATGACATATTCTGTATTTAAGGAAGCAGGATTCCCGAAAGAGCGTGTAATCGGCCAATCGGGCGTATTAGATACAGCTCGTTTCCGTACATTCATCGCACAAGAATTAAATCTTTCTGTAAAAGACATTACAGGATTTGTTCTTGGTGGACATGGTGACGACATGGTACCTCTTGTGCGTTATTCTTATGCAGGCGGTATTCCGTTAGAAACGTTAATTCCGAAAGAGCGTTTAGAAGCAATCGTAGAACGTACACGTAAAGGTGGCGGTGAGATTGTAGGCTTATTAGGAAACGGTAGTGCATATTACGCACCAGCAGCTTCTTTAGTTGAAATGACAGAAGCAATCTTAAAAGATCAACGCCGTGTATTACCAGCTATTGCGTACCTTGAAGGTGAGTATGGTTATAGTGACCTTTACTTAGGGGTACCAGTAATTCTAGGTGGTAACGGAATTGAAAAAATTATTGAATTAGAACTTCTTGCAGATGAAAAAGAAGCGTTAGATCGCTCTGTAGAATCTGTACGTAACGTAATGAAAGTTCTTGTTTAATAATTGAATAGTAGTGAAAAAGATTCGGGATTCCGAATCTTTTTCTACTATTTACCGAATTGTTTTTTTGAAATAATATGAAAACGCTATCATTTGTAATATCCTATAATGAAACTGTAGATTTATACTATACATTGCCCTCATCATAGTAAATTTCGGATAAGGTATCGCTTTTAGTAGGATAATAAGGTGAAAAAATCGGAGGGGGTTGTAACATGTTAAAGAAAAAAGTTCAAATTGGTCGTAAAATGGATGAAATTACAGTAGGAGAGAAATTATCTATCACTGAAAAAATTGAGGATAAAGATTTGTTATTGTACTTAGGGTTAACGAATGATGCCAATCCATTATATATTCAGCATGATTACGCATCCCAAACTCCGTATGAAAAGCCGATTGTACCAAGCATTATGCTAACGGGAATGATTACAACGGCAGTTACGAAATATTTACCGGGTCCAGGAAGTCATATTACTAGGAAGGACCTTACGTTCGTGAAGCATGTTCACCATTATGAAACGTTACAAATCCACTTTGAAGTTGTGGCTGTTTCTGAGGAGGAACATACAATTGATATGCTTGTATCTGCTCATGATGAAAAAGGAGAAACTGTTGTAAAGGGTTCATTAACAGTAACGCCACCTTATAAATCTGTTTCCATTATGGAAAAAGCATTAGATAATTTTTAAAAGATGAAAATATGAATAGCGCTAGCATACCTTGAATAAGGATGCTAGCGCTATTTTTAGTTGAAGAATCCTTCTTTGAACCCTTCAGCAAATTCTGAGCAACCCATTTTAATCGTATTCCAGCTCGGAGCGTTGAAAGCAAGGATACATGTGACTGCTAAAGATAGAATGGGTAGTATTAGTCGCATAATAGACCTCCTGATTGTATTAATTTATATATTAAGATTAATTATATAAATATCGGTAATTGAAGTCAATGAAAGGAGTGATTCTTTTAAGTGAGGTGGAAAAAAGAAGATGTTATCTTTGAAACGATACGAAAAACTGAAGTGTGGGCCGATTCGATCGCGAATGAAATGTACGGGAGATTATTTGATGGATATGAAACGCTAGATTATAAAATAGCGTATGCTCTTTCGTTTTTCCTAGCACAAAATCAAGATTTTATCCCGCATTAACGGGCAGTAAGATCCCACCTCAAAATTCAGCGAAAGCAAAGAAGTTAGGTCGGGAATCAACTGCCCGTAAAAGCCCGATTGATTCAACTAATAATCAGTGGGGAATGAACAACCCCCACTGATTAAAGTTTCACTTTATAGTTCATACGGAAGTGAGCTTTAAAGAAGAGAGAGCAATCTATAAAGTTTGGCAAAATCCTGTGTAGTTGCAGGTGAAGCGTAATTACGTCTACTTTCTCAATTCTACACAAACGATCTCCATGAATAGACAATTATATTGAGAGGGACCTTGTTTTCTAGTATGATGAGAATAACGGGGGAAATACTAGGATGAAGAAGGTTTCAAGTCTATAACTTGGAGGAAAAGAATGAACAATCGTATTTTAGTAGTTGATGATGAGGAATTTATCTTAACTTTAATTGAATTTAATTTACAACAAGCTGGGTTTGAAGTTATAACAGCGATGGATGGAGAAATGGCGCTTCAAAAAGCGACAACAGAACGCCCAGATTTAATTATATTAGATTTAATGCTTCCGAAAATGGATGGTATGGAAGTGTGTAAAGAATTACGATTGCAGCGCGTTATGACGCCGATTTTAATGTTAACGGCAAAAGATGATGAGTTTGATAAGGTGCTAGGTCTTGAACTTGGGGCAGATGATTATATGACGAAGCCATTTAGTCCAAGAGAAGTTGTTGCTCGTGTGAAGGCAATTTTGCGCCGCACGAAATTACAACAAGAAGAACAAGTTGCAGAAGCGCCAGATGAAGATAGCATTACAATTGCAGAACTTAAAATTTTACCGGAGTTTTATGAGGCTTATTTCCAAGGAAGAAAGCTTGAATTAACACCAAAAGAATTTGAACTACTTGTGTATCTCGCGAAAAATAAAAGTCGCGTGTTGACGCGTGATCAATTATTAAGTGCTGTATGGAATTACGATTTTGCTGGTGATACACGAATTGTTGATGTTCATATTAGCCATTTGCGCGATAAAATTGAACAAAATACGAAAAAACCGACGTACATTAAAACGATACGTGGTTTAGGATATAAATTAGAGGAGCCAAAAGGGAATGAATAAATTTCGTTCCAGGCTTCTTTTTACATTTGTTTCTCTTATTGTATTTATTTTAGTTGGACTAGGCTTATTGCTAGAAACTGTGTTTGAAAACTACTATATAGATCATGCTAAAGAGAGAATGGTAAAAGAGACGGAGTATGTTGCGGCGTTAGCAGAAGAGCAAGGTTTTGATAAGGTCCTAAAAAATCCATACGTATTTGAAAAGTTAGAAGAAAAAATACCAGCTTCTATCGTATTTGTGAATGAAAAAAAGAAAGTTCAATATAGAAAAGGACAAGAATTGGCATTTAGTCCAGAGACGATTCAAGAACTTTCTTCGGAAGTGGCAAAACAACGAAGTAAAGTGATTACGAAAGAGACAGATCGAAAGAATCAATTTTATCATACGGTGTTCGTTCAAGATGTAGAAGGAAAACAAGGATACATTTTGGTGAAAAGTACAATCGATCCTTTAAGAGACGTACATCAAAAAACGTGGGGATTATTAATTATCGGATTTGTCATTGCTTGTCTCGTAGTTGTATTTTTAGGTATGAAAATTACAGGGCAATATATTAGGCCGATTGAATCAGTTACGAAAGTTGCAATTGAATTGGCGAAGGGTAATTATAAAGCACGTGCATACGAAAGTCATTCGGACGAAACAGGAATGCTGAGTAAAGCAATTAATATTTTAGCTCGTAACTTACAAGAGATGACACTGGAACAAGAAATGCAGCAAGATCGTCTGCATACGTTAATTGAAAATATGGGAAGCGGAATGATTTTAATTGATAGCCGCGGATATATAAACCTTGTAAACCGCTCTTATAAGGAAACTTTTCACGTAACAGATGAAGAATATTTAGATCGCTTATATTATGAATCGTTTCATCATACAGAAATTATTGAGCTTGTAGAAGAAATCTTTATGACAGAAGTGAAAGTGCGTAAACAAATGTTATTGCCACTTGGAATTGAGCGGAAGCACTTTGAAGTATATGGAGCACCGATTATCGGGACAAACCATGAATGGAAAGGGATTGTTCTCGTATTCCATGACATAACAGAGTTAAAGAAATTAGAACAAATGAGAAAAGACTTTTTAGCGAATGTTTCTCATGAATTAAAGACACCGATTACTTCTATTAAAGGTTTTTCAGAAACACTCTTAGACGGAGCGATGGATAATAAAAAATTCTGCGAACATTTCTTGCACATTATTTTAAAAGAAAGTGAGCGCATGCAAGGGTTAATTGAAGATTTATTAGATTTGTCGAAGATCGAACAACAAGGATTTAAATTAAATATGGGAACCGTTGATATGAAGGGGCTGCTTGAAGATATTCATATGGTGCTTGATAATAAAGCAGGAGAAAAAGAAATCTCTTTACAAGTGAATGTATTAAAACGTGCCTCTGTTATTGGAGATCCAAGTCGTCTGAAACAAATCTTTATTAATTTAATTAATAACGCGATCGTATATACACCGGCTGGAGGCGTTGTTTCAGTAGAGTTAGCGGAAGATAAATATAATGCTTATATAAAAGTATCGGATACTGGAATTGGTATTAGTAAAGAGGAAATTCCGCGTATTTTTGAACGCTTTTACCGAGTGGATAAAGCAAGAAGTAGAAATACTGGTGGTACAGGCCTTGGATTATCAATTGTAAAGCATTTAGTAGAGGCGCATCAAGGTACGATTACAGTAGATAGTGAAGTTGGAGAAGGGACAACGTTTACAGTTGTTTTACCGAAATCAGCAACTGAAAAATAGGATGAAGGATGTTTACAATATATTAACAATGGCTTAATTAAATATTAATAAAGCTCTGTTAATATAATACATGAAAACCCCTTCATCCAAGGAGTAATTTTGGACGAGAATAGTTAAACTGTTCTCGTCACTTCCCTTTATGCCAATATAAGTCTGTTTTATATATGAAAGAAAAGAACCGTTATTTTTCTTCTCTCTATTAGTCATGTTAATATAGAGAGAGGAAAGGAACGGTTTTTTTCTGTGAAAAAAATCATTTCAAATTTGCATGGGGAGGTTTCTGAGTTGGAAAAAAAGGTCGTATTAGTAGATGGTAATAATATCGCGTATCGTGCTTTCTTTGCACTACCGCTTTTAAATAACGACAAAGGTATACATACGAACGCAATTTACGGTTTTACAATGATGTTAATGAGAATATTAGAGGAAGAAAAACCGACGCATATGTTAGTAGCATTTGATGCGGGTAAAACGACATTCCGTCATAAAACATATAGTGAGTATAAAGGCGGACGTCAAAAGACCCCACCTGAATTATCAGAACAATTCCCGTTTATTCGTGAGATGCTTGATGCATTCAACGTACCGCGTTATGAATTGGAAAATTATGAAGCGGATGATATTATGGGAACGCTAGCAAAAGAAGCAAGCGAACAAGGAGCAAGTGTAAAAGTTATTTCAGGAGATAAAGATTTACTTCAACTTGTTTCTGATAACACGCTTGTATGTATTCCGCGAAAAGGGATTACGGAAGTAGATGAATATACGAAAGAAGCTTTATTTGAAAAATATAGCTTATCACCAAAGCAAATTATCGATATGAAAGGTTTAATGGGAGACCAATCAGATAATATTCCGGGTGTACCAGGAGTTGGTGAAAAAACTGCGATTAAATTGTTAACACAGTTTGGAACGGTTGAAGAAGTGTATGACAATCTAGATCAAGTAAGCGGGAAGAAATTAAAAGAAAAACTGGAAGCAAATAAAGACCAAGCTCTTATGAGTAAAGATCTTGCAACTATCATTACAGATGCGCCGATTACAGTGCATGTGGATGATATGGAATATAAAGGATATGAAGCAAGTGATGTCGTTCCAATGTTCGAGAGTTTAGGATTTACATCTCTTTTAAATAAATTAGGTGTTACGCCAGAAGAAACGGCTCCAGCTGAATTAGATGATATTACATTTGATATTGTGGAAGAAGTTACCGAAGAAATGCTTCAGCAAGATAGTGCGCTTATTGTTGAAGTACAAGAAGATAACTATCATAAAGCAGATATTCAAGGTTTTGGTATTCAAAATGAAAATGGTTGCTACTTTATTCAAAAGGACATTGCTCTTAAGTCAGATGCATTTAAAGACTGGCTTGCAGATGGAGAGATGAGAAAGCATACATTTGATGCGAAGCGTGCAATCGTTGCACTGAAATGGAACGGTATAGATATACAAGGGGTTGACTTTGATCTATTAATCGCTGCTTATTTACTTGATCCGGCTGATACAGATAAAGATTTCCGTACTGTAGCGAAAATGAAAGAAACGCATGCTGTGAAATCTGACGAAGAAGTTTATGGAAAAGGCGCGAAGCGTGCTGTTCCAGAGTTAAAAGTAGTAGCGGAGCATGTAGCTCGTAAAGTGCATGTATTATATGATGTAAAGCAAACATTCGTTGAAGAGTTAGAGAAGAATGAGCAATATGAACTGTTTACAGAGTTAGAATTACCACTTGCGCGTGTATTAGCTGATATGGAAGTAAAAGGTGTAAAAGTTGATACAGAGCGTCTTCGTAATATGGGAGAAGAACTTGCAGGCAGATTAAAGGAAATGGAACAGGAAATTTATAAGCTTGCGGGAACAGAATTTAATATTAATTCACCGAAGCAGCTTGGTGTTATTCTGTTTGAGAATTTAAACTTACCGGTTATTAAAAAGACGAAAACAGGTTATTCTACGTCAGCTGATGTACTAGATAAGCTTATGGATCACCATGAAATTATTCCAAACATTTTACATTATCGTCAATTAGGGAAACTAAATTCAACTTACATTGAAGGTTTACTGAAAGTTGTACATGAAGATTCATCTAAAATTCATACTCGTTTTAATCAAGTGTTAACACAAACAGGTCGATTAAGTTCGACGGATCCGAACTTGCAAAATATCCCGATTCGATTAGAAGAAGGAAGAAAGATTCGTCAGGCATTTGTTCCATCAGAAGAAGGTTGGATTATGTATGCGGCTGATTATTCACAAATCGAGCTGCGTGTATTAGCTCATATTGCAAATGATAAAGGGCTAGTTGAAGCATTCCAACATGACATGGATATTCATACGAAAACAGCTATGGATGTATTTGGCGTTGAAAAAGATGAAGTAACTTCAAATATGAGACGACAAGCGAAAGCTGTTAACTTCGGAATTGTGTATGGTATTAGTGATTATGGTCTTTCGCAAAACTTAGGGATTACAAGAAAAGCAGCAGCGGAATTTATTGAAAAGTATTTAGAAAGTTTCCCTGGTGTACAAGAATACATGGAGGACATCGTAAAAGATGCGAAACAAAAAGGATATGTGGCCACATTATTAAATCGTCGCCGTTATATTCCAGAAATTACGAGTCGTAATTTCAATTTACGTAGCTTTGCTGAGCGTACAGCGATGAATACACCAATTCAAGGTACTGCAGCAGATATTATTAAAAAAGCGATGATTATTATGGCAGATCGTTTAGAAGAAGAAGGCTTACAAGCGCGTCTTCTTCTACAAGTACACGATGAATTAATATTTGAAGCACCAAAAGAAGAAATTGAAAAATTAGAGCAGCTTGTACCTGAAGTAATGGAGCATGCAATTGAACTCGCAGTTCCGCTGAAAGTTGATTATTCTTACGGTCCAACTTGGTACGACGCAAAATAAGGAAGTGATGAAATGCCTGAATTACCAGAGGTTGAAAACGTCAGACGGACACTTGAAAATCTTGTAACAGGAAAAACGATTGAAGATGTTATTGTTACTTATCCAAAAATAGTGAAACGACCGGATGATGCAGAAATCTTTAAAGAAATGCTAAAAGGCGAGAAGATTGAAAATATAAAGCGAAGAGGAAAGTTTTTGCTTCTATATGTAACAAATTATGTTATTGTTTCACATTTGCGTATGGAAGGAAAGTTTTTACTACATCAAGAGGATGAGCCGATTGATAAACATACGCACGTCCGTTTCTTATTTACAGATGGAACTGAATTACATTATAAAGATGTGAGAAAGTTTGGTACGATGCATCTCTTTAAGAAAGGTGAAGAGATGAATCAAATGCCTCTTGCTGACTTAGGTCCGGAGCCGTTTGATGCTGAATTGACACCGCAGTATTTACAAGAAAGATTGCAAAAGACAAATCGTAAAATAAAAGTTGTGCTATTGGACCAGCGTCTTTTAGTAGGGCTTGGAAATATATATGTTGATGAAGTTTTATTCCGTTCTCAAATTCATCCGGAACGGGAAGCTTCTTCTTTAACAGTAGAAGAAATTGAGCGGATTTATGAGGCTACCGTTACAACGTTAGGTGAAGCGGTAAAACGTGGCGGAAGTACAATTCGGACGTATATCAACTCACAAGGGCAAATTGGTTCATTCCAAGAACTCCTAAATGTATATGGAAAAAAAGGAGAGCCGTGTGTAACTTGTGGTACGATATTAGAAAAAACAGTAGTTGGCGGGCGAGGAACGCATTACTGCCCAATTTGTCAGCCTAGAATATAGAAAAGAGATAACATCGGATAGGCATTTGTCATATACATACAGCAGAGCTATGTATAAGGGAGGAGCTTACCGATGTACCTTTATTTATCTCTTATTTTATTAGCTTTTACATTAAGCTTAGATAGCTGTAGTGTAGGGCTAACATATGGGTTAAGAAGCGTAAGAATTCCACTAAAATCAATTATAATTATCGGAATCTGTTCAGCGGCTGTTATGCTTGTTTCAATGGGAATTGGACATATGATCGCGAAAATATTTTCACCTGTTATCGCAACGCGTATCGGTGGGCTTGTTCTTATTGGAATAGGGATTTGGGTGTTATATCAATTTTTTCGAAGTGAGAAAAAAGAAGAACCGAAGCAAGAGGAGAAGGTCTGGAAATTAGAGATTGCCTCGCTAGGGCTAGTAATTCAAATTTTACGGAAACCGACTGTAGCAGATTTTGATAAATCAGGCACCATTTCTGCAGGAGAAGCATTACTTCTTGGTATCGCTCTTTCTGTAGATTCATTTGGTGCCGGAATTGGTGCATCTTTATTAGGGTATGCACCCGCTATGATGGCGATATTAGTTGCAGTTATGAGTTCTTTGTTTTTGTTTATTGGAATGAAACTTGGGACGGTTTTATCGAATATGAAGTGGTTACAAAAATTTACATTCCTGCCTGGAGTATTACTCATTATTATTGGAATTTGGAAAATGTAAGTATGGGCGTGGAACATTAGTTTCGCGCCTTTTATTATGAGGAGGATTATGATGACGGTAGTAATTGGATTAACAGGAGGCATTGCAAGTGGAAAAAGTACAGTGTCTCAAATGTTTCGTGAATTGAGCATACCAGTTATTGATGCAGATATTATTGCGCGAGAAGTTGTAGAGCGAGGAAAACCAGCATATAACAAAATAGTAGAAGTATTTGGAACGGAAGTGTTGCAAAAAGACGGAGAACTGGATCGGCCGAAATTAGGGAGTGTCGTTTTCTATAATGAAGAAAAACGATTGCAGTTAAACAAAATTGTTCATCCTGCAGTACGTGAGGAAATGAATAGACAAAAGGAAATGTACATAAAAGAAAGTATGCAAGCGATTGTGTTAGATATCCCTCTTTTATTTGAAAGTAAATTAACAAGTCTCGTTGACCGTGTTTTAGTTGTAGCAGTTACTCCTGATACACAATTAGAACGTTTGATGAAACGAAATGGTTTTTCCGAAGAAGAAGCAACGGCGCGTATTCAATCTCAAATGCCGTTAGCGGAAAAAGTGAAAAATGCAGATGAAGTGATAAATAATGATGGCACAATTATGGGAACGAAAACACAATTGCAGGTGATTTTAAAGAAATGGAACATTATTGACTAAAAAATTGTGAAATTAATGAAAATGCTTAGTGACATATCTCCTTTTTGTGTTATACTATTATTGGGATTGGAGATAAATAGTATAACGCATTCAAGGGGGATAACATATTATGACTCGTGTGGCAATTAATGGATTTGGACGTATTGGGAGAATGGTATTTCGTCAAGCAATAAAAGAAAGCGCATTCGAAATTGTAGCAATCAATGCAAGCTATCCATCTGAAACGTTAGCACACTTAATTAAATATGATACAGTTCATGGTAAGTTTGACGGAACAGTAGAAGCATTTGAAGATCACTTATTAGTTGATGGAAAAATGATTCGCCTTTTAAACAACCGCGATCCAAAGGAATTGCCTTGGACAGATTTAGGTGTTGAAGTTGTAATTGAAGCAACTGGTAAATTTAATTCAAAAGAAAAAGCAATTCTTCACGTTGAAGCTGGAGCGAAAAAGGTTATTTTAACAGCGCCTGGTAAAAATGAAGATGTAACAATTGTAGTTGGTGTGAATGAAGACCAATTAGATATTACAAAACATACTGTTATTTCAAATGCATCTTGTACAACAAACTGTTTAGCGCCTGTTGTAAAGGTGTTAGATGAGCAGTTCGGAATTGAAAACGGTTTAATGACGACTGTTCACGCTTATACAAATGACCAAAAAAATATTGATAACCCACATAAAGATTTAAGAAGAGCGCGTGCTTGCGGACAATCAATCATTCCGACAACGACAGGTGCCGCGAAAGCGCTAGCAAAAGTTCTTCCGCACTTGAACGGAAAACTTCATGGTATGGCACTTCGTGTACCAACGCCAAACGTGTCTCTTGTTGACTTAGTAGTAGACGTAAAACGTGATGTGACAGTTGAAGCTATTAATGAAGCTTTCAAAACGGTTGCAAACGGTGCGTTAAAAGGTATTGTAGAATTCAGCGAAGAGCCTTTAGTATCTATCGACTTTAATACAAATACACACTCAGCTATCATTGATGGTTTATCTACAATGGTAATGGGTGATCGTAAAGTGAAAGTACTTGCTTGGTATGATAACGAGTGGGGCTACTCTCGTCGTGTTGTAGATCTTGTAACGTTAGTTGTTGAAGAGTTAGCGAAACAAGAAAATGTGCAACACATTTAAGTGAATAAGGGGGAGGGCAAGGCAATATTTGCCCTCTTTTTTTATTTTTTTCTGAAAAGGAAAAAAATTATATGAGTATATTTTAAAAAGTGGACATACCACGAAACGTTGTGATTACTGCATTTGTGAATCGTTTATTTTTTTTAGGGAAAAGTAAAGAGGAAAATATGACAGAAAATCGAAAAAACTGTTGTTGCAAAATGAAAATAAACAAAGTATACTAACACTCGTAAACTTAAGAGCTGAGGTACGTAGTCACTACTTAAAGGGTTAGGACCTCTCTGGACTAACTTTCCCCCGTGGTAGTGGAGCAAGCCAAATTGCAAATTAGTTTTCAATTCGAACAGTTAGAATAAATTTACAAGGGGGAACTGTAGAATGGATACTATGGATACGATGGGTCGTCACGTGATCGCTGAACTTTGGGATTGCGATTTCGACAAGCTTAATGACATGCCGTATATTGAACAATTATTTGTGGATGCAGCACTAAGAGCTGGTGCTGAAGTGCGTGAGGTTGCTTTCCATAAATTTGCACCACAAGGTGTAAGTGGAGTAGTAATTATCTCGGAATCACATTTAACAATTCATAGCTTTCCGGAGCACGGTTACGCGAGTATTGATGTTTATACTTGTGGGGATCGTATTGATCCAAATGTTGCTGCAGAATATATTGCAGAAGGTTTAAACGCGAAAACGCGTGAGAGCATCGAGCTTCCTCGAGGCACTGGTAGCTTCGAAATTAAGCAGAGAGAAACAAAAGCTCTTTAAAAAAGAACATAATTGATTTAAAATGTAAAGAGGTGTATAATGCACCTCTTTTTTAGTTTATAAAAAAGAGGTAATATAACGTACTGGTTAGTTGAATAAATTGTACTCTTGCAAATGAGGTAGTGCCCTATATACCATCTTATTTTTAAGGATGAGATGATAAAGTGATGCGCTGAAACTTAAAGTGGTAAGAGAGTTAGAATGAGTTATATAATATTGTATATATATTTTAGGTGAAGTGAGTAGAGAAAAATAAAGAGTATAGTGTAAAGGAGTGAATGAATTGCGTTGTCCATCCTGTTCTCATAATGGTACAAGAGTGTTAGATTCGCGTCCGGTAGACGAGGGGCGCTCTATTCGAAGAAGGAGAGAGTGTGAAAGTTGCTTAAGTCGCTTTACGACCTTTGAAAGGGTAGAAGAGTCACCTCTTATCGTTGTAAAAAAAGAAGGCACACGAGAAGAGTTTAATAAAGAAAAGATTTTACGTGGTTTAATTAAAGCGTGTGAAAAAAGACCAGTATCTTTAAGACAATTAGAAGAAGTAACACAAAGCGTGGAACGTGAACTGCGTAATTTAGGTATATCAGAAGTGAAAAGTGATATGATTGGTGAAATTGTTATGGAAGAACTTCGCGATATTGATGATGTTGCTTACGTACGCTTTGCTTCTGTATATCGTCAATTTAAAGATTTAAATGTATTTATTGAAGAATTAAAAGATATACTGCAAAAAGAAAGAGAGTAGAAGTTGTATTTTATTCTCTTTACATACCGTAAGTGATAGGATAAGAGAGCTAGAAGCGTAAGCTAATAGCTCTTTTTCACTAAGAATTTATATAATGAAGATAGAACGAATGAAGTAGAGGATAGATTGGATGAGAGAAAGGAAAAGCAATAATGGAAAAACAGTCATGGATGGAGCTATTGCCGATTGATCGTTATAAAGTAAGTGCGAAAGGGCTACTGCATAATTACGACCGAAAAGTATTAACGATGTTGTATCAGCCGTTAATAGGTAGTAGAGCTTTTAGCTTATACATGACACTATGGGGGGAGCTAGAGCAAGATCGTGTATTTGGAAAAGAGAATACACATCATTCCCTTATGGTGACTATGCAAATGCAACTTCCTGAAATATATGAGGAACGAGTAAAGTTAGAGGCAATTGGGCTTTTGAAGGTATATATTAAGAAAGAAAAAGATATTCGAATGTTCATATATGAGTTGCAACCACCTTTATCTCCAAAGCAGTTTTTTGATGATATTGTTTTAAGTATCTTTTTATACAATCGATTGAGTCGGACAAAATATAATCAAGTAAAGCAATATTTCTTAGAAGAAGAATTTGATTTTGCTTCTTATGAAAATGTTACGCGCTCTTTCAATGATGTGTTTGGTTCGTTTAATCCAGGACAGCTTGAGCATGCGCAAGAAGATCTTCGTATCCCAAAAACGACAACTATGCCAAGTAACGAGAAGGGAGACGCTCCGAAAGTTTGGAATGATTTCTTTGATTTCTCTTTATTTGTAGATGGATTGTCCGCTCTTGTTCCTAAAAAGTCGATTACAGGTCAAGTAAGAGACTGCGTTATAACACTTGCTTACGTGTATGGTGTAGATGTGTTATCGATGCAAAATATCGTTCTTGGTGCGGTGACAGAGATGCAAACAATTGATATGGAAAGGCTTAGAAAAGGAGCTCGCGATTGGTATCAATTTGAAAATGGTCAAGCATTACCGGTATTAAGTGAAAGAGTACAGCCTCATGCTGCACGTACGATGAAAGAGAAAGAGCCTTCATCGCAAGAGGAGATGCTAATAAAGCAGCTAGAGGAAATCTCGCCAAAACAATTATTGAAAGAGATTTCTGGTGGTGCAGAGGCAACGAAAGCGGACTTGCAAATCGTTGAAGATGTCATGATTAATCAAAAATTGACACCAGGAGTTGTGAATGTACTTATTTATTACGTTATGCTACGCTCAGATATGAAACTTGCGAAAACGTATGTCGAGAAGATTGCTGGGCATTGGGCACGTAAAAAGGTTGGTACAGTAGCGGACGCGATGGCGTTAGCGAAAGAAGAGAACCGTCAATATCAAGAGTGGGCTGAGACGAAGAAAAAAGGCCGTACGGCGAAGAAAACGGTACGGAAAGAAATGGTACCAGATTGGCTTAAGGAAGAAGAGCCGAAGGAACAAGAGAAAGAAACGGCGAAGAAAGATGTAAGTGTAGAAAAAGATGCAAGTACGTTAGAAGATGAACGAAAACGATTAGAAGAAGTGTTAAAAAAATATAAGCGTGATTAATAGAAGAGAATGAACGCTCTTTGAGGTGAGAAAATGGAGCATATTCAAAATTCATTTGCAAAATTAATGGGAAATGAAAAATTTAAAAATAGATATGAAGTATTAAAGGCAGAAGTAATGGCGCATCCGCGTGTGAAAGAATTTATAGACGAACATAAAGGTGAAGTAACGACTTCTATGATTGAGCGCAGTCTTGTGAAGCTATATGAATATATTGGACAAAGTGTAGGTTGCGTGGATTGTCCGGATTTAGGTTCATGTAAAAATATGCTGCAAGGGTACGAGCCAAAGCTTGTTATTCAAGGGAAAATGATTGATATTCAATATGATCGCTGCGTTAGAAAAGTAGCACATGACGAGAGAAAGAAATATGAAAAACTCGTTCAAAGTGTATATATGCCAACGGATATTTTACAGGCAACTATGGAAAACTTAGACCCTTCTGATTTAAATGCACGTATCGATGCAATTGGTGCAGCGAATGAATTTTTAAGTACATATGAACCAGGTAAAAAAGCACAAGGTTTATATTTGTACGGTAAATTTGGTGTAGGAAAAACGTACCTTTTAGGAGCAATTGCGAACGAGCTTGCTCGAAAGAAAATAAGTTCGATGCTCGTATACTTCCCAGAATTTTTACGTGAAATCAAAAGTTCGATTCAAGATAATTCGATTGGTGAAAAGATTGATGCGGTTAAACGCGTACAAGTTTTAATGTTAGATGATATCGGGGCAGAAGCAATGTCAAGCTTTGTGCGTGACGATGTGCTTGGTGCAATCTTGCAATTCCGTATGTTAGAAAACTTACCGACGTTCTTTACGTCTAATTTTGATTTTAAACAACTGGAACACCATTTAACGTATACACAGCGTGGTGAGGCTGAAGAAATGAAGGCAGCACGTATTATGGAACGAATTAAATATTTAGCGAAACCAATTCCGATTGGTGGGAAAAATCGTCGTCATAAGTAAAAGAGCAAGCTGAGAAGCTTGCTCTTTTGTATTATAGTGATATTTTCTTTTCAAATATGAGGTCGAAATATTCAGGTTGTCCAGAACTGCCAATCGTAGGGGCGACAATCTGTACGAACCTCCAGTCATCTCTAGCATGTTCTTGAATAATTTCTTGGTAGTCTTCAGCTAGTTTTGAGCGAGTGAGCCCCCAATGGAATTCGACTTTTACGAATTTATATTCGAACATTCACATACCCCCTTTTAGTGATAAATAAAGTATACAATAAAAAATTCATAGTAGCTTGTATCATTTTTTTCTCCCTCCCTTAATATATATAAAATTAGCAAGCCAGATTGAGTGGATTTTCTAACGATAGGAAATGTAATTCTACTAAGAGTGAACTTCCACGGGACGGACTCTTATAGGATTTGTAACGTATAGATACAGTCCTTTAGAGCAGGGATAAAAGGGGGGACAAAAGTGATTGAAATTTGCTTCGAAGAAAAAAATGATGCTATGCACGTATATAGACAATTGCTGAAAAGAGCGGAAGTGTTATATAAGGAAACGAGTGTGTATTTACAGGAGCAAAAAGTGGTGATTCACATACCAGTACATGAATCGAATTATATTGAAAAGATCTTATTGCCAGTAATGGTGTATTTCATTGTGAATGTGAAACAAAATGAGTGGATTTATACGATCTTAAAAGAAAAGTTTTTTTATGAAGAACAAGAAGAGTGTCATCAAATATTGCACATGGCACATGAGATTTTAAAGGGAAGAAGAAAAGGTGTAGCTCAGGATTTAACTCGTAACGCATTTGAGTCATATATTAAGTCTTCTTTAAATAATTGGCTTTGTGATCCGCTCTCATTCTCGTTTTCATCATATATCCGTTTTCGTCTTCGTACATATAGGGAAATGGTGGCTAAACTTGCGGAAGTGGCAATTGATGAATATAAGATGGAGCAAGAATACCAAATGTTCATTGAAACGCTTCGGCAACAAGTGAGTAGCCGTAAATCACGCTTGTCCTGTGTGCATCTTATTTTTGATGAAAGCTTTATCTTTTATGATGATAAAGGTAGACGTTTAAAACAGGAGAAGTTGGTCCAATATATAGATGAAGAATTATTAAAGCAAAATGATGTATATATTGATACAAAAGTAATTGCGCCGCTTCTTTCTATTTCGCCAAAAAAGATTTATTTATATACGAAGGAACAAGACCATAATATGATTATTACTTTGCGAAATGTGTTTCAAGAACGGGTCCAATTACATGGATTACATGATTTTGAGCGCAATGTGAAAAATTTAAAAAATAAAGGTAACGCCCTTGATTTTCTAAGTTTTTGAGCATATAATTACCTACATAAATGAAATATATCGAAATGTCATGATGAGGACATGAGTAGTTTTCTACGATTTTCAGAGAGGGAAGCCTTAGGGTGTGAGCTTCCTAGTACGGGATTATTACTTACCACCTCTAAACTTTAGCAGTGAACGATTCTTTTAGTAATTGCTAACGGACAACACCGTTATGTTGAACTTGAGCAATTAACGATCATGTTAATTGGAACAAGGGTGGAACCACGAATTCAACACTCGTCCCTTTTTATGGGATGAGTGTTTTTTATTTTGAGAAAAAGAGGAGTGACCAGTGATGGCAGATGTAGTTAAAATTACTTTCCCTGATGGAGCTGTGAAGGAGTTTCCAAAAGGCGTAACAACTGAAGAAATCGCAGCTTCTATTAGCCCAGGCTTAAAGAAAAAAGCTGTAGCTGGAAAATTAAACGATGAGATGATCGATCTTGTTACACCAATCGAAGAAGATGGTGCAGTTTCTATTATTACATTAGATTCTGAAGATGGCTTATATATTTTACGCCATTCAACAGCCCACCTTTTAGCACAAGCGTTAAAACGTTTATATAAAGATGTTAAGCTTGAGCTTGGCATTGGCCCAGTAATTGAAAATGGCTTCTATTACGATATCGATATGGAAGAAGCAATTACAGTTGAAGACTTCAAGAAAATCGAAAAAGAAATGCAAAAAATCGTGAACGAGAACTTAGAAATCGTTCGTCATGAAGTACCACGTGCAGAAGCACTTCGTCGCTTTGAAGAAATTGGCGATGAGTTAAAATTAGATTTAATTAACGACCTTCCAGAAGATGCAGTTATTTCAATCTATGAGCAAGGCGAATTCTTCGACCTTTGCCGTGGTGTTCACCTTCCATCTACAGGGAAAATTAAAGTGTTTAAATTATTAAGCGTTGCAGGTGCTTACTGGCGCGGCGATAGCAATAATAAAATGTTACAACGTATTTACGGTACTGCATTCGTTAAGAAAGCAGAACTAGATGAGCACTTACGTATGCTTGAAGAAGCGAAAGAGCGCGATCACCGTAAATTAGGTAAAGAATTAAAACTATTTACTAATAGCCAAAAAGTAGGACAAGGTTTACCACTTTGGTTACCAAAAGGTGCAACAATTCGTCGTATTATCGAGCGTTACATCGTTGATAAAGAAGCAAGCTTAGGTTATGATCACGTATACACTCCAGTATTAGGAAGCAGAGAGTTATATGAAACTTCTGGTCACTGGAACCACTACCGTGATGGCATGTTCCCATCAATGGAAATGGATAATGAAGAATTAGTTCTTCGTCCAATGAACTGTCCTCACCATATGATGGTTTATAAAAATGATATTCACAGCTACCGTGAATTACCAATCCGTATTGCGGAACTTGGAACAATGCATCGTTATGAAATGTCAGGTGCGTTATCTGGATTACAACGTGTACGCGGAATGACTTTAAACGATGCGCACATTTTCGTTCGTCCAGATCAAATTAAAGAAGAGTTAAAACGTGTTGTAAACTTAACTCTAGAAGTGTACAAAGATTTCGGTTTAGAGAACTACTCATTCCGTCTATCTTATCGCGACCCAGCAGATACTAAAAAGTATTATGCGGATGATGAGATGTGGGAAAAAGCACAAGGTATGTTAAAAGAAGCTATGGATGAAATGGGTCTTGATTACTATGAAGCTGAAGGTGAAGCGGCATTCTACGGTCCAAAACTGGATGTTCAAGTTCGTACTGCTCTTGGAAAAGACGAAACACTTTCAACTGTACAATTAGACTTCTTACTTCCAGAACGCTTTGAATTAACTTATGTTGGTGAAGACGGTAAGCAACATCGTCCAGTTGTAATTCACCGTGGTGTTGTATCAACTATGGAACGCTTCGTAGCCTTCTTAATTGAAGAATACAAAGGTGCATTCCCAACTTGGTTAGCTCCAGTTCAAGTACAAGTAATTCCAGTTTCTCCGCAAGTACATTTAGACTATGCGAAGAAAGTACAAGACGAATTGCGTCGTGCTGGTATCCGTGTTGAATTAGACACTCGTGAAGAGAAGATTGGTTACAAAATCCGTGAAGCACAAATGCAAAAAATTCCGTACATGCTTGTAGTAGGTGACAATGAAGTAACTGAAAACGGCGTAAACGTACGTAAATATGGTGAACAAAAATCAGAAACAATCGCATTAGATGCTTTTGTTGACATGATTAAAGTAGAAGGAAAACGATAAGAAAAAGCCGCGGTATACCGCGGCTTTTTTATGTAATATACTTGAGGGGAATTAGAAAAAATACCCATGTAACACTTATCGTAAAAAAGTATTGCAAGTATGTTAGTTGTTTGTTACAATATTTCTTGTTGTTAGTAAAACACATCGCGTCTTCTTGACAGACGTCATGTCCTATGATAAACTCATCAAGGATAATAGAATATTGTTTTGTGGAACAAGTAGAAGCACCCGCTTCTCACCTGATGGACGCATTCGCAGTTAGCAGGTAAATGTATTTCTTACTTAAGATTTTACAAGTGTGGGTGTCGTATGCCCGCACTTTTTTTGTCGGGTTCTATGACTACAAAATATGTTCTGAGAAAACCTTGGAGGTGGCTTACTATTAGCAAGGATATGATGATTAACGAGCAAATTCGTGCACGTGAAGTACGTTTAGTTGGCGCAAATGGCGATCAACTTGGAATCAAGTCTCGTAATGACGCTTTAGACTTAGCTGCAAATCTTAATCTTGATTTAGTATTAGTTGCTCCAAATGCGAAACCGCCAGTATGCCGCATTATGGACTACGGTAAATTCCGCTTTGAGCAACAGAAGAAAGAAAAAGAGCAGCGCAAAAATCAAAAAGTAATTAGCATGAAAGAAGTTCGTTTAAGTCCAACAATTGATGAACACGACTTTAACACAAAACTTCGTAATGCTATCAAGTTTTTAGAGAAAGGCGACAAGGTTAAAGCGTCAATTCGCTTTAAAGGACGTGCCATTACTCATAAAGAAATCGGTCAACGTGTTTTAGATCGCTTCTCAGAAGCTTGTGCTGAAGTTAGTACAGTTGAATCTAAGCCTAAAATGGAAGGACGCAGTATGTTCTTAGTTTTAGCACCGAAAAACGATAAGTAATAGATAGAGGAGGAAATACCTATGCCTAAACAAAAAACTCATCGCGGCGCTGCAAAGCGTTTCAAAAAGACTGGATCAGGTAAACTGAAACGTTCTCACGCTTACACAAGCCATTTATTCGCTAACAAATCTACAAAAGCTAAACGTAAACTACGTAAAGCTGGTGTAGTAAGCGCTGGTGACTTCAAACGCATTCGTCAAATGCTTGACAACTTAAAATAAGTTCGGCTGATATATAGAACAATTAGGAGGTAATATTATGCCAAGAGTAAAAGGTGGTACAGTTACTCGTCAACGTCGTAAAAAAGTTATAAAATTAGCAAAAGGTTACTACGGTTCAAAAAATACATTATTCAAGGTTGCTAACCAACAGGTTATGAAATCTCTAATGTATGCATTCCGTGACCGCCGTCAAAAGAAACGTGACTTCCGTAAATTATGGATTACACGTATCAACGCAGCAGCTCGTATGAATGGTCTTTCTTACAGCCGCTTAATGCACGGTCTTAAAAATGCTGGCATCGAAGTTAACCGCAAGATGCTTGCTGACTTAGCTGTTCATGACGAAAAAGCTTTCGCTGAATTAGCAACAGTTGCAAAAAACAACATTAACTAATTAATTAGTTGAAACCTTAGAAGAATTTTCTTCTAAGGTTTTTTGTTTGTATTCAGAGAGAAGTTTGAAGTTCTAAAGATTAACGGATGTGCTGTTATCGATATGACAAAATTAATATAAAAACTATAGCGGTATAGAAGAATATATATGTGAAGTCAGGAGAATCCTCCTGGCTTTTTTTAATTCTGCTCTTTTGGAAAGAAGAGTATCTTTCCTAGCCGAAACGACACTGCTATAATGGAAAGATGATATGGAACTTTCATCAGATGAACAATTTAAGAGCGATGACTGAAACGTATTTGTAAATTAAGGACAAGCTATTTTATAAAGAGGTAGATAGCTGACTTATTCATAAGAACTGAAACATAATAATGAACTTTGAGATGAAACAACATTGTTGCGTAAAATGCGATGTTGGAGGAGGACAATAGAATGGACTTACTACAACTATTTAAATTACAAAAAGAATTAGATGACCGTATTGCAAAAGAACATGACTTACAACCGAAAAAATTGTTAAAAGAAAAAATGTTAGCTCTTCTTGTAGAAATTGGAGAACTTGCAAATGAAACACGTTGTTTTAAATATTGGAGCAACAAACCAGCTTCGGAACGTGGAGTAATATTAGAAGAATACGTAGATGGTTTGCATTTTATTTTATCAATCGGAATTGATTTAGGGATTGATAAAAACTTCCTATTCTATAAATGTGCACAAACGAATAAAACACAAGTGGAAATTTTCTTAGACACATACGCGAAAGTAATTCGTTTTACAGATCAACCATCTATTACAAACTATATTGAATTATTTACGAGCTATCTTCGACTTGGACAAGCACTTGAATTTGAGCAAGAAGAGATTGAAAAAGCGTATTTAGATAAAAATGAAGTAAATCATCAGCGTCAAACACAAGGATACTAATTTAATTTTTGAATATTTTAATTTAATTATTGTATAATGAATTGACTGAAGAAAAAGGAGGGTGTTGGCAATGACAAAATTAGACGCGACATTGACAATGCTAAAAGAATTAACAGATGCACGTGGTATTGCCGGTAACGAGCGTGAACCACGCGAAGTAATGAAGAAATATATCGAGCCATTTGCAGACGAGCTTTCTACTGATAATTTAGGAAGTTTAGTTGCGAAAAAAGTAGGGGAAGAAAACGGCCCGAAAATTATGGTTGCAGGTCATTTAGATGAAGTTGGCTTTATGATTACGCAAATTGATGACAAAGGTTTCCTACGCTTCCAAACGGTGGGTGGCTGGTGGTCACAAGTTATGCTTGCACAGCGCGTGACGATTGTAACGCGTAAAGGAGATGTAACAGGTGTAATTGGTTCAAAACCACCGCACATCTTACCTCCAGAAGCACGTAAAAAGCCAGTTGAAATTAAAGACATGTTCATCGATATCGGTGCTTCTAGCCAAGAAGAAGCAATGGAGTGGGGCGTACGACCAGGAGATCAAGTTGTACCTTACTTTGAATTCCAAGTGATGAAGAATGAAAAAATGTTACTTGCAAAAGCATGGGATAACCGAATCGGTTGTGCGATTGCAATTGACGTATTAAAACAATTAAAAGATGAAAAGCATCCAAACGTTGTATACGGCGTTGGAACTGTACAAGAAGAAGTTGGTCTTCGTGGTGCAAAAACATCTGCGAATTATATTAAACCAGATATCGCGTTCGCAGTAGATGTTGGTATCGCTGGAGATACACCGGGTGTAACGTCAAAAGAAGCGCAAAGTAAAATGGGCGATGGACCACAAATCATTTTATATGATGCTTCTGTTATTGGACATACAGGTTTACGTGATTTCGTAGTTGATGTTGCTGACGAATTACAAATCCCGTATCAATATGATTCAGTAGCGGGCGGGGGAACTGATGCGGGTGCGATTCATATTGCTGTAAACGGTATTCCTTCTATGGCAATTACAATTGCAACGCGCTATATTCATTCTCATGCAGCAATGTTACACCGTGATGATTATGAAAATGCAGTAAAGTTAATTGTAGAAGTTATTAAACGTCTTGATAAGGATGCTGTACATAACATTACATTTAAAACATAAAAAAGCGAAGGAGATTTTCCTTCGCTTTTTTATGTTTTAAAAAGGTCGTTCTAATCCTGCTGCAGTATGAGCGCCTAAAATAATTAAACGAGTTAATTGCATCGCCATAAAATGCGGGGTATATATCATTCCTCTTTTTAACCATGACATAATCATTCCGATGTGAGCCCCTGTCACATAACTAATCAAAATATCACGAGGAACCATAAGATCTTCGTCATCTGGTTGTGAAATAGACAAGCTTAATGTTAAATGCACTTGTATCGTTTTCATCATTTTATAAGAGTAGTTTCCGGCAGCTTTATCCCCAAGCATAACGTTATAAAAGTTTACATTTTCTGCGATATGTTCGAATAAAGCCAAAAATGTAGGATGAGGTGAATCGAATGTAAGTTGAAAATCTTCTTTATTTCTATTTTTCGGTTTAATTACTTCTGCTAGCTTCTCTAACATTTCTTCAATACTTTTGTCTAATAGGTCATATTTATCATGGTAATGGCTATAAAATGTAGCGCGATTTACAGGAGCACGTTCTGCGATATGTTGCACAGTTACATTTTCAAAGCCTTTTTCGCCTACTAAAGCGACAAAAGCATCCTGAATGAGTTGTCTCGTTCGCTTTACACGTGGATCATTTGTATTTTTAATAGACATTTTACTTCTCCTCGTTTAATTTTCTATACTTAAACAACATATTGGTATTATATTGTTGTTTAAGCAACATTTCATACGTAAATTGTCGGTTGTAGATTCAAAATAATTATTTATAATTATAAACGATAGTCCTTCAGAAATCAGCACCGCTCGCAGGTAGATAAGTTTCGATTTACGCTGCAGATGGTGTGATTTTTTCGTTAAAAGGTTAATATAATTAACAATTAAACAATCTAAACAATATGGACATAAATAGTTTAGAAAAAAATTATATGCGATATAAGGAGAGGAATGCAATGAATCAGTTTCGAAGAATGGTAATTATCAACATTATCACATTAATTGTACTAGTTGGCGGCGGTATTGTCGGTTATTACTATTACAACCAAACGGAAAATTACTTAAAAACAGACAATGCAAAGATCGATGGAAAGGTAATTCCGGTTGCTTCACCAGTAGCAGGGAAACTAACTGACTGGAAAGCTGAAGTTGGAAAAAATTACAATGAGAACGATAAATTAGGAGTTGTTACTGTAGCAGCAGCTAATGGAGAACAAACAGTAGATGTAACAATTCCACAAAATGCAACGGTTGTACAATCAAACGCAACAACAAATGCTTTCGTTGGAGCAGGTAGCCCGATTGCTTACGCATTTGATATGAACAATTTATGGGTAACAGCAAACATTGAAGAAACAGATGTTGATGATGTTCAGAAAGGTCAAGACGTAGACGTGTATGTAGATGCATACCCAGATACAACGTTAACTGGGAAAGTAGAACAAGTTGGTTTAACAACAGCAAATACATTCTCGATGTTACCATCAAGTAATTCAACAGCGAACTATACGAAAGTAACACAAGTAGTGCCAGTTAAAATTTCATTAGATCATAGCAAATCAGTAAATATTGTTCCTGGAATGAATGTGTCAGTTCGTATTCATAAGTAAGGGGGAGATGAGATGTCCTCAATTGCAATTGTAGGATATGCACTATTTTGTATAATCGTCTTCTTCCTTGTAAATCGTCTTTTACGAAAGAAAAAAACGAACGTGGGAGAAGAACAAGTCCCAGCCGTAAGTAAAATAGAAGTAAGTAAGCTAGAAGCAGTAGAGAAAGAAAGTGAACAAAAGCAAGAAGCCGAAATTTCTAATGTAGTTGAATTAGAAACAGGCAAGCAAGAAGAAGTAAAACAAGAAAAAGAAATGCCGAAAAAACAAACGTCTATGCCTATAGAGGATGTAAATGTAAAAGCAGTTGTAACAGTATTAATTCTCGGCATGTTCGTTTCTATTTTGAACCAAACAATCATTAACGTTGCATTGCCTCCGTTAATGAATGAATTTAACGTATCAACTTCAACGGCGCAATGGTTAATTACAGGGTTTATGCTTGTAAATGGTATTTTAGTGCCGATTAGTGCCTTTTTAGTTTCACGATTTACGTATCGTAAATTATTTGTAGCGGCAATGTTATTCTTCACAGTAGGATCTATCATTTGCGCTACTTCAGGAAACTTTACAATGATGATGACAGGCCGCGTAATTCAAGCAGTTGGTGCGGGTATTTTAATGCCGGTTGGTATGAATATCTTTATGACATTGTTCCCGCCTCATAAGCGCGGAGCGGCGATGGGATTACTAGGTGTTGCAATGATTTTAGCACCAGCTATCGGACCAACTGTAACAGGTTGGGTGATTGAAAACTATAGCTGGAACTTAATGTTCTATGCGATGTTTATTATCGGTTTAATTATTACGTTCCTATCTTTAAAATTCTTTACACTAGCTCAGCCAGTGTCTAAAACGAAATTAGATATATTCGGTGTTGTTAGTTCAAGTATTGGACTAGGAAGCTTATTGTACGGATTTAGTGAAGCTGGAAATAATAGTTGGACTAGTGCAGAAGTCATTATTTCACTTGTTATCGGTGTAATTGGTTTAGCGTTATTTATTTGGAGAGAGTTAACAACGGACAATAAAATGCTTGATTTACAAGTATTTAAATATCCAGTATTTACTTTTACTTTAGTAATTAACGCAATCGTTACGATGGCATTATTCGGGGGTATGTTATTGCTTCCAGTATATCTGCAAAACATTCGTGGCTTTACGCCAATTGAATCTGGTTTACTACTTCTTCCAGGATCATTAATTATGGGGATCATGGGACCAGTAGCGGGTAAATTATTCGATAAATATGGCATTCGTCCATTAGCGATAATTGGATTGGCAATTACGACGTATGCGACATATGAATTTACAAAATTATCGATGGATACACCGTATAGCGTTATTATGACGGATTATATTATACGTTCAATTGGTATGTCATTCATTATGATGCCAATTATGACAGCTGGTATGAACGCACTGCCGATGAAATTAATTTCTCACGGTACAGCAACGCAAAATACGTCAAGACAAGTAGCTGGTTCAATCGGAACAGCGATTTTAATCACACTTATGACGCAACAAACAACTGCTCACGTAGCAGATTACGGCAACATGTTAACAACATCAAACCCAATTTTAGTTGATAAAGTACACGGTATGGGGCAAAGTTTAGCAGCGATTGCCGGATCAGCTCAAGCAGGAGATGCGATGAGCACACAACTATTATATGGACAAATTTCAAAGCTATCTGCAATTAACGGTATTAACGATGCCTTCTTAATTGCAACGATACTAGCAGGTATTGCTTGGGTGTTATCGTTCTTCTTACAATCAGGCAATAAACCAAATAGAAAAGCAGGGAATTAAATTTCCTGCTTTTTTGTTTTCTTATAAAAAGATGCAATTAGATATAGAATGAATCACCTGCAGACATGAGTTCCCAGAAAATAACTCCTAATAGTCCCGCAATAAAAATAATGAATCCCATGTTGCGTATACTTTTAATTTTCATTTGTAATCCCCTTACCCCTGCTAATAATCCAGTTAAAGAAAACAATATCCAGTATAAAGTAGTTGAAATAGGGAGGATTGTCTCGCTATTCACCCCCATGCTCCAAAAAACAAAAGGTAGCGTTACAAAGGAAAAGCTAAGTACCCCCATTAAACCAACAAATAATTTCCGATGTTTAATACTAGTAATAATTAAAAAAATACCACCGAAAAATCCGCATAAGACAAGAAGTGGCATATAAACAATCCAAAGGAAGCTAAACATATATAATCTCCTTTTATGTAATGAGTTATATTTTACTACATCAGGTTCATTTTGGATATTATTAATAAATATGTATAAATTGATAGAAATGGGTAGTAATGATACGGATTATCAAAAAGTGCTAATTGAAGAAGAGTTTGAAGTTGTGATAAAAGAGTAAAAAGAGGTATCGTGATGATACCTCTTTTTAACTGAAGAATGCCAACGTATTATTTATAATATGAAATAACATAGCTGGAAGAATGGATTTTGTTTTCTTACATAAAATAGCCATTAATAATCCCATGAAGAAAGTAATTACCATTACTCCAAGTGAGTATGTATGAGCGATACCAAAGAAGAAACTTGTTAAGACTGCTGCAATCCAAAATGGAAAGCGCTCAGAGAAGAAATGAAGTATAAAACCACGGAAAATAAGTTCTTCAAAAATTGGTGTGAGTATTGCAAATCCGAGAAGTAATAGTATTTGATATTGCTTAAAAACGTCTAAGTTTAGTGCGGAAGATTGTTGCTTTGTTGCGTCTTGGAACACATAATTTAATAAGAAGTAGTTGATTATGATGTTTATAGCGAAGAAAAGAAGTAAATATACGTATGTGCGCCATTCTTTCAGTGCTTTAAAGTTAAAAGAGTTCAGTAATAATCTTTTCGCAGGTTTGAATTTAAAAATAAAGAATAACAACATGGCTAGTTGTAACCCTATACTTGCGGTGTTTGCAATAGATTCATACAGGGCAATTTGCTTTTTATTTGTAAGACTAGCCGTATAAATTGTTAAGGGCAGTATTGCTAGGAACAAGGTAATGAGTCCAGTTCCGAAAAAAGCAAATAAAACGGAGCTAATAAATTGTCCCCATGACATAGAGTGTTTCTGTTCATCAGAAAGTTGTGTAGCGGATTGCATCTGTGAAATCACCTCTTTATATTTGTATATTAAATTATAGATTAATTTGTTTCTGAATGTAACATTTAAATATTACATACAAAGGTGTATTTTTCGTAAAATAATAAAAGAGGTATCACCCTGTAGTGATGCCTCTTTCTCATTGATAACTATGTTCTGCCTTGTTATTCAATTTGGCTTGCTCTATTTGCAATTCACGCTCTACCAATCGATCTAATTGCTGAATAGCTTTAAGTGCTTTTTCATAAGAAATCGTTCTATAATGATGAGCTCCGCCTGGTTCTTCATCTGTTTCGTCTGCCCATTTAATAATGCTTTGAAGAGATGTTCTTTCAATTTCTTGTTCCACTAAGAAAGAATCTGTATGCAGAAGGATTGCGATAGAAATTTCTTTTGCTAGTTTTGGATGTTCTCCCAATCTAATAAGTAATTTATGTGCTCTTTCTGCGCCTTTAATTGCATGGATATCATTCTTTTTATATAAGTCATAGTCCCATTCGCCGCCTGTGTACCACGTATGATGTCCGATATCATGAAGGAAACCGGCTTTTGTCGCAGCATCGACTGAGGCGTGGTGCTTTTTAGCTAAGTGAAACGCATGGTAAGCGACAGCGATCGCGTGGACCATTCCGGAACGGTTTACGTATTTTTGTGTAATGTGATGTTTAAAAACTTGTTCAAGCGTAATACGGTGCATAAAACATTCACTCCTTTTATCTAATGATGTATACGAAGAAAAATCGATCGGTTTAAATGTATTTTGAACATTGTACTCCATCATAGTTACGTTAGTAAAGTAGAAATGTTTAGGAGAAGAAAAATTTTTTTTGTAAAAAAATCACCTTAGCTTATGCGAAGGTGATTTTCAAATTGCTTATTTTTTTAATCCTTGCTCTAGTGTTTCTAACATTTCGTGCTTTTCATTTTCATCAGCGTTTTTCCAAATGACTTCAAATAAGACGCCAAGACCTGGAAGCATTTTTTCTTCACCGCTTTGAATTGCATCGACAATTGTTTCTTGTAATTGATCTTGTGAATTACCAGATACATTCGCTAATACGGCACCGCGTAAATTAAAACTCATTGTTTTCACCTCTTCTTCAGAATTGAAACTGACGTTAGTTTTTGTTCTTTTTTATGTAAATATGTATGAAAAATAGGCTATAATGATAAGACAAGAAGAGAGGGAACTACATATTATGAAAAACATTGATTCAGTACAAAATCCGCGTGTAAAGCAGTGGAAAAAGCTGCAAACGAAAAAAGAACGCGATAAAAAAGGTTTATTTTTTGTAGAAGGATTCCACTTAGTCGAAGAAGCTTTGAAGGCAGGAATTGTAACAGAACTTATCGTTTCAGATCAGACAGACCTTCCGAAAGATTGGACAGTTAATGATGTAGAAATGTATATCGTGCCTGAGGCTATTGTAAAAATACTTCGTGAAACAGAAACGACGCAAGGTGTATTTGCTGTTTGTGAGAAGCATGAGAAAGAAGTAGCTCTTACTGATGGGAAATTCCTTTTATTGGATGGCCTGCAAGACCCAGGTAATTTAGGAACAATTATTCGTACAGCTGATGCAGCTGGTATTCACGCCGTTGTGCTTGGAGAAGGTTGTGTTGATGTTTACAATAGTAAAGTACTCCGCTCTACACAAGGTTCTATTTTCCGCTTGCCAATTGTAAAAGGGAACTTAGAAGAATGGGTAGACAAGTTAAAAGAAAATAACGTTCCTGTATATGGAACAGCTCTTGAAAATGGAGTTCCGTATGGTGAGGTAACTCCGGCCGGAAGTTTTGCATTAATTGTTGGAAATGAAGGAAATGGCGTACGCCAAGAAATTCTTACAAAAACGGATCAAAACTTGTATATTCCGATTTACGGCGGGGCAGAATCATTAAATGTTGCGGTTGCAGCAGGGATTTTAACGTATTATTTACAAAGCCCAGTTGCGAACAAATAAAAAACTTCTTATAATAAGTTGAAGTACATTATATTAAAAGTTAAATAACGAAAAACGTTGATAGAGAAGAGTAGCTTACAAAATCGCCATATAGGGAGAGAGTGCCGTAGACTGAAAGCATTCTTATGGTAGACGGAAGTGAATTCACCTCTGGAGTTGACGCCAGGACCATGTATATGTAAAGGCGTTCCGGTCAGAATTGATCGTTATAACTAATGAGTGGGCAGACTTGTTCTGTCAATTTAGGGTGGTACCGCGAATTTACCTCGTCCCTTTTTGGGAGCGAGGTTTTTTTATTTTTAAAATTAGGAGGGTTCCAAAATGGAAGCACGTTTAAAAGAGCTAAAGCAAAAAGCGTTAGAGCTTATTGAAGAAGCGAAAGAGCTAAAGGGCTTAAACGACGTACGCGTAGCGTATTTAGGAAAAAAAGGTCCAATTACAGAAGTATTACGCGGCATGGGAAAATTATCAGCAGAAGAGCGTCCACGTATGGGAGCATTAGTGAATGAAGTACGTGAAGCGATTCAAACGCGTCTAGAAGACAAAATTAGCAACTTAGAAAAAGCAGTAATTGAAGCGAAATTAGCTACGGAAACAATTGATGTTACATTACCAGGTCGTCCTGTTGAAACAGGTTGTCACCATCCGTTAACAGCTGTTGTTGAACAAATTGAAGATGTATTCATCGGTATGGGTTATGAAGTAGCTGAAGGAACAGAAGTAGAAAAAGACTACTACAACTTCGAAGCACTAAACTTACCGAAAGATCACCCAGCACGTGACATGCAAGATACATTCTACATTACAGAAGAAACGTTACTACGTACACATACATCTTCTGTGCAAGCACGTACGATGGAAAATAATAAAGAAAAAGGCCCAATCAAAATTATTTGTCCTGGTAAAGTGTATCGCCGCGATGATGATGATGCGACGCATTCACATCAGTTCATGCAAATTGAAGGCCTTGTAATTGATAAAAACATTCGTATGAGTGACTTAAAAGGTACACTGCAAGTATTCGTGAAAAAGATGTTCGGTGAAGATCGTGAAATCCGTCTTCGTCCAAGTTTCTTCCCATTCACAGAGCCATCTGTAGAGATGGATATTTCTTGTATGATGTGTCATGGCAAAGGTTGCGGCACTTGTAAAGGAACTGGCTGGATTGAAATTCTAGGCGCAGGTATGGTTCACCCGAACGTACTTGAAATGGCTGGTTATGATTCAAAAGAATATCAAGGTTTCGCATTCGGTATGGGCGCAGAGCGTATCGCAATGTTGAAATACGGCGTAGATGACATTCGTCATTTCTATACAAATGATGTACGTTTCTTACAACAATTCAAACGAGCGTAAGGGAAGGAGAGGATAAATATGTTCGTATCATATCGTTGGTTACAAGAGTATGTAGATATTAAAGATGTAACAGCACAAGAACTAGCAGACAAAATCACGAAAAGTGGTATTGAAGTAGAAGGCGTTGAAGTATTAAATAAAGGTGTAAAAGGTGTTGTAGTTGGTCACGTATTAGAATGTGAAAAACACCCAGAAGCTGATAAATTAAGCAAATGCTTAATCGATATCGGTGAAGAAGAGCCAGTTCAAATTATTTGTGGAGCTGCTAACATTGCAAAAGGTTTAAAAGTGCCAGTTGCAAAAGTTGGTGCTGTACTTCCTGGTAACTTCAAAATCAAAAAAGCAAAACTACGTGGTGAAGCTTCTCACGGTATGGTTTGTGCTCTTCAAGAGCTTGGCATTGATGGAAAGTTAGTTTCAAAAGAATATGCAGATGGTATCTTTATCTTCCCAAGTGACGCTGAAGTTGGTGCAGATGCACTTGAAATTTTAAACTTACACGATGAAGTACTTGAGCTTGGTTTAACACCAAACCGTGCAGATTGCTTAAACATGTTAGGTGTTGCATATGAAGTAGCTGCTATTTACGGCCGTGAAGTAAAACTTCCAGCTATCGACTTACAAGAAACAGCAGAAAAAACTTCTGATTACATTTCTGTAAGTGTAGAAGCGAAAGAAGAAAATCCATTATACATTGCAAAAATGGTGAAGAACGTAAAAATTGGTCCATCACCAATGTGGATGCAAACTCGTCTTATGGCAGCTGGCATTCGTCCAATTAGCAACGTAGTTGATATTACAAACTACATTTTAATGGAATACGGTCAACCGTTACATGCATTCGATTACGATAAATTAGGTTCAAAAGAAATCGTTGTTCGTCTTGCAAAAGAAGGCGAAAAAATTGAAACATTAGATGATCAAGAGCGTACATTACAAAGCCACCATCTTGTAATTACAAACGGAACAAAAGCTTTAGCTGTTGCTGGTGTAATGGGTGGGGCGGATTCTGAAGTTACAAATGAGACAGTAAACGTTCTAATTGAGTCTGCATACTTTGCAGGTCAAACAGTGCGCCGCACATCAAAAGACTTAGGTCTTCGTAGTGAATCAAGTGCACGTTTTGAAAAAGGAATCGACCCAACACGTACATTTGAAGCAATTCAACACGCAGCTGCCTTAATGGCGAAATATGCTGGCGGTGAAGCACTTGAAGGTGTAGTAGAAGCTGATAACTTACAAATACAAGAGCGTACAGTATCTGTTACTGCTGAAAAAGTAAACCGTGTATTAGGTACAAATATTTCTGCGAGTGAAATGGGTACAATGTTCGCGAACTTGAAATTTCCATTCACAGAAGTAGAAGGAACATTCCATGTAAATGTACCAGCACGTCGTCCTGATATTACAATTTCAGAAGACTTAGTAGAAGAAGTGGGCCGTCTATACGGTTATGACCACATTCCAGTTACATTACCTTCTGGAACGATGACTCGTGGTAAATTAACATCAGCACAAACGAAACGTCGTAAAGTACGTCGCTTCTTAGAGGGTGCTGGTTTATATGAAGCAATCACGTATTCATTAACGAGCGCTGACAAAGC
Source organism: Bacillus sp. Root131 (assembly GCF_001429475.1). Lineage (NCBI taxonomy): Bacteria > Bacillati > Bacillota > Bacilli > Caryophanales > Bacillaceae > Bacillus > Bacillus sp. Root131. Next base: position 313,601 of record NZ_LMJQ01000012.1, read on the forward strand.
GAAACAATACATGATTGAGCCAAACGAAAAGGCACCTGTAAACCTTGCACTTCCAATGAGTGAAGAGCGTAGCCAACTTCGTTTAAGCTTAGTGCCACAATTGCTAGAAGCAGTTTCATACAATATTGCTCGTAAAAACGACAGCGTTGCTTTATACGAAGTAGGTTCTATCTTCTTACCAACAGAAGCAGGAGAACTTCCGAAAGAAGAACAACACCTTGCAGGTGTTATGACAGGTCTTGCTCTTCACCATGCATGGCAAGGTGAGAAGAAAGTAGTAGACTTCTTCGTTGTGAAAGGTGTACTAGAAGGACTATTCGACGTACTTGGCGTTTCAAACCAAATCACATATGCACCAGCGAAACGTGAAGGTATGCACCCAGGTCGTACAGCTGACATCGTATTAGATGGCGAAGTAATTGGTTTCATCGGTCAATTGCACCCAGAAGCAGAAAAACAATTAGATGTGAAAAATACATTCGTATTTGAACTATCTCTTGTAAAAATATTCGGTGCAGACGCTGAAGAAACTTACTACTCAGCAATTCCGCGTTTCCCATCTATGACACGTGACATGGCTGTTGTAGTAACAAAAGAAACAAAAGCTGGTGAAATGAAGCAAGTCATTGCTGAAGCTGGCGGAGAACTTTTGAAAGACGTAACACTATTCGACTTATACGAAGGTGAAAAAATGGAAGAAGGCAAGAAATCACTTGCATTCTCTATGACTTACTTCGATGCAGAACGTACGTTAACAGATGAAGAAGTAACAGAAGCGCATAACCGTGTATTAACAACGGTAGAAGAGAAATTTGGTGCGGAGTTACGTAAGTAATTAGAAAATTGCCGGATTCATTCCGGCAATTTTTTTATTGCACAATCGTCGACAGATGTCGGTAAGTCGATATATTACAAAAATCGCTTATATATTTTATGGCATCTTGCATCTTTCTCTCGAATGTAGTACATTAATTTTAGTTTAACAAAATGAAAGACGATGATAAGGAAAAGTAGTATATACTATAATCCAAAGCGAGTCAGGGGCGGTGAGAGCCTGATGAGGCGGTATATGTGAAGAACACCTTGGAGTTGCTAACCGAAATTGAATCTTGTATTCAAGAGTAGACTTAGACGGGAAGCCGGCCTGTTACAAACCGGGAAGTATGTATTACATACGAGTTAAAGTTGGTCTTTATGACAAATTGGGTGGTACCGCGAAGTTTAACCTTTCGTCCCTTTATGGATGAAAGGTTTTTTTGTATTTAAATATATCAGCAAAGGAGAATTTCACTATGGAAAACACATTAGTAAAAAGTCTGTATAGAGATACAGAAAAGTATGCAGGTCAAACAGTACAAGTATCAGGGTGGATTCGTAATTTACGTGATTCAAAAGCATTTGGTTTCATCGAATTAAACGACGGTAGCTTTTTCAAAAGCGTTCAAATCGTTTTCGATACAGAATTAGAGAACTTTAAAGAAATTGCAAAGCTTCCACTTAGCTCTTCAGTGAAAGTAGAAGGTAAAGTAATTGCAACGCCTGGAGCGAAGCAACCATTTGAAATTAAAGCAGAAAAAATTGATATCGAGGGCTTATCAGATTCTGATTACCCACTTCAAAAGAAGCGTCATACGTTTGAATACTTACGTACAATCGCTCACTTACGTCCAAGAACAAATGCATTCTCTGCAACGTTCCGCGTACGTTCTATCGCAGCATTTGCGATTCACCAGTTCTTCCAAGAGCGTGGATTCGTACATGTTCACACACCAATCATCACTGGTAGTGATACAGAAGGTGCTGGCGAAATGTTCCGCGTAACAACACAAGATTTAAACAACGTACCAAAAGGTGAAGACGGACAAGTTGATGAGTCAAAAGACTTCTTCGGTAAAGAAACAAACTTAACAGTAAGTGGACAGCTGAACGCTGAAGCGTATGCATTAGCATTCCGTGATGTATATACATTCGGACCTACATTCCGTGCAGAAAACTCAAACACAACTCGCCACGCTGCTGAGTTCTGGATGGTTGAGCCTGAGATTGCATTCGCTGAGTTAGGCGATGTAATGGATCTTACAGAAGATATGCTGAAATATGCAATGAAATATGTATTAGAGCATGCACCAGAAGAAATGGACTTCTTCAACAGCTTCGTTGATAAAACAGTTCTAGAGCGTATGAACAACGTGATTAACTCTGACTTCGGTCGCATCACATATACAGAAGCAATTAAAGTACTTCAAGAATCAGGTGCTGACTTCAAGTACCCAGTAGAATGGGGTATTGACTTACAAACAGAGCATGAAAGATACTTATCAGAAGAAATCTTCAAACGCCCTGTATTCGTAACTGACTACCCGAAAGACATTAAAGCGTTCTACATGCGTATGAATGAAGATGGAAAAACAGTAGCTGCTACTGACCTTCTAGTTCCTGGCATCGGCGAATTAATCGGCGGAAGTCAACGTGAAGAAAGAATGGACGTTTTAGTAGACAGAATTAAAGAATTAGGTATGAACGAAGAGGACTACTGGTGGTACTTAGAACTTAGAAAATACGGCGGTACAAAACACGCTGGATTCGGTCTAGGTTTCGAGCGCTTCCTAATGTACATCACTGGTATGGCTAACATCCGTGACGTAATTCCATTCCCAAGAACTCCAGGTTCTTCTGAGTTCTAAAATATGAAAAAAGCGAGAGGATTTCCTCTCGCTTTTTTGTTTGCATAGTTTATGACCCCGTAGCAAAAAGTAACGCGAAGGGGTGAGTATAAAATGAGTAAAAAAGTGAAAAAAGATCATTCAAGATCGAGCCTAGGTTCTCCGGAAGTAGAAGGACAAGGAACGACGACACATGAAACAGGTTCTCATAAGGTATCTTCATCTAATAAGAAGCAGAAACAAAGCTAACATAAAAAAGGAGAGTCTTAGGGGCTCTCCTTTTTATGTATTACATCTTGTTATCGTTAATCTCTTTTGTAATTTGATCTATGTCTTTGTCTAATCGATCTAAATAGAAAAACCATAGTAAACTCATGAACACGTGATAGATGGCCATAACGCTAAGGCTATCAGATATGTTTTCGAATGTGGATTTAGTAGTGAAGAAAGTGCCCCAAACAGTAGAAATAATGAAGTAAGAAAGTGGACCTACGAGATGTACGAAAACATATAATAACTTTTTCACTTTTACAGCGTTTATATAAATTCCCTCCTTTAAATTATTGAATGCAGGCTTTTCACTTAGTATCTGAATGTTTTCTCTAATTTTGAACTGTCTTTCGTGTGGATCGCCTAGTAAAATATTTAGAATCATTTGTAGAAGTAGAAATGGGAACCCTCTCTTATGTTGGGATAATCTGTATATAATAATTGTAACAAAGATGTAAGGATAGTAGTAGGTGAAACAAAAAACAGGAGTTTGTAGGCTCCTGTTTTTGTCGATACTATTTTAATAAGCGAAACGCCTTCTCCGTATTAGCGAAATGCAGTTTCACAAACTCGGGTAATCGTTCTTTACCAAGCTTTTGAATTAATTTAGCTGCAGCAATATCAACTTGTTTACCAGCACCTTTTGGAAGTGGCATACCAGCTTTTTTGCTTAGTTCGTCAAACTGTTTTACGAATGAGTAGCGAGCTAAAATAGAAGCAGCGGCTACTGCTAAATGGACGCTTTCACCTTTCGTCGCGAAATAAACATTTTCACGCTGTACCTGTTTTTGTTTTGTTAAATATTTATAGTATGTATCAGGTTGTGTGAATTGATCAATTAAGACGCCTTCAGGTTTTGTAGGTGCCATTTTACCTAATAAGTTTGTAATAGCTTTATTATGTAGCAAGGCTTTTAGCTTACCTTGGTTGTTTCCTTTATCAAATAGCTCGTTATATTTTTCATTATGAAGGACAAGAGAGCTGTAAGGAACAACATGTAGAAGTTGTTTCGCAATGGCAGTAATTTGATCGTCATTTAAGCTTTTAGAGTCTTTTACACCAAGTTCTTTTAGTAGTGGAATTTGCTTTGCATCTACATATACAGCAACGACTGTCATCGGTCCAAAGAAATCTCCCGTACCAACTTCATCAGACCCTACAATAGACATTGTACTGATGGAAGAAGGCGGTGCATAACGATGTGAATCGACAGTTTTTTTTACAGCTGTTTTGGGTGTTTGAGAGACAGTTTGCCAACGAGAAGCTTCTGCTTCAGCGCGGCCTCCTTGGAACATTACTTTTCCAGATTTATACGCTGTAATCGTGCAAGATGGTACCTTTGCCATGAAGATCCCGCCTTGCGGAGTTTTCGGGCTAAGCGAATGTTTATATTGTTGTTTCATGTCTTCAATTACTGTAGAATTTGTTTGAATTACGATAGAATTTGACATAATGGTCGCCCCTTTTTTTATATTGTTATTTTTATCATATCGGATTGTTCTTTCTGTTTCCATATTATGAAGGTTCATGGTATGATAAACTTTAGGATTCTGTACGTGATTGGAGGCCGGTGAGTTGTCACAACAAAAGGGAAAGAAAAGTCGAATTAATGTAGAAATCTATGGTCAACAATATTCAGTTGTTGGCGATGAAAGTACAAGTCATATCCGCATGGTAGCAGCGATTGTGGATGATAAAATGCGCGAACTCAATGCCAAGAATCCTTCGCTTGACACGAGTAGACTAGCGGTATTGACGGCGGTAAACGTCATACACGATTACATAAAATTAAAAGAAGAACATGAGAAATTGAAAGAAAGTATGACAAAAAAAGGAATGGAATAACATGATTGATATTATTATCATTTTACTGCTTGTTATGGGATTTTTCCTCGGCTTACGCAGAGGGTTTATTCTGCAACTTGTAAAGTTAACAAGCTTTATTATCGCATACCTTGTTGCATACTGGTACTGTAAAGATTTAGCGCCAGCACTTGCGAAATTTATTCCGTATCCATTTGATAAAAACGTATCTGTTCCAGAATGGATTGATGCAAATAATATTGAGACAGTATTTTATCAAGCGCTTGCGTTTATCATATTGTTTATTATCACTAAAATTGCACTTTCATTACTTGGTAATTTGTTAAATATGTTTGCAGAAATACCGGTTTTAAAGCAAGTAAATGCGTTTGCGGGGGCAATCCTCGGATTTTTAGAAGTATATATTATTTTGTTTGTCTTAATTATCATTGGAAACATACTTCCGATTGAACAAGTACAAACACCATTACAAAAATCATCAATTAGCAAAATAATTGTAGACGATACACCGATTCTATCTGAAAAGGTGAAGGAACTATGGCAGACAGGTAGCAGAGTATAACTTCTCTTTTTTCGGAAAGAGAAGTTTTTTTCTATGAAAGAAAGGCGGGGCAATGATGAAAGTAAATAAAAAACAAGTTATCAAATTATTAGAGACAATCGGGCTTTTTATGGAACTAAAGGGTGCGAATCCATTTAAAATATCTGCATTTCGTAAAGCGGCAGCAGCATTAGAAAGTGACGATCGTAGTCTTTCTGAAATTGAAGATTTCACAAAGATTCCAGGCATCGGAAAAGGAACAGCAGCCGTTATTCAAGAATATATAGAATCGGGAACATCTGAAGTATTACAAGAACTTGAGAAAGAAGTACCAAGTAGCTTATTGCCGTTATTAAAACTACCAGGTCTTGGTGGTAAGAAGGTAGCTAAGTTATATAAAGAACTTGGTGTTGTTGATATGGAATCGCTAAAAGCTGTTTGTGAGGAAAATAAAGTACAGGCTTTAGCAGGTTTCGGTAAGAAGACAGAAGAGAAAATATTAGAAGCAATCGATCAAGTAGGCTCTCGTCCAGAGCGTTTACCAATTGCGATGGTATTGCCTATTGCCGGGGAAATAGAGGAGAAATTGTCGAATATTGCTGAAGTAATTCGTTTCTCTCGCGCTGGTAGCTTACGCCGCGCGAGAGAAACAGTGAAAGATTTAGATTTTATCATTGCAACGACAGAACCAGCAGCGGTACGTGAGCATTTACTACAATTCGATAATATGATTGAAGTAATCGCAAGTGGAGATACAAAAGTTTCTGTCCGTCTTCAATATGAATATGATATTTCAATTGATTTTCGTTTAGTAAAACCAGAAGAGTTTATTACAACTCTTCACCATTTCACAGGATCAAAAGACCATAACGTAAAAATGCGTCAAATCGCAAAAGATAAAGGCGAGAAAATTAGTGAGTACGGTGTAGAAAACTTGGAAACAGGTGAAGTGAAAACATTTGAGAATGAAGAAGACTTCTTCGCTCATTTCGGTCTGCCATTTATTCCGCCAGAAGTGCGTGAAGATGGAAAAGAAATTGAATTAATTAAAGAGTATCCGAACTTAATTCAGTTTTCCGATATACAAGGTGATTTACATATGCATACAACTTGGAGTGACGGTGCTTTTTCTATTGAAGAAATGGTACAAGCGTGCCGTGCTCGTGGATATAAGTTTATGGCGATTACTGATCACTCGCAATATTTGAAAGTAGCGAATGGTTTAACGAAAGAGCGTCTTCGTGAGCAAGCGAAAGAAATTGAACGTATGAATGAAAAGTATCCAGACATTACAATTTTACGCGGAATTGAAATGGACATTTTACCAGATGCCTCGCTTGATTTTGATGATGAAGTATTAGAAGAATTAGACTATGTCATTGGAGCGATCCACTCTAGCTTCTCACAAGACCGTGAAACGATTATGAAACGTCTGCGTACTGCACTTGAGAATAAACATGTCACAATGATTGCTCATCCGACAGGACGTCTTCTCGGGCGCCGTGAGGGTTATGATGTAGATACAGATTTATTAATTGAACTCGCAAAAGAGACAAATACAGTTTTAGAATTAAATGCGAATCCGAACCGTCTAGATTTAAGCGCGAAATTATTAAAACAAGCACAAGATGCTGGTGTAAAAGTAGCGATTAATACGGATGCTCATACACTTGAAATGTTAGAAGATATGGAAACAGGTGTAGCTGCAGCACGTAAAGGTTGGATTCAAAAAGATAACGTGATTAACACGTGGGATATTGAACGTTTATTAGACTATATTAAACGTAATAAGTAACACAAGGGGGACCTGCAACATGTTAGAAAGAACGTTGCGTGTATTAGAATACAATAAAGTAAAAGAACAATTACTTGAACATACAGCCTCTTCACTTGGCCGTGATAAAGTGAAGCATTTAGTGCCGAGCACTGATTTTGAAGAAATTGTAGAAATGCAAGATACAACGGATGAAGCAGCGAAAGTCATTCGTTTAAAAGGTAGTGCACCATTAGGTGGCATTACGGATATTCGTTCAAATGTGAAGCGTGCAAAGATTGGAAGCATGTTAAGCCCGAATGAACTACTTGATATTGCGAATACGATGTATGGTAGTCGCAATATGAAACGTTTCATTGAAGATATGGTTGATAATGGTGTCGAGCTTCCGATTTTAGAAACTCATGTCGCTCAAATTGTATCTTTATATGATTTAGAAAAGAAAATTACAAATTGCATCGGTGATGGCGGTGAAGTAGTCGATAGCGCGAGTGATAAACTGCGTGGTATTCGTACTCAAATTCGTACTGCGGAAAGTCGTATTCGTGAAAAGTTAGAAAATATGACGCGTTCTTCAAACGCGCAAAAGATGCTGTCTGACTCGATTGTAACGATTCGTAACGAACGTTACGTAATCCCAGTAAAACAAGAATACCGCGGCGTATATGGTGGTATTGTTCACGATCAATCTGCTTCTGGACAAACGTTATTTATTGAACCGCAAGTCATTGTAGAATTAAATAATGCACTACAAGAAGCACGAGTGAAAGAAAAACAAGAAATTGAACGTATATTATTAATGTTAACAGAAGAAGTGGCAGTAGAAGCCGATATCGTTTTATCAAACGTAGAAGTAGTTGCAAATCTTGATTTCATCTTTGCGAAAGCTTTTTATGCGAAGCGAATTAAAGCAACGAAACCAATCGTAAATAACGAGCGTTATATGGATTTAAGACAAGCTCGTCATCCGCTAATCGATCCAGAAATTATTGTGCCAAATAACATTATGCTAGGTAAAGATTTCACGACAATTGTTATTACAGGACCGAATACAGGTGGTAAAACAGTTACGCTGAAAACAGTTGGTATTTGTGTATTAATGGCGCAATCTGGTCTTCACATTCCAGTAATGGATGAGTCAGAGATTTGTGTATTTAAAAACATCTTTGCTGATATTGGTGATGAGCAGTCGATTGAACAAAGCTTAAGTACGTTCTCCTCACATATGGTGAACATTGTAGATATTTTAGAAAAAGCTGATTTTGAAAGCTTAGTTTTATTTGATGAATTAGGTGCTGGAACAGACCCGCAAGAAGGTGCTGCACTAGCAATTTCGATTTTAGATGAAGTATGTAACCGCGGTGCTCGTGTTGTTGCTACGACGCATTACCCAGAATTAAAAGCATACGGATACAACCGTGAGCAAGTTATTAATGCGAGTGTTGAGTTTGATGTAAATACATTAAGTCCAACTTATAAATTATTAATCGGTGTACCAGGTCGCAGTAACGCCTTTGAAATTTCAAAGCGCCTTGGATTATCTGATCGCGTTATTGATCAAGCACGTAACCACATTAGTACAGATACAAATAAAATTGAAAATATGATTGCGAAGTTAGAAGAAAGCCAGAAGAACGCAGAGCGTGACTGGAACGAAGCAGAGGCACTGCGCAAACAATCTGAGAAACTTCATCGTGAGTTGCAACGTCAAATTATTGAGTTTAACGATGAGCGTGATGAAAAATTATTAAAAGCGCAAAAAGAAGGGGAAGAAAAAGTCGAAGCTGCGAAGAAAGAAGCAGAAGGTATTATTCAAGAACTTCGTCAATTGCGTAAAGCACAGCTTGTAAATGTGAAAGATCATGAGCTTATTGAAGCGAAGAGCCGTCTAGAAGGCACAGCGCCAGAGCTTGTGAAGAAACAAAAAGTAAACGTAAAAAACACTGCGCCGAAACAACAGTTACGGGCAGGTGATGAAGTAAAAGTATTAACGTTCGGTCAAAAGGGTCAATTACTTGAAAAAGTAAGTGATACAGAGTGGAGCGTACAAATCGGTATTCTGAAGATGAAAGTAAAAGAATCTAACATGGAATACATTAACACACCGAAGCAAACAGAGAAAAAAGCAGTCGCAAGTGTGAAGGGTAGAGATTACCACGTTTCATTGGAACTTGATCTTCGCGGTGAACGTTATGAAGATGCAATGATGCGCGTTGAAAAATATTTAGACGATGCCCAGCTTGCAAGTTATCCTCGTGTATCAATCATTCACGGTAAAGGAACAGGAGCGCTTCGCCAAGGTGTACAAGATTACTTGAAGAAGCACCGCGGCGTGAAGAATTACCGTTACGGTGACATGGGCGAGGGAGGCCTAGGCGTAACAGTTGTCGAATTAAAATAGCAAACAACGAAACAAAGGGGAAACCATTATATGTTTATGGACAAACTTGCAAAAGTATTGTTAGCTTGTTGTGGAATATTTTTGGTGATTGGGGTTATTTATTTAGTTGTTTTTGCGAATTGAAAAAGCGTCAATCGTGGCATAATGATATTGCCATAGATTGACGCTTTTAATATATGTGAAAAGGAATAAAACATGAAAATCAACCAATACATAAGCGAAGCAAAATCCTGCTCAAGACGTGAAACAGATCGCCTCATTAAAGCTGGACGCGTGGCTATTAACGGCGAAATATGTACGCACGGTGCACTCGTGAGCGATGGTGATGTAGTAACGATTGATGGGCAGGTTATTGCAAAAGAAGAGAAAGAGAAGGTGTATATAGCCTTTCATAAGCCGGTCGGAATTACTTGTACAGCAGCCGATCATATTGAAGATAATATTATTGATTATATCCATTATCCAGAGCGAATCTTTCCAGTTGGGCGATTAGATAAAGCATCAGAAGGACTTATCTTATTAACGAATGACGGTACGATTGCGAATCAAATTTTACATGGTGATCATGAGCACGAGAAAGAATATGTTGTCACAGTCGATAAACCTTTTACGGACTGGTTTATTAATGAGATGTCCAGCGGTGTAAAGATTAAAGATGGTATGACGAAGCCGTGTAAAGTGACGAGAGTCGATCAATCAACATTTCGTATCATTTTAACGCAAGGGATGAACAGGCAAATTCGTAGAATGAGCCGTGCTTTCGGGTTTACTGTAATAAAGCTAAAGCGAGTACGCATTATGAATATAGAGCTAAATGAGCTTGAAGTAGGAAAGTGGAGGAGCGTTACATCGGAGGAATTAGACATTCTAATAGATCAGTTATAGGGAGGAAAAGTTTTCTCCCAATATTTTTTTGTCAGAAAAAATAAAACTATTGATTTTTTAAAAAATAGCCCATATAATAAAAAACAACAAGTTTCGACAAGATATTTTATAAAAGTAATGATGAGGACATGAGTTGTATTTTACGATTCTCAGAGAGGGGAGCCTTAGGCTGTGAGCTTCCTAATACGAAAAGACAAGCTTACCACCTCTAAACTTCAAGAGTGAACTGCATGCATGATGCATTGTAATTCTTGGCGGATAAAACCGTTATCAATTTACACGAGCTATAAAATGAGCTTATTTCGTTATAAATTCATTTTATTAGAATAAGGGTGGAACCACGATTTCAACACTCGTCCCTTTGTTAGGGACGGGTGTTTTTTGCGTTCTTTTACGGGGAAGTGTGCTTGAAAGAGGATATGTGACGGATTCTTTTTCAGAATATTTTGTCAATTAATTATTTTAGGGGGTTAGTAGAAATGAAATCATCTTTAAAGTTTTCAGAGATGTTTGCAATAAGTTTAATGTTATTTGCACTGTTTTTTGGTGCAGGTAATATGATTTTTCCACCAGCGTTAGGGCAAGGTGCTGGAACGGACGTATGGATCGCGCTGTTTGGTTTTATTGTAACAGGCGTTGGACTACCTTTATTAGGCGTAATTGTTATAGCTTTAAAGGGAGATATTAATGAGCTAGCAGGACGTGTACATCCTATATTCGCACTTGTTTTTATCACTGCCATTTATTTATGTTTAGGTGTATTCGTAAGTGTGCCGCGTACAGGAACAGTAGCTTATGAGATGAGTGTTGCACCGTTTTTACCAAGTGAGATAGCAGGTCAGTCATATCCACTTGTTATCTTTACACTTATTTTCTTTGCAGTAACTTTCTATTTAGCTTTAAATCCTTCGAAATTAGTGGGGCGTATTGGTAAAGTGCTAACTCCAATATTATTAGCTGTTATTGCAATTATCGTAGGTAAAGCACTTATTACACCAATTGGAGAATTTGGTGCACCGACAGAAGTGTATAGTGCTCCCCTCTTCAAAGGATTTATTGATGGATATTTAACTTTAGATGGACTTGCAGCACTTGTATTCGGAAATGTTGTAATTCATGCGTTAAAAGAAAAAGGCATTACAAATAAAAATAGTATTGCAAAAGTAACAATCTTTGCAGGATTTATTGCAGCGCTTGGTCTACTACTTGTGTATTTAGCGCTTGCTTATCTTGGAGCTTCTAGTGTGTCACTTGGAATGGGCGCAAACGGAGGAATTATTTTAACAAATGTGGTGAATCATTTATTTGGCAGTTACGGAACTTTATTACTAGGGATCGCAATTACAGCAGCATGTTTAACAACTTCTGTAGGTATTGTTGCAGCTTGTGGTGATTACTTCTCTTCCTTATTACCAAAGCTTTCTTATCAAAAAGTCGTTTTCATTTTCTGTGTATTAGCATTTATGGTAGCAAATCTTGGGTTAACTCAGTTAAATGCATTAGCATTACCAATCTTAATCGCTATCTATCCAATTGGAATCGTACTTATCGTATTATCACTTGTTGAAAACTACGTTCGTCTTCCATTAGCGATGTATGTGGGGGGGATTGTAGGAGCATTTGCAATCAGTTTCTTTGATGGATTACACAATGCAAACCTTCAAATTGCAGCGCTAGCACCTATTTTAGATAAGATTCCATTATATAGTGTAGGAATTGGTTGGTTAGTTCCAGGCATAATCGGTATAGGATTTGGTTATATAGTTTCTAAGTTTCAAAAGCAGGAAATTGCTGTAGAAAAATAGAGAAAAGAGGCTTTCTATAATAGAAAGTCTCTTTTTTTGTAGAAAAAGCCATATATAGAGAAATTCAGATATTAAAAATTTTATACGTAATATAGTTGACAAAAAATTTATGAGTAGGCTAAGATTGACTTAGTTGTGGAAATATTGAAAGGGAAGTGAGGGATAAGGGGTTTCTATAACTATAGTGTTGTTATGGGAAGAGGTGAAAGAAGAGGCGAAGAGATAGTTTATTTTTTTGATTTATATTGAGAATGATAATCAATAAAAAAGTTTTATAATTTTTTCTCAGTTTCTATGCCTTTGTATAAGGAATAGGGTGAGATATTATTTTTAATATTCAATGAGAATGATAATCAATAATACTTATGTTACATAAAAGAATGCTAATTAAATAATAGGTAAAAGAGATTATTTTCTTCTTGTAAATTGAGAATAATTATCATTTTCAAAAAAGTGAAATGAAAGATAACCAAGGAGGAAACAAGAAAAATGAAAAAGGTTTCTGTATTACCCGCTTTTATTATAACGTTCGTATGTATGCTAGCTTTTCTTGTAATGCCATACGGAAATGCTTCAGCAAAACTAGCTGATGGTACTTACGATATTAATTACGTAATTCAAAAAGCGGAAAATGATTCAGCTTCAATGGCAAATGACTATTTTGAAAAGCCAGCAAAATTAGTAGTGAAAAACGGTGAGATGAGAGTACAAGTTCCGATGAATCATAGTGCTTGGATTACAGAATTTAAAGCACCAGAGAACGGGGATTTTGTTGATGCGAAAGTTGTTAGTAAAGATGAATCGGCAGATAAAAGAACAGTAGAGTTTAAAGTAGATGATTTATCCAAACCGGCAGCTGTAAAAATTCATGTTGTTGTACCAAATGCAAACTATGACCACCACTACACAATTCGTTTTGCTTTTGATGCAAATGTAAAAGCTGTAGGTGGCGATAACGGCGTAGCTGCTACTACAAAAAATAATGATCAAGCGAAAACAGATACACAAGTAAAAGAAGAGAAAACAAAAGTAGAGAGTAAGGAAACAGCTAAAGAAGTGAACAAAGAAACAAAAAATGAAAATGGAAAAGCTGAAAAAACAGATAATCCAAAAACAGGCGATGAAGCACGTATTGGATTGTTTGCAGCGTTAATTCTTATTTCAGGTGCTTTCTTAATTCGTAAAGTGAAGTTGAGTAAATAAATCTTTTGAAGGGTGATGAATATATGTTTAAACAATTTAAAATGATTATTGCCGTATTTGGTGTTTTATTTACGTTTATCGCAACACTAGGTTTACAAGATGCAAAGGCTGCTACAAAACTAGCTGATGGAAAATATAATATTGCTTTTACTGTATGGAAAGGCGATAAAGATGAATCGTCTAGAATGAATAGTTATTTTGAAAGCCCAGCAACATTAACAGTTAAAAATGGAAAACAATATGTTTCATTTAAAGTGAAAGATAGTGCTTCTATTAAAAGTTTCCAAGTAGAAAAAGATGGTCAATTTGTAGAAACAACCGTGTTAAGTGAAAACAAAAAAGATAATACTAGAGTTGTAGAATTTGAAGTTGCTGACTTGTCAAAAAAACTAAATGGCAAAGTGAAAATTAATATTCCAATTATTAATTATAATGCTTCGTATGATATTCGCTTTGTATTTGATGGGAATAGTATTAAATAATTTTCAAAAGGGAGAGTCGTTCCATTGAACAGGTATACAAAAATTATTGTTGCTATGTTTTTAATAATATTTACATTCGTATCAACATTACAACCACTTGCAGTTCAAGCAGCTACCAAGTTGGCTGACGGTGAATATTCAATTAGCTTCAAAGTTTTAAAAGATACATCAGATGAAGAATCAATGATGAATCAATATTCAGTAAGCCCGGGAACTTTAAAAGTGAAGGATGGGAAAAAGAAAGTATCCTTTACATTAACAAATAGTTCATGGATTACGAAGTTTGAAACAGAAAAAGCAGGTAAGCTAGTTGCGACAAATGCAATTAGTGAAGATAAAGAAAAAGATACAAGAGTAGTAGAATTTGATGTAGAAGATGTAGAGAAGGTATTAAATGCAAAAGTAAAAGTAGATATTGATTTTTTAAATTATCATCATGAGTACGACGTTCGTATTGCATTTGATCAAAATAGCATTACACCAATTCATGTAGAAAAACCAAATGAAAAAGAGGACCCAGCTAATAAGCCAGATCCAAATGAAACTACCGATCCAGGTCAGAAGCCCGACCAAAAGCCTGACCCAGATCAACAACCAAATTCTAACACAATTACAGATGGTGCGTACAGCATTCCATTTAAAGTATTAAAAGATCAAACAGATGAAGAATCTAAGATGAATACTTACATGGTAAATCCAGGAGTATTAAAAGTAGAAAACGGTAAGAAAAAAGCAATTGTAACACTAAAAAGTAGCTCATTAATTAAAAATTTCCAAACGGAAAAAGATGGCGCATTTGTTGATGCAAAAGTAGTGAGTGAGGATAAGGAAAAAGATACAAGAGTAGTAGAGTTTGAAGTAAACGATTTATCTAAAAAACTAAATACAAAAGTATTTATCGAAATGGCATCAAGAAATTATAAGCAAACGCATGATGTACAACTTTTATTTGAACAAGATAAACTTGAACAAATTAAAAATGAAGAGAAAAAACCAGAAGTAGAAAAACCGGAAGCAGAAAAACCAGAAGTAGAAAAACCGGAAGCAGAAAAACCAGAAGCAGAAAAACCAGAAGTAGAAAAACCGGAAGCAGAAAAACCAGAAGCAGAAAAACCAGAAGTAGAAAAACCAGAAGCAGAAAAACCGGAAGCAGAAAAACCAGATGAAAATAAAAAACCAGATGCTGAAACAATTAAAGATGGTGAATACAGCATCAATTTTAAAGCGTTAAAAGATCAAACAGACGAAATTTCAATGATGAACACATATACAAAAAGTCCAGGTGTGCTAAAAGTAAAAGATGGTAAGAAGTATGTATCATTTACGTTAACGAACAGTTCTTGGATTACAAAATTTGAATTTGAGAAAAATGGTTCGTTTGTTGATGCAAATGTAATAAGTGAAGATAAAAAAGCTGATACACGCGTAGTGGAAGTAGAAGTGCCAGATTTATCGAAAAAGTTAAATGCAAAAGTAAAAGTAGATATCGATTCAATGAATTATCACCATTTTTACGATATTCAATTTGCATTTGATAAAGGTAGCATTAAGCCGTTAGATAACCAAGGCGGAAACAACAACCAAGGTGGAAACGACAACCAAGGCGGAAATAACAACCAAGGCGGAAACAACAACCAAGGTGGAAACGACAATCAAGGCGGAAATAACAACCAAGGCGGAAACAACAACCAAGGTGGAAACGACAATCAAGGCGGAAATAACAACCAAGGTGGAAACGACAATCAAGGCGGAAATAACAACCAAGGCGGAAACAACAACCAAGGTGGAAACGACAATCAAGGCGGAAACGACAATCAAGGCGGAAATAACAACCAAGGCGGAAATAACAACCAAGGTGGAAACGACAATCAAGGTGGAAAAAATAACCAAGATAATAACACAACAATTGATCCAAAAGCTCTTAAAGATGGTGAATACAGCATTGGCTTTAAAGTGTTAAAAGATCAAACAGATGAAATCTCAATGATGAACACATACACAAAAAGCCCAGGTGTATTAAAAGTAAAAGATGGTAAGAAATACGTATCGTTTACATTAACAAATAGTACATGGATTACGAAATTTGAATTTGAGAAGAATGGTTCTTTCGTTAATGCAAAAGTGTTAAGTGAAAATAAAGAACAAAATACAAGAGTAGTAGAAGTAGAAGTAGAAGTAAACGATTTGTCTAAAAAATTAAATGCAAAAGTAAAAGTAGATATTGATTCAATGAATTATCACCATTTCTACGATGTTCAATTTGTATTTGATCAAGACAGTATTAAAGCTTTAGGGAACCAAGGTGGAAACGACAACCAAGGCGGAAACGACAACCAAGGTGGAAACGACAACCAAGGCGGAAACGACAACCAAGGTGGAAACGACAACCAAGGTGGAAACAACAACCAAGGTGGAAACAACAACCAAGGTGGAAATAATAACCCGAGAGTAATAGTTGATCCGAAAAATTTAGTAGATGGCCAATATGATATTACATTTAAAGTATTAAAAGATAAAACAGATGAAATTTCAAAGATGCATGACTATGTTGTAAATCCAGCGAAATTAATCGTAAAAGATGGTAAAAAATACATTGAGATGACGCTGAAAAATAGTGCGTGGATTACGAAATTCCAAACGGAAAACAAGGAACTATTCGCTGATGCGAAAGTAGTAAGCGAAGATAAAAATGCAAATACGCGAGTAGTACAGTTTGAAGTAGAAGATCTATTTGAAAAATTAAACGCAAAAGTAAAGGTAGACATCGATGAGATGAACTATCATCATTTCTACGATGTACAAATTCAATTTGATACAAATAATATCGGCGCGCTAGGAACTATTAAAGAGGAACCGAAGAATGAACCGGAAAATCCAGTGACTACACCGAAAGTAGATAATGTAAAAACAGTAGGTACTCCTGATTTTAACCGAAATGCAGATGGTCAGAAGAAAAAAGAAGATACAAAAAATGATTCAAAAAAAGAGAAAAACTCAAAAACTGCAGATACAGCACAACTTGGTTTATATATGGTGTTACTGCTAGGTTCACTTGCTTTACTAGTTCGTAAATATAGAGCAGGTAGATTGTAATTTTTGGAGTCTTGATGCATGTTCGCGTGCATCAAGACTTGTTTCATATTGTATGGAAGGGAGTGGTGATTGAGAGTGAAGAAAATCGTAAGTGTACTAATGGCTATCATTTTGTTAATGAGTATAGCCGGGTGCTCGTCACCAAAAAAAGAAACAGCAAAGCAGGTAAAGAGTGAGAGTAAAGAGCGCGTTGTTGCAACAACAGTGGCTGTTACTGAAATTATGGATGCGTTAGAAGTAGATTTAGTCGGTGTTCCAACAAGTTCTAAAACTTTACCGAAGCGATATAAAGGTTTACCTGAAGTTGGGAATCCAATGAGTCCAGATATGGAAAAGGTAAAGTCATTAAAGCCTTCAGAAGTGTTATCTGTGACAACACTTGAATACGAATTAAAGCCAGTTTTTGATGGTGTGGGTATGAAAGCAAACTTTTTAGATTTAACGAGTTTAAAAAATATGCAAAGTTCTATTAGCGATTTAGGTAAGAAATATGGACGTGAAAAACAGGCTGAAGCAGTAGTAACTAAGTTAGATAAAAAGGTTGCTAGCATTCAAAAGGAAGTAAAAGGAAAGAAAGAACCGACAGTGCTTATTTTATTAGGTGTGCCGGGAAGTTATTTAGTAGCAACAGAGCATTCTTATATTGGAGATTTAGTAAAACAATTAGGTGGTAAAAATATTGTGCAAGGTGAACAAGTAGAATATTTAGCTTCTAATACAGAGTATTTAAAGAAAGCTGATCCAGATATTATTTTACGAGCAGCTCATGGTATGCCTGATGAGGTTGTAAAAATGTTTGATAAAGAATTTAAAACAAATGATATTTGGAAACACTTTGCTGCGGTTAAAAATAACCGTGTTTATGATTTAGAAGAGCGTTTATTTGGAACGACAGGCAATTTAGCAGCAATTGAAGCTTTAGATGAATTGAAAAAAATGATGTATCCGTGATGCATTTTAATATAAAGGAAGAGTAGAATGAATAAAAAAACTTGGAGTTTCCTCATTGTTACTGCATTGCTCATTGTTATGACATCATTGTCAGCGATGAAAGGGAGTTTAGAAGTAGGTATTGTTGAACTTGTACAAGGGATATTTATAGGTGGAAATGAAGATGTTGAAGTCATTAAAGATTTACGTTTCCCTCGTATTATTATTGCGCTGTTCACTGGAGCGGCTCTTGCTGTTTCAGGGGTGCTTTTTCAAGCTGTTATGAAGAATCCACTCGCTGATGCTGGGGTAATCGGTATATCTTCAGGAGCAAGTTTTATGACACTCGTTATTATTACTTTGTTCCCGCAATTCTTTTTCTGGACCCCCGTATTCGCCTTTTTAGGTGGTGCGCTTGCGTGTTATCTCGTTTATTCGTTTTCATGGAAGTCAGGGTTAAGCCCACTTCGCATTATTTTAATTGGTATTGCCATTAATGCGATGTTTACTGGATTAAATGAATCATTCGTTACGATTTGTGGGTATTTTATTAAAAGTATTAAGCAAACGACGACTTCTAACATAACAATGAAGACGTGGGGCGATGTAGAAATAATGGTGACTTATGGAACGATTGGTCTTATTCTTGCTCTGTTCGTAGGAGCTTGGTGTAACTTATTATCGCTACAAGATAAGACTGCGAAAAACTTAGGCTTGCACGTGACGAGAGTTCGTCTTATTATTTCTGCCATTGCAGTACTCTTAGCGGCAGTATCAACAGCGATTGCAGGTGTTATTGTTTTTGTAGGATTGCTAGTTCCGCATATTTCAAGACAATTGGTCGGTTCAGACCATAAAGTATTAATTCCATTTTCTGCTCTTGCAGGGGCGTTATTAATTTTGACGGCGGATACGATTGGAAGGTTAATTGTGCCACCTAATGAAATTCCAGCAGCAACAATTATGGCGGTTATTGGTGGTCCATTCTTAATATTCTTGCTTAGAAAGAGTGATAAAGTTCATGGAAATTAAAAATGTAACCTTTTCATATGATAACGTAACAAATCGTTTAAAGTCTGTTAGTAGTGAAATAGAAATTGGGAAAATTACAACAATCATTGGCCCGAATGGATGCGGGAAATCAACATTACTTAGTGTCATGTCTAGAAATCACGTTCCTAGCAGTGGAGAAGTAATACTTGATGGGAAAGCGATTAGTGAATATAAACCGAAAGAGTTTGCTAGAAAGCTAGCAGTTGTCCACCAACAAAATGAGGCTCCAGCAGATATTACAGTGGAAAAGCTA
This sequence comes from Bacillus sp. Root131, assembly GCF_001429475.1. Taxonomy (NCBI): domain Bacteria; kingdom Bacillati; phylum Bacillota; class Bacilli; order Caryophanales; family Bacillaceae; genus Bacillus; species Bacillus sp. Root131. The sequence goes on from NZ_LMJQ01000012.1 coordinate 332,778, forward strand.
ATAAGCTTTGGGCGTATGCCATATAAAAATATTTTCTCTCCGCAAACAGATGAAGATAGAGAAGCGATAGAGCGTGCACTAGTATGTACGAATTTACAAAGTAAGCGTGATAAGCCAATCTATGCTTTATCCGGTGGAGAGAGGCAGCGAGTTTGGATCGCAATGACATTAGCTCAAAATACACCAATGCTTTTCTTAGATGAACCGACAACCTATTTAGATATTTACTATCAGCTAGAAATATTAGAATTAGTGAAAGAGTTAAATGAAGTGTATGGATTAACGATTGTAATGGTATTACATGATATTAATCAAGCCATTCGTTATAGCGACCATATTATCGTTATGAAAGATGGAGAGATCATTACGAAAGGTAATCCTAATGATGTAATAACAGAAGAGATGGTTAAAGCAATATATGGTGTAGATGTCATTGTAAAACAGGATGAAGATACTGGATTGTATATGGTACCTATGGGAATCTAAAGGCTGAGTATAATCCGTTTTGAGGTGATAATTTGAATAGCAAGAACGGACGGAAAAAGAATTCTTTTTTTCAACGCATACTTACAATTGCGTTTTTAGGAATCTTTTTCTATTCAATGTATGAGTTGGGTGGGATTTTCATGGATTATTATGAAAATCGTAAAGTAATGGCTGAGGCACAACATATTTATAAAAGAAGTCCAATGGAAGAAAAATCGGAAGACGGAGAGGTACGTAAACAGTTTCAGGATCTCCAGAAAATTAATCCAGAGATAGTCGGATGGATTACGATGGATGATACACAAATTAATTATCCAATCGTTCAAGCAAAAGATAATGATTACTATTTATTTCGTAATTATAAAGGTGAAGATATGAGAGCGGGAAGCATTTTTATGGACCATCGTAATGATGTGAAATCTCAAAATCGAAATACGATTTTATATGGCCATCGTATGAAAGACGGTTCTATGTTTGGTAGTTTAAAAAAAATGTTGGATGAAGACTTTTTCATGTCCCATCGTAAATTATATTACGATACATTATTTGAAGGATACGACGTTGAAGTTTTTTCAGTATATACGACAACAACGGACTTTTATTACATTGAAACGGATTTTGAAAATGATGCAGTATATACATCGTTCTTAAAGGAAGTTCAAGAAAAATCACTGTACAAAACGGATACGGAATTGACGGCTAATGATGAAATCGTAACACTTTCTACTTGTGACTATGCGCTTGATCCAGAGGCTGGAAGGCTAGTTATACACGCAAAGTTAGTAAAAAGAAATTAAAGAAAAAAGTATAGAATATGAGAAGTGATAGATAACGCTTCTCATATTCTATACTTTAAAAAAGAACTGTTTTTACTGTGCTGCAGCCATTGGCATACGTACAACTTTTACATCATAGTAAGCAATTTTATTATCAAGAATATATTCTGGCATTCCACCTTGATGTGAGTGAGCATCTTTAAATGCGGCGCTCTTTGTCCAACCTTGGAAATCTTCTTTTGCATTCCATCGAGTGCTAATTGTTACCTCATCATAATCAACTGTATTTTGCGTTAAAAGAACTTCTAGACCTAAAAAGCCTGGCATCGTTTCAACTTTACCTACTTTATTAAAACGCTCAATTAATTTATGTCCATTTCCCTTTGTAATTTTAGCTGTATTTGTAACAATAATCATGTTTATTCCTCCTATAAATGTAGCTATATTTTCAAGAACTCATATACATTAAATGATAATGAAAATCATTATCATTGTCAATGGTAAATGTGAAATATATAATTTTTTTCTATTATTTTGGACAGTGAGATTTCCATTTCAAAACGTAGTAAATATGTGGCGGTTAAGTGCGAGAATGAGCGAGTTGTACTAGCAAAGCAATAATATGGTATAGTGAAACGAGGCTGTTTTTTCAGGCTCGTTTTTTAAATGCTTCCTATAGAGAAAGCATGCAAATGGAAAGGAAGTTATTATATGCGATCAGAAGTAACTATAAAAATAAAACCGAAATTTATAAAAGAAATTAAAAGTGGATATCCACTTATTTTAAAAGATGCAATTCAAAATTTAAACGATGTTCGTGAAGAAGGGACAATCATCAAAGTAGTAGATGAGAAGAACAACTTTGTCGGAAAAGGTTATTATGGAAAACAAAATAAAGGATACGGCTGGATTTTAACGAGAAAAGAGAGTGAACAAATTAATCAATCTTTCTTTGAAAGTAAAATCAAATCTGCCTTACATAAACGAAAACAATTTTATAAATCAAGTGATACGACAGCATTCCGCGCCCTAAACGGTGAAGGTGATGGTCTTGGCGGACTAATTATCGATTATTATGACGGCTACTACGTAGTAAGTTGGTATAGTGAAGGGATTTATACTTTCAGAGATGAGATTATAGCAGCTCTGCAAAAAGTAGCAAACTTTAAAGGCATTTATGAGAAGAAGCGTTTTGATACGAAAGGGAAATATATTGAGGGTGATGATTTCGTAGCAGGAGAGCGCGGTGAGTTCCCGCTTATCGTAAAAGAGAACGGTGTGAACTTCGCTGTTTATTTAAATGACGGGGCAATGGTTGGTGTATTTTTAGATCAACGTAACGTTCGAAAACAAATTCGTGATAAATATGCAAAGGGAAGAACAGTGTTAAATATGTTCTCTTATACAGGTGCTTTCTCTGTATTTGCAGCGCTTGGCGGAGCGAGTAAAACGACGAGTGTTGACCTTGCAAATCGTAGTTTAAGTAAAACGATTGAGCAGTTTAGTGTCAATGAAGTTGATTATGAAGCACAAGATATTATTGTAGAAGATGTATTTCTTTACTTCAAATATGCAGCTAAGAAAAAGATGAAATTTGATATGGTCGTACTTGATCCTCCAAGCTTCGCCCGATCAAAAAAATATACATTTAGTGCAGCAAAAGATTATAAAAATTTATTGAAAGAAACAATTGCTATTACAGAAAATAACGGTATTATCGTTGCTTCTACAAATTGTAGTGCATTCGATATGAAAAAGTTTAAAGGCTTTATCGATACAGCCTTTAAAGAAATGAATGGCAAATATAAAATATTAGAAGAACATTCTTTACCAGAAGATTTCCGTACCATTGATCAATTTAAAGAAGGAGACTATTTAAAAGTAGTTTTCATCGAGAAAATTAAAGGTTAATAAAGAAAAAGGAGCTCGAGTTTACTTGAGCTCCTTTTCTTATTGAACGATATTTTGTACTCTACCGACTTGCCCGTCCTGCAATCGCACTTTAATGCCATGTGGATGGGAAGGGGAGTTTGTTAAAATATCTTTTACAATGCCACGTGTTAATTTGCCTGTTCGTTGATCTTGTTTTAATACAATATCAACTTCAAGACCGGGTGCGATATTAGAACGTTTTTGTCCGTTCATTTACACACCTGTACGTCTACGTTGGTTGTTTGTCTTCTTTGTTTGTTGGTTTTGTAATTTTTTCGTTTCTTGGTTTTGATTTTTTGCATTTTGACCATTTCCATTTCCTTGCTTTTTCTTAGCAAGTTGTTCACGCATTAAATCAGCTAAGCTTACTTTTTTGTTTTCTGACATGATAAGTCTCCTTTATATAAAGTTAATTATGAACAATCGTAGTGAATTTCATCATATCATTGTTAAGGAAGGAAGGGAAGTTGGTTTGAAAATTCATATAACTGTTTCCAGCATTCATTCGTTGCGATACAATTGATATGTTAATGTTTGTAAAAAAAGGGGATAGACATATGTCACATCATATTTTATTAGTTGAAGATGATATTTCAATTCAAGAGATGGTGGAAAAATATTTATTAAAGGAAGGCTTTCAAGTTACGATGGCGTCTGACGGGGAAGCAGGGGTGCAAACCTTTTTTAAATCATCTTTTGATTTAGTGATCCTTGATATAATGATGCCGAAGTTAGACGGATTAGAGGTTGTACGTATTATTCGTGAAAAAAGTGCTGTTCCGATTTTAATGATGTCGGCAAAAGATACAGATGTTGATAAAGCTGTTGGCTTAGGACTTGGAGCAGATGATTACATTTGTAAGCCATTTTCTATGATTGAATTGGCTGCACGTGTAAAAGCAGGGATTCGGCGGTCTACGAAATACTCGGCTACAGAAACAACAGAAAAGATGATTCAGATTGGCGATTTAACAATCGATCCAATTAATTTTACTGTAGAAAAAAACGGGAACCCTCTCAAGCTCACTTTAAAAGAATTTGAGATTTTAAAACTGTTCGTAAAAAATCAAAATCGTGTATTTACAAAAGCGCAAATATATACGTTAGTTTGGAATGAAGAGTATTACGGTGATGATAACGTTATTAATGTTCATATGAGAAGATTGCGTGAGAAAATTGAAAGTGATCCATCTAATCCAGAATATATTAAAACGTTATGGGGCATCGGCTATAAGTTGGAAGTGATGTAATATGGTCAATTTGTTAATAGGTATTATTTTTATATTGTTATGTGTCATTTATATGCAATATAAAATGAGAAAAAATAGTAGTAAAAATTTACGATACACATATGAAAAGTTAGAAAGTATTGTAAATGACAAAACAGGCGAGACGTTACTCGTTATGACAGATGATCTAGAATTGCAAAAATTATTAGTGGCAATTAATCAATTATTAGATGCAAAACAGAAAACGAATGCAGATCATGCCAAAGTAGAGATTTCGATGAGAAAAATGCTTTCAAATATTTCGCATGACTTGAAAACACCACTAACAGTTATTCTTGGATATACAGAAATGTTAAATAAGGATAAAACGATAAGTGAAGAAGAACAACAAATATTACTTGAAAAAGTGCATACGAAAACATTAGAAGTGATGGAGCTAATTCATAAGTTTTTTGATTTGGCAAAATTAGAATCTGGTGACAAAGCAATTGAAATGACAAAAGTAAATATGAATGAAGTTTGCCGCGAGAAGATTTTATCTTTTTATGATTTAGTGACGACGAAAGGTTTTCAGGTTCATATTGATATACCAGAAAGAAATATATACGCACTTGGAAATGTAGAAGTATTAGGCAGAGTATTGAATAATTTAATATCAAATGCAATTACATATGGAGATGATGGAAAGACACTCGGTATGACTTTAAGAGATGATGAAACGAGTGTGTATATAGACGTATGGGATAAAGGAAAAGGAATTGATGAATCTCATATTGATAAAGTGTTTGAGCGAATGTACACACTTGAAGATTCAAGAAATAGATCGTACCAAGGAAGCGGTCTAGGATTAACGATTACGAAACGGCTTGTGGAAGCGATGGACGGAGAAATACATCTTTCTAGTAAGCCCTATGAAAAAACAATTTTTACAGTTGTATTAAAAAAGATGCTGTTTTAGCTTGTAGAGAAGTAAATTCTACAAGCTTTTTTTCAGCGTAAGGAATTTGTAAGGAACGGGTAAGAAAAAAGAGATTTCTGTTGTCTATTATAGAAATATAGAGTATTGCGAAAGGGGAAAGTAACATGACATATATAGTAAAAACAAACCAGTTAACGAAAGTGTTTAAAGGGAAAGAAGTTATTTCCGGTGTTAACATGCATGTGAAAAAAGGAGAAATTTATGGTTTTTTAGGACCAAACGGTGCTGGTAAAACAACGATTATGAAAATGATTACAAATTTAATAAAACCGACGAGTGGTGATATAGAAATTTTCGGTGAGAAATTAACAGATACATCGTATGAAGTATTAAAAAGAATGGGGACAATTATTGAATACCCAATCTTTTATGATAAATTAACGGCGAAAGAAAACTTAGACCTGCATTGTGAATATATGGGCTACTACGATAAAAATGCAATTGACCATGCTTTACATTTAGTGAAACTACAAGGGGTAGATAATAAAAAAGTAAAAGATTTTTCATTAGGAATGAAACAACGACTCGGTATTGCAAGGGCAATCGTGACAAAGCCAGAATTGCTCATTTTAGATGAACCAATTAACGGTTTAGATCCAATTGGCATTAAAGAGTTACGAGACTTATTTAAAATGCTCTGCAAAGAATACGGTATTACATTATTAGTTTCTAGTCATATTTTAGGTGAGATGGAATTAATGGCCGATACAATTGGTGTGATTCAAAATGGAAAACTAATAAAAGAAGTTTCAATGAAGAGTATTAACGGAAAGCAAACAGAGTACATTGAAATCACTGTTCCTGATGTGAAACGTGCAGCTTATATTTTAGAAGATAAACTTGGTATAAAAAACTACAAAATAATGAGTGGAACCATGATTCGTGTGTATGATACGTCAGTGTCTCAGCAGGCCATTTCAAAAGCACTTATTATGAACGATGTGGAAATTGAAAGTATTAATAAGAAACATAGTTCCTTAGAAGAATATTTCTTAAATGTAATGGATGGAGAAGGTATTCATGCTTAATGGACTGTGGCTGAACCTGGTAAGTGGATTTATCGTAATGCTAATAAGTGGAATTTTATATTATAGAAAACCAGAGCGGAAATGGTTGTTAATTCTACTAGTGATAGGAATGTTAAGCTTCGTTACTGCTGGAATTAGAATGTTAGCAGCATAAAGACAGTTATATAAAGAATGGAGGAGTGGTTTGTATGCTTAGATTAATGAAGCTCGAATGGAAGAAACATAAATTATCTAGTTACTTTAAAGGGGTAGCAATTTGTATTATAGCAATTTTCGCTGCAGTAAGCCTTATGGCGTTGGGAATTAAAGCCGAGGGAGACGTGCTCTTCTTTGACTTCACGCAACAAATGGTTTTAATAAACACTTTTATTAGGATAACATTCATTATTTTTAGTTCGGTCATTTTATCACGGTTAGTAATAGACGAGTATAAGAACAAAACAATGCAACTATCGTTTATGTACCCGCTGCAAAGGAAAATGCTAATGAGGGCGAAATTAACAATTGTTTTTTGTTTTTGTTTTGTGAGCACGATTATCGCTACTTTCATTATTAGTTTGCTCGTTTATTTTGTGAGTCCAATGATGGGACTGATTGAAACACCTGCTACGATAGGCGAAATAATAGCTATCGTTCCAGCTACTATTATAAGTGCATTTATGATATCTGGTATAAGTTTAATTCCTTTATTTTTTGGAATGAGAAAGAAATCGACACCTACAACGATTACTTCCGCAGTAATAATTGGTATGCTGATTAGTGGTAACGTTGGGGCTGGAAACGGTCAAGTAAGTATGTTTGATTTTATAGCTATCCCAATTGTGCTCTGTTTATTAGGGATTTTCATTAGTTATCTATCTTATCGTAAAATCGACAAGGTTGATGTGGCATGAAGTAAGCTTAAAACAACAACGAACTGGGGTATGAATGGTGAAAAAGATAATAGTAATTGCAATTTTACTTATTACAATTGCTAGTGTGGTTTTGGGGGTTAAGGTGTTTCAGGGGAAAGGAGGACTATCATGTTACGTCTTATGAAGCTAGAATTGAAAAAGTTTAAGCTTGGCTGGTACGTAAAAGGGGCAGTTATTGCAAATATTACTATACTGGCATTAATGATCTTTACGAGCATCGTTGCTCAAGTAGAAGGTGATCCGGAAATAAGAGATCCGCAGATGATGTTGTTAACGGCTAGTACATTAGTAAGAGCAACATTTATTGTTTTTGGTAGTGTGTTAATCGCAAGGTTAATAATTGGTGAATATAAAAATAAAACAATAATACTTATGTTTTCTTATCCTATTAATCGGAGAAAAATGATGATTAGTAAGTTGGTCATTACAGCGACATTAACATTTATAACAGTTATTGTATCTAACATTTTAATAGTAGGAGTTTTCTTTGGGATAGATAGCTATTTTTCAATTCTTCCTAATCCATTTACAGTAGATCAATTAGTGCAAGAAGGAATAAATCTTGTTCCTTTAGCCATTGCAACTGCGGGAATAAGTTTAATCCCGCTATATTTCGGAATGCGTAAACGTTCAGTGCCAACTACAATTGTTTCATCTATTATTGTTGTGTCAATCGCAATTAATAACCAGCCAATATTTCCGATAGCGACTTTTCTACCTCTTCAATTCACATTTGCAGCGATCGGTATGGTGATTGCTTATTTTGGGATTAAAAATATTGAGAGTGAAGATGCATTATAAAGTTTCACATGAAACAAGTTACAGAAAAAGACAAGATATGTAAACATCTTGTCTTTTTTGTCGTTACATTTTAGGAGCTTCCATTCCAGCCGCAGCCCATTCTTCTTTTGCGGGACCATATACGCCAGGAACTGTTAAGCCGGCTTGTCGCATTAAAACCGTCATTTGCCCGCGGTGGTGATTTTGATGATTAATGAGTGTCATTAAAAATATAGAATTCGGCATAGGGCGACCAAAGAAGTCATTAATAGTAGCTAAGTCTTTATCAGTCCATTTACTTTGAAGTGTTTCAACAAAAGCCGCGTTTACTTTACGGTATTCATCTGCAATTGTTTTTGCAGAAGTTGGAACAGGATAATCTTTCGTTTCTCCTTCAAACTTTAGCCCTGTGCCAGATAGTATCACAGGAATTGCCGTCACGATATGCCAAGCAACTCTTCCTAAAGTCCAATGTTCAGGTGCAATTTCCTGTGATAAAGATGCATCGGTTAATGAATCAAGCATTTTCTGAGTAGACTCTGCTTCGTATGTCCATGATTGTAAAAAGCCTTCAATTGTTTGGTACATTATTGTTATCCCCCTCTACTTATGTTCATAGATTAAGTTCGAGAAGAAATGACAAGTTCCCTTTATGTTTTAATGATGGTATTTAAAATTTTATATATAAATTTTATGATACTATTGAGTGTATATAGAATTATATTAATTTAGGGAGATATTATGAAAAGATTGATTTTAGGAATCATAATTTTATTTTTAATGGTAGGATGTAGCAATGAAACCTATAAAAAAGCAATGGATCAAGGGAAATTGGCGTTAGCGAGTAAAGAATATGACACGGCAGTAGCATCATTTGAGCTAGCATTAGAAGAGAAAAAGGATGATAAAGAAGCAAAGGTATTAAAAGACCAAACTACTAAGATGATAAGTTCGATAAAAGAGAAATCGAGTGGAAATATAGAACAAGCAATAGGTTTGTTTCAAGAAGTAGAAAAGATGAAAGATGGTTCCGCAATCCTTCAAAGTCAAGCGAAAGAACAAAAAGATTCGCTCATAGAGCATAAAGAGTTAAAAGGTCAATATATAGGTCAATTGGAAAAGGCAGAGAAGTTAAAGAGTGATAAAAAGTATGAAGAGGCTAAAGGGATAGTAAATAAAATTGTTAACGATACTGGCCAAAATCAACAATTTATTTCGGAAAATCAACGGGCCGAAGAGCTGAATAAGCAAATCGATGGCTTACTAACTCAACAAGCAGAAGTTAAGAAAAAAGAGGAAGAGTTAAAAAATGAAAAGAAAAAAGAGGCTGATATTGGAAAGTTAAAGGGGTCTTGGATGTCATCAGAAAGTACAGACAGGCCAGTTGGGTTGGAAATAGAATCTATTAATAGTGAGAAAACAGGCGGAGAATTTATGGAACATAATATTTTTGGGAAAGGGACTACTATAGGAGACTTTCGAATATTAAGTGTGGACCAAGGGATTATTTCTGTAGAGCTTGTATTTTTAGTGGGGGAAATAAAGCATAAGGCTGATTTGAAAATTGAGGAGAACACATTAACTGTACATCATGAGTTTATGGGGAGTACTAAATCTGTGAAATTAGTGAGATCAGAGTAATTTATCCGGCTATTCGTCGGACAGTAAAACTTCCACCTCAAGATTCGGCTGGAGCAAAGAAGTTAGGTGGGAGATCCACTGCTCATAAAAGTCCGATTGGTGTGGGCTAATAATCAGCGGGGATGAAGAACCCCCCCACTAATTAAAGTTTCACTTTATTTAGTATATAAAAAGGAGGCTTCTAAAACGAAGCCTCCTTTTTAATTAACCTTCTTCCCACTCTTCCTCATCAACCATAAGAAATAAGGTGCTCCAAGTACAGCAACGACAAGTCCAGAAGGAATTTCTTTCGGATATGCAATTGTTCGTCCGAGTAAATCAGCAATGGAAAGAAGGATTGCTCCAAATAGTGCGGAGCAAACGAATAATCTTTGATGATTCATACCAACGACGATTCGTGCTAAGTGTGGCGCAACAAGACCTAGAAAGGCAATTGTACCGACAGCTGCGATATTTACAGATGCAAGTAGTGTTGCTAACACAATGAGGGCAAGGCGCGTTTTATTTACTGGTTGCCCGAGTCCCGTTGCTAAATCGTCTCCAAGTACGAGAACATCAAGTTGTTTTATTAAGAAAAAGATAATGAATACAAGAATTAGCGATGGATATAGAATGATATTTTCTAAGTGATTCCATCCTCTTGCATACGTGCTACCTGATAGCCATGTTAAAGCAGCAGCAACGTTCAAATTTGCTCTAACGATAAAGATTTGAATAATCGCTGAACCGAGAGCTGAAATACCAATTCCTATTAAAGCAAGGGCTGTTGGGCTAAATCCTGATTTCCATGAGAAGAAGAGAACAATTCCAACTGCAAGTAGTCCGCCGATAAATGCACCAATTGGTAGGAAGAAACCAGGAAGTGCGGGAAAGACATACATAATAGTTAAAGCACCAACACCAGCTCCCGATGAAATACCAATAATAGAAGGATCGGCGAGTGGGTTTCGTAATATACCTTGGAAAACAAGCCCACTTATTGCAAGGCATGCGCCAGCAATAGCAGCAACGAGCATTCTTGGTAAACGAAGGTTCATCATCATATTTTTATCAAATTGTGTTAATTGTCCTGATATAACATTTGTAATACTTTCGATATAAGCGTTACTACCGATTGTAACACCAAGAGTAATTGTCACAATGCAAAGTGTGATAGAGATAATGATTACCTTTTTATAAGAGTAATAGCGAGAACTAGCTCCAGCTGCATTCGCTCCGTTATCATTCATATATTGTTTCGATTTCATCATTCGATAGACTAAGTAAATAAGCCAAGGTGATCCAATCATTGCCGTGACTGCTCCGACAGGAAGTTCAGCCCCAGTTGGATCTATTAGTCTACCAACGACATCAGCTCCAAGTAATAGTACAGCTCCCCATAAGAAAGAAGAGAGAAGGAGAGTAAAGTGTTGACGGTAGCCAATAAGACGCATTAAATGTGGTGCAACTAAGCCAACAAATCCAATTGGTCCAACAACAGTTACAATTACTGCTGTTAAAAAGATCGCAGCAATGAAGGCGATAAGACGTGTTACTGCTGTTTTTTCACCAAGAGAAACAGCGACATCATCACCAAGTAAGAGAATGTTGAGTTTACGAGACATAAATAGTAAAACTAGGAAAGAAATAATGATAAATGGAAAAGCAAATTGAACGCCATCCCAGTTATTTTGAATAAGAGATCCAGCTCCCCATAAAAATAAACCAGCTGTTTCATTTTCATAGAAAAGCTGCATCGTTCCAGTAAAGGCAGAAAGCATTAATGTAACGACCATACCAGCTAGTGCCATTCTAAGTGGGGTTCCCTTTTTTCCACCAGAAATACGGTATACAAATAAAGCGGTAATAGCACCGCCGATAAATGTGAAAAGAAGTGAATTAATTTGCAGACCTTTTGGTAAAAAAATTGTAGCCGCTACTAGAAAGAAATATGCGCCAGAGTGAATACCCATTGTACTGGATTCAGCAAGTGGATTTTTCGTTAATGTTTGTAAAATGACCCCAGATGCAGCAAGAGCACCTCCAGCTAAAATGGCAATTACGGCCCTAGGTAATCGAAGCATAATTAAAGTTTGATGCTCTAGTGATTGGTTCGGTGAGATAAGAGCATCAATAATCATACTATAGGAAATGTTTGCTTGACCTTGTCCGATATGAATAAAGAAAAGGAGGAGCAAGAGAGCTGCTCCTCCTCCGAATACAAGACTTGCTCGAAGTGTATGTTGTAGGCTATTCATTGTGTAATCACTTCTTCGCTGTCATTACATCTGCTACTTGTGTTGCTAAAGATGTTGCAGACTCAGGACCACCGAAAATCCAAGTGTCGCCTTTTAATTTATACATTTTGTTTTCTTTTTTGAACTTTAATTCTTCCCAAGCAGGGTTGCCTTTTAGTTGAGTGTCAAAAATGTTATCTTCATCCGCTACAATGTAAATGAAGTTTGAATCTTGTACACTTTGTAATGATTCTACAGTTGTTTGTTTGAAACCATCTGGCTCAGATTTTCCTGCTTCAAAAGTATTTGTTAAACCTAATTTTTTTGTAACTTGTAAAGCTAAAGAATTGTCAGTTAAGATACGGAATGTTGGTACGTTTTTAGCAGTAAATGCTTGTGCCATTGCGATGTTTTTATCTTTTAAGTCTGCTTTCTCAATTTTTGCTTTTGCATCAGCGAAGGCTTTATCCATATCAGCTAATACTTTTTTACCTTCTTCTTCTTTTCCAACTGCTTTTGCAATTTGTTTAAATGTTTCTGTCATTTCAGCAAAGTGATCGTTATTGCTTGTTGATGGATCAAACATAACTGTTGGTGCAATTTGCTCTAATTCATTTTTAATTGCTTTACTACGGAATGAAGCTGTGATAATTAAATCTGGTTTTAAACGGCTAATTTCTTCTAAGTTTGGTTGTTGACGTGTCCCTACATCTACAACATCTTTACTTGGTTTTGTTTTTGTATTTACCCATTTATTATAATTCTTAATGTCTGCCATCCCTACTGGCTGAACACCAAGTGCTAATAAGTCTTCTGAATATACCCACTCAAGTACAACTACTTTTTTCGCTGGTTTATCTAACTTTGTTTCCCCTTCAGCGTGTTTAATTGTTATAGCTTGATTTTTATTGTCCGCTTTTGTTTCCTTTTTCTCCTCTTTTTGCTGTCCGCATCCAACAGCGAATAGAAGAACTACTATGAAAATACTGAGAATTTTCTTCATCTTCTGCCCCCAAATTAAGTGTTTTTTGTAACTAGCACCATAAGTGAAAATGGTTATCAATTACAACACCCAAATCATACTATGAGGATAATTTAAGTGTCAATATTTTTTTAAAATTTTGAATAAAAATAACAAGTTATACGGATTTTTATATATTATAGTTGCTATTTATGAAGAATCAGCCTCTTTACTAAAAAGATTGGCGAATGTGGAAAGTTTAAATGGGAACTTGTCTGTGTACGAAAGCGTAATGTGTATGGTTAATAATCTGTGGAGATGGGGCGAAAGTACAAGCAAAAGGAGAGTGAATCGCATGTAATAATTACTAGAATGTATGGAGGAAATCTGTGTTTTATCCCCCACTAGGCTAAGTATTTCTTTGTTATTTAGATAGGTGTTTTTTGATTCGGTGATTGCGCTAAAAAGATCGAATGTAAAGGAAGTGATCAACATGTCTTCATGGAGCAATAACATAAATGGATATTGTGGGTGTAATAATCAAAATGGTGTACATGTTGATTCATGCTGTTTTAGTTGCGATGGGACAGTTCCTAAGGTTGGTCCAACCGGTCCGACGGGAGCGACAGGAATAACAGGAGCAACAGGCTCAACGGGAGCGACAGGAGTAACAGGCGACACAGGGGCAACGGGAGCGACAGGAGTAACAGGCGATACAGGGGCAACGGGAGCGACAGGGATAACAGGAGCAACAGGCCCAACGGGAGCGACAGGAGTAACAGGCGATACAGGGGCAACGGGAGCGACAGGCCCAACAGGAGCAACAGGCACAAGTATAACGGCAACATACGCATTTGCAAATAATACGTCGGGAACAGCAATATCGGTACTACTAGGTGGAACAAATGTCCCGCTTCCAAACAATCAGAATATCGGTCCAGGTATTACAGTGTCTGGGGGGAACACAGTATTTACGGTTGCAAATGCAGGGAACTATTATATTTCATATACAATTAATATAACCGCTTCATTATTAGTTAGTTCACGAATTACAATTAATGGGGCACCGCTTGCTGGGACTATTAATTCTCCTGCATTAGCAACGACATCATTTAGTGCGACAATTATTACGACCCTTGCGGCGGGGAGTGCAATTAGTTTGCAATTATTTGGTTTGTTAGCTGTTGCGACATTATCAACAACTACCCCAGGAGCGGTATTAACGATTATAAGATTAAGTTAATGACAAACTCTCTTACTCTTTTAAGATTAGGAGAGTTTCTACATATAATAAGAAGTTAATGAAGTAAAGCATAGTTATAAAAAAGTCAGAATATTATGATTGTAACGCTATGGTGACTATAATATAATGAAAATAACCATCATGAATGAACATTCATTTATCCCGCATTAACGGGCAGTAAGATCCCGCCTCAAAATTCAGCGAAAGTAAAGAAGTTAGCTGGGTGATTAACTGCCCGTAAAATCCCGATTGGTGTGGGCTAATAATCAGTGGGGCTGAAAAATCCCCACTGATTAAAGTTTCACTTTATTTTTTATGTATTTGAAGGGGGAATGAAGGTGGAAAAAACATGGTTGAAAAGTTATCCAGAGGAAATTCCTAGTACGATTTCTTATGATATTCAGCCACTTCATGGATATGTAGAACAGATGGCTTCTCGCTACCCAGAAAAGAAAGCGCTTCACTTTTTAGGGAAGGATATTACGTTTTCGGACTTCCATGATAAGGTGAAGAGGTTTGCAAATTATCTTCAAAAGCTCGGTGTGGAAAAGGGTGATCGAGTTGCTATTATGTTGCCGAATTGTCCGCAAGCTGTAATTGGTTATTACGGTACATTACTTGCGGGAGGTATCGTAGTACAAACCAATCCACTGTATACAGAAAGGGAATTAGAATATCAGCTTCATGACTCGGGAGCAAAAGTAATTCTTTGTCTCGATTTAGTGTTTCCAAGAGTAACGAATGTTCAATCTGCTACAAAAATTGAGCATATTATCGTAACTCGTATTGCAGACTTTTTATCATTCCCTAAAAATCTATTGTATCCATTTGTGCAGAAAAAACAGTCGAATTTAGTTGTGAAAGTATCAGAGAGTGAAACGATTCATCTTTGGAATTCAGTAGAAAAAGAAGTGAATACGAATGTTGAGGTGCCTTGTGATCCTGAAAATGATCTAGCTCTTTTACAGTACACAGGAGGAACAACCGGATTTCCAAAAGGAGTTATGTTAACGCATAAAAACCTCGTTTCTAACACTTTGATGGGAGTGCATTGGTTATATAATTGTAACGAAGGTGAAGAAGTCGTCCTTGGGGTTCTTCCATTTTTCCATGTTTATGGTATGACAGCTGTTATGAATTTAAGTATTATGCAAGGATACAAAATGGTCCTTATTCCAAAGTTTGATATGAAAATGGTTTTTGAAGCGATTAAGAAGCATAAAGTGACATTGTTTCCAGGGGCTCCAACTATTTATATCGCTCTTTTAAATAGCCCGCTTTTAAAAGAATACGATATTTCTTCTATTCGTGCTTGTATTAGTGGATCGGCACCACTGCCAGTAGAAGTACAGGAAAAGTTCGAAAAAGTTACAGGTGGTAAACTAGTAGAGGGATATGGTTTAACAGAATCATCTCCGGTTACACATAGTAATTTTTTATGGGAAAAGCGAGTGCCGGGTAGCATTGGAGTTCCGTGGCCAGATACAGAGGCAATCATTATGTCACTTGAAACTGGTGAGGCATTACCACCAGGAGAAATAGGGGAAATTGTAGTGAAAGGTCCTCAAATTATGAAAGGATACTGGAATAAGCCAGAGGAAACAGCGGCTGTATTGCAAGATGGCTGGCTCCATACAGGTGACGTTGGATACATGGATGAAGATGGATTCTTCTATGTAAAAGATCGCAAGAAAGATATGATTGTCGCGAGTGGATTTAATGTGTATCCTCGTGAAGTTGAAGAAGTATTATATGAGCATGAAAAAGTGCAAGAAGTAGTGACAATTGGAGTTCCAGATCCGTACAGAGGAGAGACAGTTAAAGCATTTGTTGTGTTAAAAGAAGGTACGGAGTGCTCTGAGGAAGAATTAAATCAGTTTGCACGTAAATATTTAGCGGCTTATAAAGTGCCGAAAGTATATGAGTTTAGAGATGAATTGCCGAAAACGACAGTAGGGAAAATTTTACGCCGTGTTTTAATGGATGAAGAGAAGAGAAAGAATGAGGATGAGCAAACGGGCTAAGGCCCTTTCTTTTTGAAAAAATAGGATTGACACTTTTTTAAATAGTCAGTATTATAAGAATATGAATGAATATTCATTCAGTCATCTTCTTGAAGGGGACAGTAAAGTGAAGAAAAATAGACCGAAATACAATCAAATTATTGATGCGGCAGTCATTGTGATTGCGGAGAATGGGTACCACCAAGCGCAAGTTTCTAAAATCGCAAAGCAAGCTGGGGTAGCTGATGGCACGATTTATTTATATTTTAAAAATAAAGAAGATATATTAATATCCTTATTCCAAGAGAAGATGGGAGATTTTGTCGAAACAATTCGTCAAAAAACAGCAGGAATTGAAAGCGCTGTATCGAAGTTATTCATGTTGGTAGAAACGCACTTCTTGCTGTTGTCACAAAATGATCCCCTTGCTATCGTTACGCAATTAGAGCTCAGGCAGTCCAATCAAGACTTGCGCCTTAAAATAAATGAAGTATTAAAAGGCTACTTACAAGTTATGGATGAGATTTTAGAGACTGGTATAAAACAAGGTGAATTTCAAGCAGATTTAAATGTTCGCGTGGCAAGACAAATGATCTTTGGAACAGTAGATGAAGTTGTGACCAATTGGGTAATGAGCGATCATAAGTATGATCTGGTCGCACTTTCAAAAACGGTACATGGGCTACTCATTGCAGCTTGTGGTTATCGTCAATAATGGGAGGGATCATGTTGAAATTCCTATCTGTAAGAGTTGAAGATCATATCGCGGTGGCGACGTTAAATCATGCACCAGCAAATGCGATGTCTTCACAAGTTATGCATGACGTTACTGAATTAATTGATCAAGTGGAAAAGGATGATAACATTCGTGTTGTTGTTATTCACGGTGAAGGACGTTTCTTCTCAGCAGGAGCAGATATTAAAGAATTTACATCTGTTACTGAAGCGAAGCAAGCAACAGAATTAGCACAGCTTGGACAAGTTACGTTTGAGCGTGTTGAAAAATGTTCAAAACCAGTTATTGCGGCAATTCATGGAGCGGCACTGGGCGGCGGCCTTGAGTTTGCTATGTCTTGCCACATGCGCTTTGCAACTGAAAGTGCAAAACTTGGTTTACCTGAATTAACACTTGGATTAATTCCTGGCTTTGCAGGTACACAGCGCTTACCACGTTATGTTGGGAAAGCAAAAGCTTGTGAAATGATGTTAACAAGTACACCAATTACTGGTGCAGAAGCATTGAAATGGGGACTTGTTAACGGATTGTTCTCTGAAGAATCACTTTTAGATGATACGCTTAAAGTCGCAAAACAAATTGCTGGAAAAAGTCCAGCAACAACTCGTGCTGTACTAGAGTTATTGCAAACGACCAAATCGTCTCATTACTATGAAGGTGTACAACGTGAATCACAAATTTTTGGTGAAGTATTTACGAGTGAAGATGGAAGAGAAGGTGTAGCTGCATTTTTAGAAAAGCGTAAACCTTCATTTAGTGGCAGGTAGTTCAATTATTTTTTTAATATAAATTAACAGAAAATTAAAATTGATAGAATCTTTCTGAAAAACAAGGGGGTAAATGGAATGAACATCTACGTACTCATGAAACGAACATTTGATACAGAAGAAAAAATCGTAATTAAAAACGGTGCAATTTACGATGGCGAAGCGGAATTCATCATCAACCCTTACGATGAATATGCAATTGAAGAAGCAATTCAAGTAAGAGACGCACAAGGTGGAGAAGTTACAGTTGTAACAGTCGGTGGCGAAGATAGTGAGAAAGAACTTCGTACTGCATTAGCGATGGGCTGTGATAAAGCGGTATTAATTAATATTGAAGATGATGTAGAAAATGGTGACCAGTTCACGACAGCAAAAGTGCTTGCTGAATATTTAAAAGATAAAGATGCAGATCTAATTTTAGGTGGAAACGTTGCAATTGATGGTGCATCTGGACAAGTAGGTCCACGCGTAGCTGAAGCGTTAAATATTCCGTATGTAACGACAATTACAAAACTTGAAATTGACGGTACAAATGTGAAGATTGAGCGTGATGTTGAAGGTGATACAGAAGTGATTGCAACTTCATTACCAGTGTTAGTAACAGCACAGCAAGGTTTAAATGAACCTCGTTATCCATCGCTTCCAGGTATTATGAAAGCGAAGAAAAAGCCACTAGAAGAATTAGAATTAGATGATTTAGATTTAGAAGAAGATGATGTGGAAGCAAAGACAAAAACAATTGAAATCTATTTGCCTCCTAAGAAAGATGCAGGAAAAGTGTTACAAGGCGAGCTGCAAGATCAAGTAAAAGAACTTGTATCGTTGCTCCATACAGAAGCGAAAGTAATCTAATAAAATACGAAATTATATATGCAGGAGGGAAAATCTATGGCTCGTAAAGTATTAGTAATGGGTGAAGTTCGTGATGGATCGCTACGTAACGTTTCGTTTGAAGCGGTAGCAGCAGCAAAAACAATTGCAGAAGGCGGTGAAGTAGTAGGTCTTCTAGTTGGAGACAGCGTTGCCTCTTTTGCAAATGAATTGATTCATTACGGTGCAGATCGCGTTGTGACAGTTGAAAATGATAAATTAAAATCATATACATCTGATGGTTATGCACAAGCGTTTTTAGCTGTACATGCTGAAGAAAATCCAGAAGGTATTGTCTTTGGACATACAGCACTTGGTAAAGATTTATCACCAAAATTAGCAGCGAAGCTTGAAGCTGGTTTAGTTTCTGACGTAACTGATTTAGAGGTTGAAGGTGGAAATGTTATCTTCACTCGTCCGATTTACTCTGGTAAAGCATTCGAGAAGAAGATTGTAACAGACGGCATCTTATTTGCGACAGTGCGTCCAAATAACATTGCAACTCTGGAAAAAGATGAGTCTCGCAGCGGTGACGTATCTTCTATTACAGTTGATGTGAAAGATTTACGTACAATCATTCAGGATGTTGTCCGTAAAACAGCAGAAGGTGTTGATCTTTCTGAAGCGAAAGTTATTATCGCTGGCGGACGCGGTGTGAAGAGTGAAGAAGGATTTAAACCATTAAAAGAGTTAGCTGACGTACTAGGCGGCGCTGTTGGGGCATCTCGTGGTGCTTGTGACGCTGAATACTGTGAGTACTCATTACAAATTGGTCAAACTGGTAAAGTTGTTACGCCAGACTTATACATTGCATGTGGTATTTCTGGTGCGATTCAGCATTTAGCAGGTATGTCTAACTCAAAAATAATCGTTGCGATTAATAAAGATCCAGAAGCAAGTATCTTCAAAGTAGCTGACTACGGTATTGTCGGTGACTTGTTCGAAGTTGTACCTCTTTTAACAGAAGAGTTTAAAAAGTTAAAAGTACATTCATGATTTAAGTACCCTTGAGTTCCAAGTGAAGTACCCCTATATATAGAAAAAGGTGAGAGATCCCCTGTCTCTCATCTTTTTAGTATTTAATCCGTATTTTTATATAGTATAAAGGAACATTTTTTTGTTACAATACATAACGATACATATTATTCGCCACGTATATAAGTTAATGATATACTCTTGGTAGAATATACTTGAAGGAGGAAATAAAATGGCAATTGTAAACGCAAATGACCAAAGCTTCGCAGCTGAAACTAGCGAAGGTGTTGTATTATTAGATTTCTGGGCACCTTGGTGTGGACCTTGTAAAATGATCGCTCCTGTATTAGAGGAAATCGATGCAGAATTAGGCGAAAAAGTAAAAGTAGTAAAAGTAGATGTTGATGAAAACCAAGAAACTGCTCGTCAATTCGAAGTAATGAGTATTCCAGCTCTTTTCGTATTAAAAGACGGTAAAGTAGTTGATCAAGCGTTAGGTTACAAACCGAAAGAAGCGTTAGTAGAATTAGTTTCTAAACACTTCTAAAATAAAAAAAGCTACCAAATGGTAGCTTTTTTTATTTTCTTTTTTAGATCCTTTCCGTTACAATAAAGGAACGTATGTTGGGTGTTTTGGCATAGTATGTTTTCAAGTGAAAATAAAAATGCTAAGCATGTAGAAATGGAGGGAGACGAGTGCACGAACATTTGAAAGAAAAGTTGGCTATTTTACCAGATCAACCTGGTTGTTATTTAATGAAAGATAAGCAAGGAACGGTTATATATGTCGGAAAGGCAAAAGTGCTTAAAAATCGTGTGCGCTCGTACTTTACTGGTTCACATGATGGGAAAACACTGCGGCTTGTAGGAGAAATTGTTGATTTTGAATATATTGTAACCTCTTCGAATTTAGAAGCACTTATTTTAGAGTTAAATCTAATTAAAAAATATGATCCGAAATATAATATTCAATTAAAAGATGATAAAACATATCCTTTTATTAAAATTACAGCGGAGAAACAACCGCGCTTACTCATTACTCGAAATGTAAAAAAGGATAAAGGAAAGTATTTTGGTCCTTATCCAAATGCACAATCTGCTCATGAAACGAAAAAACTGCTAGATCGTATGTATCCACTTCGGAAATGCACGAATATGCCAGATAAAGTTTGTTTGTATTATCATATGGGTCAATGTCTAGCGCCTTGTGTGAAAGAAGTGACGGAAGAACAAAATAAAGAAATTGTAGATGAAATTATTAAGTTTTTAAATGGTGGGCATAAAGAAGTTCGTTCAGAATTAGAAATAAAAATGTATGAGGCCTCAGAGAAACTAGAGTTTGAACGTGCAAAAGAGTTGCGTGATCAAATTGCTCATATTGATGCGATTATGGAAAAACAAAAGATGATTATGAGTGACTTAGTGGATCGCGATGTGTTTGGATATGCAGTGGATAAAGGATGGATGTGTGTTCAAGTTTTCTTCGTTCGAAAAGGCAAGCTAATTGAACGTGATGTTTCTATGTTTCCGATTTACGATGAACCAGAAGAGGGCTTTTTAACGTTTATCGGCCAATTTTATGAAAACAGTAGTCATTTTAAGCCGAAGGAAATTGTCGTTCCAGGAAGTATAGACTCGGAATTAGTAGAGCGCTTTTTAGAAGTGGAAGCGACACAGCCGAAACGTGGTAAGAAAAAAGACCTTGTAGAATTAGCAAATAAAAACGCAAAAATTGCTCTTGAAGAGAAGTTTTACTTAATCGAACGTGATGAAGAACGAACGATTAAAGCGGTAGATCATTTAGGGAAGCAGCTTGGAATTGAAACACCGTATCGTATTGAAGCGTTTGATAACTCAAATATTCAAGGAACAAATCCCGTTTCTGCAATGATTGCTTTTATCGATGGGAAACCAGCGAAGAAAGAATATAGGAAATATAAAATTAAAACGGTTCAAGGGCCAGATGATTATGAGTCTATGAGGGAAGTTGTGAGACGCCGTTATACAAGGGCGCTTAAAGAAAATTTACCTTTACCGGATTTGATTATTATTGATGGCGGAAAAGGCCACTTGGCGGCTGCAAGTGATATTTTAGAGGATGAGCTCGGATTATATATTCCGATGGCAGGTCTTGTAAAAGATGACAAACATAAAACCTCCCATTTAATTATTGGAGATCCCCCGGAACCTGTGGTGCTTGAGAGAAATAGCCAAGAATTTTATTTATTGCAGCGTATTCAAGACGAGGTGCATCGATTTGCGATTACATTCCATCGTCAATTACACGGGAAATCTGTCATTCAATCAGCATTGGATGACATTCCAGGAATCGGTGATAAACGGAAAAAGGTATTGTTAAAACATTTTGGTTCATTAAAGAAGATGAAAGAAGCTTCTGTAGCAGAATTTGTCGAAGCAGGTATGCCAAAAAATGTTGCAGAGACGATTTATACGTATTTAACAGATAAGAAGACGTTGTAGTTTACAATGTCTTCTATTTTTTGTTATAATTTCTGAATATTTAAAATAAATTGACGTGAATGAAAATACAAAAAAGTCAACTAAACTGATATGTCTAGTTGACTGTAGGTAATGCTTACACTTCAATGAGATCTTTTATATCCCATTTCACAAGAAATGTAATAGAGTCAGAACGTTTTTTCTTTTCTTCATATGACTCTGCAACGACGTTCCGTTGCTTTTGAATTTGTTCAGCGATGAATCCAGCTTCTAGTTGATAAGAAGAATGCCTTTTTTGTTTTTGACGTTCTGCAATGAGTGTGCCTTTAAGTTGGAACTGCATTTCACGACGCTTATGTTCAATAATGCTTAAAGTGCCCCAGCCAGCCTTTTCAAAGAACTGAATGACTTCTTCAATTGTTTCTAGCGGATATTTTCTTGCAAGGTTTCTACCAGACCAGTATAAAATACCATCTAAATCGTTGCCGATTAAATCAGGTAGTAATTCTTCACGTAGCAATTCATAAGCGAAGGCGTTCAATGAAACATCTTCTAAAGATGTTATATCGATTGTATTTTTACTCACAATATTCCCCTCTTTCTATAGGGATTATTATATAACATTTTTCATTTATAAAAACAGATTTTTCTTTAGGGAAATCTCAATATCTGAGAAGAAAAAAAGAATTGGCAAATTATATGCAAATTATGTATACGTTTTCTTGACGCTTCGACAAAAATAGGGGTAAAATGAACTTGTTATCAAATTATGCTGAAATATTTCGAATAATTTTTTCAGTTTTTCTTATGCCAATAGTGAAAAAACATTATTGTTATAAATTAATCTGAAAACAGCAGTCAAACATTCAAGGGGGTAATGGGGACATGAAAGGCCGCGAGTATACGTTTCGTAAGTGGCACTCATTAATGGGGGTCATCCCGGTTGGTGTCTTTTTGACGCAACATCTAATTGTAAACAACTTTGCAACAAGAGGAGCAGAGGCTTTTAACAAAGCTGCAGGCTTTATGGAGCTCCTTCCATTCCGGTATGCGCTAGAAATTTTCATCATCTTTTTACCGATACTGTACCATGCTATATATGGCTTATATATTGCATTTACAGCTAAGAACAATGCGGTTTCTTACGGTTATTTCCGTAACTGGATGTTCGTCTTCCAAAGAATTTCAGGTATCGTTACGCTGATTTTCATTTCTTGGCACGTCTGGGAAACTCGTATTCAAGCAATGTTAGGTAAAGAGGTAAACTATGATATGATGGCAGATATTTTAAACAATCCAGCTATGTTTGCATTCTACTTAGTTGGTGTTGTTTCAACAATTTTCCACTTTGCAAATGGACTATGGACATTCTGCATCAGCTGGGGAATTACAGTATCTCCACGTTCACAAAGAATCTCTACTTATGTAACATTAGCTATTTTCTTAGGTCTATCTTATG
Source organism: Bacillus sp. Root131 (assembly GCF_001429475.1). NCBI lineage: Bacteria > Bacillati > Bacillota > Bacilli > Caryophanales > Bacillaceae > Bacillus > Bacillus sp. Root131. The sequence continues at coordinate 356,233 of NZ_LMJQ01000012.1, forward strand.
TAGGTGTGAGTGCATTATTAGCGTTCATCGATCCACAGCTAGCAAATCAGTAAGGAGTGGGAGAGCATGAAAGGGAAACTTATAGTAGTCGGCGGTGGCTTGGCTGGCTTAATGGCAACGATTAAAGCGGCAGAAGCAGGAGTGAATGTTGAACTGTTTTCTTTAGTACCAGTAAAACGTTCACATTCTGTATGTGCTCAGGGCGGAATTAACGGTGCCGTAAATACGAAAGGTGAAGGGGATTCTCCATGGATCCACTTTGACGATACAATCTATGGTGGGGACTTCTTAGCGAACCAACCACCAGTTAAAGCAATGTGTGAAGCAGCACCTGGTATCATTCATTTAATGGACCGTATGGGTGTTATGTTCAACCGTACGGAAGAAGGACTTCTTGATTTCCGTCGATTTGGTGGAACACAACATCACCGTACAGCATTCGCTGGTGCAACAACTGGACAGCAATTACTTTACGCATTAGATGAGCAAGTACGTCGTCATGAAGTAGCAGGACTTGTAACGAAATATGAAGGTTGGGATTTCTTACGAGCTGTTGTTGATGATGAAGGTGTGTGCCGAGGAATCGTTGCACAAGACTTACAAACTATGGAGATTAAAAGTTTCGGAGCTGATGCCGTGATTATGGCAACAGGGGGCCCTGGTATCATTTTCGGAAAATCAACAAACTCCATTATTAATACAGGTACAGCAGCGTCTGCTGTATATCAGCAAGGCGCATATTATGCAAATGGTGAGTTCATTCAAATTCACCCAACGGCAATTCCAGGAGACGATAAATTACGTCTTATGAGTGAATCTGCACGTGGTGAAGGTGGACGTGTTTGGACATATAAAGATGGTAAGCCATGGTACTTCTTAGAAGAAAAATATCCGGCTTACGGAAACCTTGTACCTCGTGATATCGCAACGCGTGAAATCTTTGATGTTTGCGTAGAGCAAAAACTAGGTATTAACGGTGAAAACATGGTGTACTTAGATCTTTCTCATAAAGATCCGAAAGAACTAGATATTAAACTTGGTGGAATCATTGAAATCTATGAGAAATTTACAGGTGATGATCCTCGTAAACTACCAATGAAAATCTTCCCAGCTGTTCACTATTCAATGGGCGGACTATGGGTTGACTATAAGCAAATGACGAGTATTCCAGGTTTATTTGCAGCAGGTGAGTGTGATTATTCTATGCACGGTGGTAACCGCCTTGGTGCAAACTCACTATTATCAGCAATTTATGGTGGTATGGTAGCAGGACCAAACGCAATTGAATATATGAAAGGTCTTTCTAAATCATCAGATGCTGTTTCGTCTACTGTATATGAGCAAAATGAATTAATCGAAACAGAGAAATTTAACAATATTTTAACGATGGATGGTAATGAAAATGCATATGTTCTTCATAAAGAGCTTGGAGAATGGATGACAGATAACGTTACAGTAGTTCGTGAAAATAAAAAGTTATTAGAAACAGATGCGAAAATTGAAGAGTTAATGGCTCGTTACAAACGTATTAACATTAACGATACAGCGAGATGGAGTAACCAAGGTGCTTCATTTACACGTCAACTTGCAAATATGTTTGAGTTAGCACGTGTTATTACAATTGGCGCATATAACCGTAATGAGAGCCGCGGGGCGCATTACAAACCTGAATTCCCAAATCGTGATGATGCAAACTTCTTAAAAACTACGATGGCAAAATTTGAAGGAGAAGGAAATGCACCAGCATTCCATTACGAAGACGTTGATGTTTCATTAATTAAACCACGTAAACGTGATTATTCTTCAAAACATGATGTAGCTGCTAAGGGTGAAGAGAAGGGGGATAAACAACATGTCTGAGAAAACAATCCGCCTCATCATTACGAGACAAGATGGACCAGATGCACAAGCGTTTGACCAAGAGTTTGAAATTCCATATCGTCCGAATATGAATATTATTTCGGCGCTTATGGAAATTCGTCGTAATCCTGTTGATTCAAAAGGGAATCAAACAACTCCGATTGCATGGGATATGAACTGCTTAGAGGAAGTATGCGGAGCATGTTCAATGGTTATTAACGGAAAGCCACGTCAATCATGTACGGCTCTTATTGATCAATTAGAACAGCCAATTCGCTTAAAGCCGATGAAGACATTCCCAGTTGTACGTGATTTACAAGTTGACCGCAGTCGCATGTTTAATGCTCTAAAACGCGTTAAAGCTTGGATTCCAATTGATGGTACGTATGACCTAGGTCCAGGACCAAGAATGCCTGAGAAAAAGCGTCAATGGGCTTATGAGCTTTCAAAATGTATGACATGTGGTGTTTGCTTAGAATCATGTCCAAACGTAAACAGTAAGTCTGACTTTATTGGACCAGCGCCGTTATCACAAGCTCGCTTATTCAACTCACATCCAACGGGTGAAATGCATAAAGCAGATCGCTTACGTGCAATTATGGGAGATGGAGGACTAGCGAACTGTGGTAACTCTCAAAACTGTGTGCAATCATGTCCGAAGGGTATTCCTTTAACAACTTCAATTGCGGCATTAAACCGTGATACAACAATTCAATCGTTCAAAGATTTCTTTGGTAGCGATAATAACTATTAATAAATATTGCCTCTTCATCTTGAAGGGGCAATATTTATAACTGTATTTTTCAGTTTATTCTGTTTTTTTTGAGAGGAAGAGGAGATAACGTTGAAGAGAATTTCTTATATTGAAGACTTCGAGAAATGGGAAAGTGGTTTTTTATTTTACAATCCTGTAAAGGTTCGTTTTGGTGAAGTAGATATGTTTGGACATGTAAATAATGTCGTTGCTTTTACTTATTTTGAAGAAGCTCGTATCGCGTTGTTTAAAGAACTTGGATTTATGCAAGAGTGGACACATACATCATCAGACACGATGATCGTTGTTGCGGATTTACAATGTAATTTTATTAAGCAAATATATTATGATGAACAGTTGAAGGTGTATGTAAAGGCAGGATCGGTTGGGAATTCTTCTTTGGATTTACATTATATGGTGAAGAATGCAGAAGGAGAGGTTTGTTTAGTAGGTCGTGGAATGATGGTTCAAGCGTCGAAAAAAACAGGAAGAGGCGAACCATGGCCTGAAGAATGGAAGAAGAAATTACTACAATGATAGAGTGAAAGAAAAATAAGAGAGCAATTTGCTCTCTTATTTTTTGTCTTCCATTGCTTCTTCTAATGTTAAGTGATGTTTATATAGGTATGTAGCGTATGGATTACCAACGTAGCGTAAGTGCCATGGTTCATATGCATATTCTGTTGTATCTGTTTTATCTTCTAAGTAACGAATGACAAAGCCGAATTTATGAGCGTGTTCCGCGACCCAGTTTCCTTCTGCTGTCTCTCCGAAGATAGGCTCTAATTGAAATTTAGCTGTTTTTGAACTAATATCCATTGCTAAACCCGTTTGGTGTTCACTTGTACCAGGAATTGCGCTTACTGAATTAGCTTCAGCTTTTCCTTGACGTCTAACGTATGTATCATGCAACGATTTTTGACGTTTGTATGAACGATAACCAGATACAGCTGTAAGATCAATCCCTTCTTTTTTTGCAGCTTTGAACATGTTTTCAAGTGCTTCTGCAGCATCTTTGCGTAGTAGCGTTTTTTCTTTATCTTTTGGACTAGTGAATGGTACGTTTGGTCTTGTTAAGTCTTCAGGAGTGTATCCATCTGGTAGTTTTCGATGTTTATTAATTAAGACAAGATTAGATTTTGGATTTGTTACAACTGAAAAGTCATTGTCTATTTTCTTTGCATTATGATCAGCTTTTGGAAAAGCAGGAATCTCTTCTTTTGGGTGGTTATTATGTTTTTGACTTTCGACAGCTTTCGCTTCATTATGTAGTGGTGATTTAGAACCAAAGTAAGCGAAAGATGTGATACCGATTACAATAGTAGTGGCAGAAATAATTATTATCTTTTTCATAATGCCTTGTAATCACAGTCCCTTCTTAATAAAATATGTATCTTTTTTTATTATAAGTCTAGTTTGTTGGAAAAGAAATATAAGAGTCATAACGTAATAGAAATGCAAAGAAAATGTCAGAAAATGTGTGAATTTGTAGTATTTTTTTATATAATTCATTTCTTATCTTTCATGAATTGCATTTTTTATGTAATATATATACATAAGAAGATGTAGCGATTATCGAGAATAAAGAACTTCTTGTATAGACTAGGAGTGAATGGGAATGGATTTTGCAACAATTATTGGACTTATTTTAGGATTTTTAGCAGTGGTAGTAGGGATGGTCGTCAAGGGCGCTGACGTAACAGCCTTATTAAATCCTGCCGCAGCATTAATTATTTTTATCGGTACATTTGCTGCAGTATGTATTGCATTTCCGATGAATCAACTAAAAAGGGTTCCAAAACTATTTAAAGTTCTTTTTGGTTCAAATAAAAAGGATTTAAGTTATGAACAGTTGCTAGAATTATTTGTTCATTGGACATCTGAAAGTAGAAAATACGGTATTTTGTCTTTAGAGCAACAATTAGACAAAATTCAAGATGAATTTCTTTTGCGCGGTATGAAATTTGTGATTGATGGCGTATCCGCAGAAGATTTAGAGCAAATTTTGGAATCTGAATTAGAGGCAATTGAAGAAAGACATGCAAAGGGAGCTGCTATTTTTTCACAAGCTGGTACGTATGCACCGACATTAGGAGTTTTAGGTGCTGTTATCGGTCTTGTAGCTGCGCTTGGTAACTTAACTGATATTGAAAAGTTAGGTCATGCTATTTCGGGTGCATTTATTGCAACGATTTTTGGTATTTTTTCAGGGTATGTATTATGGCATCCATTTGCAAATAAGTTAAAGCAAAAATCTTCAGCTGAAATTGAGAAAAAACGTTTAATCATTGATTGTTTATTAATGTTACAAGAAGGTACATATCCGTTTATTATGAAGAACCGCATTTTAGGTGCACTTTCTGCAACTGAGCGTAAAAAGCTAGAAAAAGGAGCAGAAAAAAATGCGGAGTAAGAAAAATAGAAGAGGCAAAAAGAAAAAACATGATGAGCATATCGATGAAACGTGGTTAATCCCATATTCTGATATGTTAACGTTGTTATTTGCATTGTTTATCGTTTTATTCGCAATGAGTAGTATAGATGCTGCGAAGTTTAAACAGATGGCAGTTGCTTTTCGAAGTGAATTAGCCGGGGGAACAGGTAACAAAGAATTTTTAAGTGATCAAAAGCCAAATGATGAAAAAGAATTATCGGCAAGTAGCCTTGAGGCAGAACAAGCAAAAAAACAAGAAGAAGCTAGAGCTAAAGAAAAAAAAGAGATGGATGAATTGAAAGCATTACAAAAAAAGATTGATCAATATATTAATGAAAAACAATTATCCTCTTCTTTTCAAACTAAATTAACTGAAAAGGGATTAATGGTGACAATATTAGAAAATATACTGTTTGATTCGGGGAAAGCAGATGTGAAATTAGAATCTTTAGGGATTGCAAAAGAAATGTCTAGCTTACTTGTTTCAGCGTCACCTCGTGAAATTACAGTATCCGGTCATACGGATAATGTCCCTATTGCCAATGCACAGTTTGCGTCGAATTGGGAATTAAGTACGCAGCGGGCAGTTAATTTTATGCAAGTATTACTGCAAAATAAAGAATTACAACCAGAAAAATTTAGTGCGATTGGTTACGGAGAATACCGTTCGATTGCTCCAAACGATACACAAGAAGGAAAGGCAAAGAATAGACGTGTGGAAGTATTTATCTTGCCTTTAACAGAGAAAGCAAAATAAAGAGGATGGCGAATGCCATCCTCTTTATTTTACTTCAAATGATTTTAAGTTGTCGCGACGGATTTTATCTTTTTCTGCATCTGATTTTTTGAAATCATAATCATATAAAGCGCCTTCCCAATCGCCATACATTGGATTCGGGAAAATAATGAATTTCTCACCAAATTGTACTTTTGAATCTTCTACTGTTTGGTTACGATCTTTTACAGATTTTCCATCAAAACCTGTGAAATCAGATAAGTTATCACCGAAGAATAAGACAATATCATGAGTTTGAGAAACGAGTTCACGGCGTTTTTCTTTTCCTTTTTCTTTCGGATCTTGTAGTAATATATGTTCTTTCGTTGCTTGAGGAGCACCTACACGCTCAAGATTTTTAATTGTTGCATCTAGTTGGTTCGTTTTACGATTTGAGATATAGTAAATATCTACACCTTTAGACTCTGTATATTTTAAGAAATCAATTGCGCCTGGAAGGGCTTCAGCCTCAGCTTTGTTAATCCAATCATCCCATTTGTAAGGATAACCTTTGCCTGTTTTTACGCTCATTGCTTGATGAGGACTGTTATCTAAAACAGTTTCGTCTAAATCAAGTACGATAGCAGGTTTTTTCTCTGTCCCTTTTGCAAGAACTGCATCAAGTTTTAATTGACCAATGTTGTACCCTTGGTAGTAAAGTGCTTTCGTTTCACCGGCTGTTTGATACCATAAATCAGCCATTAATTGTTGTTCTGTTAATTTTACTTTCTCTTCTTTCGCCACTGTTTTCTCTGGTGTTCCTGAACATGCTACAAGTGATGTAGATAGAACCGCTACAGATAATAAAGTGGTAATGCCCCTCTTCATCTTCATATGTATCCTCCTTGATGTTAGAAAATCATTTTATATTATATATTAAAATATAATATTTTTATATGAACATTTGCATATTGTCTTTTATATATATAGTAGTATGTCCTATATTAGAAAGATGAGCAAAATAATAACAGTTGTTTTGACAAGTTTAATTGTCGTAATGACAATTATAATTGACAAAGAGCGCTTTATTATTTACAATTTTAACTAAATAGAACAAATGATGGATTAATGACGGTGTTTACATATAAGAGGATGAAGTGTAGCGCTATATTTTGTCTTGAATAAACATAGTCTTTGAAAGAGAGTACGAATGATACTAAAGGGGAGGCTTTAAACTTTGAGTTTACAAATTCAAAACTTAACGAAACAATTTGGGGAATCAAAAGCTGTTAACGGTTTACAAATTTCGTTACCAAAAGGTGAAGTACTAGGGTTACTTGGACGAAATGGTGCAGGGAAAACAACAACAATCAAAATGCTTCTCGGATTATTAACGCCTAATGAAGGTTCGATTACGTGGGATGGAAAAGCATTTGGGAATAGTGGCGTAACAATTGGGTATTTACCAGAAGAAAGAGGTTTATATACAAAAAGTAGAGTAATAGACCAGCTGCGATATTTTGGTAGATTAGAAGGGATGTCGAAGAAAGAAGTAGATCACGCTATTGATCACTGGTTAGAGCGTTTAGCGATACCAGAATATAAATTTAAAACGGCTGGAGAGCTTTCAAAAGGGAATCAGCAAAAAATCCAATTAATTGCTGCTCTTCTTCATAATCCGGAACTTCTCATTTTAGATGAACCATTCAGTGGCCTTGATCCAGTTAATGCCGGGATGTTAGCTAGTATTATTGAAGAACAAGTACAGAGCGGAAAGACGATTATTTTATCAAGTCATCGTATGGAACAAGTAGAGGCTTTTTGCCAACATGTATGTATTTTGAAAAAAGGTGAAGCAGTCGTAAAAGGACAGCTAAGTGATATTAAGAAAGAATACGGTTTCCGTAATTTAACGATTGAAGATACAGTAGAGAATGAAAAGGGATTAGAAGCTATACATGTATCGTATGAAAAACAACAAGGCCTTCTTTATGTGAAAGTACAAGGCGATGCGGAAGCTCTCGAGATTTTGCAACAGTTGCAAGAGCAAGGTGTTAGCTTACGACAATTTAAAATGTTAGAGCCGACGTTAAACGAAATCTTTGTAGAGAGGGCGAAATAACGATGCGTAAATTTTCTCACGTATTTTCATTTTATTTTAGGGAAGCGTTTTTATCTAAAAAATCATTAATTACGAGTGCGATTTTATTTTTAGTTGTGTTTGGGATTTTTGCATTTAATCATTTTACTTCAGGCGATGATAAAAATAAGGATAAAGATAAAATTGCAGTTGTAGTAGAGAGTTCCACATATAAAGTACAAAAAGATGAGCTAAATAAGCTATTGCCATCAGCAAAAATAACACTGGGTTCAAAGGATGATTTTGATAAACTGCATAAGCAAGTAGAAGATGGCGATTTAGATGGTCTATTCCATGTGACGGAAAAGGGTGGGGCTCCATCGATTACATATATGTATAATGGATTTCCAAGCCAAGCAACTTCCGCAATTATGGCAGGATATTTAAAGCAACAATATACGATGGTGACGATTGCCAAAAATAATGTTTCACCAGAAATTGCACAGCAATTACAAACAGAAATTCAAGTAAAGCAAGAAGCGATAAAAGATCGTACATCTTCTTTCGGAATTGCCTATTTCTTTACATTTGCTTTATATATGTTTATTGTAGCGTTCGGAAATACAATCGCAATGAATATTGCATCTGAAAAGGCGTCACGTGTAATGGAAGTAATGCTTCCGAAAGTGAAGCCTCTTACAATGATGTATGCGAAAATTTTAGCGGTTGTTTCAACGGCGTTATTGCAACTTGTCATATTGGCGTGTGGTTATCTTATTCCATATTTGTTGGGTTGGGTTGATTTAGAAAGTGCCTCACTATTTGGTATTCCAATTGACTTTACGAAATTAGATGCAAAGGTTATCAGCATGTTTCTTGTTTATTTCATTACGGGATATTTACTATATGCGATGATGTATGCTGCTGCTGGAGCTGTCGTGTCTAAGACGGAGGATTTACAAGCTGTATCTTTCCCGGTAATGATTTTAATTATGGCTGCATTCTTCATTAGTATTAAATCATTAAGTGATCCGAATAGTACTATCGTTGTTGTAAGTTCTTACGTTCCATTTTTTACACCGATGGTTACCTTCTCACGTATTGTAGCTGGTGAAGCAGGTATGCTAGAAATTACGATAACATTAGCGGTCTTATTGGCGACAATTGCGGTATTAAATGCTGTTACAAGCCGCATTTACGTAAACGGCGTAATGAATTACTCAGATAAAGTTAAATTTAAAGATTTAGCGAAATTTATAAAGCGTCAATAATGAGAGAAAAGCATGATTTCCTATTGAAATCATGCTTTTTCTTTATGTATAAATTAAAAATAGTATATAATAATAAGAGTTGTCTTTTAATAGAATGAATAAAAAGGAGGGTGTGCAGATGGGGATTAGTAGTCGTTTTACAGTAGGTGTTCATATGCTGACATTACTTGCGATAGATCGAAACTCTCGCTGTACCTCTGAATGGATTGCCGGTAGTGTGAATACAAATCCAGTTGTGATTCGTCGCATTACAGGAATGTTGAAGAGAGCAGGACTTGTTGATGTACAAGCTGGTAAAGGTGGTACGACACTTGCTCGAGATTTAGAAGAAATTACATTACTTGATGTATATAAAGCAGTGGAAGTTGTAGAAGAAGGACAGCTATTTTCCTTCCATGAAAATCCCAACATTGAATGTCCAGTAGGAGCTAATATTCAATCAGTATTAGAAATTATTTTAATGCAAGCGCAAGAAGCGATGGAAAACGTACTTGCAAATGTAACGGTAGATCAATTAGTTACAAATTTAAAGTCTAAAATGAAAGAATAAAAAAGCGAGCTTCCTCATAATGAGGGCTCGCCTTTTTTTTATTCAGAAATATTGAAAATTCTATTTTTCAGTATTTAAAATGAATTTACCTACGATAGCTGCGAAGATACCACCAAGAATTGGTGCTACGATGAATACCCATAGTTGAGAAAGTGCTTCTCCACCAACAAATAAAGCTGGTGCGATACTACGAGCTGGGTTAACAGATGTTCCAGTTAACGGAATTCCTAATAAGTGAATTAAAACTAATGTGAAACCAATTACTAGTCCCGCTAAAGAAGAACTGCCTTTTTTACCTGTTACAGCGACGATAACTAAAATGAATACGAAAGTTAAAATGAACTCAACTAAAAATGCTCCAGATAAACCAAGAGTTCCGAAACCATTTTGTCCTAAATTATCTAAAGGTGTTTTAGCAGATTTTAAAATTGTTACTAACGTTGCAGTTCCTAATAAACCACCTAAAATTTGAGCTAATACATAATAACAAAGTTCCATAGCGTTCATTCGTTTGTTGATGAACATAGCTATTGATACTGCTGGGTTAATGTGACATCCAGAAATTGTTCCGATGCTATATGCCATAGCTACAATAGATAGACCGAAAGCCATAGCGATTCCTAATGTTCCAATTCCTTCAATTCCGCCGCCAGTGACAGCTACTCCAGTTCCGAATAATACAAGTACAAATGTACCAATAAATTCAGCGATTGCTTTTTTTAACATAATTTACCTCCTATTAATGCGCATGAAACGTATTATAACATAAGTTTTAGTATAAACAGCCAATGAAGTACTATTCTGATAAGGCGAAATAGGGGGACAATAAAAAAGGGTATGGTTCATCTCTATAGAACCATACCCTTTTTTTATGCTGATTTTTTCTGTTTAACGACTGGAACAGAACGGTTTAAAATACTATTTGCAACCATTCCTAACATAATAATAATCATTCCAATGAGGGAAAGTCCTCCAGGGAATGAACCATTTAAGAAAATGATTTCGCCAAGCACGGTAAATACCATCGTTCCAGCTTGTGTTGCTTCAACTGCCCCGAGTAAGGCGAGGTTATCTTTTGCTAAGTCAGTAGCAAAGAAAAATGTCATCGTTGCAATAACGCCGGAACATAATGCTAATAAAAGCCCTTGAAGCATTTGGCTGGATGTTGGAATGCCAGTAGTAGAAAATCCATATACACCAAGCAAAATTGTTATAGGAAGACTTCCAATAGCCATTCCTAATACACGTTGGAACGTATCAAGGCGTCCGCCAACAAGTTCCATCATTTTTCGGTTACCGAACGGATATAAGAAAGCGGCTAATACGACAGGTAAAAAACCTGAAATGAACTGAGTCATTGTAATATGGCCTGCTGCAGTTGCTTGCATACAAATTACACCAAGTAAAATAAATAATGCAACATATAAGCTACGAAGTGGAATTTTTCCACGTACAAGTTTCGTACCTGATTTTGTTTCTATTTTCACGAAAAATAGTGGTGATAGTAGTAAACCAGCTAAAATCGTAACTTGCCAAGTTCCAGCAACGAGCCAAGCTGGAGAAAAGACAGCTGCGAAACTTAATAAAGAATAAAAACCAATACCTGCAACGGAACCCCATCCGATCCATGCTAATGGATGTTTTTTTAATTCTTCCCATAATCCCCTAAAGTTTTTGCGAAATAAAACGATAAGGAATAAAATAGGAAGAGCAAATAAAAAACGGAAGGAAGCTGTCCAAGCCCAGCTCGTTCCAGATACATTCATTGCTCTATTAATAATAAAGGTTGCAGAAAAAAAGGCAGATGATAAAAGACCTAATAAAATTGCGCGCATAAAGTATAGCACTCCTTTCGAAAATAAATAATTATGTATAGTATGATATACTTTAATTAAATAAAAGTAAACTATTTTATACTTTAAGGTGGTTTTATATATGAAAGAAAATGAAGATATACAAACGAAAGAAGTCATTCAACAAGTTGGACAGTTATTGAGACAAATTCGAAATGAACAGAAATTAAGTTTAGAAGAATTAGCTCATAAAACAGGAGTAAGTAAATTAACATTAGGAAAAATTGAAAGAGGGGAAACAAATCCGACGCTAGCTGTCATTTGGAAAATAACGAAAGGGTTATCAATTCCTTTATCCAGATTGATGGTTGTTGGAGAACCTGTAGCTGTTGCGCGCTGTGGAGAAGGATTTGCAGTAGATGAAGGACAAGCGTGGCATTTAGAAACGATGTTCCGTTATACGAAAGAAACAGGGATGGAAATGCACCGTGCTTGTTTACGATCAAATAGTATATATGAACCAGAAGCTCATCATGAAGGTGCGATTGAGCTTGTAACGATAATGAAAGGGAAAGTGTCTATTCAAGTGGAGAATGATGTATACGAATTAAATGAGTTTGATTCCATCCAATTTGAAGCGAATAAGAAGCATGTTTATAAAAATGAAGAAGAAGAAGTGGCGGTATTACATTTAACGATGAAATATTCTTCATGAAAAAATCACCTATAGAATTCTATAGGTGATTTGCTCTTCTTAAGTATATGAAATGATACCATTAGTACGAACGTGGCATAAGTAATAAACAAATGAAATAAACTAAAAATCCTGTCCCAAAACATAAAACAGCAATAACCCAAATGATACGAATAAGAGTAGAGCTAATATCAAAATATTCTCCTAAACCACCACATATACCAAATAGCATTTTATCAGTTTCGGATTTACATAACTTTTTTGACATATTCCAATCAACTCCTTTTTATATCAAACTGCATACTTTTATTCTATATGGAAATTTATGAGAAGACTATGGGGTTGTATTACATTTTTTTTTGAGAGACGATCATATTAATTGTCTTAATTTTCAGTGGATATTAAACTTGTAGTTATGAGGTGATTTTTAATAAAGGGTGGGGAAATAGGGATGACAGTATATTGGTTGACTAATGTAATGCTTGAATCAAGGTATACATATGAAGAAGAGAGAATTTCGCGAACAGAAACAGAATTATGTAGTTTACTCATTGAAGATGGACGAATTAAAAAAATTATAGAAGGGGTTGTTCAAGAAGAAGATATAGTAATGCTTGATGCTAAGCACTTATTGATGTTGCCAGCTTTCGAAGAGATGCACATTCACATTGATAAAACATATTATAGTGGCCCCTGGAAAGCTTGTAAGCCAGCAGAAAGTATTTTTACACGTTTTAATGAAGAAGAAAAAATTTTACTAAAGCAATTAGCAACTGCTCAAGATAGAGCGGAAAATATGCTAGAGTTACTACTGCGAAATGGTGCAACGAATATTAGAACGCATTGTAATGTTGATCCGATTATTGGACTTGGTAATTTGGAGGCGACGTTAGCGGCATTAGAAACATATAAAAATCGAGTGTCTAGTAGAATTGTTGCGTTTCCGCAACATGGATTATTGCGCAGTAATTCTGTGCAACTCGTGAAAGATGCGATGCGTATGGGTGCTCATCTAGTCGGAGGAGTAGATCCAGCTACAGTGGATAATGATATTGAAAAATCATTACATACAATTATGGATATCGCAGTAGAATTTAATGCGGATGTTGATATTCATTTACACGATGAGAATAATCTTGGAACGTTTACGATGAAGAGATTGGCAAGTTTAACAGAAGAAGCAGGGTGGCGAGGGCGTGTAACAATTAGTCATGCACTTGGACTTGGTGGTGTTACTGATAAAGAGGCTGAAGAAGTGGCAGAAAGACTCGCAGCTGTAAATATTGATATTACTTCAACAGTACCAATTGGTAAACAAGTAATTCCAATTCCGTTATTAGATAAAAAAGGTGTTAAAGTTTCATTAGGAAATGATAGTATTACAGATCATTGGTCACCGTTTGGAACAGGTGATATGCTTCAAAAGGCAAATCGATTAGCAGAGCGTTTTGGATGGAGTGACGAAAGGTCTTTAGGAAAAGCAATTCGCTTTATTACGGGAGGAAAAGAAACGTTAAATAATGAAGGGAAGCGGGTATGGCCGAATGTAGGGGATGAAGCGAGCTTTGTTTTGACAAATGCGACATGCACTGCTGAAGCGGTAGCACGCCAAACAGAAAAAAGTTTAGTCGTGTATAAAGGAAATATTGTTGTTGGAAGCTTAAATGAGCTGGAATTCAATAATCTTGTGTAGAAGAATCGTTTAAATACCTTGGGGAGGGTTCTAATTGTGAATATAGAACTCTTCTTTTTTATTCTTACAATATATTTTTTATAGGAAAGCTAGAAGGGATGGACATTTTGGACAATCAACATAACCAAAATCATATTATGGGAACTTTGCAATGGTTTATATTTCTATTAGCAAATTCAATCGCACTACCAATTGTCGTTGGTGGATTATTTCATCTTACGACGGAAGAAATATTTTATTTAATGCAGCGTACGTTTTTTGTAGTTGGTATATCTTCTTTCTTACAAGGATGGATTGGGCATAGACTTCCAATTGCGGATGGACCAGCTGGATCTTGGGTTGGTGTATTTACAGTACTTGCTTATGCAACTGCCGGACAAGATCAATTGCATAGTACACTGCAAATTTTAGAGTTAGGAATGATAATCTCCGGTGTTATTTTAATAGGATTAGGAGTAACTGGTTTTATAGGACGTATTTTATTTTTATTTACGCCAGTTGTGACAGGGACGTTTTTACTTTTATTATGTTTACAATTAAGTGGTGTATTTTTAAAAGGAATGCTAGGAATTACAGCTACTATTTCTCAAATCGATGGATTTACAGCGATAATTGCGTTTAGTATATTTTTGTTCGTTATTATACTGTCTAATTTTGGAAGAGGTTTTATCAAAAGTTATGCAGTTTTAATAGGATTAATTAGCGGGTGGATTATTTTTCTCATTGCAGGAAAAGTGACGGTTCCATCTCAAGTAACTCATTTTGTACAACTTCCACAAATGTTTGCTTGGGGACTTCCAAAATGGAATACTGGTATGGCAGTATCCAGTTTCGTTATGGTATGTATTTTAGTTTCAAATACAGTGGCAGCTATTATAGCGATTAATCAAGCTACCATTCATAAAGCAACTATTGAACAAAAACAGTTGAAGGATGGTACGTGGGTTGGAGGGATTTCGCATATCATTTCCTCCGTATTTTCAACTGTAGGTATCGTTCCGTTACCAGCAACGGCAGGATTTATACGCTTAACAAAACAAAAATATATACGATCGTTCTTAATGGCATGTGCGTTACTAGTCGTAATGTCTCTTTTTCCAAGTATTATTCGTTACTTAGCATCTTTACCATCGGCTGTCGCATCGGCTGTTTTAATGGCTTCGTTCGTACAATTAATTGGAATTGGATTTAATAATATAAAACAAGTGCCGATGAGTGAAAGGAATGTAACGATTTTAGGAGTGGCAGTATTATTTGGAAGTGGCGTTATGTTTTTACCGTCTGGAGCACTCCAATCCTTGCCGTCTGTTATGCAATATATATTCGGTAATGGTTTATTTGTAGGTACGGTTGTAAGTATATTGCTAGAACAAATATGGCGCGCTGGAAAGTAAGTGGATAAAAAGAGTGTACGCACTGTATAAAAGTCTAAAATAACATAGGAAATAAAGCCCATTTTCATTCACCACCTGCACATTTCGTTCATACAATATCTTGACTAAATAAACACCCAACTTACACATACACAGCTCTGGCTTAAGCAAGGAGGGTTATACCAGTTGAAGGAAAAAGCGTATCAATCTAAACCTTTACTCACAAAGAGAGAAAGAGAAGTATTTGAATTACTGGTTCAAGATAAAACAACGAAGGAAATTGCAGGTGAACTTTTTATAAGTGAAAAGACAGTTCGCAACCACATCTCAAACGCAATGCAAAAGCTAGGGGTTAAAGGACGTTCACAAGCAGTTGTGGAGCTTCTTCGTATGGGAGAGCTCGAACTATAAGAAAGCAGCCGACTTTTATACAAAGAGTCGGCTATTTTTTTGTTTGCTTCACTTGCTATATGAATGATAAGAACACTCCATACATAAATAGGTAATAAGGAGGGGATAAGTTGAAAAGGATACTGTTAGTTTCAACAAGTGCTCATGATATGAATGGACACCCGACTGGTTTGTGGCTTGAAGAGCTCGCAGCTCCTTATCATTTATTTAAAAAGGCTAAGTTTGATGTTGTGTCAATAAAAGGCGGGAGAGTACCTATAGATAGAGTGTCTATTCCGAATGGTATACCTCGTGAATTCAAGCATGTAGCTTCTTTATTGCAAAATACGAGGCCGATTTCAAATGTTCATTTCTCGGATTATGATGCGGTTTTATTTGGTGGTGGCCACGGGGCGATTGTAGATTTTCCAGGTAATCCATATGTAGCAAATTTAATTGAGAATATGTATAACGATAACCGGATTGTAGCGGCTGTTTGTCACGGAGTAAGTTCCTTTGTCGGTGTGAAAAATAAGGATAGCTCGTTTTTTGTTGCCGGTAAGCGTATAACAGGTTATACAAACGATGAAGAAAAAGCTGTACATTTAGAAAAGCGCGTTCCGTTTTTGTTAGAAAGTAAGTTGAAAGAAGAAGGAGCTTTATTTTATATAGCCCCCAATTTTACGTCACATGTGGTAGTAGATGGACATTTAATTACAGGACAAAACCCGCAGTCTAGTGTGGAAATGGGTAAGGCTATAAAAAGGGCTGTAAATAAATTATAGAAAAGGTGCTCGCTACTCATAAAGGTAGCGGGCATTTTTTCTATAGTGTAAATGAACCCTTAAACTAAAAAGATGTATTGAGTATAGTGACTTCATTTATAATTAATCGTGAATTTGCTATACTATTTTGTATGGACAAAAGGGGAGGCTCTTTTAAATGAGAAAAGTCGCATGTGCAAATACTTATATTAATAAAATCAAGCCCGTTATTAGAAAGGCGAGTTTTAGCCAATTGAAAATAGATGAAATTGCGAAATATATGGATATTAGTAAAGCTACTTTATATAAACGTTTTTCTTCGAAAGATGAAATTATTGAGGCGGTAGTAGAGGATTTCATGAACTATCTACTCGAAGGTGATGCGGATAATCAAGATGAAAGTATGTCATTTACAGAACGGTTCCAAAAGACATTTATCCATTCTTTAAAATGTGTGACATATATTTCGGATGTTTTTTTGCAAGATTTGAAAGAAGCATATCCGCATTTGTCGGATCAATTAGTCGCTGCACAACAAAATCGTAATCATAATTTGCAAATGTTTTTTGAAGCGGGTATGGAACAAGGCTACTTTAATAAGATGAACGCACAATTATTTATGGTGCAAGATGATGTGATGTTAAGACGTATTATAGATCATTCTTTTTGTATTCAGTACGATATTACGTTAAAGAAAGCGATACTTGATTTTTATCAATTGAAGAAGTATCAACTTTTTAAACCAGAGTATATAGATGCAATTGATGATTCGGAAATTGAAAAAGAAGTTATTGCTATTTTGCAAATGATTTCGTAAAAAAGCAGATCTCCCTTAATAGAGGGAAATCTGCTTTTTTAGTACATATTATTTTTGCAACTGTTTTAATACTAATTCGGCTACTGGACCACCTGAAGCTGGGTTTTGACCAGTGATAACACGATTATCTTCTAAAGCATAAGCTTCCCACGGTTGCGCGGCTTTTTCGTAAAGTCCTCCATTTTTAATGAGTTCATCTTCTGTTAAAAATGGAACGAATTGATCTAATTCAGCTAATTTTTCTTCTTCATTTGAAAAGCCTGTTACCTTCTTACCACTAATTAAACGATCCCCATTACTTAATGTAATATGAAATAAACCAGCAGCTCCATGACAAACGGAAGAAACAATTCCGCCGTTTTCATAAATGTTGCGGCAAATATTTTGAAGTTGTTTATTTTCTGGGAAGTCCCAAATAACCCCGTGACCACCTGCGTAATAAATAACAGCGTAGTCTTCTGGATTCACTTCACTCGGTTTCATTGTAGAACCGAGGCGATTCATAAACTCTTTCTTTTGATACCATTCCCAATCGACGCTCTCCGCCATTGCTAAACTATGTGGATCAATTGGTGTATAACCGCCTTGTGGGCTGACATAATCGACTTCGTAACCCGCTTCTTCTACTTTTTTTACGAAATGTACAGCTTCACCAAGCCAAAGTCCGGTAGCCCTATTTAAATTTGGATATTTTTCTACACTTGTTAATACAACTAACATTTTTTTCTTCATCATAATCCTCCTATAATGTCTCTTCTATATAAAAGTTCTGTATTCGTTTCGTCTTATTAAGTTGAAAAATGCAAATTTGAATAATCATGCCAGTCCTTCTCATATCGGGTTCGAAATTAGTGTATAATAAATTTCGAACAAAGTAAACTAAAAAGGCTAAATTAGTTTAGTTTGTATATTTTTCGTTGACAAACTGTAATGCTGAAACTATGATAGTTCCATGAATATCGAACAACATTCTTGTTTCGTGTCGAATTCAATTTACCCCGCTATTTTCCGGGCAGTAAGACCCCCACCTCAAAATTCAGCGGAAGCAAAGAAGTTAGGTGGGGGATCAACTGCCCGTAAAAGTCCGATTGATGAGGGCTGGTTAAAGTTTCACTTTATCGCGAGATAAGGTAGTACCTTTTATACATTTAATGAAGTTGTTTAGTGGTGATACAACATTTAAATAACTTCATTTTTCATCTATAGTTTGACAATTTTAAAATTGCAATCAGGAGAGTGCTACACATGGGGAAAGATATAAGTAACCATTCGAAATGGTTTGTTTTTACATTATGTTTTATTGTTTTGTTAGGACCGATGAACGCTGTGTTATTTAATGTAGCGCTAGAGGATATTGCCAATGATTTATCAATTAGTCAATCGAAAGTAAGTTGGGTTGTAGTGGGGTATTCTTTAGTTGTCGGTATTGGTTCGATGATATATGGAAAACTGGCTGATCGTTACAGTGTAAAAAGGCTATTAATTATTTCTATTATCATATTTGTAGCTGGTTCTATTGTTGGGTTTGTGAATCAATCTTATGAGATTATCATTTTCGCAAGGTTAGTGCAGGCGAGCGGGGGAGCAGCGTTTATTGCGCTCAGTATGATTGCGGTGGCAAAATTAGTTGCTCCAGCTAAAAAACCGGGTGCGTTAGCAATGATTAGTTCTTCTATTGCATTAGCGGTTGGTATTGGACCTTTAGTTGGTGGGGCAATTACAAATACGTTAGGGTGGCCGTATTTATTTTTATTTATGGTTATTTCAATGATTGGTATTTTCTTGCTCGTAAAATTTATGCCAGAAGAGGCGCAACATACCGATGAAGTGTTTCGCTTTGATTTCATTGGAGCAGTTTTATTATTTGTATTGATTACGACCATTTTATTAGGAGTGAATATTAATAGTTGGCTTTTTGTGTTATCTGTTGCTTTCCTATTTTTATTCAGGGCTCATATGAAGAGAACAGAGTCGCCGTTTATTGATATTGAGTTGTTTACAAATAAACCATTACTTCGTTTAATAGCGGTCGGATTTATCATTAATGTGGCGTTATGTGCTAGTTTATTATTATTACCATTACTGTTAGGAAGAGGACACGGATTGTCTCCATTCGTTATTGGAATTGTATTGTTTGTTGCATCTCTCTTTGGTATTGTATCTAGTGTTATTACCGGAAAGATTATTCCTTCGTTTGGGAATGTGAGGATGATGTATGTAGCGTCTGTAGTTATGATCATGGGCTTTTTAATTTTAGGGATTATTCCGAATGGGAACTTACTCTTTATTTTATTTGCGGTTATTTTAACATTTATGAGTTATTCGGCAATTCAAGTATCATTAAACACATTTATACCCAAAACATTAAATCCAGCTAAAGTTGGAGTTGGTCTTGGTTTATATAATTTAATTAACTTTTTCGGTATGGCATTTGGACCAGCTGTAGCGAGCAAAATTATGGAATCTACAAATAGTTATCGATTGAATTTTATTTTGCTCGTCATTTTAATTTCTGCTCATTTCTTCTTATTAATGGGAATGTCTTCTTTTCAAAAAAAGATGGAGCAATGAGTATGCACCTTATATAGAAGAAACCGACTTTCTTATAGAAGGTCGGTTATTTTTCTGTCTTGCAAATTACGAAAAAAAGGAGCAAAATAAAAAAGGTCCTAGTCTATACATGGGCAAATGAAAATTTTCATACAGAAGCATTTGAAGTGAGCGAACTTAAAGTGTGTAAAATATAATGATAAACATAAAAGATGATGAATGAGAAAACGGGTGATGAAGTTGAATAGAGCAATCGGTGTTATCGATTCAGGAGTTGGCGGTTTAACAGTAGCGAAGGAATTAATTCGTCAGTTGCCGAAAGAGCGTATCATATATTTAGGAGATACAGCACGTTGTCCTTATGGTCCACGTTCTCGAGAAGAAGTGCGTCAATTTACGTGGGAAATGACGGAGCATTTACTAGATTTAAATATTAAAATGTTAGTTATTGCGTGTAATACAGCAACTGCAGTTGTATTAGAAGAGATGCAAAAACAATTACCAATTCCAGTAGTAGGAGTTATTCACCCAGGATCACGTACAGCTTTAAAAGTGACAAACACGTATCAGGTTGGGATTATTGGAACGATTGGAACCGTGAAAAGTGGTGCATACGAAGAGGCGTTAAAGTCTATTAATAACCGTGTTATGGTAGAAAGTTTAGCTTGTCCACCTTTCGTTGAACTTGTAGAGAGTGGGAATTTCGAAAGTGAAATGGCGTACGAAGTTGTAAGAGAAACGCTGCAACCACTGAAAAGTACCGATATTGATACCCTTATATTAGGGTGTACACATTATCCGATTTTAGGACCTGTTATTAAAAAAGTAATGGGAGATAAAGTACAACTAATTAGTTCTGGTGATGAAACAGCACGTGAAGTAAGTACAATCTTATATCATAGTAAAATGTTGAATGAAGGAGAAGAACAAAGCGATCATCTCTTCTTAACAACAGGAAAAATAGGCTTGTTTAAAGAAATTGCATCAAAATGGTTCGGTCAACCGATTGAAAATGTGAAGCATATTCATTTAGAAAAAGAATAATAGTAGAATTCATATAAGTAAGCTCCTGAGAAATCAGGAGTTTTTGTTTATCCCGCTATTTTCCGGGCAGTAAGACCCCCACCTCAAAATTCAGCGGAAGAAAAGAAGTTATGTGGGGGATGAACAAAACTCCCACTGATTAAAGTTTCACTATATAAGAGGCACAGCTTGTTCTAAAATGTGAAACGGCTCGTATACATAATAGTACAAACTTAGATTTTAGGGGGGAATGGCATGCCTAAATCCACTTTTAAATGGGTTGTTGGTGCTACTGTGAGCGCTGTTTTACTAACAGGGTGTGGCTTTATAAATCAGGAGAAAGCAACTGAACAAATTGATCCGCCAAAACAAGTTACGTATACAGAGGGTGGGAAGAAAGAAGTAGCTAAAAAAGATAAGCAAGGGCAAATGGTAAATAGAGAACTATACCTTGTTGATAAAAATGGTTATGTTGTACCACAAACATTAGCTATACCTACTCCGAAAGCAAATGAGACTGTGAAGCAAACGTTAGAATACCTTGTGAAAGATGGACCAGTAACAAATTTATTACCGAATGGGTTTCGTGCAGTCATTCCGGCGAATACAACGATGACCTTAGATTTGAAAAAGGACGGGACGGCAGTTATTGATTTCTCTAAAGAAATGAAAAACTATGCGAAAGAAGAAGAGCGGCAAATCGTTGAATCTATAGCGTGGACGTTGACTCAATTTACAGAGATAAAACAAGTGCAGTTCCAAATAAATGGTGAGAAATTGGCAAAGATGCCTGTTGGTGGTACACCGCTTGGTGAAGGAGTGAGCCGTGCAAATGGTATTAACTTCGATGATGAACAAGTAGCAGATGTAACAAATACAAAACCAGTCACACTGTATTTTATGGCGCAAAATAATAATAAACAGCAATATTACGTACCAGTAACGCGCCGCGTTGCTGAAGGAAAAGAAAATGATTATGCAGCAATTATAGATGAGCTTGTAAAAGGTCCGATTCATCAATCGCTCCTGAATGATTTTAATCCAGGCGTTAAGCTTATTACGAATCCGAAATTACAAGACGGAAATCTTACATTAAACTTTAATGAAAATATATTTGTAAACCCAGATAAAAATATGATTTCAAATTACGTATTGAAGTCGTTAGTTTTATCTTTAACAGAAAAGAAAGGTGTGAAAAATGTTTCTATTGAAGTGAATGGAAAAGCAAATCTTATAGATGAAAAGGGCGGAAAGTTAATAAAACCTGTAGATCGTCCAGAAAACGTGAATACAGGTAGTTTTTAATCTTGAATAATTTGATATACTTAAGTAAGAAAGGAGAATTGCTTTTTGGGTTCTCCTTCTTTTATTGTATACATATCATACATTTAAAATTGGCTATACTAACGAGTAGTAATTAAGAGGAGGTTATTTTTATGCGAGTAGATGGTAGAGAGAAAACAGAATTACGCCATATACATATTCATACGAATTATTTAAAACATCCAGAGGGATCTGTATTAATTGAAGTTGGGGATACAAAGGTGATTTGCTCAGCGACAATTGAAGAGCGTGTACCACCGTTTATGCGTGGAGAAGGAAAGGGCTGGGTAACAGCTGAATACGCGATGATTCCGCGTGCAACAGAACAACGTACAATTAGAGAGTCAAGCAAAGGGAAAGTAACAGGACGTACAATGGAAATTCAGCGTCTAATTGGACGAGCATTACGTGCGGTAGTTGATTTAGAAGCGCTTGGCGAGAGAACAGTTTGGATTGACTGTGATGTTATCCAAGCAGATGGTGGAACGAGAACAGCGTCTATTACAGGTGCATATGTAGCGATGGTACTAGCTTTTGAGAAGTTATTACAAGCAGAAAAAGTATCTAAAATTCCAGTAAAAGATTATTTAGCAGCAACGTCAGTAGGGATTGTTGAAGAGCAAGGTGTTGTTTTAGATTTAAACTATGCAGAAGATTCTAAAGCAGACGTTGATATGAACGTGATTATGACTGGAAAAGGCCAATTTGTTGAAGTGCAAGGAACTGGAGAAGAAGCGACGTTTAGTAGAGCGCAGTTAAATGAACTACTTGATGCTGCGGAAAAAGGCATTTTCCAACTGATTGATATGCAAAAAGAAGCTTTAGGCGACATCGTATCTCATATAGAGTAGAGGTGGAAAGTATGAAACAAGTTGTTGTAGCGACAAAAAATATGGGTAAAGTACGTGAGTTTGCTGAGTTATTTGAGCGATTTAATTTAGAAGTAAAATCATTACACGATTTTCCTCATATTGAAGAAGTTGAAGAAACAGGTGAAACATTTGAAGAAAATGCGATCTTAAAAGCGGATAGTTTGAGTAGACAGCTGAATTCGATCGTAATTGCGGATGATTCGGGTCTTATTGTAGATGCTTTAAACGGAAAACCAGGAGTGTATTCAGCGCGTTTTGCTGGTGAACCGAAAAATGATCAAGCAAATATCGATAAAGTGTTACAAGAATTAAATGGCATTGACTTTGAAAAGCGTAAAGCACGTTTCTATTGTGCATTAGCAGTTGCTTTCCCTGAAGGTGATAAAAAGCCTGTCATTGTAAATGGGACATGTGAAGGATTTATTTTAGAACAACGCCGCGGAGAAAATGGTTTTGGATACGATCCGATCTTTTATGTGGAAGAATACAAAAAAGCAATGGCGGAATTAAGTTCAGATGAGAAAAATGCTATTAGCCACCGTGGTCGTGCTCTTCGTAAGTTAGAAGAAAAAATCCCGGAATGGTTTTTAGGAGAATAAGGGAGAGAGTATGATGAAAGCTTTAATCGTAAGCGATAGTCATAGCTCTGTGAAGGAATTACAGCAGTTGAAAGAGAAATATGAAGGGAAAGTAGATATCATGATTCATTGCGGTGATTCAGAGCTAACGCCTGCTCATGAAGAAATGCAAGGTTTCCGTGTTGTAAAAGGAAACTGTGATTATGCTAACTTTCAAGATGAAATTGTAACTGATGTAAATGGAATTCGCTTCTTAGTTGTGCATGGACATCGCCATAATGTGAAAATGACATTACAAACGCTAGCGTACCATGCGGAAGAAGTAGGAGCGCAAGTTGCATGCTTCGGACATTCTCACGTATTAGGTGCGGAATTAATCGACGGCGTTTTATTTATTAATCCAGGCAGTATTTTATTACCACGTCAGCGTGTAGAAAAGACATTTGCTGTATTAGAAATGGATGAAAATCAAATGGAAGTTCGTTTTGAAACATTAGACGGACAACTAGTTGAACAAGCAGTTTTTAAAAGAGGATAATAAAATTTATCCTCTTTTAAAAAAGGTGTTGACTTTATGTATGGTTATACATATAATAAATATTGTCGATAGGGCAACGGCGCTAACGAAGAAAAGAAAATAACATATGCGGGTGTAGTTTAGTGGTAAAACAAGAGCCTTCCAAGCTCTGGTCGAGAGTTCGATTCTCTTCACCCGCTCCATGTCCCAGTAGCTCAGCCGGATAGAGCATACGCCTTCTAAGCGTACGGTCGGGAGTTCGAATCTCTCCTGGGACGCTAACAAAAACCTTGTTATCTTTTGATAACAAGGTTTTTGTTTGTCTAAAAATTGATGTTTGGGTTATAAGTGTAGTTCATTCTTAATATCTGAGACCTTTCCTTCGATATTAAGCAGTTGCATATGTACTTCTTTTTCTTAAATAAAAAGAGCGTCGTTTATCCCGCTATTTGCCGGGCAGTAAGACCCCCACCTCAAAATTCAGCGGAAGCAAAGAAGTTAGGTGGGGTCGGGCTGTCCGTAAAAGTCCGATTGGTGAGGGTTGATTAAAGTTACACTTTATGCGCCCTGTTCCTCATATTTAATTTAAAGAATCAATAGGCTTATGGTAGAACTCAAATCCATATCCAGATTCTCCTAATTGTTCACTTGCAATGTTATAAAAGTTTTTACCATTCTAGTGTGATTGAGTAGCCGTTATCGGAACTTATCCCTGATAGTGTGTTACAATTAATAGAAGCGGAAAACGAGAATCTCCAATTGACTGGACGTGTGATTAGTTGGACAGTTTAAGAAGGTTGTATAAAAAGGGAGATGGCGCAAAGATGGCGAGAACAAAAGAGAATGATTTAACGGAGAAATTGGCAGAAGGTCAACGGAAATATGGTGACGGCAACTTTACAGTACAGAACATCGGTGATGAAACTAACCCGAATTGGACTGTCGTAAAAAATGTGAGGAAGGGATCGGCAGGCATTCGCGAAGGAGAAGATATATTAAGACTGCGATCAAAATATATAAAATAGTACGGAATGGGCGGAGCGGGAGTTCGAATCTCTCCTGGGACGCTAAAAAAACCTTGTTATCTTGAAGTGAACCCCGAAAACGGGACACCAATCAAAACACCTAAACCACTTGTTCCCTAAATTCTTTAGGGGATAGGTGGTTTAATTTTTCTTGAATTCG
>NZ_LMJQ01000013.1:0-58443 GCF_001429475.1 Bacillus sp. Root131
GTCGCTCATTTGCGACTTCCTTATGTTAACATCTTCGTTTTTCGATGTCAACTAAGTTTTTCAATTTCTTTTTTGTCGTTTTCTGCGTTTCCGCATCAGCGACGTTTATTAATTTACCATATACAAACTATTAACGTCAATACTTTTTAATAAAAAGTTCTTCTTCTTACATAACGAATACATTCCTCTGCGTTAGCAACTCTCCGAAACAAACAAAAAATGATTTTATATCTTTCTTCCATCGCCTTTTTTACAACTTCATGAATACGCTCATCTTCAAAATCAAATAAAAGTTCCTCTAACTCTCTCTTTAATATGTATTCCATCTCTTTTCTCTCTTCTTTTGTCAACATCAGCCCAAGCAAATGATCACCTCAATAATTCCTTACGTAACAATAAACGTTCCGCTCATTTTCACTTATTACAATCCTATCATTCATTATATCCACTACTTACGATATTAATCCTTTGTTCTCTTTTTTATATTTCCAGCATATATGTAACTGAAAAGGATTGGACAAAGGGGCGTAATATTATGTTTTTCTTTTTTATTACGAGTAAAAGAACTTTTAAACACATTAGCTTAATAGTGATACTTTCCTTATTTACAGCATGGCTACTCTTTTTAAAAACATATTCACATGAATCTGCTTTTTCAACTGCTACAGGCCCTAAAGTAATTTACAAAGGAGATACCGCTAAAAAGCAAGTTGCATTTACGTTTGATATTAGTTGGGGAGACAAAAAAGCAATTCCAATCCTTGATACTCTTAAAGAAAGAGAAATTAAGAATGCAACCTTCTTCCTTTCTGCTGCATGGGCCGAAAGACACCCCGATATTGTAGAGCGCATCATGAAAGATGGACACGAAATCGGTAGTATGGGTTACAATTACACATCTTATACTTCTCTAGAGACGAATGAAATAAGACGAGACCTTTTACGAGCACAAGATGTTTTTACAAAACTTGGTGTAAAACAAGTCAAACTGTTACGTCCACCTAGTGGCGAATTTAACAAGGCAACCCTTAAAATTGCAGAATCACTTGGATACACCGTCGTGCATTGGAGTAATAATTCAAACGATTGGAAAAACCCAGGTGTAAACCACATCGTTTCCACCGTCTCTAATAATTTGAAAGGTGGAGATATTGTCTTATTACACGCATCCGATTCTGCCCTTCAAACAAATAGAGCTTTACCGCTGCTCCTGCAAAAATTAAAAAGTGATGGATATGAGCAAATATCCGTATCACAACTTATTTCCAACACAAGTACGAAAAGTGAAGATGTGAAATAGCTTCGTCCCTACTACTCTTCACGTATAAAAAGCTCTACTACCTTTCAAGAAGGTGGTAGAGCTTTTTTAATCACACCATTTCCAGTAATATAACTGCCGGTGTATAAAACCTCTCTCTATTAAGCAGGTTTACTCGTTTTTCCGATTAAACGATGTAATACAAGTAATTGATATGCATTACATAACAATAGCGGTATAACCATTAAATATAACCAATCTGTATCATTAATCCGAAGCGCCGGTACCCATTCAAGAATTGTTACAACAACCATAAAGAACAGAGCTGGCACAAATGCTTTTTTATTTGTTTCTTTACTTTTTACATAAGCAACAATTGCTCCAAACACAAATAAAATTCCAGCAACAAGTATGTTATTCCCCAATGAGACTTCCCCATTTGCAATAAGTACAGACCTTAAATACACAAAATCAAATAATACGAATGCAATAAAGAAGAGCTGGACTGCATTCCATAAAGACGATGAGCGAAACATCCCTAGTCCAAAACGATGGATTGTTAAATATGCAAAGAATCCCATTTGACTTATAACGCTAAAAATAAATCCTACACCCATCAACCAGAAAGATACCGCTAAAATCTCCTTAACGTCGAAATTTTTAAAAAATTCATTGTACCTGTCCCACTCCAAAACAAAACCAATAATAACTGTGCTAATCCCACCAAGAAACAACGTCGTTAAAAATAGTCGTACCCACTTGCGGCTATTCACAACACATCCCCCATTATCCTTATATTTCTAATTAAATTGTATCAATGACAATTTCAAAAAGCTAGCCATGTTCATGTATAAATTCCTTAAAGATATTTATATTAAAAAGAGAGAACTGTGCTGAAAGGAGTTCCAACTTATGAAACGGATACTATTCATTTTCGTTTCTTCTTTTCTACTTATCGCACTTGTAGCATGCGCACAAGGAAAAGAAACGAAATCCGAACTAGATTACGATCAAACAAAGAAAATGATTGTTGATATTTTAAAAACAGATCAAGGTAAGAAAGCTATTCAAGATGTATTAACTGATGAAAAAATGAAACAAGCACTCATACTAGATGAAACAGTAGTAAAGAAAACGATTGAAGATGCAATGGTATCCGATAAAGGGCAACAATTCTGGGAAAAGCTCTTTAAAGATCCTGAGTTCTCATCGAAGTTCGCTAAAAGTATGGGGAAAGAACAAACCCAATTAATGAAAACCTTATTAAAAGACCCTGAATACCAAGCAGGCGTTATAGAAATCATGAAAAATCCTGAAGTAGAAAAAATGATGTTACAAACAATGAAGAGTAAAGAATACCGTCAATATCTACAACAAGTACTAACAGAAACTGCTGAAAGTCCACTCTTCCAATCCAAGATGATTGATATCATTAGTAAAGGTGTACAAAAGGCTGAAAAAGGTGGATCTGATAAGAAAGAAGCAGGCGGTGACGGTGGTTCTCAAGGCGAGAAGAAGGAAGAACAGTGAAAATAATAACTATAATAACGAGTGGACAATGTATAAATTGTCCACTCGTTATTACTTTATCTTGCTATTAACAGACAAAATGGCCCTCTAGTTAAGCGAAAAGTTTACTAGTAACAAAACCCTTATTGTTGCCAGTAACAGATGAACTCCACTGATTAAAGTTTCACTTTATTTTTGTGTAACAGCTGTTTTATCAATTACCACTTCGGCTATTTTACTATAAATAATGCCGGTTGTATGTGTATCTTCATATACTGAAGGAGCAAAGTCTTCTTTATTCCAATCAGGTTGTTGCAGCGGAATACGACCAAGAACATTTGTTTGTAGTTCGGTAGCCAACTTATCTCCCCCGCCTCTTCCAAATACATATTCTTTCTCACCAGTTACCTTACTTTCAAAATATGCCATGTTCTCAACAACACCGAGAATACTATGTTCAGTGCGTAATGCCATCGCTCCAGCACGCGCTGCTACAAACGCAGCTGTTGGATGAGGCGTCGTTACAATAATCTCTTTGCAAGATGGCAACATTGAGTGCACATCTAACGCAACATCACCTGTTCCTGGTGGTAAATCTAGTACTAAATAATCTAAATCGCCCCATTCCACTTCTGTGAAGAAGTGGTTTAACATTTTCCCAAGCATAGGTCCTCTCCAAATAACTGGTGCATTATCCTCTACAAAGAAGCCCATTGAGATTACCTTTACACCTAAACGTTCCACCGGAATTATCTTGTCACCTCTTACGATGGGACGTTTTTCTATCCCCATCATGTCTGGCACACTAAAACCGTAAATGTCCGCATCAATAATACCAACTTTTTTTCCTAAACGAGCTAAAGCAACTGCAAGGTTAACGGAAACGGTTGATTTTCCCACGCCACCTTTTCCACTCGCTACTGCTAAGAATGTCGTTTTTGAATTTGGTGACAATAAAGATTCACTTTGCTCTGCTTCTTGTTCTGGTGCAAACTGAGCTAATTCCTCTTCTGTAAATTCTGCAAAACGAAGTCCAACTGTTGCTGCTCCAAGTTCTTTTACTAACTTTACAATTCCAGACTGCAACTGCATTTGTTCCGCTGTACCAGTTTTTACGATTGCAATTTTGACACTCACATGTTCCTTCTCAGGCTTGACTGTTACCTCTTTAATTGCACTTGTTTCTTTTAATGTTTTATGTAAAAACGGATCTACAATCCCTTCTAACGCTTCAACCACTTGTTCTTTCGTTACCATAATTAACCCAGCCCCCTGTATGAAAAATAACGTAATGTTAATTGAATTCATCTTTGTTTATTCTTCAAATTAATGCGTTTACATTTCCAGTATAACATATTTTCCGAAAACTTCGTTAACGAGAGAAACTCAAAAAAATCCTCCTTATTCTGGAGGATTTCCTTTTTCCGTGAAATAACGCAATATACCACGGTATATTGCAGCTGCTACCTTCTGTTGATATTTCTCCGAATTTAACATATACCTTTCGTTCACATTCGATAAAAAGCCGGCTTCAATTAAAGCACCTGGTGTTTTCGCATACTTCAATAAGTATACGTGAGAGATTGTTTTAGCAGAACGATTCGTATTTTCTAAACTCGTTCTCAATTCAGCCTGTATAAATTTAGCAGCACGTTCATTTTCAATTGAAGAGCGATAGTAGAATGTTTGTGCGCCTTTCGATCCACTACTAGTTAAAGCATTTAAATGAATGCTTGCAAAAAAGTCTATATCTGGTTTATTGATGATTTCTACACGTTTTTTTAAATCCTCCGCTTTACGTCTACTATATGACTTTGTATCTTTGTTAGCTAAATCATAATCTCCCTCACGCGTTAAAATAACTAGTGCACCTTGTTCTTGTAAATAGTCTTGTACCTTTTTTGTAATTTCAAGCGTAATATCCTTTTCTATAATATCCTTTCCACCAACAGCCCCTCCATCTGGTCCACCATGCCCAGCATCTAATACGATTACTTTCCCTGATAAGGGTAAATTCCAAGCTCGCCACGATTTTGTGATTTGAAATTCTTGTTTGACTAAAAAAAACAAAACAACCGCAGCGAGTGCAAAAGAGATAATTCGAATTCTCTTCATACCTTTCCTCCTCCAGCTAGTCCCTATAACTACTTATATGGGACAAGAGGAAAGTTTATGCTTGTCTTAATGAAGCTTTAATCGATATCTTCTTTCACCTTTTTCATACCCTTCTTGCCACCACAATCCTATAAACTGCTGACAAGATTCAAAAAGTAATTCCTCATCTTTCAACTTTATTTCTCGCATAGTCATACTCGTTAAAAATTGAAATAGCGTTTCAGTTAATTGTTGTTCTTCTTCTAAAGCTCTATATTTCACATCAAAAAACGATTCACCATAATAACCAAATTTACTATATCTCGCTCCTAATAAATAAGATTCTATCCCTAATTCAATACAGTAATCTTCATACTGACGATGAAGCTCTTGCATTTGAAAGGCATCACGAATATTTGAGCGCAATGTTTTTAATGATAATTCTCGCAGCATCTTCCGCTCGTATTTTAACTGCTTTTCTTTTTGTTTTTCTTGTAAGCTGACAATGACATTCATAGTACTTATAAACCTCCCTAATACGTATAGTCTAAACTTCTAAAGAAGAAGCATACGCGAGGCCGTAGCACTAAAATATTCCAAGCTAAAAAAATTGTAAAAGAGGAATGAAACACAAAAAAACCCCAACCAAAATGGTTGGGGTTTGTAGTTCGCAAAAATTAACGTTTTGAGAACTGAGGTGCACGACGTGCGCCTTTAAGACCGTATTTTTTACGCTCTTTCATACGTGCGTCACGAGTTAATAGACCTGCACGTTTTAGTGTTAGACGGTATTCTGGATCAGCTTTTAATAAAGCGCGAGAAATACCGTGACGAATAGCACCAGCTTGACCAGTGTATCCACCACCATTTACGTTTACAAGTACATCGTAGTTACCTAAAGTTTCTGTTGCAACTAGAGGTTGTTTCACTACTTCACGTAATGCAGCAAATGGGATATAGTTTTCAAAATCACGACCGTTAATGATAACGCGTCCTTCGCCTGGAACTAGGCGTACGCGCGCTACTGAACTCTTACGACGTCCAGTGCCATAGTATTGAACCTGTGCCAAAGTAAGCCCTCCTTTAATTAATTATCCGCGAAGTTCGTAAACTTCTGGTTTTTGTGCTTGGTGTGGATGCTCTGCTCCAGCATACACGTTAAGTTTCTTAGAAACTTGACGGCCTAAGCGTCCTTTTGGAAGCATGCCTTTAATTGCAAGCTCTAACATTTGTACAGGGTAGTTTGTACGCATTTCAAGAGCTGTTCTTTGCTTAAGTCCACCTGGGTGGTTAGTGTGACGGTAGTAAATTTTATCGTTTAATTTATTACCTGTTAAATGAATTTTCTCAGCGTTAATAATAATTACATGATCACCCGTGTCAACGTGTGGTGTAAATGTAGGTTTGTTTTTACCACGTAAAATGGATGCTACTTCAGTAGATAGGCGACCTAAAGTTTGACCTTCAGCATCAACCACATACCATTTACGCTCAACTTCGTTAGCTTTTGCCATAAAAGTCGTACGCATGTGTTTCCCTCCTCGTTATCTTTTCCATAGAAAAAATCTATTGTTTATCTTAAACACGATTTCCTTCCGGGGCTAATCGTGGTTTTAGAAACAATACCATATGTTATGATATACTTTTGAGTTTCTAATGTCAAGCAAATGTTACACCAGGATTAGTTGTTATAGTTTACCTCCCATAGGTAAAGCCCATGACCTGGAGCCATCTTTCCAGCAAACTGACGATTTTGTTTCGCTAAAATCTCTGGAATGCTATCAGGATCAAGCTTTCCTTGCCCTACGTTAAGTAACGTACCAACAATAATTCTGACCATATTATATAAAAATCCATTACCTACAAAACGAAAAATTAATTCATCATCTTGCTCAATTAACTCGATTTCATAAATTGTTCGCACTTTATCTTTTTTGTCAGTTTTTGCCGAGCAAAAAGAAGTGAAATCATGCGTTCCAATAAAATAAGGAATTGCTTTTCTTATAGAATTGATTTCGAGCGGATATGGATATTGATATACGTAATTTCTACGGAATACATCCGCAGTCTTTGATAATAATACACGATAACGATATTCTTTTTTCTCAACACCGTAACGTGCATGAAATTCTTCTGTTTTTTTCTCTACTCGCCTAATAACAATATCATCTGGCAACATTGTATTTAAAGCGTTATTCCATTGCCACTCCTCAAGAGACAAAGGAGTATCAAAGTGTATTACTTGCCCTTTTGCATGAACCGTAGAATCTGTTCTACCAGACGCCTGAACACGAACAAGTTCTCCCTTATGCAATTTCTGTAATGCTTTTTCTATCTCCTGTTGAACAGTACGATGCTTCGGCTGAATTTGATAACCACAAAAATGCATACCATCATATGCAACCGTACATTTTATTCTATCCATTTCTCTATTCTCCATTACGATCGCACCCATGCCAAAATACAAGCTAAACAAAATAAGCTTACAATCGTTACTGTATCGCTTGTTTTCCAGCGTAGTTGCCTAAATTTAGTACGTCCTTCACCACTTTGATATCCACGAGCTTCCATCGCAATAGCTAAGTCCTCTGCACGCTTAAAAGCACTGATAAACAGAGGAACGAGCAGTGAGATAATAGCTTTCATTCTATCTTTTATCGGTCCACCAGCGAAATCAATACCACGTGATGCTTGTGCTTTCATTATTTTACTCGTTTCATCCATTAATGTCGGGATAAAACGAAGAGAAATTGACATCATTAATGCGATTTCATGAACAGGAACCTTTATACGCTTCAATGGCTTTAATAACGTCTCCAAACCATCTGTAATTTCAATAGGTGTCGTCGTTAACGTTAATAATGTCGTCATTAAAATAATAACGAAGAACCGTACAGAAATGTATATCCCTTGCTCTAATCCTTTTTCATGTATCGAAAACCAACCAAGCTGGAGTAGTACATCCCCCTCTTTATTTGTAAAAATATGCAGGAAAAATGTAAAAAGAAAAATCCATAAAATTGGTTTTAAGCCCGAAAGTACATAACGAATCGGCACTTTTGCAAAAAATAAAGCAATGAGTGCATATAAAAATAAAAATCCATATGAAATCGCATTATTTGCTAAGAAAACAACAAATACATATAAAAAGACAATCAGCAGCTTCGTACGTGGATCAAGTTGATGAATAAGTGAATTCCCCGGGATATATCTCCCAATAATCAACTGCTGCATGATTCATGACCACCTTTTCGTAACACCTGCACAACTTCATGAGTAAGATCCTCTAAAGATAAGGTAGCCTTTGGAATTGAAATACCAAACTTCTCTTCAATTGCACGTTTATACTTTAATGACATAGGAAGATCCACACCAATTTTCTCTAGTTCATTAGCATGTGAAAATACTTCCTCTGCACTTCCTTGCAAAAAGACCGTTCCTTTATGCATAACTACAATTTGTTCCGCATACTGAGCAGCATCTTCCATATTATGCGTTACAAGGATAACTGTAAGCCCTTTCTCCTTATGCAACTTATAAAACATCTGCATAAGTTCGTTCTGCCCTTTTGGATCTAGACCTGCTGTAGGTTCATCTAATACAAGCACTTCAGGTTCCATTGCCAGTACACCCGCTATAGCAACACGTCTCATTTGTCCACCACTTAATTCGAACGGAGAACGTGTTAACAGTTCCGGTTCTAGCCCTACAAGTTCTATTGCCTCTCTAGCCTTTTGCTTCGCTTCGTCTCCAGATACCCCGAAATTAGTAGGTCCGAAGCAAATATCTTTCTCCACAGTTTCTTCAAACAACTGATGTTCCGGGAATTGAAAGACAACCCCTACTTTTTTACGTAGTGGCTTTAGCTTTTTTTCTTTCTTTCCTGCCGAAATCAAATGTTCACCAATTTGAACTGTACCATTTGTCGGCTGCAATAAACCATTTAAATGTTGAATCATCGTCGACTTACCTGAACCAGTATGACCGATAATGGCATAATAGCCCCCACTTGGAAACGACACGTCTACATCATAAAGTGCGCGTCTTTCAAATGGAGTTTTATATTGATAACGATGTTCTACTTTTTGGAATGTAATCTCCAAAGTTCGTTCACCAAGCTTTCCATTGTAAGATGCGTATTTTGCAAAAGAATTTCATTTCTTTTTAATAATTCTGCTATTTTCACCGAAAACGGTACATCTAAGCCAATTTCTTGGAGCATATGAGAGGACTTGAAAATTTTCTCTGGAGTCCCTTCCTCTAATATTTCTCCCTTATTTAAAATAATGACACGATCTGACTGCGCCGCTTCTTCTAAATCGTGCGTAATTGATAACACGGTAATACCTTTTTGATTAACAAGTTGTCTAACCGTTTCTACTACTTCACGTCTTCCTTGAGGATCTAACATTGACGTTGCTTCATCTAATATTAAAATAGATGGCTGAAGTGCTAAAACGCCCGCTATTGCCACTCGCTGTTTTTGCCCACCAGATAAGGAATGAGGCTCATCATTAAGAAAATCTTCCATACGGACAAGTCGTAAGGCCTGTTCTAATCTTTCAATCATTTGTTCTCTTGGCATTCCGATATTCTCTAAACCAAATACAACATCATCTTGCACTGTTGTTCCAACAAATTGATTATCTGGATTTTGAAATACCATTCCAATTTGTTTTCGAACATCCCATACCGTTTCCTCTGATAAAACCATTGAATCATTTACTGTAATAGTCCCTGCTTCCGGCAAAAACAAACCATTCAATAATTTTGCAAGTGTAGACTTTCCTGAACCGTTTTGTCCAATAATAGATACCCATTCTCCCTCATATAAGGAAAATGAAACATCTTTTAATGCATACGTGGCTGCCCCAGGATATTGAAATGATATATTTCCTATCCGAAGTTTCTCTTTTTTCAATAGAAGGCACCCTTTCCTTCGCCAAGCTCGCCTATTTTTATATTTAAAAAAAAGGGCCATGACCAGTTTCTTGAAAAGAACTGTCCTGCCCTTTTAATTATCATTATACTAACTCGATAATTACCATTGGTGCTGCGTCTCCGCGACGTGGACCAATTTTTGCAATACGAGTGTATCCGCCTTGGCGCTCAGCATAGCGTGGAGCTACATCAGCGAATAATTTTTGAAGTGCATCTTGACCAGTCTCAGCGTTAGCTACTTCATTGCGAATGAAAGCTGCTGCTTGACGACGAGCATGAAGATCTCCGCGTTTACCTAAAGTGATCATTTTTTCCACTACAGAACGAAGTTCTTTTGCACGAGTTTCTGTCGTTTGGATGCGCTCGTTGATAATTAAATCAGTAGCTAAGTCACGTAACATAGCTTTACGTTG
Organism: Bacillus sp. Root131; assembly: GCF_001429475.1. NCBI lineage: Bacteria > Bacillati > Bacillota > Bacilli > Caryophanales > Bacillaceae > Bacillus > Bacillus sp. Root131. The sequence goes on from NZ_LMJQ01000013.1 coordinate 10,216, forward strand.
CGCACTTGTACGGCCTAATTTTCTGTATGCCATTCGTAGTTCCCTCCTTTGTTCATGGGTTTAAATCCTCAGTCGTCTTTACGTAAACCTAAACCTAATTCCTCAAGTTTATGTTTAACTTCTTCTAAGGATTTACGTCCTAAGTTACGAACTTTCATCATATCTTCTTCTGTTTTGTTCGCAAGCTCTTGTACAGTATTAATTCCTGCACGTTTTAGGCAATTATAAGAACGAACAGAAAGGTCTAGTTCTTCGATAGTCATCTCAAGAACTTTCTCTTTTTGATCTTCTTCCTTCTCGACCATAATCTCAGCATTTTGTGCTTCATCAGTTAAACCAACAAAGATATTTAAATGCTCAGTTAAGATTTTGGCACCTAAAGAGATAGCTTCTTTTGGCCCGATGCTTCCATCCGTCCATACATCAAGCGTAAGCTTATCATAATTAGCCACTTGTCCGACACGTGTCTTTTCCACTTGGTAAGTCACACGTGATACTGGAGTATAAATAGAATCAATAGGAATTACTCCTATTGGTTGATCTTCGCTTTTATTTGCATCAGCTGGCGTATACCCACGGCCACGCTTTGCAGTTAAACGCACGCGGAAATGCGCATCTTTTGCTAACGTTGCAATGTGTAAATCTGGATTTAAGATTTCTACATCACTATCGTGAGTAATATCAGCAGCTGTGACAATACCTTCGCCCTGCACATCAATTTCCAACGTCTTCTCTTCTTCAGAGTAGATTTTAAGAGCTAACTTTTTCAAGTTTAAGATGATCGTCGTAACGTCTTCTACTACGCCCTCAACTGTTGAAAATTCATGTAATACGCCATCGATTTGGATAGCAGTAACAGCGGCACCAGGGAGTGAGGATAAAAGAATACGACGTAAGGAGTTACCCAAAGTAGTACCATATCCACGCTCAAGCGGTTCAATTACGAATTTACCATATTTAGCATCTTCGTTAAGTTCAACCGTTTCGATTTTCGGCTTTTCGATTTCAATCATTAACTAAACCCTCCTTCAAAACGTCGAAACCCCGGTTAAACAAAGGTATAACCCCTGTCTAACCGAAAGTCCCCCTTAGGCAGTTCCCGATTGTGCACAACAAGCGATGTTTCTGTACGAAATTTCTCGATAATGCATCATATCCATTATAGACAAAAGGGAAAATTCTATACAGAAAAATTACACACGACGACGTTTTGGCGGACGACATCCATTATGAGGAACTGGAGTAACATCTCTAATTGCTGTTACTTCTAGACCTGCAGCTTGAAGAGCACGAATTGCAGCTTCACGACCAGCACCAGGACCTTTAACAGTAACCTCTAAAGTTTTTAAACCGTGCTCCATTGCAACTTTAGCAGCAGCTTCAGCAGCCATTTGCGCAGCGAATGGAGTAGATTTACGAGATCCACGGAAACCAAGTGCACCAGCACTAGACCAAGAAAGTGCGTTACCGTGAGTATCTGTAAGTGTTACGATTGTGTTGTTGAAAGTAGAACGAATATGAGCTATACCAGCTTCGATATTCTTTTTCACACGTTTTTTACGAGTGTTTGTTTTACGTGCCATTGTTAGTTCAACCTCCTTTACTTATTATTTCTTTTTATTTGCTACTGTACGACGTGGACCTTTACGTGTACGAGCATTGTTTTTAGAATTTTGACCACGAACTGGTAAACCACGACGGTGACGAAGACCACGGTAAGAACCGATCTCCATTAGACGTTTAATGTTAAGAGATACTTCACGACGAAGGTCTCCCTCAACTTTAATACGATCGATAACATCACGGATACGTCCTAATTCGTCTTCCGTTAAATCACGAACTCGTGTTTCTGAAGAAATACCAGCTTCAGTAAGAATTTTTTCAGCAGTTGTGCGACCAATGCCGAATACGTAAGTTAAAGAAATAACAACGCGTTTGTCTCGAGGAATATCTACACCTGCGATACGTGCCATTCTGAATGCACCTCCTTCTGATTAACCTTGTTTTTGTTTATGTTTAGGGTTTTCACAAATAACCATTACTTTTCCACGTCTACGAATAACTTTACATTTTTCGCAGATTGGTTTAACTGACGGTCTTACTTTCATGTCTCGAACCTCCTTAAAGATTACGGAGTGCTATATTATTTAAAACGGTACGTAATACGACCACGATTTAAATCGTACGGAGATAATTCTACCGTAACTTTGTCTCCTGGTAAAATACGAATGAAGTTCATACGGATTTTACCAGAAACGTGAGCCAATACGACATGCCCATTCTCTAATTCTACTTTGAACATAGCATTTGGCAACGTTTCAAGAACGGTACCTTCGACTTCAATTACATCATCTTTAGCCATTCAATAGTTCTCCCTTCTTCAAATCAGTAACATTTTACACTGCTCTGAAATCCCGGAGAGCCAGCTACTTATAAAGTGGTAAGGATTTCGTATCCTGCTTCTGTAAGAGCAATCGTGTGCTCAAAATGGGCACACCATTTACCATCTACCGTTACCACTGTCCAGTCATCAGATAGTGTTTTTACATATCGTCTTCCTTGATTCACCATCGGCTCAACACAGATGACCATTCCCGGCTTTAATCTAGGGCCTCTATTTGGTGGACCATAGTGCGGGATTTGAGGGTCCTCATGTAAGTCTTGCCCGATTCCGTGACCAACATACTCCCTAACGATCGAGAATCCATTCTCTTCAGCATGGGTTTGAACCGCATGTGAGATATTTGATAATCTCTCGCCTGGTTTTACTTGTTCTAGACCAAGATACAACGATTTTTCTGTGACATCAAGTAGCTTTTGAACAGATTCAGAAATGTTTCCAACTGGATACGTCCATGCAGAATCTCCATGGTACCCATTGTATTTCGCACCAATATCGATACTGATGATATCGCCCTCTTTGAGCTTGCGCTTTCCTGGAATTCCGTGTACAAGCTCTTCATTTACAGAAGCACATATGCTCCCCGGAAATCCGTTGTATCCTTTAAAAGATGGCGTAGCACCATATTTTTGAATCGTCTTTTCCGCTATTTGATCGAGCTCTTTCGTTGTAATTCCTGGAGTAATGTGCTGTTTCAACTCTTGATGAGTTAAAGCAACGATTCTGCCAGCTTCTCGCATGATTTCTATCTCGCGAGGAGTTTTGCAGATGATCATTACGCTAAGCCTCCGATGAGAACATCGATATCAGCAAATACTTTATTGATATCTTGCTCACCATTAATGCTTTTTAAGTAACCAAGCTCGTCGTAGAAATCAAGCAAAGGTTTTGTTTGCTTAATATTTACATCTAAACGATTTGCTACAGTTTCTTCATTGTCATCAGAGCGTTGGTATAATTCGCCACCACATTTATCGCACACATCAGCTTTTGCTGGTGGATTGAATTCTAAGTGGTAAGTCGCACCGCACTCTTTACAAATGCGACGGCCTGTAAGGCGTTTTAATAACAACCCTGAATCCACATTAATGTTTAAAACATAGTCGATTTTTTTGCCAAGATCTTTCATAATCTCTTCAAGAGCTGATGCTTGTGCAACAGTTCGTGGGAAACCGTCTAGTAAGAAACCTCTTACGCAGTCTTCTTGACTTAAACGTTCACGAACAATTCCGATTGTAACTTCATCTGGAACAAGTGCACCTTTATCAATAAAAGATTTTGCTTGTAGACCCATTTCAGTTTCAGCCTTCATAGCTGCACGGAACATATCTCCTGTTGAAATGTGAGGGATGTTATACTTGGCTACAATCTGTTCGGCTTGTGTACCTTTACCAGCACCAGGAAGCCCCATTAAAATTAAGTTCATCCTTGTTCCCCCTCAGTACATGAGCATGTAGGGAAGATAGTTCTTCCCACTTACTCACTGCTTGATAAACCCTTTGTAATGGCGTTTTACCAGTTGGCTTTCTAGCTGCTTCATTGTTTCTAAAGCAACGCCGACAACGATTAACATACTCGTTCCACCAATCTGTGCAGATGGAGGAAGATTTCCCAATTTCGTAAAAATAACTGGTAAGATTGCAATCGCTGCTAGGAAAATTGATCCTACAAAGGTCAAACGATACAAGATTTTTGTTAGATATTGTTCTGTATTCTTACCCGGACGAATACCTGGAACATATCCACCTTGCTTGTTTAGATTCTCTGACATTTGCTCTGGATTAACCTGAACAAATGCATAGAAATATGTGAAGGCTACAATGAGCGCAACATATATGATCATTCCCACTGGGTGAGAATAGTTAAAGTTTGCAATAATCCACTGCGATACATCATGTTTCGGGAAGAACTGTGCAATAGTTGGAGGCGTAATTAAGAATGAAACAGCAAAAATGACTGGAATAACACCCGCACTATTTACCTTAAGCGGTAAATGTGTGTTTTGTGCTCCAGCATGATTCCCATTCCCTCCTGTTACACGCTTCGCGTATTGAATTGGGATCTTTCTAACAGCTTGTTGAATGAAAATAACACCAACAATAACTGCTAGCACAGCTAGTAAAATCAATGCAACTTTAACGATACTCATGAACAATTGATCTCCGATATTTTGAAACTGTTGTTGATACACTTGAGATATAACACTTGGGATCGCTGCAGCAATACCGCCAAAGATAAGGATGGAAATACCATTACCTACACCTTTAGCTGTAATCTGTTCGCCTAACCACATTAAAAATGCAGTACCAGCAGTCAGTACCGTAGCAATGTATAAATAAGTGCTCCAACCAGGATTCAAAATTAATTGCCCACCTACCATACCGTTAAAACCGATTGACATACCAAACCCCTGAATAAACGCAAGAACAATTGTAAAGTAACGCGTGAATTGCGTTAGTTTACGACGGCCCATTTCACCTTGCTTCGACCATTCCGAAAATTTAGGAACAACATCCATCTGCAATAATTGCACGATGATGGATGCTGTAATATACGGCATGATTCCCATCGCGAAGATGGAGAAGTTTTTCAAGGCGCCACCGCCAAATGTATTTAGGATGCCTAAAGCATTTAATTGGTCTTGTGCTTTCAGTACGTCTCCATTTGTAAATGGCACTGGGATAAACGTGCCAATCCTGAATACGATTAACATCGCTAAAGTGAATAATATTTTACGTCTTATCTCAGCAACGCGCATAAAGTTGGAGATTGTACGAAACATTAGATCACCTCAACTGATCCGCCAGCTGCTTCAATTGCTTCTTTAGCACTTGAAGAGAACTTGTGCGCTTTAACAGTTAGTTTTTTCTCTACTGCTCCGCTTGCAAGAATTTTAACACCGTCGTTTAACTTGCTGATAACGCCAGTTTCCAGCAATAATTCAGGTGTTACTTCTGTACCATCTTCAAAACGATTTAACGTTGATAAGTTTACAATAGTAAACTCTTTACGGTTAATGTTTGTGAAGCCGCGTTTTGGTAAACGACGGAATAATGGAGTTTGACCACCTTCGAAGCCAAGACGAACACCGCCACCAGAACGTGCGTTTTGTCCTTTATGACCTTTACCAGCAGTTTTACCGTTACCAGAACCGATACCACGACCGACACGGTTACGTACTTTACGAGAACCTTCTGCAGGTTTTAATTCATGAAGTTTCATTCCCAGGCACCTCCTTATATTAATGAGTTATCCTTAAGCTTCTTTTACAGTTAAAAGGTGAGAAACTTTGTTGATCATACCAAGAATAGCAGGAGTTTCTTCCTTAACTACAGTTGAATTCAACTTTTTAAGACCTAAAGCTTCTACCGTCGCACGTTGATCTTGTGGACGACCAATTACACTACGAGTGAGGGTAATTTCTAACTTTTTCGCCATTTGTTTTCCCTCCTTAACCTAGTAGCTCTTCTACAGATTTACCGCGTAATTTTGCAACATCTTCAGCGCGCTTAAGTTCGCTTAATCCGTTCACAGTAGCGCGAATCATGTTGATTGGTGTGTTAGAACCAAGAGATTTCGAAAGAATATCTTGTACACCAGCTAATTCAAGAACCGCACGAACAGGTCCACCAGCAATAACACCAGTACCCTCAGCAGCAGGTTTTAAGAATACTTCACCAGCTCCAAAGTGACCGTTGATTGTGTGTGGAATTGTTGTACCAACTAATGGTACAGCGATTAAATTTTTCTTAGCGTCTTCGATAGCTTTGCGAATTGCGTCTGGTACCTCTTGTGCTTTACCAGTACCGAATCCAACATGACCGTTTTTATCGCCAACTACAACTAGTGCAGCAAAGCGGAAACGACGACCACCCTTAACAACTTTCGCGACACGATTTATCGTAACTACACGTTCTTCAAGTTCTAATTTACTTGGGTCAATGCGATGCATCAATTTTCCCTCCTTTGACCATTAAAATTGTAATCCAGCCTCACGAGCAGCTTCAGCTAGAGCTTTAACACGGCCATGGTATAAGTAACCACCGCGATCGAATACTACTTCTTTAACGCCTTTCTCTACAGCACGCTTAGCAACTGATTCTCCAACTTTCGTAGCAGCTTCAGTATTGCTAGTACCGTTAAGAGCAAGGTCTTTATCAAGAGTAGATGCACTTACTAACGTTACACCATTCACATCATCAATAACTTGAGCGTAAATATGTTGGTTAGAACGGAACACGTTTAAACGTGGACGCTCTGCAGTACCAGTAAGTTTAGCACGTACACGTGCATGTCTTTTCTTACGAGTCGCATTTTTATCAGCTTTAGTGATCATTTTCTTGTCACTCCTTTCTCTCACCTAACGGGTTTACTTAGCAGTTTTACCTTCTTTACGACGAACAACTTCGCCTTCGTAACGAATACCTTTACCTTTGTAAGGCTCAGGAGCACGTACAGCACGGATGTTAGCAGCAAATTCGCCAACACGTTGCTTGTCGATACCTTTAATTACGATTTTAGTTGGTGCAGGTACTTCAACTTCAAGACCTGCTTCCGGAGTCATTTCTACTGGATGAGAATAACCTACGCTTAAAACAAGTTTATCTCCTTGTTTTTGAGCACGGTAACCAACACCGACTAATTCAAGTCCGCGTGCGAAACCTGCAGTTACACCTTCAACCATGTTTCCGATTAAAGCACGAGTTGTACCGTGTAATGCACGGTGTTCCTTCTGTTCAGATGGACGCTCAACTGTTAGTGTATTTTCTTCAATTTTGATAGACATATCAGCATTGAATTTACGAGTTAATTCACCTTTAGGGCCTTTTACTGTTACAGTATTGTCTTCTGCAATTGTAATAGTAACACCTGCAGGGATTTCAAGAATCTTTTTACCAATACGAGACATGTGGTCACACCTCCGTTCGTTTTAAATATATATTACCAAACGTATGCTACTACTTCTCCACCAGTTTGTAATTGACGAGCGTCTTTGTCTGTCATTACTCCCTTAGATGTAGAAACAAGAGCGATACCTAATCCGTTAAGTACACGTGGTACTTCGTCAGCTTTAGCGTAAACGCGTAAGCCAGGTTTACTGATACGTTTTAATCCAGTGATTACACGTTCATTGTTTGCACCATATTTCAGGAAAATACGAAGGATACCTTGTTTGTTATCCTCGATGTATTCTACATCACGAATGAAACCTTCACGTTTTAAAAGTTCAGCGATCTCTTTTTTGATTTTAGAAGCAGGAACCTCTAATTTCTCATGACGTACCATGTTCGCATTACGGATGCGAGTAAGCATGTCTGCAATTGGATCTGTCATCACCATGTGTTTTACCTCCTTCCCATTTGTGGGTTTTACCAACTAGCTTTTTTAACACCAGGAATTTGACCTTTATATGCAAGTTCACGGAAACAAATACGGCAAAGTTTAAATTTGCGGTATACAGAATGCGGACGACCGCAGCGTTCGCAACGTGTATACTCTTGTACTTTAAACTTAGGAGTACGCTTTTGTTTCGCTATCATAGATTTTTTAGCCACGTTTTCGCCTCCTCTACTTAGCGTTGGCTTCCATTATTTTTGGAATGGCATACCGAATTGTGTTAAAAGTTCACGAGCTTCTTCATCAGTTTTCGCTGTAGTAACGATTACGATGTCCATACCGCGCACTTTGCTTACTTTATCATAATCAATCTCAGGGAAGATAAGTTGCTCTTTAACACCTAATGTGTAGTTCCCACGACCATCGAATGATTTCTTAGAAACACCACGGAAATCACGTACACGTGGTAAAGAAACCGATACTAATTTGTCGAAGAACTCATACATTTGCTCGCCGCGTAAAGTTACTTTCGCACCGATTGGCATACCTTCACGAAGACGGAAACCAGCGATTGATTTTTTAGCACGAGTTACAACAGGTTTTTGACCTGCGATTTGTGTTAATTCTTCTACTGCATTGTCTAAAGCTTTTGAGTTAGATACCGCGTCACCAACACCAGTGTTGATTACGATCTTTTCGATTTTCGGTACTTCCATCACAGATTTATAGTTAAACTTGCTCACTAGAGCAGGAGTAATTTCCTTTTGGAACTTCTCTTTAAGGCGATTCAATGAAGTGACCTCCTTTCTTAAGAAAATTATTTATCTAATAATTCACCAGATTTTTTTGCAATACGAACTTTTTTACCATCTTCTACTTTGAAGCCTACGCGAGTAGGTTCACCTGTTTTCGGATCTAAAATCATAACGTTAGAAACGTGAATAGGTGCTTCTTTAGTAATAATTCCACCTTGTGGATTTAATTGAGATGGCTTAGAGTGTTTTTTAACGATGTTAACACCCTCAACGATAACACGGTTTTGCTTTGGGAAAGCCACAAGGATAACGCCTTGTTTTCCTTTGTCTTTACCAGTGATTACCTGTACTTTATCACCTTTTTTTACATGCATCTTAATTCTGCACCTCCTTAGCAAGGCAATACCTTAAATTATAGAACTTCTGGAGCTAAAGAAACGATCTTCATGAAGTTGCTATCACGTAATTCACGAGCTACTGGTCCGAAGATACGAGTACCACGTGGGCTCTTATCGTCTTTAATGATAACCGCTGCGTTTTCATCAAATTTGATGTAAGAACCGTCCGGACGACGAGCTCCGCTCTTCGTACGTACTACTACTGCTTTAACAACGTCACCTTTTTTAACAACGCCACCTGGTGTTGCTTGTTTTACCGTAGCAACGATAATGTCACCAATGTTAGCATATTTACGACCAGAGCCGCCTAATACTTTAATTGTTAAAAGTTCACGTGCACCAGAGTTGTCAGCAACTTTCAAACGAGATTCTTGTTGGATCATGTTATGAAACCTCCCTTCGGACTAAAAATTCCGATTCGTCTATTTAGATAATAACCGCTTCTTCAACGATTTCAACTAAACGGAAACGCTTAGTAGCAGAAAGCGGGCGAGTTTCCATGATTTTAACGATATCGCCAAGTTTCGCTTGGTTTTGCTCATCATGGGCTTTGTACTTCTTAGAATACTTAACACGTTTTCCGTACAAGGAATGAGTTTTGTAAGTTTCAACTAAAACTGTAATCGTTTTGTCCATTTTGTCAGACACTACACGACCAGTATAAACTTTGCGTTGGTTACGTTCGCTCACTATGCAAACCTCCCCTCAATTTATCGATTAATTCCGATCTCTCTTTCACGAACTACAGTTTTCATACGAGCAATTGCTTTACGCACTTCACGAATGCGAGTTGGATTCTCTAATTGTCCTGTAGCAAGTTGGAAGCGAAGATTAAACAACTCTTCCTTTAAAGCTTTAACTTTTGTTTCGATTTCGGCAGTGGTTAATTCACGAATATCATTAGTTTTCATTAGATTCACCACCATTTTCTTCACGTTTTACGAATTTACATTTCACAGGTAACTTGTGAGCTGCAAGACGTAATGCTTCGCGTGCTACCTCTTCAGATACACCCGCGATTTCGAACATAATTTTCCCAGGTTTTACTACTGCTACCCAGCCTTCTGGTGCCCCTTTACCGGAACCCATACGTACTTCTAGAGGTTTTGCAGTGTAAGGTTTAGAAGGGAAAATTTTAATCCATACTTTACCGCCACGTTTCATGTAACGAGTCATTGCACGACGAGCAGCTTCGATTTGACGGTTTGTAATCCATGAAGCAGCTTGTGCTTGTAAACCGAATTCACCGAAAGCAATTTCAGTTCCACCTTTAGCACGACCACGCATTTTACCACGATGCTCTCTACGATATTTTACGCGTTTTGGCATTAACATATTATTTTCCTCCTTCCTCAGAAGCTTTCTTTTTTGTAGGAAGGACTTCTCCACGGTAGATCCATACTTTTACGCCTAATTTACCGTATGTTGTATCAGCTTCAACTGCTGCATAGTCAATATCAGCGCGAAGTGTATGAAGTGGAACAGTTCCTTCACTGTAAGATTCTGCACGAGCGATATCAGCTCCGCCAAGACGACCAGAAACCTGTGTTTTAATACCTTTAGCACCTGCACGCATAGCACGTTGAATAACTTGCTTTTGTGCACGACGGAATGATACACGGTTTTCTAATTGACGAGCGATGTTTTCGCCTACTAATTTAGCGTTAAGATCAGCTCTCTTAACTTCTAAAATGTTGATGTGTACACGCTTGCCTGTTAATTGGTTAAGAGCTTTACGAAGTGCTTCAACTTCAGTACCACCTTTACCAATTACCATACCAGGTTTTGCAGTGTGAATTGTAACATTTACACGATTTGCTGCACGTTCGATTTCTACTTTAGCAACAGCAGAATCTTTTAAGCGTACATTAATGTACTCACGGATTTTGATGTCTTCATGTAATAATGTAGCGTAATCTTTCTCAGCGAACCAACGAGATTCCCAGTCACGGATAACACCGACACGAAGACCAATTGGATTAACCTTTTGACCCATCGATTATCCCTCCTTCTTTTCTGATACCACAACTGTGATGTGGCTTGTGCGTTTGTTAATTTGGCTTGCACGACCCATTGCACGTGGACGGAAACGTTTCAACGTTGGACCTTCGTCAACGAAGACTTTTTCAACAACTAGGTTGTTAATATCCATCTCATAATTGTGCTCTGCATTTGCGATTGCAGATTTTAAAACTTTTTCTACAACTGGAGAAGCAGTTTTTGGTGTGTGGTTAAGGATAGCAATCGCTTCACCCACTTGCTTACCTCGGATTAAGTCTACTACTAAACGAACTTTACGAGGAGCAATACGAACTGTTCTCGCTACTGCTTTAGCTTGCATTGAAGTGCCTCCTCTCATTATCTTCTAGTTTTCTTATCGTCAGCAAGGTGACCTTTATACGTACGAGTTGGTGCGAATTCACCTAACTTATGGCCAACCATATCCTCAGTGATGTACACAGGTACGTGTTTACGACCATCATATACAGCGATTGTGTGTCCGATGAACTGAGGGAAGATTGTTGAACGGCGAGACCAAGTTTTAACAACTTGTTTTTGCTCAGATGCAACTAATTTTTCCATTTTGCTCATTAAGTGATCATCGACAAATGGTCCTTTTTTTAAGCTACGAGCCATTTTGGTGCCTCCCTTCGTGATTGGCGTACGGTTCTAGAAATGAACCGTACTACAATCCCATTATTTTTTACGACGACGAACGATAAATTTGTCAGACGCTTTGTTTTTCTTACGAGTCTTGAATCCAAGAGTTGGTTTACCCCATGGAGACATTGGAGACTTACGTCCGATTGGAGAACGACCTTCACCACCACCGTGTGGGTGATCAACCGGGTTCATTACAGAACCACGAACTGTTGGGCGTTTACCTAACCAGCGAGAGCGACCTGCTTTACCGATTTTGATAAGTTCATGTTGTTCGTTACCTACTTGACCGATTGAAGCGCGACAAGCAGATAATACAAGACGTACTTCACCAGAAGTTAAACGTACAAGTACGTATTTACCTTCTTTACCAAGTACTTGAGCAGATGTACCAGCAGAACGAACTAATTGTCCGCCACGACCAGGCTTAAGCTCGATGTTATGAACAACAGTACCTACTGGAATGTTGATTAATGGTAATGCGTTACCGATTTTGATGTCAGCTTCTGGGCCAGACATAACTTCCATACCTACTTCTAATGATTTAGGAGCAAGAATGTAACGTTTTTCACCGTCAACGTAGTTAATTAATGCGATATTCGCAGAGCGGTTTGGATCGTATTCGATCGTAGCAACGCGTCCTGGAATTCCATCTTTGTTACGCTTAAAGTCGATGATACGGTATTGACGCTTATGTCCGCCACCTTGATGACGTACAGTAATTTTACCTTGGTTATTACGACCAGCCTTCTTGCTTAAAGGAGCAAGTAAAGACTTTTCGGGTCTGTCAGTCGTGATTTCAGCGAAATCATTCGTAGTCATATTACGACGACCGTTAGTAGTTGGATTATACTTTTTAATTCCCATCTCAATTTCCCTCCTTCTTTAGTAAGAATTAAACGCCTTGGAAGATTTCGATTTCTTTGCTGTCAGCAGTTAGCTTAACGATTGCTTTACGACGACGGCTAGTAAAACCAGCGTGACGACCAACGCGTTTTGCTTTCGGCTTGTAGTTCATGATGTTCACTTTTTCTACTTTAACACCAAAGATCGCTTCAAGAGCATCTTTAACTTCTGTTTTATTAGATTTAACGTCCACATCGAACGTGTATTTTTTTTCAGCCATCATTTCCATAGAACGTTCAGTGATAACTGGGCGCTTAATGATATCACGAGGATCTCTCATTATGCAAGCACCTCCTCTACTTTTTCCACTGCCGCTTTTGTCATGATTAGCTTATCATGATGAAGCACGTCTAAAACGTTTACGCCATCAGCAGTGATTACTGTTACTCCAGGGATATTGCGAGCAGATAACTCTACAGATTCGTTTGCATCAGCAGTTACGATAAGAGCTTTCTTCTCAACAGTTAATCCTTTAAGTACTGCTAGCATGTCTTTTGTTTTTGGTGCATTTAATACTAGGTCTTCAAGAACTACAATGTTGTTCTCAACTACTTTAGTAGCTAATGCAGATTTAATTGCTAAACGACGAACCTTCTTAGGAAGTTTGTACGCATAGCTTCTTGGTGTAGGTCCGAATACCGTACCACCACCACGCCATTGAGGAGAACGGATAGACCCTTGACGAGCACGTCCAGTTCCTTTTTGACGCCATGGTTTACGACCACCACCGCGAACTTCAGAACGAGTTTTTACTTTGTGTGTACCTTGACGTAAAGATGCACGTTGCATCATTACAGCTTCGAAAAGTACAGCTTCATTTGGTTCGATACCGAAAATAGCTTCAGCTAATTCGATTTCACCAACCTGTGAACCAGTTTGGTTATATACAGTAACTTTTGGCATTGGAATTCCTCCTTCCTATTGTGAATTATTTGCTAACCTTCACAGCGCCTTGAACAACTACAAGAGATTTCTTAGCACCTGGAACGTTACCTTTTACTAGTAATAAGTTGCGCTCAGTGTCAACTTGAACGATTTCTAAGTTTTGGATAGTAACTTGGTCTCCACCCATACGTCCAGCAAGTTTTTTGCCTTTGAATACACGGTTCGGAGCAACTGGGCCCATTGAACCTGGACGACGGTGATAGCGAGAACCATGAGACATAGGTCCGCGAGATTGTCCGTGGCGTTTGATAACACCTTGGAAACCTTTACCTTTAGAAATTCCTGTTACGTCAACGATTTCACCTGCAGCGAAAACTTCAACTTTTACCTCTTGACCAACCTCTAATCCGTCCACGTCTGCATCGCGGATTTCGCGAATGAAGCGCTTAGGAGTTGTAGATGCTTTAGCAGTGTGGCCTTGTTCAGGTTTGTTAGTTAACTTTTCACGTTTATCTTCAAATCCTAACTGGATTGCATTGTAGCCATCAGTTTCAGTTGTTTTCTTTTGAAGAACAACGTTTGGATTAGCAGCGATAACTGTTACTGGGATTAACTCACCGTTCTCAGCAAATACTTGAGTCATACCGATCTTTCTTCCTAAGATTCCTTTGGTCATGAGTTACACCTCCTACATTTTTAAGTTATATAATTTATAGTTTAATTTCGATATCTACACCAGACGGTAAGTCTAAACGCATTAATGAATCTACTGTTTGTGGAGTAGGACTCACGATATCGATTAAACGTTTGTGTGTGCGCATTTCGAATTGCTCACGAGAATCTTTGTACTTATGAACAGCACGAAGAATTGTGTAAATAGTCTTCTCAGTTGGTAATGGGATCGGACCAGAAACTGTTGCCCCAGAACGCTTAGCTGTTTCTACAATTTTCTCAGCTGATTGATCAAGAATACGGTGATCATAAGCTTTTAAACGGATACGAATTTTTTCTTTTGCCATTATTTTCCCTCCTTCGTTCGCCTATTTCTAAAATAGACCTTCTCCATGGAAATTTCCCCACACCATGCCATGGCAAAGCGGCCGGGTGTGTCAGCAACCTTCCACTTCATCGCAGTCAAAGACCAACATTGTCTATTATACAATGTTATTAGTCTAGATGCAAGCATCTTTTTGTTTGCATCTGCTTTTCTCTACTTTTGCTATTATACATGGCACTTTAAAGAATTTCAAGTTTTCATCTACTAGAATTCATTTTACAGTTTTTGGGTTTCGTTTTAATGTTTTTATATACTATAGAAGAAACTCGTCAAAACATAAAGATATCATCCAATTCATTATATAAACACAAACAAAACCCCCCAAGGGGAAATCCCTTGGGGGGTTTTTATATCAGTTAAGATTACTCAACGATAGTAGCAACTACACCGTAACCTACTGTACGTCCACCTTCACGAATAGAGAATTTAGTTCCCTCTTCGATAGCGATTGGAGCGATAAGTTCGATAGTCATTTCGATGTTGTCACCAGGCATTACCATTTCAGTACCTTCTGGTAATTGGATGATACCAGTTACGTCAGTTGTACGGAAGTAGAACTGAGGACGGTAGTTAGCGAAGAATGGAGTGTGACGTCCACCTTCTTCTTTAGATAATACGAAAACTTCAGCTTTGAATTTAGCGTGTGCTTTTACAGAGCCAGTTTTAGCAAGAACTTGTCCACGTTGGATGTCTTCACGAGCAACCCCACGAAGAAGAGCACCGATGTTGTCTCCAGCTTGAGCTTGGTCAAGAAGTTTACGGAACATTTCTACACCAGTTACAGTTGTAGAAGCATTCTCTTCAGCAAGACCGATGATTTCTACTACGTCACCAACTTTAACGATTCCGCGCTCTACACGACCAGTTGCAACTGTACCACGACCTGTGATAGAGAATACATCCTCGATAGGCATTAAGAATGGTTTGTCAGTTTCACGTTCTGGAGTTGGGATGTAAGCATCAACTTCAGTCATTAATTCAATGATTTTTGCTTCCCAATCAGCTTCTCCTTGAAGAGCTTTAAGAGCAGAACCTTTGATTACAGGAATGTCGTCGCCTGGGAATCCGTATTCAGATAATAGGTCACGAACTTCCATTTCTACTAATTCTAATAATTCTTCGTCGTCAACCATGTCGCATTTGTTTAAGAATACAACGATGTAAGGAACACCTACTTGACGAGAAAGAAGGATGTGCTCACGTGTTTGAGGCATTGGGCCATCAGCAGCAGATACTACTAAGATACCGCCGTCCATTTGAGCAGCACCAGTGATCATGTTTTTAACATAGTCAGCGTGACCTGGGCAGTCAACGTGTGCATAGTGACGAGTTTCAGTTTCGTACTCAACGTGTGCAGTTGAGATTGTGATTCCGCGCTCTCTTTCTTCTGGAGCAGCGTCGATTTGATCGTATCCGCGTGCTTCAGCACCACCAGCTTTTGCAAGAACTGTAGTGATCGCAGCAGTTAATGTAGTTTTACCATGGTCAACGTGGCCGATTGTACCGATGTTAACATGGGGTTTAGAACGTTCGAATTTAGCTTTAGCCATTCTAAATTCCTCCTTAGTTTATATAGGTTATTTTATATTTAGACTAGAAAGCGAAACTTACGTCCCACTTTCTAAGCTTACATAAGTAGTTATACTCGAACAATTGATAAAAATCAATTATTCGCCTTTATTTTTTTTAATAATTTCTTCTGAAACAGACTTCGGTACTTCTTCATAATGATCAAATGTCATTGAGAATGTTCCGCGTCCTTGAGTGTTAGAACGTAATGCTGTCGCATAACCGAACATTTCAGAAAGCGGAACCATAGCGCGAACAACTTGTGCGTTACCGCGAGCTTCCATACCTTCTACACGTCCACGACGAGATGTTACGTCACCCATGATGTCTCCCATGTATTCTTCAGGGATTACAACTTCAACTTTCATCATTGGCTCAAGAATTACTGGGTTACATTTAGAAACCGCAGCTTTAAGTGCCATAGATGCAGCGATTTTGAACGCCATCTCAGATGAATCGACATCATGGTAAGAACCGTCAACTAATGCTGCTTTAATGTCAACTAGTGGGTAACCAGCTAGTACACCATTTTTAAGTGAGTCTTCAAGACCCGCTCCAACAGCTGGGATGTATTCACGTGGAACTACACCGCCGACGATTTTGTTTTCGAATTCAAATCCTTTACCTTCTTCGTTAGGTGCAAACTCAATCCAAACGTGACCGAATTGTCCACGTCCACCAGATTGACGAGCAAACTTACCTTCAACTTTCGCAGCAGCGCGGAAAGTTTCACGGTATGCTACCTGAGGAGCACCAACGTTTGCTTCGACTTTGAATTCACGGCGCATACGGTCAACGATGATATCAAGGTGAAGTTCACCCATACCAGCGATGATAGTTTGGCCAGTTTCTTGGTCAGTGTGAGCACGGAATGTTGGATCTTCTTCAGAAAGCTTAGATAATGCTGTACCCATTTTATCTTGGTCAGCTTTAGATTTTGGTTCGATAGCTACAGAGATAACTGGCTCTGGGAATTCCATAGACTCAAGGATAACAAGACTCTTCTCGTCACAAAGAGTATCACCAGTAGTAGTATCTTTTAAACCTACAGCAGCAGCGATATCACCAGCGTAAACTGTTGAAATCTCTTCACGGCTGTTAGCGTGCATTTGTAGGATACGTCCTACACGCTCACGCTTACCTTTAGTTGAGTTTTTCACGTATGATCCAGAGTTTAACACACCAGAGTACACACGGAAGAACGTTAACTTACCAACATAAGGGTCAGTCATGATTTTGAATGCTAGAGCTGCGAATGGTTCTTCATCGCTAGACTTACGTTCTACTTCTTCATCTGTATCCGGAAGAGTACCTTTAATAGCAGGTACATCTAATGGAGATGGTAGGTAGTCGATAACTGCGTCTAACAGGATTTGAACACCTTTGTTTTTGAATGCAGAACCACAGATTACTGGGAAGAATTCTACAGAAGTTGTAGCCTTACGGATACCAGCTTTAAGCTCTTCTACAGTGATTTCTTCACCTTCTAGGTACTTCATCATCATTTCTTCATCAAGCTCAGCTACCGCTTCAATAAGCTTTCCACGGTATTCTTCAGCTAGTTCTTTGTGCTCTTCAGGAATTTCGACACGCTCGATGTCTGTTCCTAAATCGTTACCGTACATGTAAGCACACTCTTCAACAAGATCAATGATACCATTGAACTCATCTTCAGCACCGATTGGTAACTGAATTGGATGTGCGTTTGCTTGTAAACGATCGTGGATTGTTCCTACAGAGTATAAGAAATCTGCACCGATCTTATCCATTTTGTTAACGAATACGATACGAGGTACACCGTAAGTAGTAGCCTGACGCCAAACAGTTTCTGTTTGTGGTTCTACACCAGATTGTGCATCAAGTACTGCTACCGCACCATCAAGTACGCGTAAAGAACGTTCTACTTCTACTGTGAAGTCTACGTGTCCTGGAGTATCAATGATGTTTACACGGTGACCTTTCCATTGAGCTGTAGTTGCAGCAGAAGTAATTGTGATACCACGCTCTTGCTCTTGCTCCATCCAGTCCATCTGAGATGCACCTTCATGAGTTTCACCGATTTTATGAATACGTCCTGTGTAATACAGAATACGCTCAGTTGCTGTTGTTTTACCAGCATCGATGTGAGCCATGATACCAATATTACGAGTGTTTTCTAAAGAGAACTCTCTTGTCATTTGGTGTCTTGCTCCTTCCATATATGGATTGGATTTTTTATTTTAAGTAGCAAAAAAGCCACTTTATATTGTTACATATGCCAGTGTCCAGTACCCTCATTATGTAAAACGAGCGCCCAACGAAAGGGAGAGGCATTCTCCCTCTCCACACTTCCATAAGCGACAAATAAAGCGGTTTATGCTTACATTTATTTTACGTTGAATCCTACCAACGGTAATGAGCAAATGCTTTGTTAGCTTCTGCCATTTTATGAGTGTCTTCACGTTTCTTAACAGATGCACCAGCGTTGTTAGCTGCATCTAAGATTTCGTAAGCTAGACGCTCTTCCATAGTTTTTTCACCACGAAGACGAGCATAGTTTACTAACCAGCGAAGACCTAAAGTTGTACGGCGTTCTGGACGAACCTCAACTGGAACTTGGTAGTTAGCACCACCAACACGACGAGCGCGTACTTCAAGAACAGGCATGATGTTCTTAAGAGCTTGCTCGAATACTTCCATTGGTTCTTTATCTGAACGTTCACGAACGATATCGAAAGCGTTATAAAGAATTGTTTGAGATTTACCTTTTTTACCGTCAACCATCATTTTGTTGATAAGGCGTGTTACTAGCTTAGAATTGTACATTGGATCTGGTAACACATCACGTTTCGCAACAGGTCCTTTACGAGGCATATTGAGTTCCTCCTTTCATTATAAGTTTATTATTTTTTAGCAGGTTTTGGTCGCTTAGTACCATATTTAGAACGTCCTTGCATACGTTTGTCAACACCAGCTGTATCAAGCGCTCCACGAACGATGTGGTAACGTACCCCTGGTAAATCTTTTACTCGACCACCGCGAATTAATACTACGCTATGCTCTTGTAAATTATGACCGATACCTGGGATGTAAGCTGTAACTTCAATCCCGTTTGTTAAACGTACACGAGCGTATTTACGTAACGCTGAGTTAGGTTTCTTTGGAGTCATTGTACCAACACGAGTACATACACCACGTTTTTGAGGTGCAGAGATATCAGTTGATTTTTTCTTTAAAGAGTTAAAACCTTTGTTTAACGCAGGTGATTTAGATTTCCATACTTTATCAGTACGACCATTTCTCACTAATTGGTTAATAGTAGGCATTTGATTATCCTCCCTTCGCATGTTTGTATGACCACATATCCAGGTGGTTCATTATTAGTTGAAAACAAAGTTTTTGCAAGGAAGAGCAAATGCTCTCTCCTCACAAAAACAGTTTTAACTTATTATTCCTATTGCTGAAGCTCCCACTTGAATCCCCGAAACTTTTCCAAGCTTACGAACTGATTCAACTTTTGTTATGGGTATGTTATGTTGCAAAGCAGTGCGAATGATAACATGGGTTAACCGCACATCAGCATCTTCTGCAATAACAACTTCTTTAACTATACCATTTTTGATTGCTTCCAATGTTCGTTTATGACCAACGACTACATTTTCAGCATTTGACACTTTTTGATAAGACATATAAATATCCTCCAAAGCATCGTTCAGGAGCAACCTTGATTATAGTAACATTTTGACTCATACAATGTCAACTAGGATTAGCTGTTTTTATACAAAATTTACGACGGAAAATTTTACTGTTCCACATAAACTTCATCGTTTTCTACATTCATGTTATCTTGTGTTGTTTTTACAAGATCCACTTTACGATAACGATTCATACCTGTTCCAGCAGGAACAAGCTTACCGATAATAACATTCTCTTTCAATCCTAGAAGCTCATCGCGTTTACCTTTAATTGCTGCATCCGTTAAAACACGAGTTGTTTCTTGGAACGAAGCTGCAGATAAGAACGAATCTGTTTCAAGTGAAGCTTTTGTAATACCAAGTAGAACAGGTCTAGCTGTCGCTGGTTGTTTACCTTTCAGTAACACCTTCGCATTCGCATCAGTAAACTGATGGATATCTAGTAATGTTCCTGGTAATACATCTGTTTCACCTGCATCACTTACACGAACTTTACGTAGCATTTGGCGTACCATTACTTCTACGTGTTTGTCACCAATTTCTACCCCTTGCATACGGTATACTTTTTGAACTTCACGTAATAAGTATTCTTGCACTGCTGTAATGTCCGTTACTTTTAGTAATTCTTTCGGATCAATAGAACCTTCTGTTAACTCTTTACCGTGGCTAATTGGCTGTCCTGGAGTTACTTTCAGACGAGCACCGTAAGGAATAGCATACGTACGAGCTTCAACTTCACCCTGTACAACTACTTCTTGGCGATCTTTAACATCGTTGATCGCTGCGATAACACCGTCGATTTCACTGATAACTGCCTGACCTTTCGGATTACGAGCTTCGAAGATCTCTTGGATACGAGGTAAACCTTGAGTGATATCATCTCCGGCAACCCCACCTGTATGGAATGTACGCATCGTTAACTGTGTACCTGGCTCACCGATAGATTGAGCTGCGATAATACCTACCGCTTCTCCTACTTCTACGTCTGTACCAGTTGCTAAGTTACGACCGTAACACTTCTTACATACACCGTGGCGAGTGTTACACGTGAACGCTGAACGAATGTTTACAGTTTCAACACCCGAATTTTCAACGATATGAGCGATATCTTCAGTAATTAATTGGTTTTCACTAACTAATACTTCACCTGTTTCAGGATGTTTTACAGTTTTTCTTGCAAAACGTCCAACAAGACGATCATATAATGACTCAATTACTTCATTACCCTCTTTAATCGCACCAATTAATAGACCACGATCTGTTCCACAATCATCTTCACGGACAATTACATCTTGTGCAACGTCTACAAGACGACGCGTTAAGTAACCAGAATCGGCAGTTTTAAGTGCTGTATCGGCAAGACCTTTACGCGCACCATGCGTAGAGATGAAGTACTCAAGTACTGTTAAACCTTCACGGAAACTTGATTTAATTGGAAGTTCGATAATACGACCAGATGGATTGGCCATCAGACCACGCATACCAGCAAGCTGAGTAAAGTTCGATGCGTTACCACGGGCACCGGAATCACTCATCATGAAGATTGGGTTGCGTTTATTCAAGGATTTCATCAGTTTTCCTTGGATAACATCTTTTGCATTACTCCAAATAGAGATAACGCGATCGTAACGTTCTTCTTCCGTGATTAAACCGCGACGGAATTGTTTAATTACATTATCTACTTTTGCTTGTGCTTCATGGAGAATTTCATCTTTTTCACCTAATACAAGAATATCAGATACCCCAACTGTAATACCAGCCTTTGTAGAGTACTTAAATCCTAAGTTTTTCATACGGTCAAGCATGCGAGATGTTTCCGTAATTTGGAAACGTTTGAATACTTCCGCAATGATGTTACCAAGGATCTTCTTGCTAAATGGTGCCACTTCTTCGCGACTAGCAATAATTTCTTTAATGTTCGCACCTTTTTCAACGAAATATTCCGCTGGTGTTTCTTTTTCAAGGTTTGAGTTTGTCGGTTCATTAATATAAGGGAACGACTCTGGTAAGATTTCGTTAAATATTAATTTACCAACTGTTGTTAATAGAAGCTTACCCTTTTGCTCTTCAGTAAACGTTACGTTATTTACTGAACTTGCAGCAACTGCAACACGTGTGTGCAGATGTACATATCCATTTTGGTATGCAAGTATTGCTTCGTTTGCATCTTTGAAGACCATACCTTCACCGATTGCGCCTTCACGCTCAAGTGTTAAGTAGTAGTTACCTAATACCATATCCTGAGATGGAGTAACAACTGGTTTTCCGTCTTTTGGATTCAAGATGTTTTGTGCCGCTAACATAAGAATACGAGCTTCTGCTTGTGCCTCTGATGATAACGGAACGTGAACCGCCATTTGGTCACCGTCAAAGTCCGCGTTGTATGCAGTACATACAAGTGGATGAAGACGAATTGCGCGACCTTCTACTAATGTAGGTTCAAACGCCTGGATACCAAGACGGTGAAGTGTTGGTGCGCGGTTTAGAAGTACTGGATGCTCTTTAATCACAGATTCTAAAACGTCCCAAACTTCAGGGTGTACACGCTCAATTTTACGTTTCGCACTCTTAATATTGTGTGCTAAGCCTTTTCCAACTAACTCTTTCATAACGAAAGGTTTGAACAGTTCAAGCGCCATTTCTTTCGGTAATCCACACTGGTACATCTTTAAGTTCGGTCCTACAACGATTACAGAACGGCCAGAGTAGTCAACACGTTTACCTAATAAGTTTTGACGGAAACGTCCTTGTTTACCTTTAAGCATGTGAGATAGTGATTTTAATGGGCGGTTACCTGGTCCAGTAACCGGACGGCCACGACGGCCATTATCGATTAATGCGTCTACAGCTTCTTGTAACATACGTTTTTCGTTTTGAACGATGATGCTTGGAGCACCTAGGTCCAATAGACGTTTTAAACGGTTGTTACGGTTAATTACACGACGATATAAGTCGTTTAAGTCAGAAGTAGCAAAACGTCCACCATCTAACTGTACCATTGGGCGTAGTTCTGGTGGGATTACTGGTAGAACATCTAAGATCATCCAAGATGGTTCATTTCCAGAGTTGCGGAATGCTTCTAATACTTCTAGACGTTTAATAGCACGAGTACGGCGTTGTCCTTGTGCTGTTTTTAATTCTTCTTTTAAGAAGTCTACTTCTTTATCTAAATCGATGTCTTGTAGTAGCTTTTTAATCGCTTCTGCACCCATAGCAGCTTGGAATGTGCTACCATATCGATCACGATATGCACGGTATTCTTTTTCAGAAAGTAATTGCTTCTTATCAAGTGGTGTATCTCCACTTTCTGTTACAACATAAGAAGCGAAATAAATTACTTCTTCAAGCGCGCGAGGGGACATGTCTAAGACAAGTCCCATGCGGCTCGGGATACCTTTGAAATACCAAATATGAGATACAGGAGCAGCTAATTCAATATGACCCATACGTTCACGACGTACTTTTGCACGCGTTACTTCAACGCCACATCGATCACAAACTACACCTTTATAACGTACACGTTTGTATTTTCCGCAATGACATTCCCAGTCCTTTTGTGGTCCGAAAATACGCTCACAGAACAAGCCATCTTTTTCAGGCTTTAACGTACGATAGTTAATAGTTTCTGGTTTCTTAACTTCACCGTATGACCAAGAACGAATCTTGTCAGGTGAAGCAAGTCCAATCTTCATATATTCAAAGTTATTTACATCTATCAAGGGGCCTACCTCCCTTTTAGTCTACAGGTTATCCCAATTATTCCTTAGTTGTCTCAACTTCAACATTCAATTTATCTGCTGATTGATGATCATCATCATCTTCTGTATCACGCATTTCAATTTCTGTATCGTCGCTAGACATCATTTTAACGTCCATACCTAAACTTTGCAGCTCTTTAATCAATACTTTGAATGATTCAGGAACGCCTGGTTCTGGAACATTTTCGCCTTTAACAATTGCTTCATAAGTCTTAACACGTCCAACAACATCATCAGACTTCACTGTTAAGATTTCTTGAAGAGTATAAGCAGCACCGTAAGCTTCAAGTGCCCAAACCTCCATCTCACCGAAACGCTGTCCACCGAACTGAGCTTTACCTCCAAGAGGTTGCTGCGTTACAAGTGAGTATGGTCCAGTAGAACGAGCATGAAGTTTATCGTCAACCATGTGCGCAAGTTTGATCATATACATGACACCAACAGATACGCGGTTATCGAATGGTTCACCAGTACGTCCGTCATACAGGATTGTTTTCGCGTCATTTGCCATACCAGCTTCTTCAATTGTGCCCCAAACATCTTCCTCACGAGCACCATCGAATACTGGTGTTGCAATGTGAATGCCCAGGTATCTTGCTGCCATACCAAGATGAAGCTCTAATACCTGACCGATATTCATACGAGATGGTACCCCTAATGGGTTTAACATAATATCGATTGGCGTACCGTCTGGTAAGTAAGGCATATCTTCTTCTGGTAAAATACGAGAAATAACACCTTTGTTACCGTGACGTCCGGCCATCTTGTCACCTTCAGAAATTTTACGTTTTTGAACGATATATGCACGTACAAGTTGATTCACACCTGGTGGCAATTCATCGCCATCTTCACGGTTGAATACTTTTACGTCTAAGATAATACCGCCACCACCGTGTGGTACACGTAGTGATGTATCACGTACTTCACGCGCTTTTTCTCCAAAGATAGCATGTAATAGACGTTCTTCAGCTGTTAATTCTGTTACACCTTTAGGTGTTACTTTACCAACAAGTAAATCTCCATCTTTTACTTCAGCACCAACGCGAATGATACCGCGCTCGTCAAGGTTACGTAATGCGTCTTCCCCAACGTTTGGAATGTCACGTGTAATTTCTTCTGGTCCAAGCTTCGTATCACGAGCTTCTGATTCATATTCTTCAATATGAATAGAAGTGTACACATCATCTTTTACAAGGCGCTCACTCATGATAATCGCATCCTCGTAGTTATAACCGTCCCAAGTCATGAAGCCAACAAGCACGTTACGTCCAAGTGCTAGTTCACCTAATTCCATAGAAGGACCATCCGCAAGGATTTCACCTTTTACAACTTCATTTCCAACACTTACGATTGGACGTTGGTTGTAACAAGTTCCTTGGTTAGAACGAATGAATTTTTGCATTTTGTAGCGATCTAAGTCGCCTTTTACTGTTTGACCGTCAACTTCTACATAGCGACGTACCCAAACTTCACGTGCTTCTACGCGCTCAACAACACCAGGATGTTTACAGATTACTGCAGCACCCGAGTCTTTTGCTGATACGTACTCCATACCTGTACCTACAATCGGAGATTCCGGATTCATTAACGGAACCGCCTGACGTTGCATGTTCGCTCCCATAAGTGCGCGGTTAGAGTCATCGTTTTCTAAGAACGGAATACAAGCTGTCGCTGCCGACACTACTTGTTTTGGAGATACATCCATGTAGTCGATGCGTTCTCTATTTGTGACAATATTTTCGCCACGGAAACGAGCTACGATATCTTCACTTAGGAATTCACCTTCATCAGATAATTTCATATTCGCTTGGGCTACAACATAGTTATCTTCTTCATCTGCTGTTAAATAATCAACATGCCCTGTTACAAGACCAGTTTCTGGGTCAACACGACGGTATGGTGTTTCAATGAAACCAAACTCATTTACTTTCGCGAACGAAGATAATGAGTTAATCAAACCAATGTTTGGTCCCTCTGGTGTTTCAATCGGACACATACGACCATAGTGGGAGTAATGAACGTCACGTACTTCAAAGCCTGCGCGCTCACGCGTTAAACCACCAGGTCCTAATGCAGATAGTCTTCGTTTGTGAGTTAACTCTGCTAATGGATTTGTTTGGTCCATGAACTGAGATAACTGAGAACTTCCGAAGAACTCTTTAATAGATGCAATAACAGGACGAATATTAATTAATGCCTGTGGTGTAATTGCATTTGTATCTTGGATCGACATTCTCTCACGAACAACACGTTCCATACGAGAAAGGCCGATACGGAATTGGTTTTGTAATAGTTCTCCAACAGAACGCAGACGACGGTTTCCTAAATGGTCAATATCATCTGTATCTCCTACTTTGTATAGTAGGTTGAAGAAGTAACTGATAGAAGCAAGGATATCACCTGGTGTGATGTGTTTCACATCACGAGTAATGTTTGCATTACCAATTACATTAATTACGCGTTCGCCTTCCGACTCAGGAGCATAAATCTTAATAGATTGCAGCTCAACATCGCCTTCTACCACTCCACCCATTGGTTTCGCTGTTTTGAATCCAATGTTTTTCTCTAAGTAAGGTAAAATGCGATCAAGTGTACGACGATCTAAGATTGTTCCTTCTGCCGCTAAAATTTCACCAGTTTCTGGATCCACTAATGTTTCAGCTAAACGTTGATTAAACAATCTGTTTTTAATGTGTAACTTCTTGTTGATCTTATAGCGACCTACATTTGCTAAATCGTAGCGCTTTGGATCGAAGAAACGAGACACAAGTAAGCTCTTAGCATTTTCTACTGTTGGTGGTTCACCAGGACGTAGACGCTCATAAATTTCAAGCAATGCTTTTTCTGTGCTATCTGTGTTGTCTTTTTCTAATGTGTTGCTTAAGTATTCGTTATCACCTAAAAGCTCGGTGATTTCTTGATCAGAGCCAAACCCTAATGCGCGTAACAAAACAGTTACAGGAAGTTTACGCGTACGGTCAATACGCACATATACAACATCCTTAGCATCTGTCTCATACTCTAACCAAGCTCCGCGGTTTGGAATTACAGTAGCAGTAAAACCACGTTTTCCGTTTTTATCCACTTTGCCACTATAGTATACGCTTGGAGAGCGAACTAACTGGGAAACGATAACACGTTCTGCACCGTTAATTACGAATGTTCCAGTCTCTGTCATGAGTGGGAAATCTCCCATGAACACATCTTGTTCTTTTACTTCACCAGTTTCCTTGTTGATTAGACGCACTTTTACACGAAGTGGTGCTGCATACGTCACATCACGCTCTTTGCATTCGTCTACAGAGTATTTAGGTTCACCTAAGCTGTAGTCGATAAATTCAAGCGATAGATTTCCCGTAAAGTCTTCAATCGGAGAAATGTCTTGGAACATTTCTCGCAAACCCTCATCAAGAAACCACTGATAAGAAGAGGTTTGAATTTCGATAAGATTTGGTAACTCTAATACTTCACTAATACGGGCATAACTTCTTCGTTGGCGGTGGCGTCCGTATTGAACTAGTTGACCTGTCAACTGCTTCACCCCTCAAATCATGAGTATTATAAATGCACAAAAAAATTTGTGCAAAATCACAAATAAATACAACTACTGCTATTAGCGTAGTCTTTTTCTCTTAAAGATAAATACGTTGAGTCTTTCTACCTGCTCAAAAAAGAAAAATGGCTTCTATAAGAAAACCATCATTCTGTTTCATAATCTGCTGATTTTACTATCTTTTCCAAGAGAAACAAAAATATACATCTTTCTCAACGCAGAAAATCATATATTGGCATTGTATAATGTTAACATAGCCAAAAATAACCGTCAACGTTTTTTTGATTTTATGATATAATATCCTTTTTTCTTTTCTACAACCTCAACTTCAGAAAATACTTCCTCTAGTTTTTTCAGCGCAGATGGTGCACCTTGCTTCTTTTGAATAACAATCCAAAGTTCTCCACCTGGAACTAAATACTCCACAGCTTTTTCTAAAATTTCATGTACGACATCTTTACCCGCACGAATTGGAGGGTTAGATAGAATAGCAGCATACTTGCCATCTACATTTTCATAGACGCTACTTTGAAAAATACGTATATTCTCGATTTTGTTATTAGCGGCGTTTTCTTTCGCAAGTCCAAGCGCCCTTTCATTCACATCCACCATGTGAACTTCACGACCTTGAAACTCTTTCGCTAGCGACAAACCAATAGGACCGTATCCGCAACCTACATCTAATATATCACCTTTAATATCTGGCATTTGAAAAGCTTCAATTAAAAGACGGGAACCAAAGTCCACTTCGTTTTTCGAGAACACCCCATGGTCGGATAAGAAAGTAAATTGAGATCCACGAAGTGCAAATTCCCATCGCTTACGATCACTTTTACTAGAAGGGTCGTTAGAAAAATAATGGTCTGCCATATGGCCACCTCTCTTCTTTACAGTTAAAAAAAAAGCTCGCATGAGAGCGAGCTTTTTTTAAAGCATCAAAAGTTAATTACTTAACTTCTACAGCAGCGCCAACTTCTTCAAGTTTAGCTTTGATTTCTTCAGCTTCTTCTTTAGCAGCAGCTTCTTTGATTACTTTTGGAGTGTTGTCAACTAATTCTTTAGCTTCTTTTAAGCCAAGACCAGTGATTTCACGAACAACTTTGATAACTTTGATTTTTTGTGCACCAGCGCTAGTTAGTTCCACATCAAATTCAGTTTTCTCAGCAGCAGCTTCTCCAGCGCCACCAGCAACAGCTACAGGAGCAGCAGCAGTTACGCCGAATTCTTCCTCGATAGCTTTTACTAAGTCGTTAAGTTCTAATACAGTCATAGATTTAACTGCTTCAATGATTTGTTCTTTAGTCATTGTAAATATCCTCCCTTAAATAGGTTTGTATTGTTTTATCGATAATACGTAATTATCTTTTAAAAAATTAAGCGCCTTGCTCTTCCTTTTGTTCTGCAACTGCTTTAGTAGCAAGTGCAAGGTTACGGATTGGAGCTTGAAGAACGCTAAGAAGCATAGAAAGTAAGCCTTCACGTGATGGAAGAGTAGCGATTGCTTTAACCTCATCAAGTGTTACAAGTTTACCTTCGATTACGCCCGCTTTAATTTCTAAAGCTTCATGATTTTTAGCGAAGTCGTTTAATACTTTCGCAGGAGCAACTACATCCTCGTTACTGAACGCGATTGCGTTTGGTCCTGTTAAGAATTCGTTTAACTCAGCCATTTCAGCAGATTCTGCAGCACGACGAGTTAGAGAGTTTTTGTAAACTTTGAACTCAACGCCAGCTTCACGTAATTGCTTACGTAATTCTGTTGCTTCAGAAACTGTTAAACCACGGTAGTCAACAACGATCGTAGATTTACTAGCACGAAGTTTGTCCGCGATTTCAGTTACAACTTGTTGTTTAGTTTCGATTACTTTGCTCATGTTATTACACCTCCTGTAGATTATATAGAAGATGTACCGAAAGTGCACTAAAAACCTCCATGCCCAACTTGTAGACATGGAGGCATATAGTCACAGAAAAAAAATTCCGTTTCGTATATTAACACCTAGGTAGGAAATTAAGTCTATTGACACCTACTGTCTACGGTACACTATTTAAATTCACAACATAAATGATTATATTAAATCTTCTTTATGAAGTCAACTTCCAATTTTTACGCTAATGTAGAAACGTCTACACGTACGCCAGGTCCCATTGTAGAAGCAACTGTTACGTTCTTCATGTAAGTACCTTTTGCAGCAGATGGCTTAACTTTTAATAAAGTATCAGCGATTGTTTTGAAGTTTTCTACTAATTTAGCATCTTCGAAAGATACTTTACCGATTGGAACGTGGATGTTACCAGCTTTATCAACGCGGTATTCAACTTTACCAGCTTTGATTTCGTTAACAGCTTTAGTTACATCGAAAGTAACTGTTCCAGTTTTAGGGTTTGGCATTAAACCTTTAGGTCCTAATACGCGACCAAGTTTACCAACTTCACCCATCATGTCAGGAGTTGCTACTACTACATCGAAATCGAACCAACCTTGTTGGATTTTACCGATGTAATCAGTATCGCCTACGAAGTCAGCTCCAGCAGCTTCAGCTTCTTTAGCTTTTTCACCTTTAGCGAACACTAATACACGTTGTACTTTACCAGTACCGTGCGGAAGAACAACTGCACCACGGATTTGTTGGTCAGCTTTCTTAGGGTCAACACCTAAACGGAATGCAGCTTCTACAGTTGCATCAAATTTAGCTGTGTTTGTTTTCTTTACTAATTCTACTGCTTCTGTTGCAGAGTAAGCAGCTGCACGGTCAACAAGCTTTGCAGCTTCTACGTACTTTTTACCTCTTTTAGCCATTTTTATTTCCTCCTCGAATGTGGTTTTAGCGGAATAACCTCCCACGTTTACGCCTGTTTTCAGGTATAACCTGAGGATGAGCGCCATCCATTTATTTAAAAACGATAATCATTTACGATAATAAAGGTTGCGAATTGGAATTCCAGACCCGCAACCTTTTTTTAAAAACAAATCGAATTAGT
Organism: Bacillus sp. Root131; assembly: GCF_001429475.1. Classification (NCBI taxonomy): domain Bacteria; kingdom Bacillati; phylum Bacillota; class Bacilli; order Caryophanales; family Bacillaceae; genus Bacillus; species Bacillus sp. Root131. Next base: position 40,152 of record NZ_LMJQ01000013.1, read on the forward strand.
CTTCGATAACGATGCCCATACTGCGTGCAGTACCTTCAACCATACGCATTGCAGCTTCTACGCTAGCAGCGTTTAGGTCAGGCATTTTAGTTTCAGCGATTTCGCGTACTTTATCACGCTTAACAGTTGCCACTTTATTACGATTTGGTTCACCAGAACCAGACTCAATACCAGCTACTTTCTTAAGAAGAACAGCAGCAGGAGGAGTTTTAGTAATGAAAGTGAATGAACGGTCCTCAAATACCGTAATTTCAACAGGGATGATAAGACCAGCTTGATCTGCTGTACGAGCGTTAAACTCTTTACAGAAGCCCATGATGTTAACACCTGCTTGTCCTAATGCTGGACCAACTGGTGGAGCTGGGTTAGCTTTACCTGCAGGAATTTGAAGCTTTACCATTTTAATTACCTTTTTAGCCACGAGACACACCTCCTTAAGTCCGTGATGTGGTCAATTGGACAGTGATTTGCCCTCCCACGTCATATTTTATCTGTAAGGATAAAATCTTTCAAAAAACGCCTCCGATAATGAAGACGTACTGACTTAAAAGATATTATCACTTTTTACAATTCATTTCAAGTTTCATTTTATAATTTTTCAATTTGATGGAAGTCAAGTTCAACTGGAGTCTCGCGACCAAACATGTCCACAAGTACACTAACCTTTTTCTTCTCCACATCAATTTCTTCAATAGCACCTGTATAATCTGCGAATGGCCCCTCATTTACACGTACTGTCTCATGAAGTTCAAAGTCGAAATCAACCACTTCGTTGTCCATTCCCATATGTTTCATAATGGTAACAACTTCCTCTTCTAATAGAGGCGATGGCTTAGATCCAGAACCAGAAGAACCAACGAACCCAGTTACACCCGGCGTGTTACGTACAACATACCAAGAATCATCAGTCATGATTAATTCTACTAATACATAACCTGGGAACACTTTTCTTTTCATTAATTTTTCTTTTCCGTTTTTCATTTCTACTTCTACTTCTTCCGGGACAACAACACGGAAAATTTTATCTTGCATACCCATTGATTCTACACGCTTCTCTAGGTTTGCTTTTACTTTATTTTCATATCCAGAATAAGTATGGACAACATACCAACTTTTTTCCATTCATTTAGGACGAGCGTCCTTCCCTCCCTGACGTACATTTTTTTGCGCAAATGAAAAAACCCGTTCACCGGGCTTTTACACAGTTCTTATAAATAACATTATATCATGGATAAGTGCTTCTTATTCAAGAATTAACCAAGAATTAACCGAATTAAAGAAGAAATGCCCATATCAACTACTGCGAAGAAAATCGCAAAGAACACAACTGTAGCAACAACAGTCGCTGTTGAGCGGAGTAATTCATCTTTTTTAGGCCAACTTACTTTTTTCATTTCGCGACCTACATCGCCGAAAAAGTTCGTTAAACGCATCTGCGGGACCTCCAGTGTATTATTTCAATTATTTATTTTGTTTCCTTGTGAACTGTATGCTGATTGCATGTTTTACAAAACTTTTTTATTTCAAGTCGCTCTATTGAGCTCGTATCTTTCATAGTAGAGTAGTTTCGATTTTTACACTCTTCACATGAGAGTACAACTTTTTTCCTCATTAGTTACACCAACCTTGTAACATTATGTCCCTAAAAATGTATCATACAATAAAAGACAATGTCAATGACATGCATTTTGTACGCTCTACAAAAGAAAACAGGTGATTTATTTTACACCTGTTGCACTTGTTATTTGTTATGAATTTAAAGTTGTACTTTCTCGCATTTCCATATATCGTTCCAATTTCCTCTTCACCCGCTGTAAAGCGTTATCAATAGATTTTACATGTCTGTTTAACTGTTCTGAAATCTCTTGATAAGAACGCCCATCTAGATATAAAGAAAGTACTTTTCTTTCTAAATCGCTTAATAATTCTGATATTTTTGATTCTATGTCTGTATATTCTTCTTGGCTAATAATCATCTCTTCAGGATCAGTTACCTTCGCTTCAGAAATAACATCCAATAATGTTCGATCAGATTCCTCATCGTAAATCGGCTTATCTAAAGACACATATGAATTTAAGGGAATATGTTTTTGTCTTGTTGCCGTTTTAATAGCGGTAATAATTTGTCGAGTGATACACAGTTCAGCAAATGCTTTGAATGAAGACAGCTTGTCCTCTTTATAATCACGAATTGCTTTAAACAACCCTATCATACCTTCTTGAACAATGTCTTCTCGATCGGCACCCACTAAAAAGTAAGATCTTGATTTCGCGCGAACAAAGTTCTTATACTTGTGAATTAAATATTCTAGAGCGTCAGTATTACCTTTTCGAACTAACTCAACGATTGCCTCATCCTCTAAATCACGAAATGTAACGTCGCCTACACTTACGAAGCCTGCTTCCACCTTGATCCCTCCGACCGCTATTTATTTAGCAATATTATACAGTAAAAAGACAAAGAGCGTCAATGCTTCAACGCTCTCCTCTTCTTAATTTTTCTAATTTTTCTGTAATATCTTTACTAAATATCTTTCGCATGGCGGGTTGCTGTTCTTTCGTGTCTTTTGTACGCCTTCTTACTTGTTGCTCCATTGCCTGTACTTCCAACTCTAATTCACGCGCAGATTTCCGAAGGGCACCTTGCGCAAATATAACCCATTGTTCCGTGTAATCAGAAGTCGCAACATATATTCGTGTATTTATATTTCTAAGCTCTATCGCAAGTTGCTCTATCTTTTCATCTGCAGTTTGATTCTTTCGTGTGAATATTACTTCCACACGAGATTGTTTCATCTTTTTTTCAATACCATGTACTGTATAGGCATCAAAGACTATCATCACTTTTGTGCCTGTATAACCTTGATAATCCGCCATCTTATCAATAAGTGCATCTCTTGATGATTGTAAATCTACATCCCGCAGTTTCTTCAAATCTCCCCAAGCTCCGATAATGTTGTAACCGTCAACGATTAAAATATCGTTCATCTTTTATTTACCAATTTCGTGACGTTTACGATATACCTCATACATTAACAAACTTGCGGCTACGGAAGCATTTAAGGATGTAACTTTACCAACCATCGGTAGAGTGATTAGGAAATCACACTTTTCACCAATAATACGGCTCATACCTTTTCCTTCACTACCAATTACTAACCCAATCGGCATTTTACCATCTAAATTACGATAATCCGTTTTTCCTTTGGCATCTGTACCAGCAATCCAAAGTCCACGTTCTTTTAATTCATCAATTGTACGGGATAAGTTCGTTACGCGTGCAACAGGAATGTATTCAATTGCTCCTGTTGATGCTTTCGCAACTGACGCTGTAAGCCCCACAGCCCTTCTCTTTGGAATAATAATCCCATGAGCTCCTGTCGCATCAGCAGTACGCATAATAGAACCTAAGTTATGCGGATCTTCAATCTCATCTAAAATTAAGAAGAATGGATCTTCATTACGTTTTTCTGCCACTTTGAATAAATCTTCTAACTCCGCATACTGATATGCAGCTACTTGAGCGATTACACCTTGATGATTACCCTCAACTAATTGATCTAACTTTTTCTTTGGTGCATGTTGTAAAATAACCTTATTTTCTTTCGCTAACGCTAGTACAATCTGCACTTGTCCTTTGGCAGCACCTTCTGCGATCCAAATTTTATTAATATCTCTCCCTGATCGTAACGCTTCAATTACAGGGTTACGTCCGATAATATATTCACTACTCATGATGATGTGCCCCCTTCCTTTTCTTCTAAAACTGCAATTGCCTTATATACAATTTCGTCTAATCTTTCACGGTTATTTAATAAATGATGATAACCAATTAGCGCTTCAAAGGCTGTACTATGTCGATATGTTTGTACATCCGTATTTTTCGGAACCGTACCTGAATTTGCATTACGTCCTCTTCTTAATACCGCCTCTTCTTCCTCTGTCAAAAACGACGTCTCTAATAAATGATAAACAACTTTCGCCTGTGCTTTTGCTGAAACAAAGCTCGTCCCTAAGCGATGTAATTGATTAGGGCGAACCTTTCCTTTTTGAAGGAGGTGATAGCGGATATATTGTTCATATACCGCATCACCCATATACGCTAACGCCAAGCTGTTTAATTGCTTTGCATCAATCATCCTTATCCTCTTTTCCATCTTGTACCTTGAGCGGTATCTTCTAAAATAATATTACGTCCTTTTAAATCGTCACGAATTTGATCAGACAATGCGAAATCGCGATTTTTACGAGCCTCAATGCGCTTTTGGATAAGTTCTTCAATTTCTTCATCCAGCAATTCTTCTTGCGTTAATTCTAATCCTAAAATATCAAATAACGTTTCCAATTGTTTTACGTATGCTTCGATCACAACTTTAGATGTATGCTCTTCAAGTAAATATTGATTTGCATGATTGGCTACATTGTATAATTCGGTAATTGCATTCGCAGTGTTAAAGTCATCATTCATTGCCTCTTCAAATGCAGTCTGGAATTTCTCTATTTCAACTAACCATTTCTCATTATGGTCTGTTAAATCCGTACTGCTTTCCATACGATGCTTTAAGTTTCCATAAGCTGTTTTAATTCTTTCCAGCCCATTATTCGTACTTTGTAATAACTCTTCACTAAAGTTAATCGGATGACGATAGTGTACTGATAACATAAAGAATCTAATTAACTGTGGGTCGTATTGCTTAATAATATCGTGAACTAAAATAAAGTTACCAAGCGATTTAGACATCTTCTCATTGTTAATATTAATATATCCATTATGCATCCAGTAACGTGCAAACGTTTTTCCAGTCAATGCTTCCGACTGCGCAATTTCATTTTCATGATGCGGGAACGCCAAGTCTTGACCACCAGCATGAATGTCAATTGTATCCCCTAAGTACTTACGTGCCATTGCTGAGCATTCAATATGCCACCCTGGACGCCCTTGCCCCCAAGGGCTTTCCCAGAAGATTTCTCCTTCTTTCGCAGCTTTCCATAAAGCAAAATCAAGAGGGTCTTGTTTCTTTTCCCCTACCTCAATACGAGCACCGTGACGTAAATCTGCGATTGGTTGATGTGATAATTTACCGTAACCTTCGAATTCCTTCGTTTTAAAGTACACATCACCCTCTGATTCGTATGCATACCCTTTATTCACAAGTTCTTGAATAAATTCAATAATGATATCCATATTTTCTGTTACACGAGGATGGACTGTTGCGTGTTTGCAACCTAGCGCTGTTACATCTTCAAAGTACGCTTCAACAAAACGATCAGCAATTGTCGGTACATCTTCACCTAATTCATTTGCCGCTTTAATTAATTTATCATCTACGTCCGTAAAGTTCGATACGTATTGCACATCGTACCCTTTATATTCTAGATAGCGACGTACTGTATCGAATACCATAGGAGGTCTTGCATTGCCAATATGAATGTAGTTATAGACTGTAGGTCCGCATACATACATCTTTACCTTATTTTCTTCTAATGGAACAAACTCTTCTTTTTGACGTGTTAACGTATTATAAATGTGAATAGTCATTTTTATCCTTCCTTTCTACCTTTACTTCCAGTTGTTTCTTCAATTTATCAAGTTCTACTTCCATAGCCTTTAATTTATCAAAAATTGGATCCGGAAGGTCAGAGTGATTTAATTCTTGACCAATCTTTACTCCATTTTGAATAACGACTCGGCCAGGTATACCTACAACTGTAGAATGTGCAGGAACTTCTTTTAATACGACAGACCCTGCCCCGATTTTAGAATTCTCTCCCACAGTAATAGAACCAAGGACTTTAGCACCCGTCGCAATTAATACATTATCCTGAATTGTTGGATGCCTCTTGCCTTTTTCTTTTCCTGTACCACCTAATGTAACCCCTTGATAAATTGTTACATTATCACCAATTTCACAAGTTTCTCCAATTACAACTCCCATTCCATGGTCTATGAAAAAGCGTCGACCAATAGTTGCTCCTGGATGAATCTCAATGCCAGTAAAAAAACGACTAACTTGTGAAACAAAACGTGCAAGAAAGAAAAAATCCCTTTTATAAAAAGCATGTGCAATTCGATGAGCCCAAACTGCATGTAATCCAGAGTAAGTTAAAATGACTTCGAAATAACCTCTTGCCGCTGGATCCTGTTCAAAAACGACTTCAATATCTTCCCGAAGCCTCTTAAACATCGATGTTCCCTCCCCTTTATGGGCTGCTTTTTCGAGTGAACTAACTCCCTACTTATCTCCCTAAATCTTTATACACGTAGATAAAATTTATACTCATACCCAGTTTTACGGTATAAAAAAGACGCCTCTGTCATATTGACAGAGACGCCTTTTAAGCGCGGTTCCACTCTGTTTAGGCTAAAAAAGCCTCAAACTCATCTCTGATAACGGTGTACACCGCTTCTGCTTACTTTAACGCCTTAAGATGTTTCACAAAACATTTTGCTGTTCAGCAGAAGACTCGAAGGGGCATTTCAAAAACCCGCTTATAAACCACTTCCAGCCTAAAGGTGGTTCTCTCTGTAAAAAGCCTGATTTTCTACTTCTCCTTCTCGTCGCTTTTCCTTATTAGGTTTTAAGTATACTTATTATATTTCTAAACCTAGAAAATGTTAACCAATTACTTTTTGAAGACGATTTAAAACTTTTTCTTTTCCAAGAAGTGCAATAGCATTAGGAAGCTCTGGGCCATGTGTTTGACCAGTAGTTGCAACACGGATTGGCATAAATAAGTTTTTACCTTTATGACCTGTTTCCTTTTGAACTGCTTTAATAGCCGCCTTAATTGCTGCTGGTTCCATCGCCTCTAGTGCTTCTACTTGACCAGCAAATGCACGAAGTACTTCTGGTACTTGTTCACCTTTTAATACTTCTTGTCCTTCTTCTTCATGATCAACATGATCTTTGAAGAACATTTCAGAAAGCTCTACAATTTCAGCTCCAAAACTCATTTGTTCATGATATAACGCAATTACATCACGAATCCAAGCTTGCTCTTGTTCACTTAAAGTTTCACCTATACGTCCAGCTTTCACTAGATGCGGTAAGCTTAATTCTACCACCGTATCTAAATCTTGCTTTTTCATATATTGGTTGTTCATCCATTTTAATTTTTGAGAATCAAATAATGCAGGTGATTTTGATAAACGAGCTGCATCGAACATTTTGATAAACTCTTCTTGAGAGAAGATTTCTTCTTCTCCTACCGGCGACCAACCTAGTAGTGCAATAAAGTTAAAGATTGCTTCTGGAAGATATCCAAGCTCTTTATATTGCTCAATAAATTGAATAATAGATTCATCACGCTTACTTAATTTTTTACGGCTTTCATTTACAATTAAAGTCATATGGCCAAATTGCGGGATATCCCAACCGAAAGCTTCATAAATCATCATTTGTTTTGGCGTATTTGAAATATGGTCATCACCACGAAGTACATGTGTAATTTCCATTAAGTGATCATCTACTGCTACCGCAAAGTTATAAGTTGGAATTCCATCTTTTTTCACGATAACGAAATCACCGAAATCATTTGAATGGAATGCTACTTCATCTTTTACGATATCTTTAAATGTGTAATCACGATCAGCTGGTACACGGAAACGAATACTTGGAATACGTCCCTCAGCTTCAAATTCTTTCATTTGTTCTTCAGTTAAATCACGGTGGTTACCTGCATAACGAGGTGTTTCACCACGAGAAATTTGTCCTTCACGCTCTGCTTCTAGCTCTTCTTCTGTCATATAACATTTGTAAGCTAAACCACGCTCTAATAAATCTAGATATAATTTTTTATAAATATCTAAACGCTCTGTTTGACGATATGGTCCAAATTCACCACCAACATCAACACCTTCATCCCAGTCCATACCGAGCCATTTCAAGTATTTTAATTGGCTTTCTTCTCCACCAGCCACGTTACGTTTTACATCAGTATCTTCAATACGAATAATAAACTTGCCATCTAAATGACGAGCAAATAAATAATTAAATAATGCCGTACGCGCATTTCCGATATGTAAGTGTCCTGTTGGACTTGGCGCATAGCGCACTCTCACTTGCTTTTCCATAATTGGTACACCTTCCATTCTTAATGTCTACACATTCTATAATTGTACAACAAAAAAATGTGATTATCCATCTTACGAATTAAAAACCATTATTTTTTCTGTAATAATACCACTGCTTGAGAAGCAATTCCTTCTTCTCTACCTGTAAATCCTAATTTCTCTGTTGTTGTTGCCTTTACATTAATGTTATCTATAGACGTTTCTAACAGTTCACTAATACGTTTACGCATACTTTCAATATGCGGTGCCATTTTTGGCTTTTGAGCAATAATTGTACAATCTAAGTTCCCTAACTCGTAACCTTGTTCACGCACAAATTCCCAAACTTTTTGTAACAATACAGCTGAATCTGCATCTTTAAAAGCTGGGTCTGTATCAGGAAAATGCTTTCCGATATCTCCTGCTGCAATGGCACCTAAACATGCATCAGCAATCGTATGTAACAATACATCTGCATCTGAATGACCGATTAATCCTTTCTCGTGTGGAATTGTAATTCCGCCAATAATTAACGGTCTACCTTCCGCAAATTCATGCACATCAAAACCTTGTCCAATTCGAAACATTCTTTACATCCTCCTTGAGCTAAACCACTGAGCTTTATGACTCTATATTATATTGATATCCCTACAAAGAAAAGCCCGGCCATTGCCGAGCTTTCCTTTGTTATACACCATCACGGCTATTTTTTCTGAACATGAAGGAAACTTTCAGCAATTAGTAAATCCTCTGGAGTCGTCACTTTAATATTATAGTAACTCCCCTCTACTACACCTACTTGCTTACCAATACGTTCCACGAGACTTGCATCATCTGTACCAAGAAAACAACTCTGTTTTGCACTTCTATGAGCTTCTAACAAAAGAGAAACAGAGAACCCTTGCGGTGTTTGTACAGCCTTAAGCTGAGATCGTTCTACCGTTTCGACAACAACACCTTGCTCTACTTTCTTAACTGTATCCTTTACTGGCACTGCACAAATGGAAGCTCCATATTTTTCTGCTGCTGTTAATACGTCTTGAATCACTTTATTCGTTACGAATGGGCGCGCTCCGTCATGTACAAGAACGTATTCAACATCACTCGCATGCTGAATCGCGTTATATACACTATCTTGTCTTTCGGCTCCACCCTGAATAAATTGTACCTGTTTTTCAATCGGATACTTCTGCATTAATTCCTCAAAATACGGGCGTTCCTCTTCGTTAATTGCCATAACAATACTTTTGCACTCTTTATCTCTTTCAAAAGCACGTAATGTATGAACGATAATCGGTACTTCGTTTATAAGTAAGAACAACTTATTTTTGCCAGCACCCATCCGCTTTCCTTGGCCGGCTGCCGGAATAATTAATGTATACATATTAATAATCCTCTACCTATAATGCTTTTTCTAATAATTTACGTTTTGCGAAAATCATACGACCAGCCGATGTTTGTAATACGCTAGTAACCAGTACATTAAGTTGCGAACCTACATACTCTCTACCATCTTCTACTACAATCATCGTACCATCATCTAAGTACGCAACACCTTGGTTTTGCTCTTTACCATCTTTCACAACATAAACATTTAATTCTTCGCCAGGGAGTACAACTGGTTTAATTGCATTAGCTAAATCATTAATGTTTAACACCGTTACTCCTTGTAATTCAGAAACTTTATTTAAGTTGAAATCATTCGTTACTACAGTTCCACCGGTGATTTTTGCTAACTTTACAAGTTTGCTATCCACCTCTTGGATATCCTCGAAATCGCCTTCATAAATTTCTACCGGAATCGGCATCTCTTTTTGAATACGATTTAAAATGTCTAGTCCTCTGCGACCACGATTACGCTTTAAAGCATCGGAAGAATCGGCAATATGCTGAAGCTCTTCTAATACGAATTGTGGAATCACAATTGTTCCTTCCAAAAACTTCGTTTGGCAAATATCAGCAATACGTCCATCGATAATTACACTCGTATCGAGAATTTTCCAATGAGTCGTAGATTTTTCTGCTTCTACCTCTTCGTTCTCGCTATTATTTTTCTTCTTACCTCCGCGTTGGGGTAATGTAAATAATCCTAGCAATTCATTCCTCTTTTTAAATCCTACTTGGAATCCTAAATATCCAAGTAAAAGAGTGAAGAACACTTGCAACACCGTACTAATAACCGGAATTGTAAATTCACGAATCGGTATTAAAATTAAATATGCAACAATAAGACCAGAGATCAATCCTAATGTACCAAATAAAACATCTGCTACAGGCGCCTTTACAAGAGCCTCTTCAATATGCTTAATAAGTTGAACAATATAATCTACAAGCCAAAATGTTGTTAAAAATAAAATAATTGCACCAATAATCGCACGAACATACGATCCTTCCAATAAAGGAACAGCACCGATGTCTAATACATTAATAACTTTTGGGATTAAGTAAATCCCTAACGCTCCCCCGATTACTAGAAAGAAGAGCTGTACGATCCGTTTTAACATCCAACCACCTCCTACTCATTATTAACCATTGTTTCGCTAATCAAAACGCCGAATGCAAAAGCGGACGTGTTTTTTTTTATAAATAGTTTTATTTACCAATATATCATATCATATACCAAAAATGTTCTAGTGTCGTTATATTATGGAATCAATGTAATATTCTTAATTGTGTCTACTCATATAGAGATGCTCTTGAATTCTTTTTAGGCCTTCTCGTATTTTCTTCGCCCTTACTTCCCCAATTCCTTCCACATCATCCAATTCATGAATCGTCGCGCGACAAACTCCTTGCAACGTTTTGAATCGATTAATTAAATTTTCAATGATAAGTGGCGGAACACGAGAGATTTTGCTTGTAATTCGATATCCCCTTGGCGTCACACTTTCTTCTAAACTAGTTTGCCCTGGATAGCCAAGTAATTTAACTAAATCACTATCCTCTAAAAGTTGTGTATTTGCAAGGTCCTGTAACTTTTTCAAAATTTGATGATGGTCTTGTGTTTTCTCCTGATGGTAATCTTTAATTAACAATGCTGCCTCTGCTTCTAAATCAGCTAGTAATTCTGTAAGCTGTAAACGAATTAACCTACCTTCTGTTCCTAGCTCATGAATATAGCTCAATATTTCATTTTTAATACGCAGTACCATTTCAACACTATGTAAAACGTGAACTACCTCAGACATTGTAACGACCTCTTCAAATTCTAGAATGCCCAAATTCGTAATACCATCATTCCATACAGCCTTATATTTTTCTAACGTTTGAATAGCTTGGTTTGCCTTTGTTAAAATAACCCCTATATCTTTTAGTGTATAACGTAAGTTCCCTTGATATAGCGTAATTACGTTACGTCTTTGTGAAATGGCCACAACAAGGCTGCCCGTCTGCTTCGCTACACGTTCTGCTGTTCGGTGACGCATACCGGTTTCAATAGAATCAATAGATGCCTCTGGAACTAACTGTGCATTCGCTATTAAAATTTTACTTCCCGTTTCATTTAAAATAAGTGCCCCGTCCATTTTTGCTAATTCATATAAACTAGCAGGAGAGAATGCACAATTAATGTGAAAACCACCATCCACAATACTTTTAATCTGCTCATTATATCCAAGAACAATTAGCCCCCCTGTTTGTGCGCGAAGTACATTATCTATCCCTTCACGCAGTGGTGTTCCTGGGGCCACGAGCTGTAAAATATTAATCATACTTTTGACACGTTGCTTATTTTCTTCCATAGCCTAGCCTCCTAATGTCAAACGAAGCGCTTCTCCTAAATTAGAAACACCTACAACCTCAATCCCATCCGGAATTGTCCATCCTCCTAAGTTTTTTCTAGGAATAATAACACGTTGAAATCCTAATTTAGCCGCTTCTTGTACACGTTGTTCGATTCTTGATACTCTTCTTATTTCTCCAGTTAATCCTACTTCTCCTATTACTGCATCAGTTGGTGCCGTAGATTTATCCCTAAAACTTGAGGCTATACTTAAAGCCACTGCTAAATCAATTGCCGGTTCGTCTAATTTCAAACCACCAGCTACTTTTAAATATGCATCTTGATTTTGCAATAGTAAACCTGTTCTTTTTTCTAATACTGCCATAATAAGCGAAACACGGTTATGATCAATTCCCGTCGCCATTCTTCGAGGATTTCCAAAACTAGTAGGGGAGATTAAAGCTTGTATTTCTACTAAAACCGGTCTTGTTCCTTCCATTGAAGCAACTACTGTTGATCCTGCAACACCAACCGGCCTTTCCTCAAGGAAGATTTCAGAAGGATTTAAAACTTCCGCAAGACCAAGCTCTTTCATTTCAAAGATACCCATTTCATTCGTGGAACCAAAACGGTTCTTCACAGCCCGTAAAATACGATACGTATGGTGTCGATCTCCTTCAAAGTAAAGAACTGCATCGACCATATGTTCTAACATACGAGGTCCTGCAATTGCTCCTTCTTTTGTCACATGCCCGACAATGAAAATAGGGATTCCTTTTGTTTTTGCAAGTTTCATTAATTCCGCTGTACATTCACGTACTTGTGCCACACTTCCTGGTGCTGACGTCACTTCAGGTAAATGTATCGTTTGAATAGAATCAATAACAACAAAAGCTGGATTCATCTCTTCAATATGTGCTGCAATACGCTGCAGGTCTGTCTCTGCTACAACAAATAGATTGCTACCCTTTACATGCAAACGATCTGCACGAAGTTTAATCTGCTTTGCCGACTCCTCACCCGATATGTATAATACATCATATGAAGAATCTGCTAATTGTGATGAAATCTGTAATAGTAATGTTGATTTTCCAATCCCAGGGTCTCCACCAATAAGCACTAAGGACCCATCTACAATTCCACCACCAAGCACACGATTAAACTCTTGAAATTCCGTTTCAATACGTGCCTCAGACTTTGTTTCTACTTCGGTAAGACGTCTTGGTTTTGTTACTTCCGTTTGAATTGCATTCGCGTAATTAAGGCGCCTAGATGATACAACTGGCTCCATTTCTTCAACAAGTGTATTCCATTGACCACATCCAGGACATTTACCCATATATTTTGGTGACTGATAACCACATTCTTGACATATAAATTTCGTTTTCTTTTTAGCCATACCTTTTTATAGTTCACTTCACTTTCGTCTATAAACGTTTATCCTTCTCGTACAAGAAAGAGGGCTATCGCGTAGCCCTCTTTGTTTGTCTATACTTATTTTACCTTTTCCGCACTATGAATGACAAATGATTCTCCTTCTACATCAAAGATAACTTTTTGTCCTTTCTCAATAGCACCTTTTAAAAGTTCTTCTGATAGTCTATCTTCTACATGTTTCTGAATTGCTCTACGAAGTGGACGAGCACCGTACTCACGATCAAATCCTTTATCAGCAATAGCTGAAATTGCCTCTTCCGTTAAGTGCAATTCGATTTCTTGTTCTTTTAAGCGATTTACTAACTGATTTACCATAAGAGTTACAATCTCTTGAATATGTTTTTTCTCAAGCATATGGAATACGATAATTTCATCAATACGGTTTAAGAATTCTGGACGAAATGCCTTTTTCAACTCATCCATTACTTTACCTTTCATATCCGAATAATCACGGCTTTCATCTTGGACATTAAATCCAAGATGTTTGTTACGTTTTAACGCCTCGGCACCAACGTTAGACGTCATAATAACAATTGTATTACGGAAATCAACTGTACGTCCTTTAGAATCTGTTAAACGACCATCTTCTAATACTTGTAGTAGAATATTAAATACATCCGGATGAGCTTTCTCTACCTCATCTAATAATACAACTGAATATGGCTTGCGACGAACTTTCTCTGTTAATTGTCCACCTTCTTCATATCCAACATATCCTGGAGGAGAACCAACTAAACGGGAAGTAGAATGCTTCTCCATATACTCTGACATATCGATGCGAATCATTGCATCTTCATCACCGAACATAGATTCTGCTAGTGCTCTTGCAAGTTCTGTTTTACCTACACCTGTTGGTCCTAAGAAAATAAATGAACCAATCGGGCGCTTCGGATCTTTTAATCCTGCTCTTGCACGACGAACAGCTTTTGCTACTGCTACTACTGCTTCATCTTGACCAATCAAACGATCATGAAGAATGGATTCTAAATTTAATAATTTATCAGTCTCTGTTTGTGCAAGTTTAGAAACTGGGATACGCGTCCATGTAGAAACGACATTTGCAATATCTTCTACCGTAACCTCTGAATTTTCTTTTCCTTGTTGCTCTTTCCATTGACGTTTTGTATCTTCTAACTTCTCACGTAAGCGTTGCTCCATATCACGTAAGGATGCAGCCTTTTCAAATTCTTGACTTTGTACAGCTGCATCTTTTTCTTTTCGAATCTCCTCAAGCTTCACTTCAAGCTCTTTTAAGTTTGGTGGTGTTGTATAAGAACGTAAGCGAACTTTTGAAGCAGCTTCATCAATTAAATCAATTGCTTTATCCGGTAAAAAGCGATCTGTAATATAACGATCTGAAAGTTTTACAGCTGCATCAATAGCGTCATCTGTAATAGATACACGGTGATGCGCCTCATAACGATCACGTAAACCTTTCAAGATTTGAATCGATTCTTCTAAACTTGGCTCATCAACATGAATTGGTTGAAAACGTCTTTCTAAAGCCGCGTCTTTTTCAATATATTTACGATACTCATCTAAAGTTGTTGCCCCAATACATTGTAGCTCTCCTCGTGCTAAAGATGGTTTTAAAATATTCGATGCATCGATTGCACCTTCTGCTCCACCTGCACCAATTAATGTATGAAGCTCATCAATAAATAGAATAATATTGCCTGCTTGGCGAATTTCATCCATCACTTTCTTTAAACGATCTTCAAATTCACCGCGATATTTTGTTCCAGCTACCACTGTACCCATATCTAGTGTCATAACACGCTTATCTCTTAAAGTTTCAGGAACTTCATTATTTACAATTTGCTGTGCTAATCCTTCTGCAATTGCCGTTTTACCTACACCAGGCTCACCAATTAATACTGGGTTATTTTTCGTTCTACGGCTTAATACCTCAATTACACGTTGAATTTCTTTACCGCGTCCAATAACAGGGTCTAAGCGATTTTCACGTGCAACAACTGTTAAGTCCCTTGCTAAACTGTCCAGTGTCGGTGTATTTGCATTTGTTGCTGAACCACCTTGATGACCTGAACTAGCTTCATTACTTCCAAGAAGTTGTAACACTTGTTGTCTTGCTTTATTTAGACTTACACCTAAATTATTTAAAACACGTGCGGCTACACCTTCACCTTCACGGATTAAACCGAGTAAAATGTGTTCTGTTCCAACGTAAGAATGGCCTAGCTTACGCGCTTCATCCATAGATAATTCAATAACCTTTTTAGCACGAGGTGTATAATGTACAGTTTGAGAAGCTTCTGTTCCTCGCCCAATTAACGCTTCTACTTCTTTTTGAACTTTCTCTGGACTTAATCCAAGAGCAATTAATGCTTTTGCTGCAATTCCTTCACCTTCGCGTACAAGCCCAAGTAAAATATGTTCTGTTCCAATATTATTATGCCCAATACGAATTGCTTCCTCTTGAGATAAAGCTAACACTTTCTGTGCTCTTTCTGTAAATCTTCCAAACATCATAGAAATCGCCTCCTACTTGCGCTTAGTTTTTTTCAATACGTAATCGCTCACGGATTAAGGTTGCTCTTCGATAATCTCTTTCTTCTGGCCCTAAAGGTCCACCTGCGTATTGTTGTAAAATACCTGGTTGCGTAAGAACCATTAGCTCAGTCAAAATATTTCTCGATATAACTTTTATATATCCTAGATCAATACCAAGTCGTACATCTGATAAGCAATTGGCTGCTTCTGCAGATTGAATTAAACGACTGTTTGCTAGTATGCCGTAAGAACGATAAACCTTATCTTCAAGTTCAATACTTGAATTTTGTACAATTAATTCTCTAGCCATTTTTTCTTGCTGTATAATTTGTTGAATGACACTCTTTAAATCTGCAATAATATCTTCTTCAGACTTTCCTAGCGTCATTTGATTTGAAACTTGAAATATATTACCTAACGCTTCGCTACCTTCACCGTATATTCCTCTTACTACTAACCCTAATTTTTGAATTACTTGTATAATACGGCTAATTCTTTTTGTTAAAACCAGTCCCGGTAAATGTATCATCACAGAAGCTCTTAACCCTGTGCCAACATTAGTAGGACAACTCGTAATATATCCAAGTGATTCATCAAAAGCGTATTCAACTTCTTTCTCAATCCAATTATCTATTTGATTGGCACTTTGAAGTGCCTCTGATAACTGTAATCCTGAAAATAGGCACTGAATCCGAATATGGTCTTCTTCATTAAGCATAACACTAATATGTTCACTTTCTGATAGTAGACATGCTCCATATTCTGTCCCTGCAAGATTTGGACTAATTAAATGCTTTTCGACTAAAACTCTCCTTTGAAGAGGGGTTAATTCATTCATCTTTAATAGTCCAAACTCCCCAAAAGACCCTACTGCTTTATTTATGAATTTCTTTTTGAATAATTCATGAATCTGTTTAGCTTCTTCTTCGTTTTGCATAGTGGAAAATTGATATTGTTTAAAGTTACGAGCCAAACGAATTCGACTACTTAAAACAATATCAGAATCAGGGCCATCCCCCTTCATCCATGGACTAATTGCTTCGTTCATAATTTTGTCCAGTGACATAGAACTATTCCCCCTCTCTATGCTCACTAAGCTGTATTTCAAGACCTCGGATCTTATCTCTTACTTCTGCAGCTTTCTCAAATTCCTCTTTCTGTACGTATTGTTTCAGAATAAGTTTTAGTTCATCTAATTCTTTCTTTAAGTGGATATTTCCTTCTATACGTTCCGGAATTTTCCCACAATGTTCTGTATGCCCACCGTGAAGGCGTTTTAATAATGGCTTTAAATGCTCCTTAAATGTATCGTAACAAGAATAACAGCCAAAACGTCCGACTTTTGTAAATTGTTCATATGTCATCTTACAATCTGGACATCTTACTATATCTGCATTTGAAAATCCATTTTTTCCTTCTTCAAACATTGTTGATTCACCGTGTAATAAACCAGCAAATAAATCATGAAATGAAAAGTTAGACTGCGATGATGGAAAGAAAGACGTATAGCCACTTTGCTCTGCACATTGCTCACAAAGATGAATTTCCGCCTTCTTCTCGTTAATTACTTTTGTATAATGTAAAGTTGCTGGTCTTATATTACAGTTTTGACAAGTCATCACTATCCCCACCTTTACAACAGGAACGCTCTATCTCATGGTACTTTTCATACATTACTAGATTGTTCGCTTTCCTGAATCCGTTTAAATAAAAGTGCATGTTCTTTTTCAAAACTTCTACAATATTTAACTGCTTTATCTTAGTTATCAATCTTTTACAAAAGTTATATTTATTTATATTTCAGTGTTCTTAACATTGCGCATAATATTCGAGCCCTAAGTTCATCTCGAGAAGGAACATCCATTGATAATACAGAACGATCTATTACGCTTAACATCAGTTTCGCTTCACGATTTGTTATAATTCCCTCTTCTATTAAACGTATAATCATACTTTCTGCATTCCCTTGCGCAACGCTATGATCAATCATATGAAGCATTTGATCAATAATATCTATATCGTCATGCAGTTTGACTTTTATAATGCGAATGTAACCTCCTCCACCACGTTTACTTTCTACTACAAATCCTCTTTCTAACGTAAAACGGGTATTGATTACATAATTGATTTGAGATGGTACGCACTCGAATCGATCCGCAATCTCATTTCTCTTGATTTCAATCACATTATTATTACTTAAGTCAATAACTTGCTTTAGATATTGCTCAATGATATCAGATATATTTCTCATTTATCCGCCACCTTTATTGACTTTGACTATCTTTGACTTTAATTATATACGTATTAATAAAATTTGCAACTCTTTTGCTTATTCACTATCCTAGCCACATTCCCCTGTATTTAAACAAAATATGAATACTTTAAACACATTTTTTATTACTATGGATTATAAAATAAAACACGAAAAAACACGAGTCATTTGACTCGTGTTTTAGTTGCTTGGCGACGTCCTACTCTCACAGGGACAAGGTCCCAACTACCATCGGCGCTAGAGAGCTTAACTTCCGTGTTCGGTATGGGAACGGGTGTGACCTCTCTGCCATCAT
>NZ_LMJQ01000014.1:0-48410 GCF_001429475.1 Bacillus sp. Root131
ATTCGCTCGACTTGCATGTATTAGGCACGCCGCCAGCGTTCATCCTGAGCCAGGATCAAACTCTCCAATAAAGTTAGTTTGTCTAGCATCTAAAAATAAAAATTGACGTTTCACGTTGTTTGTTTCGTTCAGTTTTCAAAGAACTACTTGGTCGCTCAGAAGCGACTTTATCAATATAACATTTCGTTACATTCTCGTCAACAACTTTTTTCAATAAGTTGTTTTTCGTTTGTTTTGCTTGTTACCTTTCGTGGCAACGAATATAAATATACCAGTTTGATTATTAAAATGCAATAGTTTTTCTAATAAAATTTTTAACTTAGTAAAAAAGTATAAAAACAGCACATTTCTTCTATATAAGTATAATTTCTCGCACCATCAAGATCTATTATACCCACGCAACTCATACTCAAATAAAAAAAGCTTTGGAGAAATCTCCAAAGCTTAGTCTTGTTTATGGCGCATAGCAGGGAATAATAATACATCACGAATAGATGGTGCATTTGTTAATAACATAACTAGACGATCAATACCAATTCCTAATCCACCCGTAGGAGGCATACCGTACTCAAGAGCTTCAATATAATCGTCATCCATCATATGTGCTTCGTCATTACCTTGTTCACGCTCTTTTAATTGCGCTTCAAAACGTTCTTTTTGATCGATCGGATCATTTAACTCAGTAAATGCATTTGCATGTTCACGTGCAACGATAAATAATTCGAAACGATCTGTGAATCGTGGATCTTCATCATTCTTTTTCGCAAGTGGCGAAATTTCTACCGGATGACCGTAAATAAATGTTGGTTGGATTAATTTATCTTCTACTTTTTGCTCGAAGAACTCATTAATAATATGACCAACTTCCATTGTATCCTTAATTTCTACATTATGTTCTTTCGCAAGCTCACGCGCTTCTTCTACACTCATCGGATTCCAGAAATCCGCTCCAGAGTGTTGCTTAATTGCATCTACCATATGAAGACGTGTCCATTCTGGTTCTAGATTAATTTCATAATCACCATATTGGATTGTTGTTGTACCCAATACTTTTTTCGCAATATGAGCAACCATATTTTCTGTTAGTTTCATAATATCATTATAATCAGCGTACGCTTCATATAATTCAATCATCGTAAACTCAGGGTTATGACGAGTTGATACACCCTCATTACGGAATACACGGCCAATCTCATAAACTTTTTCTAATCCGCCCACAATAAGACGTTTTAAATGAAGTTCAATTGCGATGCGCATATATAATTCCATATCTAACGCATTATGATGCGTAGTGAAAGGACGAGCAGATGCTCCACCTGCAATCGCGTGCATCATAGGCGTTTCTACTTCAAGATAACCGTTGTCATCTAAATATCTTCTCATTTCACGAATAATTTTACTGCGAGTAACAAATGTTTCACGACTTTCCATACTTGTAATTAAGTCTAAGTAACGTTGACGGTATCGTTGTTCAACATCTTTTAATCCATGATATTTATCCGGTAACGGACGGAGAGATTTCGTTAAAAGCGTAAATCCCGTTGCTTTTACTGAAAGTTCTCCAACGTTTGTTTTGAACACTTTACCTTCAATACCTACTAAGTCACCTAAATCTGCTGTCGTAAATAACTCGTACTCTTCATCTCCAACAGTATCTTTACGAACGTAAATTTGAACTTGTCCGTGTAAATCTTGAATGTGCGCGAATCCAGCTTTTCCTTTACCGCGTTTTGTCATAATACGACCAGCGATAGAAACAGTGATTTCTTTCTCTTCTAATTCTTCTTTAGAGAATTCTCCATATAAACTTACTAAGTCGGTCGTTGAATTTGTGCGTTCAAATCGTTTACCGAACGGATCGATTCCTTGCTCACGTAAATTATGTAGCTTTTCACGACGAACAAGCAATTGGTCGTTTAATTCTTCGTGGTTCATGTTATCCATGATATTGATATCACTCCAGCTCTATTAATTTTTACAATATATACAGTATAGCATTTTCTACTCAACTAGAAAAACTGCCAGCAACTAACTGGCAGTTCTTCTTTCTTTCACGTAATTATAGGAAGTGTATAGAAGAATGTCAATCTCCTATGTTCCTTATTAACCAACGTAAATTGTTTGTTGTTTCGCTTCTACTTTTTCTACAAATGCACCTAACACATTCGCAAGGTCTTCACGTGTGTTACAAGCATTAATACCATTACGTACACTCGCATTACCACGAACACCTTTTAAATACCAAGCTGCATGTTTTCTCATCTCTCTTACAGCGACACTTTCGTTCTTTAAGTCGATAAGACGATCTAGATGCAACATACATACATCAATTTTCTCGCGCACTGTTGGTTCCGGCATTAATTCACCTGTCTCTAAATACTTTACTGTACGATAAATCATCCATGGATCCCCAAGAGCCGCACGGCCAATCATAACACCATCTACACCAATCTCATCAAGCATGCGCTTCGCATCTTGCGGTGTTTCGACATCACCATTTCCGATAACCGGGATATTCACAGCTTGCTTTACTTGTTTAATGATATCCCAATCCGCTTTACCTTCATACATTTGCACTCGCGTACGTCCGTGAACCGCCACAGCTTGTCCACCAGCACGCTCAATAGCTCTAGCATTTTCTATTGCGAAAATATGTTCTTCATCCCAACCGATACGCATTTTAACTGTAACCGGCTTTTCAACGGCATCTACAACTGCTGCTACCATTTCATATATTTTATTGGGATCTAAAAGCCACCTTGCCCCCGCATCACATTTTACGATTTTCGGTACTGGGCAACCCATATTGATATCAATAATATCTGCTGTCGTATATTTATCTACGTATTTCGCAGCATCTACAAGAGTTTCTTTCTCTCCACCAAAAATTTGTAAACTTAATGGTTTTTCTCTCTCATCGATATATAACATATCTAATGTTCTTTTGTTATTCAGTAATATTGCCTTATCACTTACCATTTCAGCACAAACTAGACCTGCACCAAATTCTTTCACTGTTAAACGGAATGCAGAATTACACACTCCCGCCATCGGTGCTAATACAACCGGATTTTTCATCTCAATATTTGCAATCTTTAACAATCAACCTACTCCTTCCTGCACAGTCACTTTGGCATTAATTCATCTATCGAAACATTTAATGCCTTAGCAACTTCTACTACAAAATCTTGAGAAGGTGATCGATTCCCTCTCTCAACTTCACCTAAAACAGATACAGATACCCCTAATTCTTTAGCAAAACCTTCTTGCGTGTAGCCTTTTAGCTTTCGAAAAGCACGAATGCGTCTTCCCCATTTTTCTGCTTCCATACCGTTACTCCCTCTCGCCTTTTCATTTCTTCTACTTGTGAACGTGAAATGTTTTGTTTTATGTCTTGATTAATCTCTAACAACGGAACGATAACAAAAGCTCTTTCAAACATCCGCGGATGCGGAACAATAAGATTCTCTGCTTCAATATTCTCTTGATTATAAAGTAAAATGTCAAGGTCGATAGTCCTCGGCCCCCACCTAATTTCCCTTTTTCTTCCTAGGTCATTTTCTACTTTTTGTGTTACTTTCAATAATTCTTGTGGTGATAAATTGGTAGAAATTTTTATAACTAAATTTAAAAAGCAACTTTGGTCAGTATAGCCAACTGGCTCAGTTTCATATACAGATGAAATATCATCAACCTGAATATAAGGATTTTTATTTAAGAACTGAATCGCTTCGGTTAGATACGTATAACGCTCTCCAATATTTGACCCTAATGCAATGTATGCTATATTATTCATGGACGTTCTCTCGTAATTTCTACTGCTACAGCACGATAATGACCTGGTATCGGTGGATCCGGCTTAATTACCTTAATTGTACATCGTGAAATACTTTCATATTGTTTTAATATATCTGCAGCAATATTTTCAGCGATACTCTCCACAAGCTTATACTTTCTATCTTCAACAACTTTTCTACATAATTCGAAAAGCTCTCCATAATTGACCGAATGCTCTAATTCATCACTTTCCCCTGCACGCTTTAAATCCAACTCCACCGTTAAGTCAACTTTAAATCTCTGACCTAATTTATTTTCCTCCGGGAACACACCATGATAACCGTAAAACTCCATATCATGGATATAAATTTTATCCAATTACTTTACCCCCTTACCAATCATTGCATCCATCATTTTAGCCATACGCGCCATTTCTTTCACATCATGGACACGAACAAACTCACAACCCTTTTCAATACCAAGACAAACAGTAGCTCCCGTTCCCTCAAGGCGTTCCTCTACTGGCAAATCTAATACGTGCCCAATAAAGGACTTTCTCGATGTACCTAAGAGAACCGGATAACCTAGCACATTTAACTGTTCTAAATTACGCATCACCTCTAAGTTTTGCTTAGGTGTTTTAGCAAAACCGATACCTGGATCTAAAATAATATTCTCATCTCGCACACCAGCATTTTTAGCAATTTTGATACTATCATACAAATCAGCAATCATATCCGCCATTAAATTACGATAATTCATATTATCGCGGTTATGCATTAAAATGATAGGTACATCATAATGAGCTGCGACTTCAGCAATTATTGGCTCCGCCTTCGCTCCCCAAATATCATTAATAATATGAGCACCAGCCTCAATTGCTTGCTTTGCAACTTCAGCTTTATATGTATCGATAGATATAGGCAATTTCACTTCTTTTGAAACCGCTTGAATCATCGGGACAACTCGCTTTATTTCTTCTTCTACTGATACTTTAGCAAAACCCGGGCGAGTAGATTCGCCACCAATATCAATAATATGAGCACCTTCACCTTGCATTTCTTTTGCATGACGTACCGCAGCATCTACCTCGTTGTAACTCCCACCATCAGAAAACGAATCTGGTGTTACATTTAAAATCCCCATAATTAATGTCTTTTCATTTAAATTCAATGTATATTCGCCGCAGCGTAAATCATAATCCCACTTCAAACTACACATCTCCTCTTCGTAATTCATTTCTGCTCCATAATTTCTCTCTCTGCATTCCATAAAGGTACATTAAACTTTTTGTAACTACTCCTACTTTACCCGGGAAATCCTGCGCTTCTATACGATAAAGCGGAACAATTTCTTGAATTGAGTTTGTTACAAAGACTTCATCTGCTGAAAGTAATTCATCTTTTGTAAAGAAACCTTCCTTTACTTCTATATTCAATTCTTCAGCACTTTTTATAATAAACGCACGAGTGATACCATTTAAAATCCCTGTTTTTAACGAAGGTGTATATAAAACATCACCTTTCACAAAAAAGAGATTCGAAACAATCCCCTCTGCAACATAACCTGCTTCAGTAAGGAAAATACCTTCCTTGCTCACTACATTTCCAATTTCACGCTTCCCTAAAATATTATTTAGATAATGATGAGACTTCAGACGAAATGCTCCTTCTGGTGTATTTCGCACTTGTTTTAAAATAACCCCTTCTTTTTCTACTACATCTCCTGGAGCTGTTAAAGGTTTTATAAAAACAATAACCGAAGGGTCTTCATACATTTCCGTTTGTAATCCTATTTCATCTACACCTGCTGATACATTAAAACGTACATACGCATGTTCCAATTCATTCTTAGCGAGTAGATTTTTCAAAATAAGCATCACGTCATCTTTTGTCATTGTCCATTTAATTTGCAATGCATCTAGCGCACCTATTAAACGGTTATAATGATCATCTAACAAAAAAGGATGACCATTATAAATACGAAATGTCTCAAAAACTCCCAGCCCATATAAATAACCATGGTCATAAGGGGAGATTTTCGCTTCATTCGCTTCTACATACTCGCCATTTACGTAAATTAACATGATGTCACACTTGGACTATATTTACGAATGAAGTTCTGTAGTAACTCTTTCCCATGAGAAGTCATAATAGATTCTGGGTGGAATTGCACACCCTCTATCGGCAGTGTCTTATGACGAATCGCCATAATTTCCCCTTCCTCTGTCCAAGATGTTACCTCTAAACAATCTGGCAATGACTCTTTCTTAACAATCAGGGAATGATAACGCGTTGCAGTAAATGGATTAGGAATATCTAAGAAAATCGTTTTCCCATCATGATGCATAAGTGACGTTTTTCCATGCATTAATCGCTCTGCACGAACAACTTCTCCACCAAATACTTGTGCAATCGATTGATGCCCAAGACAAACTCCAAAAATCGGAATCTTCCCAGCAAAGTATTTAATAACTTCCATACTAATCCCCGCTTCATTAGGACTACATGGACCTGGCGAAATCATTAAGAAATCTGGTTTCATATTCTCAATATCTGCAATACTCACTTCATCATTACGCTTAACAACAAGCTCTTGTCCAAGTTCTCCAAGAAACTGTACTAAATTAAATGTAAAAGAATCATAATTATCAATCATTAATATCATTTCTCTCACCTAACCGTTTCTTCGCTACTTTCTTTTGCACGCCATAAAGCAATTGCCTTTTTTAACGACTCTTTATATTCATTTTTCGGATTTGAATCAATTACAATTCCCGCTCCAGCTTGCACATGTGCTTGCCCATCTTTCGCAAGAAGCGTTCTAATGACAATATTTAATTCCGTATCTCCAGAATAACCAATCCAACCAATTGAACCTGTATAAATCCCTCGACGAACAGGCTCTAATTCTTCTATAATCTCCATCGTACGTATTTTCGGTGCACCAGTAATTGTTCCACCAGGAAATACAGCTTTCACTAAATCGAAAGCATCCTTATCTTCTTCCACCTCACCACGCACATTGGAAACGATATGCATAACATGTGAGTACTTTTCAATTACCATAAATTCATCGACTTCTACAGTACCATATTTACAAACACGTCCTAAATCATTTCGCTCTAAATCTACAAGCATCACATGCTCTGCTCGTTCCTTTTCGTTCTCAATTAATTCCCTTGCTAAGTCTTGATCCTCTTGTTCATTTGCACCTCGGGATCTTGTACCTGCAATTGGTCGTGTACTTACTTCTTGCCCTTGTTTTTTAATCAGCAATTCAGGCGAAGCACTAACAATTTGAAAATCCCCAAGCTCTAAGTAACCCATATATGGAGATGGATTAATTTTACGAAGACTTGTATAAATTTCTAGTGGATGCGTTTGTAAAGTTCTTTCCTGTCTTGTCGACAAGTTTACTTGAAACACATCACCATTTCCAATATACTCTTGAATACATTCAACAGCCTTCATAAAGCCTGCTTCTGTAAAGGCAACCGCTTCATTTTTCTTTTTAGGACGTTCAAACGGCATAGTCACTTCAGGCACTTCTGCCGTCCAAAGATCCTTCCATTCATTTAAACGTTCTTCCGCTTCTGCATGCTTATCTACATAATGTGTAATAATCCACAATACCTTTTCTTTTTGATCATAGACAAACACATCATCAAATAATAAAAAGTATATATCGGGTATATTCAGATCATCCTCTGCAAGAGAAGGGAGTTTTTCAATATAACGGATACAATCATAACTAAAGTAGCCCATTGCACCACCTTGAAAAGGTGGGTACTCTGGATTGTAGTCTGTTTTCCATTTCTCCATATATTCTTGCATTAAATCTAATGGATTCCCTTTTTTTATTGTTTCCTTACCACTTTCACTTATATGTAACTTTACACCCTTTCCTTGGATTACCGCTACCGGGTTTAAACCCACTATGTTATAACGACCGCCACGTCCACTTTCTAGCAAAATATGTTGCGGCTTATCCTGAGAAAGAAATTTATATTGCTTAAAGAAATCTAACTGATATGGAATAGAAAGCGCTAAAGATTTTCTTCGTTGCATATCAACACCCCGTCTTCTTTTATCCCACCCTCTTAGATGAACCACCTCAAACTACATAAGTTATTTATATAGAGATTGATTATACTGGAAGGCTAGTGAAAATAATTTAATTATACTACCTCTTATTTTACATGAAGTTTTCTAGTCATTCACTCTTTTCCTATTTCCAATCCAAAAAGAAAAAGCATCCTTTTTCAAGGATGCTTTTTCAATCGCATTTAATTATGATTCAAATTGATAAAGTGGTGTACTTAAATAACGTTCACCGTTACTTGGAATAATAACGAGTACCTTTTTCCCTTTGCCTAACTTTTTCGCAACTTCTGTTGCTGCATAAATAACTGCTCCTGAAGAGATACCAACTAAAATACCTTCTTCTTTAGCCACTCTTCTCGCATATTCAAATGCTTGCTCTGTTTTCACTTGAATAATTTCATCATATACTTGTACATCCAATGTCTCTGGGACAAATCCCGCCCCAATTCCTTGGATTTTATGTGGACCTGGTTTCCCACCAGATAACACTGGTGAATCCGCAGGTTCTACTGCATAAATTTTAATACCTTCATATGCTTCCTTCAGCACTTCACCAGCACCAGTAATTGTTCCACCTGTACCAATACCTGCAATAAACGCATCTAATTGATCACCCATTTGTTCAACAATTTCTGGACCTGTTGTTAAACGGTGAATTTGTGGATTCGATTGATTTTGGAACTGTTGCGGTATAAAGTAACCATGCTCTTTTGCTAATTCAGTTGCTTTACGAATTGCTCCACCCATCCCTTCAGGACCTGGAGTCAATACTAATTCAGCACCGTAAGCACGTAATAAATTACGACGCTCAATACTCATTGTTTCTGGCATTACTAAAATTGCATTATATCCTTTAGCAGCCGCTACCATCGCTAAACCAATACCTGTGTTACCACTTGTTGGTTCAATGATTGTATCGCCCTCTTTTAACAATCCCTTTTTTTCAGCATCTTCAATCATAGCTAGTGCAATACGATCTTTAACGCTACTCCCCGGATTCATAAATTCTAGTTTTAAGTATATATCTGCGCTGTCTGATTCTACGATGCGGTTCAACTTAACGATCGGCGTTTTCCCGATTAATTCTGAAACTGATTGTGCCACTCGCATTCCTGTCACTCCTAACACCGAGTATTTTTATTGGTTTTATCTATATTTAGATTTTGTCAGAAAATTCCCTGTTTGTCAATCTATTCGGAGGGTTAATCCCCTTATTACAAATTCTCAATTAAATTTGTAATATCTTCTTTAGAGAACTTGTAACGTTCATTACAGAAATGGCAATGAACTTCTGTCTCTTCTTCTTCTTCACGAATTTGCTCTAACTCTGTTTTACCTAAACTAATTAACACACTCTCAATACGCTCACGTGAACACGTACAATTAAATTGAACATCCATTGTTTCTAATACTTTTACTTTATCTTCTCCAAGGACTGCATATAGTAGCTCTTCTGGAGAAAGGCCTCGTTCAATCAATGTTGATACAGGCGGGATTTTTTGCAAACGATCTTCAATGAATGAAATTGTTTCTTCCTGTGCGCCCGGCATAATTTGAAGGATAAATCCACCCGCCGCTAATACGCTGTCATCTCCATTTACAAGGACACCGACACCAACAGAAGAAGGCGTCTGCTCAGAAACTGCGAAATAATACGTGAAATCTTCCCCTAGTTCTCCCGAAACGATTGGGGATTGACCGATAAACGGCTCACGCATACCAATATCTTTAATTACTGTTACAAAACCTTCTGTACCTACCGCTTGATATACACGTAATTTCCCTTGTTCCGTTCCTTCAAAATCAACATGTGGATTCGTTACGTAGCCACGTACTTCTCCATTTGCATGAGCATCCACTAAGATAGGGCCAATCGGACCATTACCTTCTACCTTAATCGTTAACTTTTGATCACCTTTTAACATCGCACCCATCATTGTACCTGCAGTTAAAGAACGACCAAGTGCCGCCGAAGCTGTCCTCCATGTATCATGACGTCTTTGTGCCTCACTTACTGTATTTGTTGTACGTACACTATACGCACGTACTTCTCCATCAAACGCTAACGCTTTTACTAAATAATCTTTCATACTTATTTATTCACCTTTCTCCTGCTGTAAATTTGCATTACGCTCATATAACATATACAAGCCTTTTAACGTTAAAAATGGATCTACAATATCAATTACATTCGATTCCTCTGAAATTAATTTCGCCAATCCACCTGTTGCAATAACTTTCGGTTCTTGTTTAGCTTCCTCTTTCATACGCTTAACAATACCTTCCACTTGTCCTACATAACCATAAAGAATACCTGATTGCATCGCACTTACTGTATTCTTCCCAACAACACTGCTCGGTTTTGTAATTTCAATACGAGGAAGTTTTGCCGCCCTACTATATAAAGCCTCTGCTGAAATCATAATTCCTGGCGTAATAACTCCACCCATATAATGCTTTTCTTCATTAATATAACAATATGTAGTAGCCGTACCAAAATCAACAATAATAAGTGGACTTCCATACAATTGGATTCCTGCTACTGCATTTACAATTCGATCTGCGCCTACTTCACGTGGATTTTCATATTTAATATTTAGCCCCGTTTTTATTCCAGGTCCTACTACAAGCGGTTTAATTTTAAAATACTTTTCACACATACGTTCTAAAGCGAACATAATTGGTGGTACGACTGAAGACACAATAATACCTTTCACATCTTCAAACGAGAGACCCTCATGATCAAGTAACTGTTTTACAAGCATTCCATATTCATCTTCTGTCTTATGACGATCTGTTTCCATGCGCCAATGCTGACGAAGTTCCCCCTCTTCAAACACGCCTAGTACAGCATTTGTGTTCCCTACATCCAATACAAAAATCATATTCTCACCACTTATCTTATTTAATCTATATTTGTGTAGTATGTATAAAACTTATAAAAACATCATATCACACATACTTATATAATCAGCTTTCCTATCCTCATCATTTTACAAAAAGATTGCTCTCTATTTCAATTTTTAATACTAGTTTTACTTAAATTACTTTATCCACTAAGCCCTCAATAGTAATTAGCAAAAATCTTAACAAATAAAAAAGGAGTGACGATAGTCACTCCTTCATTTCTTACTTATCTTCTTTATCTTCATCGTCTTTCTTCATATTGATGTTTACTTTCACATCATCTGAAGATGTTGGACGCTCAGGTAATCTGCCATAATCATATAAATGATTAATTTGCTCTGCATCTAATGTTTCTACTTCAAGTAACGTTTTTGCGATAATATCAAGCTTATCTCGTTTTTCAGTAAGAATTTGTTTCGCACGAGCATAACAGTCTTTAATAATCGTTTGCATTTCCACATCAATTTCATGCGCAATTGCATCACTGTAGTTTTGTTCTGAATGGAAGTCTCTTCCTAAGAATACCTGACCACCTTGTGAGCTACCAAATTGCATCGGCCCAAGCTTATCACTCATACCGAATTCCGTAACCATACGTCTTGCAATACCAGTCGCACGTTGGAAGTCGTTGTGAGCACCTGTACTTGCTTCACCAAATACAATCTCCTCAGCTACTCGACCACCAAGTAAACCAGTGATTTTATCAAGTAACTCTGGCTTTGTCATGAAGTAACGATCTTCCTTCGGAAGCATTACCGCATATCCACCAGCTTGACCACGAGGGACAATTGTTACTTTATGAACGACATCAGCCTCATCAAGAACAACACCAATTACAGTGTGGCCTGCTTCATGGAAAGCAACGATATTACGTTCTTTTTCAGAGATAACACGACTTTTCTTAGCTGGACCTGCAATAACACGATCCGTTGCTTCATCGATATCACTCATATCAATTTTCTTCTTATCTCGACGTGCAGCTACTAAAGCAGCTTCGTTTAATAAGTTTTCAAGATCCGCACCAGAGAATCCTGGTGTACGAGTCGCAATTGCTCTTAAATTAATATGCTCATCAAGCGGTTTATTACGCGCATGTACTTTCAGTACAGCTTCACGGCCATTTACATCTGGACGATCTACTGTAATTTGACGGTCAAAACGACCTGGACGTAATAACGCTGGGTCAAGAATGTCTGGACGGTTTGTCGCAGCAATGATAATAATACCTTCGTTTGCACCGAATCCATCCATTTCAACAAGTAACTGATTCAATGTTTGCTCACGCTCATCATGACCACCACCAAGACCTGCGCCACGTTGACGACCTACTGCATCAATTTCATCAATGAAAATGATACAAGGAGCATTTTTCTTTGCATTTTCAAATAAATCACGTACACGTGATGCACCGACACCGACAAACATCTCTACAAAGTCAGAACCACTGATAGAGAAGAATGGAACGCCAGCCTCACCTGCAACAGCACGTGCTAATAAAGTTTTACCTGTACCTGGAGGTCCAACTAATAGGACACCCTTTGGAATACGGGCACCAACTTCAGAAAACTTACGAGGGTCTTTTAAGAATTCAACTACCTCAACAAGTTCTTGTTTCTCTTCATCCGCCCCAGCAACATCTCTGAAACGAACTTTTTTCTTTTCATCATTATATAACTTCGCCTTACTTTTCCCGAAGTTCATAACACGGCTACCGCCGCCTTGAGCTTGGTTTAATAAGAAGAAGAATAAAATGAAGATGATGACAAACGGAATGATTGAAGTAAAGAATGTTACCCAAGCACTTGTTTCTTCTGCTGGTTGATACTTAACTTCGGCACCTTTCGCTTTATCATTGATTTTCTTTTGTAATTCCTCAGTATTTGGTGCATAAGTAACAAATTGTTCTCCTTGGCTAGAGTTATTGAATTGTCCTTTTACCTCAAATACACCATTTTTCGGTTGAAGTTGCACATTACGCACTTCACCGCTTTCTAGTTTAGTAATGAATTTGTCGTAGCTAACTGATGTCGTTTTTTGTGTCGAACCATTAAAATAGCTCACGATTCCAATTACTACTAAGAATATCAGTAAATAAAAGATGGTATTACGGAAGATACGATTCATTCCTAACCTCCTCTCACGGCATAAACACTATAGTAAATCGTAACATAGAAAAACTTTCCTATACAATTGTAAAGCCTGTATTTAATTAATTTGAGTAAACGCTTGGTTTTAATACGCCTACATAAGGAAGATTACGGTACTGCTCTTTATAATCTAATCCATATCCTACTACAAATTCATGTGGAACAGTAAATCCAACATAATCCGCTTTCAGATCAACCTTACGGCCTGTTGGCTTATCTAATAATGTAACAATTTTTACAGACTTCGCTTTACGATATTTGAATAAGTCTACTAAGTAGCTTAGTGTAAGACCACTATCAATAATATCTTCGACGATTAAAATATCACGACCTTCTACAGAAGTATCAAGATCTTTTAAAATTTTCACTTCGCCTGTTGAAACTGTAGAGTGACCATAACTAGATACAGCCATAAAATCCATTTCAAGATATGTATCTGTTCTCTTTAATAAATCTGCCATAAATGGCATTGCGCCTTTTAATACACCAATTGCAAGGGGTACTGTGTTTTTATAATCCTCTGCAATAACTGCACCTAGTTCGCGCACCTTTTCTTGTATTTGTTCTTCAGAAATTAATACTTTTTCGATATCTTGATTCATCATTTCATTATCCTCCCGGAAGACTCCTTGCTTTTGTAGTGAATAATCATATATTTACCCTTCTTTGCCATCTCTTTCGAAATTGCAAATGCAGATCGCTTCAACAAGGGTACCCAAATAATGTTCCCACTTGCATCACAAACGACCGGCCATTCTTCCCTTTTTTCTTTTGGTACTTTCGCTTCGATAAAAATAGCTTTTATCTTTTTCGTGCCATCCATACCTTGTATTGACATGCGATCTCCATTTTCCCTAGAACGAATACGAAGTGGATATGATATATCATTATACTTAGCAACAAATACTGTTTCATTCATGTTACTTGGTATATCTTCGCTCACCTCTGTTACAAATTCATCCCCGTTCAATAGCGTAATGATCCCGGGTACTGATAAATCTTGCAAAAAAGGAGAGACAATTTCTTGTTTAAATCTAAAGCTACACTCCTCGTATGTACGAACAATTTTCAAATCACCTGGAAAATCAAGTGAACCTGAAGGTTGTGTCCGCTTAAAAAACTCAATCACCTTGTCAATATGTATAGAAGAAAGAGAAGATGGAATCTTATATTCATAAAGATAGTTTAATATTAGTTGAATCCCTCTTCTTTGTAAAGGCATAGACATGGATTCAAAGGCAGGAATTGATAAGCTAATTTGTTTATCACTTTTTTTTGTAATTACTTTATTCATTTTCTCAAAAGCTAATTCCTGCAAATAAGCCTCATCCTCTTGCATCTGCACGCTAAATTTTTGGAATTTCTCATGCATTTGTGGATTTTCTTCTTTTAAGTGAGGAAGGACATATTTACGTAATCGATTCCTTGTATATACTTCCTTTTTATTACTCGGATCTATACGTGGAATTAAATTTAGCTTATTACAGTAATCAACAATTTCTTCCTTCGTTACCCCAAGTAACGGCCTAATTAAATATCCATTATGAAAAGGACGCTTCACTGCAATTCCTGCATATCCCTTCGGAGTACTCCCTCTTACAAGACGCATTAAAATCGTCTCTACTTGATCATCTCCATGATGTCCAAGAGCAACATATCTTGCATCATATTTCTTCATTATTCTTTCCAAAAATGCATATCTGCATTCCCTAGCAGCA
This sequence comes from Bacillus sp. Root131, assembly GCF_001429475.1. Lineage (NCBI taxonomy): Bacteria > Bacillati > Bacillota > Bacilli > Caryophanales > Bacillaceae > Bacillus > Bacillus sp. Root131. The sequence continues at coordinate 14,656 of NZ_LMJQ01000014.1, forward strand.
ACCTGTGCATTCATCCCGTATTGCTGTTGATATTGTGATACATTAATTCTTATCGTTTCACAAATAATTCCCAGTTCTTCACAAAGGTCCTGCACAAACTGTAAATCCTCATGAGATTCATCACCTCTAAACATATGATCCACATGAGCTACTACAATTTCCAACTGTTTTTCCGCTCTTTTTTCTAATAAATAATATAAAAGGGCTAACGAGTCAGGACCACCAGAAACTCCCACAACAATTGTTGAATCATTCTTTAATACATCATGCTGCTTTACAAAGTCATCTACTTTTTCAACAAATGTATCTTTCAACTTCGCAATCACCTTTCATTAAACAAGAACAGCAACATTAGTCGCCTTGTCTATAATGGTACAACTTTTACAAACATTGTGCAAAAAAAAGATATACAAAAATTACATTTTTATCTTACATCCTCCGTCTGTATTCACAAAATCAATAGCATTACCTTTTCCCACAAAAAAACCTAGGTATTCGCCTAGGTTTTTAAAATCAAATTTTAGATAAACATTCCACTTACATTTTACTGCGCCTGCATGCCTACAATCGGAATCGTAGCCCACTTCGGCATATTTTTCTTCACTTTTGCCACTACAATAGTCATATCATCATTTATATAACCATCACAAGAACGAATCACTTCTTCCATAATGATATCAGCAATTTCTTGCGGGTCTTCGGTTTGCAATTCTTTAATTTTTCGTTTCATCCACAATTCATGATTCTCTACATGCTGCGCTCCCTCAAAAATCCCATCGCTCATCATAATAAGGATATCGCCCGTTTTTAATTGTTCACCCACCACATCAACTTCAACATCTTCGATGATTCCCATCGGCAAATTACTTGCTTCAATTTTCAAAATATTATTCGCGCGTTTAACAAAACTCGGCGTTGATCCGATCTTTAAAAACCTTGCACTCGCATCTCGCAAATCTACCATAGCTAAGTCTAATGTCGTAAACATCTCTTCCGTCGTTCTCAAAGAAAGAATTGAATTAATAGACTTAATCGCTATTTCTTCGTCAATACCGGATTGGAGTATTTTTTGTAATAATTTCACCGTTTCCTTACTTTCCATATGAGCTCTTTGCCCATTCCCCATACCATCACTAATCGCAAGTGCATATTTGCCAACACTTAAATCCATCATCGCATAAGAGTCACCCGAAACAAATCCACCGCCCTTTGCGGCTGTGGCCAATCCCGTATCAAGAGAATACGTCTTCGCCGAACCGAATGATATTAAACTGTGGCCATTCGGATAAGAAGACTTTTCTTCATGTTTAACGACAATATTTTCTTTAAGGATATCCGAAAGCATCGGTGCAACTAACTTTTCACATTCACCATGTTCATTAGATGCAACGGGAATCAACATTTCAATATCAATACTTCCTCTATCTAAACAATAAATATCAACATGCTCTACTTCGACACCAAAATCACGGAACGCTTGCATAATCTGTTCTTCCTGCACCTGATGATTTTCACGCTCTCGTTGTATCTCCTTAGCAAAATCCTCCATAACCTTTGATACACCTAATAGTTGCTCCGCAACTATTCTACGATTTTCCTTCATTTGTTTTCGTAATTTTTGTCCCTCATAGAAATGATCTAATTCACCCGCTACTAAATCCGTCACTTTTTTCCCTCTCACACAATGCTTGTCCCACTCACGAACTAATTTACGATTATGTTGCAGGGTTCCTTCTTCCGTTTCACTCATTATTTGTTTCATATAATCGTACGTTTTATCGAAATTCACTACCCAGCATTGATCCTTTTTAAAGCATGTTTGACATGTTTTCGCAGTAATTGTACTCAAAAACAAATCTGCTTCTGTCTCTTTATCTTCTTCCTCTACATACCCATATACAGAAAAGCTATTAGATAAAGCAGCAAATACATTTGCAAATTGGTTGATTTTGTTCGCTGTAACATCGCGCATCCTTCTTAAATATTGTTGTTGATCTTGCGAATGCTCTTGTGTACCTGGCATAAATTTAGCAATACGATCTAAAACAAGCTTTGGCGTTAATAAGAAGATAGCAATCGCTACGCCTGACTCAATTAAAGTCGTTACAATATTTGTCTGTTTGTCTACATATAATGTAATTAAGCTTGTCCCAATTAATAAACCTAAACTAACACCTAAACGCTTCCCTTCTTTTAACAACCCACCAAGCAATCCAGAAAAAGCAAGAAGGCTAAGCTGGGACAAGCTAGATACATTTGCTAAACTTAATATCAAACCTGTTACGACCCCCACTGTAGATCCTGTAGCAGCACCCGCAATAAATGCAAATACTAGTACTAAATACCGTGTAAAAATATGTTGAATAGAAGCATCATATACAAACCAATCTGTTGTACCCGTTAAAACAGATGCTAGTAATATAATCAAACAAACAATTTCTTCCGTCTCTAACGCCTGTTGTTTTCCTTTCCTTTCTACTAAAAGCGGAACACTTTGTAAAAATATCATAGTTAATACAAAACTAAGCCCAGCCTCAATGGTACTAACGAGTAAATCGTACATGGTGACAGTTTGTTGTGCAAAATATACAACAACTAAGTGTGCGGTTAATGCGGAGATAAATACTTGAAATGGAACAAGTCCAACGGTTTTACGTGTGAATCTACTAAAGAAGATATTATAAATGAAGAAAGTAAAGATAGATGCAAAAGTAAAAAACAAATTATCTATCGAGACTGAAAGAGCTCCTCCCATTAGAGCTAAAAATGCTAGCGGCATCTTATCCCGCTTCATAACATAAACAGCAGCAAAAAATGGTAGTGCAAACGGTAAGATATTTGTTAATATATATGCTCTTCCCAAAAGAAAACCAATAACAACAATAATAAATCCCCATCTAAAGAAAACTTGTTCAAATTTCATTCGCAACTTACTCGTCCACTTTATTCCTCCAAGCTGACTCTCATTCATTGCCAATGCACTTGTATTCATAGTATTCCTTCCTGCTTTAGGCATACTTTTAACACCACCTGCATAGTTTAATTACTGTCATTATAAAAGATGATTGTTGGGATTTTTGTCAAAACAACAGTTTTCACTTTTATAATCGTTCGACTTTTTATTCGAAATAACTCTACAGATATACACGGTATGTAAGTTATTTCGATTTTTTAATTAAATATTCAGAAAATATAGGGTGATTTTGTAGAAGTGTTGTATATCTTAATCCATTTAACAAAAAAGATCATGCAAATTTGCATGATCTTTTTAGATGACCCGTACGGGATTCGAACCCGTGTTACCGCCGTGAAAGGGCGGTGTCTTAACCACTTGACCAACGGGCCGTTAAATTAAATATAGCGGCGGAGGGGATCGAACCCCCGACCTCACGGGTATGAACCGTACGCTCTAGCCAGCTGAGCTACACCGCCATGTCGTCGTATTTAACGGACAATTAGTATCTTACATCAGATATTATTTAAAGTCAACATATCTTGAAAACTTTTTTAAAATATATTTTCACATATAAAAAAGTACCCTGAGCCATCACTCTGGGTACCTCTCTATATGTTAAAAACTAAACGGTCTTATTATCCGCGACGTGCGCCACGGCCACCACGTTTAGACTCTGTGTTACGCTTTAAAGAAGTTAAACGATCTTCGCTATCCTTTAAGAAGCGTGCCATCTTTTGCTCAAATGTTTCTTTTGGAGCTCGGTCGTTACCGCCACCGCGTTTATCTCTGTTGAAAGAGCGATTATTACGTTGTGGACGTCCAGAACGTTGTTGATCACCACCGCGTTGGTATTCACCGCGTGGACGATCTCCTTCTGTTTTTTCACGTTCTTTCGCTTTTTTGATAGATAAACCAATCTTTCCATCTTTTTCAACATTAATAACTTTTACTTCTACTTGGTCGCCCACTTTTAAGTGATCGTTAATATCTTTTACATAGTTATCAGCAACTTCACTAATATGAACAAGACCAGTTAAGCCTTCTGGCAGCTCCACAAAAGCCCCAAAATTTGTAATACCTGTTACTTTACCCTGTAACTTGCTGCCTACCTCGATTGACATAAAAAAAATGCTCCTCCTTAGTGGTTAAAAAGTCAAATTTTACTTTATTATATATAATCCTAAAATATAGTGTCAATAAGACATACTCTACTTCGAAACAGGAAAAATTATCTCCCCTTTACCAGAGAAGAAATAATCCCTTCTAGCAATCTTTAATACGTACTCTTCATCATTTAACTTTTGAACTTCGTCTTTTAGACTTTTTTCTTTATTCGTTAATGAATCCAGTTCTTTTTTCATGTCCTTAACTTTTGCTTCTTTTGCTTTAATGGAACTGTTTTGTTGATAAAACGTTACACTAATACTCGCAATAATTGTAAAAGTAAAGACAAGAAAAACCGCTAAACGGCGATAAAGTCGCTTCCTGTTCTCATCCGTTTGTATTATATGCTCTTTAACAGGATTTGGACTCTGTTTTTCGATTGTTCTTTGTCTCAGTTCCCTCATTTCCGAGGTCCCCCTAACTTCTTTTTTATACGCTCCCATATTTGGAAGATATGTCCCTTCAATTTTGCTATATATTGCAGGAACCCTATATGTTTCACTATAAAAAGTTTAACACGATTAGGGAGAAGTTTCCATATGAGCGAAGCAATAAATCGAACAGGCCAGAAAAAAACTTTCCATATGAAAAGTAATATCCAAATCACCATTTTCCATAACACATGTCCAATTGAAAGCAGTATACGAAATAAGAATAATATAAATGCAATAAATAGCTGCGCTATAATAATAACAGGTTTTATCATGAGTAGCTGTATAATTCGAACAAAAAAATATGTTGTTTGCATAAAAATATAGATGAGAAAATTTAACAGCTTCATGTATAGTGCTTTCAGTAAGCTTTGATATGCCGCAAAACCACATAATAATGCCAAAAACACATATATACGTAACTCAGCTTCATTTACGAGAAGCAATACATAAAAGACAAATAATGCTTGGACAATCCAAAATAGTATATCATGTATAAATACAAGCCAACGTTTACGTTCTTGACGCTTTAAAAAACGTTGATATGTATCTAAAGATGCTCCAATCCAAGCACCCATTCCAATCATTGAAAGCATTGTATACAACTGAATTGTTAAGCTCATTTAAACAACTTACTAAAGAAACCTTTAGTTTTTTCTCCTTGATTTTCATCAATATACAGCATCTCATGAACTTTCCCTTTAATCGACACAATACCTTTTTCTACATCTAAATTTTTCATTTGTAAATTTTGACCACGAATCGTTAAAAAACCCATTACGGTTTCGAGTAAAAACTCTTCGCTATCAAAACTCTCTACCTGCTTCACACCAGTAATATCAATTACACGCCTTCCACGCATAATAATATCATGCTCCACAGAAACATTTTGTTGATTAGAAGACGTAGGTGAGTAACCATTATTCACGTAAATCCCCCCATAGGTTTTTACTAGCTAATAGTAATGTATGAGGGGATAAATGATTTTAGAACAAGCCTTCTTCCGCTTTCACTTTTTCTTCGCGAACTAAGCTATACATATTTGCTGCATCTTCTTTTTTAGTTGTTTCTTTCAATTCATTTATTTTTACAGTCACTATTTTTTGACCAAAACGAATTGTTAATTCATCAGCTACTTTCACATCCGAACTTGCTTTTGCCACTTGACCATTAATAGATATTCTTCCTTGATCAGCTACTTCTTTCGCTAATGTTCTTCTTTTAATTAAACGTGACACTTTTAAAAACTTATCTAGACGCATCTCAAATCCCCCTATTAACGCTCTGTTTGTTTCGCTTCTTCCCATAAAACATCTAACTGTTCTAATGATAAATCTTCCATCTCTTTATTCATTTCAGCTACTTTTTCCTCCATGTATAAAAAACGACCAGTAAATTTCTCATTAGTTGAACGTAACGCCTCTTCTGGATCTATTTTATAATGACGAGCTATATTAACAAATGCAAATAGTAAATCACCAAACTCACCTAGCATCTTTTCCTCATCCATGTTTGTAACTTCTTGTTGGAACTCTTGCCATTCTTCCAAAGCTTTCTCTATCATAGGCTGCACATCAACCCAATCAAATCCAACCTTACCGGATTTCTTCTGAATTTCATAGGCGCGTAGTAACTGCGGCAAACTTTTTGGAACGCCATTTAAAACAGATTCTTTCACGAATCCTTTTTCTTGTTTTTTAATTTCTTCCCAATTGGCAATCACTTCATCAGCATTGTTTACATCCGTATTTCCAAATACATGTGGATGGCGACGAACCATTTTCTCAGATAGAGTTCGAATGATATCATCTATAGAAAACCAACCTTCATCTTCTCCAATTTGAGCATGAAGCATAACTTGTAATAATATATCACCTAATTCTTCTACTAAGTGATCATCATCCTCTTCATCAATTGCTTCCAATACTTCATAAGCTTCCTCAATTAAATATTTCTTTAATGATTGATGTGTTTGCTTTTTATCCCACGGACAACCATTTGGGCCTCGAAGTTCTGCAATAATTTCTCTAAGTACATCGAACTGTTGATACAAGGATGCACGCTCCTGAACTGGCGGCACATACACACTCGTTAAATTATTCAATTCCGTTTCATGATCTAACATATACAACGGTACCTTCTTTACTTGTTCAAATGAAGTTCCTGCAGCTGTTACGATATACACTTCATAATCATCCGGCAACATCTCCATTAATGTTAATTTCACATCAGATGCAACGAATGCATCATATACTTGGCAAAAGATTAGATGTTGACGTAATTCTAATTGTCCTCTTTTAAATGATGTAGCGTCAAGTAATTGAAATCCTTCAATTGGATCAATCTTTAGGCTTGCAAACATAGGATCAAGGAAACTTTGTCCACCCTCAATTCGCACTTCAACATTTGAATCTTCACCTTTTTCCAACAGTAGCTGAACTGTTCTTTCTGCTACAAGCGGATGCCCTGGAACAGCATAGATAATTTCTGTACCTTCAGCTTGTTCTAGCAATTTATTCGCAATTGTTTCATATACAATTTCAAACGTATCATGCGCTTCATATACATCATCAAAAGCCGTATATTGTACGCCTTCTTTCTCCAATTCTTCTATAACTGGATGTTCCTTCGTCCTAACAAACAGATGATCTGCTTCTTTTATCTTTCGATATACACCCATCGTTAGCTGATCTAATTCACCAGCACCTAAACCTAAAATAGTAATGATTCCACTCACAATCTGTCACCTCTATCCACTCTTCTTCAATGAACCTTCTTTTTTCTCTTGTTTCATAACGGTTCCTAATTCTTTTTTTGTAAATACACGTAATTTCAAAATTAAAAACATATATGTCAATCCGCCGACAACTACACCTAGCAACGCTTCAAGCGTCGCGATTCCTCTATGTTCCGTATCAATTACTAATCCAGACACCTGCAACACACGTGTGAACATCATTAATACAAATCCCATACAGATACCACTAATCACTACACCTAACATATTTCGCTTATTGATAAGCGATCCTGATACAGCTCTCATAAGCAACAAACTATTTAGCCCAGAAATTATAATTAACGCACACAAAGTCGCAAAGGCTGCCCCTTTCACACCAAAATAAGGCATAAATATATAATTTAACGCTAACTTTAAGCAACCTCCAAATACAACAAATAATGCTGGCTTAAATGTTTGTCCCAACCCTTGTAAAATAGAAGCCGTCGTAATTGACAACGAACTAAATAAAATAGATAAAGATAAAATAGATAAAACATCTGATCCATCACTATTTTCAAACAACATAATATTCGTAGGTTGAATAATACAAGTTAGTCCAATAGCTGCTGCAAGTCCAATAACAAGTGTTATTTTCATTGCTAACTTTACCTTTTCTTGAATAAAGGAAAGATCTCCTCTTTCCTTCGCCGCTGTAATAATTGGAATAAGTGACAACGAGAAAGAAGTCGTCACAACAGTACCTAATTGCATTAGCGGAATACTTCTATCATAAACACCCTTTAATACCTTTGCACTTTCAACCTGTTCTCCCGCACCAATAAGTAAGGTGTACAAGGATATTGAATCTGCCATCTGTATAAAAATAAGCACTAAATTACTAACACAAATCGCTAACCCCTGCCAAAAAAGGATTTTAATTATCCTCCTTTTGCCCTTAATTCTCGCTACACTTTTGAAAAATATAGAACGAAAATCTCGACGCATATACAACATAAGTACAATAATCCCAATAAGTCCACCCGCAATTGAGCCTAACATAGCCCCTGCACCAACTGTATATAAATCAAATCCGTGAGCAATTAGGAATAGCGATAAAAATACAATAATAGAAACTCGAATTGTTTGTTCTATTACTTGCGAAACAGCTGTTGGCATCATATTATTGAAGCCTTGAAAATACCCTCTTGCTACAGACAAAAACGGCATCAATAAGAATGAAAATGAAATAACACGTAGTAACTTATCTAAGTATATATCGCCCATAGCTATCGCAATTGTTTTGGCCCCAAAAAACAATGTAAAGAAGCCTATAAAACCAATTCCCAATAAAAACCAAAAAGATACACAAATAATTTCTTCTGCTTCTTTTTGTTTTCCCCGCTCTAGTCGTTCTGCAACCATTTTCGAAATGATAATAGGAAACCCATAAGTAGCTAAAATTAAACAAAATCCATAAAACGGGTAAATTTGTTGGTAAATATAAAAACCAATATCACCCGCTATATTTTGATATGGAATACGGTAAAAAGCGCTTAATACTTTTGTAACAAAACTTGCAATCGTTAATATAATAGCCCCGCGCCAAAAGGCTTGATACTTCTTCGCTTCCATACAAGAAAACTCCTTTTTCTATTCTCACCTCTCGTATTATATCATAAAGAAATGAACAAGCTGCCTTACCACCACGGGTAATAATAGGTTCCTGCACCGTTAAAAATACTCAACGAAAAAAGGTAGCAAAGCGCTACCTTCATTCAATATACATATATCTCCAAATAATTGATTTCTCAAAAAGAAAGATCATAATTAGGAAAAATTGCTACTTCTAAAATTATACACCCTTACTGTTCCATTTGTTTCGCTAAGAAACTGGCAGCAGTATTAACCGCTTTATGCTCGATTTCGCTTATAATAGCTTCTTTCGAAAAAATAATGACAGCTCCAATCGGGTCTCCGTTTGCAACAATCGGTCCAACTGTATAAGAATGAACCTTTTCTGTTACACCATCGATAATGGAAATATCACTTTCGTCCGTCATAATAACAGACTTTCGTTCTTCCATCGTTTTTTCGATTAAATCGCCAACACTTTTATTTAAGTATTCTTTTTTCGATACGCCTGATACTGCGATGATAGAATCTCGATCACAGACAAGCACATTATGTCCTAAGCTGTCATATAAAGCCTCAGCATATTCTTTTGCAAAATCACCTAGTTCACTAATTGGAGAATACTTCTTTAAAATTACCTCTCCATCGCGATCAACAAATATTTCTAGTGGGTCTCCTTCTCGAATACGTAAAGTTCTACGAATTTCCTTCGGGATTACTACCCTGCCTAAATCATCAATTCGACGTACGATTCCAGTTGCTTTCATTCTAATGCTGCCTCACTTTCTACTGATGATCAAAGTGGTGAATTTACCTGTTCATGTAAAAATCACCAACTGTTAGACATAGTATTTTACACATTAGTTCTTCTATGCACGTCGAATTGTATTTTTTTATCTTATTTTAGGCATTTATTACTTCTTTTTTTACATCTGGTAAGCCTTTTAATAAATTTTCAGCAATTGTTAACCACTTCGATGTCTCTAAACCATTTGTTTTCATAACAATTTTCAATTGTGATCCTTCCATTCCTAAACCGATCATACGTCCAAAACTATTTCCAAGCATGAATAATTTTCCACCATCAATATTTTGACTTGCTTGTTCAGAAAACAGGAATGTTACTTCAAATTTATTCTGTTTAATTAACTCAATTTGTTCTTTCATTGCCAACACTTTGATATTTGCAATTTGTAATAAATAACCGACTTCTTGTGGATAATCACCGAATCTATCGATCATTTCTTCCTGCAATTCTTCAATATCCTCAATTGCAGAAACACCTCTAAATTGTTTATACATCATAATTTTTTGCTTACTATCTGAAATATAAGCATCTGGTAAGTATGCATCTACCTCTAAGTCAATTTCAACATTAACTGTATTTTCAGCCCCATCTGTTCCTCTACGCTGTTCAATTGCATCTTTTAACATTTGAGAATATAGATCAAATCCGACAGAATCAATAAATCCATGCTGCTCTGCCCCTAACAAATTACCTGCTCCACGAATAGATAAATCTCTCATCGCAATTTTGAAACCAGATCCAAGTTCCGTGAACTCTTTAATTGCTTGCAGACGCTTCTCTGCAACCTCTGACAGCACTTTGTCACGTTTATAGGCAAAGTATGCATATGCAACACGATTAGAACGTCCAACACGCCCACGAAGCTGATACAACTGTGATAATCCCATACGATCTGCATCAAATACAATTAACGTATTTACATTCGGAATATCTACACCCGTCTCAATAATTGTTGTACTTACAAGAACATCATGCTGTCCTTCTAAAAATGATAGCATAACAGACTCTAATTCACTTTCGTTCATTTTCCCATGTGCGTATGTTACACGGGCATCTGGAACTAACATCGAAATTTCATCTGCTTTTCTTTCAATATCCTCTACACGGTTATATAGGAAGTAAATTTGACCGCCTCTTGCAAGCTCTCGCTCTATCGCCTCTCGCATTAATGCTGGATTATACTCTACTACATACGTTTGGACTGGGAAACGATTTTCTGGCGGTGTCTCAATAACAGATAAGTCGCGCACACCAAGCATAGACATATGAAGCGTCCGTGGAATCGGAGTTGCCGTTAATGTTAATACGTCAACATTCGCCTTCAATTGTTTAATTTTCTCTTTATGCGTCACACCAAATCTTTGTTCTTCATCAATAATAAGAAGCCCTAAATCTTTATAAGTAACATCTTTAGATAAAATACGATGTGTTCCGATTACAATATCTATTGTGCCATCCTTTAAACCCTTAATCGTTTCATTTTGTTGTTTTCTCGTACGGAATCTACTTAATAATCCTATATTGATTGGATAATCTTGAAAACGCTCTCGAATTGTTTCATAGTGTTGCTGCGCAAGAATCGTTGTCGGTACTAAAATTGCAACTTGTTTTTCATCCATAATTGCTTTAAATGCCGCACGAATAGCCACTTCAGTCTTTCCATACCCTACATCACCACAAAGGAGCCTATCCATCGGGCGTCCGCGTTCCATATCTTTTTTAATCTCGTCAATAGAACGTAACTGATCCTCTGTCTCTTGATATGGGAAAGATGATTCGAACTCTTGTTGTTCTGCTGTATCTGGCGTATATGCATAGCCTTTTGAAGCTTCGCGTTCAGCATATAGTTTAATTAGGTCATCCGCAATGTCTTGTACAGATTTTTCAACTTTCGTTTTAACCTTCTTCCAATCATTACCACCTAATTTGTAAACTTTTGGATCCTTACCTTCAGACCCTACATATTTTTGGACTTGATCAATTTGTTCAATTGGAACGTATAACTTATCATTACCTTGATATTTAATATTTAAATAATCTTTATGAACACCATTAATCTCTAATGTCTCAATACCTAAAAATTTACCTATACCATGATTTACATGAACTACATAATCTCCAACTTTTAATTCCGAATAACTTTTAATACGTTCAGCATTCGATAACTTTTGTTTACGTTGTGATTTTTTAACTTTCTTATGAAAAAGCTCCTTTTCAGTAATGACAACAAGCTTTTGCATCGGCATTTCAAATCCTGCATGTAAATCACCTACAGCAATTTGTAACCTTCCAGGCAATAAGATATCTGTACCTTCCACAATATCTGCCTCAATATCATAATCACTTAAAATATGTTGTAATTTTTTCACACGTTCATCATCTGTTCCAAGTACAACAGTCGTAAAATGCCCTTCATTCCATCTATCAATTTCTGTTTTTAACAAATTCATCTGTCCATGGAAATCTTGCATTGTTTTACATGTTACATTCACAATATTTTGCGGATGTGTGTGTGCAATATGACGCAAGAATAACGTTAAATATACAAAATTTCTTTTTTTATGATGAAGAAATCCCTCGAATGCGTGAGAGAAAGATAAATCTTGAATAATTGTTCCTTCACCAAGAAGTGATATATACCATTCCGCCTCTTCTGTTTCCAGATGTGATGCTGTTTCTTGAATACGGGAAATCTCATCTAAAATTACAACACCGTCTTCTGGTAAATAATCTATCAGACTAGCAGGTTCTTTATAGAAAATAGATAAGTATTTAAACATCTGTTCTATACTTTGCCCGTTTTTCAACATCTCAATTTCATGACTTACCGTCTCAAGTACTGTAGTCTTTAGTTTATCATCAGAAAGTTTTTGCATCGTCTTAGTCAAACCTTCTTCAAGATGCTGAATTCCTGATTTTAATTCTTCCTGTGAAAATAAAAACTCTGTTGCCGGACCAAACTTAACGCTTTCTTTTTTTCCTTGAGAACGCTGTTCATCCACATCAAATAATCGAATAGAATCGACTTCTGTATCGAAGAATTCAATACGAAATGGTAGTTCTTCAGTTAAAGGATAAATATCTAATATTCCCCCGCGCAAACTGAACTCCCCTGGAGCTTCTACCATCGACTTACGTTCATAGCCAATATGATGTAAAGTATGCAAGAGCGCATCTAAATCAATCTCTTGCCCTAGATTGATTTCAACTTGCTTTTGCTTCCACAATTCTTTTATTGGTAAAAATCTACGCAATCCTGCCACTGGAGCTACAATGATTCCATTCTCTCCAGCAGCCAAGCGATTTAACACTTCTATACGTTGCGCCTTCAATTCTGGACTTGCAACCCCAATTTCCGATGCTATAAGTTCATTCACTGGATATAGCCACACATCTTTTTCACCAAGTAACGCCACTAAATCTTCATGTACTTTTTGCGCTTGGTATAAGTTATGTGTCACGATTAATTGTGATTTTTTTGTTTTTTTATATAAAGCCGCCATTAATAATGAACGAGAAGACGTTGCCATCCCTGATATAAGTTGTTCCTTTAACCCATCTTCTAATCCATTAATAACTGATTGTATCTCTTTATTTTTATAAAATTGCTCTAATAAACCTATCATTTTTAAAACTCCTCTCAACATAAAGAGCAAGCCATTCTATTTTATGCAAATATTTCGGAAAAGGAAAACAGAAAAATGCTTTGGACATGCCAAAGCGACAACATTTTATTGCAGAAATTTTTCATATTCATAATACTCAGGATAAGATGCGAGCGTTTCTTGACACGATTCACAAATCGTTTTTATATATATATTTCCATTCTCATGAAAATGAATCATCTCTACTACTTCTTGCTCTGTTAGTTGAAATAAAACGTCGCTATATACTTTTTCTGCGTTAATGGAGCCTACATTACCTCCGCAGTGTCTGCAATAATAATACCCTTCCATACTAGCCTCCTAAAAATTAAATTACTACTAGTATGGGTAAAACAAAAAAGAAATATTCCTAATCTCATTTTTAACTATTGAAAGTATTCATGATTTGGAGAAAAGGCTTATTTAGCCACTCTTCACATGCATCCGCTGCTTTTTCAATAGAATGGTTAACATCCGGAATCTCTTCAGATGTAAAGCGTCCTAATACATAATCGACTACCTTCATTCCATTTTTCGGGCGATCAATTCCCATACGGATACGTTGAAATTCTTGTGTTCCTAGGTGTGAAATCGTTGACTTTACACCATTATGTCCACCAGCACTACCTTTCATGCGAAGACGCAATTTACCTACAGGAATGTCTAAATCGTCGTACATAACAACGAAGTCCTCAACATCAATTTTATAATAATCCATGAGTGGACGAATACTTTCTCCAGATAAATTCATATATGTTAGCGGCTTTAATAAGATTACCTTTTCTCCATTAACAAACCCTGCACCAAATACACCTTTAAATTTTTGTTCATTCAAAGAAATGTTCCAACGCTTCGCAAGTTCATCAATGGCCATAAATCCAATATTATGCCTTGTTAATTCATATTCTCTACCTGGGTTCCCAAGTCCTACTATCAATTTCATTCTTGTACCACTACTTTCTTTTTTCGATACGAAAAGACGTAACCAATTTTGGTTACGTCTCATTCTATCCAATTAATTGAATAATACACTCACAGATTCTTCTTCGTATACACGAATGATTGCTTCTCCGATTAATGGAGCAACTGAAAGTTCATGTACTTTGTCGATTTTCTTCTCTTCCGGTAATACGATAGAGTTCGTTACAACTAACTCTTTAATATTTGAATTTTGAATACGTTCAATTGCTGGACCAGATAATACTGGGTGTGTACAGCAAGCATATACTTCAGAAGCACCGTTCTCAACAAGAGCGTTTGCTGCTAATGTAATTGTACCAGCTGTATCAATGATGTCATCAATTAAAATCGCTGTTTTGCCTTCAATATTACCGATAATGTTCATTACCTCTGATACGTTCGGGCGAGGGCGACGCTTATCAATAATAGCGATTGGCGCTTTTAGACGATCTGCCATTTTTCTTGCACGAGTTACACCACCATGATCAGGAGACACGATTACGATATCTTTAAGACCTTTTGTTTCAAAGTAATCAGAAAGAATCGGTACACCCATTAAGTGGTCGATTGGGATATCAAAGAACCCTTGAATTTGTGGAGCATGTAAATCTAGAGTGATTACACGAGTTGCACCTGCTGTTTCAAGCAAGTTTGCTACAAGTTTCGATGTAATTGGTTCACGAGAACGCGCTTTACGGTCTTGACGCGCATAACCATAATAAGGAATAACAATATTAATTGTTTTCGCAGATGCACGTTTTAATGCATCGATCATAATAAGTAATTCCATGATATGTTCGTTTACTGGGAAGCTTGTAGATTGAATAATGAATACATCGCAACCACGGATACTTTCTTCAATGTTAATTTGAACTTCTCCATCACTAAAACGATCAACAGAACATTTTCCTAGTCCTACTCCAATATGCTTTGCAATCTGCTCAGCAAGTTCCTTATTAGAGTTTAAAGAGAATACTTTCAAATTAGAATTTAGATATTGAGTCGACATCTAGATTAACCCTCCACATTATGATTTTTTCTTATTCAGCAATTGATCAACATAGTCTTCTTTGTTAACTTGACGTGCACGTGCTACCGATAATGCTTTTGATGGAACATTCTCTGTAATTGTAGAGCCTGCTGCCACATAAGCACCATCTTCAACTGTTACTGGAGCAACAAGGTTTGAATTACATCCAATAAATACCCCATTACCAATCACAGTTTTGAATTTATTCTTACCGTCATAGTTCACCGTAATTGAACCACAACCAAGATTCACGTCTTCTCCAACTTGTGCATCCCCGATATAACTCAAGTGTGAAGCTTTACTTCTATTACCAAAGACAGTTTTTTTGATTTCCACGAAGTTTCCAACGCGTACTTCGTCTCCAATAACTGAATCTGGGCGAATATGTGCAAATGGACCAACCGATACTTCTGTACCAAGTTTACTATCATGTACAGTAGATTGACGAATTGTCGTACGATCTCCAATTTCACTATCACGAATTACTGTATGCGGTCCAATTTCACAATCAGAACCAATTACAGTGTTCCCCTCAATAATTGTTCCTGGATGAAGAACTGTATCACTACCGATAATTGCATCAGCAGAAATATAAGTGTTACTTGGATCAATAATTGTAACACCATTTACCATGTTCTTTCGGTTGATACGGTTTTTCATAATAATTTCCGCTTGCGATAGAGCGACTCTGTCGTTAACACCTAACGTTTCATCGAACTGCTCTGTTTGATAAGCTGATACGATATGACCTTCATTTTTTAAAATCTCAATAACATCTGGAAGGTAATATTCACCTTGTACGTTATCATTTGAAACTTTAGAAAGTGAAGCAAATAAAGCCTTATTATCAAAACAATACGTACCTGTATTGATTTCTTTAATAGCTAATTCTTTCTCATTTGCATCTTTATGCTCAACAATCTTTTCAACATGACCATTCTCATTACGAACAATACGGCCATATCCAGCAGGTTCTTCTATGTACGCTGTTAGCACCGTCGCCATTGCTCCTGCTTCTTTATGTTGCTGAAGTAATGCTTCCATCGTTTCAGCAGTTATTAGCGGCGTATCACCACAAATAACTAAAGTTGTTCCTTCTTCATTTGCAAGTACACTTGCAGCTTGATCTACAGCATGTGCTGTACCAAGTTGTTCTGCTTGTAATGCAAACTCACTTACGTTTCCTAGCTGTTCTTGTACCATTTCAGCACCATGTCCAACAACCGTTACAAGTTTCTGCAATCCTAATTGAGATACTTGATCGACTACGTGTTGTACCATGGGTTTTCCACATACAGGATGCAGCACTTTGTATAGCTTAGACTTCATACGTGTGCCTTTACCTGCAGCTAGAATCACTGCAAATCTGTTTGACATATAGACCCTCCATCGCAACCTATTTATCCATTAAAGATATTATCCTAAATCATCATATATTTCAAGAAACACATTTTAACTATTAAATTTTACCATAATTCTTATAAGATGTTTTACTCTTTAGTATCTTTTTTAAGAAATAAGCTATACTATTTAAAATGATTTTGAAAAAATTAGTAGTTTCTTCTTTTTATATTAATGAATTATGAAATTTACAAATATAAAGTAAAAAAAACAAACTCCTGTAAATGCTTACAGGAGTTTGCTACAAAATTATAAGGCTTTTCGTCAAAGCCCTTTTCATTCGAATTTTACGAAGCACCTGCTTCTTCAAACTCAACCTCTTCTAACTCGCCTAAACGATGATACTCTGTTAAAACCGCATCTTGAATTTTAGAGCGTGTACCAGAATTAATCGGATGTGCAATGTCACGGAACTCTCCATCTGGAGTACGTTTACTTGGCATTGCTACAAATAATCCATTATTACCATCAATTACACGAATATCATGAACAACAAATTCATGGTCCAAAGTAATAGAGGCAATTGCTCTCATGCGGCCTTCTGTGTTTACGCGGCGTAATCTTACGTCAGTCACTTCCATCTTGTGTTCACCACCCTTTTCTAAATAAGCGATATATTTGTATAAATTCCACAAATTTTCTATTTTCCCTTTAATTTTTTAAAAATTTTTAAGATAAAAATTTTTAATGTAGTTGAATATAGAGATTAGTGGAGGTTATCGCTTACAAAAGGTTACTTAACTAGGGCGATTACTTCAATTTCAACGGAAACATCTTTCGGTAATTTTGCTACTTGCACACAAGATCGAGCTGGTTTATGAGTAGAGAAATAAGAGCTATATACTTCATTCACTGCATTAAAATCATCCATGTCCTTTAAAAATACTGTTGTTTTTACGACTGTATCAAATGAAGCACCTGCTTCCTCTAATACCGCTTGTAAATTTTGAAATACTTGTTCTGTTTGTACTGTTACATCTCCTGTTACAAGCTCCCCATTTTCCGTTAATGGAATTTGTCCTGAGCTATAAAACATATTATTTACAATAATCCCTTGTGAGTAAGGTCCAATCGCTTGTGGTGCCTTGCTTGTTTGAACAACTTTCATACTTTTCAACCCTTTTATTATTTATTTTACTCTTTAAAAATAGTGTACGAAAGGCAGTTTGTCCATCTATTTTATAATCTATAAATAAAATAAAAAAAGATAGAGCTATCTGCTCTACCTTTTATTCAGCCTCTACAAGCCCTTCATCAAATGGTGCAAGAGAATAATTCCCTTTTTCCACTTGAATCGTTTTTTCTTTCACATCAACTTCCGATAGACGAATTAATGATACAAAATTATTAATTAGTCGTTCTTCAATATCTGTGGATTCTACTAATACACCAATACCAACAACATTAGCCTTGAACTCTTCTAACATACTCATCATACCTTGAATCGTTCCACCAGCTTTCATGAAGTCATCAATAATTAAAACATTCGATCCTTCTGGAAGGCTGCGTTTTGCTAATGTCATTGTTTGAATTCGTTTAGAAGAACCCGACACATAGTTAATACTAACAGTCGGACCTTCTGTTACCTTATTATCTTTCCTTGCAATTACAACTGGTACATCTAAGTAATTTGCCACTGCATAAGCAAGTGGAATCCCTTTCGTTGCCACCGTCATAACCGCATCAATTGATTGCCTAGCAAAAACAGAAGCAAACAAACGACCTGCGCCATTAATATGGCGAGGATTACTCAATAAATCTGTCATGTATAAGTAACCGCCAGGCAAAATACGATCTGGATTTTCAAATAAGCCACAAAGCTCATCAATAATTAGATCTGCCTCTTCTTCACTTATATACGGTATATATTTCACTCCTCCTGCTGCTCCTGGTATCGTTTGCAATGTGCCGACCCCTTGTTGTTCAAACGTTTGCTTAATAATAACTAAATCTTCACTAATGGAAGACTTAGCCGATTGATACCTTTCAGCAAAAAAAGTGAGAGATACTAGCTGACGAGGGTTTTGTAGCAAGTAATAAGTCATATCGACTAATCTTGTACTTCTTCTAATTTTCATACTCTCACCTCAAATCACGAATATTCTAAACAAATCATAACGTATTATACGTCTTTATTCAAGCGTTTCTCGCTCTCCTAATAAACGTACCGCATAGACCTGTTCACAAAATCCTTTTAACCCGTTATAAATGCGATGCATTCGAGAATCATGGTGTACAAGTCCAAATACAGTTGGACCACTTCCACTCATCAATACAGCATCCGCTCCGAATCGCTTCATCTGTGATTTAATACGTGCAACTTCAGGATGCATTCCAAATGTTACATCTTCTAAAACGTTACCAACAGTATCACAAATCCCTTTATAATCTCCAGAATTTATGACATCAACCATTTTATCTACATTTGGATGTGTAACTCGATTTAACTTTAAATTTCCATACACATCAGCAGTAGATACACCTATATGTGGTTTCGCTAAAATAACCCAACAAGAAGGCGGAGTCTTTATATGCTCAATTTTCTCTCCTCTTCCAGTGGCAATTGCTGTGCCGCCGTATACACAGAACGATACATCTGATCCAATTTCTGCGCCAAGCTCTGCTAACTCATCAATTGTAAGCCCTAAATTCCATAATTTATTAAGACCACGTAATGTCGCTGCTGCATCACTACTTCCACCTGCTAATCCAGCTGCTACTGGAATCGTTTTTTCAATAGTAATAGATACACCTTTTTTTACATTAAACTTCTCTTTTAATAATTTCGCTGCCTGATAAGCTAAATTTCGTTGGTCGTCTGGGACATACCGATTATGGGATAAAATTTCAATACGGTCTTCTGCTAATTCCGTTAGTTCTAGACGATCTGCTAAATCAATGGTTGTCATAATCATTTTCACTTCATGATATCCGTCTTGTCTTTTTCCCAGTACATCTAACGACAGATTAATCTTTGCTGGTGCTTTCACTAGTAGCTTCAATCTATTCACCCACTCTATGTACTCAATCTTTTATCGTTTATTTTACCATAAATTTATAGTAAGACGATGACACTTCCCTAATTATAACGAAAAGCATTCAGAATGAAACTACTTATGTAAAATGATGGCACCTTTTAGAGTACAAAAAGCCGAGGAATGTCTCCTCGGCTACCGTAGCATAGAAAGTATCTTACAACTACTGGTTTCGTTTCATTAATTGCTGTTCTGCAATTTCTATAGCACGTTTCACCATGTTACCAGCATCTTTCGCACGAATTCCGCCCCATCCTTCTTTCTGAACAACATCATAAAAGCCAAGCTCTTTTGCTAGCTCTTCTTTAAATTGGTTTGACATGACACCTCTTCGTCTACTCAATGCAGAGTCCCTCCTTATTTTGCTACGGTATAGTTAGTATGCAAAATAATATAGCTTTTCATTTATGGGAATATATGTAATGATATATGGATTATAAAATGACCTCATTATGAGGGTCTCCATAAAATGTTAACTCTACTGTCTCTGTTAAAACATCTGCATAACTATAAGATACACGTTGCAACGCATCTTCTTGTTGATCCAATTGTACAACAAAAACAGAACGGTATGTTTCTGCTAGTACACCTGATTGCTCCACAGTTTTTCTTCTTCCACTATTTGCTTTTAACATAAGTCGCTGTCCAAGATGGTGATCTAATTCGCTTTTAATTTCATCTAAACGTTTTGACATATACTTCGCTACACCTCGCTGTAATTTAGATTGAACACTTAAAGCACTATATATCTATCCTAATTATTAACCGCGATTCACAGCTAATATCATCTTGCGTTTGAATAGATAGAAGAAATACTATATTGTAAAAGTATCATTACGTAGTCTGTACGTTCTTGCCTCTTTTTATCCAAATTCATTTAAATCCTTCCATACAAAAAAGCAAGATACATATGTACCCTGCTTACTCTTCGTAATGTTGAAAAGGTAATCCCGTTCGTAAAATCCCTCTCGTTTCAATTCCACCTAGTCCCTTTTCACCAGTAATTGTATTACGTACGACATCCCATACATTGACTCTCTCCATAAATGAAGTAAAACTAATTTTACCAACTACATATACGGGATCTAGTGCATGAATATTAATTCTAGATGGTGAACTAGCGAAATTGGCCCCTGCACGAATTAGTGCCTCAAAGTGCGATTGACATGCCCCAGCAAAAATAACAAGTTGATCCAATGATGGATATTTTTTTCGCACTTCTCGAACAGCCTGTACAAAATGCCTTGAATGCCTATATGCCGCTAAATCTCCCTTCACTCCTTTCGATTTTGTATATGCATCATGCCCCGTAATAACGAGAATGTCTGGGCGAAAGTGATCTATTAAGTCTACTACTTTTTCATGCATCTCCGTTTCTTTACAATGAATACCTTGTACAGGAACGCCAATTTTGTTATATAAGTCTAAGCACTTGCGCAAATATAAAGGGTCTCCATCTATATGCAATACACGTCCCGGCATTTGAAAATAATTCACCTCACTTGTGTATCCACCAGTTGAAGTATGTTCATGCCTTTGTTTCATTAACACATAATCTTGTTGAAACAAACGATACGTGCGCTCCATTGTTTCTTTCTCACGCTTCACCCTTTTTTTATGTTCTCGTTGATCTATACTAATTAAATCTTCAAGTGGCGCATCCGCCACCAGTCTAATTTCCTCTCCAAACAATATAGCTATCTCGCCTTTTATTTCTATAATACGAAAAAGAATATCCCTCTTATGAGAATATCGTTCCACTAATTCTCCAACATGTAAAGCCATTCTCCTACCTCCAAACTCATTAGGCCATCTTACCTGTTTTTAAAATATGAATTTAGAGGGAGAAAGGTGACAAAAGGGACAGTTCAAGTTGAACTGTCCCTTTCATATTCTTATGATAATTTATGAAGAACCAATGCATTACTTAATGTTGCAAACTCTTCAATAGATAGCGTTTCGCCTCTTCGCTTTGGATCAATTCCTACTTCTGTTAAAATTCGATCCAATAATTCCTTATCTTTCGGGAAACCATTTAAATTATTTGATAAATTATTCATTAAAGTTTTACGGCGCTGTGCGAAACTTGCTCGTACTACTTCAAAGAAGAATGTTTCATCTGTCACCTCTACAACCGGTTTCGGACGCTTTAGAAGGCGAATAATTGCAGAATCAACATTTGGCTGTGGTACAAACACTGTACGCGGTACAGTCATAACTGTTTCAACTTCTGTATAATACTGAATGGCAATCGATAAAGAACCATACTCTTTCGTTCCAGGTTTAGCAGCTAAACGATCTCCAACTTCTTTTTGCATCATAACAACAAATCCACGAACTGGTAACTTTTCTTCAAGCAATTTAAATAAAATTGGCGTTGTAATATAGTATGGCAAGTTAGCTACTACCATTACATCTTGCCCTTCTTCAAATTGCTCATTAAATACTTCATGTACATCCGCTTTTAGTACGTCTTTATTAATAACTGTAACGTTACCATATGGTGCTAACGTCTCATCTAAAATTGGTAATAGTCTTTGATCAATTTCAAAAGCCACTACTTTTTTAGCACGCTTCGCTAATTGCTCTGTTAATGCACCGATACCTGGTCCAATTTCAATTGCACCACTTTCTGAACCAATTTCAGCATGATCGACAATACGATTTAATACATTTGTATCAATTAAAAAGTTTTGTCCTAAACTTTTTTTGAATGAAAATCCATACTTTTCAACAATGTCTTTTGTACGATTTGGCGTTGCGATATCCTTCATTTTTTTTCCTCCTGTATTACTTGCTTATAAGCTTCTCCAAATGATTCCTTTGAAACTTGAAACATCTGTAATCGTTTATGTAACTGTTTTGCATTTGTATAACCAATCTTTAATAGCTTACCCATTTTTTCTCTGCGGCTCTTTGCCATTTCTCCGCCCACTAAGCCTGCATCGACTAAATCACTCCAACTAATTTCACTTGTATAAACTTCCATTTCTTCATGTATATTCTCTAGAGCACGGCGGATCGACTCATTAGAAGCATGTTCGATCCCAACTCCCTTTTTCCTTTTAGCAAGCGCTTCTTCCTTCGGTAAAAAGGCATGCTTACAGCCGGGAACCTTGTCAGAAATAATTTTTCGAATACGCTCTCCAGGATAATCCGGATCCGTGAAAATAATAACGCCCCTTTTTTGTTGCGCTAATTTAACTTGCTCAATAACATGATCACCGATTGCTGAACCGTTCGTTTCAATTGTATCCGCATCAACAGCACGCTTAATCGCAACTGTATCATCTTTACCTTCTACAACGATAATCTCTTTTATTTTCATGCTTGCCTCCACACTCGTTTCGTCTCTACTTAGTAAAACAAAAAAATGACGACTTTTCCATTATTATTTTCCCCATTCTTATATTTTAAAAAATAGAATAGAAAAATCTTTGTTCTCTGTCCTTATTGTAACACTTCATCATTCACATTTATTTTCTTCATCACTTCTACTAGTGTTTTTTCAAAATAAAAAAGAACAGGTTTCCCCATTCTTTTTTATTCAACACCAAATAAAAATTTTGCATTTTTGGTTGTCATTTCTGCTACTTCCTCATAAGAAATTCCTTTTAAATTCGCAATTTCTTCTGCTACGAGTTTTACATAACTCGGTTCATTTCGTTTCCCTCGAAATGGATGCGGCGTTAGATACGGACAATCCGTCTCTATTAACAATTTCTCTAATGGAATCTCCGTAGCAACCTCTTTCGGCTTCTTAGCATTTTTAAATGTAACTGGTCCGCCTAACGAAATTAAAAAGTTCATATCAACACATCGCTCTGCTACTTCTACGCTGCCGCTAAAGCAATGCATAATGCCTCCTACTTCAGCTGCATTCTCTTCTTCTAGAATATCAACAATATCTTGAGTTGCATCGCGGTTATGTATAATAATCGGCAATTTCACTTTTTTAGCTAATGTAATTTGTTTACGGAATACTTCTTTCTGTATTTCTTTTGGAGACTTATCCCAGTGATAATCTAAACCCATTTCTCCAAGTGCAACGACTTTAGGATGAGAAGCAAGTTCTTCTAACCAAGCTAAATGTTCTTCTGTCATGTCAATTGCATCAACTGGATGCCATCCAACCGCAGCGTAAATAAAATCATAGGCTTCAGCTAATTCCATCGCCTTTTTTATCGTTACTTCATCAAAACCAACAACAACTGTATAAGTAACTCCCGCTTCTTTCATTCGGGCAATAACTTCTTGCAAATCTTCTTCGAATTGCTCTGCATTCAAATGTGAATGTGTATCAAACAACATAATACATAACTCCTTTTATATTGAAATCAAGTTTATTCTACAAAAATAAGTTCTTTAATAACTTAACGATAACAATACTACAATCTTAATGCAAAAATAGAGAGTGTAAAAAGAAAAAAGACGCTTCACACATGTTACACGTGAAACATCTCTTTTCTTGTCTTAATTACTTGATTTTTGTACCATTTGGTAGATTTTGATCAATTGATGCTAATGACAATACGCCATTCTCTTCACCCGCTAAAATCATACCTTGCGATAATTCACCGCGTAATTTTACAGGTTTTAAGTTTGTTACACAAATAACCTTTTTACCTTTTAGGTCCTCTGGCGAATAGAATTTCGCAATTCCAGAAACAACTTGACGCTTTTCTGTGCCTAAGTCTAGTTGAATTTTTAACAACTTGTCTGCTTTTTTCACAGGTTCAGCAGATAGTACTTCAGCTACGCGTAATTCTACTTTAAAGAAATCATCAATTGTAATTTCTTCTGCCTTCGGTTCTTCTTCTTTTTTCTCTTCTACTTTAGGAGCAGAGCTTTTCATTTGTTCCTTAATGTACTCTACTTCCACTTCCATTTCTAAGCGAGGGAAAATTGGGTTTCCTTTTTCTACTTTTGTTCCAGCTGGAATACAGCCAATTGTAGATAGACTTTCCCAAGATTTATGAGCCTCATCAGTAAGGCCAAGCTGAGCGAACATCTTGCTTGGTGCTACTGTTAAGAATGGCATAAGCATAATACCTGTTTGACGAAGTACTTCTGCTAAATGAGCCATTACAGAAGCTAACTTTTCACGATCATTCTCATCTTTCGCTAATACCCATGGTTGTGTTTCATCAATATATTTGTTCGTACGACTAACCAATTGCCAAATAGATCCTAACGCTACAGAGAACTCCATATTCTCCATTGCCTCTTCTACTTTTTTCAATGTATCTTTTGCAAACGTTACTAACGTTTCATCAAATTCCGTTACATTCGCTTTAAATGCAGGGATTTCTCCGTTAAAGTACTTATCAATCATAGCTACTGTACGATTTAATAAGTTACCTAAGTCATTTGCTAGATCGAAATTAATACGCTCCACAAATCCTTCTGGTGTGAATACACCGTCAGATCCGAATGGAACTTCACGAAGTAAGTAATAACGTAATGCATCTAATCCGTAACGATCGATCAATGTAACTGGATCTACTACGTTTCCTTTTGACTTACTCATCTTTCCATCCTTCATTAAAATCCAGCCATGAGCAAAGACTTTTTTCGGAAGAGGTAAATCTAATGCCATTAAAATGATTGGCCAATAAATTGTATGGAAACGAACGATTTCTTTTCCAACTAAATGCACATCTGCCGGCCAGAATTTCTTATACATCTCTTCATTTTCTGTTCCATAACCTAATGCTGTAATGTAGTTAGATAATGCGTCAACCCATACGTAAATAACGTGTTTCGGATTACCTGGAACACGAACTCCCCAGTCAAATGAAGTACGAGAAACTGCTAAATCTTCTAAGCCTGGTTTAATGAAGTTATTAATCATTTCATTCTTACGAGACTCTGGCTGAATGAAATGTGGATTATCTTCATAGAATTTTAATAGTCTGTCGACATATTTACCCATTCTAAAGAAATATGATTCTTCACGAACAAGTTCTACATCATGACCACTATCTGGACTTTTTCCTCCAACTACTTTGTCACCTTCCATAATTGGATCTACTAATTGATGCTCCGTATAGAATGTCTCATCTTGTACAGAATACCAACCTTCATATTCATCAAGATAAATATCACCTTGATCTACTAGTTGCTTAAAGATTTTTTCAACAACATCTTTATGACGATCTTCAGTTGTACGAATAAAATCATCATAAGAGATATCCATCTTCTCCCAAAGTTCTTTAATTCCTGCAACAATATTATCCACATATGCTTGTGGTGTAATATTTAATTCTTCTGCTTTTTTTTGGATTTTCTGTCCATGCTCATCAGTTCCTGTTAAATAATGAACATTGTATCCTTGCATACGCTTATATCGTGCCATTGCATCTCCTGCTACTGTCGTATAAGCATGTCCAATGTGTAATTTTCCACTTGGATAATAAATTGGGGTAGTAATATAAAAGGACTTATTTTCCTCTGTCATTGTTTTGGACCTCCCGAATAACCTCATATGTATTTATAAACAGTATATCAAAAACTCATATATAAAGTGAAACTTTAATCAGCGGGGTTTTTGTTCATCCCCACTGATTATTAGCCCACATCAATCGGGCTTTTACGAGCAGCCCGAATCTCACTTATCTTCTTTACCCCAACCTAATTTTGAATTTGGGTTCTTAATGCTCGATATCTTTATCATCTATTGCTCATATTCCAAAAAAATATACAATCTCCACTTAAAATTTGTTAATTTTTCAGAAAACAATGTAAATAATTGTGGAATTTCCTCTCAATCTATTATATATAAGAAATCTATAAATCTTTTTAAAAAATATAGAATTTAAGAATTGACGGAAATGTAAATGATTGGTATCATATGTCCATAGGGTATTTTGTCGAAAAATGACGAATCTAAAAATAGACTCGAAACTTATAAACTATTTATTTAGGAGGAAAAAAATTATGAAATCTACTGGTATTGTTCGTAAAGTTGATGAATTAGGTCGTGTAGTAATTCCAATCGAATTACGCCGTACTTTAGGTATTGCAGAAAAGGATGCTCTTGAAATCTATGTTGATGACGAGAAAATCATCTTAAAAAAATATAAACCAAACATGACTTGCCAAGTAACTGGTGAAGTATCTGACGGTAACCTTTCTTTAGCTGAAGGTAAAATCATCTTAAGCAAAGAAGGCGCTGAGCAAATCTTAAACGAACTTCAAGATTATATCGAAACAGCAAAATAAGCTTCTCAATTATGAGAAGCTTATTTTTTATCGACATGATAGATTTGATATACATCTCTTTTCGACAAATCTCGATCTTTAGCGACTGTTTTAATCGCTTCTTTTGAATTCATACCTTTTTCATTTATATAGTGTTCAATATGATCATATACTGAAAGAGATTCCCACCATTGTTCTTCTGGAGCAGGTTCTTCTGTCGAACCAGCTACTAAAATACAAAACTCACCACGTACCTCATTTTGCTTCGTCCACTCAATTGCTTCTTCGACTGTTCCTCGAATAAATTCCTCAAATTTTTTCGTTAACTCCCGACATAATACAATCTCTCTATTTCCCAACACTTCCTGCATCGAAATTAAAGTATCATCTAAACGATGAGGCGCTTCATAAAACATCATTGTAGTTTGTACATAACGAAGCTTTTCTAACTCCATCTTTCGTTCCTTTTTATTTCTCTGCAAGAAACCATAGAAATAAAACTGCTTTGTTTCAAGACCAGATGCAATTAATGCTGTAAGGGCTGCATTTGCTCCAGGAAGCGGAATTACATGATATTGCTCAGCTACTGCCTCAACAACAATATCGTAACCTGGATCAGAAATACACGGCATACCAGCGTCACTAACAAGTGCTACATTCTTTCCATCCTCTAATTTCTCTAATATTTTCTTCCCACTTACTTCTTTATTGTGCTCATGATAACTCGTGACAGGTGTTTCAATTTCAAAATAATTACAAAGTTTTTTCGTTTGTCTCGTATCTTCAGCAGCAATTAAATCAACTTCTTTTAAAATTCGGATTGCACGAAATGTCATATCTTCTAGATTTCCAATAGGAGTTGGTACTAAATATAAAACTCCCTTTTCATTTTGTTGAAAGCTTTTTTGTTGCCACATAGCGTTCTCCTTTTTGCATATATGCCTCTTTTTGTTTTCTCGTTAATTGCTTAAAATAATACTCCGCTTGCATAGCTGTACGCTTATCATCGTGGGTCTCTACATACTTTAAAACGACAGGACGCCTGACGCGTGTATACCTAGCTCCTTTGCCGCTATTATGAGTCTGAATTCGTTTTTCGATATGGTTTGTATATCCAGCATAATAACTTCCATCAGAGCACTCTACCACATAAAAAAAATGCTTATTCTTCTCCATATAAAATTGAACGTATCTCCTTTGTATATTCGTTATTGTTCTCGTATACAACGAGGGGTGGTAAAATTTTCAAATCTGCATTCCCATCCTTAATTCCTTCAATTAACAATGTATTTGCTTCTTTTCCAACCTTAGGATAAACAAATCGCACACGCTTTGGTTCAATTTTATATTTACGCATTAATGTGACGATGTCGAGTAATCGTCCTGGACGATGTACAAATGCTACTTTCCCGCCTTGTTTTACTAACTGACTACTTGCAGATACAACATCTTCTAATGTACACATAATTTCATGACGAGCTATCGCTAAATGTTCATTCATATTTTTCTCTGAAGTTTGAGGTGTTTGAAAATATGGTGGATTACATGTAACAACATCATATTGGTGACGCCCGAGTTTCTCTGGCATATCTTTCAAATCTCCATGTATGAGGTGAATTCTTTCTTTCAGCCCATTATATTGAACACTTCTTACTCCCATATCATATAAGCGTTCTTGAATTTCCACACCAGTAATCTTTCCTTTTGTTCTTGTACTTAATAAAAGGGGGACAACCGCGTTACCTGTACACAAATCAAGTAAATTCCCCTTTTGAATTGGTACCCATGCGAAATCCGCAAGTAAAACCGCATCTAAAGAAAAATTAAATACTGATGGGCTTTGTATAATCTTCATGTCTTGCGCTAATAAGTAATCTAAACGTTCATCTTCATATAAATTCATATACTGCTCCTTTTCTTACCCTTAACCTACCCTATTTCATGTATAAAAAATTACCTTTCCAATTATAATTGGAAAGGTAATTTCACTTTTTATTTAAGAATGACAGACAGAACAAACAATCTCCCTCTTTACGTACACTTCCATAATGTAGATTGCAAATATGAAAACCTTCTTGATACAGTCTCGCTAAATTGTCATAGCCCTCACCAATATCTGTTTTCGGCTTCACTTCTTTACGTTTTTGAGGTTTTTGTTTTTCTTTATTCTGCACTTCTTCAAAACGGCGTCGCAAATTGTTATTTTCCATTTTTATATGCTGGTTTTCTTCCAACAACTCTGCAAGATGCTGTTTTAACTCTCCCAACTGTTTGTATAAATGTCCAATTTGCTCTTCCATACTAGAAACCGATTCAAAAATATCTTTTTTCTCCACAAGCACCCACCTCATTAATCTGTGGTTTGACTCGAAACGACCCCTTTATTCACTAACTCATCTAACGTATATTCTACTATCCGTTCCTTGTCTACTAGTTCCACTTGAATTAATCTTTCTAAAATATTTAATCCGATAACACGGCCAGTACCATGCGGGGTTTGTATACGTTGATCTAAATCAGGAAGTTGTTCCTTTGCTGCCTCATATTCATCATTCTCATATTTTAAGCAACACATTAAGCGACCACATAAACCAGAGATTTTTGCAGGATTTAATGATAAATTTTGATCCTTTGCCATTTTGATGGATACAGGTTCAAAATCTCCTAAAAAAGTAGAACAACAAAGCATACGACCACATGGACCAATACCACCTAGCATCTTCGCTTCATCACGAACACCAATTTGTCTTAGTTCAATTCTTGTTCTAAAAATTGCCGCTAAGTCCTTCACTAGTTCGCGGAAATCGATCCGACCATCCGCAGTAAAATAGAAAATAATCTTATTACGATCGAATGTATACTCTACATCTACAAGTTTCATATCAAGATTATGCTCTACTACCTTTTGTTGACAGACTTGATATGCTTCTTTTGCAGCATGTTTGTTCTCTTCAACAATGGTACGATCATTTTCATTTGCAATACGAATAACCTTTTTTAGCGGTAATACAACGTCGTTTTCATCAACTTGCTTTTTGGTAATAACTACTTTTCCGTATTCAATACCTCTTACCGTTTCTACAATGACAAACTCATTTTCAGAGATATCGAACTGATTTGGATCAAAGTAATATACCTTTCCGGCCTTCTTAAAGCGAACACCTACTACATCATACAAAACGGTCATCCCTCCTGCAACCGCAACACTAACTGTTCGAACACAAGCTGCGCATTTACATTAGCGTTGATTCTATTTTTTGCCTCTAATATATTAAAGAGAGCTGATACAATGCGCTTCTGAGCATAGGAAAACGATTCAAACATCTCTTTCTGCTCATGAAAAACAAGACGATCTTCTTCTCCAAGTTGAACATATAGTAAATCCTTATAAATAAGGAGTAACATATCTAAACCTTGTTGTAATTGTTCTTTCTCTCCAAAGTGTTTTCCCCATTTTTCTTGTACAAAAAAAATAGAGGTTTTATCTTTTTCGAGCGCTTCACATAATTTTATCACTAAAGCTCGTGCTTGTGCAAACCATTCATCACTACATAAAGCTAAAGCTTCATCAAAACTATTTGTGAGTTGAGCAGCAAGTGTCGATAAAGATGCTGTAATACCTTCTTCCTGTAATCTTCTAATTAAAGATTCCGTAGGTAACGGTCTAAACGTAACAACTTGGCAGCGAGATAAAATCGTATTTAAAATTTGATGACTTTGTTCAGTAAGTAAAATAGCGGTTGTATCACTACTTGGTTCTTCTAAAAATTTCAAAAGTGTATTTGCCGCATTTGCTGTCATACGATCTGCGTGCTCAATAATATATAATTTTTTATTTGCCTCTAATCCTGTTTTTGAAAACTCTTCTTGTAAATCATGAATTTGCTGCTTCTTAATAGATAATCCGTCTGGTTTTACAATATGTAAGTTAGGGTGGTTACCTGAATCAATTCGCTTACAATTTGTGCATACATGGCAGGGCTCTACTCCATTCCGCTGAGAACAGAGGAAACTCTTTGCCATTTGAATTGCTGTCGCAAACTTTCCCGTACCTTTCCCTCCCTCTAACAAGTAAGCGTGGGATATACGCTCTTTTGCAATGCTATTCATCAACATTTTTACACCGATGGGTTGTATAGCAGAAAGCTGCTCCCACGTCTTCATCATAATGCATACCTCACTTATTTCATTCTTTCCTTCTATTATAACAATTTATCTTCTATAATCTGAACAACTTCTTCTATAAGTTTTTCCATCGGCTGATCAGCATTTACCAATACAATACGATCCGAGAAACGTTCTACAACTTGTAAATACCCTTCGCGCACACGTTTATGGAAAGAGATATCTTCCATATCTAGTCGATTTACTTCACGTCCTGCATCTTTTTCAATTCGAGCCAAACCAACCTCAGGCTCAATGTCTAGATAAATTGTTAAACTAGGCATACAGTCCTCTGTTGCGAAACGATTTATTTCAAATACCTTATCCATACCCAACCCTCTTGCATAGCCTTGATATGCTAAAGAACTATCTATAAAACGATCACATAGCACGAGATAGTTCTCATTAAGTGCTGGCATAACTTTTTCTACTAAATGCTGTCTGCGCGCAGCAGCATAAAGAAGCGCTTCTGTACGTGCTTCCATCATCGTATATTCTTGTTTATGTAAAATCGTCCTAATGTCCTCAGAAATTGCAATACCACCTGGTTCCCTTGTCGCCATTACCTTTTGTGCTTTTTGTTCAAAATATGGTAATAAGCTTTTAATTAACGTTGTTTTACCTGAACCTTCTGGACCCTCAATTGTTACAAATAATCCCTTCATCCTAAAACCTACTTTCTATATCATACACTTTCATATATTTCGTATTACCTTGAAAACGAGCTCCTGCTCTCTCTAAATACATAATTTGCTCTTTATGCTCTGAAGTAATTCTCTCTCCATACATAACCAATGGAATTCCAGGTGGATACGGAATTACCATTTCCGCCGCTATCATTCCAACAGCCTCTTCTATAGATACTATCTTTGTTCCATATCCTTCTAGTTGTTTATACGTATACGGCAAAGGAGAGAATTCACCTTTATAAGTATAACGAATAGATTCCCTCTTGTCTTTCACGTCATAATGTTGCAATGCTACTCGGATCATCTCTATAACCTTCATATACTCCTCATTTACTTGCAGGGGTAAAATAAATAGGACATTGTACGGATCAGCCATCTCTGTATATATACCGACATTTTCAAATACGGACTGTAATTCGTACCCTGATAACTGACAACGAGTTTGTACGGTAACCTTTAGCTCGTCTTGCAACGGATATTCTAAAATGGCGATTTGTGGAATAGAACGTAACTGTTCCTTAAATCTCCGTAAAAACTCAACAATTTCACCATGTCCTTCTTCTTTTATACGCGCCATTGTAAAGCGTGCTATATCCAAGGAAGCCATAATTGGATACGATGGACTACTAGATTGTAGCATACTTAAATAAGTAGTAACCTTCTCTTCGTCTACTAAGTGACTATTTATATGTAAATAGGAACCCATTGTCATTGCGGGTAATGTTTTATGTGCAGAATGAACTACAATATCTGCACCATATGTTAACGCTGATTTTGGGAATGGTTCTCCCAAACAAAGATGTGCCCCATGTGCCTCATCTACCAAAACAGGGATTTTATGTGCATGTGCAAAAGCGATGCTTGCCTCTAAATCCATCCCCATACCATAATAATTAGGATGCGTTAAAATGAGTGCTTTCGCATTTGGATATTTTCCAATTGCTTTCTTAATAATTTCATTACGAACTCCCACTGGTACGTTATAAGCTTCATCAATCCATGGATCTAAAAAAATGGGATTTGCTCCCGCTAGTTTTAAACCATTAATAATTGATTTATGACAATTTCTTTGTACAAGAACAATATCATGTTCCCTGCAACAAGACAAAATCATTGCTAAGTTCCCGACTGTTGAACCATTAATTAAAAAATAACTTCTCTTTGTATCATACACTTCAGTCAATAATTGTTGTGCCTCATCTATACATTCAAACGGACTATGCAAATCATCCAGTCCTGCTAACTCAGTTACATCAATAGATAGAATATCTTTAAACTCTCTTATTGCCTTCTGAGGGAAGTTTAAACCATTCTTATGACCTGGAACATGAAAAGATAACGACCCTCTTTCTTTAAACTCTATTAACGCCTCATATAAAGGCATATGATTTTGATTCATCTACATCTCTTCCTTATAATTCATTCTCCATCTATTATACAGAACAAAAAAAATAATAGGCATATGCCTATTTAAAAATATGATACTTCTAATTTTCGAAGTTGCTTTAAATAATGTATATATTTTGGATCATCTGTCTCTGTGTTCACCATATCCTTTTCACATTCATAACATATTAAATTATTATAAACATATATACCTTCTTTTCTTTTTGTCTCACAAACAATACAAACTTCACTTTGTAATTTCATAACCTTCCCTCCCTATTTAAGTGAACCTATTTTATACTTCTAATCCTTAACAATTTCCAGAAAAATATACACCCATCTCTTATATAATATGATTAACTCTTGGGCAACGTGTTTGTATTACAATTACTTCTTTCCCATTCTTTTTAACAATACAAAAAAACACGAGTCAAATGACTCGTGTTTTAGTTGCTTGGCGACGTCCTACTCTCACAGGGACAAGGTCCCAACTACCATCGGCGCTAGAGAGCTTAACTTCCGTGTTCGGTATG
>NZ_LMJQ01000015.1:0-40306 GCF_001429475.1 Bacillus sp. Root131
ATAAAGTTAGTTTGTCTAGCATCTAAAAATAAAAATTGACGTTTCACGTTGTTTGTTTCGTTCAGTTTTCAAAGAACTACTTAGTCGCTCATTTGCGACTTCCTTATGTTAACATCTTCATCTTTCAATGTCAACTAAGTTTTTCATTTCATTTGTCGCTTGCGACGTTATTGTCATCGGCGACTTGTTCTATATTACACCTCTAATCTCTAATCGTCAATATGTTTTTATAAAAAATATAAAAAGGCTTATTTCTTTTAAAATAAGCCTTTTTATCACATATCATTCTATTCATTTATTATTTTTCTATAATTGGTAAAGAGACGATAAATTGAATAATACCATCCCTATATTCCGCTCGAATACTACCACCTTGCAACTCAACAATACTTTTCGCAATCGCTAAGCCAAGTCCCGATCCTTCCGTTACTCTACTTCGAGATTGATCCTTCTTATAGAAACGTTCAAACAAATTCACTAACTCTTCTCTCGTAAACTCTTCACTATGATTCGCAATTACAATTTGTATATCCCTACGCTGCCTTTGAAGAGAAACTTTTATCTCTCCATCATCTTTACTGTACTTAATCGCATTCATTAGTAAATTATCAAATACACGAACCATCTTTTCCGAATCAATCGATGCATAAGTACGTTCCTCAGGAAACTTCTTAACAAACGTAAGTCCATGTTCTTCCGCCTGCGGTACTAACTCTTCTATTAATTGCTCAAGCAACTCATTTACACATACTTCTTGTTTTTCTAATACAACTTGTTCATTTGTTAACTTCGTATACTCAAATAAATCTTCTATTAAATTCTTTAACTGCTCCGACTTTACAAAAGCAATTCTTGTATACTCATCATGTTGTTCTTTATTTTCATATTTAGAATCTCGAAGTAATCGTAAGTAACCCATAATAGAAGTAAGTGGTGTACGCAAATCATGAGATACATTTGTGATAAGCTCATTTTTCTGCTTTTCTAATTTACGTTCCTTTTCTATATTATTCATAAGCTCTTCCGCCATATTATTAATATTCTCAGTTAAAGACGCAATCTCATCTTCACCTTTTTTCTCAATGCGGTACGCTAAGTTACCTCTTTCTATTTCCTTTACACCTTGTGCCATTGCTTCAATCTGCTTCATCTTTCTCTTTGTTATATAGAAGAAAGAGAAGATGAATACAAGGACACCAATTAAAAATGGGAATGGTCCTTCTTGCGTGTCATATATTACCTCTCCCTCTGGAATTCCACTAACAAACATGTACAAATTCTTTCCTTCAATAGTAATAGGTGAAAAAGATATAAACTCTTTTCTTGTACTTTCAAATACATTTCTACCATCTGTATAATTAATCGCGAATGATGCTGCATTACGAATCGTATTATGCAAATCGATTTGCTCTTCTTGCGCTTGCTTTGTTTTATATAAAACTTTACCACTTTCATCAGTAACCAATATCTTCAAAGCTCTAGACCCTTGCTCTAAATTTTGGTTTTCCATTTCGATCATATTTGATATAGCTTCTAATTTATTTTCATGAACCGAACTATTTGCCGCTCCTTGAGCTTGGTGATTAATTTGTTCCATACCAGCCCGATAATCGATAGTTGCTTGACGATTCGCATTCTCAAAAAACGGCGCTGCTGCCTTTGCTGACAAAAGCCCTAATAAGGCACAAGCAGCAAAAGTAGTAATCAATTGAATCCTTATACTCTTTCGTACGCTCTTTACTAATTTCTCAATTAATTCTCTTATTTTCCTTATATAAGTAAACGGATTAAATATCTTTTTCAATCTTATACCCCACTCCCCATACTGTTTTTATATATCTAGGCTTCCTTGGATTCTCCTCAATCTTTTCACGTACTTTTCGAATATGCACCATTACAGTATTATCAGACTGGAAAGATCGTTCGTTCCACACCTTTTCATAAATTTGCTCCGCACTAAACACCATACCTGGATTTCTAGCTAGCAATTCTAAAATTGAAAATTCCCTCGGGGTTAGTTTCACTTCATCTCCCTCTACAATAACTTTATGGGTCGAGATATTTATTTTCATCTCTCCAATTTCCAGCTCGTCCTCATTTTGAATAGCAAAACCATTCATTTTCATATAACGGCGTAACTGAGATTTAATTCGTGCAATTAACTCTAATGGATTAAAGGGCTTCGTTACATAATCATCTGCTCCTGTTGTTAATCCTAAAATCTTATCCATATCTTGCGTTTTCGCAGAAAGCATAATAATAGGCATCTCTTTCGATTCTCTTACTTTCATACACATATGAATACCATCTACTTTCGGCATCATAATATCTAATACGACTAGATGCACTTCATTTTCTTCCAGTAAACGTAGCCCTTCTTCTCCGTCCCCTGCTTGCAATACTTTATATCCTTCATTCTTTAAATAGATTGTAATTAAATTCCGAATTTCTTTTTCATCATCCACGACAAGTATTGTTTCGTGTGCCACAATATCTCCCCCATCACTTTTTTAATCCCTAACTTCTATTATAGAAAAACTTCTGAAGAAAAACGCTCGGAAATCCTTAAGTTTTTCTGAAGACGCAAAAAAGGTCTAGACTCCCCTTAAGTCTAGACCTTTGAAAAAACCCCTTTTATCCCGCATTAACGGGCAGTAAGACTCCCACTTCAAAAACTGCCCAAATCAACGATGTTACGCGGCAGATCAACTGCCCGTAAAAGCCCGATTGGTTCAACTAATAATCAGGGTGGGGTTTCCCCCACTCTGATTAAAGTTTCACTTTATTTACGAACGTAGATGAAATATAGTACAAATAAAACTCCCATAACATACATAATCGGATGAACCTCTTTACGACGACCACTCACAACCATTGTAATTGGATAGAAGATAAATCCAATCGCAATCCCAGTTGCGATACTATACGTAAGTGGCATAGAGATAATTGTAAAGAATGCTGGCACTGCAATCTCGAATTTCTTCCAATCAATTTCCCCTAAGGAAGAAACCATCAAGATTCCTACAATAATTAAAGCTGGTGCCGTTACAGCTGGCGTTACAACACTTAGTAATGGCGAGAAGAATAATGCCAGTAAGAAGAATCCTGCTGTTACAACTGCTGTAAATCCAGAACGTCCTCCTGCTGCTACCCCTGCAGAAGACTCAATGTAAGACGTTGTTGTTGATGTACCCAAGATTGCACCAATTACAGTTGCAATCGCATCTGCAAATAATGCTTTTCCTGCACGTGGTAATTTATTGTTCTTCATTAATCCAGCTTGATTCGCAACCGCTACAAGCGTACCTGCTGTATCAAAGAAATCGATAAAGAAGAACGTTATAATAACAATACCCATTTGAACAGTGAAAATATCTCCAAAGTGCGTTAATGCAGCACCGAACGTTGGTTCTAGGCTCGGTATTGCTCCCACTACAGCTTTCGGAGTATCAATTAATCCTGTTGCTACCCCTAAGATCGCTGTAAGAATCATACCGTAAAATACTGCACCATTAACTTTCTTAATCATAAAGATGATTGTCGTAACAACCCCGAAGATTGCTAGTAACGTTGTGCCCTTTGTTAAGTCCCCCAACCCAACAAGAACAGCATCATTTTTCACGATAATTCCGGCATTTTGGAATCCAAGAAATGCAATGAACAATCCGATACCTGCTGCTACTGCAAACTTTAACTCCGATGGAATTGCATTGATGATTTTTTCACGAATACCTGAAGCAGTAAGAATAATAAAGATAATACCTGACATTAATGTTCCGGCAATGGCCGTTTGCCATGGAATCCCCATCGTTAACACTGCTGTATAAGCAAAGAACGCGTTAATTCCCATACCTGGCGCTAAAGCAATTGGATACTTCGCGAAAATACCCATAATTAACGAACCGATCGCTGCCGCTAATGCCGTAGCAACGAATACTGCACCTGGATCCATCCCTGTACCTGCTGGTAACCCTTTAACATTTCCAAGCGACAGCGTAGCAGGATTGACAAATAGTACGTAAGCCATAGATAGAAATGTCGTTAACCCTGCTATGAACTCAGTCTTATAATTCGTACCGAGCTCATCAAACTGAAAATAGCGTTTCATCCTACGTTTCCCCCGTTATATGATTACTCGCCGTATTTCCCCTAGCCCTCTTTTATCCCGAGAAATAAAAAAGGCTTCCATTGCATATATACATGGAAGCGTTCTATAAACAAAGACAAGTTTCCCCTCATCTTTATACAAACGCCTCGTAGTCAAGCCATTTACGGTAGCTAGGTAGAAACTTTCGGGCCATATCCCCGATATTATACGACGGCATAATATTCACTTTTCGTTTGAATTACATACTCATATTAACTCGCATAGGCACTTTTGTCAATTTAAAAACGAACATTTTTATAAACTTTTATACTTTCGTTCGTATTAATGGTAAAAACAAAAAGATCCATCTATTCATGAATGATAGATGGATCTTTTTTATTACAATACTATTCCCACTCAATCGTAATAGGTATGGGATAAGTATTGATATATAACTACTTCATCTATTTTTTAATTATTTGGTGAGGCAATTGGTGGTGAATAAACATATTATCGAGCATTCAACGAATTTATGCAAACTAAATAACAAGCAAAATCCCCAAATCTCTTTCTATCACTTTCAATAGTCCCCAACTCGTCAAACCACACCGAACTCCAATTTTGTTGTTTCATATAATTTGCAATTACTTTTAGATTTATCATAAATGTATTGTGTTGATGTGTTCGGGAATCATCAATGTCTCTACGCTCTTCTAACGTCTGTATACTCCATTCAGCACGAGTATTCGCATAAACGATGGCAGATTTAATCATATCTTCCCAAAACTCCTTAAAATCACTATCGCTGGAATTAGCAGACTGTAATATTTGAGAGTAAATTTCTTCAGCTTCTTGAAAAGTTAAACTATCTTTTTCTTCTAAATATGTTTTATACGTCAACATAAATCTCTCTCCATTCCCCATATATAGTATCCTTTTCAAAGGATGAATATCTTTTCGTTTCAGTATCATATTTTAAAACTGGAATATTGCCGCTTTTTTCAACAGTACCATCAATATAAAAATGACTTTCTCCATCCCAATAAACTTTTCCAAGATATTCTTTTTTATTTGCTATCTCCACACTTGAAATATGCCCTACAATAATATCTTTATAAAAATATCCTGTCTCAGCCGGGTACTTTTGTGTGAAATACTCTTTAGGAGTACCATGTTTCCACAAATCTTCGGCTTCTTCTAAAATACCAGCATGGACAAATATTTGTTGGTCTGTTTCAAAGTAACGAAGCTGTTTAGAAATATTCAGTAACCATTTCAACAAATCACCATGTTTCTTCTTAATAGCTTCCTTTAATGCCTCACTTACTTTTTCATATGAATAGGTTAAAGGCTGAAAAGTATCAAAAATCTCTCTATACTCCTCAACAGTAAGGAAACTTTTAAATGTACATATATCTGGCTCCTGAAATAACAATCGAAAATCATCCACTTGAGAATATAACCAATGAAGGAATATTTCATCATGATTTCCTAGCAAAGTAATAACTTGATCCGCATGATTTTCATGTAATTCTTTTATGTAATATAAAACCCTACATGAATCATTTCCCCCATCCACGTAATCACCTAAGAAGATAATTTTGTTTTCTTCATTCTTTAAATCAACATTTTTCAGCGAATCAATCATTTGATTGTAATAACCATGAATATCACTAATCGCATATATCGTAGCCATTTATTTATCCCTTCTTTTTTTTATAACTTGATTTCCGTTAAAGGTTATCTTCGTATATTCGGCAGTTTCTATTTTTATATTCCCTGACATCTCCTCAGCAATTGCCATATCAGCCCCACTCCACATATGAGCATAGTGTTTTAAAGTAATCTCTGGACTTGAATGCCCCATACGTTGAGATAAAACTAGCACCGATACATTAAATTCATTAATAAGGTATGAAGCATGTGAATGACGCAATCCCTTTGCTTGTATCTTTTTCACTTCTGCAAACTTAGAATATCGCTCAATAATTCGAGATATCGTTGATTTAATCATCGGCAAGCCATCATAACTAAACACAAAATCTCTTTCCTTACCTAAGCCAATCTCTGTTTGCCTACTTTTCCAGTCATTTAAAATTTTGACAGTGTCATCATCCAATGCTACTATTCTCTTTCCATCTTCTGTTTTCGTATATGAATTCCGTTTCCAATCCGTTCTGTTTTTCATAATAAGCATATGATGAATCCGTATACGTTTCTTTGTTAAATCAATGTCATTCCAATATAAAGCTGTTCCTTCATTCACACGAATCCCTGTCATATAATAGACCCACAACATAACAAAATTTAAGTGTTCATAAAAATCACCAATATAAATTTGATTTATCACTTTTTCAAATTCTTGTTTTGTCCAATAGGGTACAATAGCTTTTCCCTTGTTGATTGCCCTAACCTTTTTTGAA
This sequence comes from Bacillus sp. Root131, assembly GCF_001429475.1. Taxonomy (NCBI): domain Bacteria; kingdom Bacillati; phylum Bacillota; class Bacilli; order Caryophanales; family Bacillaceae; genus Bacillus; species Bacillus sp. Root131. The sequence continues at coordinate 6,511 of NZ_LMJQ01000015.1, forward strand.
ATATTGTATTCTAAATATTGCATTTCCACAGCTTTATCTAAGCTTTTACGAAATGTTCCAAAAACTAAGCTCGCATAGGATTGAGCATACCCAGCTCCTCCATTTTCTCGGCTTGTTAATAACCATGTACGAAAATTTTGTACGTCCTCAACTGAAATAGAACGGAGAGGAATAGAAGCAAATCTATCTCTTATCTTTTTCAATATTCTTTGCTTAATAGAAAAGGTACTTTCTTCAACTTCTGTTTGATAATACGGTATATACACAGTATTCATAAATTGCTCGTAAGTCATTTTATAGTTAGCGTAACTATTAACTTTATGATATTCTCTTTTTAATCGAGTTAACTCTTTATTAGCTTCGAACGCGGAAGAAAAGGGCTTTCCATTAACGTCTTTTCTTCCTTTTTTTCGTATTCGTTTTCCTGTAATCCGATCAATGCCAAATTCTGATTGATAAAAGAAATTCCCTTTATCATCAACATATACACCAGGGTATTTCGTTGTTTGCTGCGTTCTATTTTTCATTGAGAATTACTCATTTCTGTTATAAGAGAAACTCCTAAAATGGATTCCACCACATCCCTCGGTACTCTCCCTAGTCTTTTGTTGTTATAATACGGACAACCTTTTTGCACCATGATTGCTTTCGCTTGCCTAATTAGTGAAATAGCTTGATATTTCTTATATCCTAGTTTAATTAAATCATCTTTACATATTGTTGTACCCATCACAACAACCCCTTTCCACGCTAATATTCATCCTCACTCATAAGTTCTAAAACACGTTGCTCAATTAATGTTTGATCGGACTCAGTGATTTTTTCTTTTCCCATATGTATTAACTCTTTCAAATAAAGCTCAGCATATTTTTCACCGTATACACGCCTAAATGACTCATAGAGCATACTAATTGACTTTACCGTAGCATTCTCAACCCAATTTTTCTTTTTCTTTAAAGTGAGCTTTTCACGCTTTATTTTTAAGGGAATTGCCTCAATACCGTCTACAAATTTTTGCCACCATCTCATTGTAGGAAGTCTATTTTTATTATGTAAATCACTAGCACCCTTAGGTTGTGTCTTGAAACAATAATGAGCTGATAAAATACCTTTAACTATATTATTAAGTGGTTTCCCATTCGATATTTGAAGAGCAACTTGCATCGCTTTATTTCCAGTCAGCTCTAGTTCCCATCTGACCCACTTTTCAACATTTACAACTTCATCTGCATTATCTCTTCTTTCTTGTTTTTTATCATAGATTCGTAATATTTGCGGAGATGCACCAATATACAATGTAAAACCGGTCAATTTCCCATCAAGAATCCTACCACTATTTATTTCAATAAATTTATGACTTTTCGTACTTAATTGCCCTCGTTTCACATAATCCTGCAACGCTTTTACAGATGGAGTAGAATCATCAAAAATATCTAAAGCCAAATCTATTCTTGATACCTTACCTTGTATTTCTAAAATAACTGATACAAATTTGTACCAATGCCAACCATCAACCCTCGACATGTATTCTTCATATTGTCTACACGCTTGCCCAGACATATCTATAAGAACACTACTATGACTTCGTGAAGAATGAAGCTTTATATTCGCAAAGCTAATGCACATATCGTAAGTAGGATATGGAGACCCCTTAATCTCTGAAGAAAATTCAGAGATAGGGATTCCTAAAATTTCATTAGCGACTGTCGGTAACTCACTATTTGGAATCGAACAACGAAGGTAATCAATTAAGCACTGATTACTTCGCTTTTGACTCATGTACTTCACCAATAGTGTAACTATCAGCTTCAATTTTGAGTTCTGAATACTGCCATGTATCGATCATTGGCTTACCTTGTCCGACAAATGTTTTCTTTTGCACTTTTTTAGGTTTTACTTTAAGACCCGTAAATGAAATTGGAATAAATTCACCATCTTCATAATCATCAAAGATAGGTAGGCTATCTTGTTTTTCAATAACTACAGTAATAGGCGAGCCAATTTCAGTACCACCATTTTGTAATACAAGCTCAATAAATGGTCTATCATAAACTTTAAAAGTTATTACATACTTACCTGTTTCAACTAGCTCTCCATTTAGATTCTTTTCTTTTTCAATTCGAGTAGCAAAACCGTCTTTTTGTACTAACATTGCTGTAGGAACTTTAAATTGTTTAATGTCAAAATGAAAATCACCTAATTCGACATTTTCCGAGTCATTTAAAGAATGTAATCTTGACGATTTTAAAATTAATTTTCCCATGTTTCCAACCCCTTTTTATCATTCTTTAATCCCGAACTCTCGGAATTTCGAGCAACCTTCCAACCCTAGGGCCCCAACCGATTGAATCATTTCGATTGAGGGTATTACACCCGTGTTACTCAACGGGTGGCTTCGCTTAAATTTTATAGTTGAGCAAAAAACGCTCAACTAAGCCATCATTTTTTTGAACGTTTGGGACACTCCGTTCGGATGGCTCTGCCACCGCCTCAAACCTTCAAAAAAATGATGGTCAAGGTTGGTTGCAGTTGTTAGACTTAAATATCAGTAAACATTTAATATACTGTATTAGCTGATGTTTCTTTTTGTTTGCTCATTAATCTTTCTATTTCTGCTATAAAATCAAAATCTTTATCTATATAAGGCGTTTCAAAATAAACTGGAGCAGTGTGTTTGCCATCTATTTGGACGTAACCTCCACCTTTTTCAGTAACTGTCTTATATTCAACGTTGTTCGTATCAAATACCATATTATAGCCAATAGAGTCCATAGTCCCTAAACCAGCTTTAAATCCCATCTGTGCTCTTATATTCGTAGGAAGGTCATCTGCTGATGGTCTTTGCATTAATATTTCAATTGTCACACCTGCGGCACGGCCTTTCATAACTAGAACAAATACATAATCTAAGGCTTCACGCGCTACCTTCTTATCTACCGAATGTATGAATGCTGAAAATTCGTCGAAGACTATTATAATGGGCGGAAGACCAAAATCCCGATATGTCTTCCCAAAGGCAGATATATCATTAAAATAATCGGTATATCTTTGTTCCATCAATTCGACAGTTTCCCTAAGAATTCGACATATTTGATTCGCTTCTGTAACAACTTTATTTTCAAATCCAGTAACAAATCTTAGCAAGGAAAGGTCAGCCTTTTTTGGATCAATAATTCTCAAATCAGCTTGCGGAGATAAATTTAAATAACTCACAATTTTGCCCAATATAAAAAAAGACTTACCCGAACCAGTACCACCTACAATTAGAGAATGGGGAACCTTATGAAGCTCATAAGATATGTTCTCAGTAATTTTGATTTCATCTGATCCATTCATACTAGTAACTGTTGAATTTAAATCTATTCGTTTATCCTTATTCTTTAAGAATACATATTCAGCATAATCTACTGCCTTATTGGTAGAGTCTAGCTCTAAGCCTAAAGCAGATTCTAAATTCTCCCCTAATTTAGTTGCTTCATTGGTAAACCTGTCACCATCGCGTAAAATTCTTACCACTATATGCTTACTTGTTTCTCTATATTGAATCCGAATCACTCTAACAATCCGCTTTTCCCTAACAACTTTATCGTTTTTAGTGGTTTCAAAGTATTCTTCATCATATAATTTTAGAGAATTAATCATGTAAACGAGATTATTAGCAATCCAAGATTTATTTCTTTTAAATAAACCCAAATAGCCTCTCACACTAAAATAGGTTGTTATGAACCAAAGAACAATAAAAGTACCACTTAAGAGCGGGTTAATCAAACCTCCCAAAATGTTCATTCTAAGAGTAGAAATCTCTAAAAATTCCCACAATGCGCCCCATAAAAAAATAATAATAAGCAACCCAACAAATTTGAATAACAACGAACCTTGTTTTTGGGGAAACAATACATTACTCCATTGTCCATCTTTTTTGTGAGTTAAACTTAAAATCTTATTCCATATATAAAAAACCATAGATTACTCCCTTTCAATTCCTAACGTTTTATATTCACTCGGTTTTCTAACAACAAACCTCTTAGAGATCAGTTGCACTAGATGGAAACACATATGCTCTACCAAAATTCGTAATATCAGATAGCCACATACCTACTAGCAAATAAGCGATACTTAACGGTAAAAGAATCATTATGTACTCAAGAAAGAATTTGTTTACTACTTTTATTTTCTCTCGAAATTTTTACAATACAAGAGAGCAACTAGTTTTAGCCACTCTCTATTTAGGTTAGCGATAATCATTAAAGTCAATTCTTTTATGAGAGATAATGTCATCTAACATTGATGCACCTGTGAGAAAATGGTAGTGGTTTCTCGCATAATCCAACGCTTGCAATATCTCCCTAGTGTATTTAGAGTGAACAGACCCATGAAAAATAGCCTCTAACTCTTTTCTTCCTTTAGCTACCAAGCTATGGTTTGGAACTGTAATTGTCCCATAAATTCTTTTCCACTTTTTATGCAACTGCTTTAAGTGTTGCTTTGATAATCCTTGGAACATTTTTCATTCCTTCTTTCTTATAAAAATTAGTCTTCAATAATAATTTCTTCATCTTCTATGCGATAATCGCCATTCGAGACGGCAATATCATCTAAGTAACTTTCCATATACTCAATTGCTGCTTCTCTCTCTTCTTTCGTCATGTTTTTAAAATCTTCATCAATAAACATTCCAATTTCTCTCCTTTCTTTCTTAGTTTTGCAAGAGAAGGAAATCTCCCCTTATCAGCATATTTAACACCTTCAAAAATGTAGCTAATTTAACTACATTTTTAATTGTAGTTGATTTAGCTACAAAATTCAACTTAAATCATCTAAAATCATTTTAAATATAAAAAAAGCTAGTAAAATTAGTATTTAAACTAATTTTACTAGCCTTAAATTTCAAATTATAAAATAGAGATGCCTTTATTTTTGAGTAAAGCAGCCTTAACAATTAGCTGTATACAATACCCAACGTTAACTCGCTTGCCACCTAATTTATCAGGAAGAAATTTTTGCATTTCTTTTACACCATCTATTGTTTCATTGCTTAGATTCAATGATGTTACGTTACCGTTTGTATTGTTATTTTCTAAACTTTCTATTTTCATATCAGAAATTTTTATTATTTCTTTTTTTATTTTAACCCAATTTATATCCTCTAAATTTTCAGGAGACGTACTTAATAAATGATAAGCTTTGCTTACTACATGGCCTTGGCCAAGTGTTAAACCACCAAATTCAACATTATAAATTTTTTCTAATTCATTGATCCATCTCATTGTATCAATCGACAAACGTACTGCTAACCTCACATAACTTCCCTCCCTCAATATTTATTATACATAACAAATAATCAAACGTTATTTTATTTCAATGCGAAAAAAAAAAAAAAAAATAACGTTTGATTATTTGTGGGGGGATTCATTATAATTTAGCCTATTTCACACAAATTATTAACATTCGACTGTAGATCAATACGTTTATCTTTGTGTTTTAAAGAAAGTAAATTGAGCATAGTTTACCATCATATTAGTAGATTCTAATTCCATTCCCAAACTTGATTCCAATTTTCCATCCTAGTTTAGTCGCTTCATTTGTAAATTGAACAAAATAAAAATTACTAAGAGGTATCATCAACTCGCTGTATTTTTTTTCGAGCTTTCAAATAAAACTGAGATATCTTCTAATGTTATGAGGTTTTGTTTTATTATCGATTCTATTACCTCTAAACCTATTTTTTCAGAGAACTGTTTTTTTTCTTCAGAGAGAAACTGAGTGGAAGCATCATTATATAATGATTTTAATTCTGGTATTAATTTACTGTATAAGTAAATAATAAAGAAAGTATTATTATCTTGAAATTCAAGGAGTTTCAATACCGCTGATTGATTTGTATAAATTTGAGTATTAGACTTATCATCAACTGTAAAAACAATGTCTATGTCTTTATTTTTCAACCTAGCAGTAATTGTTTTTAGAGTTTCTCCGTTACTTATAAAAGCTTTAGTTATTATAAGTTCCGATGTTTGATCTGATGTTCCTTTAAAAATGTTTTGTTCATCACCGATATTACCAATAAAACCACTTATATTCATTAACTTAAGTCCGTCTGCTAGAGAGCCTTTATTCTGAGTAAACTTAAAAAATAGCCAATTAAATAAATCAGATTGAATATCATAAGTATAATCCTGCTTAGCTATGTAATTGGTTCCAATAAGTTTTTTTACCCTCTCTACATGAAACTCATTTGATGTGCAAATAATTACATAAACAGAATCATTCATACAAAAAAAGTACGTCATAACTTGAGTATCGTTAATTCTGTCTGCTTTAGGAAGAAATTGACCAATTGAATTCTTCTTTCTTTTCTTTGTATATTCAATATTTGCAGTAGCAAACATAAATTGAGCAATATTCTGGTCAGATTCTTCATTTGCTTCAGTTAATTCAATTTCATTTAGTTCAGATGAGTCTTCCCATTTATAATAAAAGTTTTTTTCATCATCAGATAAAGTCTCTGCTTGCTTAGTATCTTTTTTAGATATTTTAAGTGCTTCAGCATAACTTTTATTTAGTATATTTTTTTCTACATCAGCCAAACTAGTTATCCCTGTTAGTTTAAACAATTTACAAGTTAATTTAGAAACTGCCAATTCTATTCCCCCTTACAAGTTACTTTCAATGGATCACACTCAATTGATAATAAAGTCCCTGAGATTATCCTTGTAATATATCCGAATTTTTCTGTTGTTATCACATAATCCAAAGCAGTCACATCATTTTTCACTCTAATAGGCTTTACTTTAAACTGTTCGTTTAATATATGACTTCTTTCTGGAAAAGTCTTTCCTTTAATTTCAATTTCTCCGAGTAAATCAATTGAGATATTTCGTTCTGATAATCTAAATGCCCCAGCTGTATCTGAATCCCACTTATCAAAAAAAGAAACATCTAATATTTCAGGATTAAAATATATATTAAGTTTTAATCCCATTTTTTTTATCAATAGATTCGAAAGCCATCCTCCTGGATTAAGAACAATTTCTATCTCAACATCTTTTTCATCATATTCACAATCATTTGGTATAAACTTATAATTACTTCTTTTTGTCCCATCTAGTTTTGTTACCAGTGAGACATTCATTCTTTTTATATTAGCTTTTATTTTCGACCATACATATGAAGTTAAAATTAATACAATTGCTATAATGAATGTAATTACAGCACTTAAAGCTGTCTTCTTTGCAATTTCATTTTCATAACCTAATGTCTTTAAAATACTATATACAAAGTTCTGTTGATCAGTGGCTACAAATGCAACAATCAGTGTAATTATAAACGTTTTTAATGATTGAATAATTTTATCTTTCATACAAGCATCACCGGTCCAAAACCAAGAAAATCTATTAGTTTTTTAATATCATCAAGTTCATTTTCAGATAGATCATCGTCTATTCCTAGTACACCATTTGATTTTAAAGTAACCATGTGGCGATTTTTTGTGCGGAAGTAAACTTTCATGATCGGATATTCAAAGTCTTCTATAACTGATTTTAATAGTTCCGAATCAAATTCTTCACCATCTAATACATCCTCAATATCAATATTTTTAAATTCACAATCGACGAGAGTTAAATTGAGCCTTTTTTGTGCTGTTATAAGATCTAAAAACTTATGATTACTCATTATAAGTTGTTTTACTGTACTCTCCAAAAAGATTTTATATATATTATCATCCATTAACCAGTCATTAAAAGATTGAGGAGAATATTGAATTCCATAAGAATATCCATTTTCACCCACTATGACATTATTCAAAGATATCTGCTTATAAAAAGGTTTTTTCTTATCATTTGGTTGAAATAGAATTTTATAGAAATTCACAATAGTTTCCTCCTTTTCTAATAGCTAATATTAAAACAGCTATATATATTATGACAAGATAATTAGCTATGGAATTACCCATAGTAATATTATACCAAATATAAACAAAAGTATAGTTAAAAAAATGTCTACTTCAAAAAGATGATACATGAAGCTAGAATCATTTCCTAAAAACCCCACCAATACTTGTTGTATTGGTGGGGTTTTTGGTGGTAAACAAGTTAATATTTAATTGTTTTCAGCCATTACATAATAGCTAAAACGTTGTTAGAACAGTAATTTCACTTTAAACAATGTTATATCTTTATTCCCACTCAATAGTTGCTGGTGGCTTACTCGTTACATCATACACGATACGGTTAACGTGTTTTACTTCGTTTACGATACGAACAGAGATTTTCTCTAGTACGTCCCAAGGGATACGTGCCCAGTCAGCTGTCATACCGTCAATAGATGTTACTGCACGGATACCTACTGTGTAATCGTAAGTACGCTCGTCACCCATAACACCTACGCTACGCATACCAGGAAGCGCCGTGAAGTATTGCCAGATTTCGCGGTCTAATCCTGCTTTAATAATTTCTTCACGTAAAATCGCATCAGATTCACGAACGATTTCTAATTTCTCTTCTGTGATTTCACCTAATACACGAATACCAAGACCAGGACCTGGGAATGGTTGACGCCATACGATTTCATCAGGAATTCCTAGTTCAGATCCTAATACACGTACTTCATCTTTAAATAACGTATTTAAAGGCTCAATTAATTTGAACTGCATGTCTTCTGGAAGTCCACCAACGTTATGGTGAGATTTAATTGTTTGTGCAGTTGCTGTACCACTTTCAACGATATCTGTGTAAAGTGTACCTTGTGCTAAGAAGTCCATACCTTGTAATTTAGATGCTTCATCATCAAAAACGTAAATGAATTCGTTACCGATGATTTTACGTTTTTGTTCTGGATCTTCTACACCTTTTAACTTGTTCATGAAACGTTCTTGTGCATCCACTTTAATAACGTTCATATGGAAGCCTTCGCTAAATGTTTTCATAACGCCTTCTGCTTCACCTTTACGAAGTAAACCGTGGTCAACGAAAATACATGTTAACTGATCGCCGATTGCTTTATGAATTAATACTGCTACAACAGAAGAGTCTACGCCGCCACTAAGTGCACATAGTACTTTTTTGTCTCCAACAGTTTCACGAATCTTTTCTAATTCTACTTCGATAAAGTTCTCCATGTTCCATCCTTCAGAACAACCACATACGCCGAATACGAAGTTTTTAATTAAATCGTTACCGTGCTCAGAGTGACGTACTTCTGGGTGGAATTGTACACCGTATAAGTTTTTCGCTTCATTGCTCATACCAGCAATTGGGCAAGACTCACTTGTTGCGTCTACTACGAATCCTTCAGGTAAACCAGTTACTAAGTCGCCATGGCTCATCCATACAACTTGCTCTTCTGGAAGGTTCGCATATAATTTTGATTCGTTCTCTACTTTAAGAACAGCTTTTCCGTACTCACGGTGGTTGGCACGCTCTACTTTACCACCGAAGTGTTGTGTCATAAGCTGCATACCGTAACAGATACCGAAGATCGGTAAACCTAGTTCGAAGATTTTTTCATCACAATGTAATGCACCTTCACCGTATACGCTATTTGGTCCACCAGAGAAAATAATCCCTTTTGGATTCATTGCTTTAATTTCTTCTGCAGTAATTGTATGTGGATGAAGTTCACTGTATACACCGAACTCACGAATTCGACGTGCTATTAACTGATTGTATTGACTTCCAAAATCTAAAACGATAATTGTATCGTGTTGCTTCTTCAAAATAATCACCCCAACGTTAGTTCTCGTATATAAATATTTTCACCAATTTGGCGAAAAGCATTACTAATATAATAAAAAAAGCCAGTCCTCCGCCTCTAGTCTCATAACAAAGAAAAGGCAGGGGTCTGGCTTTATAAAGAAAGATAGTCTCCGCTCTTTATAAATATAAGACACACTGCCTTCATAGTCAGGTTGTTTACGGTAACCCGGTAGAGACTCTCAAACCATATCATTGAGGATATATGAAGGATCGTTTTATATTATCTTCCTAGATTCTAACAATGAAGTATCTATATGGTCAAGAGAGAAAGCGACAAAATTCTACAGAAATTCATTTCCTTTTCTAAAAAACATAAAAAAACATCCATTTCTATATAGAAATGGATGTTTTTTAGGGCAAACGGAATTACATCATTCCGCCCATGCATCAGATATATAAATAAGAAGAAATACGACTTTTCCCAAACCTGTAAAACCTACGTTTTTTTTAATTTAGAGGATAAAAAAGAAAATAAAAAGTAAATGATTATATATGTTTCGTGACCGAAATGTGACCAAAAAATAATATATGAGAGATACCCTCCAAAGATTTTCTTTATTCATTTCTCACGATACATTTCGCTCCGCAAAATTGCTTAGCGAAAATACACTCATTCAGAGTCCATTTTTGGACAGCGAGTGTGAACCAGTAAAAATTTAATCGTCTTCTTTCAGACAATACAAAGGGTATGAATAATATTCACAACCTTTTCATCATCATCTACTTTTTCAATCATTCTTGATACTTGCGAGTGCTCAATCCATTCAGGTTGCGCCTCCTTATGACGCTGATATTCCTTTGAGCCAGTTAAAGAATTCTTCTCTAAGCACTCGTTTTCGATTGCCTATGTTGATTAACGGAAACCCTTTGTGTCTCATGATTTCATAAACTGTTGAGTTAGAAACAGCTAATATTTGTGCTACATGATCCACATTCAATATAATTGGATAATCATTCACTTTTTCATAAGTCACTGAAAGTCCTTTTATCTTTTCTTCTGTTGTTTGTTGTCCATCTTCTTGATGAGATTGAAGTAATTCAATGGCTTCCCAAAATTCTTCATCGCTCCACCCTTGTTTTGCAGCCCATTTAGCAATGCGTAAAGCTCGCTGGATAGTTGATTTTTTTACGCCTGTTCCGACTGATTTCTCTTTATTTTCCGGCATGTTGTTTCTCCTTTTTAGTTGAAATATGAATAAGTTAGCTTTGAAGTATTTTAATACCTTTACCTCATATGTTAGCTAAATCATATATAAAATAACTTATTGGACAGGTTCTATTTTGACCGTGAATTTATGGAAACATAAGATTTACAGTTCCCTCCTTAAATTGGTATGATTTTCTTATGAAAAAGGGGGGAGATTTTTGAGTTTAAATATGTATTTAGGGGAAGTACATACCCAAACACAAAGTATGAATGCTGTATGTACCGCTACCATTCAAGGTATGGAACAAGCTATTCAGTCGATTGATGCTTTTGCAATTGATACTGTTCTACAAGGAAAAACATATAGCAGTGCAAAATCATTTTTTGTACAAACCTTTCGACCTTTGGCACAAGGAATCATATATTTGTGTGAAGAATTAATTCGTCAGAATGATGCTTTTCCAAGTCAATTTCAATCACAAGTCGCTTCTACAGATGTAATTGAACAAGAGATATTAGAACAAATTCGGGAAATTGACCGAATGATAGCAAGTACAGAAGCGCTCAACCAAACTATGCCGATCCCAGGCATGGACGCTATGGTAAATCTTTTTGCTGTTATGAGGCGTAAACTGCAAGAAAAGTTAGAACATCTATATGAATTTAATTATACTTCTAGTAATAATTATGATACTGCACTCCAACTAGCCGCTAGCATTGCGACAGGTTTGGCAGAAGTTCAAAGTGGAAAAGGTTTTAGTCCCGCCAGTGGTACATTTAGTACACAAGGGTTGAATATGGAGTGGGTAGCCTCTATCCAAAAAATTGCCGAGGAAAAAGTTCGCGAAGATGAAATAAAAAAAGCAATTGAAAAAGCAATTGCTTTACGAGAACAAGAAGCTAATAGACCATGGTATGAAAAAACAGCTATCAGTACTTGGGAATTTATGAAAGAATTTTTTCAAGGCGCTGGCAGCGCGGCTTTCGAAAGCGTTATTGGACTAGAATCACCTGATAATGATGAATTAGAAAGCAAGTTAACTTATCAAGCGGGAAGGTTCACGGGAAATGTTATAGCAGGAGCAGCTTCCATTATAGAAATTCTAGAAGGCCTTACCGTCATAGGCGGCTCTAATTTTTTAACTCTAGTCGCAACAGTAGGAACTGGTGGATTAGCATCACCAATTGCTATTACGTTTGATGCAGCTGCTACAACGGCTGGAGTTAGTCTTGTTGGACATGGTGTATTTGTTGGGCGTAATGCAATTCAAAATGGTAAGGATACTCTTCAAAAGTTCCAGTCTTCTTCTAATGGGACTAGTGGTAGAATAAAGGAGAAAGCCGATGCTAACAGCCTTCAAAAATCCCAGTCTTCTAGCGAGGTTGGTAATAGTGCAAAGAATACAGAAAAAATACGGATTGTTGATGGAAAAAAACAATATAATGTAAACGGAAAATGGTTAACAGATAAACAATTTTCAGCTCTTCGTCAGAAAGCTGTTCGCCACGCATGGAGACAAGAGAAAGAATTGATTAAAAAAACTGGAAAAGGAACGAGAGATTGGACCCCTGCAGAAAAACTAGAGTTATTACAAACAGGAAAAGTGAAAGGCTACGAGGGACAGCATATGAAATCTGCTAATGAATATCCTGATTTTGCTGGTGAACCAGATAACATTCAATTTTTAAAGGGAAGAAATATGGATGTAAACGAACATCTTGACGCCCATCGTGGGAATTATCACAATCCTACAAATGGCTACTATACTCCTAAGAATGATAGTATGACTGACTTTGGAGACGTTGTGCCTTGGAAACATGAATAGAGGGAGATGGTTTTATGCTAAGAAAATATTATTCAAAAAACAATCATTTACAACCATTTTTTGAGGAAGTTAATAAATATGTAGATGGTATTCACAACCTAAATAATGGAATCAACTTAGAAGATATAACAAGCCTTCAAAATGAACTTAACATTCAAATTCCTGATATATATAAAGATTTTCTCCAAGTGTGTAATGGTGGAGAATTATTTATACCTGGAACAGTCCTGTCAGAAATTCATACAGCTGCTCAGGGCCCAAAACAGCGTGGTGGCTCCTATCTAAATGATTCGTTTAAAAAAGAACGAAGACCGACAAAGATGCCAGACACGTATTTAATCATCGCAGATTTAAACTATGGTGACTCGATATGTATAGACTTAGAATCAAGCAATGGATACGATGCAACGGTAATACAATGGGATAGGGAGACTCACAGCGTTTCTAGATCATGGAATGGTTTGGCGGAATGGTTAATGGATACCTTAGACGAAGGATCATTACTAGTAGATTATGATGGTAATGAAAAAGATTTAGACTTTTAACATGAATAGTAAAAGTAAAGCCACAAGAATTTAATGCTCTTGTGGCTTTTTATATAGCTGACTGCAAAACTTTACTAAAAGTAACTATATTTCAATTAATCATTATATCATTTTAATAGCGTAAAAAAATCCGACTCACAAGAGCCGGATTTCTTCGTTTATCGAAACCACTTTATACTGTCCTATTCGATCTAATGTTAGCATTTCTTTTCAATGATAATACTACATTAGAATTATCATTTCTAAATTTAGCCAGTGTACCTTCTTCTAAACCAGTCAATGCTTCAAACATCTCTTCACGTAGGCTCAATTGATACTCATTTGAAAGTTCTTCCAAAATGCTATTACCATCAAAAACATCATTTTCAAGCAATGTAAGAATTGATTTTTTAATTAAAACTGGGCTTGTAGGCTTAGATTGTCCATCTAATGGTTCTTTTTTTCTCCAACCATTTTTACTCATTTGTCTCTGCAAATACGAATATTGATTGAAAGTAATTACTCCTAAATTGTATGCCCTTCTAATCATTACTCCCACAGAAACATGCCACTTCTTCTTCATAAAGACATAATGGTCTAGATCAATAGGGAACATACTAACATCTCTTATAAAAGGTTCTTTAGGCAATAGAAACGCACTAGCAAAGTCATTTGCCTGCTGTTCCATTTCTCTTTCTTCATCTTTAGACAATGTAGATAAATCAAGATAAGGTTCATGAATCAATATATGAGCAAGCTCATGCGCTGCATCAAATTGTCTTCTATACCTACTACCTTTATCATTTCCTAATACTACAAAATAAATATCTGAACCATTTATTTTCCTTGTCTGCGTATATGCATCAATTTCAGCCACATTTATCCTTGAGGTAGAAACAATTATTCCATTTACCTCCAGGAGTTCAACCATATTTTTAATTGGTTTATCTTCTAGTCCCCAAAACTCCCTGGCTTGTACAGCCATTTCTTCTATGCTCATATTATCTACATCTAAAGTAGGTAAGTTTTCTTTAGGCAAATCAATATACTCATTAATAAGCTGATAAATAATTGAAAGAAAATCTAACCTCAACTTCTGAGCCTCAAGATCCTTCTTCAAAGTTTTCGCAAGCGCTCTAAAATAAGCATTACCTACTTTATCTGTAACAGTATCATCTTCAAAATAGAACTTTCTTGGGAAGCCTAGAACTCCCTCCAGTTGAAGCATGATTTCTCCACCGGGTGGACTAATATTTTTTTCGTACTTAGAAATCATTTGTTTAGATATTGAAAGCTTTTCCGCTAAATCCAATAAACTCATTGCATTAAAGCGTCTAGCTAATTTCAATCTTTCTCCATTAAATTTAGATGTAATCATCTTAAAAAATCCCTTTCTATGAGAAGAGCGCGATTTTATTCAGATGTTTTCTTGCGCTTTGTTTTCAGTGGAACGTCCATGTCATGTTGTTCTTGTTCTTGTTGTTTGTTATCCGTATCACTATCATCATTAGCAGCAACAGTAATAAAGTCACTCCAATCCTCTTCATAAAGCGTATCTAAATTTTCATTTAATATATTAGCTTTAACGGATTTTAATTCATAGCCTTTCATATCAAGACTAATCACACAGAATTGTTCAATTTCACAAGGACATACCCGAAGCATTTCATCATATATTTGACGAGCTTCATCCTCATCATAATCAAAACCCCAAGTTAACTGGGCCTGGATCGCTCTTCTCTGATTAAAATCTAATTTCTCCACGAAATTCACATTACATATACCTGACAATGCAGAAATGTAGTACATCACTTTAGATTTTATCTTCCCTTGTTGCCTAGCCTCAAGATTTTTCTGAGACAGAAAGAAAAATAAAGTTTTACTTGTTGTATCAACAAGTCCTGCAACTTTCCAGCCATTCCTCTTTGTTTTAAATGCAGTAAACTCTTCTGTATCATTCCCAATTTGATGGGAATATATAAAACTCCATTTTGCCATCCCATGACCATTGTTAAACCCATAGTCAGTTTCTAATCTATCGCTAGCCTTAGACAACGACGCTTGAACCCTTTGAATGATTTGTTTAATACTATCTCCATCAACATTCAGTTTAAAAGGCAAAGACGACACTCCCATTCCTTAATATTTTGTCCTCTTATTTTTACATTTTATTTAAAAAACGTCAACCCATAAACTTATATTTTCGAAAATAGTCAATAATGTTCTTTTTCTAATTAAAAGGGATATCAATT
This sequence comes from Bacillus sp. Root131, assembly GCF_001429475.1. Taxonomy (NCBI): domain Bacteria; kingdom Bacillati; phylum Bacillota; class Bacilli; order Caryophanales; family Bacillaceae; genus Bacillus; species Bacillus sp. Root131. Next base: position 22,015 of record NZ_LMJQ01000015.1, read on the forward strand.
TCACATCAATATCCCTAAAAATCACATCATACTTACAAATATAGTTAAACTATTTAATCTCCAAGCGATACACAGTTGGTTCTACCTCTGAATAGATTAGCTTCCCATCTTTAAAGCACCGTTAATCTTTCGGATTAATTCCCTCCTTTCAAGCTCAAACAGAGTATGATCAATTTGTTCTTTCATCAACAAATGCTGGCGCTTGTCACCTTCCACAACAGTGGTATCCGGATATGCCGGATTATAGACTGGACTAATCTCACTTAAACGAGCCTTTAAAATAGTCCTATACTCTTCTTCGTATTTGGTTTCCCAAGTTGAATTTTCATCTACAAAGGTAAAAGATACTTGTGATAATTTACCGCTAGTCACTTCCTGGTATACCTTTTTCCCTAGATCATTATCAGGAAGTATTAACTTAAAACTTAAACCTACGCTATCTTCTTCCAATGTTAAACTACCATCTTGAATTTTCCCCAAAAACTTATTCTTGTTATGGTTAAACAATGCAATTTGGTCTTTTTCTTTCAAGGATTCTTGAAAAGCCCCTTTTTTCACTCGCTCATAAAATTGCTTTCTTTTCGAATATATCTTAATAGACCATTTGTCCCATTTAACTGCATAACCACTGATTATTTTTTCGTTACTCTTACTACGTGTTGTTAATTTAAGTTCTCCAGCTGAACAACGTATTTCCATTTATATCACATCCGATACCATACAAATTATTAATACGTTGCTCTACTCATAGCGCGTTGTCTATGTCCATCAATAATTTCATGATTAATCGTTTGGATTTCCAATTGTTTCCCTTGCCACATGTAACCATTATCCCCTCTATGTTGAGGAACATAATCAACTTTCTTAACCGAATTAACTTTGGAACGAATGGTCTCACCAAAGTTTTTATATTCACCATATTCTTTTTCGTAGTTATCTACTAAATTATGATATTCATCTCTAACCTTTAATATTTTGGATGCCAACTCTTCCAACATCTTATACTTTTTATCCACAATCTTTTGCGATTCATCCACAACTCCATCAAGATCTACAATTTCCGTTAATTTCGTATCTTGTAATTTCTCAATTTTTTTTTCTTCTTTACGTATTTCAATCTCCTTTTTCAAAATGAGTTCTTCAACATCGACTGATTCTTGTTTTTTGAAGAAGAATTTCTTAGGATTCAACTTGTTTAACACTTGCTGTTTATCATCTGATTCAAGCTCTTCAATTTCTTTCTTTAAGACATTAATCTTGTTCTGACTCTCCGTAATTAATTGTGACGGTCTAGCTAATACCTCCAACATTTCATGGTATAAATTTGCCTTTTTCATCATTTCTTCATAGTTCATTGTTATATCTCCTTTTATTTTTATAGTTTCATTACATTTTATTTATTTTTTTCAAAGTATCTTTTATCTGTTTTAAAATACTCATTCTTAATTCTTCTTCCTTGCTCATTTCAAATTTAGCCCTAAGTTCTCTGTGAGTCATAGATGCGGTCTCATATTGTCTAGTCATTTTCCACACCTCCCTTCAAGTTAAATTCGACAATTATCGACAAAACAAAGGTATAAGATCCCCACTTTTTTCAATAATGTTTGTAGTACAACAAATGAAGTACAACAGGCCTCCAACCCTTGATACGATTGGATTTATAGGGATTTTTCATTTGTCACATTTGTTGTATTCTAACAGGTGTGACACATAGTGTGACAAGCTCAAAACCCTTGATATATCTATGTTTCTAGCTCTTTTTGTAGTAAAACACCCCCTTTTATTTTTTAAAAATCTTTCCGAGGTGCACACTTGCCTCCCTCTGCCCTATCTCCCAAAGCATGCTTGTCTTTTATTTTTGATAGGGGGGGTTATAGATTCACTCTTTTTCAACATAAACTCTTTTGACGTATAAACCATTGTTTAGGTACGTTTCACCATTTTCAGCTTCTTTCATAAATCCCTTTAAATTCACCTGTAAATGGTATCTTTTATCTCTTTCAATATGGTAATAAAGGATACTTTCATCCTTATAAGCTGCACAAAGCAATTCTCCACGTATATCATCAATAAATGAGAATAAAATCAACTTACTATCTTTAAATCGAATGCTTTTTACATGTCCAAATAGATCTATGCTTACATTTTGCTCCATATCTTCCACAGTTCTATATCCTCCTATCTTTAATCTCCCACAAACTTGATTTCCCTCATAATCTCAGCATGTTTTTTGTTAATATAGCCTGTACTATAATTTAACTCATCTGCTACCCGTTCTAACGTCATACCATCAATATATTTTAGCTTAAGTATTCTATTTTCTAATCCTTTGAATGTACTCACTAACTTTTTCAGTTTGTACATATCATTCAGCTTATGAGCCAGTTCATACTCAATTGCTTCAATATGTACTTCTACTTTTGCGCCATCTGACTCAGCAGTTAGACGAACATTCTGTAAGTCGCCACTGATCCAGCGTTTTAATTCAGCCTTTGTTTTATCTAAGTTGCATTCCAAATAAGCAATGTCTTGTTCTAATTTCTGATAGTCTTTCAACCAATTCAATTACATATCACCTACTTAGGTTTACTCTTTGATCACAATCTCTTTACCTGATAGTTTCATCTTCTTAAGAACATAACCTGTACGAACATAAGGACTATCTTCCTCAAAACAATGTGCATCCCTATGTCCTTCACCTGTACCGTGATGGTGAAACTTTCTACAGTACTGACACCATGTACTAAGATTTCCTGCTGTGTCTCTTTCTATTGCTAATACGATTGGAGATTTTTTAGTTGCCATTTCTACCCTCCTTATTCATTAGAGTTACATGAACGTTACAAGTAATATTAATAGCTTGTAACCTCGCCACTCCTTACTCTCCCAAGACATTACTCTCTTTTCGTTACACAGTTACATAAGTTTTTTTAAAATATAGTACATATATGTGTAATCTGTTTTATTAAATTCTTTTTAATAAAGAATACATATATATACTATATTTGTTTGTAACTATGTAACTTATGTAACTATTAATTGATAAATCCTTATAACACTTAGTTTCTTAAGGTTACATAAGCAAAAATAAACTTGTAACCTTATGTAACTTTTACTTCTAAACAACTTTGTATTTAGGCTCATTGATATGCTTAAAATCAAAGCCTAGTGAATTTACAAAATCCATGTTTAACGGAATGACTCGATATGTTTTCCCTTCATGTTTTACAGCTTTGTAATCCACGTGTGACCCTTTCTTTTCACTCGATATTGTCATTCCTTTTTTTATCCATTCTTTCCGAATAGTCTTTTCCTCAGGACCTAACATTTTTGATAAATAAGCCGGTGTTAAATAAAGACAATCTGCTTTATTTTTATATATTGCATGTATCGAATTAGGCGTAAAATGATTATCATAAAAAATTGTTTGTCTATTACTATCCAAATCATTTAATATTTCTTCTAAAAACTGTTTTGGTTTATCAATAGCTTTGTTATTATCTGCCATCTCGTCAAATAATGAATAAATCTTATTAAGGTCAATATCTAAGCTGAATATTTCTTTCACTATACTCCCAGTAAAGTGAACTACTGAATAATATAAAGATAGTCTGGTTAATACCTCATTCCCTTGAGACTTTTTCATATATAAGTCTTTAAATTTATAGAACTGCGGTAACCACTTTTCCTTGTGCTTCTGATATTGCTTAAAAAACTCTAATCCTACTAATCCATAGTTATTTTCCATAGATTTATATAAACCTTCAAAAAATGAATGACCTACTTCAGTAAAAGGAGAATCAGTTAGGCTAATAACCCTTGCAGCCACACCACCTGCTTTAGCTGAGTAATCATTTAAACTTATCTCTCCCGTTGCCAGACAGATATTCTTCCATGTATACTCAAGCTGCGAGCCATTTAAAGTTCCTCTTCCTTTAGACCTACCTCCACTGAAATGATAAACAAAAGATTGAAGTAGTCTCTCATCTGCTTTCCTACTATCGTCTAGATATAACGGAAAACTATTTAAGAATGATGATTTACGTTCTACACTCGTTTTTGTAGAATTGAACTCATTAATAAGTTGATTGGTTCCCCATACACTGGCCGCTATCTTCATTGCTGTTGTTTTACCGGTCGAGGTCGAACCCGCTAGCTCCACAATGAAAGGATCTATCTTCAAATCATGAAGAAAAATACTAGCAAATGAGGATAAAACAAAAAATAACGCTCTTGGATGACTTTTTATTTCATTAAAAACTCCATCTATCCACCCTTTAACTGTCCCTTTTAATTGGAAAGCTTCGAGTAATTGACGATCCCCTAGATCTGCCGGGAGAATATCGTACCCTTTTTCAATCAATGGATGAATACAGTCATTTTTTATATGCCCTAGACGTTCTACCATCCAACCAGTTTCTATTTCGTTAGATGCAAGGACTTTGTCAAAGTAATCGATTAATTGTTTAACATTGTTATCATTAACCGGAAATGATTTTTCAGCTAAAGGCATCATTTCCCTTTTGGTTGCCAACGATCCAGCTGTTACTAATTCAGTAACATTGTTCCCTCTATTATTCCAAGTTAATTCATAATAAACTTGAGGCTTTTCAATATTACAGAGCTCTCGTTTTAAATAAGGAACATGTCGAGCAACTGGTATATTTTGTTCCTCTATTTCATCCTTTTTAACTTTGATTTCTACCTTATACAAAGCACCATTTATATCTTTATAAGGAGAAGGGAGAAGGATTTTCTCATTTTCTTTATTATTACTAGCATTATTATTAGAAATAGAATTGTGGGTACTAGAAATAGCTCTATCAATTGTCATTTCACCGTATGTAAGGCCATCACTAGAATGTTGCTTGTCCCATTTATCACGCATTAATGCAGACTCTCTAAACATGGTATCCATCTTTGCAGCATCCTTATCCGTCCAGAATGCTAAGTGATTGGCAAGAGCCATATCTGTGGAAGAATGATCACCATTTATAAGCACTCCACAAAATAAATCCTTAATAGCTCCACCATTCTTACTATTAAACATTCGCTCCCATAGTTCTGAATTAGAGAGATTGCTTCTGTTACTTCCCTTTGAAACAGAAGGTATTTTTGACGCTGCAGGAACTTCCTTCTTCTCTATATACTTTTGAAAGAGAACTTTTAAGTTTTCTGTGGATTCTTCCACATGATTATTATTTATACTGTCTCCCGTGAATGTGAAGTACCGTGTATGCCTATAGACCTCAAGACCAATAGAAGGAACTTTTTTACCGGTCCCAGGTCCTCTTAATGGTATTTTTCCCTTTGTAATGATGTGGATTCCATTACCACTTGGAGAGTATTCAGTGTAACTTGGAACAATACTCATAATGTCCCGGGCTAATTCAGATAATTCCCCGTCTACACAGCATTTATCCAAATCAATTCCCACGTAATCATCTTGTTTACTAAAAACAAAGCCTATTCCGTCATATCCACCTTGTTTATACTTTTCTACGACCATTTCAAAACTTGACCAAGTGTTACGATTATTCGCCTGTGCCATTTTGCTGTTTACTTGGTATGGAACCTTTGTTAGCTTGCCATTCCTCTTCTCTTTTCGCCAAAGCACCCACTGAGAACAGTTTTTCAATTCTGTTGGTATATTGTTAAATTTATCAAGCACATATATCACCTCCTATTGCTGTCTAATTAACTTGATGTTAAAATATAAGTAGATAAATAATTGTTCTTGAAGATATATGAATTCGCCGTTCATATATCTTTTTTTATTTATTTTTACCACTATTCTTCACTACCTCTTTAAATAATCCGTCTTTAATTTCATCTACTCTTTCATATTCTTTATTTAATTCATTCATCGTATAATTGAGCAGGCGCCAATACACTCTTAGCTTTCTATGAAATCCACGAAAACAATAAATTTCCTCACCTTTGTATACCGCTGTATCCATATCCTCTACTAAGTGCGCTAAAAGAACTTCTACATCTGTTAAAGTCGCAACGCTTACTCCCAGCGATCCTAATTCACTATCAAGTTCACTTGTGAAATTTTTTAAATTTGGTTGTTCATTGACTGCTACTAATTGATCCATATTTCTAACGCTCCTTATTTACTATTGTTAATTTCGTATAATCTTTTCTTAGCTTCAAACTCCATAGCTTCTAAAATCTCAGGATTTTTTCTTGCCACAGCACATCCTTTTACAATTTCATGTCCTTTCATCATCCTCGTTGCGGACAATACTCCGTTCATGTATTTTCACCTCACCCTTTTCAATTAAGGTTGCTACCCCTGTATTAGCTATAAGTCCCAACATTGCATTTATTTTCGGTCCGCAAGACCATCTGACCAACAAAATATTAATAGCATTTTATATTTTCATAGTTTTCTCTTTATCCTTACGCATCCAGTCAAGAATATCCCAACGATTCAAACGAATAACTTGTCCCCTTTTAAAATAAGGTATTTCATTTGTAGCTATTAATGATCGTACGGTTGGAATACTTACTTTCATATATTCAGCTGCTTCCTTAATTGTAAAAATATCATCTTGCATTTTTTCTTCCTGCAGTTCCTCTTTTAACTCACGTAATAAACTTTTTAAATCCGAACGAGAAGTTATTAACGTATCATCTGGTAACTCAAATTTTAAATTCACTACTCATCCTCCTTTTTAATAAGTTCTTTAAAGTAAAACATTCAATATGATAGATGCGCATAATTTTTATTATTTTTACTACTATTTGTTGTATTTTCTTGTTGTAAGACAATAATATACCTCGTTAAGTTGTTGTGTCAACGGTTTTTATTTATTTTTACTTCATTTAGTTGTAATTTTTATTACTTTTCCATATAATACAAGCAAGGAGGGTAAACAACATGCAAGAAAACATAGGTAAGGTAATTAAAGAAATTCGAAAGGCGAAAGGGATTTCAGCATTTGTATTAGGAGAAATGATAGGAGTATCTCAACAAGCAATTTCCCAATATGAAAATGGCAAAAGAAAAATTTCCTTTGAAGTACTGAATAATATAGCTAAGGCACTTAATGTTCCTATGGATACTCTTTTATTTGTAAATCATGAAGCAATAGAACAGAAAATTGCTGAAAGAGGTGTAGAGGCTTTAGAAAAGGAGCCAAGTTTATTTAACGATAAAACAGCTAAAGGACTACTAAAACTTTCAGATGACCTAAACTTCTTTGAAAGCTTCTTAGAAAGTCTGGGTTATCATAAGGAGACTCTTAATACTAACGGGGAATATCATCTAAATTTAAGTCCAACTAGTACAAATCAAATAACCGACACTGAAACAAACGAACATGTTATTTTAAGCGGCCGTGAATACCTCGAATTTTATGAAAGAATATCTAGGGTTATTGATTTTGAATTCAATGAACTAAAAAGAAAAAAGGATTCTACAAATGCTATAAATCAGTTATTTGGACAAGATGAACTATTATAGGTGGACTGCCTGCCTATAATAGTTAATTTATTATATTGAGGTGATAAAATGGCTTCATTCCAAAAGTATGAAACAAAACAAGGCTATAAATGGTTGTTAATCGCTGAAATTGGTATTGATCCAACAACAGGGAAAAGGAAACAGAAAAAAGTAAGGGGTTTTAAAACAAAAAAAGAAGCCCAATTAGCTGCAGCAAGAATAGAGCAAGAAGTAGCTAATGGAACTTACATCAATGAACCTGACATATTATTTAAAGATTTTGTGCAAGAGTGGCTTAACATCTACAGCAAAAGCACCAAAATAAGTAGCCTACGTGTTAGACAAAAGCAGTCGAATAAATTAGTCGACTTTTTCGCAAACATCAAAATGAAAGATATCACAAAAAAGATGTATCAAACAGCTTTAAATGATTTACATGATAAAGGGTATGCGTTTAATACACTTGATGGCATCCATACAGCAGGTAGAATGATTTTTAAAAAGGCTATAGAGTTACAAATAATAAAATCCAACCCTACAGATAACGTAAAACTCCCTAGAAAGGTGGAGACAGTAGAAGATATAGAAAACGATAAGAAGGCTATAAAATACCTGGAGAAAGAAGAATTAGCACATTTCTTACAGGTCGCAAAAGAAAAAGGATTAGATAACGATTATGTATTTTTTTCTATTTTAGCATACAGTGGTTTGCGTGCTGGGGAATTATTAGCTTTAAAGTGGACTGATGTAGACTTTGAAAACAATACTATCAAGATAACCAAGACGTTATATAATCCAGATAACAATAGCCAGCACTATCATTTACTTACACCAAAGACTAAAGGTTCCATCAGAACTATTAAAATGGATCAAGGCATCATGAAATTACTAAAAAGTCATAAAGCAAAACAGAATGAGTTAAAGCTATATACACGCCCTCAATACGTAGATCAAGGCTTTGTCATTACAAAAGCAAGCGGCTATCCCGAAGTAATGAAAATGATTCAGAATAGATTAAAGCGCCTTATAAAGTTATCCAATATAACTAAAAATATTACTCCTCATTCATTCAGACATACACATACATCGTTACTTATTGAGGCTGGTGTAGGTATTAAAGAAATCCAACAACGTCTAGGGCATACAGATATCGAAACTACTATGAACATATATGCACACATGACAAAAAATATGGAAGAAAAAGCCTCCCAAAAGTTCAGCGAACTAATGAAAGGCTTCGTAATTTAAATATTAGTGACCAAAGCGTGACCGAAACGTAACTATTGAGGCTTAAAAGCTCTATATATCAAGCTTTAACCTTAATGGTTACATCATTCCGCCCATACCGCCCATGCCCATGCCGCCCATGTCAGGCATTGCTGGTGCATTTGGTTCTGGCTTGTCAGCTACTACAGCTTCAGTTGTTAAGAACATAGCTGCAACAGATGCTGCGTTTTGAAGTGCAGAACGAGTTACTTTAGCTGGATCTACGATACCAGACTCAAGCATGTTAACCCATTCGCCAGTAGCTGCATTGAAACCAACGCCTACTTTTTCGCCTTTTAGACGCTCTACAACTACAGATCCTTCTAGACCAGCGTTAATTGCGATTTGACGAACTGGCTCTTCTAGTGCGCGAAGTACGATGTTGATACCTGTTGCTTCGTCGCCTTCAGCTACGATAGAAGCTACTTTCGTGTATACGTTCATAAGTGAAGTACCACCACCTGCAACGATACCTTCTTCTACTGCTGCACGAGTTGAGTTAAGTGCATCTTCAATGCGAAGTTTGCGCTCTTTTAACTCAGTTTCAGTTGCTGCACCTACTTTAATTACCGCTACGCCACCTGCTAGTTTAGCAAGACGCTCTTGTAATTTTTCACGATCGAATTCAGAAGTTGTTTCTTCTAATTGCGCACGGATTTGACCGATACGAGCTGCGATTTGCTCTGTATTTCCAATACCTTCAACTACAGTTGTGTTTTCTTTTGTAACAACAACTTTACCAGCGCGTCCTAAAGATTCAACTGTAGCAGATTTTAAGTCACGACCTAATTCTTCAGTGATTACTTCGCCACCAGTTAAGATTGCGATATCTTCTAGCATTGCTTTACGACGGTCACCAAATCCAGGAGCTTTAACAGCTACTACGTTGAATGTACCACGAAGTTTGTTCACTACTAATGTAGCTAAAGCTTCGCCTTCTACATCTTCAGCAATGATAAGAAGTGGTTTACCTTGTTGTACCACTTGCTCTAATACTGGTAAGATTTCTTGGATGTTAGAAATCTTTTTGTCAGTAATTAAGATGTATGGGTTATCAAGAACTGCTTCCATTTTGTCAGAATCAGTAATCATGTAAGGAGATGCATATCCACGATCAAATTGCATACCTTCTACTACGTCTAATTCTGTTGTGAATCCTTTAGACTCTTCTAAAGTAATAACGCCATCGTTACCAACGCGCTCCATTGCTTCAGCGATTAATTGACCTACTTCTTCGTCAGCTGCAGAAATAGCAGCTACTTGCGCGATAGAAGATTTGCCTTCGATTGGTTTAGAAATCGTTTTTAATTCTTCAATTGCAGCAGTAACAGCTTTTTCGATACCTTTACGAAGACCCATTGGGTTAGCACCAGCTGTTACGTTTTTAAGACCTTCACGAATCATAGCTTGCGCTAATACAGTTGCAGTTGTTGTTCCGTCACCAGCTACATCATTTGTTTTGCTAGCAACTTCTGCTACTAATTTCGCACCCATGTTTTCGAATGCATCTTCTAATTCGATTTCTTTTGCGATTGTTACACCATCATTTGTAATAAGTGGTGAACCGAATTTTTTCTCAAGTACAACGTTACGACCTTTTGGTCCAAGCGTTACTTTTACTGCGTTTGCAAGAGTGTCGACACCGCGAAGCATCGAACGACGTGCTTCTTCACTAAATTTAATATCTTTTGCCATAATAATTGACCCCCTTGGATTTTTTTAAGATTTATATAATTAACCGATAACTGCTAAAATGTCACTTTCACGTAAAATCAAGTAGTCTGTACCTTCATATTTCACTTCAGTACCTGCATATTTTGAGAAGATGATAAGATCACCTGCTGCTACCTCTAAAGCAACACGCTCACCATTTTCAAGCACTCGACCAGTACCTACTGCAACAACTTTACCCTCTTGTGGTTTTTCTTTTGCAGTGTCTGGTAATACAATACCACTTGCTGTTTTTTCTTCTGCTTGAACAAGCTCAATTACAACGCGATCACCTAATGGCTTTAGCATGAACAATAACCTCCTCATTTTGTTATGTAAATTTTATTTATTAGCACTCAAGTCACCCGAGTGCTAACACACTTATAATAATAAATAATCTCAATTTCTTTTGCAAGTAAAAAAATCATAATTTTTTCGCAAATTACTATATAAACTTTCTATATAGAATACTGCCTTTACTATATGAATCGTTGTTTCCCCTACTCGTATGTTACAATATGAAAGACACCCTAAGTTGTTTTCGCTAAACGTACAACTTTTTCCTGTCTCCTACTTTAATTTAAAATACGTATTTACAAAAAAATCATAATTCGAATGAAAGTTTATATCGTAGATAACATATTTACATGTTATCCTACCTCATCTCATACACTAGAGTTAGAAAGGATGGTTAAACCATTTGAAGAAACAATACTGGTGGATTATCGTTACATACATTTTAATGCAATTATCTGGCGCTGTTGGATTACCACTTCTCCTAAAAACAGGACTCTATGATAATAGAGGATTTACCATTGAGGAAAAAGGACAAATCATAATGGGACACTGGGCAATTATTAGCTTCTTTGTTGCATTATGTATCGTACTTTGGTTACTTAGAACAGATATTCGCGACAGACATTTAGATGCAACGCGCTCTTCTGTTCCAGCTACAATTGGGTGGATTTTCATCGGATTATTCTTAGCTTTCTTTTCACAAATAGTTGCCGGTATGATCGAGATGCAGCTACTAGGAATTAAACAAGGTTCAGAAAATACAATGAAACTGATGGAAATTGCACGAACTACTCCTTGGTTCCTTATTGTTGTATCTATAATCGGACCTATCTTAGAAGAAATCGTATTTAGAAAAATTCTATTTGGTACACTTTATAAGAAGTTTAACTTCTTTATTGCAGCTATCATTAGTTCGCTTGTATTTGCAGCAATCCATTTTGATTTTACTCACTTATTGGTATACACTGCTATGGGGCTCGTATTCGCCTTCTTATATGTGAAGACGAAGCGTATTATCGTTCCGATTGCAGCTCATGTTGCGATGAATACATTAGTCGCTATTGGGCAAATTTTTATGAGCAATGAGCAAATTCAAGAAATGATTAAAGAAGCTGAAAAAATGCAAGGCTTTATCGGAGGATTTTTTGTATGAGAAACTCACCATTGTTCATGGCTGCACTATACTTCCTTCTTGGATGTATCTTTACACGCTTCGCCATTACGAACGTGACAGATACAATCTGGAATGTGTGGACAATACTATTTGCAGTTATGGCAACAATTGATTTTAATTTGGCACTTCGCCTTATATTAGTTAAATTCACAAAGAAGAAACAATAATAAAACGCAGAGGTCGCTTCCTCTGCGTTTTATTGTGGATAGTTTTTCAAAAAGTAAACTAATGTTTGTAACTCTACAGCTAAATCAATATGATGAATTCTAATATTCTCTGATACGTTTAATCGTGCTGGTGTGAAATTCAAAATACCATGCACGCTCGTTTCAGCTAATCTATCTGCTACAGCTTGTGCTACTGTAGCCGGTACTGTTAATATTGCCACTTGTATATCATTTGATAATCTCTCTTCTAATTCATCTAAATGGTATACAGGAATGCCCCCGATTTCTGTTCCAACTTTCTCTTCACTAACATCAAATGCCATTTCAATTTTTGTATTATTGTTTTTCGTGAAATTATAATGTAAGAAAGCGGTCCCTAAATTACCTACTCCAATAAGTGCTACACGCGTTATATCATCTTGATCAAGTGTTTCGCGGAAAAATGATAATAAATAATTTACGTTATATCCATATCCCTTTTTCCCTAATGCTCCAAAATACGAAAAATCTCTTCGTATTGTTGCGGAATCTACTTTTACCGCTTCACTCAATTCGGCCGATGAAACACGCTGCTTACCAGAAAGAGATAAGTTTTGGATAAATCGATAGTATAGAGGCAATCTTTTAGCAGTGGCTTGTGGAATCTTTTGCTGATCCATATGACCTCTCCTCTCTTCCTATCTTTATTCATATACTTTAATCAAATACAGAAGTTTAGCACTCATTAAATTCCTTGTATAATAAAGAGAAGAAGTATTCTCTCTTTATTTTAAACTATACACTATTTTTAGTATGATTGAGAAATATAAACATGGCAAAGTTAAGAAATTATTTGAGGTGAGAACATTGATTTTATTACAAGTAAATGGACTTTCGAAATTATACGGTGCAGAAACAATTCTTGCAAACATAAAATTGGAAGTACAAACAAAAGATCGTATCGCATTAGTTGGAAGGAATGGAGCTGGAAAATCTACATTATTAAAAATTATCGCTGGTGAGTTATCACATGATGGTGGCGAAATTATAAAACCGAAAGATGTCTCAATCGGGTATTTAGCTCAAAATACTGGCCTAGAAACGTCTTTAACAATTTGGGATGAAATGCTAACCGTCTTTACCCACTTACGGCAAATGGAGACAAAACTTCGAAGGCTTGAGCAAGAAATGGGAAAAGAAGAAAACTTTTCAAACGAAGCTATATATGAAAGATTGTTAGCTGATTATGACCAATTGCAACTCAATTATAAAGATCAAGGTGGATATCAATATGAAGCGGATATTCGCTCCATTTTAAGCGGCCTTGGCTTCCCAGTTGAAACACACCAGACGACGATCTCTACTTTAAGTGGCGGGCAAAAAACAAGATTAGCTCTCGGGAAATTATTATTAACAAAACCAGACTTACTTATTTTGGACGAGCCTACAAACCATTTAGACATTGAAACATTAACATGGCTTGAGCAATATTTACAAGGTTATCCTGGCGCAATATTAATCGTTTCCCATGACCGTTATTTCTTAGACAAACTCGTTACACAAGTATATGAAATTTCGAATAAAGAAAGCAGACGATTTGTTGGTAACTACAGTAAATATTTAGACTTAAAATCAGCATTATATGATCAAGAAATGAAACGTTACGAAAAACAACAAGATGAAATCGCAAAACTTGAGGACTTCGTTCAAAAGAATATAGCTCGCGCTTCTACAACGAAACGTGCTCAAAGTCGCCGTAAACAACTGGACAGAATGGAATTATTAACGAGACCATTAGGGGATTCTAAGTCAGCATCATTCCACTTCGATATTGAAAAGCAAAGTGGAAATGATGTTTTACAAGTAAAAGATGCAACCATCGGCTATGAGGAGGACCCTATAATTGAACACGTAACTATGCGCTTAACTCGCGGAGATAGTGTTGCCTTAGTTGGTCCAAACGGAATTGGGAAATCCACATTATTAAAATCTATTGTGAATAAGTTACCACTATTAAATGGTAATGTTTCTTTCGGATCAAATGTATCTGTTGGCTATTATGATCAAGAACAAGCAAATTTAACATCTTCTAAACGGGTTTTAAATGAACTATGGGATGAATATCCACTGCAACCTGAAAAAGAAATCCGTACTATACTCGGGAATTTTTTATTCACAGGAGATGATGTACTGAAACCAGTATCTTCCCTTAGTGGTGGACAAAAAGCTCGATTAGCTCTTGCGAAACTTATGATGCAAAAGTCAAATTTATTAATTCTGGATGAGCCTACGAACCACCTTGATTTAAATAGTAAAGAGATTTTAGAGAATGCTTTAATTGATTATCCAGGGACTCTTCTATTTGTCTCACATGACCGCTACTTTATTAACCGTGTAACAACGACTGTGGTTGAGTTATCAACAGAAGGCGCACAGGAATATTTAGGTGATTACGATTACTATGTGGAGAAGAAAAATGAAATGATTGAACGGGCAGCATTTGAACAACTTGAACAGCAAGAAAATCAGGCACCTGTTCAAAAAACTGTAGCTCAAGAAAAATTAAATTATCTCGAAGAAAAAGAGCGTAAACAATTAGAACGTCAACGCACTCGAAAAATTGAAGAGCTAGAACAAAATATCGTAAACTTAGAAGAAGAAATTGCTACGTTAGAAGATCAACTTTGCTTACCAGAAATATATGCAGATTATGAAAAAGCTAGTGAAATTACAACTAAAAAACAAACGCTACAAGAACAGCTTGAAACTTGTATGGCAGAGTGGGAAGAGCTGCATGTATAAGAGTATTTAAATAAGGAAGATGTCTCATCAGTCATGATTTTTGACTATGCGACATCTTTTTTCTTTAAGTACATAAATAATTTTTTGGATATATCAATGGTAACTGGGAATATATCAACGATTTTTCAAATACATCTATCGTAACCCTATATACATAAACGATTCGACACGAAATATCGATTTACCGACAAGGATTGACAATATCAGCACCCTCTATAATGGAGGGATATTAAAAAATGTTTTTCGGGGATATCTTCTTGCTTTTTATTTCCCGAAAAACAATACACTCAAAGGTCAGACTTCATCTAGTTTATCCACAAGTTTATACACATATCCACCTTTATAAAATAACTATTAAACCAACTTTTCCACATTACCCACAGCCAACGAAAAAGTTATCAACACTTTATATACACAATAAAACCCACATTATCAACAGATAACATGGGTTTTATCCACAAGCTGTGGTTAATTATGTGCATAACTATGCTTCAATATCTAATCCTGGATTCGCATTTAAGGCTAATGTTGCACGCTTG
This sequence comes from Bacillus sp. Root131, assembly GCF_001429475.1. Lineage (NCBI taxonomy): Bacteria > Bacillati > Bacillota > Bacilli > Caryophanales > Bacillaceae > Bacillus > Bacillus sp. Root131. The sequence goes on from NZ_LMJQ01000015.1 coordinate 37,402, forward strand.
CCTTGTTCATACGCAATTGTCCCTGCCGCTGCAATCATTGCTGCATTATCTGTGCATAAAGATAGCGGTGGAATAATTAGTTCAATGTTTTCTTTTTGTGCAAATTCTTCTTCTAATCGGGCACGAAGTCCTTTATTAGCAGCTACTCCACCAGCAAGAAGTAATTGCTTTACATTATAAGCTGCTGCTGCACGAGCTGCTTTCGTTACAAGTACATCTATTACACTTTCTTGGAAACTTGCCGCTAAATCTTCTGGTTTAATTTCTATACCACGTTGTTTCGCGTTATGCACAGTGTTGATAACTGCTGATTTCAATCCACTAAAGCTAAAATCATATGAATCCGGTTCTAGCCATGCACGAGGCAAATCAATTGTTGGTTCTCCTTCATGTGCAAGGCGATCAATATGAGGACCACCTGGATATGGCATAGATAACGTACGAGCTACTTTATCATATGCTTCTCCAGCTGCATCATCTCGCGTTTCACCAATTACTTCAAATGAACCATGTTCTTTCATATAAACAAGTTCTGTATGCCCACCAGATACAACAAGTGATAATAGCGGGAATTGCACTTCTTTTACTAAACGGTTCGCATAAATATGACCAGCAATATGATGAACACCGACTAGCGGAATATCATGTGCAAAAGCTACTGCCTTCGCTGCATTTACCCCAATTAGAAGTGCTCCTACTAAACCAGGCCCTTCTGTTACAGCGATTGCATCAATATCATCAAATGTTATGTTTGCTTCTTTTAAAGCTTCTTCTAACACAACTGTAATTTCTTCTACATGATGACGGGATGCAATCTCTGGTACAACGCCGCCAAAACGTTTATGACTTTCAATTTGTGATGCAACGACATTCGCAATAATTTCCGTCCCATTTTTAACAACCGCTACCGCTGTTTCATCACAGCTCGTTTCAATCCCAAGTATAATCGTATTTTTTTCCATTATATATTCACCCACATTACAAGACCATCTTCCTGATTGTCTGCATAGTATCGTTTACGAATTCCACCATTTTGAAATCCATATTTTTTGTATAACTGCTTTGCTACTTCATTTGATACACGTACTTCAAGCGTCATTGTTTTTACCCCTAGTTCTTTCGCTTCTGAAATAACTGCTTTCAATAAGGCATCTCCTAACTTTTGACCTCGGTATTCTGGCAAAATAGCTATATTTGTTATATGTGATTCATCAATAATTATCCACAATCCACAATACCCGATTACACGACCATCTTTTTCTAACACAATATAATGTGCATGTTCATTCATCGTTAATTCACGGTGAAAAGCATCTGCAGTCCAAGGAGTTGAAAAAGATACTTCTTCAATAGCTACAATTTGAGCAATATCATCAAGTTCCATCTTTCTAAATATCATATCCATCTTCTGCAAGGCCCCTACTTGTTTTGACTTTCTAACCACTTTGTTTCAGCTTCAGCTAAACGAAGATAGCTCGGAACAAACGTATGCACATCATGTTCTTCTTTTTGTAATCCTAAAAATGCTAGCTCACTTGGTCTTGGATTATTTTTAGTAAAAGGAGCGAATACAGCTTGATCACCTAAATATTCTATAATTGTTTCTTTATGCAATTTAACATCATTACCGATAAATAAAACAGGCTGTCCTTTATCTTTTAACATTTGCAACCAGTCTACAATAAGAATAATTCGGTCTTCTTCTATTGAAGTTAACTGCTCTCCTTCGTATGTATATAATCCAGTATAGATTTGCCCACGCCTTCCATCAAATAAAGGACAAATTAATCCATTAAAGTTAGCACCGTTTGCAGCTACTACCTCTAAACTTGATACACCTACAATTGGTATTTGAAGTGACCAAGCTAATGTTTTTGCCGCTGTCACGCCTATGCGAACACCTGTATATGATCCAGGTCCAGCAGCTACAACGATTTTAGTTAATTCCTTCGGTTTTACACCACATTCTTTTAACAGTTGCTCTACAGCTGGCATAAGACGTACAGAATGGTTTTTCGTCAAATTTGTAATGATTTCCCCAATCACTTTTCCTTCCTCAATAAGGGATACACCCATTACGTAATTTGAAGTATCAATTGCTAGTACTTTCATCTTGTAATAGCTCCTCACATAATCTAATATAGCGATCTCCAATTGGCTCGAGTATAATTTTTCTTGTGTCATCTCCCGCATGGAATAAACTAATTTGTAACTTTTCATTCGGTAAATATGCTTCTATTAAATGAGCCCATTCCACTACCGTAATTCCTTCACCGTAGAAATACTCATCAAAGCCTAAGTCCTCTTCGCTTTCTGCTAAGCGATACACGTCCATATGATATAGCGGTAATCTTCCTTTATATTCTTTAATAATATTAAAGGTAGGACTATTTACAACTCTTTTCACTCCAAGACCTTTTGCTAGTCCCTTTGTAAAAGTCGTCTTACCAGCTCCAAGATCTCCTTCTAAAATAATTACATCTTGTGCCTCTACGAGTTCACCTAGTTTTTCTGATAATCTTTGTGTTTCCTCAGAAGATTTTGTTGTTACTTCATATTTACTCACAGACTTCACCTACTTTACTCACAATGTTCTCTGCTCTTTATTATACAGGTTTTGAATATATAAAAAAGTCCTTAGGAGTTGTCCTAAGGATAGTTTGACTGTCTTTATTAGTTTTTTGTTAAAACAAATAAAAAAATACGAAACAACTTGTTTCGTTCTTTTCTTTATATAAAATGGCGGTCCCGACCGGGGTCGAACCGGCGATCTCCTGCGTGACAGGCAGGCATGTTAACCACTACACCACGGGACCATTTGGTTGCGGGGACAGGATTTGAACCTGCGACCTTCGGGTTATGAGCCCGACGAGCTACCGTACTGCTCCACCCCGCGATGATATAA
>NZ_LMJQ01000016.1:0-38308 GCF_001429475.1 Bacillus sp. Root131
TCATAAAAAAACGTCACCCTTTCTCATTTATATTATGTAAGAAAGAATAACGTTTTTTGGTACTTGGGGGTAGTGAAAATTCTTAAGTTGATGGGCATGTATGGTGACCCATGTCCATCAACTTAAGAGCGAGAACAACCTGATCTTTCGGATCATCGGATCAAAACATTCCTACAATAAAATCATACATCTTGCCAGTTCTTCAAAAAATACTGGTGTAACATATCCCTGAAATTCTTCCACAAATGGTTGTAGTTCATCCTTAAGTGAAAAATTCATAAAAAAACGTCATCCTTTCCTATAATTCTCCAGAAAGGATAACGTCTTTATAGCTTTATTGATTTTATAGCGATGTATCAGCGCCTTATAAACCTGTTTAATCATTATTTCTGTTACCTTTATACATTTACATAATCTTCATTATCAGAAATGCAAAAAGCTAGTATTTTACTAGCTTTTTTATCAGTAAAAAGTCATATGCTTTTTATCTTCTTTATAATATTGTAAACGATCTTGTAAAGTACCAGTATGAAACTCAAACTTGTGCCCATCGGGATCTGTAAAATAAATAGACCGTTTATCTCGGTCATCTCTTTCTCGTCCAGGTAAGATATTAACATGATTTTGAATTAATATTTCTTTTAAAGAATCAAACTCATTATTTGTTACAGTGAAAGCTATATGTGTGTAAGAGTACTGAATTTCATTTCTTGGTATACTTTCTTCCACATTTAGAGCAATCCATAAACCATTTAAATCAAAATAAGCTAACTTTCTACCTTTTACTAATAATTTCGCTTGAAGTATATTTTGATAAAACTCAATAGCCTTCTCTAGATTTATAACTGAAAAACAAATGTGGTTAATACTTTGTATCATGTTCCATTCTCCTTGTTAATTAATTAAGTTACATATCCCATTATAAGTAAAAAGAAATTTTACTACTAGGAGTATAAACTTATCACCAGCAAGCTAAGGAAAGAAAATCTTCCAAGACGAGAAGAATAGCATCTCAACGTACATTTTTTTGTTTTAGGACATGATAAAATTCTTAAGTTGATGGGCAAAGGGTTCCGCTAGCATTTCGGAAAAAACAACGCTAAGCAAAGAAATAAGCTGTCCATATAGGCAGCTTATTTACATAAAATTCGCTATTGGAAGTTACTTTTCAAGTATTAAGAGACGGTCAAGTTCAGTTTCGTGATAACTCTACAGACTTAAAGTGTTCAACTGTTGGAAATGGATCATAAAAGTGATGCAATAATGCTTTCCACTCTTGATATTGTTTAGATTGACGAAATCCTATTGTGTGGTCTTCTAAAGTTTCCCATTGCACAAGGAGCAAATATTTTCCTTTCTGCTCCATACAGCGTTGTAATTCATGATTTATATATCCTGGCATGGAAGAGATGATTGAGGATGCTTGCTTAAATACTGATTCATACTCCGTCTCCATACCGTCTTTTACTTGCAACATGACTGCTTCTAAAATCATTTTGAAGTTCTCCTCCTTTTCTTAATTGTATCATGTGGGGGGGAACGCTGGATGAGAAGTTTTGATGTATAACATATACACGTGAAGTTAATATAACGTCTCATTATCGATAGCAAAGAAAAAGACGTCCCCTTACTCTCACAAGGGATTCGCCTTTTTCTTTTTCTATGACCCTATGCATCTTTTTATACATTCCTATTCTGGAGTGCCTTTTGGCTTCCCTATGTCTCCCTATTTTTCGCATAAAATCTTGCATACGGGTAACTTTGCCCATCCCCCGAAAAAGGGGAATAGGCTTAATTCATAAGAAGATTAAGCTTTATGTCAAAAAGTGTACTTTGTGACATAGCCAAAAATGCAGAATTTTTCATTTCAAAAATATAACTTATTTATATTTGACATATGTCGATACAGTTGTAGAAGATTTGAAATATATATTTTTAAGTACAATTCAAATCTAATTTGGAATATTTTGTCTTAACCCCTCTTTTCGGGGGATAGGCACAAAAACAGGTTGTGGAGAAAGTCTTCTTCACAACCTGAGAGTAAGTTATATATCCAAATATGATCTGTTCTTTTAACTATTTAGTCTTTTATAATCTATTATAGTCGATATAACTAGAGTCATAATAAATCCACTGACCTGTTCCAATTCTTAGCCAGCCATTCTTTTCTTCATATACTGTAACTTTTTCACCTTTACTTGTCTTTCTAACAATAGAATAGTTTGTACCTGATCCGCTTCGAACATTTACCCCAATACCATTAATTTGAGCCGTTCCAATTACCTTTTCAACACTACCATTTTCAATTACTTGTAGCATATTTAGAATGAATGTTGCTGTTTCACCACGAGTTGTTGTTCCTTTAGGGTCGTATTGATTGTCACCCTTACCTCTTACAATACCTAGGCCATACAATCTTTGTACGTCTTCTTTATAGCTAATTTGGTCTTTGTCTGAGAATGGTAGGTTTACAACCGGTCCCCATATACCTTTATACTGTAAAGCCTTGTTTACAATAATGGCTGATTCTTCTCTTGTAATAGGTGTGTTTGGGTCAAAATAACCATCTCCTCTACCTTGAATGATACCTGCACTTGCAGTACGTTTAATACCATCTCGTAAAGTTGAATTTGCATCGCTTAGGTCTTTAAATGAAGCATCTCCAGCTGGCAGTTTTAGAGAGTTAGAGATTAATTGAGCAAATTCGGCTCTTGTTATCGCTCTATTGGGTGCGAAAACTCCGTTTCCTTCCCCTATCATAATACCCCTTCTATTTAACTCTCGTATAGCTTCTTCATACCAACCTCCAGTAATGTCATCTTTTGGTTGATAAAGATTATTATAATACCCCTCAACGCTATTTACGAATACATCCCATTGCCCATTATTAATCATGTTAGCAGGGCAGATTTTACCGCTCCATTTTTGGTGTTTTACAATGTTATTTAACGGTACACCAGTTTCTTTCATTAAATAAGCTACAAGTTTCTTAGCGTTATCTACTGCTTTACTATAGTTACCGTCACTGTTAACTGCGATTTCAATTGCAATAGATTCTCTATTCCCTGGACCATCACCGTCTCCTGCGTGCCATCCGTTCTCGTTTAATGGTAGATGTTGATAAATCTCTTTATCGTCTACTGTAAAATGCCACGATGCCGCTCGGTCTGTGTTACCTACTGCTTGGTTATATAGGTATTGAGCGTGGTTTCTAGCACCTGCTCCTACACTTGTATTATCAGTCTCATGAATTGTAATGTACTTTGGACTCATGTAGTTTTGAGGACGAATATTATCGTTACCTGCTGGAACAATCCATTCCGTGAATGGAACACCGTTTATTGTACTAGAGGCGTTAGGTGATATGGGAGACAGACTACGTTTTGTTCTGTTTGAATTGTTAGGAACAGTTAATGTACCTGTTTCTTCATGAATACCTTCTGAACGTTGAAGACTATCTGCTTTTTTATTGTCGACAGTACCTCCACCACGTCCGTCTACCTCTTCAAAACTAGCTTCAATACTTTTTAAAGCCTGTTCATCTGTTGTTTGAAGTTGGTCTGTGTTATCTTGCACTTGAAGGCTTGTAGATTGCTTATTGTTTACTGATTGTTGTTCCTCTGCAAACGATACCAATGGTGAAGATAATACCGTTAATCCTGCCGTAAATGCTACTACTTTTTTATTAAATTTAATATTCATTTTGAATTTGGCATATCTTACTATTTTAATAGATATACCTTCCTCCTTGTACTTCTTTTAGTCTGAATAATAGTGTGAATAATGATAGCCTGAACCTCAAAGATAATGGCTTAATTTTTCATTTCATATGATAAACCGAAATCTATAAGTCCTACTAGATATATCAGTATTTCAGAATTATAACACAGCACGATTGCAAAAATATAATTAAATAACATAAATAACCTTTAGTGTATAAAACGGTTCTGGTGCAAAAATCCCAAGGCTCTTACAACTAATATCTTAATCTTGAACATACTGATAGTATGACTCTAAAAATGAGCATAATCAGTTAATCTATTTTTACACAAAAACCATGTTAGCTCCTATATAAAAAATACACCCCTTCTTTTCATTTTATTTCTTTTTACCTAGCGATTTAAGACCACGTTTAATAACATCATAGAAACTTAGAGATTGTGCCATATGACCTGGATCTACATATTCTCGTATAGCCCGAAGAACTTTCTTAGGTTCCTTAGAAGAAAAGGTAAAGATTCCATTTCTCTTGGTTTCAATAGCATAACGTGGAATCCATCTCCCCTTAAACATTACAGAGGCTATAACGTAATCTACTTCCTCCCACGGAATTTGAATAAATTTACGCGTATCACGAGAATTATAAAATTCAAACCCTTTATCACCAATCATAATTTTCCCATAGTCCGTAAGTCCTGTAAAAGCGGTAGCATCTATTACTAAATCTACCTTTGTATTAATTGATTGAACCATCATATCCACTCCATTTCATTTATCCTATTTATAATTCGTAACTTCAAACAATTAAGTCAATACAAAAAGTGGCTGAAACGATAATCCCCAGCCACTTTTTATATACGAACTATTATCGATTCACAGGCTACTAATCTACACTTTAATCTCAACAATTCCTAAATAATAAATCTTAAGAATTGAAAACGTGAGCAACTTAAATTATAAAAGTCCGATTACGTGACCAACTACCCCAACTACGAATAATGAAAGAATAATAACAATTGGGCTGACTTTTTTCTTCAGCAACCACATGCAGAAGAATGTTAGAAGCAATGCAGCTAAACCAGGAATTAATTGATCTAAGTTATCTTGCAAGGTAGTCACTTTCGTAGGTGACAGTGCCATTCCTGAGTTTACTTGTTCAAAAGATTGACGAATCCCTTCACCATTTCCAGGAAGTTTGTCCCACTCAACATACGCACCTTTATCTAACTGAACTTCAGATACAACTGGCTTGAATTTAATTGATACCCACCGTTCCACCAAGGCTGCCAGTACAAACATACCAAGGATTGATGCACCTTTTGTAATATCTTGTAATAATCCACCTGAAAGATCATCAGTGATTTTAGAACCGGCTTTATAACCAAATTCCTGTGTATACCACATAAATCCCCAACGAACCAGATTCCAAGCTAAGAAGAAAAGGATTGGCCCAAGGATATTCCCCCCCATTGCTAATGAGGCTCCTAAAGCACCTAACATCGGACGTAAAGTAAACCAGAATACCGGATCACCAACACCGGCTAAAGGACCCATCATCCCAACTTTAACCCCCTGAATTGCCACATCATCAACTTCTGCACCATTAGCGCGTTCTTCTTCAAGTGCTAATGTAACTCCTAGAATTGGTGAAGCAATATAAGGATGTGTATTGAAGAATTCCAAGTGACGTTTTAATGCTGCTTTTCGATCTTCTTTTGATTTATATAACTTTTTAATCGCTGGAATCATCGAGAAGGCCCAACCACCATTTTGCATACGTTCATAGTTCCAAGAACCCTGAATAAATGTAGATCGCCATGCAACGGCTAAACGATCTCTTTTTGTTAATTGAATTTTTTCTGCCATTTCTCTTCTCCTCCTGAATTAATAATCGTTTAAGATATCGTCAAGCGGGTCACCAGAGTTACCTCCACCACCATTTGAAGAACCACCCATTTTAGAAAGACTCAAATAAATAAGAGCTAAAGCCACACCCAATGCACCAAGAGCAATAAGTGTTAATTGAGAAATCGCAGCTATTACGAAACCAATAATGAAGAATGGCCATACCTCTTTTGTTGCCATCATATTAATAACTAATGCATAACCAACAGCAACAACCATTCCCCCACCAATAGCCATTCCATCAGTTAACCAAGCAGGCATTGATTCCAAGAATCCTTGAACGCTTTGTGCAGGGATAAATAAAAGTGCTCCGGCAGGAATCGCAATTCGGATACCTTGTAAACACACCGCAGCGATGTGTAACACTTCAATTTTTTTTATATTTCCTTCTTCAGCTGCCGTATCCATCATGTGTACAATAGGAACAGCAAGTGTACGAACAATCATTGTTAAGAAAAGCCCTGCTACTGCAAGTGGTACCGCTACTGCAATTGCTGATGCAACACCGCTAACACCTTGTCCGCCTAATACTAAAATGATTGCTGATGCAACTGATGCCAATGCAGCATCTGGCGCTACGGCTGCTCCAATATTTGCCCATCCAAGTGCAATCATTTGAAGTGTACCGCCAAGAACAATACCAGCCTCCAGGTTACCTGTTACTAAACCGATTAGTGTACATGCCACTAGTGGTTGATGGAATTGAAATTCATCTAATATTCCTTCCATACCGGCTAGAAATGCAATTAGTATCACTAAAATTATTTCTATAGTAGACATTATGATCCCTCATTTCATTTAAATTTGCTATGTAACTACGATAATTCAACCTTCGCTTTTTTTAGAATATCATCCATGTTTGCACGAGAATCATTAGGTACTTTACGTACATCAAAATGAATGCCTTTTGCTTTCATTTTCTCGAAAGCCTCAACATCTTCTCTTCCCATAGAAAGAACCTTATTAACAACAACCTTTCCAGTTGAATGAGCCATAGAACCAACGTTAACTTCTTTAATATCCACACCACCCTCTATAACTCTCAGGACATCTAGTGGGTTTTCAAATAATACCAGTGCATTAGTATTACCAAAACGGGGATCTTTTTCAACTTCAATCATTTTGCTGATTGGAATAACATTGGCCTTAACCCCTGGTGGTGCCGCCTGTTCGATTAATTTTTTACGAAGATCGTCTTTAGACACTGCATCTGAAACTACGATAATACGATTTGGTTGTGTAGACTTTGTCCATGCAGTCGCTACCTGACCATGCAATAAACGAGAATCCACCCGGACTAAAACGAACTTGATCTTCCCATCACCAACTACTGTACCGGGAGCTAGTCTGCCTTTTGCTTTTCCATCTTTAGCAACTGCGGTATCAGTATTTTCTTTGGGTTCCAGCTCTTCAGGTTTAATTCTGATCCCTTCCTTCGCTGTTTTAACGATATGTGTTGCGATTTCTTGGGCAGACGCAATTGATAAACGGGATGCATAAGCTTCAATCACCATTGGTAAGTTCAAACCAGCAACGATTGCCCAATTGTCTTTGTGTTCTTCATACAAGCCATTGGCTTGATTGAATGGAGTACCGCCCCATAGATCGACTAAAAATAATACCTCATCTTGATTATCAAAAGATGCAACTGCTGCTTCCATTTTTGCTCTCAAATCGTCTGGCCCTTCACTTGGCATTAAGGTAACAGCCTTAACGTTTTCTTGCTCTCCAAAAATCATTGCGCCAGATTGTAAAATGCCTTCAGCAAATTGGCCATGGCTTGCTAGGATAATCCCTACCATCTCTCTACCTCCTAAATATTTCATCCTAATTTTTTCTGAATTGACGCAACCAACACAACTTTTCTTCTTCATTTCATCAATCTTTAACTATTAAAAACCAACTTTTTCTATCCTTGAGAAAACCACCTCCTAGGCTATTTAAATCTCACTTCTTTTATAAAAATTTTGTTTACTACTAAAAATGAGTTTGTGAATCTTCAATTCATCATTTTTCAAATCATTAATTAAAACACATAATTTCTTAGGTAAAAGGTTCATAATCTTATAAAATAAACCACTATAAGAAAACGCTTTCAAAATATAGAAAGAACATACCGTTGAAAATCATTGTTTCAAATACACTTACTCTAAACCTAACCAACTATAAATAGACTGAGTTGCTTTAAACCAAAATAGGAGTAAAACTCCACTTGCGAATTGCCTCATTGATAAGGAAAGCGTTTATCTCGAAAAACATGATTATCAGTGCAAACGAACATGACAGAAATCAATTTAAAGTTCTTTCGAATGATAAAAATACCATGTAAGTTTTTAATTACGCATATGTTACTCACCAAAAGTTCAATTGAATGACAGACTATACATATTTATCCTTTTCCCAACTAAAGAAAAGCACTGTTATTCGTATAATGAAATCGATTCCACTTACTAAAAACATTGCCATTCTATCTAATAAGATGATTTATATCGCCTGCATACAAAATAGCAAACAAAAAAACCATAACCCCTTCTTACGAGTCAGAAGTTTGCTAAAGATAGCTATCTAGAAAACAGTTTATAGTTGGAGACAGAAATTTGATAAAAGAGTTGATTCGTCGCAAAAGAATATTTGGCATTGGTATTTTTGATCTTGTTTAGATTGGATATTTGCTCAACTTTCAAGAGAGTATGAATCAAATTATAATACTATTTGTAAAAAACCATGAATATAACAAGATAAAAGCAGCTCGTTTATCAGTTCTCAAAAGAATAAACCACTATCATCCTCTACAACAGTTATATATTCATTATATCCATTGTGAATTTTTTCACAATGGATATAAATTGAACATTTTATGAATAAAACAATTCCTCATTATAAGAAATGTATAGTGATTTTTTTAGCATACATTTTTTACTTAAATACCCCTTCGCATTACATAATCGATAGTAAATGTGGTTAACTAATTACTTTCTAATTAAATTTTAATATATTAAGTACTTAATAAATCAATTGAAAACCTATAGCTCCTATGATTCCTCCTATGGTACTACCAATTAAGGGAACCCACGCGTATCCCCAATCCGAAGAGCCTTTATTACATATTGGTAAGACTTGATGTGCTAGTCTTGGGGCAAAATCTCGAGCTGGATTTAAAGCAAATCCAGTTGTGCCACCAAGAGATAAACCTATAGATACTATTAACGCGCCTATTATTATTGGAAGTAGTCCATCTGTAACTTTATTATGACCCATAGCTAAAATTGAAAATACAAATACCGCAGTGCCAATAATTTCACTTAACAAATTAGACGGCCAACTTTTTATTGCAGGGCTTGTAGAAAACACCGACAATATAATTTCTTGATTTTTAGTTTCTTTCCAATGCGGAAAATACTGGAGCCAGACAAATATTGAACCTAAAAAAGCCCCAATCAACTGTGCACCAATATAGGAAGGAACTTCACTCCAAGGAAATACACCTATACAAGCAAAAGCAATTGTAACTGCAGGATTCAAATGTGCACCACTTATGTTATCTACTATATATATAGCGAATGTAACTGCTAATCCCCAGCCAAGAGTAATTGCAACCCATCCGGAATTTTGTGCTTTGGATTTTTTCAGCAAAGTACCTGCTACAACGCCGTTCCCTAATAAAATAAGAACCAAGGTTCCAATTAATTCCCCCATAAATGGAGACATATTTATGACCCCCTTTGTTATTTCAAAAACCATTGTATAAACACAAGAGCATCATCAGCATCTTCCCCATCAAGAATTACATGTATTTCTGCTCCTCTTTTTACTGCTAAATCGATTAATTGAAGAGTACTTTTTGCATTAACTTTTTTATCTTTAGATATAAACTGAACCGAACAATCATAATCCCTTAAGCCATCTACGATTTCACTTGCTGATTTTGCATGAATTCCATCCTTACGAGTTACAATTAATTTTCTTTCGATTCTCATAAGATTAGCTCCTTTTATATTTTTATAATAGTTTTCGCTTCAAGTACAGCCTTAAATCTTATATATTTCTTCTAATATTTTGCCAATCCCTAATTCAACAACTGCTACGTAGGACCCTCTATTCATGGTGAATCTGCTATTTTGATTTAATCACTCTTAATTAGAGCGCCTCCCAAATTTAGGAATACAATTACAACTCATTCGTTATAAATAGCCTCTTGAATTTATCTAACGCTTCAACCTCCTTCATCGTTATCTACTCCTCCTGCAGAAACTATTAAAACACTGGAACTTAATTGGACGAGTAAAGCTTTTAAATCTCTTAACTAGTAGATAACCATTAGAAACTAAAGCTATTCCTGCATTACTCATCATAATTGCTCCCTAAGTTCATTAACAATTTCTTTTTCACCTATAAGAGATAAACATAGAGTTTCAAAGATAATAAAAGATGAGACTGCTCCTGGATCTAAATGACCAATAGACCTTTCTCCTAGAAAAGAAGCACGTCCTTTTTTAGCTAATAATGGCTTAGTTTTTTCCATTTGTTCTCTTGCAAAAATGATAAGACCAATAGGTTTTATTTTTTCTCCATTTCTTTGGATATACTTCAAAACAGGATCCCAAACATCAAGCATTGTTTTATCTCCTATCTGAGTTTTTCCCCTTAGACAGATGCCATCTACAGATTCTTGAAAAGCAAGCCCCAATTCATTGATTGTAATTTTATTTTTCCCTTTCAAAACACTGCCAGCCCTCAAAAAGGCTGTTCCATATAAAGGCCCTGATGCACCTCCAACCTTTGAAATAAGTATCATTCCAATATCATGAAATACATTTCCAATATCATCATAAGCTGTATATGATATCTTTTTTTCAACCTCTTTAAATCCTCTATTCATATTAATACCATGATCTCCATCACCTATGAATTGATCAAGTTGCGTTAGATTTTTTTTTTGATACTCAAGTTGTTTTGCAGTGAGTTGCATCCAATTGATAATATGTCTTGGTGTAATATACATGTTGGCCCTCCTATTGTACACGCCAGTTAGTCGTATTTGCTGGATCATTAAGCAAAGCAGTTAATTGTTCATCTAGTTTTAATAAAGTAATAGAAAAACCGGCCATATCAATCGCTGTTATGTATTCTCCAACATATGTTTTACAGATATCGATACCAATTTTGTTTAATATTGTGTTAATCGTTTTATTTAAAATATATAATTCCATTAACGGCGTTCCACCTAAGCCGTTTACCATTACTGCAACTTTGTCACCAATTTTCAACTGCATATCACTTAAAATATGCTCTAAAAGGAGTTCAGCCATTTCATTAGCTGCTATCATACTAATACGATGAGTTCCAGGTTCACCGTGAATACCTATACCAACCTCTACTTCATTTTCACCAATTTTATAACCGACTGTACCAGATCCAGGTATAGTACACGTTGTTAATGCCATTCCCATACTACGTATATTAGCAATTACTTTATTTGCAACATCTTCAACTTCTTTAAGCGATGCACCTTTCTCAGCCATTGCTCCAGCTATTTTATGTACAAATATTGTTCCAGAAATTCCTCTTCTTCTCATAGTGTGTGAACTATTATTAATAGCAATATCATCATTAACAATGACTGTAGCAATCGGGATTACCTGTGCTTCAGCCATTTCAGCAGCCATTTCAAAATTCATTATGTCTCCTGAGTAGTTTTTTACAATTAACAAAACCCCACTTCCAGTATGAACCTTTTGAATCGCTTTCAAAATCTGGTCTGGTGTAGGAGAAGTAAAAATTTCGCCCATTACAGCAGCATCAAGCATCCCTTTACCAACAAATCCTATATGCGCTGGTTCATGACCACTCCCGCCTCCGCTGACAATTGCCACTTTTCCTTGAAATGGACTATTAGCTCGAATAATTATATTTGTTTCAGCCATATTTTGTAGTTTATCAGAATGTGCAAACATCATTCCGTCAATCATATCCTTAACTACTTTTTCTGGATTATTAATAAATTTTTTCATGGCATCTATTCCTTTCCATTAGTCGCCGCTAGTACCCTAACATTTAATTTTCTAGTTTTATTCCCTCCTACAATTCCCTTTTATTATAAAAAACTATAATGATTTCACTTGGACATTTAGCTCTAAGCATCCAATTTCATCTAAAAAGATTGTTCCAATGTTTGCTTGCTCAAATTTCCCTTTCCTCATGTGAAGTGCTCCAGTGAATACTCCTTTTTCATGCTCAAATAGCTCACTTTCAATTAAATTAGGGGGGGATAGCCGCACAATTTACTAGAATAGACGACTTATCCTTTCTGAAAACAGCTTTATGGATACCTTTACCTATAAGTTCTTTCCCTGTTTCACTCTCTCCAGTAATAAGAATCGTAGAATCTAATTCTGCCACTTTATTCGCAACAAAGAGCGTCTTTATTAAAGTGTCACTATAACTAATGATGTCTGGAAAAGAGTTGTTTAGTTTTTTATATTTCGACAATTCACTTTCTAAATACTTTATTCTTATCTTTTCAAGAGTCAATTGGTCTAATACTGATTGTGTTTCATAAATAGATTCATCGTTAAAAGTATTCCGCTCAATTTTGCTATAAGTGTAGCTACAGCTCGAGCATGTGGACCATTTGTAATATGAATATTAATTTCAATCTTTTGTATCACAAGAACCTATTTCATAATAATACATGCATAAAAATACATAAAATTCAACCAGTGAATTTTATGTATTTTTATTTTCATTATTAAAACTCTAACTATTATATAATAAGATTATTTATACAAAACCTGATAATATAGGTTTTTAATACTATTTTTCCCATTTCATCTTTCTTAAAAAATAGTATTTGATTTTTGATAATCATAACACTACTTTTTAATCCGTCATATAACAGACGAAAAATATACATAAAATATTCATAATTCTGTACTCAGAATTTTGATAACATTAGATTCAAGGCTAGATTTTCAGCTTACTTACAAAAAAATCAAGGAGTGATTATCATGGAACGTATCCTAATTAGCCCGCAAAAATATATTCAGGGAAGAAATGTAATTAAAAAAATTGGAGAGTATGTAAAACCTCTAGGAACCAATTTATTAGTTATTGTAGATGAATGTGTTTGGCATCTTGTTGGTGAAAAAGTTATGGAAAGCTTTCATAAACAAAATCTAAGCTTTGAAAAGGTCGGTTTTAATGGTGAAAGTTCTGAAAATGAAATTGCAAGAATTGAGAAAATAGGAAAAGAATTTGGTGCTGATGTAATCATTGGTATTGGTGGTGGTAAATCAGTAGACACAGCAAAAGCGGTAGGAGAAATTCTTTCGGCCAAAGTTGTAAGCGTTCCCACTATTGCCTCAACAGATGCTCCAACCAGTTCTCTTTCTGTTATTTACTCTGATGATGGAGTATTTGAGAAATACAAATTCTATTTAAAAAATCCGGATATTATTTTAGTAGATTCCCAAGTCATTGCACAAGCTCCATCCAGATTTTTAGCTGCTGGGATTGGAGACGGAATGGCTACATGGATTGAAGCTAGAGCAAATTTAGAATCACGAAAACCCGCTATGGCTGGAGGACTCTCTACCCTAGCAGCTGCTAAGATTGCAGAACTCTGTTGGGATACCTTATTTCAATATGGAGAAGCTGCTCTTTTAGCAGTTAAACAAAAAACTGTTACTCCAGCAGTTGAAGCCGTAATAGAGGCAAACACCTTACTTAGTGGCCTTGGATTTGAAAGTGTGGGGTTAGCTGCAGCTCATGCCATCCATAATGGCTTTACTGTTTTACATGATAAGACTCATGATTTGATGCATGGAGAAAAGGTTGCATTTGGCACATTAGTACAAATGGCATTGGAATCTTGGACAACTGAAGAACTATATAACTACATTGATTTCTGTATCAAGCTTGGCTTACCAACTACACTTAAAGATCTGAACTTAGGTGATGCAAGTAAAGAAGAATTGATGAAAGTGGCTGAAGCTGCCTGTCAAGATGGTGAAACTATACATAATATGCCATTTGAAATTTCACCAGAAATGGTTTTTGATGCAATTATTGCTGCTGATGCTTATGCTACTGAGTATAAATTAAAAAAATTAGTTCAAAATTACAATCCCAAAAATTAATTAAGTGTATATTACACATTATTTAATTTTGTATGTGTCCTTTTAAGAATTTAGCAAAATTACAATACTATATATTAAAAACTAAATAAGTATTAAAATTGTATATATCATGAAATAATCTGAAGACTTCATCCAACATATAAGAGCACGAAATATTTAAATGAATCATAGCATTATGTCAAAATTAATTTTGTAACTGAATTTTCACACCAAAGATAAATATAGAAATAAAAAAAACCTCTTTATGAGGTTTTTTCTAGTCCTATACTTTTGATATTGAACTACCCCCACTTTCACTTCGTTTAGAAGTGAGGGATTCCTAAGTAAAGAGTTCTATCGAACTCTAATTGATTAGGCTAACCCCGCAGTCCTTGCGGTTAGAAGCCTTATCGCTTCATNTGTTTAGAAGTGAGGGATTCCTAAGTAAAGAGTTCTATCGAACTCTAATTGATTAGGCTAACCCCGCAGTCCTTGCGGTTAGAAGCCTTATCGCTTCATTCTTTAGATTGATACTTGCGTTAATATCCCTATCATGGTGTGTACGACAAGAAGGACAGTCCCATTCACGTAGGTTTAGATTTTTAACGTCTTTATTTTGATATCCACAACAAGAACATAATTGGCTGGAAGCAAATGTTTTCGATACGACAATGACTTGTTTGCCATACCATTTTGCTTTATATTCCAACATGGTTCGAAACTGTGACCAAGATACTTCACTAATTGCTTTTGCTAACTTATGATTCTTTAACATATTCGATACTTGCAAATCCTCTATACCGATAACATCGTGGCTTTTGATGATTTCAGTTGAGATTTTGTCTAAGTAATCTTTTCTAGCATTTGATATGTATTCATGAATTCTAGCTACTTTTACTCGTTGTTTATTCCAGCGAGAAGATCCTTTCATTCTTCTAGAAAGAACACGCTGTGCTTTCGCCAACTTATCTTCTAATGATCGGAAAAACTTCGGATTTTCATAGGGTGTTCCATCTGACAAAATGGCGAAATCTTTTAGTCCTACATCTATCCCAATGTAAGAATGTGTTTTCGGAAGTTCTTGTACTTCTGTTTCAACTAATAGTGACACAAAATATCTACCAGAAGGGTTTCGTCTAACAGTCGCATTTACAATACGTCCCTCTACTTCACGACTTTTGGGAAATCGAACAAGGCCTAGTTTGGGCAACTTTATTTTGTTCCCTACAACGGCAATATTTTCATTTGTTTGTTTTGTGGTATAAGATTGTACGTTATTCTTCTTGGATTTGAAACGCGGGGCACTATTTTGTTTTTTGAAAAATCGTGTATATGCATCCGCAAGGTTGCGAACAGACGACTGAATCGCAATACTATCCACTTCTTTGAGCCAAACGAACTCTTTCTTCATGGCAGGAAGTTTGGCAGAGCATGTACCATATGTTAAACCTTTTCCAGTCTCTTTGTATGCGTGATCCCATAGGGATAGGAAATGATTGAATACAAAGCGAGAACAACCTATCGTTTTGTTAATTAGAATTGCTTGTGCTTGATTTGGATAGATACGAAACTTATAAGCTTTATTAATTATCATTTGATTCACCTCCATTTCGGTATATGACTATCATATACCAAACGTACATTCGATAGGTAGTGGAGTAAAACTTTCTGTAAGTTGAACAATTAAGATGGCTTCCTGTCATCCCTTGTTCGAAGCCAGTTCATCTCCCACCTACTCACTGGACTGTGACCCTTCACGCTCTTTGAGGAAGGAGTCTTCTTGGCTAAAATGATAAAAAATGCAGGAGAAGTAAAGGACTTAATTTATGGTGTTTCCAGTTTACCTATTTAACTAAATTAAGACAATTTTAGAAAATCTAAAAAGAATAATCTTATATTATTACTAAAAAATACAACATATTGTTTAGATTCAGTCAAAATAGTAGTTAGTCTTCTAATTAAGATAAAAATTTTTTAACCAAACTAGATTATTAGAATCGACACTTTTGTGTACATTTATATTACTTCTAGCTCACTATTCATCCCCACCTTACAAAAATGGTATATGTTTATAACATTTTTATTTGATTTCCTGTAGTTTATGAGAAGAAATATACTATTTTGGAATCAATATAATTATATTTCCCTCTAATTTGTTTCATTTTTTGTAAGTTGTTATCCTACTAAATGAGGGTAATCATCACGTATAAAAGTATCAGTATCGGGAGTTACGGCAATAATTCTTCAAAATATATATTAAAAGAATTTTAATAATGCCAAATATAATTTCTTTTTTAAATTATAAATTATAAGTGAGGAGATATTATTATGATTAGAAAGAAACATCCATTTTGTACTCTAGCAAAAACAGCTGTTGCATTAACTATGATCATTCCTACATCCCAAGCCATTAGCCATACGTTTGCCTACGCTCAAGAAAATATAGCGAAATCTCAACAACAAGTAGCGCCATTTTGGAATAAAAATAAAGATTATCCAGGTGAATCTTACGTTACATATGAAGGTAAGATTTATCATTCTGTATATTGGGTAAATGCAGGTACACTACCTACCCAACAATTTAGCGGTTGGGAATTATATACTGGTTCAGAATATATACCTGACAATAGCGATCCTAATGATTTATTTGGTGAAGGAATCACTTGGCCAACTCATGTTTTTGCACCATATGTAGATAACGGCATGAATCCTCAAAATCTATTAAAATATGCCCAAGAAACAAATACTAGTTTCTTCACGCTTTCCTTTATAGTGGCTGATAAAAATGGAAATCCAGTATGGGGAGGAAGTCATACCCCTATTGGAGATGGTAACTTAGATGATCAAATTAAACAAATTAGAAAAATAGGTGGAGATGTTAAAGTATCTTTTGGTGGAGCAAATGCTGGTAATATCCCTGGATTAGGTGCAGATCTTGCCGCAGCTATTACAGATGTAAATAAATTAAAAGATGCTTATAAAAGTGTAATTAACACATTACATTTAACACACATGGATTTTGATATTGAAGGAGGCTTAGTCGCTCACCCAGAATCTATCGAAAGAAGATCAAAAGCAATTGCGTTATTACAAAAGGAATTAAAAGCTGAAGGTAAAGATGTAAAAATTGGTTATACCTTACCAGTAATGCCTTATGGCCTAACTAATGATGGACTAAATGTGATTCAAAGCGCTATAAAACATGATGTAGATTTAAATTCAGTTAATATTATGACTATGGATTACGGGCAACAAAACCAACAAATGGGACAAGCTGCGATAGATGCTATTAATAGCTTGCATGGACAATTAACTAATTTATATAAGGGTTCTATTAAAGATTCTGACATTTGGAAAATGATTGCTGTTACACCTATGATAGGAAAAAACGATACTCAAAATGAAACTTTCACATTAAACAATGCAAAAGAATTGTTCCAATTTGCCAAAGAAAAAGGTATTGGGGAAATTAGTATGTGGTCAGTGTATCGTGATAAAAAAGCTACTGAAAGTTGGCAAATTGGTCAGGCAACTGGAGATGCTTCTGGATTACCCGATGTAGAAGATGGTGCCTTTTCTAAACTATTTTCTGCTTTTAATAGTAGTACTGAAATTGACGTAATCGCTCCAACAGCTCCTTCTAACCTACGTTCTGTTAGTAAAACAACAACAACTGTTGAGCTACAGTGGGAGGCTTCCACAGATAATATTGGTGTGAAAGAATATGAAGTTTATCGTGATGGAAAAAAAGTAGGAACAACAAAAACAACACGTTATGAAGATGCGGGATTACAAGCCAATACAAAATATAATTATACAATTAAGGCTACAGATGCAGCGGGAAATAAGTCAAAAAGTAGCAATGAAGTTTCAGTTACAACAAAAGAAGAGAATCCAGAACAAATAGCTCCAACAGCTCCAACAGGATTACAAGCATCAGAAACTACTACAAACAGTGTTCATTTAATATGGGAAGAATCCATAAGTAATGTTGGTATAAAAGAATATGAGATTTATCGTAACGGTACGAAAATAGCTACAAGTCCTTCAACTTACTATACAGATGAAAATTTACTGGCTAGTACAGAATATAGATATATGGTAAAAGCTATAGATACTCAAGGAAAAGTTTCAGTTGCGAGTAATGAAATCAAAATCACAACAAAAGATACCCCCTCTTCTGAGTATAAGGCATGGGATTCGTATGCTGCATATAAAAAAGGAGATAGAGTAGAACATCAAGGTAAAATTTATGAAGCAGTTCAAAGTTATCAAGGATACGGTGATCCAAATTGGATTTTCTCATTAGCTTTATGGAAAGTAATTAAATAAACCGTAATACTATTAAATAAAAGACATCAATCTTTCTTTTCAGATTGATGTCTTTTATGAATTGAAAATTATATTTTACAAATCTATTCTTTCATTTGCCCTAGGCTATATATTTTCTATAGGTAATTCTTATTTTACATTACTATGATTTGATTAAGCATCATATTTTCTAAGTTAAGATAGAGTTTACATTTTTAATAGTTCGGACGAAAGTCCTACCATTAAAATCTATTTAACTATATATAAAATTAAAAGAAGGTCTTAAGATGCAGACGAACACTAATACTATAGAGGACATCTATCAGGAGATATTAGATGGAAAAAGAAATAGATTCCCACCAAACACTTGGAAATTAGATAGAAATAATCAATTGGCCAGAAGAGTAACAAAGTATTTAGTAACAAAAATTTTGAATTGGAATGAAGAAGAGATAAAACAGAATTGGAATAACAAATTGATTGCAAAGTATCGATTACGTGGTGTATTGAAGCACAAATATAATAATAGTCCATATGCGATGATTAATGATTTATATCCGAATCAATTTAAAGAATGGGAATTTAGAATGACACCATTAAATTTTTGGACGAAAGAAAAGGCTCTGCAATTATTAAAATGGTTAATTGAAGAAGAGGAGAAATTACCACCACAAAAACTCTTACAAATTTATGGGCAAAAATGGTTAATAGAACATCGACTAAGTGCACCTCTAAGGGTGATTTGGAATGGAAGCCCGTATGCGATGATTAATGATTTATATCCAAATCGATTTAAAGAATGGGAATTTAATAAGGCCCCTAATAAGTTTTGGACGAAAGATAAAACATTACAAGCACTAAAATGGACAATTGAAAAAAAAGAAAAATTAAATGTGGATCAATTGAAGAATATATACGATAATAAATGGTTAGTTCAATCAGGATTGAGCGGAGCCTGTCAACTATATTGGAATGATAGTCCATATGCAATGATTAATGATTTATATCCAGGTCAATTTAAAGAATGGGAATTTAAAATGACACCAAATGGTTTTTGGACGAGAGAAAAAGCGCTAGATGCCTTACAGTGGACAATTGAGGAAAAAGAGAAGCTGACAGATAATCAATTATTACAGCAATACACAATGCAATGGCTTAAAAATCATAGATTATGGACACCTGTAGTAAGATACTGGAATGGGAGCCCATATGCAATGATTAATGATTTATATCCAAATAAATATATAAAAAGCTCATTCAGTGGATATATAAATAAATTTTGATATTATTAGACACAACATATTTACGTAAAAACTTTAATTGCTAAACAGCAAACTATATATGCACTACTAATTAAAATAGGTATGATGATATTATCTATATGCATATTTCTTATCACAGGTATAGTAAATAAGCTCTGAACAGGTCTGAATATCACCGTTGAAATAAAAATAAAGCTAACTTTAAAGTGCAATATCAAGTCTCCATAAGGTAACGAAAAAGGCGCTTTCCTGAACGAAAACGCCTTACTCAAGGTTCTGTATTTACATGTAAAAGATCTCCAAAACAAATGGAATGGCGGTGTAATTGGTTAATGGTGTTGAATCAACTTATGGTTAACTATAAATTCGCCAAACGTATTAAAAAAAATAGTATTTACCTACCGTAATTTAAATGCTTCATTTGTTCGATAAGATAATTTGATATATCTGTGTTATTGCCATTTCGCAAGAGGAATTCCACTAACTCTTGCTTTTGAAGAACAGGATTAATAACCGCTCCATCTAGCTGACTTAGAATCTCAACAATACTATGATGTGAAAAACTCTTGATTACTTTAAAAAGTTCTGCATCACGTTTCTTTCGTTCGGCGGATTCTTCAGGATACCCAGTATTGAACGGTTCTTCAAATAGTTTCTCAAGCGTGAAGCGAAGATTTAATTCGCCCGCCCAACCGAAATTCAATCCAAGTGGCAGTGATGCACAGTTTCCATTATTTATCCTACCGAATAGGAACGCATCTGTTGGAGTTGGCAGATAACCGCTAATGACATTCGGAAGTGTATTACAGGCAATCGACATACCAACACCGCTACTACATCCAGTGATCACAAAATCAACTGCACCTGAATTTAGAAGTAGACCAACAGCTAAGGACACTTGGATATAGCTTAACTCGGATTCTTTAAATGTAACACCAAAATTGAGCACTTCATATCCATGCCTCGCCACAGCCCTTTTTGTCTCTTCAAAAATCAGTTCATTTTTGCTAATTTGGGTACTTGCTTGTATCACCGCTATCTTCATTCTTACACGACCTTTCGATTTAATTATCACACAAATCGAAATTCAAAAGAAGATAAAAAAAGACAGAAGCAATCTTGCCTTAATATTTGCTATTCTAAATATTCGTTTCAAAAACTTACACAGATTTCTTAACAATCCCGTTAACTTGTTTCGCCATGAACCTTCTTACCTCTTCTTTACATATTCTCTTGAACTACCCCCACTTTTACTTCGTTTAGAAGTGAGGAATTCCTAAGTAAAGAGTTCAATCGAACTCTAGTTGATTAGGCTGCCCCCGCAGTCCTTACGGTTAGAAGCCTTATTGCTTCATTTGATTACTTCTTTCATTTTCATACGTTTAATTTTAAAATAGTTTGTTCCTCGTAAAATCAATCTACGAGGAGTCGAATTGATTAACAAAATGAAAATTTAGATTTTTATTTTGTTAATTATTGTCCATACACATTAATACCTTGTTCTTAATGAGTAAATTGGTTATTAAAAAGTGGTATTATAACTAATTCTAAATGCAAACATATTGTACAAGAATAAAAAAAATATTTACTTCCAAAATCTATAGTATTGATTTATTTATCGATTAAAATACATCCCTTGTCAATTAATTGATGTATTTTAGATATTTATTTGATAAAAAAGAAGAATGAATGTTCAATCAACTGACACAACTACTTTTTAGGAAGTGTGTTATAGTTAATTCAGAATCAATACTGCTTAGCAGCATTAATTCTCACCTATCTTTTATTTATTTGTTTTTACACCAACTTAAAGGAAAGACCAACTATATTTTTAGTTGGTCTTTCCTTCTGTTATTAGAATACGATTAAGAATCACTTAGTTTATATACAAATTACTATTTATTTTACGATAATGTACATATACTTCCGTATAGAATTCTACCGTTCTCTTGATAAAATATGAAAAACATAACTAGTTTAGGTATCTTTCAAAAAAATCAAAACAAAAAGAACTTGTAATATATAATTACAAGTTCTTTTTATCGTAGCTTCAACACATTGGAACTATAAACTTGTAAACAACAACATTAGAGGAAGGGGTGAATTATCCCCTTAAAATGATTATATAACTAATATTCATATTTTGAGATTAAAACCTTGAACATTTCGTTAATTTTAACAATCACTTTAATATTATTCATTTTTAACTTACATGAACATTTATAATTCTGCACATTACAATAAAATCAAATAACCTAAAAATAAAAATATATGTGAAATTTTTTATATTTTTTTGATATTAATTGAATATTTTATGATTATCATTTCATTTTCACTCTAATATTGCCATGTTTCTAGATTGCTATTAGAGTTTTACCTTCTAAAACTTACTTAAAATTGGTTAGTATTGAATACATTGACTGAAAATTGAGAAATCAAATGCATATTGATACTATTATCATATAAATTATCTGTCAGTCTAACTTCCATTACCCACAATAATGTTTTTCTATATATGTATAGAAATAATTTATCTGTCAGTAATTTATAGTTTATTATCATACATTAAAAAGGAGGAAGTAAAATTATGAAAAAGAAAATCATTACAGCAACTGCTCTGGCTGCAACATTAGCTACAGGTGCATTACCTACAACATCAGTATTTGCTGCTGAGACAGTTGCTCCTATCCAACAACAGGAATCACAAGTTAGTATTCAACCGTTTGCACAAAGTAATCTAGAAACGGCTGTTCAAGCTGCATTAAATGGTCCCGAAGTAAAAAAAATAAAAGTATTTGAGCATGAATTTAATGTAAAAGAAATTGAAGTTGTGGATCGAGGTGCAGCTGGTAAAGATGTATACGGACAAATCTCTCATCATTTAAGCTTCCGTCCAGATGATCAACTTTACTATAAATTCACAAAAAAAGATGGTGAGGTAACCGGATTCGAATTTCATATTGATAGAGGCGGCTGGACACCAATTGTAGCTCCACTTTTATCAATTCTTGCTGCATATAACGGGATTCCTGTTAATCCAAATGATTTAAATTCACTCGGTCAACAACTTGGTAAAGTTATCGATGGTAGTTGGGAACATGCAGGACAATCTATTGCTACTGCAGTTAGTTTAAGCTTTAATGAGAAATAAGCTTATAGGCATTATTTAGGATTACAGAGAAGTATTATTCGTAAGTTTTTCTAAAATGATATTATATGTAACAAATATATTTCTAACTTTAATGCATTAATACAAGTGAGACTCTCCCCAAAAGTCTTTTGATCTCAGATATAGAATGCATATAATTTTGCCACATAGGTTCTTAACAAATAAAAATCTATGTTAATTAAAATTAAGAATCATGTAGATCTTACTAATTTCAGCAATTCATTGTACTTCGGAAAACAGACGTCTAGTTTAAGACTTCTGTTTTCTTTGTATAATATTAGATTTGAATTGTATGCCCTATAAAGTACATGAAGTATGATAATATACTTTGTCATCATTTCACTAAACTTGCACTTGATTATTTTGGTCTTCCCATCCTTGTATGATTACATTTCAAAACTTATGTTCCCCGTGTACGATGGCTTTTGAGCAAATCTAAATGAAAATATTCCTCTCTAAATTTTAAAGCTAACACAATATTTTAAGGTAAATGACAATAGTAACTCTAATGGTAGCTAATATATTACCTTATTTGACTTTATAAACCCATTGGTACCTATTATAAATTTGGAACTATTTATAAAAACTAAATCTTCAAATTAATGCGCTCTATTATTCTCATGCTGGACTTTATGCATATGGTAAAAGCACCCAAATTATTATATAAGACTAATCTGTTTAAAATCAGGAGAGATATAATGAAGAAAATAAAGATAAAAAAACATTTAAAATTCGGGATTCTTACTTGTTTTACACTAGCGAGTTTATGTACAGCTTCAATAGTATTTGCTGATAGACATCCAGGTTATTCCTATGAGTCCGATTTAGGTTATCGAAATCCAAACTGGATGTCAAAATTGGAAGATACAAAAAGAATAAGCGAATTATCTATTCCAGGTACTCATGGTTCAATGGCTTTACATGGAGCGAGTTTTATTGATGAGAATTTGACAAGAAATCAAACAATGCCCCTATCTCAGCAGTTCAATGCAGGAATACGTTATGTAGACATGCGTGTTAAACGTGTGAAAAATTCTTTTGCCATGCAGCATGGTATTGTAAATCAAAAAGCAATGTTTGAAGATGTATTAAAAGAAACAATCCAATTTTTAAGAGAAAACCCTCAAGAAACAATTTTAATGCGCTTAAAAGAGGAAACTGATCCAGAGAACGGCTCACTGTCATTCGAGGAGATATTTAAAAGTTATAAAGACCGTAATGTGTCCTATTTTTGGGAACCTAATTCTGTGCCATTTTCAGAAAGAAATAACCCTAAGTTAGGAGATATCCGCGGAAAAATTGTAATACTACAAAACTTCGCAGCATCTGAAGAATACGGAATTAATTATGAATCATTAGATATCCAAGATAATTTTGAAGTTAGCGCTGGACCGGATGGAATGTATGAGAAATGGAATGCAGTAAAAAACCAGCTTCTAAAGGCAAATAAAGATTTTAACAATAATCATATCTATCTCAACCATTTTAGTGGCACAGGTGGCGCTACAGCATTATGGAATAATTATTATCCTTGGTTTGTTGCAAGTGGAAAGGAAAATAGAGATACTGGTAGTAACCCACAGTTAATTCAAAAAAATACAACAAGTGAATGGAAAGACTTCCCTCGTGATACAAATGGTCAAGTATTTTATGGTGGGATGAATACAATGGGGACAGATTTCATACTACAAGGTGGGATTAGACATTCTGGTGTCATTGCAGCTGATTTTCCTGGTCCAGGTTTAATAGATAGTATCATTAAATTAAATGGAATAAACGTTAATGAAAAAGAAATATTGATTTCCCAAATTTCTTCTGACTCTAAGCCATTGCCTGGAGAAAAGAACCGATCCAGCCAAAACTTTAGTATAAATAATTTACCCCCAGGGACACTGGGGGTAAAATGGATTATTGAACCTACCCTGGGAGAGACTTCTGACAGTATCTCTTTCAATATTATGGTCGATGTTTCTCTGGGTCTAGATCGTGTTAGTTGGAGCAATATTTGAAATGAATCCAGGACTGCAGCAGATACAAATTCTAAATACTATATCGCAAATCCAAGTGGTGTGAATCACCCATTTATAGTAAAAATATATGCTATCACCAATTAATTTTCTAAAAGATTACTTTATCCTTCCGTCGGTTTAAAAAGTTCAATTACCTTATGTATCAAAAGAGCATTCTCTCCAGGTATGCTATATTAAAGGCA
Source organism: Bacillus sp. Root131 (assembly GCF_001429475.1). Taxonomy (NCBI): domain Bacteria; kingdom Bacillati; phylum Bacillota; class Bacilli; order Caryophanales; family Bacillaceae; genus Bacillus; species Bacillus sp. Root131. Next base: position 24,697 of record NZ_LMJQ01000016.1, read on the forward strand.
ACAATAAAAAAGAATCTAGAAATGCCACTAGATTCTTTTTTATTTTTAGAAACAATTCATATTAAGATAAAAATGCTTTTATTCTATTTAGTATAAAATTCTATGAGATATCTAACAAACGAAAGTAGAACCTGCCTTACTACGCCCATCAAGCCAATTTTTGGTATTCTATGAACTTGTGCCTATAAAATTAATATTTTGATACGCTTGCCAAATATTTCTTGATGGATAAATATATCTTTCCGAAGTTCTTTAGCAAACAAATGCTATTCATTTTTTAATAAAAGCGCCATCCTTTCTATAGATTTCTATAAAAAGAATGACGCTTTCTATTAATTATAATCATAAATTCATCTTAGAGTATTGGTAATATAACTAGACTTATTCCCATGCAGCGAATGCTACATAATCTTCTTTACCATATTTGTTTTTATATTCATCTTTGTGAATTATATCAACTTCTCCAACATGGTCTGGCTGAAATCCTGTTCCATCTCCATTATCAATAGGTTTCACTAGAGAAACTAACATAAGCCCCGTAACTTCAGATTCTTTAGAAGTTTGCTTCACTGGAAGTCCTTTAGATTTAAGATATTGCTTTTGTTTTTCGGTAAGTTTAAGTACTGCTGCTTCAGAGATCTCTGTGTTCTTTTTACTTTGCTCAAGTTTGTCCATCTCTGATTGTTTTGCGGCTTCTTCTGCCTTACTCTTTTCAAGCCTAGTCATTTCTTCAGGTTTAGCGGCTTGTTCAATTTTATTTTTTGTAGCCTGTGATTCGCCCTTAAACTCCTCAGCATTTGCATTCATTAAAGAAAAAGTAGATATACCTAATACAGCTGTCAATCCTAAAGCTGACCAACGATACGATTTTTTATTAAATTTTTTTATCATAAGAATTCTCCTTTTTAATGCTTTTTTATTTTTACTTAGATTTGCTAAACTAGGCATTTGATAATAATTTGAATAGTGTTCTAATAATGTAATGATTGTATGCCCGTATTCGATTCTTTCTTCCGAATCAATAAAGGTAAGAGCCAATGCATCACATGCAATTTCTTGATCTTCGCGCATTGAATAATAGGCATACCAAAGGATTGGATTAAACCAATTTAGTATAAGCAGATGATGCATAAGCCAATTAACCCCAACATCTCTACGTTTAAAATGAGCTAATTCATGATAGAAAATAAACCGTATCTGATTATCATTTAATCGTTGTATATGCTGCTCACATAATAATATTCTAGGTTTTCTAAATCCAAGGAGTGTCGGACTAGCAATCTTGCCGGCTAATTGTAAAGGAATATCTTCTTTTATAGACATCGTTTCTTTACAACCCTCAAAAATATTTAAAATCCTTTCATCTGTTATAATTGATTGCTTTTGTATGTATAAATATAAACGTCTATTTGCAATTAGTGTTAAAGCCCCTAAACAAAAAACACCTAGTATCCATACATATAAACAGATTTCATACATAGATATGTGTTTGGCAACCTTTTCTTTTTCTTTGGAACTCGATTCAACCAATGGTTTATTGGAATCATTCGAATTAACAGCATACTTTGCAGGTTCATTCATTACTTTTAAACCAGAAACATTCGCTTCCTTCTGAATTAGAGAAGTAGAAGTTACATATCCATGTGAAAGTATGGAGTATAAGCTATAAGAACTATCGGGTGACCAAGGTAAAATTAATCTTACAATCAGAATTAGCCACAATGCGTAATGCCATCTTGCTGTTAATTGATTCCTTAGTAGAACTTTGACACATAAGATAAAACCTACCAATATACTGGCCATAATGGTAGTTTCTAGTAGCCAATCAAAAAGAGTAGAGAGATACGTATGTATTAACATATCCATTACAATTATTCTCCCTCCTTTTGATTATTTTTATCATCTAGAATACGTTTGAGCTAATCGATCTCTTTGGAAGATAACTTTTCTTCTTGTAAAAAATTAACAAGTAAAGGTTTTAAAGCAGCACCATAAAAACGTTTAATAAAAGATTTAGTTTCTACTTGTAAATAATCATCTTGTGAGATTAAAGGGCCATACATATACGTTCTTCCTATTTTCTGCTGAGAAAAAATTACTTGTTTTTTCACTAACCTATTAATTAATGTTCTAACCGTTTTTGGATTCCAATCCATTTGTCCTTCAAGAGCTTGAATTATTTCATTAGCCGTTTGTGGAGATTTTGACCAAAGGACTTTCATTACTTCTAACTCAGCTTCAGATATCTTAGGTATTTTTTTCACGTTTCCAATTTCCTCCTTCCTTTGATTACAAATGTAATCCTAATATCGATACTACATTTGTAATCTTAAATTTTCAACCCCTATTTTAACATTGGAATAAATTACTTAAAATAGGTTTATTATTAAATAAATATAGACTACAAATGTAATCTTATATTTAAATTACATTTGTAGTCTATATTTGTCAATCTTATTTAATATCACCCTAATAAAACATCCCCATATGTTTTAAGTAAATCATTATACTTTAATTAGCTATGCCCATTCTTTCCTTTTTCTTTGCAAGATAACCTGTTCTAGTTAGTTGGATAAAAATATGGCGACAGCCGTTTGCCATCAAGTTAATAAAACTTAGACAGTCCTTAATTAAAAAATAGGAATAAGCCAGTTATATATATCAATCCAAAGTTCTTTTCATACAAGAAAGCCAAAATCTCTTCCCCATATTAATGAGAAATTTCTATTACTATCAAGCAAACCGAAATTAGGGGAATTTAGTTAATAGAAAGCGTTCTTCTTTTTCTAAAAAGCTAAATTATTAAATTAAAGAAAATATATACCTTTCAGTTCCCTCCTACAGATAAAGCAACTTACCCCGCTTCCTAATACCTACTGATTTGTTATACAAAATTGAATTCCTTAAAAATTTGAATTTAAAAATACCCAGGAATACAATAAATATAGTATATACCCTATTTTTTAGAAAGAAGGATTAAACATGAAAACCAAAGTAGTTAAATCAATTGAAGATTTGCAATTGAAATCATTTGAAATGATGACAAATTCTTTTTCTTTTAAATCTATTTTGCGTGGAACTGGTATGACTTTTGTAATTATTTTTGGATCATCTTTGATTAACGATTCTTCTTTATTTTCATTAAATTCTTTGATGGTGATATTGGGTTTCTTTTTAATCTTTACGCCATATATTTTTAATATTGCTGAGAAATCTAATATATGACTCAATTTCCGACGTTTAATCATTGACTTAAAAATTTTAAGAACCCAAAACAAAAAATTCACATACTTTTAATTAAAAGGTGTGAATTTTTTCGTTTGAGTCTATTTACCTTTAAATTTATAGTAAGGTGATACTACTTCAATTAATTAATTTTTATTTCATTTTATAATTTTACAAATGGGTGCCTGTATCTTCTCTACAATACAATTCCCCTTATGTAACTATTTATATAGTATAGATTTCAAGGTAAAAACACCTACTACCCCTATACAAAACTGTAAGAGTATCTTCAACTTTTTAATATTATATTTATATAAAATTTGCCCTTTCTTGAAAACCTACTATACTATAAAATTAAATTAACAAATATTATTTAATGGAGGTTCATAATGAATAAAACCGAACTAATTAACCAAGTATCTGAGAAAACATCACTTACTAAAAAAGAGGCTACTGCATCTGTACAAGCTATCCTAGATCAAATTACACAATCTCTTCAAAAAGAGGAATCCGTACAGTTAATTGGATTTGGTACATTTGAAGTACGTAAGCGTTCTGCACGTACTGGGCGCAATCCCCAAACGGGCGAAGAAATGCATATCCCAGGAGGAAAAGTACCTGGATTTAAAGCTGGAAAAGCTTTAAAAGAGGCTGTTAAATAAGGTTTAATTATCTATCTAAAAAGGAATGGAGATTTTTATCTCCATTCCTTTTTAAATTAATCATATATTTTTTCGGAAAATAATTAACTAGTTATTTATCATTTTCACGATTCCCATACCGTACACACTCTTCTAGTCGTGGTATTTCTTTTTTAGATGCTAGGTGCATCTTTCACTGCTAATTTTTTCTGACTTAAATAAACAGCTCGATCCGATTTTTTTGCAACTTCCTGTGAATGCGTTACAACAATTACACATTTATTTTCTTGATGAGCGAGCTCCTGGAACAAATCAATAATGTCATTTGCTGTTTCTTCATCAAGGTTTCCTGTCGGCTCATCCGCAATCAATAAATCAACATTACAAGATAATGCTCGGGCAATTGCTACACGTTGTTGTTGTCCACCGCTTAGTTGTAAGATATTTCGTTTCGCTTCTACTTCTGTGAGTCCTACCTTCTCTAATAATTCTAATGCTCTTGCTTTTTTATTTTTTACCTTTACACCTGTAATTTCCATTGCCGTTAGTACATTCTGAATGGCAGTCATATAGGTAATTAAATTATAGGATTGGAAAATTACGGATACATTTTGATTACGGTATCGATCCAAACCAATTTTTCTAATATCCTTGCCATTATACAGTACATAACCATTTTTAGGTATATCCAGCCCACAACCTAAGCTAAGCGTGGTGGTTTTACCAGATCCAGATGGTCCTAAAATCGTGTAGAAATGCCCTTTTTGAAAAGAAAAATTAACATTATCTAGTATCTTTACTTTTTTTCCGTTACTTTCATAATAATAATCTAAGTTTTTAAATTGTAAAATCGTCTCCATATCGAGCCTCCTTATTCATCTTTTAAAAGGATTTGTTTTGGATTTAAGCGTAGAATAGATAATGCCGGAAGAAGCGTTGCTAATATAGCAATAGCTAGTCCAATCCCTCCCATTTTTCCTACGTCTTCTCCTGTTACACTTACATTAATTTTATCTATTGGATCCTCTTTTTGATTTTGTACAGTTCCGCCTGGTCCAGCCACCATTACAGTTCCATTTTGTGAAGTGTCTGTTTCTTCTCCTGCTGTAGCAACTTCACTCGAAAGTAAATTATCCCCTACGAATTGAGAAACTTTAGCTCCTGTTGTTAGAGATAATCCAAATGCTAAAATAGCGATACATACTACTTCTACTACGAACTGCGCCATCAGTTTCCATTTTTTCTCTCCAATGGACAATAAAATTCCCATTTCCTTACGACGTGCTTTAATCGATAACATAATAATTAATCCTAAGATAATTGCACCTGCAATAGATACCATATAGATAATCATTTGAGAAGTAGAAGCGATATTTTCGATAGGACCAATCATTTGTTTGTACAATGAATCATGTGCATCTAACTTAAAATAATTAAAATCAATATCAGATTTTTTTGCTTCTTTTTTAAATGCATCAATGTATTGTGGGTCGTTCAATAAGTACACAACTTGAATACTACTCATACCTTCATCTACTTCTAACTTTTTTAAAGTAGAGTAAGGCATATATAGCTTATTAGCTGGATCCATCATAGGAGGGGCATGCTGACCCATTGGTTGCTCATTCGTTTCATAAATACCAATAATTTCAAATTCAAGAGTTTGCTTCTTATCCCCTGATTGAATTTTAATCTTATCTCCTACTTTCAAATTGTTTTGTTCCGCTAATCGTTTTTCCATTAAAGTTACATTCTGATCTTTCATCTTTTCTGTAATTGGTTTCCCATCAATGATTTTACTTTTTCCATTTTTAAAACTTTCTTGTAATACAGTTTTACGAACTCCTTCTATTATAAGGGAAGAATTCATATCTATTTCTGAGCCCGAACCTGATCCACCCGCTGCTGCCACCATTCCAACTCTACCTTTTCCTTCGTCTTCTCCTTCTGAAGCACCTACTAGTTTAAATCCATCCGAAATTCCGAAAGTATTGGTTATGTAATTATAATCTTTTACATACTTGGACTTCGCTAATTGATCTGCTTCTTTTGTGTTGAGCTTTGGTGGTTTAGGCATCTCTCCAGTTTCCCTAGCTTGTTGACCTAATTTATCAAAATCAAGACCTAAAGTGACATCTGCACCTAATTTTTTTCTTGCTGCATCCGCAGCTTTTTTTGATGCATTTTGGATTGCAAATCCTGCCAACACTAAATTTGTAACAATCAGAAAGACCGCCATCAAAATTAATGATGTTCCTATTCTTTTTTTCATACTGAGAATTGCGCGTTTTATAAAATTCATTTTTCCTAACCTCCTTGATAGTTGTTATTCTAAATACACTATCTGGAGTTTATATGAAGATATTCAGTAGATTATCTAAAGATATTAGGGCTTATCTGGAGTGCATATGTAGTGATTCGTTAATATAGTCAAGAAAAGCTGGAACACAAATTAAAATATGTAATCGATTTTGAACATTGGTAAAGAGTCAGTCCATTTAATGTGGAATGAGGACAAACGGAATAATAATAGGTATAAAATATTAGTCACCAACCAATTAACTTGAGGAAGGAATACAAACACGGGATAACTCCCTTTATTTATGACCCCTACAGTACAAGATGAGATACTATCGCTAGAAAAATTAGCCTCCTCCATGGAATACCAATGTAGACATTCTTTTTGCTTCATGACGTTTACCACCTCTGATATATCTAGTACCCACACAAAAAGCACATATAAAAAAACCACCGAAAGGTGGCTATATTTTTAAGCGGCACTTGTTTAATCCGCTAATTTCACGTTTTTTATTAGTTTTTCACCATTTCGATAAACTGTTACTTTAATTGTATCCCCCAATTTTTTCTTTTTATATAAATATTTTCGGAATTGAACGACATTTTCTATTTTTTGTCCATCTAATGCAATCACAACATCATATTGTTGCAATCCACCTTTTTCTGCTGGTGATTGGTATGAGATATTCCTCAATACTGCACCATTTGATATCTCTTTTGGTAATTTTAATTGATTGCGTGCAGAATCTGTCATTTTCTCCACATCTAATAACTGTACACCCATCATCGGACGTTTAACTGTTCCATCTTTCTCAAGAGACTCTAGGATCGTTTTGGCTATATGAATTGGAATTGCAAATCCAATTCCTTCAACAGCTTGTTGTGCAATTTTACTTGAATTAATTCCAATGACTTCACCCTGTTCATTAAACAAAGCTCCTCCACTATTCCCAGGATTAATAGCTGCATCTGTTTGAATTACCTGTGCTTGCCAATCAACTTGTTGATCTCCAAGAGTACTAACAGGTATTTCTCGTTCCTTACTACTAATAATCCCCTTTGTTACACTACCTTCTAACCCCAATGGATTCCCAATAGCTATTACCGTTTCCCCTGTACGAATTTTTTCTGAGTCTCCAAGTGTTGCGACTCTTTTTACATCTGCCCCGTCAATTTCTAATACTGCTAAATCTAATAATGGATCTGTCCCTACTACTTTAGCTTGAACCTTTTTACCATTATTCAATTTCACTTCTACTTTATTCGCACCGTCTATCACATGATTATTTGTAACAATGAAAGCCTTATTGCCGTTTTTTTTATATATGACCCCTGATCCCGAACCAGCTTCTTCTGATTGATTTTGCGTATTAAATGAACCTGCATTTTGTTTATAGTTAATGACACCTACGACAACTTCTTTTGCAGATTCAATCATATTTTGAGGATTGCTCACATCTTCTGGTTTGTAAGAGATTGGCGTAGCCTGATTTACTTCGTTATGCTTAGAAGATTGACCTGCACTTCCTTTGATTTCATTTATATAAGGAGTGGTCAATCCAATGGTAATTGCACCAATCACTGCACTAATTATTCCTGTGAAAAAATACCCTGTTTTTTTATAGACTTTATTCCTATTGCTTTCTGTTTGATTTGTATCATCGTGTCCCATTGTGAACATCCCTTTCTCCTTTAATTTACAATTGAATGTTTTTATCTTAATATTTGAAATACGATGTATGAATGTAACATTTAAGAATCACCATTTCAAAAAAAGAAAATTTCACCTTTAGGCATGTTTAAACATAAATCAACTGTTTTTTCGTAGGGGTAACATTATATTTGAAATTTCCTATGAATATATGTATAACGATATTCAAACCCACTTCGAGCTTGTCTCTAAAAAAAGAGCCTATTCGGCTCTCAACAAATAGAGTATTCAATGTACAAAGTAGGATACATGTTTATACAGGTGTTTTGCAAAAAGTGGAAACAAGGGACAATAAACATCCATTAGCTTATTTATTCTTTTGTTATAAACTTAGATTCTAGCATTCTCGTGAGAATGGATGGTAATAGGTTTGTGTGTAAATAAGAAGGAAGGGATAAAATTTGATAGATTGTGTAAGTCGTCAACATCATGTATCATTCCTTTCTATTTGGTACATGTATCATACAAACTTAATCTGTATTCTATATGGAGCTAATCTAGAGTTATAGTAAAGATTTTCAGTACCTAATTATGGAATACAAAAATAGAGAGAATCAATTTAATCCTCCCTATTTTTGTTCACTAGACTTATATAGTTTTCTTTTATTTACACTTGTGTATTTGTTTAAGCCCGGTGCTGGTTTCAATTTTTGTTTTTTCTCTTTTATGCGTCTATTATTCGAATGAGGGGCCATCCACAGTTGTACATCTAATAAAGAAAGAATGATGTTTGCTTCTAGTGACATCTTGATTACCTCCCTCTGTCTTGCTATGTATATAAACTATCTCATGCATCTAGAGCTAATTTGAAATACATGTAGTTTTCTTATGAAGTTTTTATAGTATTTCTAATACGTCTCCACATCAACTCCAGTTTGGAAGGTTATAATGACTACAAGAGGTGATATTATGAAGAACTATCACATTCTGGTGGTAGAAGATGATCAAGAAATACAAGAATTAATCAAACAATTTTTAATGACACAACAGTATAAAGTTATAGTTGCATCAGATGGATTAGAGGGCATGAAACAATTTAATAAGCAGTCCTTCGATTTAATTCTTCTAGATGTGATGATGCCAAACCTGAATGGATTTGAAGTTGCCAAAATGATTCGAAGTCAGTCAAATATACCAATTATTATGCTAACTGCGCTAGAAGAAGAACAAGATCAAATGAAAGGATTTGATCTTGGAATCGATGATTATATTACGAAACCTTTTTCTTTCCATGTTTTGATGAGACGAGTCGAAGCAGTACTGAGAAGAAGTAATAATCAAAGTACGGATAATCATTTTGTATTTAGAGAACTACATGTCGATGGCGATGCATATAAAGTATATGTAAATAAAGTTGAAGTTCCCTTAACGACAAAAGAATTTGAAATTTTGCAACTACTACTTCGAAATGAAAAAAAGGTACTCACAAGAGATAATATCGTAGAAAAAATTTGGGGATATGAGTATGCCGGGGACACACGAATGATTGATACACATATGAAAAACATACGAAAAAAATTAGATATACCCTATATTAAAACAGTAAAGGGCATTGGTTATAAAATTGATGAATAAGATTGTAAAAATCATGAAGATGAAGAGAATTACCTATAAACTCTTTATGACTACATCCCTCATTTTGTTAGCCTTTGCAACCTTGATTTATGTAACTTTATACTTCTTTCTCCCTAAATTTTATGAGCAATACAAAACAGATCAGCTTCAAACGGGAATCGAAGAAATAATTGATAAATCTAAAGATCTTACGCTTCAAAATGCAATACCACTTGTTGATGAATACGCACAAAAAAATAATGCGGTGATCTACCTTCAAAATAATGAGGGAAGACTTATTTATTCTCCTTCTATTGCTTTTCTTCAAAGTACTATTCAAGAGGGTACTATTCAAGGCGGTACTCAAGCAAAAGGTTTTGTTAAAACAGTACCAGCAAGGAGTTTAGATAATCCTCGTAATTCATATGAGGTTAGCAAGCCAATACAATTCCAAGATGTTAACTTAACGCTTGTGGTGTTCGCAACATTTCAGCCGATTGATGAAGCTTCACAGGTCTTAGTACGTTTTCTACCCTATATTAGTATCATTGTACTGGTTATTGGTTTAGGAAGTGCTTATCTCTATTCAAGGTTTATTACTAAACCACTTATTTATATTAATAAAGGTGCACAAAAGATGGCAAAATTGGATTTCTCCGAAAAAATTGAAGTTCGTTCTATGGATGAATTAGGGGAATTGTCCAATAGCTTGAATGATATGTCTATAAATTTACAACAGGCAATTTTTGATTTACAAAAAGCGAATCAGCAATTAAAAAGTGATATTGAAAAAGAAAGAGAAATAGAAACAAAGCGAAGGGAATTCTTTGCTATTGTAGCACATGAATTAAAAACTCCTCTTACTGTTATGAAAGGATACTTAGAAGGGATGATATATAATATCGGCCCTTATCAAAATCGTGACCAGTATTTAAAGAAAAATTATCAAATAATTGAAAGTCTGGAACAACTGGTTCGCGAAATTTTAAGCATGTCAAAATTAGAACAACATACCTTTAAACTTCAAGTGGAAGAAGTAAATCTTTCGAGATCAATAGATACAATTGCCAAAAAACTCGAATTTTTTGCTTCTCAAAAAGGCATTCAAATAATAAAAGAAGTCGATTCTGATATTTTTGTTTATACGGATTATGTTCTTTTAGAAAAAGCATGTAAAAACATCATTCATAATGCGATTATGTATTCACCGTATAACGAAAAAGTCTATATAAAGTTAACAAAGGATTCTAAACAAAACAACGTCCAAATGCGAGTTATCAATACAGGTGTCAAAATAAAAGAAGAAGATATACAACATATTTTCAAACCATTTTATCGAATCGAAAAGTCAAGAAATCGAAATACGGGAGGGAGTGGCTTAGGTTTATATATTGTAAAACAAGTTTTCGAGTCCCTTTTTATCACATATTCTATAAATAATACCAAACAAGGCGTAGAATTTTTAGTTACCATTCCATTATCCAGCAAATAAACATCAAAAGAGTCTCAATCTCATTTCATCCTATAAAAATGAGATTGAGATTTTTCATATTATGTTGGGTATGGCAACCCAAACATAATATGGTGAAGAAAATTCAGATAAAAACATTATTCATTTGACACATAAAGATCCAAAATAATACACTTGCAAGTGTATTAACGGAAGAGAATTTATGAAACAAAAAAGTATTCATAGTGTTTGTAATATAAGTATGATCCCTGAATTGTATATTAATAAACCATTTGTAGACGGGATAGAAATATTTTTTGTTACACAAACTGGCCGACTGTACTTTTTTCACTACAAACTGATAACTTAACAGCTGGGTAGAAAGTGGTGAGTATACTGGACCAGATATGACTGATTTCAGATTTCACATTTTTTGTCAGTATTTCCTTTCATCATATCTAAAACAGATTTATATGCTTAGTGACAAGGTCGATCAAGCTATATAAGCAGATAATCCATTCTACTCATTCGCCATATTATGCATAATAATCTATAAAATACGTATCTATAAATTAAAGATCTAAAAAAGAAAAAATCTGAAAATCCTTCTGACGTAAGGAGTTTCAGATTTTTTTATTTTAGTAATACCCTTTGCAACAAGTTGCCATTAGGATAGTGTATCAGCAACTTGTAGCTATTACTATGAATGCTAGATTCCTCAAAATTATTCCATATTTTTTCATTTTATTTATATTATTCTATGCTTTATTCTAAATTATAATTCCATATTTATGGACAAAAGTTTAAATTTATGGAATTTTGTACAAGCTATTTATACATCATTCTTAATTAGGAGGGATTCTTTATGTTTGGTCTAGGAAAAAAAAGAACTCCATTTGGTGAGTATTTAGATCACAGAGGAATCAAACAACAATGGCTTGTACAAAGGACTGGATTAAGTAAATCTCTGATAAGTGATTTAGCAAATAAAAAGGATCGTATTCCCACTTTAACATCTGCAACTAAAATCATTAGAATACTAAAAAAATTTGATAAGCATATTGATTATCAAGATTTTTGGAATATTGATATTTAAAACTTCTAGAATGTACTACACATCTAATTGTCTCTAATCCAATCGTGTAGATTACTAAAAACATAGATTTTTTCCTTTACAACTATTGATTATTTAACACTTATAATACAAAAATTACTTTTATTAAAAAGCATATAAACTTCTATTTAGCTCTGTTCATATCCCCGCTTAAAATAATTAATGATTACATCCCACTTCATTTTTGACAAATCAATTATTTAATAACATTTTTTGTTAGAAAATCTAAATTTCGTTGTTTTTTATCCAGAAGCCTTAATATACATTTGATATTATTCTAAAATTTATAGCGCACTATTCGAACATTTTGTGAAAATCACCAAAAAACATCACAAACTACTAGTAGTAGGTATTAATTTCCTGTGTTTGTTCCAAACACCGTGTTAAACTGAAGGGGTTTAACAGATCTACTCTAATAACATTAATGAAATGGGGTATTTACTTGAACTTTCCACAATTAAAAATCGGGCATATGATGCCAAAGGTCCCAATTCTACAGGGAGGAATGGGCGTAGGCATTTCATTAAGTAAACTTGCATCTGCAGTTGCAAATGCTGGAGGAATTGGGATTATATCAGGAACTGGTATTTCCATAGATGAAATGAGAATGCATATTAGGAAGGCGAAAGAAAAGATTCGGAATACTGGTTATATTGGAGTAAATGTCCTTTTTGCAATGAATGATTTTGCTGAAAAAATGAAAGCAGCCATTGAGGAAAAAGTTGATTTCATCATATCTGGTGCTGGCATTTCACGAGATATGTATACTTGGGGGAAAAATGCCGGCATACCAGTTATTTCAATAGTATCCTCAGCCAAACTCGCTAGATTATCTGAACGCTTGGGTGCGGCCGCTGTTGTAGTAGAGGGGCATGAAGCAGGAGGACATCTGGGTACCGATCGACCTTTATTCGATATATTACCGGAAGTAGTTGCAGCAGTCGAAATTCCCGTAATTGCTGCTGGAGGAATTATGACTGGGAAAGATATTGCTCATGCCTTAAAAATGGGTGCATCTGGTGTGCAAATGGGTACAAGATTCGTTGCAAGTAATGAGTGTGACGCACCACTATCCTTTAAGGAAAAATATATAAATGCTCGATTAGAAGATACCATATTAGTCAAAACAACTGTCGGGCTCCAAGGTCGTGCGGTTAAAAATAACTTTACTAAATTAATAGCTGATAATAATAAAAAGATAAAAATAAAAAAGTGTATAAATTGCTTAAAAAACTGTTCTTATCGTTTCTGCACGCTAGATTCTTTGATAACCTCTATGGATGGTGATTGTGAAAATGGTCTTGTTTTCGCAGGTGCACGAGTAAATGAAGTCAAAGAGATATTGCCCGTCCAAACAATTATTAACAATATTATGATGGAATATAGAGCATGTATTTAAGGTAGAATCCATGTAAGTTTTTTAAAAGATATTTAATGTTGTAAATTCTTATTTTCCTGACGATACATCAACTAATAATTATACTCCGGACATTATTGGTCATAAAAAAGAACACCTACAAATGTGAAGTGAACCCGAATAGTGGTACATGAAAAAAACACCTCCTGAATTCGCATACTAAGTATGCAAATTCATTGGAGGTGTTTTTCGTTTGAAGACA
>NZ_LMJQ01000017.1:0-22883 GCF_001429475.1 Bacillus sp. Root131
AATCTTTTGAAGCCTGTTTGGGCACTTGTGCATTAATGTCTTTAACCACTCATATCTCTTTTGCTTCTTGATCTTTGTAAATCGTTTCTGTAAAGCTAACTGTGAAACAGATTTTCCAAATAGCTTATAGTATCTATCACTCATTCTTTTACAATAGTTATAAGCGAATCTTGCAGCTCCAGCATGGTTTCTAAGCACTTTTTCTTGTTCAGGCGTTGGAATCAGTCTGACTTTCTTCGCCAATATCATCAGAATGTAACTCCTTTAATGAAAGATTTGTTCTTCTGAATCGTAGCGTGTTCCACCAGCATTCTCCTGAGACCACTCGGATGCAAACCTGTTAATTCCGATACTTGACTAACTCGTGAAAATTTCATTATTATTCTCACCTCATCGAACCAAACATAGCACGTACGTTCGATAAAATAAATAAAGTTTGATAGATTCAATAAAATTTATCTTGTTCAACTAAGGGCGCAATTCCTTAGCCAGTTCTCTTATGAACTTCTCATGTTTTCACATGAGCGCAGACTATATGTTTATCTACTTAGAGATAGAGGATTTTTCCACCACCATAGGCTTGTGATGTACTCTCGTCAGTTATACGAGATAGTCGTTGAACGTTCATCTTATCCATTTTGACTTAGATGATTCGAGGCGGAAGACCCGTTGTTCTAGTGTTTAGGATTTCACCTTGCACGATCTGATTGATTTTTTCTGCTTTCGCGACATTCACGCTCACTATTTCTAGCCACGTTGTAGTTCAATCAGCTTTAGGGATTGCCCGCAGTTAACCCTCACTACTAGCCAATCACTTGACTAGCAGGGCTTACTGATATATNCGTTGTAGTTCAATCAGCTTTAGGGATTGCCCGCAGTTAACCCTCACTACTAGCCAATCACTTGACTAGCAGGGCTTACTGATATATTTAATTAACTTTCGTTATAATTGGTTAAATAAATCGTAACAGTTAGTTACCCTTTCGTTTTCTCAGCGGACTGCACAACATCAACTGCCGCTTTCACATCCGCTAAGTCATATGTAGAATGTACTTTCATAAAACGTAATTGCTTATTTTCTACTAAACGAATTAAGTGACGAAACGTTTCTTGCCATTTATATGGTGACACTTCATTATTCCAATGTCGTAAATGAAATATGTTTGCGTGTACTTTTGCTTTCGTGACAATCTCGGCCCAGTTCACTTGTATTCCTGATAGAAGACCGATCGTTAAAAAGTGCCCGTTTGGACGTAAGGAGAAAGCTAATTCATTTCCAGCCGGCCCCCCGATAGAATCAATCGCAGCATCTGCACCTCTGCCGTTTGTTAATGTCATAACTGTTTCATAAAGCGAAGCAGTGGAAGTATCAATTACATATGCAGCACCAAGGCGCAGTAATTCTTCTGTATGCTTATTATTTCTTGTAACGGCAATGAATTGGAAGTTTAAAATTTGTGATAACTGCGCAAATAGATGTCCAATAGCGGATCCACAAGCATTCACTAATAAAACGTCATTACTCTGTAAGTTTAACGTTTCTGTACAAGTAACCCACGCCGTAAGAGGGTTAATATACATTTGTGCCGCTGTAAAATCATCGATGGAATCAGGGATAGGGACTACAAAATCAGCTGACGTCTTCACATACTCCTGCCAAGTACCTTCTCCGCGTAACGGTAAAACACGTTTACCGATAAGGTCTCTCGTAACGCCCGCACCTACATCTTCTACAATACCAACACCTTCATAACCAGGTATGTTAGGTAAAGGAATTCTATGAGCGTACGCTCCCGTTATTGGAATTAAGTCAGATGGATTAATCGGTCTAACTAGCATACGAACGAAAACTTCATTATCTTTCAGTGGTTCTATATTTTTATATTCAACTTGTAATACGTCTTTTGGATTGCCAAACTTATGAAATTGAATGCATGTTCCAAGCAAAGTAATTTGCCCCCTTAGTTTGATTGGGTTTATTATAGCATTTTTGGTTTAGGTGGTTATTTTGTTAGTGATAAATAGGTTTTTTAATTTGCGTATTTATCAGAATTTTATAAAATGTGTATATAACTATAAAATGGGGGGATTTCTTCATGTGTACTAGTTTGACGTTACAAACAAAAAATTTCCAGCATCTTTTTGCGAGAACAATGGATTTCACATTAGATATGAATCAGGAAGTAATAATCATTCCTCGGCGTTATCAGTGGAAAAATATAACTGGTGAAACGATCCGAGCGAAAAAGGCTGTTGTCGGAATGGGAATTAATCATGAAGGAAGGGTCATTATGGCGGACGGAGTAAATGAAGCTGGTATGACATGTGCCACTCTCTATTTCCCGGGATTCGCTACTTATAGTAACAGCATAGATGACCATAAAACGAATTTAGCACCATTTGATTTTGTGGCTTGGAGCTTGACGCAGTTTAATTCTGTTGAAGAGTTAAAAAAATCTGTTGATAACATTTCCCTTATAGATGTACCATTACCAGTTTTAGGGATTACTCCGCCACTACATTGGATTTTAGCAGATAAATGGGGAGAGTGTATTGTACTTGAGCCGACAACTGATGGAATAAAAATGTATGACAATCCAATAGGAGTGATGACTAATAGCCCGGAGTTTAATTGGCATTTACAAAATTTAAGACAATATATTGGACTTAAATCGCAGCCATTTGCACCAACCGAGTGGGGAGACGTACCATTAAGTGCTTTTGGCCAAGGTTCCGGATCGATGGGACTTCCTGGAGATTTCACCCCGCCATCAAGATTCGTGCGGGCAGCATATGGCAAACAAAACATTCAAGGTATAGAGAACGAAGAAGAGGGGATATCGGCTATTTTTCATATCTTATCAAATTGTGAGGTTCCTAAGGGGGCAGTAATAACAGAAGACGGTATATTAGATAATACTATCTATACAAGTGCAATGTGTATGGAGTCTGGAACATATTATTACCATACTTACGATTGTAGACAAATTATAGCCATTCATTTATTCAATGAAAATTTAGATACAGCTGAGATTAAAACGTATCCGTTCCAGCGGAAGCAAAAAATCTTTTATGAAAACTGATAAAAACACCTCCATTGAATTTGCATACTTAGTATGCGAATTCGGGAGGTGTTTTTCTATTAAGCCGAAGCCTTCTTCATTCTCTCAAGTAAACTAGATAACACATGCGTACGATAAGATTCTAGTTTTTTACCTTCATAAGTACGAATACCTAATTTTTTAAGTTCTTTTACATACCAACCTTTGCTTCCGAAATACATGTGATCGCTCCCCTTCAACTTTGTTTTTATTTGTCCTGATTATACTTGGAGGAACAGGAATTATAATGAAGGAAATGAATTTCGCGCGAAAATGGTTAACTTTGTTGCAAAAGACATATATACTAAAGATAGTATACAACGAGGTGGACAAGACGTGATTATAGAGAAGCACGAAATTCAAATTGACCAAATTACTAGCGGTAAAGTGAATATCTTTACTTTCTATAGAAATAGAAAGCAAATTGATGATCATTTTTTACGATTGCAAGAACCATCGCTTACAGCAAACTACTTCTTCCATTTTCATTTTGATGCAGAGAGCTTGCATCTACTGCAGGAAGAGTTTCCAGGCGTATATCCGTACGACGGTAGTGAAACGATTCACGACTGGACGGAAAAGATGAAAGCTGAATTGCAACATCAGATCCAAACAGGTAAATGGAATAAACGCGTACGTATTGGTAATCGCATTCTAGATGTGGTGTTTACGTGGTGTGACGAAGATATAGTAGAGTGAAAAAGAAGCGGATGACGCTTCTTTTTTTTAGCGCTGGAATAAAACGAGCTTACCTGCAGTAGATGTACAGCGATGTGTTTTTTCATACAATCCTTTTTCTTGTAAAATAGATTCACCTTTTGCTTTTGCTTCTTTTTCAGTTGCCGCCTCGAATGATTCGTCTAATGCTTTTGAACCATCTTTTTCAAAGACTGTTAGAACGTATACTCCCATGAAAATTCCCTCCAATAATTAAAATCAGAATCTTATAATTATTTTGACATAAAACGCTACAATATGCAAAGAAATATATGACATTGCGTGGTAAAATAGAATGAAACTTTAATCATCGAGAATATTTTCATTCTCGATGATGATTAGTTTTCAGCGATGTTAATTTTAATAAAATGAAACTTTTGAAAGATAGAAAGGATCGTTATTTGTGAAACAAGTAAAGTTTATACATGCGGCTGATTTGCATTTGGATAGTCCGTTTAAAGGAATGGAGATGAATGTTGCGCAGTCTGTTTGGGAGAGAATGAAGCAAAGTACGTTTGAATCATTTGAGCGTATTGTTGATAAAGCGATTCAAGAGCGCGTTGATTTCGTATTACTAGCTGGGGATTTGTATGATGCGGAGACGAGAAGTTTGAGGGCGCAAGTGTTTGTGCGTGAGCAAATGAAGAGACTTTCGCAGTACGATATCCCTGTTTTTATTATTCACGGTAACCATGATCATTTAGGAGGAAGCTGGGCAGCGATTGAGTTTCCGGAAAATGTTCATGTGTTTACGGAGCCTTACGTAGAAGAGAAATCATTTTATAAAAATGGTGAGCTATTAGCTTCTATTTATGGGTTTAGTTATTTGCAGCAAGCGGTAACGGATAATATGACAGCGCAGTATACGAAAATGAGTGATGCGCCTTTTCATATTGGCATGCTTCACGGAAGTGTGGAAGGAGATGCAGAGCATAATCGCTATGCACCGTTTCAAATTCGTGAGTTGAAAGAAAAACAGTTTGATTATTGGGCTCTTGGCCATATACATAAACGTGAAATTTTATCAGAAGAGCCATACATTATTTATCCAGGGAACATACAAGGTCGTCATCGTAAGGAAACAGGTGAGAAGGGTGCGTACCTTATTGAACTTACGAAACAAGGAACGCACTGTTCATTTTTCCATACGGCAGATGTTGTATGGGATGAGATCGAGGTTTGTATTGATGGACTTGAAACTGTTGATGAACTTATGACGAGCATGTCAACTGCGATGAATGATTGCCGAAGAGAAGAGGAAGGGACGCTTTTAACTGTCGTATTCATAGGGCAGGGCCCACTTTCTCCTTATTTGCGTGACGAAAAGCGTGTGGAAGAGATTTTTCACATTTTAGCATCTGGCGAAGAGCGAAAAGATTTCGTATATGTGATGAAGTGGAAAAATGAGACGGTTTCTTTTGCGGAAATCGAGCGTTTGAAAGAAGAAAATCATTTCGTCGGTAGTGTGCTAAAAGAGTTAGAAGCTTTCACCAATATGGACGGCGTGTTGCGCACCATTTGGACGTCTCCTGTAGCGCGTAATAGTATTGAATCTTTTACAGAAGAAGAGAAGAAAGAGATTCAAAAGGAAGCAGAAAATATTATTTTAGAGCAATTATTCCAGCAAGAGAGGGATAAAAAATGAGAATTGAAAAACTCCATATTTATGGGTACGGAAAATTAGAAAATGTGGAAATGGATCTTTCCTTACTGACGGTGTTATACGGTGAAAATGAAGCGGGGAAATCGACAATTCGCTCGTTTATGAAAAGTATTTTGTTCGGTTTTCCGACGAGAGGACAGCGCCGTTATGAGCCAAAAGAAGGTGGGAAGTATGGCGGAGCGATGACTGTACAAACAGAGAAGTACGGTCGTTTGAAAATTGAACGATTGCCAAAGACGGCATCTGGCGAGGTGACCGTTTATTTTGAAGACGGGAAAACGGGCGGCGAGGAAATTTTAAACGATATATTAAGCGGGATGAATGAAAGTTTATTTGAATCGATCTTTTCATTTGATATGCATGGTCTTCAAAATATTCATCAGCTCGGCGAAGCGGATATTGGCAATTATTTATTTTCGGCAAGTGCAGTCGGAAGCGATGCGCTATTACAGTTAGATAAAAAGCTAGAAAAAGAAATGGATCAACGCTTTAAACCGAGTGGGCGTAAACCGGAAATTAACGTGTCACTGCAAGAGATGAAGAAACTTGAAGAGAAGATGAAAGAGTGGCAAGGGAAAATTGGCACGTATGAAAAACAAGTCGAGCAATTAAAAGAAAGTGAAGAGAAACTTGCTTCTGTTCGTATGGAGAAAGAGAGTGCAGAAAAACGAAAGCAAGATTATGAAATATTAGCAGCGCTTGAGCCACTCGTTATTGAAAAGCGTGCGCATGAGAAAGTGTTAGAAAATGAGAGCGGGCAGTTTCCTGTAAACGGAATGGCGCGCTATGAAGCGATTAAGGCGAAGATGGAGCCGCTCCAATTACAAGTTGACTCGCTCCATAAAAAAATAGAGACGGTGCAATCGGAAATTGCCTCGATTCAAATAGATGAAGAGTTTTTACAAAAAGAAAGTTATGTAGAAGAACTTCGTATGCAACATATGTCTTACGAAAATGCACGCCAAGAAATGCGTGATATGACAGGAAGTATTGCGAATATAAAAGAAGAAATTGCAGAACTAGAACAACAAATTGGTGCTACTTTTGAAAAGGAAGCGGTTCTTGCGTTTGACATGAGTTTGGCAACGAAAGAATTAATTACGCAAACCGTACAAAAAGCGCGTGAATTAGAAACGCAAAAAGCACAGCTTGATGATCGTTTTAAAGTAGCGCAAGAGCAATTAGAAGAACAAGAAGAAAATATAAGACAGATTCAGAAACAAATGTTAGTTGATGAAGAGCGAGATACGTTAGTTGAGAAAGAGAAATCGTTCCAAGATGCGGCGTTTATCGGTATGGGCGCAGAGAGAATGAAGCGCAAGTATGAGGAAAAAGCAGGAGCAGCTATGCAAAAGAAAAAGCAGTGGCAAAGAGTTTGTCTTCTGTTACTTCTTATTAACACGCTTGTTTTATTCACGAGTTTATTTATTGATAACCGCCCGCTCTTATTTATTAGTGTTATTGTTTTTGTAGGGATTGTTCTTGCCCTTGTTTTATATAAAGATCCGTCAAGTGGATTACAAGAAGAGCTTCTTACTCTTCAGCAAAGTGCTGGCGGGAGACAAAGTGAAGAAGTGCTGTCTGTGCGCTATCAGTTAGAAAAAGATGAAGAGATTCGGAAGCTATTTGAGCGTGAGTCTTATAAATTGCAGCAAATGGAGCGAGCTTATGATAAAGTCGTTTCATCGTATGAGGAATGGGAGAGAGAAACGTTCCAGGCGGGAGAACAAGTAGATGCATATAAAACGCGCTATATGTTCCCAGAATTTTATACGTATGCACACATATTGCCAGCGTTTGAGCGTATTGAAAAAATGCAGCAATTATATCGGGAGTTAGAAAAAGAAGGCACGCGAAAATCTTCATTATATGAAATGATTTCGCATTTTGAACAGAAACTAGAAGCTGTTATCGGTAGTGCGGAGTATAGTAAGCTACACGGGGCACAAAGTCGTATGCAAAATGAGAAAGAGAAGCGCCAAACTTGTAAGCAGTTAAAAGAAAAACTGGCGGAATGGCAAGAAGAATATGAGTTTATGCAAGAACAATTGAAACAACTGTTAGTAGAACGAAATGCATTATGGAATATTGCAGAGACTACAGATGAAGAGATGTTTTTAGAAGCGGGTAAACTGGCGGAAAAACGTGAAGATGCTGAGAAACAAGTAGTGCGTTTATTACCGCAAATTGATCTGTTAGAACAGCGTTTAAAGAGTTTATCATTAGCTGAACATTACGAAGCTGACGGTTATGAAGAGAAATTAAAGAGAGAAATTACAGTCGTACAAAACTGTCTGGCGCAAGAGAAAGAATTGACAGAGCGCATCGCGAAACATCGTATGGAAATTGCGAATTTAGAAGAAGGTAGTACGTACGGCGATTTAATGCATGAGTGGGAAATGAAAAAAGCGCAAGTACGTGAACAAGTGAAGAAGTGGGCTGCTTATGCGGCCGCAAAGACAGTATTAACGAAAACGAAGCAATATTATCATGAAGTGCATCTGCCTCGTATTTTACAAAAATCAGAAGAGTATTTCGTCTATTTAACGGGCGGACGCTATAGTAAAATCTTTTCACCGTCAGAGGCGGAGCCGTTCGTTGTTGAACGTAACGACGGTATACGTTTTTACAGTCATGAACTAAGCCAAGCGACAGCGGAGCAGTTATATTTATCGCTGAGATTTGCACTTGCGAAAACATTTGAACATGATTACCCATTTATTATTGATGATAGTTTCGTGCACTTTGATGCGGTAAGGACGGATCGAACGATTGAACTAATAAAGGAAATCGCAAAAGATAGACAAGTCATCTTCTTTACATGTCATGCGCATTTACTCGCGTATTTTACAGAAAAACAGATTATAAAATTAACACATAAGCGTAAAGAAAATGAGTTGTAATATGCTATACTAAAAGTAACTGATTTGGTGGAGGAATTCGAATGAAAAAGAAAATTGCAGAATATGAAGTTGGTGAACAAGTCGATGTTTTCTTGTTAATTAAAACAGCGACAAAAGGTCTAGCAAGTAATGGAAAGCCATTTTTAACAGTAATCTTACAAGATCCAAGTGGAGATATTGAAGCGAAGCTATGGGACGTATCACCAGAAGTTGAGAAACAATATGTAGCAGAAACAATCGTTAAAGTAGCTGGTGATATTTTAAACTACAAAGGACGTATTCAATTACGTGTGAAACAAATCCGTGTTGCGAATGAAAATGAAGTAACAGATATCTCGGATTTCGTAGAAAAAGCACCAGTGAAAAAAGAAGATATGGTTGAGAAAATTACGCAATACATATTTGAAATGAGAAACCCGAACATTCAGCGTCTAACAAGACATTTATTAAATAAGCATCAAAATGAATTTTTAGAATATCCAGCAGCGACAAAGAATCATCATGAGTTCGTATCTGGACTAGCTTATCACGTTGTATCAATGCTAGATTTAGCGAAAGCTATTTCAAATCTATACCCATCATTAGATAAAGACTTACTATATGCAGGCGTTATTTTACATGACCTTGGTAAAGTAATTGAACTATCTGGTCCAATTTCTACAACGTATACGTTAGAAGGAAATTTACTAGGCCACATTTCTATCATGGTGAACGAAATTGGTAAAGCAGCAGATGAGCTGAACATCGATGCAGAAGAAGTATTAATTCTTCAACACATCGTCCTTTCTCACCACGGAAAAGCAGAATGGGGTAGCCCAAAACCACCATTAGTAAAAGAAGCAGAAATTCTGCACTACATCGACAACTTAGATGCAAAAATGAACATGATGGACCGCGCATTAGGACGCACAAAACCAGGCGAATACACAGAGCGTGTCTTCGCACTTGATAATCGTTCGTTCTATAAACCGACGTTCCATAATTAAAAGTGTGAATAAAGTGGCCTCATTAAGTTCTAAAAGCTTAGTGAGGCTGTTTTCTTTATTAAAAATTAAATGAAATAGTTAAGAAGTACGCATGGGGGTAACGAAGAACGATTAAAACATATCTCACCACTAGAATGGGAGCATATCAACTTTAATATGGCAGATACTTAGAATCGCTTCAGCCTGTATAACAGGCCTAAAAATAAGAGTTGAAACTTGTTTAGCATCTATTTTTGTTAAAAGGTGGGAGAATTGTGCTATGATGTGAGCAAATATAAAACTATCTAAAGGAGGGATTCACATGCCGCATGTTGTGTTTCGTGGAATTACTACTGAACAATTAAAACACATAAGCAAGCCATTAGTAGAAGAGCTCGCAGAGATTTGTGAGTGTGGTACGGATAATTTTACGTTGGAACTACCAAGTTCTACGTTTGTATTCAATGGAGAAGAAATAGAAGCGTTTCCTCTTATTGAAGTGAAATGGTTCGAGCGTGGACAGGAAATTCGTGATCGATTTGCCAAGGCCATTACTACATATGTAATGGATTTTGGACTTCCAGAAGTAGAGGTTGTATTTACGGTTTTCACAGAATCAGCGTATTATATTAACGGGAAGCATTGTGCAAGTTAGAGCTATTATAAATGTTTTTGTAACATTTATCCCGCATTAACGGGCAGTAAGACCCCCACCTCAAAATTCAGCGGAAGCAAAGAAGTTAGGTGGGGGATCAACTGTCCGTAAAAGCCCGATTGGTTCAACTAATAATCAGTGGGGGATGAACAAAACCCCCACTGATTAAAGTTTCACTTTATAAGGGATAGAACCACATCGCTATCAAGCTAACTAGACAAAATACCCTCTAAAAAGAAAAAGGCGTTATTCTTTCTGAGAAATCATAGGAAAGGATAACGCCTTTATATCAATTTTAATATAATCGATTCACTTCTTTATAAAAAGTTTGGTTATTTTATTGAAGCTTATTCCACAAACACACCCGTTTGTTCATTTTTTACTGTTTGAAAGCCATACTTTTTATATTGATTCATTTATTGGAAAAACCGAAAGTTTTAAACTCTCTCTATTACATATTTATTTTTGGAAAAATAGCCTAACTCCAAATACTAATAATACTGTGCCAGTAATACCCTCTATTGTACGGTTCACCTTTTCTTTTCTTAAAAAAGTTCTTAATTGACGTATTAGAGAGATATAAAGTAAATACCATATTGCTGTCAAAGTCGTAAATGTGAATCCCAACAAAAGAAATTGGAAGAAATGACTTTGATTACTCACAATAAATTGGGGTAGAAAACTAAGGAAAAATACAGCCGTTTTTGGGTTTAAGATTGCCGTGGTAAATCCTTGTCTAAAACTTTTAACCGTTCCAATATCCTTAGAGTTTATTTCCACTGAACTTGACATATCTTCTTTTTTAGAAAAGGCACTTTTAATTGACTTTACAGCTAAATAAATTAAATAAAATGCCCCAGCATATTTTATTAATGTAAATAGCATAGCAAATTTCATTAAGATAGCAGAGAGTCCTAGTGTAGCCATTATTGTATGAATCATCATTCCAGATACTGTTCCTAAGACGGTCTTTATTCCACCATTTCTACCATGAGAGATAGTGTTTTTTGTAACTAAAGCAAAACCGGGACCAGGCATCATTATAATAAGGAGTGCTGTAAGGATAAATAGCATATAATTTTCCATGTTCTGGTATTTCCTTTCTGATTTTTAGTTTCGCTTATAGTATAGCTTTTTTCCTTAAAACATTAAATATAAAAAGTGTGATCAGGATAGTATCATAAGCTTTCAAGGAGTTGTAATTGAATTATAGAGGGCTTCACTTGAATAATGTTCTTCTGTAAATGAGCGTTTTAATAGAATGTCAATTACGTAAATAATCAGATTTTACACCCTAAATGTTATTTAACAAAAAAATCTTGAATTCGAGATTTTTCACTTGCTTTTCAATCACTTGAGGTGTAAAGTGATAGTAACGAAAGCGATTGAGTCATATGAAAAACATACACTCAGTTGTTTTCGATTAAAAAACAAAGTAACTTATACAGTAAAAACTAAGATGAATTTACAAAAACATAATTAAGAATAAATTGAAAAGCTAAAAACCATATTAGTTGTGGGAAATATTATTTTTTTAGTTATCACTTGACTAGTAAAACGAAACGGAGGAATAATCAATGTATAAAATTAAAGGGCATCATCACATTTCAATGGTTACGAAAAATGCAAATGAAAATAATCACTTTTATAAAAACGTGCTTGGCTTACGTCGTGTGAAAATGACAGTAAATCAAGATGATCCGTCAATGTACCACTTATTTTATGGAGATAAAACAGGAAGTTCAGGTACGGAATTATCATTTTTTGAAATTCCATTAGTAGGAAGAACATATCGCGGTACGAATGCGATTACTCGAATTGGATTACTCGTTCCTTCAGAGGAAAGCTTACATTACTGGAAAGAACGATTTGAGAATTTTGATGTGAAACATAGTGAAATGACAACATATGCAAATCGTCCTGCTTTACAATTTGAGGATGCTGAAGGTCTTCGCTTAGTACTACTCGTTTCAAACGGAGAAAAAGTAGAGCACTGGGAAACTTGGGAGAAATCAGAAGTTCCTGCAAAGCATCAAATTCAAGGAATGGGTTCTGTGGAAATGACAGTTCGTAGACTTGATAAAATGTCGAGTACACTTACAGAGATGTTCGGTTATACAGCGGTTAGCCGTAGCGAAGAGGAAGCAATTTTTCAATCCATTAAAGGAGAGGCTTTTGGAGAAATCGTTGTGAAATATTTAGATGGACCTACTGAAAAGCCGGGCCGAGGGAGCATTCACCATTTAGCAATTCGCGTGAAAAACGATGCAGAGCTTGCCTATTGGGAAGAACAGGTGAAACAAAGAGGCTTCCAGTCTTCAGGAATCATCGACCGTTTCTACTTTAAAAGCTTATATTTCCGTGAATCAAACGGAATCCTTTTTGAAATTGCGACAGATGGACCAGGATTTACAGTTGATGGAGATGTGGAACATTTAGGAGAAAAACTTGATTTACCACCGTTCTTAGAAGATCAGCGTGCAGAGATTGAAGCGAATTTAGCACCTATTGAAGAGAAGTAATAGGAGAGAAAATATAAATTAAAAAATATTGGAGGAATATAAAATGAACCAATTAAAAGGAATTCACCACGTTACAGCGATTACAAGTAGTGCAGAAAAAAACTATGAGTTTTTCACTCACGTTTTAGGAATGCGTTTAGTTAAGAAAACAGTAAACCAAGATGATATTCAAACGTATCATTTATTCTTTGCAGATGATAAAGGGAGTGCAGGAACAGATATGACATTCTTTGATTTCCCAGGTGTTCCGAAAGGCGTACACGGTACAAATGAAATTTCAAAAACTTCATTCCGTGTTCCGACTGATGCAGCATTAGAGTATTGGGTGAAACGCTTTGACCGTCTTGAAGTAGAACATACAGGAATTAAAGAGCAATTTGGTAAGAAAACTCTTTCTTTCGTTGACTTTGATGACCAAGAATATCAATTAATCTCAGATGAACTTGATAAAGGAATCGAATCAGGTACACCGTGGCAAAACGGGCCAGTACCATTAGAATATGCAATCACTGGTTTAGGACCTGTATTTATCCGTATTGCAAACTTTAGTTTCTTCAAAGAAGTGCTAGAAAAAGTTTTATTATTTAAAGAGGTTGCGCAAGAAGGAGAATTCTATTTATTTGAAGTAAATAAAGGTGGAAACGGTGCTTCTGTCGTTGTAGAACATAATACGGTTCTTCCAGAAGCACGACAAGGTTTTGGTACGGTTCACCATGCTGCATTCCGCGTAGA
Source organism: Bacillus sp. Root131 (assembly GCF_001429475.1). Taxonomy (NCBI): domain Bacteria; kingdom Bacillati; phylum Bacillota; class Bacilli; order Caryophanales; family Bacillaceae; genus Bacillus; species Bacillus sp. Root131. The sequence goes on from NZ_LMJQ01000017.1 coordinate 13,259, forward strand.
AGATCGCGCTGTATTAGAAGAATGGATTGAGAGAATCAGTAGCGTTGGACTTCCTTCATCTGGTTATGTAGACCGTCATTTCTTTGAATCATTATACGCAAGAGTTGCACCACAAATCTTATTTGAATTTGCAACAGACGGCCCAGGGTTTATGGGAGATGAGCCATACGAAACACTTGGCGAAAAATTATCTTTACCTCCATTCCTAGAGCCAAAACGTGAAGAAATTGAAAAATTAGTTCGTCCAATTGATACAGTGAGAAGTACGAAGGAATTCATTAAAGAGTAAAAATAGAGATAGTAAGTAGGAGAGCAAGTAGTTTTAGCGGAGTGCTGGAACTGCTTGCTTTTTTATTTATTCTAGTGAGTTTTCTGATAATTGTTTCTCAAGTTATCAAAAAGGAAAAGTTTGGTATAATTAATTAAAACATTAAATTTTCTGATAATTATTTTTCAATACATAGAAAAGGAGTGGTAATATACAATTTTGATAATTGTATAAAAATCCTAATTTTGGAGAAAAGGGGATGCGAGTTTATGGGAGCAGATGTAGTAACGCGGGAGCAAATGAGACACTTATTGGATGATTGGTATCATTCAATGTTAAAACAAGATGTGGTTAAAGCGAAAGTACTAAATGAGGAAATAGAGTCCAAGGTTATTTATATTAAAGAAGATCAGTATGCGGCATTTTATCACGCATTATTAAAATTCCGTTATCATGTGCTAATTGATAGTTTGAGTATTACAGAGAATAGTTTTGATGAAATTAATACCTTTATAATTCCTGATGACGCACTTTTAACACATTATTATCACTTATTTAAAGGTATTCATGCAATGTATATATCAAATTACATTGAGTCACAAAATCACTTTGAAGAGGCTGGGAAATTAATTAAATATATAACATCTTCGTTGGAACATGCTGAATTCAATTATAGATTTGCATATTTGTCTTATCAAACGTATAAACCATTGATGGCGATTGATCAAATACGTTTAGCAAAAGATGAATATGAAAAACATCCTGGCTATGAAGTTTGTATTGCTTTGTGTGAGAATATTTTTGCAATGGCTTGTATTGATTTAAAGCAATATGAACAAGCCGAAGAGAAGTTGAATTTGGCATTAGATGTATTTCAAAAGATAGATAATGAAAGATTTATTACAATGGTTCGTCATAATTTAGCATGGTTATATGCAAGTCAAAACCTTTCGAGTTTAGCAATTCGACATTTAGTAGAAGTAATAAAAAGTAATCCCAAACATTTCAAAGCAATGTTTGTATTAGCACGTGAATATTACAAAATTGGAAAAATCGATACTGCCGCTGAATTAATTGAAAAAGGATTAGATATATGTAATAAGATACAAAATAAAGAATTTCAGCACCGTTTTGTAATTTTAAAGGAAATGAATCAAAAGACGTCTAGTGTATTATTAGAATCCACTATTTTAAATGGGATTTTATATTTTGAGAAAGAAGGTTTGTTGGATTGTATTCAAGAATATACTGAGATTTTAGCTATGCAATTTTATAAAGAAGAAAACCATGTAAAGGCAAGTAAATATTTTTATATAAATAATCAAGCACAGAAAAAACATTTAGAAAAAGGGGCGTTGAAATAATGAAAAAAGTAGGCGTAATAGCAAAAGGATTAATTTTTGTAGGGATTCTTTCATTGGGACTTAATTTTTCTTCTACTACACAGCAAGCAGTTAATATTGGTGACGGAGGAGCACCAGCAAGACCAGACTACGTTAACATTGGCGACACAGGAGGAGCACCAGCAGATAATAGAGGCGACGGCGGAGTAAGCCAACTATAATAACAAAGAAAGGGACTTCAACATGAAGTCCCTTTTTCTATTTTCAGGCCATGTAGAGAAAAGAATTGACTTACTTTAAATATGTAACTATAATAGTTACATAATAACCATTAGTAATAGAAATGAGTTATATTTTTTTAGTATAATTGTAACTATCTCAGTTACAATTAAAAGGAGAACATAAAACAACCAAAAAATGTAAAAACTTTAAATAGAAACAAGAGAAAGGAGACGGGAACTTTGAAACGGTTTAAGTTTTATATGATTAGCGGTATTGTGCTCGTTTGGTTAATTGTTTGTAACTTCGTTGAGAAGCCGATTGCGAAGGTTGGAGAAGTGAAAGATACTGTTATGATGAAGTTGAATACGAAAGAGAGTATGGCGCAAATTGATGGGCAGACGATTTATTTTAAACAAATTGGTGAGGGGAAACCTCCGTTACTTATGCTTCACGGGTTTGGTGGTTCTTCTGATGGGTTTAGTGATATTTATCCGGAACTAGCGCGAGACCATACGATTATTGCGGTTGATATTTTAGGGTTTGGGCGTTCTTCTAAACCTATTGATTTTCAGTATTCGTTTCCTGCGCAAGTGAATTTATATTATAAGTTAATGAAGAAGCTCGGATACGATCAGTTTGCGGTGCTCGGCCATTCAATGGGCGGAGAGATGTCCCTTAATTTAGCGTATTTATATCCGGATGCAGTGACGCATCTCATCTTGGCGGATGCCACAGGGATAGAGTCTTTCCAGCAAAAAGAAAGTTATGAAGTACCACCGCTATCGACGGACTTACAAACTGTAACTGAGATTGCGAAGTATAATAAAAATGAAGTGAAAAATAGTCGTGATGATAAAGAGCATTATGATCAGCTTACGAAAATGAGAGAGCGCCGCATTGCGATGGAAGCAGATAAAATTAAGGTACCGACTTTAATTTTATGGGGACGACATGATAAGAGTGTTTCTTGGAAAAATGGTGAACTGTATCATGGGCTATTTGCGAATAGTACGTTTCATATTATTGAAAAAGGATACCACGCACCGTTTCGTCAGGAACCAATTGAGTTTATGGAATATGTACAAGCATTTTTCGCGAAGCATCCACAATAAAAATTTTAAGCATAAATCCACTTCTTTCCTCATAAAGTGAAACTAATAAGGCTTGTCTAAGGAAAGGAATGAAGTGATTTGGAAACTTTACCATGGTGGGTTTATCTTGTAATTGTCGGGATTGTACTAAGTGGCTACATGGTTTTATATACTTCGAAAAAAGAGCAAGATATGGATAATGAGTTTATTGAAAAAGAAGGCGAAGTATATATGAAGCGCTTAGAAGAAGAGCGTGAGAAACGTAATCAGGATAGTGATAAAGATTCGGTATTGCTTTAATAAAAATTTCGAAAGGCTACCACCTAGTAGAACTTTACAACTAGGTGGTAGCCTTTTTCTTCTTGGGGATCAGGTTATATAAATTTAATATTACATGTATACGAGATTCATCAGAACTTTTATTGATGGTATTTATATATTTTTTTACTCATAAGAATGGAACTAGCGGGGGATTTTACTGGGGGGGATTAACAATGCATAGGGATGAAACATCATTACATCCTGATACAGGTGTTACATCTGTAATGTTTGTTGAGCGTTCATTAAATGAAATTCGTTTTTGGTCTAGAATCATGAAGGAGCATTCTTTTTTTCTTCGCTTAGGGTTTAGATGCGAGGATACTCAACTAATTGAAGAGGCTAATCAATTTTATCGATTGTTTGAACATATCGAACAAATAGCGCATTCCTATACAAATGAAACAGATCCTGAGCAAATAAAAAGATTTAATGCAGAAGTACAACAAGCCGCAACTAATATTTGGGGATTTAAAAGAAAAATCTTAGGATTAATTCTCACATGTAAATTGCCAGGACAAAATAACTTTCCACTGTTAGTTGACCATACAAGTAGGGAAGCTGACTATTTTAGAAAACGTTTAATACAATTAAATGAAGGGAAATTAGATGCCCTTCCTGATGCTATTATTAAAGAAAATGTTTTCTTTTTACGGATTATGGCAGACCATGCTAAATTTATTGGCCATCTTCTTGATCCATCGGAAAGAAAGCTTGTAGATACAGCACGGAATTTTAGCAATGATTTTGATGAATTGATGTATCAAGCAATTGACTTAGAATCTATGAAACCACAATCCCAAACAGTCCCACTTTTAGATCAATTTTTAGATCAAAATCGTGTGTCGGTTACATCTCTTCGGGATTTTAAGAAAACAGCACGTGATTTAATTGAGCAATGTAAAATAAAGAGTATCATTCATCCATTATTAGCAGACCATGTTTTCCGTGAAGCTGATAGATTTCTTGAAATCATTGATATGTATGATGTTCATCTTACAAATATTCAATCACAACCTAGATATTAGAAGATAAGGAAAGATACTATTTTTTCCTTAAGCCGAGAAGTTAACAATTTATTGTTAGCTTCTTTTCTTTGTGATTAAAATTTTCTTTTAAGGACTACATAAATCCCTTTCACCAAATATGTAATTCTTTGTAAAATGATATATATGGAAAGATTATGAATATACAGGAAATCTATGGATAGTAGATTTTAATAAATTATTCGGGGGAAATTTATTAGTTAAGTATATTAACTTGTTTGCACTACATTTTACAAATAAAGGGGTATTAGTAATCATGAAAGCAAAGAAATTAGTAAGTTTAGCGTTACCAGTTATGTTATTGAGTGGTTGTATTACAATTGAAACTGATGGTAAGAAAGCTGAGCCAAAGAAAGAAGAAACGCAAAAGGTAGAGAAAGAGAATAAGACTTCTGAAAAAGAGAGTAAGTCAACTGATAGCAAGAAAGAGGATAGCTTATCTGTAGCGAAAGGTGAAGGTACAAACAGTAGTTCATCAAGTAGTCAACCAAGTTCTTCTTCAAATAATTCAACTTCTTCTAGTTCTTCAACTGGTAAGGTAACTGGTTCAGATGTTGAAAGGTACAAGGCAGATATCATAAATAGTGCTACTCAAATTGAAGATACAATGAAATTAATTGAAGGAATAGCAGATTCAGACGTAAAATCATACAAACAAAAGAAAAGTGAAGTACAACTGAGTTTAGGTGGAGCAAAGGCAACTGCAACGAAACTGAAGAATCTACAAGCACCTCCTGAATTACAGGGAGAACAAGTGAAGATAAAGCAATCGATGGAACTGTATGCGGATTGTTTCCAACTTCTCTTTGATGCATTAGACCAAGAAGACGAGAGTAAAATGCATCAATCATTAAGTAAAGCACAAGAAGGTTCAAAACTGTTTGAAGAAGCAGCGAAGAGTATCGGTAGCAAAACAAACTAAGAGTAAATTACTTTAAGGAGTATGAGGTATGAAAGTGAAGAAACTAATGGCTGCTGTAGTTCCAGTTACATTATTATTAAGTGGTTGTGTTACAGTAAAAGATTCGGCAAGTAAAGAAGCAAAGACAGAAGAAACAAGTAAAGCTAAGTCTTCTGGAACAAAAGAAAAATCAACTAATTCGAAAGAAGAAAGTAAAGATGTTCAAAAGGTTCGAGTTTTAGATGAAGATTATGCACAATATTTATTAGACATTGAACAGGATATGTTAAGACGATTTGATTACTATGATGCATCTGTAAAGGATTTGAGAAACGGAAGTAAATCAAAAGCTGAGGTATTAGATAGTGTTAAAGACATCTATAAAGTATTTGATAAGATAGAGAAGATTTCTGCACCGCCAAAACATAAAGAAGACCAAAAAGAGATTGAAAGAGCTGCAGGTAAACTAAGAGAAACATTCGGTGAAATAGAGAAGTTATTCAACGATAAAGGTTTTAGCTTAGAGACTGATAAGGAAATCTTAAATAAAGCAAATATAAAATTAGAGGAAGCAAAACGTATTTGGAAACCTACATTTGATAAGTTAAGGGCTGAAGTAAAAGGTGATACAACCACGGAAAAATCTACTAGTACAACAAGTAGTTCTACACAGGCAAACCCAACTACTGGCAGTCAGGCTCAAACAGATAAAAGTCAAGCAAAAACTGGGGTATTTGTAGATACAGTTGGTACAAGTGAAGAGTTAGGAATTAGTTATAGCAACATGCAGAAGAACATTAAAGATGGTACTGAGATTATTGGTAATTGGGGTATTGATTACGGCAGTGGCGTAAAAACTACGCTAGTACTAAAAGGTGATAAAACATTTGAGTCTTATGCGAATGGTTCTTATCCGAATAAAGATAACTATTTAACAGGAACATATACGGTGGATGTCCCATCATTCCAGTTATCTTTAAAAGTAACAAAAGCAGTTAAAGACGATCAAGAAGTAAAGTTAACAAATGATAGTATCATGTATAAATTGCAAAACTATGATGGAAACACATTACAAATTTATCATATGGACGATAATGTTCGTATTCGATATGTAAAACAATAAATAATTGGTGAAAAACTCTGTAATAAATTTTACAGGGTTTTTTATTAGTTTTAATTTAATTTCTTCATTATCTTTCCAGACGCTGTCCATACTAGTATAAGTTGAGAAATGAACAAAACGATAATGATAGGCAGTTGATGTAACTCCATAGTAACTGTAACCATCTAAAGCCCAATTCATACACTATGGTGGAGGATTTTCACCTAATAACCGGATGAAAAAGGGGTGTAATCATGAAGAAACGTACTGTTAATGAAGCGGGAGGGAAAGTGCCGCAACCAATCCGCAGCGACGGAGCAGGTGCAATTGATTCTGGACCTCGTAATGTTATGCGAGATATTCAAAATCCGAATATGCTTGTTCCACCTATAACGGATGCAGGATTAGTTCCTAACTTGAAGTTTTCATTCTCGGACACTTCTATGATTTTGAAACACGGCGGGTGGTCTCGGGAGATTACTGCTCGGGAACTACCAGTTTCGACGACGATTGCTGGGGTAAATATGAGCTTAACGGCCGGTGGAATACGAGAACTTCATTGGCATAAAGAAGCGGAATGGGCGTATATGCTTTTAGGACGGGCACGCATAACGGCTGTTGATCAAAATGGACGGAATTTTATTGCTGATGTTGGACCAGGTGATCTTTGGTATTTTCCGCCTGGTATTCCGCATTCCATTCAAGGATTGGAACATTGTGAATTTCTACTTGTTTTCGATGATGGACATTTTTCTGATTTATCTACTTTAGCTATTTCTGATTGGTTTGCGCATACGCCAAAAGAAGTGTTGTCGGCTAATTTTGGAGTACCTGAGAGTGCTTTTCATTCTATCCCTTCAGGTCAAGTTTATATTTATCAAGGAGAGGTGCCAGGTTCGCTTGAAAGTCAGGAAGTTCAATCACCGAAAGGGGAAGTTCCTTTAACATTTAAACATGAACTGTTAAAACAAAAGCCAATTAAGACTCCTGGTGGTAGCGTTCGAATTGTAGATTCTACAAATTTCCCTATTTCAAAAACGATCGCAGCAGCGCTCGTTGAGGTTGAGCCTGGTGGAATGAGAGAACTTCATTGGCACCCGAATAATGATGAATGGCAATATTATTTGACAGGAGAAGCGAGAATGACTGTGTTTCTTGGAAATGGTACCGCTCGTACATTTGATTATAGAGCTGGTGATGTCGGATATGTACCGTTTGCGACGGGGCATTATATTCAAAATACAGGTACCGAAACATTATGGTTTTTAGAGATGTTCAGAAGCAATCGTTTTGAAGATGTATCGTTAAATCAATGGATGGCACTGACTCCTAAAGAAATAGTGGAGAGTAATATACATGTTGGCCCGCAAGTAATGGATTCCCTGCGTAAGGAGAAGTGGCCTGTTGTGAAATATCCGGGGTTTTCGTATAGTCCGAAAAATGATGAGTAAAAATGAAAATTTGCGTTATTCTTTCTGGAGACTGATAAGAAGGGATGGCGTATTTTTTATGCCTAATCTAGTCTTTATCCCGCTATTTGCCGGGCTGTCCGTAAAAGCCCGATTGGTGAGGGCTGATTAAAGTTTCACTTTATTAGTATCCGCTCTTTGTATTATTGTTCGGGAAATTATTATTGGAGCATAGTATAGGGAAGATACATATAAAATAGCACTATTATAAGCTGTAACGCATAAGTTGCACAGGCGATGCAACGATAACTAGCTTTACTCTTCATCATTTATTTGAACATAATGGGCATAGAGAGGTGATAAACACAGTATGATTTTTAGTGAGCGTTTAAAAGAAGAAAGGGAAAAAAGAAATTGGTCGCAAAATGATTTGGCTGAAAAAATTCATGTAAGTAGGCAATCTGTTTCGAAATGGGAGACGGGAAAGAACTATCCGAGCATTGAAATTATTATTCATTTAAGTGATTTGTTCGATATTACGATTGATGAACTGCTAAGGAGTGATGAAGAATTGACGCAGAAAGTAATTGAAGATAGTAAGAAATTGGCATATCCAAAATGGAAGGTGTTTTTTGATAGTTTATTTATGATAGGGGTATTTTTACTTATTGCAAAAATCGTTGTATGGATGCTAAATAAATTTGCTGGAGCAAGTATTGCAATTGTAGCAGATGCGCCATATGTAATGAATCTTTTACCCCTTGCATTCATGATTATAGGTGGTATAGGTTCCGATAAGTTGAAGGAAATATATAGATAGAGGAAATAATTTCTCTGCACTAGCTGTTCTTTCTACTCAAATTGTGTACTATAAAGGATAGATAGGAAGGGTAACTAACTGTTACGATTTATTTAACCATTTATAACCAAAGTTAATTAAATATATCAGTAAGCCCTGCTAGTCAAGTGATTGGCTAGTAGTGAGGGTTAACTGCGGGCAATCCCTAAAGCTGATTGAACTACAACGTGGCTAGAAATGNATATATCAGTAAGCCCTGCTAGTCAAGTGATTGGCTAGTAGTGAGGGTTAACTGCGGGCAATCCCTAAAGCTGATTGAACTACAACGTGGCTAGAAATGGCGAGCGTGAATGTCGCGAAAGCAGAAAAAATCAATCAGATGGTGCAAGGTTAAATCCTAAACACTAGAACAATGGGTCTTCCGCCTCGAATCATCTAAGTCAAAAGCGATAAGATGAACGTTCAACGACTATCTCGTATAACTGACGAGAGTACATCACAAGCCTATGGTGGTGGAAAAATCCTCTATCTCTAAAGAGATAAACATATAGTCTGCGCTCATGTGAAAATATGAGAAGTTCATAAGAGAACTGGCTAAGGAATTGCGCCCTTAGTTGAACGAGATAAATTTAATCAAATCTATCAAACCTCATCGAATCTATCGAACGCATGTGCTATCGTGGGTTCAATGAGGTAAGAATAATAATGAAATTTTCACGAGTTAGTCAAGTATCAGAATTAACAGGTTTGCATCCGAGTAGTCTTACGAGAATGCTGGTGGAACACGCTACGATTCAGAAGAACAAATCTTTCATTAAAGGAGTTACATTCTGATGATATTGGCGAAGAAAGTCAGACTAATTCCAACGCTTGAACAAGAAAAAGTGCTTAGAAACCATGCTGGAGCTGCAAGATTCGCTTATAACTATTGTAAAAGAATGAGTGATAGATACTATAAGCTATTTGGAAAATCTGTTTCACAGTTAGCTTTACAGAAACGATTTACAAAGATCAAGAAGCGAAAGAAATATGAGTGGTTAAAAGACATTAATGCACAAGTGCCCAAACAGGCTTCAAAAGATTTTGATACGGCGAGAAAACATTCGTTCAAAAAGTACAAAAATGG
>NZ_LMJQ01000018.1:0-22149 GCF_001429475.1 Bacillus sp. Root131
TTGAAAGACCGCGTTTTCGAAATTCAGAACGTTTCGTAGTAAATTTACCAACCTTCAAATGTAGGTTCTGGTGCAAAAAAGCTAAATGATTTGAAAATATTCTTTCAAACTTGGCCATACTGGTATTACTACTTAAAAAAGGTGCGTGATCAGGATGGAAAAAGAAAACATATTCAAATGGAAACATTATCAAGCAGACATGATTTTGTGGACTGTACGCTGGTACCTGCGGTAYAACCTAAGCTTTCGTGATTTGGTGGAAATGATGGAAGAACGAGGGTTATCTTTGTCCCATACCACCATTATGCGTTGGGTTCACCAATATGGACCCGAATTAAATGAGCGGATTCGAAAACATTTGAAACGAACGAATGATTCTTGGAGARTGGATGAAACCTATATCAAAATCAAAGGTGAAAACATGTACTTATACCGTGCTGTTGATTCCGAAGGAAACACGCTTGATTTTTATTTGAGTAAGAAACGAGATGCGAAGGCTGCCAAGTGCTTTTTAAAGAAAGCCTTGGCTTCTTTTCATGTCACAANTGTACTTATACCGTGCTGTTGATTCCGAAGGAAACACGCTTGATTTTTATTTGAGTAAGAAACGAGATGCGAAGGCTGCCAAGTGCTTTTTAAAGAAAGCCTTGGCTTCTTTTCATGTCACAAAACCTCGTGTAATCACTGTTGATGGTAATAAAGCCTATCCCGTTGCGATACGAGAATTAAAAAATGAAAAAAGCATACCATATGGTATGCCACTTCGGGTTAAAAAATATTTAAACAACATGATTGAACAAGACCATCGATTTATAAAAAAACGAATTCKGAATATGCTTGGTTTGAAATCGATGCAAACAGCTGTAAAAATGATTGCTGGAATAGAAGCCATGCATATGGTCAAAAAAGGTCAACTCAAATTAAGGGCACAATCTGCCCAAAATCAGAATAGATGTATTCATCAGTTATTTGGATTAACTGCTTAGGAGTGGATTCCAGAAGGAATCTATGCCTTTTTTAAATCAGAATAGATGTATTCATCAGTTATTTGGATTAACTGCTTAGGAGTGGATTCCAGAAGGAATCTATGCCTTTTTTTGCGTTTGTCCATTATTTGCACCAGAACCGCCAATATGCTTCTCATGAATATCAAAAAATCTTAAAAAAGGAAAAATTCCAAGTAAGTATGAGCCGTAAAGGAAATTGTTATGATAACGCAGTGATTGAATCTTTTCATAGTGTATAAAAAAAAGAATGGGTCTATCCGAAAAAATATAGAACGCGAGACGAAGCGAAATCCAGTATTTTTAAATATATTGAAGTGTTTTACAATCGAAAACGTAGCCATTCTGCACTGAAGTATGTATCACCGATTCAATTTAAAAAGAGGTTCTATGAAAAGCAACAATCTCAAGCTGCTTAACGAATAAAATGTCTCTGTTTAATGTGTCTATTTTCTTGACATAACACCAGATATTTCTAGCAAAGTTTATATGGCTCATATTAAGCGATACAAGCTCTTGCAAAGACAACCCATAGTTTACTACTAAATTTATAATACAAACGTTTCTATCCATAATAAGAGGGCGATATTTAGCTTGTCTTTCCGTTAGCCCTTTTGTTGATAGGACAGTTTGTTTTAAAAGCTTTTCTTCCATTTCGGTAATAAAATCATTATCATTTAGTGATTGATCAGGAATCAAAGAGAGATTAATACCATCCAATGGACTAACTATGCATAAAAACATGTGTAACTTCTTTAAAACCACCCATATTCTGTGTCTTGTTTTCTGAGAATATTTACGCTTGTCTTCTAACTCAGAGAAATACGTCTGATAATCCGCTTCAGAAAGTTCACTCCATGATTTGATATGTAGAAGTTTTTTATTTGCTCTTAACCACTTATAAAAATCTTTAATATCGTAAGCATAACGTTTAATCGTGGATTGTTTCCGTCCTTTTTCTATTAAATAAGCAGAAAAGGCTGCTAATGTTTCTTCTAAATTAATGTTTTTGCTCATTATAATCACCTAATTTCTTAGGATATATTATAACAGAAAATAAGTGAAAGACCTGCTACCGCCCTTTGCTTTTTTGATATGTTGATTATTATTTACAAAGCCAAATGAATGTGGCTATCATAATACTCCAAAAGGGAACTACAAAGATTAGTCCCCAAAATATCCCTTTGAAAAATCCAATCTCGTTATAAGTATTCATTTCTATGTAATTCGAATCTTTTAGTACAGCCATGTTTAATCCTCCCAATATGAATTGTTTATTAAAATAAAAAAGGACAAACCTCGCCCTGGTAGGGATACGTAGGTTTGTCCTTTTTTATGTGGGTAATGATATGTTTAATTACCATTATTATAACGGAATTTACATATATTTTCAATTAGGTCGGACATTTTATTAACAAGCATACTAGCTGTATTAAAAATCTATTATAAATATATATCTTATATATTAAAAAAAAAATAAAGATAAAACTATTATAGGTTATCAAAAATAGGGGAAAGACCTACTCCCACAAGGGAAAATTTGATGTTAGAACGTAAAAAATCATAAATAGTAGAAAATGTATACGGAAATTCAATGATTATTAGACTATCAATTCTACAAAAAAGCAGAAAGAGAATTATATGTTTCTACATGAAATCGGAAAGAAATTGATACAAATCACTTTATATTTATCCAACTATAGAAATAGGCTTTATTTTCTTTATTTTGTTAAATACAGCAATATCTAACGTACAATTATCCACATTTTATCCAGATTAGACTACTATTTGTTAACATTAATCAGTGTTTATACATAACTCACATTTTTATTGATGATTTTTATTAGATAAATACAACAACATTAGTAATTACAATGTTTTTAGAAATATTATATTCACATCGAATCATATATGTCCGCATATCCACTATTTTTATAATTTTCCTTATGATTTTTTGTAGGTATTATAAGATAGGTTTTAATAGATTAGAAGAATACTCCCTGACGTTATGTGGAGAGTTATATATTGCTAGAATTGAATTTGTATAGAATTGCATAAAAAAAGACTCCATTTTACATGAAGTCCTTCTGATTTGGTATGTATAAATAGAGTAGTAGAAAAGGGGTGTTAATGAAACAAACACGAATAGCCCTCCACTTTCGATTTTTTCAAAAATAGAGAGCTCATTACTATTATTTTATTTCCATTGCGTGTAGCACCTGATCTGGAGCTGTTATTGTTACTCCAGCACGTACTAAACGTTCGAAGGTACGCATAAACTCTAGTAAATTAAACTGCTTTGGTAGTTCAATAACACGAAGTTTTTCTTGTGGCAGCTTATCAATTGCCTCGATAAACCATTCACGAACATCACTTGGAATCGTGCGTTCTTTATGACCACGAACTTTTAGTTTTTCACGCATTTCAATTTCTAAAGCGATATATGCATGGAGATTAACACCCTGATCATATGCATATTTTCTAAATAACGTTTCTTCCTGGTATTTTAGATAATTACGGTAATAAGACTCTTCCGTCACTGGTACTGCAAATTTCTGCTTCAGTAGTGCATGCACATTCTTAAACATTCTCTTAATGTTATGAAGAGAGTACATAGAATAATGTAGACCAAAATTAAAGACAGCTTGCTCACGGTCACTATTTCTCTCTTTTGGTATATGCTGCGCAATAAGAGGATAGATACCTTCTTTTGCTGCTGTATCGAGAATTTGATATTGAGATGTTTGATGCAATAGTTTCTTCAATGTATATACAATTTTCGTTGGATATCCTTCTTTTCGATCAACCATGTCACGTAGTCCGCGAATTACACTGCGAATTTGACGATGACAAGTATACTTTAATACATGAATGAATTTATTCATGTCTGCAGACAGTTCACCGATATTCATTTCTTGTAAGACTGCTTCGATAAATTTTGCTTTTCTAGCATAGGTAGCTTTTGGTGTAAATGGATCCCTATGTTGTTCTTCTCCAGCTTCTTTCGAACATAAGAAGTCTGAATGGATAGACAGATATAACGTCGTATATCGTTTTGTATGCTTTACACCTTTTTGCATTTTACAAATTTTGAATAGGGGATTCCCCGTACATGGTAATGCAGTTGTTAATTCCTCGATAACCGCACGGATCTGATGCGGATATTTTTTATGTAAGAAACGATACATCCCACCGAAGTGAGTTTTGTTTCCTCTTTCGTCCTGCTTGTCCAAAGAACGCTTTAATGTTGTTTCCGTATGTTGTTGCATCGCAATGTCTAAGAAAAGTTTCTTAGCTGCTATAGATAGCTTAAAGAAATCCTTTGTAAATATAACAGGACTAATATATACATACGGATTTGCTTTTTCTGTTTCCTCATTCATAAAATGAGTGAGTTTAATTGTATAACGACCATCTAGTCCGTTTTCAATGGAGATAATATTATGTAAGTTTAATTTCTTTAATGCGATATAGAATTGAGAGTGTTGGATATAAGCAAATTCTTCTTTATATTGCTTGTAATCTTCCCACATCATATGTATGGTTACATTGGGAATGACACCATTAGTAAAGCATTTCTTATGCAGATATAAGAATACTTCGAGATCAGCATTTGTAATGCCGTATAATTTATGCTTTCTTCCAGTTTTTTCTGCAAGTGTAGACATTGCGCGACGTGAAAAAGATGGTTTAGCTTTTTCGACAAAGCCTTCTACATCAGCAATACGTTCTTCGTATGTCATGTGCTGCAGAATATCTTCCAAATATGTATCTTTATAGCTGTAGTATTTCTCCTCAAACGCTGCAACAAATTTCTGCCAAGATTTTAATGTGACTACAACAGCATTTGTTGTTTTTCCATTTAAGCTACGCTGATTTTGAATAATAAATGATTTCCCCATCTTTTTCACCTCCGTTCTGCAAATTCAGAAACATATGCTAAAATACTGTAAAATATACCAATTTTGATTATAGCAAAATAAATTTTGCAAAAATGCGCCCTTTAAGAGAGATTTTAAAAAAAAGCAACACTTTATGATTCTTAGAGCTACAAGGGATTTGCATTTTTTTTTTTTTTTTTTTTGGTACGCGACTTGGGAAGGGTGTTGCTCTTATTTGATGAGACTTTATTAAGTAAAAATTAAAAGAAATCCTTTAATAACACTATTCTCTAAGTTCATCTATTATTTTTAGGTACGCAATGTGGGAAGAGTGTTGCTACTTTTTTTGAAAAATAGGTACGCGACTTGGGAAAGGTCGCTATAAAAATATATATAATTTTTTATTGAATTTCTTAAATTCCTTGATATACAAAGGGATAGTAGTGATTTATCTAGCGAAATAGGTACGCAACTTGGGAAAAACGTTGCTTATTTTTAATGTATATCTGTAGATTTAAATGTAAAATGTTGCTTATTAAAGATAATAGGTACGCAACTTGGGAAAAGCGTTGCTTTTTTGATAAGAAGGGTATGAAATCGGGCGAAATATTGCCAATTTTACAAAAAATCACATCTTTTTGATAGGTGAAAAATTCTGTCTCAGAACTTTCTAAGCTTAACTCTAAAAAATGAACAAGGAGAATTAATCTTCAAAATCTAGAATAAGAAAAATAAGTACATACAATTGTCTTGGAAAATGGTATGAATGATTAGTAGCAATTGGTATAATTGTATTAGAAGCAATTAGGAGGATTATTAGTGGAGAAGTTAAAAGTACTATTTCAAAACACTTTATATATAGCGTATCCTTTATTTACTGGGGTAAAGGGGAATGATAAGATTTTAAATAAATGGCAAAGATTTTATCAAGATGTGGAAAAAGATCTACAAAAAATATATAACTCAACTTATTCATCACAGACTTTCGAAAGGCTAGTAAAATGGGTTTCTAAAAAAGAAGCCTTAGGATTATCTGCAATAGATATTCTCCCTAAATTAGATAATCATAAGGAAGAAATTTACGAATGCCTAAGATATGACTTATTAATGGAATTTGGAGTTAAACTGCCTGTTTTCACAAAAGAATTACCTTTAAATTCAGGACCTAAAAGTGAATATATAGAACGAAGTAATGCAGGATTTATGTATCATTTATCAGATACAATTGCCAAGAATAAGTTTGCAGATGACCAAGATAAGGAAGGTCGTATTGCTCAGTTACCGGATAAACAAAATAGTCTTGTGGTAGTATCTTCTCGCGATGATGGTGATATGAAATTACAGAGAGAGGAGTTGAAAAAGTGGAATACGCTAATTGATTCTACATTTTTAACTAGAGTAATGGATGATTTGACGGCGGACTGCCTAGATATTGTAACAGAACTATGGGTAAAGAGTGCGGAAAATGATAAGACCATTGTGCCTGTACATTACGAACAAATCCTAGATATGTGTAATATGAAACAAATTAAGAACGGTAAAACTTATTATCGAAAAGAAGACAGATTAAAAATTATGGAGCGTTTAGCTGCTCTTGCTAGTATTTTTATTTATGTAAATGAAGATAATGAGATAGTGATTTTAAATGAAGAGGATCCAAATGAAACTTTAGCTTATAAAAAGCAAAGAATTAGAAGATTATTTGTAATGGACGAAATTATTATTGCAAAAGATGTTGATACAGATAAAACATTAGGTATAGAGAGCATGAACGTTACACCAGGTAGTTTTTTATCGAAATATCTATACGGTTCTGAAAAACTGACAGGTTTATTATCTAAAAAGGCATTAGAGTATAACAGTAAACAACAGAGGTATCATAAAAGGTTGACAAGATATTTAAGTTGGCGTTGGCGTATTCAACAATCATATCAACATTTAACACATTCATATAGTATTGGTGGTCCCAAAGGAGTTTTACAGGTAATGGAGATAAGTATGAAAAGAAAGCCAAGTCTAATCAGACAAGTTTTTGAAAAGACTTTAGATGACCTTATGAGAGACCAAGTAATTCAAGAGTGGAAATACTCTCCTGAAATAGATGAAGAGAAATGTAAGGGGAAAAATTGGTTTGAAAACTATTGGTTAAAGTTAAAAATAATTATTTCTCCTACAAATGAGCTTGTTAAATTACAACAAGAGTTAATTATTAAGAAAAGTAGGAAACAGGTACCATTTTTCATTGAAATAGAAGGAAAGCAACCAGTTATTGAAGAGGAGACAATTAGTATATTAAATCAAGAGAACCCTAATAGCATTGAATTTTATATCGAAAAGATGAACACGTACAAAGAGAAGAATAATAAAAGTATACGTGAGTTTGCAAAAGAAATTGAGATTTCATATTCAACACTTTCAAGAATGTTATCTGGAAAAAGAAAAAGATTAAATGACGATACGAAAAATAAGTTAGATAAGTGGATAGAGAGACAAGAGGTAGTGAATTTATTATAAATTTATTGCCTTTTGTAATCTAACATATTTTTCATCTTGGCTTAATATAAGTATATGAGAAAGAGCTGTATAATAAAAGGAACACAAGAGGGTGCTTGCTAAGTATAACCTAATTAAATAATGAATATAGTTTTTAAAAGGTGCAATAAAAATAAGTAGTCGTTTGTTTTCGTAATCGTTGTACTTTTTTAAAAATCCAAAACAAAAGCTGAGGAACTTTATTCCTTAGCTTTTGTTTTGGATTTAACTTTAATGAATAAACATCTGTAGAACTGGGGTATTTAATTTTTAATATTTAAATATTAAAAATTGGTTTATTTAACAAATCTGTATATTTTTATTAATATTAATTTTGGTAAATAACTGATTGAACGATATTCAATCAGTTTATGTATCTAAAGAAATAGCAAAGGAAATGAGTATAATCATAAGTGAGAGAAATATGTCGAAAAAATATAAAAGGATTTTTGGTAATAATAGCAAATTATATTTATCAAAATAAAAATTTAGGAGGTTTAGATGGATACATTTCGAGATAAATTAAGGTTGGGTGCAATAGATATTAATCAGAATGATAAAAATGGAGTATTTCTACGTCAATTTGATGAGGTTCGATATAAAGAAGAAAAGTATATCATTATTTGGCATCCAATATATGAGGAGTTTGTTGCATCTCATCATACAAGAAAATTCATTCCATATGAATTGTTGAATAGAGTTGAATATAAAAAAAATCTAAAAGAAAATGTACCTAAATAATTATGTACCAATAGTAAAATTAAGAATAGAACTTCAAATATTAATTATAGCAAAAATCTAAAAAAATTTTTTTTGAAAGGTGAGTAATGCAATGATTAATAATTGGATGACAATTATCGAAGTTGAAAAGGTAACAGAAATTTCATATGTAATCATAAGACGCTATATTAGAATGCACGGTCATCACTTAAGGGTAAAAAAACAGGGAAAAAACTACTTGATTTCTAAGGAATACATTCATATTTTATTAAAAATACGATTGTATTATCAGGAAGGAAAAACGACAGAGCAAATAGAGGATGTGCTCTGTTCTGTACATATCTTACCCAAAATAAATATTAATGAAAATGAAAAGTCTATGGTACTTAATGTTACAGAGACTTTAATACATATGAATTCAGGTTTGAACGATTTAAATAGAAAGTATGATGGATTATTACACGAATTTGAAAAACAAAAAGAATATATTGAGGATGTATTAACAAAAAGACAGCAAAAATTATTGTTAAAGTTTCAGGAAACGGAAGGATTCAATAGTAGGCAAGATAAAAAATGGTGGAAGTTGTGGAGACTATAATATTTACAATACAGTATTTGATATACTGAGAGAGAAGAGGGAGAATTATTTAGTTAATGATGTACATGGTTGTGTTATTATATTTACTCTGAAGCTAATATTTTCATCGTGATACATGGTACAAAATATTAGTTTGATCAAGGATATATAGCTTCTAAATATCTCACAATAATACGATTATTTGTTCGTTAGTTTTGTTTATTAGTTTTTGGTTTAAACCAACATGCTCTTATACAATAGAGAGGTGCGGCACTAAAAAACTCAATTAACTGGTGGAAGTAGGGATTTTACCAGCAAAGGCAAACAGAAATTTTGGTATTACTGACTTTTGAGAGGGCAGTGTAGTATTACTCCTTCTACTTTGAGAACAATTTGCAAGAACTTACTGATTCTTCTATGTCTCCCATCCTTAAAGTTTCACTTGGGTCTTGTAAGTAATTGTTTAATTCACAAAATCTGTAATTATTTTTTGTATTTAATTAGTTCTAAGTACTAAGTTGAATAAATAGATGCTATTCAAACGATTTTTCAAAGTAGAATTGGCTGCTTGCCACGATGAACATCTACGTGCGACTACAGTTTATAGGAATAAAATATATTCTATTAAAGCTATAACAGTCATCACTTTGATAGGTTTATCTAGTGGTTCTCGATAAGACTTGATAATACCAGTAAGTATTTCTTGTAACAAGCTGTACACACTCGTTGTTCATAATATTTGTATAGTTTTAACATTTACTAACCCATACTTTTTACGTTGATTTTTAATATAGTACTCTACTACATCTATTGGTGCCCCTTCTGTAGTAATTAAACAAAAACCTCTCGATCAAAACAATTTTCTCTAAAGTTTCTTTCTTACTCCATGAGAGATTCTATTTATAAATGAAAAATTCATATTTATATGCATTAATGAAATTTTTCATTTTTTAATTATGATGTCGCCTCAAACAAGATATGTATCTGTTCAACATCATAAGTCTATTCTACTAATTTTACATTTTGTTTCTTGAATAATTAGATATCTATGGATTTTTCATAGTCTGATATATCATCACACACATATTTTCGGTGTTTTATAACTAATACAATAGCAATTACAAATGGCTATTATTATCAAATTTCAGTGCTATATCAACCCTTATAATTTAATAAAACTAATTATATAAGAATTAGAAGTCTATAGTGAAACTAGATGTTGTTTGATTATGCCAAATTGAAACTTATCGCTGAGTTATTGCCCTGCACCTGCTCGAGAAAGGAGAATCCTTTTGGAGAATCTGTTAAAAATGAATCTTATAATGAGTGTCTGTATATATTAGTGTTTTTTGTATAGAATAAAATAGTGTTGCTTAAGATCCTAACGTCAGACCTTAAGACCATGTTCTAGAAACATCTGTTTGAATTGCTTCTTTGTGACGAATGTATTTCTTTCTTTATTTTCTATAATAATGGCATGCACTCCTATTTTTTTCTCGTTCATATGTATGATTTTTTTAAGTACAAAAGATTAGAAATGTTTAAGAAGTTAATGGAAAAAAATACATAGGGGGAACTTTCGGAGGAATGGAAAATTAATCAATAAACAAGTTAGTTATATAAATATAAACTAATAATATTATAATAAAAATAAAAGACTAGCATTGGGTCTTTAAAAACCTTATAATCTCTTAATTCATGAAAGTAATTTGTATAATCAGTGGAAAAGGCAGATTAAATCATCTAGAATGGCAGTTTTAATTACTAAGAGCGTATTTGTTTAAATATTTTTAGGCAAGTTATACTTCATTTTTAAGTGGTTCAGGATGTGCTGATAAACAGAGACTTGTTTATAGTTAACAGATTTTTGTGAGTTATCTTGATTTGAAGATAAATATTTCTATGTTAATATAAATTTTAGTTTATTTTATTTGTATGTTTATACTTTCAATACTATATTGTAATTTCGAGGAATAATCAAATAATTAGAATATTAGAACTTTAGGGAATTACTAATAAGATATATTCCTGTTATAAATAAGAATCTAAGTTCACTTAAAATATAATATTCTAATTTTTATTTTCGGAATTTCGATTTAAAAAGAATACCAATTATATTTTTGACATATACTCTACAAAAGTAGCACCTACTTTTGTTTTCATTCTATGAATCTTGTGAAATTAGAGTTTGTAGAAATTGTTTCTAATATAAACAATATATTTTGAGGGGGAGAAATGGTGTTAAGATCACGCGATAAGAAAATTATACAAGCTTTGGATCTCTTTAAATGTATGACTAGGGATCAAATTGTTCGTTTGTTGTTTTCTGATGTGAAAAACCCTATTACATCTGCAAATTTTGTGCTAAAAAGGCTGAGGAGAGATGGATATATTGACGCCAAGATAGATGAACAGCCATATATCTATTTTCCAGAGCCATCTAGTGTCAAAAAGACTTCTCAAAAAATAAAACATTACCTAGCTATTGTTGATTTTTATATTGGTATTTGTCAGTATAAATCCCCGTCTGTTTTTGTAGTAGAAAAAAGGTTTGGTTCTGGATATATCCAACCTGATATTTTCATGGTGTGGAACAAAATGGCATTTTTTGTTGAGATTCAACTTTCTAGATATTCTTCAGATCTAATGAAAAATAAATTGAAACGATATATAAATTATTTTGGAGCTGAAGAGTGGAATTTCAAAAATAAAACATATGAACTTAGTACTTCACCGTATGTTTGGATTGTTTCGAAATCGCCCTATGCTATATCGGAAGAAAAACTTCAAATTATTCAAACATCTAGAGCAGAAGGTATTTTGCATAATAAGACCATTTCAATCAAACATGGTTAATATATGTATATTGCTCGAATTGGTTTTGTATACCATAAATTTATATATTTTTTTCCAATTGAACCAATAAAGAGCTTGAAGTGAAATAATATGAAAAAATTAGGTAAAATGTAAAAAAGAAATGGGTTTATGTAGGGGGGGAAGGATATGAAGAATAGGATTAAAGAAATTAGAAAAAAAAATGGCGATACTTTAAAGGATTTAGCAAAAAAAACTAACTATGATTACAGTAATCTATCTAAAATTGAGCGAGGAATATATACCCCTTCCCTAAACATACTGAAAAAAATTTCAACTATATATAATATAGATATTCAGTATCTGATTGAATTGGATGAAAAGTGCGAAGATGAATTAAATGAAAAAGAGTTCATCCTAGACATAAATTTGAACTCGCAAGAATTACTGAAAAAATATAATTTAATTTTGGATGGTAAATTAGCTACAGAAGATGAAATAGAATTAGTGGTACAAATCATTCGGAAGCTACGTGAAACTTTAGAAAAGAAAAAAAACGGCTAAAATTTTATGTAGGTAGTTACTATGTATTTTTAGTAATATTTTTGATTGGTATATTACCTTATTTCGAAAAATCATTACTTGATGTAGGATAATGTTTTGGCATGTAGTATGAAAAAAATAATTATATTGTATGGATTAGTATATATTTTATATCAGAAGTTAAAGGGAAAACCTCCTGCTTTGGTTGGAATGGTAAGAAAAATAACCATAAATTTTTCTTACGCGTAAATCCGTATGTATTAAAATAGGGGCATTTATATAAAATCAAATCTATGGACTATAGGTATATCAAGAGCAGATAGTAATTCTGAATTAGGATTTATTGGGATACAATGCCCCTGCACTACCTCTTTTTCCTTTTCAACATAAATTTTTTTAAAGTAAATAATATATATATGCGTGTTAAGGTTAAATATATATAAATTGGATTGTTCATTTTTCCATGCTAGTTCATAATAGGTGTACATTTTATTAAATATTTCGCGATTTATGCATATATCTTGTAGCCTTCTGTTAATAAAATGTTTTTTAGATAGTTGCATGTTATCTACTAAAGCAGGATCAATGTAGGTGTAATAAAAATCTTCATCAATTTTTGTAAAACGAAATGTCATTATAGTGAATGCTTGTTCATATTGTTTTAGTGTATTAAATACAACAGAATTTAAATTTATGTTTTCTTTCATAATAATCTCCTAACTAGTTTTAAAATGCAAATACAGAAAAGAACTTAATTCCTTGAATTTATAATGTTATTTATTTTGGTTAAAAATAAATAACAATTTGTTTAAAATAACATAAAAAAACATGGGAATTCCCGCAATTATTAAAGGCTCAAAATCACCTTATCTCGGAGATATTTAATGGTATTACTGCAATTACTGAAAGAGAAAGTAATTAAAATAAAGATATTATTGCTATAGAATTTGGAATATCTCAATTTAATAAAAGTCGCGGATAATTGGAAGTTAATAGAGATCTCTTTAAGAATATTATTAGTATTTTCCATGATATATGCTTAAATATTAAATGATTTTTAGTATTTATCCAATTATTTTTTGTGTAGATATTATTTTATATACATACGGTACATTAAGCATGAAGTATTGAACCTTTTTGTTCTTTTGCAAGTGTAATAAATAACCTAAGCATCATAATACGTTTCTTATTTAAAAAAGCAGGTAATGCTTATTTGATTTTACAACATCCTTATATTTTTTATAGTGGGTAGGTTAATAAGATTACAAGTTCGTAGCACTAGGTATTGGTTTTTTATCTGAAAATTAAGTCAACTTAAAATATCAATTTTGACTTCTCTTAAATATCACTTCATTTCTAATGTATTCTACTACTACTTTCTTAGAGTAAATATATTGATTAATTCCTTGTACGGCATCTCCTTTCATCAATTAGTATATTTTATTTTGATTATAGCTATTATTATATTTTATGCAAATTTATAAAAAGCGTAGCAAAAGTAATACAGTTTTAAATAGTTTACGGCATTTAATTTGTGTAGATATACTGTAAATATGAAAATATCATTCTAAAATACTATATTACAAACGCAATGATAAAACGTTACAGATTAAAAGTTCACATACATTTTGATTTTTAAATATACCTTGAATTTTTTAGTAACTGTACAAGGGAAATAGTATATTTTATCTGTTGATCATATTAATTTAACACCTTGCTGTGATTTAATGGGATTATGAAAATATAACGTTGGAATGTTAGTAATAATAAAATAACATCCCAGATAATAACATTTTTAAAAACGAATATAATATATAAACGATTCATGAGCTATTAAAATAGAAAAGAAATAATCTTTACTTTAGATATTTATATTCTTTAACAGAGATTGTTTTATCGAAAAATGTGGATGTGTGAAGAACAAATTTTAGAGAAAGGGGAATGTAGATTAACGCATGATTTTGGATATAATTTAAGAATGGTAGGTAATACCACAAGTATTTATACTTGTGATATTACCATATTTAATAAATATAGCTACTAAGATTAGAGGGTTCCATTAATAGCGCTAGTAAGATCTGCAATTGGATACTGACTTGAGCTAACTAATGGTTGTGCAAATTTCAAAGATTGGATGTTAACATTGTAGCTCGCAGAATCTTGAATTGTGAAAAATAAAACTTGTTCCTTTACTGCTGATACTTTAATTTCAAAACCAACTGGTACACAATACATAACGCCACCAGTTTGGGCATTTTGGATTGCAAACAGGACATTGTATGTGTAATTTGTTTGATTAGCAGTTTCCTTGCCCCAGAAAATCCATGCTTCATTTTTTTGAGTATTTAAATTTGTAAACGTATTTGTAACTGCTGCAGTTAATTGATCTATTACAGATCCACTTAATGCAACTCCTAATACAGTTTTTAACACTTCTAAGACTTTATTAATCATAACACTTACTTGGTTATTCGTTTGAGTTACATTTTGATCAACATAACTCACTACAGCACCCATCGGTGTAATTGTGTTTGCGATTTCTAAACCTTTTGGCATACTAAAGCGTAGGGCATCACCAAAATCTGTAGAAGTGGGAACTAATGCATTTTGAAATGCATTTGCTAACATAATTGCTTGCAATATATAATTCGGATTATCAATTTCGTTAATAGAAAGAAGATTATTGATTTCATTTGGATCCTCAACACGTAATGTAATAACCCTTGCTGTTGATTGAGGGGTTTTCCATGGATTTACCTTTATATCTTCTAATGGACAATGATTTAAATTTTCCATAAATAAACAACTCCTTAAGTTAATTAGAATAGTGGCCTTTCAACATTAAATTATGATTTTAAACTTGCAATTATTAATCAAATATAAAGTAACATAATAAATTAAATTGATAGACTTAATTCACATAATATTATTTAATGTATACATTGGTGCATGTTTAAGAATTAATTTATAAGGATAACGAATACTTTTTATCTAAATCCCCTCACACTAAAGTTTTTTTGTATACTTGAATATACCTCCTAAATTTTATTTGTTTTTGATTCACCGTAGTATTCTATGCGCTATAGTTCGAAAGATGCCTGTTTTTTTAGTATGTATGCTCTTTTAAAGCAATATATATTTTGAATAAGTTTTAGAATGGTATTGGGTTTTGAGTAATATATTTCACAAATTGATAGATTGAATTTAAAAGACGCCCCTAATACTTCATAATAAACTAAAACATCTCTATTACCTTTCTCAGGCATTCAATCATATTTAAGTTTGGAAAATTTGAAATCGAAAAATTAAAGTAAGCCACGTCTATTCTACTTAAACATGATCTAAATCCCTTTCCATATTGATATTGCAGATTATCCTCACAAGGAAAACATCCTTATTTTGCATATGCTAAAGATTCCTAACACGATAAAATTTTAAGTGCTTTTTGCAAACTAGGTATGAATGATACGTTTGGATATCGCCAAAATGAAATCTAATTTAAGAGTATGTATTTTCATAAAATAGTTTCGTATGAGATTTTATTATTTTGAAACAATATTTCTTATTTTTATATACATAAGTAGCATTTATTCAGAGAAGACTTATCCATCGGAAGATTTTTCAAATGGCTATATGATATAGTATCTTGTTTTTTTAGTCAAAGATACATTTTTGTTTATACATGCATCGTTTTTATACAAGTAACATATATTTGTTATGTAACAGGAGAATAGTGAAATTGGTACTAAATTTTTAAGAAAGATATTTTGAAATCTTATTTGAATAAGTTTTTTAAAATTGCATAGAAGGGAGAGAAGATAAATATGAATATGAATTTTGATTTCGAGGATCATGAAAATAAGAATTTATCTGTGCAGGAGGAACATCACCATTGTAGTGAAGGAGGGGAACATAAAATAGCATTTTGTTGTGTAGTCTCAATTCCAAAAGGTTTTAAATATGTTGCCCATTGTGATCCGAAATTTGTATATAACCTTGATTGTCTATCCGTTTCAAAAGAAAAATGCCGTAAGGTTGTTCCTATAGAAGGATGTGGATGTGCAGAGGTAGATTTACATGTATTAAAGGTAAAGGGATGCATCTCATTTGTATCGAATATAGAAATAGAACCTATTCATGAATGCATGACCTGCTCAGCAAATCCACATAAAGAAAACATTGCTGTGAGTTGCCAAGATACTGTCTGCGTAGATCAAGTTTTGTATTGCAGTGTAGATTGTTTGCCAGATTGTGATATTAATTGTGATAATGTAAAAATTTGCGATGTGAGCATTGAACCAATTGGAGATTGTGATTGTCACGCGGTGAAAATTAAAGGGAAATTTTCACTTCACTATAAATAAAAAATCCCTAATTATTAAATGAATAATAAGGTCATAATTTATGAATAAAAATATGACCTTTAAAATAAAAAAATTCAATAAAAGGTGGAATGAATTATATGGAAGATAGTTCTTTAGATACTTTAAGTATAGTTAATGAAACAGACTTTCCATTATATAATAATTATACCGAACCTACTATTGCGCCAGCATTAATAGCAGTAGCTCCCATCGCACAATATCTTGCAACAGCTATAGGGAAATGGGCGGCAAAGGCAGCATTTTCAAAAGTACTATCACTTATATTCCCAGGTTCTCAACCTGCTACTATGGAAAAAGTTCGTACAGAAGTGGAAACACTTATAAATCAAAAATTAAGCCAAGATCGAGTCAATATATTAAACGCAGAATATAGGGGGATTATTGAGGTTAGTGATGTATTTGATGCGTATATTAAACAACCAGGTTTTACCCCTGCAACAGCCAAGGGTTATTTTCTAAATCTAAGTGGTGCTATAATACAACGATTACCTCAATTTGAGGTTCAAACATATGAAGGAGTATCTATAGCACTTTTTACTCAAATGTGTACACTTCATTTAACTTTATTAAAAGACGGAATCCTAGCAGGGAGTGCATGGGGATTTACTCAAGCTGATGTAGATTCATTTATAAAATTATTTAATCAAAAAGTATTAGATTACAGGACCAGATTAATGAGAATGTACACAGAAGAGTTCGGAAGATTGTGTAAAGTCAGTCTTAAAGATGGATTGACGTTCCGGAATATGTGTAATTTATATGTGTTTCCATTTGCTGAAGCCTGGTCTTTAATGAGATATGAAGGATTAAAATTACAAAGCTCTCTATCATTATGGGATTATGTTGGTGTCTCAATTCCTGTAAATTATAATGAATGGGGAGGACTAGTTTATAAGTTATTAATGGGGGAAGTTAATCAAAGATTAACAACTGTTAAATTTAATTATTCTTTCACTAATGAACCAGCTGATATACCAGCAAGAGAAAATATTCGTGGCGTCCATCCTATATACGATCCTAGTTCTGGGCTTACAGGATGGATAGGAAACGGAAGAACAAACAATTTTAATTTTGCTGATAACAATGGCAATGAAATTATGGAAGTTAGAACACAAACTTTTTATCAAAATCCAAATAATGAGCCTATAGCGCCTAGAGATATTATAAATCAAATTTTAACTGCGCCAGCACCAGCAGACCTATTTTTTAAAAATGCAGATATAAATGTAAAGTTCACACAGTGGTTTCAGTCTACTCTATATGGGTGGAACATTAAACTCGGTACACAAACGGTTTTAAGTAGTAGAACCGGAACAATACCACCAAATTATTTAGCATATGATGGATATTATATTCGTGCTATTTCAGCTTGCCCAAGAGGAGTCTCACTTGCATATAATCACGATCTTACAACACTAACATATAATAGAATAGAGTATGATTCACCTACTACAGAAAATATTATTGTAGGGTTTGCACCAGATAATACTAAGGACTTTTATTCTAAAAAATCTCACTATTTAAGTGAAACGAATGATAGTTATGTAATTCCTGCTCTGCAATTTGCTGAAGTTTCAGATAGATCATTTTTAGAAGATACGCCAGATCAAGCAACAGACGGCAGTATTAAATTTGCACGTACTTTCATTAGTAATGAAGCTAAGTACTCTATTAGACTAAACACCGGGTTTAATACGGCAACTAGATATAAATTAATTATCAGGGTAAGAGTACCTTATCGCTTACCTGCTGGAATACGGGTACAATCTCAGAATTCGGGAAATAATAGAATGCTAGGCAGTTTTACTGCAAATGCTAATCCAGAATGGGTGGATTTTGTCACAGATGCATTTACATTTAACGATTTAGGGATTACAACTTCAAGTACAAATGCTTTATTTAGTATTTCTTCAGATAGTTTAAATTCTGGAGAAGAGTGGTATTTATCGCAGTTGTTTTTAGTAAAAGAATCGGCCTTTACGACGCAAATTAATCCGTTACTAAAGTAGAAGTCATGTTAGCACAAGAGGAGTGAGTATTGTGGCTCCTCTTGTAATTTTAATCGCTAATATTTCTAATAGATATAAATTATATATAATATTTAAAAAGTTATAATTATGTAATTGTAGAAAATCATGAATTTTTCAATTTTATTGACGAGGAAACAGAGTATACGAGTTTATAATTTCTAATAATTGTTTAAAACATATGCTTAGAAGTCAATTTATATTAGCTTTACTTTTAGTAGAATTTATAATTAATATTTAGGATAAAATTGGAGGATAATTGATGACAGAAAATGGAGTGTTTTATAAAATATTCACAACAGAAAATAATAATTTTTGTATAAATCCTACTTTGTTAGAAAGGGTTTTTAAAAATAATTTAGATGAATTTGATTTTTCGCTAGTAAAAAAAAACTTAGAACATGAGAAGAATTGTGTGATTACTTCTACAATGAATCAAACAATTTCTTTCGAGAATATGAATAGTACAGAAATGGGGCATAAGACATATTCTTTTTTAAATCAAACAGTATTAAATAATAAGGGGAATTCTTCTTTAGAGGAACAAGTCTCTAATATTTTTTATAGATGTGTATATATGGAAGTTGGAAAATCAAGTTCATATATTAAACCTCTTGAGCAGGATTCTAATAAAATAAGGTATGTTTGTAGTTTGCTCTTTATAGTGCCCTATAAGAATAACATAACATCAATTATTCCAGTAAATTTACAACTAACATTATTATCGAAAAATGTAAAACAATCCTCTTCTACAAATATATTTTCAGGAGATATACATTTTAATATGGTAACAATGACTTATTTAACTTAATCGGAACGTTTAACCTTTCAAGTAGAGATAGAAAAGCTATAACCGGACAATATGAGCAGGGGGGGGGAGGATGATTTTTTTATTTATTATAAAAAAATTTATATGTAAATTGAATGCACTGGAAACATTAGTATGGGGGTAATAAATGTGAATCGATATAATAACTCAGATGAATTTGAAATAATTATGATATATATATAGAATTAAATAATCAAATTCAACAAGCATTTTATCTATATGACGTTCGAAATTTTATTAAAAATGGTGACTTTAAATATGGCCTAGAGGAGTGGCATGTCAAAGGTGATGCAAACGTACAACAAATAAATGGTACACCTGTGTTAGTAATTCCTAATTGGAGTGCTCAAGTATCACAAAATATATGCTTAAACACGATCATGGATATGTATTGCGGGTGACAGCGAAAAAAGAAGGTCTGAGTAATGGAACGGTGACAATCTCCGGTGATGCAAATCAATAGAAACGATTTCATATACAACTTGTGATTATAATACAAGTTGTATATGAGCAAATAGAATACACAACGAAAACCATAGAACTTTTCCCAGATACAGATCAAGTTCGTGTTGATATAAGCGAAACGTAAGAGATGTTTAAAGTAGAAAGTGTAGAGTTAATTTGTAAAGAAGAGTAAATTATTGGTTCTAA
Organism: Bacillus sp. Root131; assembly: GCF_001429475.1. Lineage (NCBI taxonomy): Bacteria > Bacillati > Bacillota > Bacilli > Caryophanales > Bacillaceae > Bacillus > Bacillus sp. Root131. Next base: position 19,964 of record NZ_LMJQ01000018.1, read on the forward strand.
TTTTTAAAGACCTAAAAGGTAAAAAACGGAAGCTGCTAATAATTGTTATAATTCTATATACATGGTAAAGGCGAGGTTTAATTGAAGACTTCGCCTTTTTTATAGAAGGGGTACGGCAACATCGCCATCAAGCTAACGAAATTGAACTTACAAAAATACGTATAAATTCCTCTCCGACTATGGAATATTGGGTATCTTTTACCCAATATTCACGGCAACATCGCCATCAAGCTAACGAAATTGAACTTACAAAAATACGTATAAATTCCTCTCCGACTATGGAATATTGGGTATCTTTTACCCAATATTAAAATTTTTTATAAAAAAGTGCATACGAAATAACCCTAGCGGGCTACAATTTTTTTAAGCGGATTTATTTTTCTATATACTGCTCGTATGCAGTACCTAAAATATCAAATACAGTTTTTTTTCGATAACGATGTGATTTTCGTCCATTTTTATCAAGTAAGTGGAATAAACGAAGAAAACTTGTTATTAGTTGCTTCGATTGTTCTTGTATTTGTCGATATAATACGCGGAAATAATCATGAATCATATACATAGCTTTCCATTCACTTAATTCTTTTTGTTTTTTTATCAGCAATACTTGTCTCATTTGGAACATCACAGTAGAAGARAGTAAAAGAGCAATTAATTTTCCATAGATATGACATTCTAATCGTTCTTTCTTCACATTTGTATTGGAATGAATGCGAAAAATAGATTTCCATGTTTTAAAGATAATTTCTATTTGCCAACGAAGAGAGTAGAACTCATGGATAGCTTCTTTAGAAACATATTCCAATGGAATATTCGTAATGTATACATTGATGCCTTGTAATTTTTTTGTTCGATCACTAAACGTTATGTTTTTCTTTTTTTCTTTGTATGCTCGATCTTTTCTACGTTGTGTTTCCTGATCAGGAGTAAGCCTATACATTACAGCTCTTACKGGAAGTAGATAGTCACGCCCAACATAGACAACAGGAATTTCATATAATTCCCCTGGTTGTAACTGTTCCATAATCGTTTCTAAATCAATCATTGTATATTGATATTTTTCTTACTTGCTCCATTTTTAAAAATAGGGGCCTCTTCATTTTTTGAAACAGTTTGGTATTCATTTTAAGCCGAGATAAATAGTAGGCTCCTTTTTGTTGGATGCCATCTAGATCGATCAAACTAAAATAACCTAAATCCCGTATACAAAGAYCTTGTAAATCAACGGTAGGTTGAACTTCTTTGCCGTAATTCACATCATTTTCTTTCGCAGGTCCCAATGCAACATGTAAGAATTGACCACTCAGTAAATCATATTCTAATTGTATTTTCACTCCAGAAGCTTTTCCACTTCCGCCTGAACCAGGATAAACGGCTGCGAGTTGATCTGAAATTTGAAATGTAGTGGCATCTAAAATACGAATACGCCGAAAGTATTCTGAAAAAGAAGAAGGTAGAGATATAGTGGCTAATAATTGTTTTTGTAAGAGTTGCGAGAAGAGCGAACGTAAAAATTCTACTGCTTTTTCGTTTAATCGTACATTTAGTCCTTCCGGACTAATAAGGACACCTGTTTCTGATTCTAAAACACCACATAGTCTTGTCAAAGAATAACTTGCAATATCTTGGCCCATTCCTATGCATAAAGCAGCTAAATCTTGTGCTCCAAATTTACTGGTACGTTGAACAAACTGTGTTTCTTTCCCCAAATGTGTTAAAAAGTGTGATGAAAATACACGCTGTAATTCTTTTACAAGTAAACGAAAGTCTTTAAAATGAGATGATTTTTTCATGGATTCCCCTCCATTTTTTATCTTTATTTTATAAAATGAAGATRAAAAGAAAAGAGGTGAAAGCTTATGTGTCTATTAGGTTCAGAAAAKAATCCGATTATGATAAAAGTAGGAACAAGAGCACGAGCAGAAAAAATAGCAGCAATTTGTGATGAKTATGATTTRTATTACATCATTAGTTTAGAATTAAATGAAGATCTAACAGATTTGAAAAAAGCGATGAAAGGACGGACACGTCCAATGGATATATATGATACATGTGCTTGTAACAGTGGAAAGAAATATAAGTTCTGTTGCATGAGCAAAGAAATAGAGTTAGATATATAAAAAGAGATACCCCTATTTTATTCGGTTTGGGGGTATCTCCTTTTCCTTAGCTTGATGGCGATGTTG
>NZ_LMJQ01000019.1:0-17100 GCF_001429475.1 Bacillus sp. Root131
ATATGTTTTCTTTTTCCATCCTGATCACGCACCTTTTTTAAGTAGTAATACCAGTATGGCCAAGTTTGAAAGAATATTTTCAAATCATTTAGCTTTTTTGCACCAGAACCCTCTTTTATCTCGCTTTTCTTATATACAAGGGATTTAATGACAGATTATTTATAGTATACAATAAATATGTACAACATATATTCATTTTACTATTTTCTCAATACCGATTTTGATACTATTACATTATAGTTATTATTATATATTTACTATATGTTTTTTAGACTAAAAAACATACGGACCGAACTTTTTATGTTAATTAGACTACGTGGTTGTAAGAAAGGATTGTTGGTAGAATGGTATTTACAGATTTAGAACGCTCTTTACAACAGGGGGTTCTTACTGATATTCGAGGAATTGTTCGTACGCTTCTTCAGGATATGGACTATGTTGTAGAGGAAGATAAATCTTTTATTACGGATGCGTTTGTCAAGCAAGTAATTGTCTATTTAGAAAAAACACGTTTTTTTCAGAAGTGGATAGAAGTGAATTTTTCTACTGTTGAGCTAACAGAGCTATTGCAACAGATGGAACACTCTATGCGTAGAAGAAAGTCTACATTAAGACAGCGGAACTATTTTAACAGTTTACTATATGATTTAAGTCTGCGAGAAGATATTCCAAAGGATTATTTATGTATGAAAAAGAGACTATTGCAATTGGAGCATCTGAAGGAACAGCAGAAAAAGGAAAAACTTCAAAATTCGGTCTCTACGAAGCAAATTAAAGTATGAAAAATTTCTTGGAGGAAAACGTTTAGACGAGTATTAGAAATACTAGAGAATATAAAACAAAGTGAATTAAATGAGTTATTTAGTAAGATATATCGAAAGCAATGTAAGATACAAAGAGGAAATAGGGAGAATTTTGAGGAATAATATAGTTATAAGAATATAGATACTTAGATAAAGCCCTTGCATATATATAACATTGGCGGAACAAATAGATGATATTAGGATATAAAAAACGATCATCCAAAAAGGGGAATAGATTATGCCAAAAGCTTTCTATATGGATATTGAGTATTACGAGAGACCTGCAGATATATTGCGGATGCTTGGACATCCTATGCGTTTGATGATCGTTCGAGAATTAATTGCGAAAGGTCCATTACATGTATCCGAGTTACAGAAGTTACTACGTGTTCCACAATCTACAATGTCACAGCAGTTAATAAAGTTAAAACAGTTTAAGATCGTTTCCTATGAGCGAAAAGGAAATGAGGTTTATTATATAGTAAGTGACGAAAAAGTGATTGAGAGCATGAAGAGAATAGAGGGTTTGCAACAGTGGACGTAAGAAGAACTGGAGAATATTTCTACAGATTGAGATAAACTTTTTTATAGTATATATAATTTTAAAATAATGTAAACGATTACGCGATATGTGGGATATTCTATTTGTAAAAAAGGAGGGCATGCTTATGAAAGCAACAGGTATTGTACGAAAAGTAGATAATTTGGGACGAATTGTAATACCAAAAGAAACAAGAAAAACGTTACAGGTGGAAACAAGCGATACTTTAGAATTTTTTGTAGAAGAAGATGCGATTGTTCTACAAAAATATACACCTCATGGTACTTGTCCTATCACAGGAGAAATATCTTCAACGAATGTAAAACTAGTAGGTGGAAAGCTGACATTGAGTCCAGAGGGTCTAAAACAACTGTTAGCTGAACTAGAACAATACAAAGTGACTGTATGAGAAGAATAGGAGGAGAACTCATTGGAAACGAAATTACAATCATTTCAAAAGGATAGAGGTAAGAACATACTATTTTCACAGGAACACTTATTACAAGAAGCGTTTCAAAAGAAGAAGGATATCACGTTAATTCTGTTAAAAGGACTACATATAAAAGGAATAATAACAGGATATGATACTTTTTCTATTTTAATAGAATATGAGGGGAAACAACAGCTTGTATATAAACATGCAATCTCTACGATTCGATTCTAGAATAAAACAATAACCGATGGACAGCACGTTCGAGCAATTCGAATAGAAACATTTGTAGGTACCTGAAACCTTTAGAAAAACAACTAGGACTATAACTTTTATGTTATAATATAATACTCAGCCAATATTTATACTATACAACGACGTCTAAAATAGTAACTGAAAAACCCATCCCTATTCTATATAGATATGGGTTTTTCTACTTCTGGTTTATCATATAAAACCCAACATGAAGCGGAGAGATTGGTACTATGTATCCTAAGTTTTTTGATAAAATGGCCTTTTCAAAAGAGCATAAAGATTTATTAATTCAGTTGTATAATAAAGAAATTACAAGAAATGAGTATAATCGTGTATTAAACAATTTATATGAGACAAAGCCTAAGGTAAATGAAAATAAGAAACAAGATAAAGTGCTGGGTTCTGTTACAAAGTTTTTTTAACAGATAAAAATTTAGTATGATTACAGGTTACACTTTTTTCACAAGTCTTATCCCGATTTGAAATATGAAAGTAAGACTTCTAAAATGTTATGTCTTAGAAGTCTTACTTTCATATATGGGTCTTGCAATATTATCTTTCTTGTCCTTCTGTTTGATTCGCTTGGAACTCCATATTCATCGCAATACTATCTCCCTGGAACATATTTTGATCCGTACCATTGTCTTCAAAGGTAAATTTCATCCAAAACCAATCCGTTTTTCCAGATTTTAATCCACCTGTTTCTGCCCATTTTGACAGGAATATTTTTTGAGAAGCAACTTCTGGATGTTGTGATTTTAATTCTGCCAAGGTTGTTTCATATACAGGACTTTTCTCTGGATCCCAATCCCACAGAAACTGTACTTTAATGTGTTTACCAAAATCTTCAACACCATTATCTTTTTTAAAATCGTTCACAGTATAATCAACCTTCATCACGATATCTTTGATATCCAACGTACCACTATTTTTTATATTAAATTTTTTTAATATTTTATCCCCTGGTTTTAAATTGTCTAGATTAAGAGATGTGGTAGGCTGCATAGCAAAATCTAATGTTCCAGCAGCAAATTTATTATTTGTGACCTCTTGATCACTAAAATATGCATAGGTTCCCCCACCAATCAAAGATAAACCAAGAGCGGCTGAAACCACTCCAGCACCTAATTTCTTTTTTAATGACATTTTTTGTGCCTCCCATATAATTTTTTTCCCTAATCATCAACAAGGGCCCCTTAATACAGATATAGCATAAAATGTAAAAATTTTATATTAAAATCAAAAAAATCGTATTGAGAAAATTAAGTTACTGCCTATCTTCAATAAATGAAAATGAACAAGAAAGTCTTAGCCCTCCCTATGAACGAGTAGAAAATAGAGATAATTCAATTATGTACCGATTTGGAGCGTCTCCTATCTAGTCAAAAGGATAACAAGTTGTTCCTGTTAATGTGGGCTCACGTTTTTCTGCAATAACTGTTCGATTTTATGAATCTGTTACCCAATGCTTTTTAATTTTATATGTATAAGGATTGTAAATTGGTTAAATATAGTCCCTCAAAATTACCTTCTCCTAAAAAAGAAAATTCTCATGCAACAATAGAGAAAGTAAACATCTGTTTAAAAAGATATACCTTTACAAACATAGAGGTATCATCTATAAAACATTGAAATATCAAGTTTATAAAGGTTATTATAATTATTTTATAAACGTTTATTTTTAATGAACACCTTTATAAACGAAAATGGTATAATTATGGTAACAAATATAAGGGGAATACCAAAAATGACGAATATTTATGGATATATACGTGTAAGTACAAAAGATCAAAATGAACAACGCCAATTACATAAGATGATGGAACGAGGAGTGGAAGCTCGGCGTATTTTTGTCGACAAAGCAAGTGGACGACATTTTGATCGCCCTCAATATCAATTATTACGAAAGATATTAGGTACAGGTGATATTGTTTACATAGATGCCTTAGATCGTATGGGCCGTAATTATGATGAGGTAATTTCAGAATGGAAGTATATAACAAGAGAATTACAAGCTGATATTGTAGTTTTAGAAAATGAAACCTTGTTTGATAGTCGAAAATTTCGTGAGATGGGTGATATGGGCCGATTAATGGAAGATCAATTTTTATCATTGCTATCCTACGTTGCGGATCAAGAGCGTAAAAAAATTCATCAGCGACAAGCAGAAGGGATTGCCGTAGCTAAATCTCAAGGTAAGCATTTAGGACGTCCTCAACTTACCCTTGCAACATTAAGCTCAAAGCAACTACAAATAATAGAAGAAACTTATCCAAAGTGGAAAAACAGAGAAATAACAGGGATTAAGTTTATGGAGTTAATTGAATTAAAGAAAAATACCTTCTATAAAATAATCAAAGAATTTGAAGTAAAAAAAGGCAAAATGATTTATAAAGAATAAAAGTAAAGTGCTTCTTAGGATATGAAATTCGACTTAGTTTATTTCGAAATTGTTTAGCATATATTTTTGTTAAAACTTGAAAACGGCCGATGGGAATCTAAAAGAACAACCTATTGATATGGATTTTAGTAAACATCAAAAAAGGAGAAGAATGTTTGTCATTCTTCTCCTTTTTTGTGATTAAAAAGCAATAATATTGAATTTCCTGGTTACAATGTATGTAGTATTAAGGGGTTAATAGTGTTATTACATTACTAAATATGAAACTAGGGCAACCAACATTAGTCCAGTTAAAAGTAATCGTCCCCAATTTAACCATATGGCCTGTTTGTCTTTAAATATCTTTCCAACAATCCATAAGCATACAAAAAAAGTGATTGCAACAATAAATTTATTATTATTCATGTTAAATAATTTAAAAAAGTAATCTCCTATGTACGTATTATCCCCAATTTTCATGCTGATTATTATACAAAGGTACATAATTAAGCCTAGTAAAATTCCTATTAATTGACTCAAATAATTCATTAAACTCTCATCCTTTTCTACAAACTAACCGTTAAAATCTATTAATTATTGTTCCACCCTCTAAGGTTAGCCCTCTAGTTGCCAGCTTCTCACTAATTTCAGGAAGATGAGAAACAAATATTATAATTGCTCCTTCAGTCGCTTTTTGTTTCAATATTCTAATAGCGATTTCCTGAGAATTATTGTCTAAAGATGAAAATGGTTCATCTAATAATATAATTGGTGCGTTACGTGCAAAAACTGCGGACCAATACAATTTGTGACGCATTCCTAAGGAATATTCTTGTACAAATTTTTGAAGTGCATGTTTGATTTGAAATTCTTCTGTCATTTTCGAGAAAAATTGTTGGAATTCATTTTTAGAAATATCAAATAGGGTTCGTAAAAACTCTGCATTTTCTTCACCTGTTAAATAATCAAAAAGATAAGGTTCTGAAGGAATATAAATTAAATTTGTTAGTATATCTTCTTTTGATTCAATTTTTTGTTGATTATAGTAAAACTCATAATCAACTTCAATTAACTGCGAAATTATACGTAATAATGTACTTTTTCCACAGCCATTAGATCCTTGAAGCCAGATAATATCTCCTGGATTTGCAGAAAATGAGATATTATGTAGCAATGGAATATTTTCTTCATATTGAAATTTTAAGTTTTTTATCTCAAGCATCATGAAAACTCCTTTTTTAAATGGCAAACATACTCTCCATAATTGAGGCTATAAATAATAAAATCACTATTAATACAACTGAAGGAATAACTTCAGCTTTAATTAAGGTATATTGAATTTTACGAAGCCGTATACTTTTTTTAATAAAATTCCAAATTATAAATGGTACAAGAGCAGCTATCATCATAGCTGGTAATTCAAAAATAGCATGTGGTAAAAATGCCGTAAAAATAGTGTCTACCATGTCATGTTGTATTGTCATGGCTAGTACAATCCCTATTACCATTCCATTCATAAATAACAATATAAAACTACCAATCCCGTAAGTAATAAATCCTACAGCAATAGAAAATAAGGATTGTTCCATATTGTGTGAAAAATAATGCATCCAATTATAATCTGGAGGGTTAGGTGGCAAAGGAGCCTGATGGCTTTGATAGATGCCTCCCCATATACACGAGGCCATTAATATTAAAAAAATTAAAGTGAACTTTCTAGAATAATTTGACCATATATATTTCAAACTTATGTGTGCTATTACTTTTTTCATTATTCCAATCCGACCTTTTATTACGTTATTTTTTTACAAAATATAAACTAAATCCCCATAATACTACTATGATTAAAAAGATGTCATAAATGAGTTGTTGACTTAATTCGACACTGATAAATGCCCCAATGAAAAATGTAATAAATAACAGACCATTAATTATACGTTTTGGAATAGTAAAGAATTGTTGTAGAAATTTAGCTTCGTAGCTATCTAGACGTACCATAAACATATTTGCATAATCAAAACGACTACATAATTTCATCCAATATGTTGATAATCCCCCATTTATGAAGAAGAGTAGCCACATACCAAGAATTCCAACAATTAATTCGTAAATAGAACCGTGTAGTAAAATAAAACCTATTAATAGTGTGATTGTCAAGAAACATTGTAATGGGAAAGCTAAAATATTAACTAATTTCCCCTTACTATTCAAAAATTGTTGAACAGTAAAATGTGAAGACAATTTTACTAAATCAATTTGTCTTAATTCACTTCCTGGATGTAAAATTGGATAATTTAATAACCATAACCAACTAGTTTGGGATAACACCATCCAACCAATGAACCAGAAGGCCAAAATAAAACCAGAATATGATTGTAAACTTCCTAATAATAAGATTGTAAAACCAATTAAAGCACTTATTGCAGGAGGTAGAAACAAATATATCCTATGGGGAAGATTGGAGTTTACAATAACTCGTTCAAGAATAATTACATCTCTTTTGACCCAAGGGTGTTTTTTATAAAGCACTTCACTTAACCATTGGTAAAATTTAAAAATTCTACTTGTCGATTGGTTAAGATTTACTCTATTTTTATGTCTAACTAGATGTGTTTGGAGTGAGTAAAAGTAAAAATAATAAATAGCTGAAATTATGTATAAAATTAGGAGTCCACCTAATATGTAATATAGCCAACTAAATTGAAAATAGTTGAAAATTAATCCTAGATTTTCTTTAAAAGTGTGTTCAACGCGACTAGAGAACACGCTAAATAGCTTATAAATACCTTGTCGGTAGACATCCTTAGTAATCGGCTCTTGAATTATTGGCATAAATAACAGTTTAGTTAAAAACGAAATAATTAATGCAATAATTCCTATTTTTAATACATAAAATAGTTCTGTATATTTTGAAACGGAGATAGATGTTTCCCATGATTCTAAAACTAATTTTTTCATTTTTGAAAAATAAATTGATGATACTAAAAGAAACCAACCTATACAAAAAGTGATACTAGTAATCCAATCTGGAGATATCCTAATGATTACATAGAACGCAATAATTTCAAGCATTAATTCATGCAACCAGAAAACTAGCACTTCAGCTAATAATGTAAAATTTAATAATTGATTACGATTGAATTTAGATTGCCATAATAAATCATACAAAGGGTTATTACTAACTCTAATTGAGTTTTGTCTAGCCATTGAACTTGGAAGAAAACAATTAAATAACAAAACAGCAACTATAACTATATTTCTGATTTCTGGGTCCGTAATACCCTCAAATAATAAGGCGAAAAATAAAATTAATGTATTTTGAAATAGAAGTGTAATAATCCAATTTAATGAATTTGGAAGTCGAATTCCTAATTTAGTTTTAACTTTCTCAGTTACTCCAGCAAAATCTTGCCGAATCTGCTCTAAAACTATATTTTTCAGAATAATCATCTGAGAACCTTTCATTACTTTTCCTCCATTTAGACTCGCTATATGTTTTCTATAGAAAAAATAGGAGAGATATTTATCTCTCCTATTTTAACTGGAATCATATGATTACCATGCAACAGCTTGTGCTTTTAGGTTTCTGCGTAGAAAATCTTTAACAGTGAAAATTGCTACATCAATCATTGCGCTTGTCACAGCTAATCCACCAGCTGTAACAATTGCAGCGATTGCACTTGCAGCTGCAACTCCCCAACCTACTGCATCAATAGCATTTACAATTTTAGTAGCCCAACCACGGTCTACCCCAAAATAACCCATAATCTCGAACATTAATAATTCTTCCTAATATATAAATAATTGCAATGGAAATAATTAAATGTATTTCCACAAATGATTATATATACCAAAATACTATCTATCAATACAATCTGATATGCAATTATGCATATCAGATGTTATTTATGGATAATAAAATGTTATATATAAATAGGATATTATTCGTATTTGCAGGAATGGAACTTAAATTTAAAATTATATAAAAAGTGCCTTGCATTACAAATTCTAGCGACGTTTAAGTTCAAAGAAGATGCGATTTATAATATTCTTACAAATATCTTGCTATAATTACAAGGAGGTGGAAAAATGGATTTTTTTTACAAATATAATAACGATATTTAAAGAAAAAACAATTATCTAAATTAGAAACGGATTCGCAGAAATACTTTATTTTGAAGGGGGATATTCTATGGTATTATCTAAAATTACTACTTCTAATAATAAAAGAATATGGATTATCGTCGGGGTTATTGCACTAATTGTTATTGTGGCAGCAGTTAATATTTTTGTTATGCAAGGTAAGAAGAAGGTTGCATCAACAAGTGCTGATGCTGTAAGTTTTGAGAAAGTGACAGAGCGTAAGCTGAATAATACGAAGTTAATTTCTGGTCAGGTGAAGCCTGGTAATATTGAAAGTTTCTATGCAGATCCGGCCAAAGGGAAAGTGAAAGATATTGAGGTAAAAGAAGGGCAAGAGGTAGAAAAAGGTACGAAGTTATTCTCTTATGACAATGAAGAGATTAATCTTCAAATGAAGCAAGCTGAGCTTGATCAGAAGATGGCGGATATGCGTTACGATCAAGGAAAAAAGAAGATTGATTCGTTGAAGAAAGAAATTAAGAAGGCGAAAGATAGCGGAGCTGGGAAAGAAGTAACAGATCCAATGGACGAGCAAGTAAACGAGTTAGAGATAGGACAAAAAACAATTGACCTTGAGAAAGAAAAAGGAAAGTTGCAGAAAGAAGAGTTAAGTAAGAAGCAGAAAGAACTTACAATTTACAGTAATTTTGCTGGTGTTGTTCAAAAGCTAGATAAAGATGCGGCACAAAGTTCATCTCAAGCGTTAGGTGGTCAAGGAAAAGCGTTTTTACAAGTAGCTTCTAAAGATCCATTCCAAGTCCACGGTACGTTAACTGAGCTTCAGAAGTCACAAATCCAAAAGGATCAAACATTCACTGTAACGGCGAAAGCAAATAATAAGAAGAAGTGGACAGGTAAGATTACAGAGGTAAGTGAGTTCCCAACAAGTGCAGAGATGGCGCAAGCTGGCGGCATGGGTGAAGCAACTCAAAATATGTCCCAATATACGTATAAAGCTAGCCTTGATAGTCAAGATGGTTTATCTCCAGGTTATCACGTTTCTCTGCAAGTAAACTTAGAGAATAAGAAGATGATTGCTGTCCCAAGTAAGAGCATTGTAGAAAAAGCCGATGATGCATTTGTTTATGTTGAGGATAAAGGGAAGCTTCGTAAACAAAATGTGAAAAAAGGTTCTACTGATGGAGATTGGACAGAGATTACTGAAGGCGTAACAGTGGGGCAAAAGGTGGTTAAAAATCCTTCCGACGATGTGTATGACGGAATGGAAGTGAAAGAGAAATGATTACGTTAAATAATATTGNTAACCAAGTATCTTTTAATGATTTTAAATAGGCGTAACAGTGGGGCAAAAGGTGGTTAAAAATCCTTCCGACGATGTGTATGACGGAATGGAAGTGAAAGAGAAATGATTACGTTAAATAATATTGCTAAAACGTATTATCAAGGAAAATTGGCGGTGCCGATTTTGCATGATATTAGTTTAACAATTCAGAGCGGTGAGTTCGTTTCGATTATGGGACCGTCTGGTTCTGGTAAGTCGACGCTTATGAATATTATCGGTTGTTTAGATCGTCCAACAGAAGGCGAATATATGCTGAATGACGTGAATATCTTAACAGCAGACGAGTCAAAGCTTGCTTTAATTCGTAATGAATATATCGGCTTTGTATTCCAGCATTTTAATTTACTGCCACGTCTTTCTGCGGTGGAAAATGTTGAACTTCCGCTCGTATATGGTGGCGTGAAGAAAGCAGAGCGTCATAAGCGTGCTTTAGAGGCGTTAGGTAAAGTTGGATTAGCAGACCGCGTACATCATTTACCGAATGAATTATCAGGTGGACAGAAGCAACGTGTAGCGATTGCAAGAGCGATTGCGAATAATCCAACGTTCATTATGGCCGATGAACCGACTGGTGCACTTGATACGAAGTCTGGTGAGCAAGTTATGGATATTTTCACGAAGCTCAATGCCGAAGGTACGACAATTGTCATGGTTACGCATGAAGAGGAAGTAGCAGCGTATTCTTCCCGCCGCATTGTACTGCGAGATGGGAAAATTACTGAAGATAGAAGGTGTGCGGTATGAGTTTACTAGATAGTATAAAAATTGCCTTATCGTCTATTTTAGCTCATAAACTGCGCTCAGCTCTTACCATGCTTGGGATTATTATCGGTGTAGGCTCTATTATTACCGTCGTTGCGATTGGGCAAGGCGGAGAAGCTGCCTTAAAATCACAATTTGTTGGATCAGGGAATCAAACAGTTCCCATTCATTATAGTCCTGATATAAATGATCCTTTTGGTATGGATATGGCTGAAGCACCAAAAATAACAGAAGAAGATATTTTTGAACTCAAGAAAATCCCAGAGATTGCACATATCGTAACAACAAATTCAAGTATGGAGTCTCTTGATATTGAAGATAAAAAAGAGATGGTGAATATTACTGGATTAGACAATGAATACTTCACGGTGAATAAAGTGAAAGTACTAAAAGGACGTTCGCTACAAGAATCAGATGTGGATCAAGGTAATAACGTTGTCATGATTAGTAAACAAATGAAAGAAAAAGTGTTTAAGGATGCCAATCCAGTCGGTAAAATTATTGAAGTGAAAGGTCAACCGATGCAAATTATTGGTGTCTACAAATCAGATAACAAGTTTATGGGAATGGGACCATCAGAAGCACTCGTTCCCATTTCATTATGGCCGACACTGTATGGAAAAGATGAGATTCAAAATATTTCTGTTCAAGCAAAAAATGTAGATCATTTAGAGCAAGCAGGTAAAAAAGCTGCGGATGTCTTAAACAGTCGCAAGCCAAGTGATGCAACTGGTAAATATGAAGTTGTGAATTTAAAAGAGATTCAAGAAGGTATTTCAAAAATGACGGGTATTATGACAATGATCATCGGTGGTATCGCTGGTATTTCATTAGTCGTTGGTGGTATTGGTGTTATGAATATCATGCTCGTATCTGTAACAGAGCGTACGCGTGAAATTGGGGTACGTAAAGCACTTGGTGCAACACGTAGTAAAATTTTATTACAATTTTTAATTGAAGCAGTTATGTTAACGCTTCTTGGCGGTTTAATTGGTATTGGTCTTGGATATGGCGGGGCATATATTGTTTCGACATTTGCGAAATGGCCACCGCTTGTTTCATGGGAAGTTGTTGTTGGGGGCGTATTATTCTCAATGACACTTGGTATTATTTTCGGATTAATCCCGGCAAATAAAGCTGCGAAATTAGATCCAATTGAAGCACTTCGCTATGAATAGTTTACTAGAGTAGTAGAGATAAGTACCTCTATTATTCATACATATTGTTCGAGTGAATTGTTTGGATTATCCTTTAAGAGGATTATATAAATAGAAGGAGGCGCTATAATGGAAGCGAATATGAAAATACAAGATGTAGGTGTGAAAAAGCCATCATTATTTGGAATGATTACATCTCCTGGATTACAGTTTGAAAGAATGAAAACAAGTAAGAGAGTTTGGGGTGTATTCTTCTTAGTAGCACTGTTACAGGGGCTGCTCGGTGGTTTAAGTGCGTATGTTATACATACTTCACCTGAGATGCTTAAAATGAAAAAGGAATTGGGTGAACTTGCTGGTCAAAGTTCACTTACATCAGAAGTGATTTCTGGAATTGGCTCAAGTTTTGCTAGTGCGATGGTTGGAACACTATTCATAGCAGCTATTTATAAGATGTTTATGATGATTTTTGGGAATGATACCCCTTATAAAACCCTAGTAAACATTGTAGTTTATACAAATATTGTCCTTATTATTGGTGGACTTATTAATACAATTTTAAGTCTAATTTTTGGTACTGGAATGACTCAATATACAAGTTTAGGATTATTATTTACGGAAGGTACATTTGCATATGGAATTGGTAATACAATTGAAGTATTCTATGTATGGAATTTAGCCTTAATTTGGCTTGGATTACATATTACAGCTGGATTAAGCAAAGTGAAAGCATCGATTCCAATTATTATTCTATTCATTATTAAGGCAGTCTTCTTAGCGGCAATTATTGTATTGATGGCTAAACTTTTACCAGGTATACCAATGTAGTTAATTTACGTTCATTATAAATAAGTTTAGTAAAAAATTTGCAACATTAATAACCGGTTCCTTAACATACAAGGTACCGGTTATTTTGTGTCTAAAATGTGTCTAAACGTACAATTTTCTTTTTTTGATATGGTGAACCCATGCCCATCAACTTAAGAATTTCCACTACCCCCAAGTACAAAAAACGTTATTCTTTCTTAACAAGATAGATAATGATACTTACGATTTAGAGAGGTGTTTTTTTTTCGTCTCATTCTCTGGGTTCACTCCATAAAAGATGGGGAGTTAATTTATACACGCCCTCTATTATTATAAATATGGCAACCGAGATGTGCTTGTTTGCGACTTTTATATCGATAAGGCATTTCAAATGCATCTATCACTTTATCACAGTGAATACAAATATCTACTTTTCCAAACATACTTTGTAGTTTATTCGCGAGATGTATAATTTCATTTTTGTTTAAAGTAATTTGAACATGAGTTAAACCTTTGGAATTTACATTAGACTGACTGATTTCAACTAAATCATTTTTTATATGCGCCAATGTGTCATCTCTAATTAAAATGGTCTTCACCAATCCCAATCACCTTCCTTATTTTATATTCTGCTCAGGAAGTTTTAGGATTAAACTATTTAGGTGAAGTCTTTTAACATGTATTATCAATCATTGGATACAGCTTGCAATCAGGCAGTACTAACAGAGGATTCTAGAATTAGACGTCTTACACCAAAAGAAACTTGACGACTTCAAGGGTTTTCAGATTCGGCTTTTGAACGAGCAAGTAAAGTAAATTCAGATACACAATTGTATCGACAAGCGGGTAATTCTGTTAGTGTTCCTGTTATTTTTGCGATTGCACAACGTTTGAAATATCGGAATTTTTAATCATTTAATGATGTTTTACCCTAATACACTGTGCTAGTATGAAGATATAATTTAGAAAGGGAGGAAATCACAATGAATTACATACTTTTTAGAAGTGCAGATGGGAATACAGGGTATATGAGTCAACATGGAAATGGTGGAGGTTCTAAATCCGCTCACGGAAATACAGGTCATCATATTGACGTGCCCGCTGAATTGTATGCACAAGGAAATGGTGGCGGACATCATCGTGAGCCAGGGGGGCATTCAAGGGGTTAGTGTAAAACATATGTATTTTCACCACAAGTTAAGGTATACTGTGAAATGAAGAGCAATCTGTAAAGGTTAGTTGCTAGATATAGTGAGTTTACGCAGAGAAAAGATACAGTCGCGGATTATCGTGGCTGTATCTTTTTTTGAGGAGTGTTCCCACAACACACTCTATACATATAGACTTTTCTTTTGTATGGTAGAACCTATTTTGATATGATATATACGTACAAACACTTGCAAAATCACAAACACAACAAAGACAGTCTGGCATAACTGTCTTTGTTGTGTTTTTTCGTAAAAAGAGGTGGTCTTTGGACCGCCTCTTTTATGCCTGCTCTATGATTTTCTTTACTTCTTCAATCGTGAGTTCACTGGCTTGTGCAATGGTTTCTATTGGGACTTGTAAACGATGCATACCGAGAATCATTTGACGTTTTCCCTGTTGAACGCCTTGTTCAAGTCCTTTTTTCATGCCTTCTTCTCGCCCTTTATTTAACGCATGTGCAATACCTGCTGCTTCATCCATCAATATCTTTTCGCGTACTTCGTATGCTTGACGGAACGAAGCATCTTGGCTCATATGCTCCCATTTATCTATTGCCTTTTGTAAAATTGGATCCTGATTCATCGCAATCGCCTCCAGAGTATGTGTTAAATGCTCATCTTCATTGGCTGGTAATAGTAATAACCACCGAACAAAAGAATCTTCCCATGGATTTACTTTTTCCTCTCGCCACTGCTGTAGCAATTTTGGAATTTCCACGACATGAATTTCGATATCATCACTTAAGAGTTGCTGCTGTTGCATATTCCACAGTTTCCCCGTCGTATGAAATGCTTCATAGTCTTTAAACATGACAAAGTTCAATAAGTTGATTGTAATGGTTTTATGCAATGAGCTGTAGGGCATTCCCTTTTTTAATTGAGATGCATAGAGCTTGCTCCAATAATATAGGGAACGCTTTAAAAGGTCATGATTATTATTCAACTGGATTTCAATGTTAATTTTGGTTCCAGTGTCTAATGTAGCCGATACGTCTAGAATCGATAATTTATCCTCTTCATGTTCTCGATGTAAATGTGGATCTTCGAATTGAAGGGATTGAATGAGCGATTCCAATGAATCAGCTAACATTGCATTTAGAAATGTTAACAAAATATCTTCGCTTCCGGATGTCCCGAATAATTGTTTAAAGGCAAAATCAATACGTAAATTGACCAATTTTTGATTGGACATGGGCTTCCTCTCCCTGTCTGATAAGATCTCTTTTTTCTTATTGTACATAAAAACAAATTGAACATGCAAACAGGCTCTTATGATTAACATAAGAGCCTCACTGCAGATACATACAATAGATTAGATAACGACCATAACCTGACTTGAAAAACACCTAAAAATTTTCACAAAAGAAATCATATTTAGTATACATCTAATTAGAAATATATACAAAGAATGGTGAAACACATCGCTTTTTCATCATTGATTTATGATATGATATACTTGCGGATTCGGTTTGTGCAACAAGCTATGTAGGGATAATATACGTTTCACAATCAGCACATTTTCTGAAAGTAGCATGTCTTACTACTCATAAGACATGCTATGTTAATAATGTTCAAATAAAAAACGTCTTTTATGTGCTGATAAAAGACGTTTTTTTATGCCTAAAACCGCATAATATAGTTCTTGCTTGAGCTTCTTTAGTATACAACAAATTAGCTATGAGTGCTTTATTTTTCTACGTATGTATAAAACTTTTCTAAAACGTATTTCATTGAACTACTCACCACTTATCAGTCCTTACAATTTAATCAAACTTTTTTATGAAAATAGAACTATGATCTACCATCGTTCTCCTTTTAATTGGGCTTCTGCTGATCTCCGATCCATGATTGTGGTACAAAGTTCAGTAATAAGTTTTCCATGATCAAAGATAATTTGATTCTTGGTATATGGATCAATGTATTTTCCCAAACCCTTACTGAGTGTAACCTCCGCTTCCCCATTATCGTGAATGAATCCTGAAAAGATGGTTTTCTCTTTGTTATAGACTTTATAGTATTCAAGCATTGAGCATAAAGATCTCACTAAATCACGGAGCATTTCTTCCAAATCAGGATACATATCTTTTGCTATTTCTTCATTCAGAATAAAATCCATTCCCTTGTCTGTCACATCAAATCGAAATAAAAAAATCATTACTTTCACCTCGCTGATTCATTGATTTTTCTATCATAACAGAAAATCTACTCCCATCCCAACACACTTCCAACCACTTGAATGATTCATTTCATCATATAATCTAGCCATTTCAATCAGCAGAAGCACAATTTTCTTATGTTTTGTATCCAAAATAGATTTTTCATGCTCCATAACTTTGAAAATCTCTCCATCGGTCACATAACGATAGTCACATAGACTTAAGCACACATACCTAGACATATGTGCTTAAGTCTATTTTAGGGTGCATAACTTATGCACATATACCTGCTTTCCTTAAGAACCTTATAACAACAATGTTTAACCTAGATGTTCAGTCCGCTTTTTAAAAGAAAAAGACACCTCTCAAAACGGCAACTTAATACCCTTTTACAATAGGAATTTTCATGTTAAAAAAGCCCCACAAAATAACAAAAAAGTCTTGCTGCAGAAACAAGACTTTTCGATTTATTACTTTCAATAAGGAAGAGGGCTTACTTCTTCATTTTTATGCACGATATTGATTTTCACTTTTGTAAGACTGTATATTGAACTTCTTCTGAAACAAATAAACTTGCGGAATTCATTTTTATACTACATTTTCCTAATCCCCGCTTTACTTCCGAATGCAATTTCTTACTTGCTTCCTCTAAAGATTGTGCTGGAATAATCGTAGATTGTGAGTCTGTTACCTTGCCACTGTACATCACTGAAAAGTTCAATTCATATTGATGTATCAAGATTCCTCCACTCCTTCTCCCCTTAAATTTCCTCACAGATTATTCTTACTTGTTGCTTCTTCCTGCAGTTTTTGAAGCGTACGCATTTGCGGTACATACCAGCTTTTTCTTAATCGCATGATCGTAATTCCTACAATTAGAATCAAAAAGGCTTGTAGGAAAATATCTTGTGTTTCCCATAACGTGCACAAATACAGAAGACTTCCCGAACAAAAATAATACATGGCCAATAATAGATGTATATTTGCGATTATTATTTGTTTCTTTCCAATTGCGGCTATTCCTGCTAAAACAACTGTACAAACTCCTATAGGGGCACGGCAACATCGCCATCAAGCTAACGAAATTGAACTTACAAAAATACGTATAAATTCCTCTCCGACTATGGAATATTGGGTATCTTTTACCCAATATTA
>NZ_LMJQ01000020.1:0-14931 GCF_001429475.1 Bacillus sp. Root131
ATTATGTACCCCTACCAACCTATTAAAATATTTACCTATTGACATGTAATAACATTTATGAAACACGATATACAAAATTTTCTAAAATTAACTATTGACAATTTGGAAAATTTATTGGAATTTCCAAAAGGAAAAGTGTGACAAGATATTCCAAGGGTGCTATAATAGGAAATGAGTTAAAAAACGAACAAGCGTTTTATAAGTGTTCGGTTTTTGTAACATAACTGTAATATAAAAACATTTGCATTACTGGTAACTTTCGGGTAATATTGGTAGCAGAGAGGGACAAACGGGACAAATCGAGACACGATACATACTCTCTATACAAGTGAAAAGAAGGTGGTGCATATGTAATATGAGTAAACTACTGACTGCGCAAGAGGTTGCAGACTTATTGCGTGTTCATAAAAAGACTATCCATAGAATGATACATTCTGGAAAGTTGGACGCTTCAAAAGTAGCAAACAAATTCCTCATTAAAGAGGAAGATGCAAAAGGACTATTGGAAAATAAAAATAAACTGGACAATTAATAGGAGGAATATTCAATGGAAAACAATACTAAACAATTAAATAATGAGGTTAACGAAATCGCGGTAGTGGAAGAGACAATAAATACAAATGATATTATGACAGTGGACAAGGTAACACCATCTATCTTTGAAGCAGAAGGTTCAAAAGAAGTATTCTTCTCATCTATTCAAAAAACAGACCGTAAATCAGCAGTTAAAATGTACAATGCTATTAACTCAAGTGAAAATGCTCTATCAGATCATACTGGTGAAGTTTTGCAAATTACGGACATGGTGGCTCATGCTATTACTTTAGAAGATGAACAAACGAAAGAAAATGTGGATGCTTTACGAGTTGTATTATTGGACAAGGATGGAAAAGGTTATCACGCCGTTTCACAAGGTGTTGTATCGTCTATTCAAAAGATTATCAGCATTGTTGGACCAGCTCCATGGACAGATGAACCACTTAAAATTGTACCTTATGAAGTAAAAACGCGTAAAGGTTTCAAAACATTAACACTTCAACTACAAGGCTAATTCCTATAACAAATGAATGAGGGTACACATGGTGTATCCTCTTTTTTAAAACACAAAAGGACGGTGCAGACGTGAACGCTATTAAAAATTTGGTTCAGGTATCTATTCGAACAAATGAGCGAGAACTAGAATTTGTATCTTTTAATGGAATGGTTCATTTGAAACAAAAATTAGAAGATGACGAAACATCGGTAGTGTTAACAAAAGAAGAGTTGGACGTGGTTGCAGCTATGTCTAATTTTGATAATGTGATAGCAAACTTTATGAACTCTATTACAGAAAAGAAAGCCATGTAAGCCAAAGACCTGTGACCTAGTTGTTACGGGTCACATGGCTTTATAAGTAGGTGATACAATGGCAAATAAACGGTTAAAGAAGAAACTAGAAACCAAACGTAAAAAGTCGTTACTTGTTTCGGAAGGTTATAGTAAGAAAGAAACAAAGAAGCTGAAAGGTAGAGAGTTAGAAACTGTTTATAAAAAGAAAGCGCATAATAGGAAAAATAGAGAGCGCGCTAGGGAAATAGCAAACCTAGCAAAACAGTGGGGTCTATCACCGAGTAAGTATAACTCTTGGAAAAAGTTACTTCCCGAAATAGAGAGAATTAAAAAAGAACAAGATAGGGAAGCACCTTTTCTATTAATATACTATCAAGACTTTACAGGTGAGACAGATAGTAAGTTTATATACGATTTTAAAAAGAGAAATAATACAAGATCACGATCTCAAATTACAGAATCCATAATAGGATGGTTACAGAATGCTCATAATAAACTCTTTTTGGGAAGGGTTGCTATACGTATAGTTCCAAAGCGTGATGTTTCGAAAACGAATACACTTTGGAGAAATCATGGTTATGTAAAGATATATGAAGGGCAAGGGAAAGAGTTATCAAAACTATTAACGGCTATAGAAACGATTATGGTCGGTGTGTATGATGTAAAAGAGCGTGACAAATATTTAAAGGAATTAGTAGCTAAGCTACGTTCTTTACCTTATGAAAAGGCTAAAAAGAACGCAAAGGAGATACAAAAGATATACGATACAAAGTCGTATAAGAAAGAAAGTTGGGATAATGATGACTACTACTAATAGAAAAAAGCGTAGAGAGATTAAACTCTTTACGCTAGATACTGAAACACGTGGTTTGGACGGCGACGTGTTTCGAATTGGACTATTCGATGGAAAACAATACTATACTGGCTATACGTTTGCAGACGTATTACCAGTGTTTGAAAAGTACAAAGCATATGACTGTCATGTGTATATACATAACCTAGACTTCGACCTTTCCAAGATCATAGCAGAGTTACGTGATTATGCCGAACCGACATTTAATAACTCGCTATTTATCAATGGTAATATAGTAACGTTTACCGCTTCTCATATTATACTACATGATAGCTTCCGATTGCTACCGTCTTCACTTGAAAACTTATGTAGAGATTTCGACCTTTTAGAAGGCGGGAAGATGGATATTGTCGATTATATGGAAGAAAACAATTATGGTATTTATAATGTAAAAAACCGTAAATTGAACAAGAGACTTACAAAAGGTAATTTCTTTACAACCGTAGATAAGGATGACCCTGTTCTATGTGAGTACATGGAATATGATTGTCGTAGCTTATATAAAATCTTAGAAATTGTAATAGGTCTATCAAAATTAGAAGTTGAACAATTTATTAATTGTCCGACTACGGCTTCCCTTGCTAAAACAGTTTATAAAGAACAGTATAAGAAAGATTATAAAGTTGCTATTTCTACAAAACAATATAATCATAAACAGATAGGAAAAGGATTAGAAGCCTTTATTAGAAAAGGTTACTATGGAGGGAGAACCGAAGTTTTCACACCTAGAATAGAAAATGGATATCATTATGACAAAAATAGCTTATATCCGTATGTTATGAAAATGGCTGAAATGCCTGTTGGGTATCCGAATGTATTGGATAATGAAGAAGCGGAACTTTCTTTTGATTTATGGAAAAGAAGAAAATATGGAGCAGGTTTTATACATGCGAAGGTGCATGTACCTGAAGATATGTATATTCCTATCCTACCTAAAAAAGACTATACAGGTAAATTGATTTTTCCAGTTGGCAAAATAGAAGGTGTTTGGACATTCCCGGAATTAGCGTTAGCAGAAGCGGAAGGATGTAGAATAGAAAAAATTGAGAGTGGTGTGGTATTTGAGAAAACAGCACCTGTCTTTCGTGAATTTATTTCGTATTTTGAGGAAATAAAAAATACAAGTAAAGGCGCTAAACGGGCATTTTCTAAACTTATGCAGAATGCTTTGTATGGAAAATTTGCAATGCAGCGGGAACGCATCATGTATGCTGATATTTCTGAGAGAGATAAACTTGAGGCAGAAGGACATACAGTAAGCGAAATTATATATGATATGAATGGAATTCGAATGGAATTTTTAGAGTATGATGGATATGCTAAGGCTGAATATATTCAACCACATATTTCAGCATATATTACTTCTATTGCTAGAATACTATTATTTAAAGGTTTGAAGTACGCGCATGAAAAAGGAATTTTGGCTTATTGTGATACGGACAGTTGCGCAACAACTACGAAATTTCCTGATAAAATGGTGCATGATAAGGAATATGGTAAGTGGAAGTTAGAAGGGTATGTTATTGAAGGGCTCTATTTCCAACCAAAAATGTACGCGGAAAAAGCTATTAATACCGATGGTGAATATGAGGAAGTATTACGAATGAAAGGCGTTCCGAAATGGGTAGTAGAGGAACAACTAGATTATAATACGTTTAAAAAGTGGTACTTACAAGTAAAAAGAGGAAAAGCGGAAATTCCTATTTATAAAGGCGGGGAACGTGTTCAAAAATTCTTGACGAAATCTAAAAATAATATAGAAATGAATGAACTAGCGGAAATGCATAAAACAATTAATTTTGCTAGGGAACAAAAAAGAAACATTGACCTAAATAAAAATACTACCTCACCTCTAGTTCGTAATGACTATGGGGAAAATAAGGACGAAAAGTCAGAGTATGAGTTTGATGAATGGTATGAAAGATTGGAAGAGTTTAATGATGATATGAATGCGGTAGAGGAACTTTGTATGAAGTTTGGAAAGATACAAATACCAGAGAAAAAGCAAAGGAAGCTATACGGACTTTATAAAGAGTATTCTTCAAAAGCGAAAGCTATGTGTTTTTCAAATGAGGGACTACCGATTCAAGATTGGTGTAAAAAGACAGGATGGGACATGAAAGAACTATTAGGTGAATTAAGTTTCTTATAATAGGGAGTGACGAAAATGTTGACGCCAAGGGAACAGGATACGTTAGAATGTATAAGCGGGTATATGGAAGAGTTTGGGTTCGCGCCAAGCGTGCGAGATATGGCGAGTCGAATGTACGTAAGTCATAAGACAGCACATCGCTATTTAATGCAATTGGAAAGTAAAGGACGTATTAGGAGAGTACATCAAAGACCTAGAGCCATCCAGTTGTTATAAGGAGGGAAAAGGTATGCGTGACAAATTGCTCGACTTTATCATCGAACTATCACAATCTAGCAAACAAGTCGTAAGCAAGTCGTATGTCATTGATAGACTGATGCAAGTAACAAAAGAAGACTACAAGGAACTAGAAAAGAATGTGGAGGGGAAGAAGGATGACTGATAAACAGTATGCGGATTGTTGGAAAGCATTAAGGAGACAAGCAAAACCGACATTACTTGAAACCATGAAGGCAATAGAGATTCTTGTTGAACAAGGAATAGTAGAAAAGGACTAGCAAAGTTGCTAGTCTTTTTTATTTGTCCAAAATGACACACGTGTGACGTTATGCGGAACACTCGTTCGTATTATAGTATACATATAGCGAACAAACATTCGATAAGGAGTGTGACAAAGTGGATGCTTTAACGGAACTAATCATAGCTAACAATAAAGTGGAAATGCTTGTGCGTCATGCAACTACGATTATGACAAAAGAACAAACTCTTAAATTAAAAAACCTTATATCTGATGATGGATTAAAAGCAATGATAGAAACTAGAATTTCTGATTTATACAAATCGAATTAAGGGGTGTGACATATGGAAAGAAGAAAAGCATGTGAAGACGAACTGAAAGCATTAGAGGAAGAACATGAACGTGTACCATTTTTAAAAACAACGGGCATGGGTAAAACTTTCTTGTCAATAAATAATCTCCAATTCTTCGCCAAAAAGAAGGAAGAGGAAGAAGAGGAAGAGTTTGAAGAGGTTGAGGAAGAGGAAGAAGAGGAAGACGAAAAGCCGAAACCAAAACGTAAACCAAAATCAAAAAGTGAGGAGGATGCACCACAATGGGCAAAGACATTCATGTCGACGATACAGGAAGTAATAAAGCCGAAGGAACAGGAAGCGGGGGCGCAAAAAGTACCAGTACCACCGAAACCAAAAGTCGAGGAAGAGGAAGAACCGGAAGTGGAGGAACTGGAGGAAGAGGACAACAAACCGAAGAAGAAAAGCTTCCTAAGTTGGTTCCTGTAGACGTTCCGGGGAAAGAAGAAGAAAAGGCGGAGATTGATGCAAAGTTAGAAGAGAAGCGCAAAAAGGACAGGGAACGAAAAGCCCGTTCACGCGCGAATGCAAAATCTTCCCCACGATCTAAAGGAAAAGCAAAAGCACCGTCAATGGAAATCTTTCAATTAAAACCAATTCTAATGACAGTGTCACAAATGGTGGCTACCCGTGAAGGGTTCGAAATATGGGCTTTAAGTGAAACCGAAATTGATACGCTATGTGAACCGATAGAGAACATGTTAGCAAAAACGTCAGCACTTGAAAAAGTCGGGGAAAATAGTGACGCGATTGCACTTGCTATCGCATGTTTTACAATCTTTGTACCAAAATTCTTGATGTGGAATGCCACACGAAAACAAAAGAAAGCGCAGGTGGTAACAAATTATGCTAAACCAATTCAACCTACCGGAAACGCCGGGGGAAACAAAACAAGAGAGACTGGAACAAGTAGCGGACCAAGTGCTAGACCATCTACCGTTTCCGGTCAAAGTTTTAGCGGGGAACTCAATCAACTCATTCCGGCAAGCGCTCCATTTTGAGGACTTTGACGAGCAAATCGACAATGGTCTTGAAAAGCTGAAAGAAGTGATTGACTATGTCCAATACGGTACTTATCCGAGCGAGTAGGTGTATCTATTCTATACCGCTAGGTGATTGGCACAAGAATTGGAAACCTTGTTTTCCGTTCGTTGAAGAATGGTCTGTCACGGTAGGCGAAAAGTATGTTGTTTTTGAATACAAAGAACATTGCTACCGTATGGACGAACACTTTTTCAATGCTTTATTACCACGCGTTCCGTATGCGTCACGAAAGCAAGCTCTTAAAAATGGTAAAGGTGTTTTGCGGACGGAAAGGAGTTATGACAAGAAGGGTGTGAAGAAACATGAATGGCATCCCGACTGACGAACATGTCTTTATTGCAGGGAAAACAGGTAGTGGGAAGTCATTTCTTGCTGAAGTGTATTTAGCCGGGTATGAACATGTTGTGATGTTAGATACAAAAGGACAATGTTTGGAGCGTAGGAAGAAAGGCAAGGAACTTTGGTACGGGTTACGGGAAGGCAAAGACTTTGTACTGGTCGAGACACTGGAAGAAGTAGCCGAAGCCCGGACAAAGAAAATTATTTATTGTCCAATTCCAGAAGAACAGGACGAAGAACATTATGACGCGCTTATGAAGTGGGTGTATGAGCGCGAAAATACCATTCTATGGATTGACGAATTGATGCAGGTTGCCCCGTCTCCTACAAAGTATCCGTTCCATTTGCGCGCACTTATGACGCGCGGGCGTAGTAAGGAAGCGACGGTATGGGCATGTACACAAAGACCCGCTACAATCCCGATTGATGTGTTTAACAATTCCAGTCACTTCTTTATTTTCGATTTAAATATTCCGGCTGACCGTGACCGCATTGTAAAAGCTACAGGGTGTCCGGAGTTTTACGAAAAGCCCGGTAAGTATAACTTTTGGTATATGCGGGATAGTGACGATGAACCTGTTCGCGCCACTTTGAAACTTTGAAAGGGGGTGACAATGTGGAGGGTAAATTTGCAGGGGTCGGACTCAAAAATATTATTGTCCTATGGCTCATGTTCATTTTATTAACAGTCATGGCAAAAGCGATTTTAACAAAACATCCGGTGAAAGGACTTAGTGAAGTTGTCCAAGCCGTATAACAAGGAGGAAAAGAAAATGGGTAAACTATTTAGCCCGTCTTGGTGGGTATCTATGTTTGTATCAACATTTGTCACAATGTTTTTCATTTATCTAATTAAAAAAGGTTCTGAGAAGTACAATATTCCGGTTGTAAGACCGATTGCGGAGGCGGTATAACATGCACGTAGTTGATATTTTAGATGTAAATATGAATCGAATTAATACGCATTTCAGTGCAACAAAACCAACGTTTCAACAATTAGTGGATTATAAAAATCGCTATGAAAACGGTGCGTTTGTGGCAACGTCTGAGCGTTTTGCGGAATTTGAATTATTCGAGGGCGCGCGTAAAGAACGTTTAGCGGAAGAGCAAAAGCAAGCGGAATTAGAACGTATTAAAAAAGCCCAACAAGCTGAAGGAGGAACAAACTAATGGCACAACAGAAAGAGCAATATTCACCGCAACAACGCGCGATGATTTGGGCAACGTCAACGCGTCAATATCAACAAACATTGCCTACACAAGTAGTCACACAAGAGGGTATGACACTTGATTTCACATTGCCGAAAGCGCGTTTATTAACAAAGATATGGTTACATGTCAAAGCCGTAGCCACGTTGAAAAGCTCTAGCGGGAACATTCAACGTGACCCGATGTCTCCATATGGTATTTTACGTCGAGTAGAACTCAACTTAAATAACGGCTTCTCACCTTACATTGTATCAGGTAAAGAACTGTTTATGTATAACGTTTTACGACAACATCCAGACGTGTTATTACCAGGTGCAAATAAACAATCATTAAACTTTGTGGAAAACGTAGCAACAACAGCCGGTAAAGATAATGAAATTCAATTTACCGTTCCGATCCCTGTAAGTTTAAATGACCGTGACCCTGTAGGTATGGTTATGTTACAAAACAATACGGCTAACGTGAATCTAACAGTATCCGTTGACCAACTAGCGAATGCGTACAAATTAAATGCGTCAAATAGTGACCAAGTGACATTTAAATCTATGTCCATTACACCTGTTATCGAAACGTTTTCGATTCCTTCTATCCCGGGCGGTCAACCGGATATGTCTGTACTGAAACTCGTACAATCGAAGTCGGACTTATTCTCGGGCGGAGGACAAAATATTTTAAAACTAAACGTAGGGACGATTTATCGTAAACTACTATTCTATATCGAGGATTCAAACGGGAAACCGTTAGAGCCAAAAGACTTTACTGGAAATATGGAGCTTGTCTTTAACCAAGCGGACACGCCATACAATATCAAGCCGGAAGTATTGGTTCATAAAAACCATTCTGACTTAGGATACCCACTTCCACCGGGTGTGTATTGCTTCGATTTCAGTAATCAAGGTGTACCGAATTTAGGCGGTAGCCGTGACTATATTGATAGTGAGCGATTAACGGAATTTTGGTTCCGATTTAGCACACAAGTAGGCGGGAAAGTCACTGTAGTATCAGAAACATTATCACGATTACAAATGTAAGGGGCTTTATGCTCCTTACCTATTTATAAGGAGGGAACAGAATGGGACTGAATCATTACTATCATGATTTATACCCGGATACGGGGTTTCGTACAACAAGCGGAACGACTGTAGCGGAAATGGGTGACCAAGTTGTATTAGTGGATGAAAAGGATATTAAGACAGACGTAAAGCCAAAGAGTGACCCAGTAACAGGGGCAAGCATTTGGAAGTCGATTGGTCTATTTATCATCATCATAATTGCATTCGGTTATGTGGCGGGGAGGTTGTAAGTTATGGACGCTCAAATGGTAGGTCAATTAATTGGTAGCTATGGATTTCCGATTTATATGTGTATCCTTTTTGCTACCTCTATGAAAAAGACACTAGAAGGCGTTACACAATCTATCAATTCGAACACGCAAACAATCAATTCTAATACACAAATCGTAATGCAATTACAACAAAAAATAGAGCAAATGGGTGGTAAGGCGCATGAGTAAATCATTAATTCTAGTTGTCGCTATTCTCGCTCTATGGTTCTTTGTAATCCGCAAGAAAAAAGCGAAGGCGTGATGTGACATGAACAACGACGCAAAGGGTTTAACGTTTCTCACTCTATCCCTTTTATTTTTATGGCTCGTGTTTGACGATTTTGTCGGAAAGAAACGTCTATCAAAATTGGCGCAAATGATGACGCCGGACTTATCACTTCCAAGCGCTGGAGAGGTCGCGGAGAAAGTGGTGGATGGTGCAAAAGAGTCTGTAAAAGAAACAACAAAGAATACAAGGGAAGCACAAAAAGAAGCGGATAAAAAAGCGGGTGAAATTCTGTTTGAAAAACCTGCAAAGAATGAAAAAGACCCCAAAAAGAAAGAAGTGTTAGAACGTCTTTCTGAACAGAGTAAGAAACGTGCCGAAACGAACGCGTATAAAGATAAGGGGTGGCTCGGATACAGTTGGGAGGACTTATTTGAGGATACGTGGGGTACGGTGAAAGGGTGGTTTAAATGAAAGAATTTACGGAGTCAATGCCATTCGTCATCTTCTTTATGTCCGTGACCGTCCTATTGCAATCCTTCACAAATGAACGTGTAACAAATGGTTTTTTGCTACTCGTGTTAATGAGTATGGTTGTTACAAATTCGGACAAGTTTATAAAACTATTAAATGAGGTGAGAGTATGACAAAAGTATTCGATATGATCGCGGGAATTGGAATGCTCATTGGTATTTATTTGTTCCTTTCAAATGGTCGAGAAACAGTGTCAATCATTGAAGCAATGGGTAAAAACTCAATTGCGGGCATTAAAACATTACAAGGACGATAGGAGGGATTCACATGGATTACAAGCGCGACAATTTAAACCGTCACGCGTTCCGTGCATTGGACAAACCTGTATATGAACCCTCTATCAATCTGAATGTGGAGTTTGACGAGTATCTCGGCTCTTATGCCTTATTAGTAAAGCATACGGCAAAGCAACCGAAAATGGTGGTTGCTGACCCGATAAAAGAACCGTGGGAGAAAACACGACCAAACTTGCAAAATGAACAAATCCGAAGAGAGGATTTCCCGCAAGGCTATTATTTCGGAAATCCAATTATGGGGGTGTAGGGAATGCCAGAATTTGAAAGACTCGACCCTCCTGCAAGTGGTGGGAGTGGCGGAAAACATAAACCGAAGTTTGACAAAAAACAAAAGATGCTATTACTAGGGGGCGGAATTGCCGTCGTCCTAGTGGCTCTTTTTATGAACAAGGCGAAACATAGCGGTGGTTCTTCACAAGAAGCCGTAGAGGAAGAATTGAAGGATTACTATACAAACTATCCAACGCTCGGAAGTCAAAACAGTGTCGTGCAAGACGGGATGAACACACTAGTCGGAAGACAAGAGGAAATGTTAAACGCCATGTTGGAAGCACAAGGGAAGAAAGACCCGGCTGAACTAACAAAGATTTATGTCACGTTCGACAGTAGTGAGGACGCCTTAAAACGTCAACAATATTTAATTAATGCCGGAGCAAGTACGACGTATGTCAGAAAACAATTTATTGAAAATGGATGGGCGGGCGCAAAGGATTACTACGTTGTAGAAGCATACGGGAAAGACCGTCAAGAAATGGCTGACCTTGTGAAAAAAGGTGTCCAAGACAAACAGTGGGGCGGAATGGAAGTCGGGAAAGTGAAGACCGGGGACGCACCAAGTTATGGCGCACATTCTAGGAGTTATTAATGGCTTTAGATGTTAGACCATTCATAAACGACGCCCAACGAATCCAAAAAGAAACAGGAATCCCTGCTTCTATTATTCTAGGTCAAATGGTCTTTGAATCTAGTGGTAGCAACCCCGGTGGAATGTCCGGACTTGCCTATAACTCGAAAAATTTATTTGGTATCAAAGGTGTAGGACCTGCCGGGACAACGACTGTATGGTCAATGGAATACGACAAAGGTGGTGGACGTGTTTCCGGATTCCGGAAATACAATTCTTATTACGAATCCATGCTTGACCATGCACGACTCTTACAAACACCGCGCTATGCTTCCCAACTACAAAACGCGAAAACATTCGAGGATTTCGCGCGCGGGATTAAGGCGGGCGGATACGCAACTGACCCGAATTATGCGGGGCAACTGATTTCTATTATTAAACAAAATGGATTAGATAAGTACGACGACGGGACGCCATACACCGGAGAAGGAAGCGTTCCTGCTGGTGGAGGGAGTGATAAACGTGGAATATTCACAAGCGTCGCTAATGGTGTCATTCGTGCCTTGCTTATTCTATTGGCTTTTGTGGCTTGTGTTCTCTTTTTTGCCAAGGCATTCCCGCAAGTGGAAGCTACGGCAAAGAGTGGAGCAAAGAAAGTTACAAAGTCTTCCCCACGATCTAAGGGATATAAAAAAGTAAAACCGAAAGGCGGTGCTACGAATGGCGGAACTACAGGGACTCAAACTAAACGACAAGTTGAAGCAAGTATATGACAAGGCGTTATCCCTTGGTTTGCGATTCACAAGCGGATACCGCCCCGGTTCTACCGGACCAAGTGGGAGACCGGATAGCCATTCCCAAGGCATGGCTATGGACTTCGCGGGTTCAAAAGATAAAATGGACGAATTTGCAAAATGGGCGAAAACGTCACCGCTATTTACGGAAGTGTTATGGCAAACGGCTGGGCACTACGATCATGTACACGTCGGGTGGCAAGAGGGAAAACACCAAGCCGGAAAGATGTACGTAGGCGATAAAACATTGATAGACAGGCCAACGGGTGACGGTGGCGGTGCGCTAAGTACGGGTACGGCTTCCCCAAATTCCGACAAAGGATTTATTACAAGTGCATTTATGGGAATCATACGCGCCGTTATGATCTTGGTGTTTTTAATTATAGCTGTATATTTCTTCTTCCAAGCCTTCCCAGATATGAAAGTAAAACTACTATAAGGAGTTGAGAACATGACGAAGGATAATACATGGCGTGAGGTCACACTCACATTACCGCCTAGAATGGCGTATACACACGTATTTGAAGATACAAAACCAAATCACTATGACATTAACAATCTATCTGTAGCGACGCTATACGCGGGCGTACGTGTCCTACCAAGTCCACACGAATATGAACTAATGGTTCCAAGTAACGGGCGTAACATCCTAGCAAGAAAAGAAGGGTCTTCCCAAATTGAAATTTACAATGATAGTGACGTCACGGCGCGTATCATTTTAACAACATTCAACGAACCATTTAACCCGGCTGTACTTGCTAATAGTGCAAGTAGTACAAGTGGCGGGGGTGGCGGTGGTGCTACAGATGGAAACGTCATTGTAAAAGGATTCTCAAGCGCGCTTCCTGCCGGAAATAACAATCTAGGAAAAGTAGTTGTGACGGAAATGCCTACCGTTCCAATTGAGTTTAAAACATTACCATCGGGTACAAATATGATTGGTAACGTAGGTGTCACGAAACTACCACCACTTGCTGAAGGTACAAGTCATATCGGAAGTGTAAACGTAGAAGGCGGGGTTTCTATTGCGAGTATGCCACCTGTACAGGTTACGAATGACCCTGTTCGAGCTTCTTGTATTGCGTGGGAAGGAACAATTAGTGTAAATCATGTTGTGTTCGATATGGGACAGCATGACGTACTTAAATTCAATTATATTTTGAATGAAGGGGATACAGATTTATTTATAAACTTTGATTCATATCAAGCGACTCCTAACGATCTAAAAGGAGCCGGATTAACGGGTAGAGCTGCTACTATCAGAATGCGACCAGGTGAATCTATTACAGACTTTACAAGAAAAACAAGCAAGGTCAATATGATTCGTACAAGCGGTTCTGGAACTGTCCGTATTTTGGGGGTGTAAAATATGGCTTTGATTAAACCGTTTCCAGTAATAGAAACAAAAACAAAGAGGTTACCCCAAACGAATGAACGACCTCTTTATTACAAGGTTGCTAGAATTCAATCAAGAAACCCGGTTGATAGCGCGGAAGGGTCTGTTCTACAAGGACAACTTTTCCCGCAAAGTAACTTTGGATTCACGGGTACAGCGCAACCGTTATACACCTTTTCATTCGGTGTTCGAAACGGTGGACCTGCTTCACTTCTCAAACCGTCCTTACTGAAAGTAGGAGATTCTCGTGAAGATAGTTACCGCTTTGAAGTATACAAAGACCCGGAAGGATTTCACATCCTATATCTTGTTCTATCTCCTTATTCAAGGGGTGGTGTAATCGTCTACCATTCGATTGAATGTAAAGAGTATTTTGAGGTAGACATGGAGTTTACCGAGCGTGGGTATACCCTTGTTTGGTCAAGTGTAACAGGTGATACACAAGGCGTATATGAAGGTGGGCGACGACTATTAACCGAGAACAAAGCCGAAGAACTCTATTTGAAAAAGAATACAATAGGGTTCCGACAAGTGACACTAGACCCCGCAACAGGTTTTTACCATCGTGGTGACGGGTTACTTTATACCAAGCGTGGGGACATTGTAACACTATTCGGTGACCTGCTACATGGTAACGGTGGGGCTTATAAAATCGTGGGACGTGTCCCGAAAGAGTTTGCCCCGTTATACGAAACACCTATACAAGCAATGTATTCAAAAGCTGATTCCACATACGGAAGTCAAACAATGATCGTCGACCAAGCCGGACAAATTATACAAATGGAAAATAGGGTAAATGGTGACCCGAACGCGACAAACACCAAAATCGGTGGCACATGGCAATGTGCATATTAAAGGGAGGAAATTAGAATGGGTGTAATAGCTGATTTATCACATCATGAAATAGTAAATTGGAGTCGTGCAAGTAAACAATTAGATTTTACTATATTACGTGTGCAAGATGGAAGTAGGGTTATAGATCGTGAGTATCAAAAGAATGTAACGGGATGTAAAGCCTATGGTGTACCATTCGGTAACTATGCGTTTTGTCGTTTTGTATCTGAAAATGATGCTAGAGTGGAAGCGCGTGACTTCTGGGAACGTGGAGACAAGGATGCGACAATATGGTTTGCTGATATAGAAGTAACCACAATGGATGATATGAGAGCCGGAACACAAGCGTTCATAGACGAGTTGCGAAGACTAGGAGCGAAACGCGTCGGAATCTATGTAGCACATCATAAATACAAGGAATTCCAAGCCGATAAAATCAATGCGGATGCTGTATGGATACCGCGCTATCCTAACAAACCTCTATTCCCTTGTGACCTATGGCAATACAGCGAAACGGGGCGTGTGGACGGTATATCGGGTGACGTAGATTTAAACTATCTGACAGGTACAAAACCTCTTAAATGGTTTACAGGAAGCGTGAATACAAACTTCCAAATTCATATAGGAGACTTTGACGAATTGACTTGGGCGGGAGATTCTAAAAGGGAAGTGAAAGAGTTTCTAGAAGGGTATGGTGTTTGGGATATGCGACTAGAGAAAAACGCTTACCGATTGATTGTAGGAGATTTCTGTAATGAGGAATGGTGCGACGAAACGCTACAAAGATTAAAAGAAAGATTTCCGGGTTACGGAATGTGGAAGGTGAATATTTAGAGTTGTGGATTTATTCCACGGCTCTTTTTTTATTTTTCATTATATCGTGTTTCATAGATGTTTATTTTTGTCAATGGGTAAATATGGTAAAGGTGCTAGTAGGGGTACATAAT
>NZ_LMJQ01000021.1:0-14838 GCF_001429475.1 Bacillus sp. Root131
TAGTTTGTCTAGCATCTAAAAATAAAAATTGACGTTTCACGTTGTTTGTTTCGTTTAGTTTTCAAAGTTCAATATCGCGTTTCAGCGACTTTTATAATTTAACATTTCTCGTTAAATCTGTCAACAACTTTTTTCTTTCGTTCCTGACGACGCTTATTAATTTACCATACTAATCATTTAATAGTCAACACTTTTTTAAAAAAATGCCAAAATAATTTTATCTTGGCATAATATAAAGCTTAATAATCACTAATGCTGCCACACCCGGTAGGCCTAATAAACTCGTTATTGCTGCTGTACCCATGTTAATCGGGATATGAAAATCAAAATATGTCCCTACAACATTTACGATAAAAAGCAACGCTATGCCTAAAGTAACATGAAAAATCACCTTACCTATAAAACGCAATGGCTTAGAGGCAACACCAAAAACAAGAAAAATAAACACTAAAGTAAGAATGCCAACAATAATAATTGTAGAATTCATCTTTTCCTCCTTATGAATGACCTATACATCTATTTGTATGGGACAAGACAATAAAAAAGAACAGTTATCATAAACGGCATCTCTTTCATATAAACCTAATAAAACAACACCTCAGCATTTAACAAATAAAATAAAAAGGCCTGCTTAGAAAGCAGAACCCTTTACCATTGTTCCATTTTTACAGGACGACGCTTTGCTTCTTTCAACAAGAAGAAATATTTCGCCTCTGCTATCTTCAAAGAACAAATGACATCTTGAGATGGTTCTACACTTTGTTCAACCATTCTCTTCTGACGTAACCACTCATTCTTCACTTTTTCCAAAAGTACAATTAACTTATCATCATACTCTTTACGCAATTTACCCTTTTTTTGAAAGAACATTTTTGTTTCTCCTCTTATACTTCTCTGCGACCTTCTAACGCTTTCGATAGTGTCACTTCATCTGCATATTCTAAATCTCCACCAACTGGCAGACCATGTGCAATACGAGTTACTTTAATGCCTGTAGGTTTTAAGAGGCGGGAGATATACATCGCTGTAGCTTCCCCTTCAATATTAGGGTTTGTTGCTAATATTACTTCTTGTACCGTTTCATCATGTAGTCGCTTTAAGAGTTGCGGGATATTAATGTCTTCCGGTCCAATTCCCTCCATAGGAGAAATCGCACCACGTAACACATGATATACACCTTGATACTCTTTCATTTTTTCCATCGCGATTACATCTTTCGGTTCTTGCACGACACAAACAACTGATTGATCTCGATGCGAATCATTACAAATATAACAAGGATCACGATCAGTAATATGTCCACATACAGAACAATACGCTAAATCTCGCTTCGCATTTACAAGTGCTTTCGCAAAACCTAACACATCATCTTCTTTCATATCTAATACGAAAAATGCCAATCGAACCGCTGTTTTCGGTCCGATACCTGGCAACTTCATAAAACTATCGATTAGTTTTGATATTGGCTCTGGATAATGCATGTATCAATATCCCCCTAGAACATTCCACCTGGTAAGTTTAAGCCTTTTGTAAATTTACCCATTGTAGAGTTTGATAGCTCATCGGCCTTTTTAAGTGCATCATTTGTTGCAGCTAACACTAAGTCTTGTAACATTTCGATATCTTCTGGATCTACAACTTCTTCTTTAATCTTCACTTCAAGAATTTGCTTGTGACCATTTGCAATAACTGTAATCATTCCGCCGCCAGCTGTACCTTCAACTGTTTTTTCACCAAGCTCTTCTTGTGCTTTCGCCATGTCTTTTTGCATCTTTTGCATTTGTTTCATCATGTTATTCATATTTCCCATTCCGCCACGCATCATAATTAATTCCTCCTAATTATTATTACTCTTTTATTTCAATGAGTTCTTGTCCTACTAATTTCACTGCCTCTTCTATAAGAGGGTCTTCCTTTTTCTCCGGGCTTTCTTCAGACTCTCCACCTTCACGTTGTAAAAAGTCTTCACGGATTTTACCCCATTCACTTTTTGGAATGGCAATCATATTTAACCTTTTACTTAGCAATTCAAATAAAGCTTGTTCTACTGTATCCATAGCTTCTCGATTTTCGCTCGCCATCTTACAGTGAATCTCATATTGAAATGCTAAAACGTAAGTGTCATCTGAAGCTGCCACTGGTTCACTATTTTCTAGTAAAACAGCAAACGCTACTTTGTTATATGATTTGAGTCTTCCTAACAACTCACCCCATACAGCTTTTAATTGTTCTAAATCTTGACGCTTCGCTTGTTTTAATACTTCATTTACACGCCCGATAGGAATCTTCATACTTCCTGTTCGTACGGGTTTTGGTGTTGCACGTGTCTCTCTTACTTCCTGTTGTACACCAGCTGGCACACCGTTCTTTTTGACTTGCTCTAACTCTTTCTCCAATTGCTGCATCCTGTTCATAATTGCTTGCAAACGATCCGTACCGTTTGCTTGCATCATAAACTGTTGACACAACTGCACCATAACAACTTCTAAGAAAATACGCGGATGATTTGTCCACTTCATTTCCTGTTGTCCCTTACTAAGGGTATGAATAATCTCATAGATCACTTCCGGTTGCATTTCTTCACTCAACTTACGGAATTGATCATCTACAATTACTCGTTCCAACATATGTTCTAGTTGCGGTGAAGTTTGATATAAAAGCATATCACGATAATAGTAAATGAAATCCTCCATAAAACGAACTGGATCCTTCCCTTTACTCATCATTTCATCTATGATCTGTAATGCTCTTGATACATCATTTTCACGTATGCATTCTACTAAATTGCCTAAGTATTGCTGAGAAACAGATCCTGTTACCGCCAATACATCTTCTGTCGTAACAATCTCATCACTATAAGATATAGCCTGATCAATAAGACTAAGCGCGTCACGCATACCACCTTCAGCAGCACGTGCAACAATTTGTAATGCTTCATCTTCCACTTGCGTACCTTCATTCGTCACGACTGTTGATAATCTCTCAACAATATCATTCACTGATATTTTTCGGAATTCAAAACGCTGACAACGCGAAATAATTGTAGGCGGGATCTTATGAGGTTCTGTTGTCGCCAAAATAAAGATAACATGTCCTGGCGGCTCTTCTAAGGTTTTTAAAAGCGCATTGAATGCACCCATAGAAAGCATGTGAACTTCATCAATAATGTATACTTTATATTCTACAGCACTTGGAGCATATTTTACTTTATCTCTAATATCTCGAATTTCATCTACACCGTTATTTGAAGCCGCATCAATTTCTAATACATCTGAAATGGATCCTTGTGTAATTCCTAAACAAGAAGGACATTCATTACAAGGTTCAGCTACCGGAGCATGTTCACAGTTAATTGCTTTTGCAAATACTTTTGCAATTGTCGTTTTTCCTGTTCCCCTCGGACCAGAAAATAAATAAGCATGTGAAACTTTCTCTTGAAGAAGGGCATTTTGCAACGTTTTTGTCACGTGCTTTTGACCGACTACATCTTCGAACTTTTGCGGTCTCCATGTTCGGTATAACGCTTGGTATGACACGAAAATACGGCCTCCCTCAAAGGTTATTATCTCATTTATTATAACCCATTCTGTTTATAGATTCCAAAAGTTATTTTCTATACAAAAAACTCACCTTTGTATTAAGGTGAGTTTTGTATACATATATAACTGCCGTGCACCCTCCGTCGATTACGTACCATAAGCGTTACTCAAGCAGTTAGCTCGGTTCAGGCACTCCTGCGGCACACGAGAAGACCCGCTTATTGCTGCTTCCTTCCGGACCTGACAAGGTTCACGGGGTCCCGTTGCGCAGGACCCAAACGTCAACACCACTTACTTAAGGCAGACCTTACAGCAACATAACCTCGAGAGGGGATTCGGCCTCGCTAGAGCGGATTGCGAGTATAGGGCACCGCTACCTCCCCGCTTAGCACGGCAAAGTTAAAACCAATATTCGGTTGCCTTCATTAAAGGCATTATCAGTATAACTTGTTTCTTTATAAAATGCAAATACGTTAGTTCCCATTGCTTTTCTCTAATTTTTTTATCGCTTTTCTTTTTTTACGAAGCTCTCTAAAAAAGTTTGTTAACAACGTACCGCATTCTTCCTCAAGTACACCAGTTACTACTTCACATTGATGATTGAATCGTTCATCCGTTA
The DNA here is from genome assembly GCF_001429475.1 of Bacillus sp. Root131. NCBI lineage: Bacteria > Bacillati > Bacillota > Bacilli > Caryophanales > Bacillaceae > Bacillus > Bacillus sp. Root131. The sequence goes on from NZ_LMJQ01000021.1 coordinate 4,159, forward strand.
AAAGATTCATCAATGTCCCTGCACATCCGCCCTTCGGATCACTTGCACCATATACAACTCGCTTCACTCGCGATAAAACAATTCCACCCGCACACATTGGACAAGGTTCTAATGTTACATACAATGTTGCATCTTCTAAACGCCATGTCCCTAATTTTTTACACGCCTCATCTATCGCTAGCAACTCAGCATGAGCTATTGATCTTTGCTCAGTTTCCCTTAAATTATGAGCAACACTAATTACCTCACCATCTAACACTATAACTGCTCCAATTGGTACTTCCTGTATTTCCTCCGCCTTTTTAGCTTCTTCTATCGCTAATTGCATAAAATAAATATCTCGATCTTGTTCCATAACATAGTCCTTTCATTACAAATAAAGTACACTTATTTCCATTTACTGCACAGGGGATAACTTTTACAAATTCAATCCACCCTAAAAGAAAAAGAGAGGGATTACATATGAAAAATACCGCCTTGCTCATTATCGATATGATTAATGATTTTCAATTTTCCCACGGACCCATTCTAGCTCAAAAATGCGAAACTATAACAAACCCTATTTTACAATTAAAGAAAAAAATGAAATCCTTCGGCTATCCTATAATTTACGTTAATGACCATTATCAACTTTGGAGATCTGATATCGACCAACTTATTACTCATTGTACAAATAAATATAGTGAAAATATAATCCATAAGATTGCTCCAAGTTCTGATGATTACATTTTTATTAAACCACATTATTCCGCTTTTTATGAAACACCTTTAAATTCATTACTAGGTTATTTAAAAATAGAAAATCTAATATTAACAGGAGTTGCCGGGAATATATGCATCCTATTTACAGCTAATGATGCTCATATGAGAAATTATAAATTGTATGTACCACAGGATTGTATCGCCTCTAACAACGACCAAGATAATATACATGCTTTAAAAATAATGGAAACTACATTGAAAGCAAATATAACATCGTCATCCAAAATAAAATTTAATTAATACATATATCTATTTTCTAACTTTTTATATCAAATTAACCCACTCGCTTCCCTCTTGTGCTACAATAATTCTGTTTTGTGTTTTTAGTAGTCACGGTAAATCACTGATTGAAAGGAGGAAACAGCGTGACCGGAGTACCATTTATCACGGTTGAAGGACCAATTGGTGTTGGAAAAACTTCACTTGCGAAGGAAATTTCAACTCACATGCAACTCCACTTACTAAAAGAGATTGTTGATGAAAATCCCTTTTTAGGAAAGTTTTATGAAGACATCGACGAATGGAGTTTTCAAACAGAGATGTTCTTTCTTTGTAATAGATACAAACAATTAGAAGATATTAACATAAAGTATTTGAATCAAAGGAAACCAGTAGTAGCAGATTACCATATCTTTAAAAATTTAATTTTTGCATCCCGCACATTAAAAGACTCTCAATATGACAAGTACATGCAAATTTATCGTATCCTTACACAAGATATGCCTGTGCCAAATGTCATTGTTTATTTAACAGCTAGCCTAGAAACATTGCAAAAACGAATCACCTTGCGCGGAAGAGAATTTGAAAAAAACATGGATCCAAATTACTTACTACAGCTCACAAAAGATTATGAAACAGCAATGGATACTTTTAGAAAAGATCATCCGGAGATACCAGTATTGAAATTTAATGGAGACGATATGGATTTTGTAAAAAATCCTGATGATTTAAACGTCATCCTATCTGCCCTTCAAAATACTCTCTTAAAGGAGTCGAAATAATAATGAATTTAAGGCAAAAATATGATATACCCAATGATGCAGTAATCACTATCGCCGGAACGGTAGGTGTGGGTAAATCAACTATGACAACTGCATTAGCTAATGCTTTAGGTTATCGCACATCATTTGAAAAAGTAGATTCCAATCCATATTTGGACAAATTCTATGCGGACTTCACTCGCTGGAGCTTCCACCTACAAGTGTACTTTTTAGCAGAACGATTTAAGGAACAAAAAAGAATTTTTGAATATGGTGGCGGTTTTGTTCAAGATCGTTCCATTTACGAAGACACTGGAATTTTCGCAAAGATGCATCATGAAAAAGGTACAATGACGGAAACTGATTATGAAACATACAAAGGTTTATTTGACGCTATGGTCATGACTCCTTACTTCCCTCATCCAGACTTATTAATTTACTTAGAAGGTTCTTTCGATGATATTGTCGATCGCATTCAAGAACGTGGGCGCCCAATGGAACAGCAAACACCAATTGAGTACTGGAAAGAAATGCATGGACGTTATGAAAACTGGATTAACAACTTTAATTCATGTCCTGTATTACGCTTAAATATTAATGAGTACGATATTTTAAAAGATGGTGATTCAATCGAACCAATCATTAAAAAAATTGGCCATTTTTTAAAACAAACACGTAAACTTGTAAAATAAAAAACCCGTGCATATGCACGGGTTTTCCTATTAAATTACTTCTTCTTTGTTGGAGCAATAATTTCACTCTCAGGTTTTCCTGCGTTAATACGCTGACGAACAGTACTTGTACTAATATCGTATGCTTCAGCAATCTCTTTAACAGTCATTTCTTTCCCGTTAATTACTGCCGTTAATACTTTACCTGTACGTTTTGGAGCTGCCTCTTTCTTTACAGCTGGTTTTTCAACCTTTTTTGGTGCCTCTACTTTTGTCTCAGCTTGCTTTACATCACAAGTGCAACCACAAAGTTTACGGAATGTATCATCGCTTATAATGCGTGACACATTTGCACCACTGTTTAAAATTCTATTGTTCTTACAGACAGGACATTGTACATAATATAAAGTTTTTCCATCTAAAGGAAACGTTTGTATAATAAGATCCATGTTAACTCCTTTCATATCTATGAAGATAATCATCGGAATATGAGTGTGTAATAAGGACAAAATTACCTTACACCATACTTTATGATTGGTTTTAAAATAAAAACTCGTTACGTGTTGGTAACGAGTTCTCCAATCTCCACTTATATGCGCTGTTGTCAATTATATCTGGAGGAGGTAGAGGGATTCGAACCCCCGCGCGACTCTCGCCGCCTGTCGGTTTTCAAGACCGATCCCTTCAGCCAGACTTGGGTATACCTCCATATTGACATCAAATATAATATCAAAAGAAAAACAGTTAGTCAACCCTACTAAAATAAATTATGAGGAAAGGAAAATTTTACTTTCCCCTTCCTACATTACAGTACTGACAACGCTCATAATTACCAATCACTCATACCGATGAATGTTTAAATTTACTTAATAACTGTTTTTCCTCCCATATAAGGGCGAAGAACTTCTGGAATTATAATTGTACCATCTTCTTGTTGGTAGTTTTCTAAAATAGCTGCAACCGTACGTCCAATTGCAAGACCAGATCCATTTAATGTATGGACATGTTCTGGTTTTCCATTTGGCTCACGGCGGAAACGGATATTTGCACGTCTCGCTTGGAAAGCTTCAAAATTACTACAAGAAGAAATTTCACGATATGTGCCATAGCTTGGAATCCATACTTCAATATCGTATTTCTTCGCTGCTGTAAATCCTAAATCGCCTGTGCACATGCTCATAACGCGATATGGCAACTCTAATAATTGTAACACGCGTTCTGCATCATTTGTTAATTTTTCTAACTCTTCATAAGAATCTTCTGGTTTTACGAACTTCACAAGCTCTACTTTATTGAACTGATGCTGGCGAATTAAACCGCGTGTATCGCGACCAGCTGAACCTGCTTCAGAGCGGAAGCAAGAGCTAAATGCAGCATATCTTATAGGCAATTGCTCTTTATTTAAAATCTCATCACGATGCATATTCGTTACAGGTACTTCAGCTGTTGGAATTAAGAAATAATCTTCACTTTCAATACGGAATGCATCTTCTTCAAACTTTGGAAGTTGTCCTGTTCCTGTCATACTTGCACGGTTTACCATATATGGAGGTAATACTTCTTCATATCCATGCTCATCAGTATGAAGATCAAGCATAAAGCTAATTAAAGCACGCTCTAATCTTGCACCAGCACCTTTGTAAAATACGAAGCGGCTTCCTGTTACTTTCCCAGCGCGTTCAAAATCTAAAATTCCTAAATCAGTAGCAAGATCCCAATGTGGTTTTGGTTCAAAAGTAAATTCTTTCACTTCTCCCCAAGTACGCGCTACTACATTATCATCCTCTGTTTCACCGACTGGAGCAGACTCATGAGGGATATTTGGAATAGATAACATTAATCTTTCTAAGTCTTCTTCAACTGTGCGAAGTTCGTTATCAAAATCCTTTACTTTTTCTCCAACCTCACGCATTTCTAAAATTAGAGCTTCTGCACCTTTCTTTTCGCGCTTTAATACAGAGATTTGTTGAGACACTTCATTACGTTTACTTTTTAATTCTTCTGTCTGAACAAGTAGTTCTCTTCTTCTCGTATCAAGTTCTTCAAAACGTCCGAAATCAGTTAGATCTTCACCTCTATGCTGTAATTTCGCTTTTACTTCTTCAAAGTTTGTACGTAAAAATTTAATATCAAGCATTATATACTCCTCCTTTTATTTTATAAAACACAAAAAACTCCCGTCCCTATATAAAGGGACGGGAGTTAACCCGCGTTGCCACCCTAGTTGAAAGCATTACCGCTTTCCTCTCAAGTAGAAATAACGGCTCTTCACCGGGAATGCTTACTAATCCAAAAGATGTTCCACATTCCATTCCAGGATGGATTCACAAACTGTTTCTATCGATTTCCACCAACCATCGACTCTCTATAAGAAACAACATTTGTTACTATTTCCTATCAACACGCTTATTTTATAAAATTGTTACCATCAATTTACTATAATCTTATACAAGTTGCAAGTTACTTATACAACTTTTTTCATTTTCGCTTCTTTTACCATTTCAACAAAGTATGCTGTGACACGATGATCATCTGTTAATTCCGGATGGAATGAAGCAGCTAAAAACTGATCTTGTCTTACCGCTACCATTCGGTCACCATGCTTAGAAAGCACTTCAACATTATCAGCTACTTCTACAACATACGGCGCACGGATAAATACACCAACGAAGTCTTCACCCACGCCTTCAATTGAAAGCGCAGCTTCAAAACTATCCTTTTGGCGTCCGAACGCATTGCGCTCAACTGTAATATCCATAGCACCAATATGTGCTTCTTCATAGCCAATAAGTGTTTTCGCAAGAAGAATCATCCCTGCACATGTACCAAACATTGGTTTACCAGACTTTGCAAATGTGCGAAGTGGTTCCATGAAAGCATACTTATCAATAAGACGGCGCATTGTTGTACTTTCACCGCCTGGTAAAATAAGACCATCAATCTCTTCAAGTTGCTCTATACGCTTTACAACAACAGCTTCGGCACCACTTGCTTCAACTGATTTTACATGTTCACGAACTGCACCTTGAAGACCTAGTACACCGATTTTCACCATTTTAAAGTTCTCCTTTAATTACCATCCACGCTCTTGCATGCGTTGTTCTGGTAATAACGTTGAAATTTCGATACCTTTCATTGCATTACCTAACCCTTTAGAAAGGCTTGCAATTAGTTCGTAATCTTCATAATGAGTCGTTGCTTCAACGATTGCACGTGCAAATCTCTCTGGGTTTTCTGATTTGAAGATACCAGATCCAACAAATACCCCATCAGCACCAAGTTGCATCATTAATGCAGCATCTGGTGGTGTTGCTACACCACCTGCCGCAAAGTTTACAACTGGTAAGCGACCAAGACGTTTAATTTCAAGTAATACTTCGTAAGGAGCACCAGTATTTTTTGCATATGTCATTAACTCATCTTCACGTAGACTCGCAACTTGACGGATTTCTGCATTGACTTGGCGCATATGACGCACTGCCTCTACAATGTTTCCTGTTCCTGGTTCACCTTTTGTACGAAGCATAGATGCACCTTCTGCAATACGACGTGCAGCTTCTCCGATATCACGGCAACCACATACAAATGGAACTGTGTAATCACGTTTATTTAAATGGTATACTTCATCAGCAGGAGTTAATACTTCACTCTCATCGATATAGTCTACCCCTAATGATTCTAATACACGTGCTTCTACAAGGTGACCGATACGGCATTTTGCCATAACCGGAATTGACACTGCACCCATAACTTCTTCAACGATTGTTGGGTCTGCCATACGAGAAACGCCACCTGCTGCACGAATGTCTGCTGGTACACGCTCTAATGCCATAACGGCAACTGCGCCTGCCTCTTCTGCAATTTTTGCTTGTTCAGCGTTAATTACGTCCATAATAACGCCGCCTTTTTGCATTTCTGCCATTCCACGTTTTACACGCTCTGTCCCTGTTACATTTGTCATGTACAAAAACCCCCCTAGGTGAATTGCTTTCCCCCGTTAAAGGCGAAAATTAAGAATACTCTTACATTCTACCACTAACTATCAGATGCTTGTCTACTACTTTTTCATAAAGTCGGTATGAAAAATAGGAATAAAAAAAAAGCCCCTACCATGAGGAGCTTTTAAAACCAACCTTTTACTGTATCAACAGCACTATTCCACATACCACTAAAGAATGAACCAATTCCGCGCATAGCACGAGTAAACCAGTTTGCTTCTTCTACTTCAGATGTTGTTACAAGATCCACTTGCAACGACTTACCAGTTAAAAATCCAGGGTCGTTTGTATCTTTTGGCGTAATTACCATTTGACCAAGCGCAGCTCCCTTTTTAATAGGTGCTTCTTGTCCCTTACTTGATTCTTTTAATTCTGTTTTATAAACATCTTTACTTCCTTTTGGCACTGGAAGTGAAATAGCTTGTTTCGTTTGAACTGCTACATCTTTATCTTTCGCATTTTCTACTCTTACTGTTTCTTGTCCTTTTACTAAAGAACCTTTTTTATACATTTGTTTCACTTCAAAGTTAGCAAATCCATAATCATATAGCTTCTTTGTTTCATCAAAACGTGCTGTATGAGAACTTGTTTTAATAACTACAGAAATAAAACGCATACCGTTTCTTTCAACCGTACCAGTGAAGCAATCTCCTGCTTCTGGAGTTGAGCCTGTTTTCAGACCATCTACGCCATCATATTCTTTAACTAAGCCCTTTAACATCCAGTTCCAGTTTGACATTGCAAACTTCTCTTTTTCTGGACGGAATTCTTTTTTAGGAATTTTTGCTGTATCTAACACTTTTGGATAATCTTTAATTAAATGTTGTGCTAAAGTTGCAACATCCTTTGCAGACATTTTATTTTCTTCATCCGCTGTTGTTCCTTCAGGATGCATTCCCTTTAAATCTTTATTCGTTAAACCTGTAGAATTGACAAATTTATAATTTTTCAATCCTAGTTCTTTCGATTTATCATTCATCATTTTTACGAAATCTACTTCTTTACCTGCAATTGCTTCTGCTAATGCAATTGTTGCACCATTTGCAGAAAAGATTGCCATTGCCTCATATAACTCTTTTACTGTATAAGAGCCACCATTTTCTAACGCAACATTTGATAATGAAGCATCTTGTGAAACCTTATATGCATATTCAGAAACCTTAATTTTCTGGTCCCACTTAAGTTTTCCTTTATCCACTGCTTCATGAACTAAATATTCACTCATCATCTTTGTCATACTAGCAATGGATAATAATTCATCTGCATTCTTTTGATATACAATTTTCCCAGAATTCGCTTCTACTAAAATTGCCGCACCTGCTTCAATGTTTAAAGCGGCTCCTGTTTCAGCTGATGCATTGCTATATGGCATAAAAATGCTACAAGCTAGTGTAATCACTGTTACCAAAGCAATGAATCTTTTGCAAAACATACCTTTCACTTTTGTTACCCCCAATATCTATGTACTCACATAACCGTTATTCTAACATAATCAAAAAAAAATAGACAGAGATATCAAATCTCTGTCTATTTGTATATAAGACATTATAATGAGTAGTTTGGAGCCTCTTTTGTAATTTGTACGTGATGAGGATGGCTTTCACGTAAGCCAGCACCTGACATACGAATGAATTGTGCATTCTCGCGTAAGAATTCTAAATCCTGTGCCCCGCAATATCCCATACCCGCACGTAAGCCACCAACTAATTGGTGAACTGTATCTGCTAAAGGTCCTTTATATGGCACTCGTCCTTCGATACCTTCTGGGACAAGTTTTTTATTTCCTTCTTGGAAGTAACGATCTTTACTTCCTTTTTCCATCGCACCGACAGAACCCATACCACGATACACTTTAAATTGACGACCTTGGTAAATTTCAGTTTCTCCAGGACTTTCGGCAACACCAGCAAACATACTACCTAGCATAACAACATGTGCTCCTGCTGCTAAAGCTTTCACCATATCACCAGAGTACTTAACACCGCCATCAGCGATAACTGGAATACCGTGTTTACGAGCTTCGGTTGCACAATCATAAACTGCTGTTAATTGTGGTACACCAACACCAGCTACAACGCGTGTTGTACAAATAGAACCTGGTCCAATACCAACTTTAACTACGTTTGCACCAGCTTCAATTAATGCTTTCGTTGCTTCAGCTGTAGCAACATTTCCAGCGATGATATTTAATGATGGATATTTAGCACGAACTTCTTTTACCTTATCAATAACACCTTTAGAATGCCCATGGGCTGTATCAAGTACAATTGCATCTACACTAGCTTTTACTAATGCATCTATACGAAGCATAGCATCAGCTGTTACACCAACTGCTGCTCCAACTAATAAGCGTCCTTGCTTATCCTTAGCAGAGTTTGGAAATTCAATTACTTTTTCAATATCTTTTATTGTAATAAGCCCTTGTAATACACCGTTATTATCAACAAGAGGGAGTTTTTCAATTTTATACTTTTGTAGGATCTTTTCAGCTTCTTCCAGTGTAGTACCAACTGGAGCTGTAATTAACTGTTCTTTTGTCATTACGTCAGAAATTTTGATTGAGTAGTCTTGGATGAAACGCATATCACGGTTTGTAATAATACCAACTAATTTTCGCTCATCTAAATTATTTACAACCGGTACACCTGAGATACGATATTTTCCCATAAGATGTTCTGCATCATATACTTGATGTTCTGGAGTTAAGAAGAAAGGATCTGAAATAACGCCGCTTTCAGAGCGCTTTACTTTATCAACTTGCTCTGCTTGTTGCTCAATAGACATATTCTTATGAATAATTCCTAAACCACCTTGGCGAGCCATTGCAATAGCCATGTCAGCTTCTGTTACTGTATCCATTCCTGCACTAATTAACGGGATGTTTAGCTGTAAGCTTTCAGATAAAACTGTTTTAACACTTACTTCTCTTGGTAATATATCTGACCTAGCTGGTACAAGTAATACATCATCAAAAGTCAAACCTTCTTTAACAAATTTAGATTCCCACATAATTGTTCCCCCTATGATACCAGAAATTATTATTAGTAGCTTATCAATTGGTTAAAATACTGTCAAGGACGTATATATATGTTAGAATTTTTAGACAATAAAAGGAGCGTAATATATGCATCAAACATCTTATACTTGGCAGCAGTTAAGTTTCTTTTTTTCATCTCAAAACGTACAACGTTATCTTGCCCGTTGTTATGAAAAATCCTCTATTCAGGATGCCGAAAAAAAAAGTTTTGAAAATTGTTATCCCTTTATTTATTACCTAGAACACGGGAAAAATTATTATGAATTATATAAGAAAGCTCCATTTTCTATTCAACCAATGTTGTTATTTTATGGAATTAGTCAACTTTTTAAAGCATGTCTACTAACCATTGATCCTAACTATCCTGAATCCACTACTGTTTTAGCTCATGGCGTTACAACTCGCAAACGAAAAAAACAAGGGTATCAATTTTTAGAAGATGAGGTGAAGATACAAAAAAACGGATTGTTTACTCATGTTGCAGAACAACTGTTTCACATGAAACACTTAGAAGCAGAAAAATTTAACATGCTAGAACTAATGGGAAATATTCCAGAATTACAAAATTTGTTTCGCTATAGTCAAAAAGGATCAACTTTATATAAAATCGATTCAACAATTAAAAATGAGCTCTCCTTTTCAGTCAACCTACTAGATCGATTACATATGACTAAAGAGAGATTTTCTCGCTACATTGAAACATCTTGTAAGCATTTATCAATGCGACACGTACCTGAGAAAACTAATGAATCGAATTTACTTTTTACGGCGCCCATTCAATCATGGAATCCTATGTACAGTACTCCTTTATACTATGAACATCTTACTAATACTTATTATTTACCACTTACGACTGATCCTAGAAATCCTAAGCCAGTATTACCTGAACTCCTTGTTCATTATTTATTGCTCTATAATTTAAGCATGATTTCTAGGTATGAAACAGATTGGTGGTATGACTTACTTGGAAGCTATGGCTCTGAAGATTATCCATTTATTTATCAATTTCTTAATATTTCTGCTCAAAAAATCCCTTACTATATTTCATCATTTTTACTAACAGAACCTAACCTATTTCATGGGAAATAAAAAAACACAAGTCAAAAGACTTGTGTTTTTAGTTGCTTGGCGACGTCCTACTCTCACAGGGACAAGGTCCCAACTACCATCGGCGCTAGAGAGCTTAACTTCCGTGTTCGGTATGGGAACGGGTGTGACCTCTCTGCCATCAT
>NZ_LMJQ01000022.1:0-11756 GCF_001429475.1 Bacillus sp. Root131
CGAAGTATTAAGATTTGAAATCGATTGTTGATTTCCCTGCATATTCTTTCCCTCATTTTGTTTGATGAAAATCTATTTTCAAATCCTAAATCAGTTCATCTATTAATCATCATAACTTGGATCACAATTGTAGTTTGGATAGTTTAAATGGTGATAATTATTATTGGATAAACGTTCTATACTAATGAAATTGATATTTGTATAAATTTTATGTCCTCTAGATATCTATTTTTTATGTTTTCTATATATTTTTTGTACCAGAATTAATAAATGCAGAAATTAAAAACCATGGAGAAAACTTTCTCCATGGTTTTTAAAGCTTTAGTTATTTTTTATTAATCACTCGTTCATGCAAATTAATTCAATGCTTTCGATATAAAACGAACCTTCGGTTTCGCCTATCTCAATTCGTACACGATCTGTATCTGGGAATACATCTACTGTCTTCGTAATATATCCTTCTTCACAAGACGTAAACGTCAATTTTTCTTGATTCTCCTCACAATCCATAAGCGTGACATACCCATTTCCAGGTCCTTCTTTTTTGGCAATAACACGTAAGACATACCCATGATTATGTTGGAGATGGACATTTTGAGATACGCCAGCACTCCAATTAGATAGAACCAATACAGTTTCTTGATTCTCCTCACAATCCATAAGCGTGACATACCCATTTCCAGGGCCTTCTTTTTTGGCAATAACACGTAAGACATACCCATGATTATGTTGGAGATGGACATTTTGAGATACGCCAGCACTCCAATTAGATAGAACCAATACAGAAACACCATCTATTTGTTGTACGTCTGCATTTCCAGTTACATGCCACCCCATTACCCCTTGTGTAAAATCACCATTTTTAATAATATTTCTTGTATCATACAAATAACGCGCTTGTGCCACTCGTGCATCCAACTCTACATAGATRTCATAATTCATACCTGGAACATCTGACAACCAATCATTGTACACATATGGAATCGATTGTACCAAATACTCAGCGTACTGAATTTGAGCGAGTGTCGTATCAAACTGTAAAGCCTCATCTTGTACATTTGTGAATAAAGCATCAATGGCTTGTTTCGCTACATCATATGCTTGTTGTGTTTCCGAACGTTTTGCTTCCATTTGATCGTTCCATTTCTTCTCCATGTGTTTCACGCGTGACAGTGCTTCCCCATCTATTGGCCCTTCTTCAATTACTTCTAAATTATCTAATNGCTTCCATTTGATCGTTCCATTTCTTCTCCATGTGTTTCACGCGTGACAGTGCTTCCCCATCTATTGGCCCTTCTTCAATTACTTCTAAATTATCTAATGATGCGTATCCATCTGGAGAAGATATTTTAAACATGACCCAAACCCCTATATTTTCATTTGTATCTAATGCCCCTGTATCAATAGTGAAACTAAATTGATGGGAATCCTGACATACGACATGCTTTTTCCCTGTATCATATTGGCATGAATACAACATATCAGAAGTGTTCCCAATGTTAGCCGGCACAGCGGACGTCTCACAACGATTAGACCCTTCACAATCAAAGGTAGAAGGATACAGATAGTTTAAATCAGCTGGAACATTCATGATGGCATCAATTTCTTCCCCATAGCGTGAAACCACTAGTTCTACATCTTTACTACTTCCTACAAATCCCCTTACTAGGTAACGTGTATACGGTTTTAATTTTGATTCATCAATTTTTTGGAACATTTGGATACGGTTGTTGTTCACCATCATATAATTCATTACAAACAGGCCTAGAAGATACATACGGGATATCAAATGGTACATTCATGACTGTATCTATTTCTTTTCCATAGCGTGAAACCACTAGTTCTACATCTTTACTACTTCCTACAAATCCCCTTACTAGGTAACGTGTATACGGTTTTAATTTTGATTCATCAATTTTTTGGAATATATAGGTCGGAAATATCGTACCATCAATGTCTCTCGCCCCAGACATATGAAGGTAATGCCCTTTAAAAATAGGATCATCTTCTTGAATTGTGATATTATCACTTGTTGTCCAACCAAGCGTAGCCGATTCAAAATCCCCGTTTTGAAGTACATTTCGAGATTGACTAAGTTGTTTCGCATTTTTAACTTCATCTAATAACAGCATTTTTTCTTTTGGATATAATTCTTCAGAAATACATTCCACAAGATTTGCGGCTTGATCTATGTCATAATCTGTCGTTCCAATGTTTAATGCATCTTCGCGTCATTTGTAAACAGTGCATTCACAACTTCNATTTTTAACTTCATCTAATAACAGCATTTTTTCTTTTGGATATAATTCTTCAGAAATACATTCCACAAGATTTGCGGCTTGATCTATGTCATAATCTGTCGTTCCAATGTTTAATGCATCTTTCGCGTCATTTGTAAACAGTGCATTCACAACTTCTCGTTCTGATTCTAAATTTTGGTTCTCTGTCTCATCTAATACAGATTGAGTGATTGGAATAATTTCGATTCTGTCAATAATCACTTGATTATTTGAAGTCATGTTTAATGGTTGAATAGCTATAGTTATCAGTTGATTAGAAGATAATCTCATCGGTACAATTGCATCAAAAGGATCTTTGTATCTAAACTCTTCATATTTTAAATCTGTAGGTATTATATTATTAGGTCTTGAAAACGTAGATTCTGTACTAATCGTTGTTCCTCTAGAAACTCCTTGTAATACATATGATACATTCAATACAATTGGACTATTTGCAGCATAACGTATGCGTAATCCGTAACTTCTTGTAGGATCATTAAAAATACTTGTTTTACATTGAATCTCCATTCTGCCTGATAGAGTACCATTGCTTGTAAGAGCAACTAGATCCCCCCCTGTATGACCAGGTCCCTTGATTACTTTAGCTGTTGCATTCAAGAAGTTAGATTTTACGGCCGGAACTTGTGTGATAGCATCTGTGTATATTTGATTATTAGGGTCAACAATCTTATGTGTCCAAGCAAATGAAACCCTGTTACTGTTATAATCTATAACATCAGTTTTTATATAGCTTAAAATATGCGTATAATCATTTACAGTTGGTTGATTAGGTGTGTTCTCATTTGTTGAAAATCCAAAAAATGTGGTCCTTAAACCTTCAGGAGTTGGTGTTATATTTGAATTATAAGAGGCAAGAGTACCATCAATTTTGTAGAAATCCATTTTTGTAACTCGATTAGAGGGGGAGCTAGTATCTGTGATAGAAGTTTTATAAACATTAGAATTAAGTTGAATTTGATGAGTAAGATTTGAACCAAAACCAGAACTTCCATAAATTCCACTTTCTTGCATTGCAGAAGAATTTGTATATGAAAACCCAATTTTATTGGCAGATAAAAATCTTAAATCTTGATATATAGTATTGGTCCAGAAATCTACTCTCTTTAGCCAAGTGAATAAATGAACATCTCGTGTAAGTGCTGCCTCCAGTGCTGCTATAGATTTACTAGAAGGAGATTCTACTAAAGCTGTATAAATCTCTCTTGTAAATTCTGTTTTTGATAGTTTCGTATTATCTATTTTGTCCGCAGGGTATCGACGTGGATCATAACTGGCAAAAAGAGCGAGTATATCTAATACTTGAATAGTCATCTCTCTTTTATAATCATTAAACGTAATCCATTGTCCATTAGATTTATTTCTAAGTACATCTAAACCTTTATTATACCATGTAATGCTATGTGCAATATATTCTTTAGTGTACTGCACCATAGTGTTATATAGTTGGTCACCAGCACTACGTGCTAAAGACCATTCTTGTGCATTTATGAGGCCATCTCTTATTAAAAGTAAATTGAAATTTGCTACTTGTGCGTATATTGGTAATAACAATAATTCATAACCTACTAAGTTGCTAAAATAAACTGCGGTCTCTCGAAGTTTGGCACTGGTTAAGTTAAATTGAGTTATTACTGCTGTTCTATAGGACTGGTTATTAGGCTCTCTTTTCCAAGTGTTAAATTTAGTTGTATATTGATCTAAATAATCTTTCACAACCGTCATTTTTGCATTTGCATCTGTTCGTACATAAGCTGTTACAGTTTGATCAATAAGATTCCCTGTATTGGTCATGAAATCATTCCAAACTCTTTCAGGCGTTGGAGTATTAGTCGGCCAAAGAATAGGAAGCACCGCGCTAAGTACGGTTAAGACAGTACCTGCAGGTGGGTTTACAAATTTAAGGATAGCTCCAGCTACTTTTAAAGCGGTACTAACTGAAGAAGAATTAATCGCAGCTGGATTAACGCCATACTGTTGGTTATTTTCACACATGGCTAGCCAATCTTTATAGTTCGTGTTTTTCATTGACCCTTGTAAGTCATTCGCTAACGGATAGCCTGAATTCATATTTATTCCTCCCATATTCACATTGGATACAATCTTTTTCTGGTGTAACAAAGATTGATATAAACTATTTTGAATTCATACGATTTAAAAAGACCAAAAGTGCAAATACATATTCCTTGAAAAAATTGATACGGATTCCTATGAACAATTCTTATCTAGACCTTGTATAATTCATATCATTATATTAAAATATAAAATTAACGATATGTTCCAATACTCAATCTACACATACAGTCTCTGGACAATTTACAGAAATCTTTTTCAACTTATATACAAAAAACAAAACATTCCTTTCTATATTATAGACTCACTAATCCCAATCATATTTCTGTACCAATATAATTATTCCATTTTTATTTGACCATATTTTTTCACTTCAAAATAATTTTCCATACATATCGTTAGTGGTTATCAAGCATCCAAAATAATATATTGTTCGATATTCAGAAAATTCAAATCGATTTTCGGGAGTATACAACAAAAAAACAGCTATAATAACAATCCAAAGATTAATAAATATATACCTTCAAGTTATTGAGGTGCGACGCCCTCTATAAAGGGAGTTTTTTCTTTATCTTATTCCATGTTATATTGGGTACCTCTCAAATAAATACACTTATGGTCTTGATTTTTATACTATCCTAAACATCCCCTTTACTTCTGGTTATAATTTTTCGCATCTTCCTCTAAAGGCTGTACGGGAATAATTATAGATTATGCATCTGTTATCTTGCCATCACATATCAATGAAACTAATAGCTCATACCAATGTCCCATGATTTCCCCCCTTCTCTAAGTATCATACATAGATTATTCTTATTTACCGCTTGCTCTCGTAGTTTTTGAAGATAGGTGCGCGTCTATAGCTAATTCCAATTTTTTTCGAAATCGAATAATCGCAATCCTTACTATAAAAAAGGGCCGGTAGTAACATTTCTTTTGTTTTCCCAGATGCGAATAAACAAAGAAATCAATTAGCACGCAAATAATACATGGTCAATAACAACTTCATATTCACGGTTATCATTTGGCTCTGTAAAATAGTTGTTAGTCCTCCTTAAAAAATCATACAAATCCCCATACTTAACACAATATGTCAACCCCTTAGACTTTCTCTAATTTTTTTATGTACATATAGACTAGCTGAAAAAAATAAAAAAAACGTTGTCGAAGAAAGGATTCTTTTTGCTTTCTAAAGATAATGAGGTTATTTGTAGAAATATTATTAAAGGAATAGATACATAGAATGAGAATATTTAAAACTACATCTATCATATATCTGTGTTAATTGTATTAAACATAATAATTACATAGATAATGAAGGAGGGGAGTCTATATAAAAAAGATATGAACCATTGTTAAAAAATAATTGATGCTTGAATATCAATTATAGTCAAGGCTAAGAGTTGATATCGTCTTAAACTACTACTTTAGACCGTACGTTCGGAAAATAAATAGTAATTTAAAAGGGGGATTATTAAAATATGCACCTTAATAATTTGAATAATTTTAATAATTTAGAAAACAATGGTGAATATCACTGTTCAGGACCTATTATTAAAAAACCGTTTAGGCATATTGCATTAACAGTTCCATCCAGTGATATAACTAATTTTAATGAAATTTTTTATGTAGAGCCACAATACATTGCTCAAGCAATTCGTTTAACAAATACATTTCAAGGAGCTATAGATCCACTTACCTTAAATTTCAATTTTGAAAAAGCTTTACAAATTGCAAATGGTCTTCCTAATGCAGGAGTTACAGGAACTATTAATCAAAGTGTAATTCATCAAACAATTGAAGTTTCAGTTATGATTAGTCAAATTAAAGAAATTATTAGAAGTGTGCTAGGGCTCGTTATCAATAGTGCTAATTTTTGGAACAGCGTAGTATCTGCTATTACAAATACATTTACAAATTTAGAACCTCAAGTAGATGAAAATTGGATTGTTTGGCGTAATTTATCAGCTACTCAAACAAGTTATTTTTATAAAATTTTATTTTCTATTCAAAATGAAGATACAGGTAGATTTATGGCAATATTGCCTATAGCATTTGAAATTACTGTGGATGTTCAAAAACAACAATTATTATTCATTACAATAAAAGATAGTGCACGATATGAAGTTAAAATGAAAGCTCTTACTGTAGTTCAAGCTTTAGATTCTTATAATGCACCCATTATAGATGTATTTAATGTTCGTAACTATAGCTTACATCGTCCAAATCATAATATTCTTCAAAATCTGAATGTTAATCCAATAAAATCGTAAGATTTTATAAAAAAATAACTAGAAATAGCCATAGTACTTTAGAGAGATAAATAAAAATAATTCTATTAGGAGCTCTTTGTATTAAGATGTTTTACTTCTTTTCAAACGCGCTCAAAATTTTTATCCAGTTTACTAAAAAAATGAAGAATCTAAACTAGATAATATTTTCTTTTTTTCAGCGCGTTGATAAACGAGGTCAATTTAACTCCGTCTCTTTTTAGTAATACTTGTTAATTAATTATTTATTTATCTGTTCGAATAACTATGTAGCCAAACCCTCTGCGCATAAAATAATACGAACGTTTTGAAAAATAACTAGCATATATATTAAATCGACTTATTATAACATATGATGAAAATAAAAGAGGACCTGGGTATGGGTATGTTACGCTCATGGATTGTTAGGAGAATTAAGAAAGGCTGACGTTTACGTCTTGTGAAAAAGGATATATTACGAATATTGGAAACCCTAAAGGGTTTCTCAGCACTCTAAAAATCCCCTTATTAAAGATAAGGGGATTTTATAAAAGTTATTATAGTAACTCAGCAATTTAATTTTGTAAGAATCGTCGCATCTCCATTTCTGTTAATCCTGAAAATTTTGCAATATCTTCTATTGCCATTCCATTTTTATGCATACCACGAATAAGCTGCATTTTTCCTTTTTCGATACCTGTTTGCTCCGCATAAGCAAATTTTGCAGCTTCATCCATTAAAACTTTTTCTCTCGCTGCATACGCTTGGCGGAAAGAAGAATCTTGACTCATACGTTCCCATTTATTCATTGCTTTTTGTAAAATTGGATCTTGGTTCATGGCAATATCCTCCAATGTTTGGGTTAATTTTTCATCTTCATTTGCTGTGAGTAATAATAACCAGCGAACAAAAGAGTCTTCCCAAGGATTAATTTGTTCATTACGCCATTGCTGCATTAGCTTGGGAATCTCCACAATATGAATTTCTATATCATCACTTAATACCTGTTGTTGTTGCTGATTCCATAAGATTCCTGTTGTATGAAATGCTTCATGTTTTGGAAACATCTCAAAGTTTAATAAATTAATCGTGATTGTTTGATGAAGAAAACTATAAGGCATCCCCTTTTGTAATTGAGAAGTATACAATCTTCCCCAGTAATATAAGCTTCTTTTAATCATATCGTGATTATTATTAAGCTGTATTTCTACATTTACCTTTGTTCCTGTATCTAATGCCGCTGAAATATCTAAAATTGATAATTGATAATTTATCTTCTTCATGCTCCCGGTGTAAGTACGGATCTTCTAATTGTAAAGAAACAATTGATGATTCTAATGAATTTTGTAACATGGCATTTAAAAAAGCAACCAGAATATCTTCATTTCCACTTGTACCAAATAATTGTTTAAAAGCAAAATCAATTCGTAAATTAACTAATTGTTGGTTGAACATGGGTTTTCCCCTCCCCATCTCATATGATGTTTTTCTATTATTGTACATAAAATAGTGGTAAACATGCAAAACAAGCTCTTATGTACATTGACATAAGGGCTTGTTTTACCACATATATAATTAACAGATTAGTTTGTTTTCATAGAGACTAAAATATTGCCTACTTTAAGAAAAACTCACATTTAGTATACAAAATAACTGCATAAAAGCCAATATAAAAATTCATATGCTCCATCTTGTCATGTGAACTAGAAACTTCTCCTCATGTAAACAGAATGAATATGGGGGACAAATTGGTTCCTATCCAATTTATAAAAATATACTTTTTCTATCTAAATACGAGCTGTAGACTATTTTTTACAGCTCGTATTTCAGCACTTTACCATCAGTCATAGGACATTATACACACGTACATGTTTTTGTGGCTTTATTTATAGTACTGCAGAGAAATATCCCATTAAATACAAGCCATTACAAAACGTAGATTCTACAAATCTGTTATTGTATACATTAGAGTGATTTATATGAATTATACTCAATTTTATCAAAATTAAGTGCATCGTAAGGAGTTATACGAAATGGTTCTGTTGTAAAGTTTTCTGCAGTAAGATAAATTTGTAAAATTAATGAGGGGAATAATTAAATATTTTAAAGAGACATTTTTCAAGAAAAATATTATTTTGGTAGCCGTTGGCTACATCCATAAGATTTCGAACCTCCCTTCTTACTTTCCATAAAAAGGAACAAAAGAAAATCATGCTCCACATCAACAAAAACACAGCCTTCGAATAGAATCCATCTGTCCCGCTTAAACTGAATTACAGAATTTATTAACAATTAAATGACAAGGATTTCGCATTTTTGAATTTGTTTAATGTAAAAAATTTTACAACAGAACTATTTATCTTAATAATCGGATGACTTTCTACAACTACATAACTTTAATATTGATTTAGTTTCTTCTAGTTTGAGCTGTAACAGCATTTCTTTTTTTATTACTGTTTTGAGAGTATCTACCGTGCTCTCGTTAGTTGCCAACAATTGATCAAGCGATACTTTTCCCTTTTTAAATTCAGTCACAACTGCTTGAACCTTTTCACCTTCTGCATTAATTACGTGGGCTAGTCCTAATTCTTCTAATCCAATTGATGCTAAGATAATATTAATTGCCTGCTCACGAGTTATATCCAATCCTTCTGGAATATTTGGAATTCCCATTTATTTCACCCCTCATTTATATTTTGGGACCATTTAAATTTGACAAGTAGTAAACATTATATTCACTACTATGCCCATATATGCAAAAATAGTTCTTTCAGAAGATACATAAGGGACAAAAGAGCTTTAGAACATATTGATTTCTTTGATCGTATGTGAAATATAACGAATAGCTTAACATCCTAAAAATTTAAGACAATATCGCTTAATGCGTGAATAACTCTAATAATTCAAGATTGACTTTAACATCCTATCCACTTAAATTACTCCTATATTTTTCTATTACTTTAACAAAGCCTTTATGGCCAACCGCTACCAATTTAATATCTATTTTTGAATTATTATCTTATAAAACTCTCTATACATGATTCTCTTCATTAAACTCTTTTACATGTTAGCTAAATTTCAAGTACTTTATTATATGTTACTACATATAATAAAGTACTAAGAGAAGAGGAGCGATGGATATGGTTAAAGTTTGGTTAGATGCTGGACACGGTGCACATGATTCAGGTGCCGTTGGGCATTCCTTATTAGAAAAGAATATTGTGTTAGAACTTGCTTTATCTACATATGAATATTTAAATGAACATTATGACGATATCATAGTAGGTATGACTAGATTTAATGATACATTTAAAACTCTTCAAGAAAGATGCAATATGGCCAATCGGTTCGGCGCAGATATATTTGTCTCATTCCATTGTAATAGTGGTGCTACAAACGGTGTTCCCGGTAATGGATTTGAAACATTTCGTTTTCCTGGTACTACAGGTGATACACTACGTTTACAGCAAGTGACACACCATTCTATCTTTTCTTTTTATGCTAAACATGGACTTCGTAATCGAGGAATGAAGGAAGCTTCATTTGCCGTTTTAAGAGGAACAAACATGCCGGCTGTTCTAACAGAAAACTTATTCATGAATCATACTGAAATATTAAAATTTAATAATGCCACTTTTCTATATCATGTTGCTGAAGCACATGCACATGGTATCGCTGAATACTTTGGATTAAAGCCAAAAGTAGATAAAAATAAATTGGTACCCATTTATCAGATTCATCTCGGAGATTTTAACAGTATCGAATGGACTGCTGATACTTTGCGTAAAGTAAAAGAGATTTTTCCAGGCTATGGAGTTTGGACAAAATGCCTTGAAGGTAATGCACATCGCATCATACTGGGAGATTTTAGCGGTGAATCATGGGCTGACGATACTTTATCACAACTACAAGGAAATTTTCCAGACTATGGGGCTTGGAAAAAAAGATTAAATTAATTTCCCACACCGAATATTCCCATGAAATTAAGAATTAAAATTTAAAAATTCTCCTTTTACTTTAAAATTTATATTATAGAACTTTTAAAAAGATATAAGGTCTGGCTACAGGCAGCTAGATTATATTCAGCTCTTAATAAATTGCCGTAATTTGTTATGTGCAAAAAACAGGAGTTTTAAATAGCAAACTCCTGTTTTTTTACATGCAATAAATTAAACTTATTTTTTATACTAAGAAATAGAAGGTGGCGAAGATGATTGTATTAGCGATTTAGCTTCTTCTAACTTAAATTGTAATAACATTTCCTTTTTTATTACCGTTTTAAGAGTTTGGGTTACACTTTCATTTGTAGCTAATAATTGGTCAAAGGTAACTGTTTCTTTTTCAAATCCAGCCACAACTGCTTGCACCTTTTCGCCCTCTGCATTAATTACGTGAGCTAGCCCTAATTCTTCTAATCCAATAGAAGCTAAAATAATATTAATTGCTTGGTCTCTAGTAATATCTAAACCTTCTGGAATTGTTGGCATCCCCATTAATATCATTCCTTTTCACTTTATTTATAATCATTGTATCTTGAAATATTATATGTAACAGCTATTCCAAAGGTGCAGGGGGAATAAATTTAATCCAAAATATTTTTATGAAAATTCAATTCAGTACATGAAATTACAAGACTACCAGATCGTATATTTTAAAGGCAAACATATCCAACAAGTTATTAACGTTATATCATCTGGATAATATTGTTATTTTATTTTTTAATTACTTTGATGTATCACAACTGAAACAAACTAGTTGTTCCATTTCACAAAAATTAATATTATCGGAATTTATAAACTTTTCTGAAAAATAGTATGGAAAATACACGATTCTGATAAAAAAACAGTCTCACTATTACTATCTTTTCTAAATAGTTAAAAGAGAATATACTTTATGCCCATATAACTTATTGTACAGTTCATTATGTAAATGTTCCCTGCGTATGTGTTATCAGTTGACTACACATCAACGATTTCAAGCATAATTTGGAATTCAAATACCATAAAAAAAGATAAGCTTTATACCTTCTAGGGGTACGGCAACATCGCCATCAAGCTAAGGAAAAGGAGATACCCCCAAACCGAATAAAATAGGGGTATCTCTTTTTATATATCTAACTCTATTTCTTTGCTCATGC
>NZ_LMJQ01000023.1:0-349770 GCF_001429475.1 Bacillus sp. Root131
AAGACGAATGGGTAAACGAATCTGACGTTGAAGAGTTCCGCACAAAAGAAGATTTAAACTATTAATAAAACAAATAATGGAGAATCGTATAAGTTATTCGCAAAAGACGAATGGGTAAACGAATCTGACGTTGAAGAGTTCCGCACAAAAGAAGATTTAAACTATTAATAAAACAAATAATGGAGAATCGTATAAGTTATTCGCAAAAGACGAATGGGTAAACGAATCTGACGTTGAAGAGTTCCGCACAAAAGAAGATTTAAACTATTAATAAGGGGTAGTTAGCTATGTTAAACGTAGAAATTCGGTATAACAAAGACTGTTCTGTAGTTAGAACAATCCAATTACTAGATGAAACAGGAGAACAGATTGCTTATTTCAATTCAAAATCAGTATTAGACAAATTCTGTAAGAAGACGGGAATGGTACTAGACGAAGGGGTAGTTGTTGAAGAAAACAGTGTAGCGAAAGAAGTTATGCACAAAACAAACAGAACAGTAAAGATTAATCATGTAGACTACAGTGACTTTGACCCAAAAGGAAAAGTACACATTAGGGGTACAAAAGGTTCTAGCATTGTAGACATGTATATTCATGTAGAAGGTGATGTAATTCATATTACAAAACCAATTCTTCTAGCAGATATAAAAACTTATAATAAAACAGAAGGTGGTTATTTTGAGTTTAGAGAGAGGTATGGTTCATTCTACTTTGTAAGAAAATCAAGACGAAGAAGGAAGAAGAAAAGTTCCATTCGTTAAATATAATAATTTATAAACCAATTGAATCTAAAGGAAAAGAGGTACGTCAAGATGACAGACGAATTAGTACAAGAAGAAGATTTATGTTTTGATTGTAAGAAACCGGCAAAAGAAAGATATAGTGAAGTAGAAACACCAGGAGACATGGTTTGGTGTGAGGGTATATTTCACGAAGAAAGTAGGCTTATCCATCATAATTGCTTAAACTACTATGATGAAGATTGGTATTGTAAGGAATGTTATGGTAACTTAAAACGTTGTACAGAGTTAACGGTACAATACACGCATAGACCAAAGTATGATTCTCATCAGTTTGACTTAGTCACAAAAGAGTTTGATATGTTTAAAGAAGACCAAGCATTCCATCATTTATACGCATCGTTTGCAAGTGAACATCGTATGCAAGATTGGTGTAACTTGATTGGGCTAGATTTAGAGGTATACAAAGAAAACCCGTTACGTTTACAGTATTTCCGAATTGTAACATTCGATGATATCAAAGACGTACCTAAACTCGCTTTAAACCTAAAGTGTCACGCAATAGACAAGAATATAGATACAATTTTCTATTGTTATATGATAAAGACGGATTATTCTACCATTATTTTTAGACCAACGAATCCAAAAGACATGGTATCAGCAAATGTAGATAGAAAACAACTAGAACCTTTCTATCAAACACCATTCGTTGGTAAGTTCAAATAAGGGGTAGTTCGTATGTTAAAAGAAAACAGAATCAAAGTAACTATTGTAGAAAAGCCTTACTACGGAGAACATCCCTATGCTTGCCAAACATACTATTCAGACGGTAGTCGTGCCTTTGTATTCCATTCTAAGAATGAGTTATTAAGATGGTGTAATTATTTTGATGTGAAACTGACAAGATTTACCGAGTATCCTACTTTAGTGAATGGATTAAAGATTGTTTATATAGGTAACAAGGAATTAAAAAGAGTAATTGTTAACTCTTTCAAAGAAGTACCAAGTGGTTTAGAAAAAGTACGAGGTGCAGTAGGGGTATATGCAAACGAATTTATAGACTTATATGTAGAGAATACAAACGAGTGTCTTACATTCTATGAAGTAGATTATGCAAACCCTGATATCGGTAAGTTTCGGCTAGGTGGTCGTACTAAAACAGAAGACGGGCATACGCTTATTACTACAGGTTGGTTAGAGTTACCTGTCTGTTATGATTGTAATAAACCTTCTGTAGAAAAGCAAGACAGTAGCGAAACACCGAAAGATATGTTCAGATGCGATGGGGTATTTCATAGAGAAGATAAACTCATCCATAAAAAGTGTACAAACTGGTATAAGGAAAAGAGATATTGTAAAGAATGTTACAATGGACTGATGAATCTTACAGAATTGGAAGTTGAGCATGAATTCAAACTGAAAATGAATATGACGGAGTATACATTCTTTACAAAGAACTACAATGCGTTTGAAGAAGACCAAACCTACTATCATTTGACTCGTAAATTTCTTGGAGAAAGAACATGGGATAAGATAGAGAACTGGTTGGATTTATTTGAAGAAGTAACAGATGTATATAAGGAAGAAAAAGCAAAAACAAAAGAGTTTGCAATTGTAACCTTTGAAGATATAGAAGAAGTACCTATCTCTATTAGATACAATAAATGCTATGCGATAGACAGGGGTAATGAAAGTATCTTTTATTGTTATATTATGAATTCTAAAGGTAAAACCATTATCTTTAAACCAACAAACATAGATGACTTATACTCGTTAGGTATTGTAAGAACTCGGTTACAAGAGTTTCAGAAAGTACGTTATTTAGGAGAGTTTAAGTAAAGTCAAACATATTTGACAAATAGTGAACATTATGGTATAATAGAAATAAGTTAAGAAGAGAAGGGCAATTGATGTCTTTCTCTTTTCTATTGTACAGAAGGTAAGTAAACAGAAATATAGAATAGAGTTCAAATAGAGGAAAGAGGGTATGAAAGTGATTCAAATTATGATGTCAAACAACCAACCCGCATTAAAAAGTAATCAAGTGTATCAAATTCGAGTAAATAATTTAGTAACGAATCAGTTTATGGGTGAAGACTTATTTAAGAACTGGTGTAAGTTATTTGGTATTCGTCCAACGAAATTAAGTGAAATCAAAGAAGCACAGTTTCACACCGCTACATGGCAGTCAAACCATCAAATCTTTGAGCGTGGTTTCTCTAGTCTATCAGAAGTACCGCAAGGTGCAATTAAGTGTTGTACGGTATTAGGTGCAAACGTAGTAGAAGCATATGTCGTCAATCAAGATTTAATTTCATACATATATGTACCGATTTTGTCCCTAGCAAGACAATTAGTCGTACCAAACGTATCAGTACGAGACTTCATTTCTTACAATGGTTATATAGCAAAAGTTCAATAAGGGGTAGGAGTTCGCTATCAGAAACCAAACAAGGGAGTATGATAGCGAAAACTTATAAAGGTTAGGAGTGTTACAGATGAAGAAATCTGAAATTGTGGCATTATCAAATGAGAAACTAGTTACAGAGTTATTATGGAATACAATAAGAGGTACAAAAGAAGTCAATTCAATGCGTGGCTTAACAAAACAAACCTATAAAGAAAGTCAGTGGTTGCTAGAAGAAACAGCAAAACGGTTTGATTTAAATTTAGAAGAAATACAAGAGGAAATGTCAAAATAAGGGGGTTAAACGATGTCAATTTTTGTTTCTGTTATTTTTCCTAAAACCTATACAGGAGAGAAAAAGATTACTGTATGGTCAGACAAAGGTAAAGTATTAAACAAACTATCTAATCCAAATAAATTTGTAGATTGGGTAAAGTTATTACAAATAAACCTACAATCTCTCCATGTAATTGAAGAAGAGTGCGTTTATATCAATACTAGTTATGGAGACCGTATAATAGAAGAATCTCTTTATTGGAATGAAGAAGAGATACCACAAGGAGCAGTCAAATGTAAAGGGGTATATAGTGAACAAGTTGTTACTGTTTACGTAAGTTTTAAAGAAGGAACAACATGTATTCATTATCCAAACCCTTTAAGTCCGATATGGCACATGGCAGTTCAAGAGGATGAACTAAATTCATTCATTAAACAGCATGGTTATTTAATTCAAGAATAAGGGGTAGATAGACAGTGGATTACGAAAAAGCAATAAGAATTATGGGAGTTCCTATCAATTATACGAAAGAAGACTTAAAGAAACAATATCGTAAACTAGCAAAGAAAGCCCACCCTGATTTAAACGGTGGAAGTCATGATAAGTTCGTAGAATTACGAAAAGCATTTGAGTATTTAGAATTAAATGAAGGAAACCAAGTAGCGGTACATACAAGAAGTCGTAAGCCAAAGATGTATCATGGTAGTTGGATATTTGAGTATGAGGTGAGATAAGGTAAGATAAAGACTGGAGGGAATAGAAATGGAGTTCACAAACAAAGAAATTGAGAAAGCGAAAAAGTTTGCAGAAACATACGGGTTAGGGGAAGAAAAGTTAGCAAATATAGTAGGAACAGTTAACAAGTCTATTGTAACTTGTGATAAAAGTCAGTATTTAGCAGAAGTTTACGGATTAAACAATGACTATCCAACAGTATTTTGTTATGCAGGAAGACCCTCTGTACCAAAGAGTAAGTTAATAGAAATTGAAGACACTAAGAATTACTTAGTAGAACAAAAATTATTCGGAGACAAACAAGTAGTTCGAAAAGTATTGGCAGTACAAGATGATTCTTTCACAATAAAACAGATAGGTGAAGAGTTTGGTTTAATAAAAGTAGAGGTTGTTTGTTTACGAGATACATTAGAGCCAAGAAAAGTAACATGGAATCATGTATCTTTAACAGGAAAAGAATTAAAGGAACGAGAAATTAGACCGGAAACAGATAAGGTATTTGTACTTATGCCAAGAGAAGCTTTTAACTTAGACCAATTGGAAGAAATCTAGTAAAACAAACGAAAATACCTCTTCTTAGGGGTATTTTTCTTTACTACAGACAATTCATACACTTAGTAAACCACGATTTTAGCCTATTTTGAACCATTCACTAGATTAATAGACTAATAGGTATAAGTACGCCGCTACGAGTAAAAATTTAAGTAACTATATGCGAACGATTGAGTAGTCGTGTATGTTTCAAGTTAATCAAATTTTTAAGGAGTCGATAGAATGAAACAGAATGATGTTATGTTAATAGTGAAAACACCAATAGGAAACTTTGAGGTAGGTAGTATAAAACAGGATAGTAAAGGTAACTTTGAAAGACCACAAATCCCTTACGAACAAAGTAAAGTAAAACCGACTATTTTAACAAAACCTACCGAGGAAATGAATGCACAAATTGAGGGGTATGTGAATTTAGGTTTTAAAAGATATATTATTTTATTACATGTAACTACAATTGTTTATAATGAAAACAAAGATACACAAGAGAACTTTTATTTATTAGATACGAAGACATGTGAAAAAGAAGGTAACAATACATGTTACCTAGATTTATTTGAAGGTACATTAAAAGACTTCCATAATATCGTAGAAGACGTAAGAATGAAACTTGTATTAAGATAAAAGGGGTAGTAAACATGTATAAAGATATAGAAGTAAGGATTCCATATGGTAAAACTTATCACACCTTCGGATTTATTAGAGTAACAGTACAAAACGATAAAATACTAGGTCATCCTTGTACACCAAACCAAAAACAAATAGACAATCAAACCCTTCTACTGGTAGATGATTATGTAGTACGAAGTAGTTCATATGAAATATTAATAAGTAGATTAGAGTATTCAAAATATGATTGTGTATATCCTAAACGACAACAATTTGCTTTACTGTCCAAGAATTTAAAGAAAAAAGACATAGAAAATGGTTACGTAGTAGCAAGAAAGTTTGATTTGGGGTAGTAAGACAGAGCCACGGAATAAGAAACCGTGGTTTTTGTTTTGTCTTAAATATAGTTTAACCTTTATGTATCTCTTTTAAATAATGAAACTATAGTCTTTCCTATACTATATAATAGAAGAAAAAGAATGATGTTTGACAAATACAGAACTTTATGTTATAATGAGTATATAAGTTAAAGAGAGGTCAGCTACAAATTAGGTGAAGTTAATCGGTAGTTGACAAAATTAAAACCTTATGTTATAATAGAATATAAGTTAAAGAGAAAAGGGAGAGATTAGAATGGAACAAACAAAATTAACAATTCAATACAGTGGTCAAACTGTTGAAGTAGGTACATTACATAATCATTTACATGGAGGAACTTCATTTACAATCCCACAATCACAAGATTTTGGTGAAACTGGTCAAATCATGATTGTAGGGTTACAATATGTAGACTTTGCGGATTACCTATTACTACTGGAAGCATTTACAGATGAAGACGGTGAATTATTCTTACTAGACATTCGTGAGTTCGGAGAAAACGGTAGTTTTACAAAACCATATGAATTACCTAAATTCGAAGGCGGATACAAAGAGTTCCATCAATTAGTAGGTTCTCGTCTATAAACAAGTATACAAACAGGGGTAGCCATCAAAGTTACCCTTTATTTTAGAAAGGGGTATTCAAATGTTTAAACAGAAAATCGTAGCAAACTTACAAGACGGAACAGTATTCCAATTAGGAGAATTGTTCGTTACACATACAGGACTCGTTACTCATGGATTAGAATGAAATATCAATAAAGGAAACAAAATGTCTTCTATTGTAGGAGAATTAAATTTACCAGACAGTAGTTCTATTTTCATGGTAAAAATTTTTGATAGAGAAACAAGACAATCTCAAAACTTCTTATTTGATACCGAAACATGGAGAAAAGGTAAAGAGTGGGAGAAAGAAGTATATGAATTAAGAGAAACGAATATGGATTATGTTTTATTTACAGATTTACTGAAACAACGAGTAATTGAATATCAAGAAAGAATTGAGGGGTTAAGACTATGATTATTCAATTAGACTTAGCTATTCAAGGATATAGTTGGGAGAAAGAGTTTGTAGAAATTGGTACAATGCAGTATATCAAACAAGATGGTCAAACTACACTTTTCCTTGTAAAAGAAGATGCTGATGCAGGAAAACTTTCAAACATCGTAGGTTTCCAAGAGTTAGAGAACGGAGAAATTCTTGTTGTGTTTACTGTATTCGATTTTCATACGGAAGACGAACGATATTACATCTATGACTCTAGACAGTCCTTACGAACAGGTCGATACTTATTAAGACGAGTAGAAGAAGGATTAACAAACTTCGGAAAAATCATTGATAAGTATATGATAGGAGAGTAACTGATAATGCTTAGTTTATACTTCATTCAAGATTTAGTATTAGAGGTAGAAGTGAATGGAAAACCATCTACTTTTAAGGTAGGAACGTTAGATGTTACACCTAGAGCAGAAGAACTCATTTATGATATTCCAAAAAGTCAAGTGTTAACTACAAGTAAGACGTGTATCCTCCAAAGTAAACAACAAATTACAGAAGATAACTATTTAATCTTACTAGAAGTTAAAGATGAATTAAGTAAGACTTCAAAATGTTATGTATTAGACACGTATCAATGGAGAAAGACAGAGTTAGGAAGTCGAAAATATTATATGCTGAAAGAATTCAAAGAGGGGTATGTGGGCTTTAATAAATTAGCAACACAATACTTTGAGAAAGAAGACAAAGAATCAGAACCGACTCAATGTTTTGGTTTTGAAGGAATGGGGGATTTACATGTTTAGACAGCAATTGTTAGAAGTAAACTTTAATGATAGAAATTTAATAGTAGGTAATTTATTTTTCAGTCCTGAGACTCGTAGTTTGCATTATGGGTTGGACTCTATTATAGACTTAGATGACGGCAGTACAGCTTTCTTAAAGGGTTCATTTGCATATGGAGAAGATAGTTTGTTATTGTACATTACAGTAGCAAACAATAAAACAGGTCAAGCAAAACATTATGTATTTAATTCAGCTGAGTGGTACTTAGTAGACTCCCATAAGAAGATGAATACACCTTATACATTAGAACCGACTAATCTTACAATTGAAGACTTCAGTGATTTAGTGGCAAGTGTTGTAGAGGATGGAAGAAGAAACTTTTAATCAATAGGGGTAGTTAGCGATTCCTGTAAGGATTTCGCTTTCTTCCCTAACTAAACATACATAGAAAGTAGGAGAAACAAATGGCAATGGATTTCGAACAAAACAACAACATCAATTTAGAAGTACGAGTACAACATGGAGACAAACATTTCGTAGCAGGATTTGTAACAGTAGTATCAAACGACCATACGTATATCCCAAACATGCCTTTCCTTACACAAGTAGAAGCTAGTACAAGTTTAGGGGTAGTTTCTTACCATAGAACAGATGATTACGACTTTTATTTATTAGTAGAGAAACAAGATTATGGGAATGTTTCTTATTATCTATTAAACTCAACTCATATTACAGAAGAAGATGTAAGGAAAGGCTATATCGTGTTGCCTGATTTCGTAGGAGACAGTGAAACATTCTTAAACTACGTAAAACAGCAATTAGTTTTTGAAGGAAACCCAAGGGACTAAGCAGTAGATGTACAAACAAATCATAAAATTG
The DNA here is from genome assembly GCF_001429475.1 of Bacillus sp. Root131. Lineage (NCBI taxonomy): Bacteria > Bacillati > Bacillota > Bacilli > Caryophanales > Bacillaceae > Bacillus > Bacillus sp. Root131. The sequence goes on from NZ_LMJQ01000023.1 coordinate 8,358, forward strand.
AAATTTTAGTATAATTACACGAAACTATCATATAAGGAGACAGGTATTATGAGAACAAAACAACTACATGTACCCTTTAAACAAAGCGAGTATGCATTTGGATACATTGAGATTCAAGAGTCAGGAGAGTTAAAACCGAACATTCCTTTTGTTTCGAGAATTAAAGAAAGGTTATATCTGTCTGTAGTAGGCTTTAAAAGAAACCAAGAAGGTCACTTTATTTTATTAATGGAAATGTACTACAAACAAGTAGATAAACTAACACAAGGTAAAGAGAATACTTTCTTTGTACTAGAGTCTAAAGATATGGATACATCAAACGATGAGCCTATTCTCTTAGAACCATTTCAAGGTGATTCTTTAGACTTTGAATCATATGTGAAAGAAAGATTATAGGGGTAGTAAACAAAAGGTACAGTTAATAAACTGTACCTTTCTTTTTGTCTTAATTTACGTATTATATCCAACTAATTTCATTAAATGATAAAACTGGTATGTTTTCTATATGTATATAGTAGGTGAAAAGTCCAATAGTTGACAAAATAAGAAACTTATGTTATAATATAGATATATTGTTATTTAGATGTTAGGGAGGTAAATAGGTTGAACGAGAGAATGGCAATAAAACAGGAGTTGGATAGTTTACGAGAGCAACAGGCTGAGGATAGAAAGATGTATTTAGAAATGCGTCATTTCAACCAGACAAGGCAAGGAGAACTTCTAAACCGTTTAAGAGAATTAGATGAACGGGATGAAAAGATTAGAAGGGAAGAGAAAAGGGAAGAAAGGCTACATGAGTTAAGTAAGCAACAATTAACTCTATCGGACACTGGTAAAGAGATAAAGGAACCGCAAAAGGAAATTACAAGTCATGTAGATTTGCAGGTTGCTAGAGTAGAAGGAAGAGAGAAGCAAGAGCAAGTAATAGAAACTAGAGTAAGAAAAGGTGTAAGCACATATACAACAGACACTGAATCCTTTCTTGAAAACGGAGTAGAAGCATCAGTTACAGAACATACAGACAGTATAAACTCTCCTAAAGAGAAGGTTGAACCACCTATAACAAGAGAGCGTCTTCGTAGTATATCTGAGGGTTTATCTAGACTAAAGGTTAAACGAGATAAGGAAGAGAATGAGGTAGCTAAAACGAAGGCTTTTAACAAGAAAAACACTACTAAGAAAGAAAAGCAGAAAAAGGGACGTAAGAAGAATGTCATGAAGAGTAAACGAATTCCTAGTAAGGAAGTTGTCGCATTTTTAGAAGGAGTTTTAAGAGGTTCTGAACCTAAAACTGTAAGCCAACTAAAAGCATTAGCAGAAGAGTATTTCAATAATGAGTGGACTTCTTTCTACGATATGATGAGTCTATCCTTGAAAGACAGCGATTATATTGTAAAAGACGAGAAAGTAGAAGGTAAAAGCATAACGTACTCTTACAATGAAAATAAGCGACAACAAACTACAGAAGAGAAAGAGGTAAACAATAATGACATTACAAACGAACCAACAAGTATTCGTTAATATTCGAGAAGGGGTAATTTTAGGATATGTTCAGCAAGTAGATGGGCAAAACGTATATATCCGAGTAGGAAACGACCCTTACAAGTTTCATGTAGACCAAATTATCGTTATTAATCCTGACCGTTATTACTTATCAAAAGAAATCTTATACAGAGAAAGTATGCAAGACCCAAATATCAAAGAAAAGATTATCGGTATTGGTCACAGAACACATGAAAGAAGTAATAAACAACAAACTGAAAAGCTAATTGATGATAGTGGCTTACAACGTAAAGAGCAGGTATTTGACAAGTCAACAGGTCATTATAATGGTGGTTTCTACTGGACAAGTCGTAAAGGAAGTACAATCTTACGAATAATGGAGAAGCAACTAGGAGTAGCACTTCAAAAGTAATGGATAACTAAAAAGACCCGATTGTAAAAAGCAGTCGGGTTTTCTTATGAGGAGAGATTAAAATGAACAATAGAAGACCAGTTATATTTAATAAAGACGGATTAGTTGCATTAGGTTACATAGTAGAAGTGAAAGGAGAAACTTTAAGTATTCGTATTCTAGACGCCTATAATCCTAACTCTGTTACATTAATTGATATACCTGTAGTAGATACAATTGAGATTAAAAAGGATAAACTATATGAGTTAGATGTTATACAAGAAGATGGCTATTTAGTGTTAGGTAGTTACATTCGTAGTACAGAACTAGGAGAAACAAAGCATATTAGGAAGGAAGACAAAGAAGCCCAAAATATTAAACTTATGAGGGGTGAGGATGTATACATAAACTTATTCTTACTACGTGAACGAGTAATAGGGTTAGAGCGTGTGAAAGATATTGAATGGGGTAAGAAGGTCTATGAAGAAGTAGACAAGATTCAGAGAAGTAGATTAGGCTTATAGGAGGTAGACGGATGGATAGAAGCAGACCAGTCATATTCAATGTAAAGGGTTTACTAGGTGAGGGGTATATTCAAAAGGTAGAAGGTGAGACGGTATATCTTATGGCTTTGTCTCCACAGTTTCAAGAGACAGTAGATATGTCAGAATACCACATTTCAGAAACAATGGAGATTCTTGCAGATGAGTTATATGAAGTAGATATAAGACCAGAAGGGGAAGTATTTTATTTAGAAAGTTATATTAAACATAAGAATGGTAAAGACGAGCCTATCTTACAAGTAGAAGGTAACTTGCATGAAACAAAGATACTATCAGGTGACTTGGTACATCAGCATTGTTTCCTTAATCTTGAAAAGCATATCAAAAGTGTTATAGACAAGAATGAGTAATCAACCGTAGAGAAAGAGGAAGAAACTAAAATTTCCTCTTTCTTTTGTTTTACGGAATAAAAGCAAGTAATTATCCTTCATTTCAAAACTAAATAGGTAAGTCATTTGAATAGAGTTATTTTCCTTTATAAACGACAGCTATAGACGAAGATAATTCTACACAAACGATTTAAAAACATCACTAACTGGAGTTATGATGAAATGGAGAATCAAGATTTAGCAATGATTAAGAAATTAACAAAGGTAAATGGAAACGTATATGCCAAAACTCGATTTGGGTTTCTTAAAGGAAGAGTAGACGAGATTCTTGAGCAAGACATGGTGTTAGTCTCGCTCCCAAGTGGAGTATACGACGAGTTTTCTTATGAAGACATCATTCCAATTGTGAAGAGCAAGCAATACGTATTAGAAGAACAGTATTTAGAGAAGCAAGACAAGTATCAAGTAGGTGCAGTTATAGGGGTATTCGATAATTCGAAGTTAAAAAGACCTGAGCATTTCAAACCAACTGAGAAAAATATCTATGAGAACGACAAATTACAGGTTAAGTTAGCAGGATTGAGTATTGGTAGGAAATTAATTTTAAAAACTGGTGAAGAAATTTTAAAAGACTACTTCAAAAAGTAAAGAACATGTTTGACAAATACGTTAACTTATGGTATAATATAAGTAAGTTAATAAGAGATAAGAAAGAAGGAATACAATATGATTACAGAGCAACATAAACAAGATGGTTTAAACCATCAGTATTCACTAGGTCAACTTGTACTAGTCATGGTGTATGCAGAAGAGGTTCAGTCCTATATGGTACTTGTTGGAACGTTACAAAGTCAAGTCGGGTCTAAAATGGTTGTCCATGAAATTTCTTCGGATAAAGTAATCAAAACCCATGCAGACTATGTAGTACCTTTATACAGTGATACAGTTTACTTAGTAGAAAACAAAGTATTCGAAGAAATGAACATGGCTTTCCACTCAACTATCCGTTGTGCAATTGCGATGGCTTTATTGTCAGAAGAATTAGGGGTAGAAGAGGAAGAAGTAGAGCAAATTAAAGCAAGAGATTATCTAATTGAGTTAAGTAAGGAAAACGGTAGCATAGACGATAAAGTTGATTTAGATAAAGTAACTGTACATATGGGTGCAGAGTTTATCGCAAAATTCGTTGTTCCTTATAAAGACTTATCACAATTCCAAAATAAACAACAAGAAGAAGTTACAGACGAAGAGACAGTGGCAGAGGATAATACAGTTAAACTATTACATTAGGAAAAATAAGTGGTTGGTGTAACCGCCAACCCTTCCTATAAATCAATTGAATCTAGGGGTAGAACCTCAAATAAGAAAGGGATGGTTTAGATGTTTATAGTAAACGCAGTTTTCAAGTATTTTGATTATGTAGTGAGAGCAAAGTCGTCAGTAACAAAGGAACAGATTGATGGGGAAACGTTAATCTTTCAATTTTGGTTGTGGGCAAACTTCATTATATCAATGATACTTACAATGGGTGCTTCTTACTTTACAGTAGCGGTCATTCAGACGAAATTGGGTTACTTCACTGAATATGGTTTATGGGTGTTATCACCTATTGTAGCTTATGGACTGTTATCTGTAATCGTGTTCTCTACATTCAATCTATTCCGTAGAAAGGTAGAAGTAAAACGCATTAGAGAAATGTTAGAACTAGAAAGATTAGAGAAAATGGGTAAAGTTACATCAGCAAACTAAGGTAAACAAGCTAGAAGAAGTTAATAAGAAACTTGTAGATAAAGAGGGTGACTGCAAATATCGGTTGCTCTCTTTTTACGTTTAAAAGGATAGTATAAGGTAAGAAAAAGTAAACACTAGAGTTATAGAATAATATAAAAGTATATGTAAGATAAACAAAGAGTAATTTCTCCACTAAAACCACCTAAGACTCCATATATTTCAATCCAACCCTTCTTTTCTATGTGTGTCTATAAAAGAAAAGGTTGTTACCCTAATAAAAGATAGGTAAAACCAGTAGAACGGGATTTAATCACTAAAAGTATCCTTTAACTACAATTTGTAACCAATATAGTCTAATGGAACAGATAGGTAGAAAGGTAAGGTAAGTAAAAGTAAACGATAGAAATCCAGTTTCAATCTAAATAGGGGTAGGAACGAACAAGATAGAGAAAAAGAGTGTATAGAATAGCAAGTAAACAGGCTAAATTCAGTGAGTTTTCATTCTTAAAACTTATCTAGAAAGGGGTAGTGTAGTTAGGACTGATAGTATATAGAACAAGAATAATAGAATAGGAGACAAAGCAACATCTTTAGTAGTCAGGACGTATATTTTATAGAACAAATCTGATAGTTTAATAGTCAAAGATGATAGTTGAAGAGACAAATCTGAAAGTTATAGAGTTAAAGATGAACGTTAGTATAACAAAGCTGAATTTTATAGTAACGAATCTGAAAGAATAGGTGACCAATCTTAAAGTTAGAGTGACGGGTCTGAAAGTTATAGTAACGAGTCTGAATGAATAAATAACTTATCTGAAAGAATAGGCAACAAGTCTGAAAGTTAGGTAGATGAAGCTGAATGTTAGTGTAACTACTCTTAAAGTTAGATAGAGTAAGCTGAATGTATAAATAACTAGAATGAAAGTTAGATAGTTAAAGATGATAGTTAAGAAAACAAATCTTAACTTATAGAGAACAAAGTTACTTTTAAAGCTTTGAATACAATGAAACGAATAGAAATTGAAACAGGATAAGGATAAAAGAGAATAAGAAGGAATGTTTTGATAAAAAGTAAAGTAAGACTTCATAAATCCTTTACTTAAAACAGAATTAAGCCTTCTTCCTAAACCAATATAGGGTGAAAAGGTAGGTAGTTGACAAAATAGAAAACTTATGGTATAATAGTATTATAAGTTTTTCAGTAATATTCTTGTTAGTTAGAGTAGAACAAGAGTATAAAATTAAAACATGCTTGATAAAGTAGAGTCTAAAAAGGATTACTCGATGAAATTTAAAGGTAACTGGAAAGTACATGAATTACATCAATAGTCAATAGACTATCCTTTAACAAACAGCTTAATTTACCTACTGAACGTCATAATAAGGTGATAAGAACAAGAAAAAGAGTTTTAAGTAACTTAATCATTTTTAAGAGACTTTATAAGAAATTTAGAGAATAGGTTAAAATGGATATTTTTTCTATCTTGCAAAAGGTGGACAATTGTCTCCTTAAAAGTGTCCACAAAAAGTGTACATTTTTTGAAGACACTATATAATTCCTCCACATTTCTTGCTATAATAAGGGTATGGGGAATTACTGGAATAGGGTGTCCATAGGAAAAGCAAGGAATCCAGTGGACATATGTCCTCTTTCATAATCACAATAAAAACATAAGAGACAGAGACGTAAGAAGGAGGTATAGACGGTTGGTTAGACTATTACAAGAAGTTTCACGAGGTTTGGTATTAGCAAACTACGATGAAAGTGAATTTAAGCAACAAAAACTAGACTATCTAAATGAGGTACAGAAATTTATCATGGAAGGTTCTTATACGGATGTCAAACATAAAGGTTATTTATTAAATAACTGGGACAAACCTACAAAAGAACAATATGAGGAATTAGGTATTTCAAGGTCATTTTATTATAAGCAACGTAAAGCACTTGATGAAGACCTAGAGAAGATGTTAGGTACAGAAGTTGTCGAGTTGATTTTAAAAGAAGAGTTTAAAGAAGTTGATTTAATACTAGATACATTGTTAGCAGACTACAGTTCAGAAAGAGTCGTTATCAAGTCAGTCGTGAATCGAATCGAAAAGGGAGAACACAACGATAAATCACGTTACACTTTAGAAGAGTGTCTAAACGAAATTGCATTATTGAAGAAGTATTCTAATTTAGACTTAGAAGTATTACTAATGAATTGTGATATGAATAAGCTAAACTACTTATTACGTTTACTTGATGCAAAAGAGTCAGACGTCAAATCAAGAATTAGACTGATTGAAACGATTAAACAAGCTAAGGAGGGGACATTCCAGTGAGGTTAGAAGATGTTTTAGGGGTAGATAAACTAGAGAATTCAGTTGAGTTTTTCTATGTTTGTTTAGTTGGGAAGTATTTGAAACACAAAGGTCATAATTTATCATTAGAAAATGTAGACGTATCAGCATTCAAAGACACGATTCAACATTCAAGATATTATACTTACTTCTTATATGCGGTAGAAAATGGATATGTAAACGATGTAGCAATTGATTTACCTCCATTTGAAGAAGATGAACATGAATTATATGGAGACTTATATTTGAACTCACTTGCAGAGGTTCAGCCTTACTTCTATAAGATTGAAGGAGAGCAAAACGAAAAGTTGTATATCAACTTGAGTGATACAAATGTAAACAACCAATTATTCTTATCTTCACAACATGAGAGTGTAGTTATTGAAATGACAGCTTTTCTTCATGTAGAGGGGTATCTAAATGGAAAACGCTATGAGTTGTATCCATCTATTTACAATGTAACAAGAGATAAACCACAAGGGATTGTAGCTTTGTATTACTTAATGATGTCACCGCTAACAAGACAGATTATTAAGTTTCCTTTAGAAACAAGATACTTAAACAGCGTAAGTTACAATTGTTGGTATTTCTTAGGAAAAGAACAAGGTTTGTTAAGCACAGAGGGGTATACAATTCCACAGAAACAGGCTTGCTTACAAAATGATAAATACAAGGTAGGAAACGTAGTTTACTTCTATGAACGAAACACTACCGATAAGTCAAGTAAAGAGCGAAAAGTAATGCATTGTTGCATAGCAATTGTACGAGGTATCACACCAACTTCTATTCGATTAGAGAAAGTAGTTGTGAATCAAACTAGAGTCCAAAAGGATAGAGAGTTTGAGAAACAGCCTAAAGACATGCAAGAGTTATGGCAACATACAGATTTAGAGGTAAGAAGACCAAGTGAAGAGTTCAATTTAACATCAATAGGGGTAGAATATGTGATGTCAAACGACCCTCTTTACTACGAAAAGTATTTCATAACGCCAGTATACGATTCAAACGAGATTGAATTATATGTAGAACAGAGTGGTATTGAGTTTACATATTTAATGAGTCAGATAGACGCAGTTTACTGGGTGTTAAAAGATTGGGATATACCTTTTGATGAAGAGTTGTATGTGAATACATACTACAAACAAGGTAATATTCCATTATACGAAAAAGATTTACTTGATGGATTTAGCGTAGATTTCTAGGGTAGAAGAATCAAATCGCTAAACATATACTGTTTGGGGTTGAACGGTATAGGGTTGCGTTACAGGTTAAAGATAAACAAGTAAAGGAAAAGGGGCTTGTTAATTTTTACTGTAACTTAAAAAGAATTTTAGTATCTTTTAGCTACAGAAGAGGTATAGAAAGAAATAGCTAGGATAATTTAGAAACTATTGAAAAAGAAACAACATATTCGGACAAAACCACAATTAAATTAAAATCTGTTTCAGTTACAAAATAAAACGAAATTTACAAGTAGAGAGGAGGAAACTTTACATACTTGTAACTTGTATCGTTTAAGAAGGAGCAGGTATGTAGAGTGCTGATTATGGTTGTAACAGCAGACGCATATGGTTTTAAAATTGAGATTGTGAGTGAGTATGGTTCTAAGGTTATCTTAACTTTTGAGGAAGTTTGGTCTTCAAGAACAGGCAGACTTGAAAGGTATGAGTGTTACGTGGATTACGAACATATGGTGGCAGAGTTAAACGATAAAGGGTTAATCGTGACTCGTCCAAAAGTAACAGATAGTTACGTAATTACGAATTGGTTTAATAAAAAGCTAGAGTTAAGAAAAAGAAACAAGTTAAAAAGCAAACTAGGAAATAAAACTTATGAGAAAATTCTTGACTATTCCTATAAGCAAACAAGAAGGAGTGAAACACCTTGTCAAACAGTATTTTCGATGAATTAAACGCAATGGGCGACAATGGAGAAGTAGGAAACACGTATGAATCTATCTTAAATTGGTTAGGGAAGAAGGGGTATAACCTAGACGAACTAGGGCTTATTATCACGGAACAAAAAGACCAATTAATCATTGCAGGTGCAGGTTCAGGTAAAACAACAAGTATCATTTTTAAACTGAATGCTGATATTAAAACAGGTAATGCAGTACATGAAGTACGTCATAAAGATATGACAACCCAAGTTGCAGATAAAATTTGGGTATCTACATTCTTAAAAAGTGGTGCAGAAGACTTACAACGTACTTTTATGAAACAAAAGAATGAAATGGGAATATCAGTAGGGGTAGAGACAGTTAAGTTCTCTACTCTACATGCTGAGTTCTTGCACTGTTTAAAAGAGTTAAAAGTACCTGTACACATCATGGACATGAAATCTACAATGGGTATGATTCGTGATGTAGCGAAAAACTTCGGTTTAGGAAGTAGACCAGGGTATCCTACAAATGAAGAAGTATCCAGTATTGTATCATACATTTCAGCGGCACGTAACCGTTTAAATCCAGATGAGTTCTACCATCCTGATATGGAAGACGTAGGATTAACAAGAGAAAACATCAAATATGTTATTGCAAACTACGCTCAAATGCGTAAAGATTACAAGTGTATGGATTTTGAGGATTTACAGGAATTATTGTATAAATTCGCATGTAATCCTGAGACTCGTAATCCGCATGTAACGAACTTCATTTCAAATCGTTATGACCGTATTATCATAGATGAGTTCCAAGACGTATCTGAAATTCAATATGAAATCTTTAAAGTGTATGCAAAAGGATGTAAACAGGTAACAGTAATCGGTGACGATGACCAGTCCATTTACAGTTGGAGGGGTAGTAACATTGATATCATTACAAAACGATTCCCTGCCGATTTTAAACCTGTTATTAATAAGTTAAGTCGTAATTACCGTTGTCCATCAAACGTATTAAATCCGATTATCAACAGTATTACGATGAACGAAAACCGTTATGAAAAACCTCTAAAAGCAAGTCGAGAAGGAGGAACATTAAACTGTTACTCATATGGTAGTACAATTGAAATGGCTCGTTCAATTCAAGAGCAAATCATGGAAGACGTAAATAACGGTATGACAGTTGCAATCTTAGGACGTACAAATCCAAGTCTATTACCTTTATCCGTATTCTTAGACTTCCAAGATAAGTTCAACTATGCAATTAGAGGTACGCTCTATGATTTAAAACGTCCAAAATTTCGTAAATATTGGCAGTTAGCATATTTATTCATGAACAATTATGAGAAGATGCATGAGAACTTGAAAGTAATTGCAAAAGACTTATCAAACTATCAATTAAAGAACTTTGTAAATGCATTGAAAATCCAAGGGCAAACTATCTTTAACTTCCCTATGAACTCATTACGTAATATTTCAGAGGATTTAGCTTCATTTGTAATTCACATTAACAGTACGGCTGATGATGAAGTAGAGAAACTGAAAGCTACATTTGAATTTGTAAAATACAGAGCATTAGACGCAAATGATGAGTATACAGAAGAAACAGTATCTATCATTGAACTGTTAGAAATGATTATCGAATGCGGTGATGTGAAAACAATGGATGATTTTATTTATGAAATCAACTACCGTAATACAAGACTTCATTCAAGAGCAGACAGTAGAGATACTACAATCCAATTAACAACTGTCCATGACTTCAAAGGTAAGGAAGCAGACAGCGTATACATTTGGAAAGACACAAATAAATTATTCCCGTCTTCTCGTTCAGCAGATACAGAGTTTGAAGAGGAAAGACGTATCCATTACATCGCAGGAACTCGTGCGAAAGAGAAGTCAACGATTCTTACTATCAGGGGTAGTGAGTCTCCATTCATTGCAGAAATGGGTATCGTGCCAGTCGCATACTTTGGAGAAGGTGCAAGCGGTTCTATCCGTCAAAACGCAAATCAAATTATGGACGATGAAATTGCAGAATTCATTTACGGTACAGACCAATCTGTTCAATCAGGTGGGGTAGACTTTGAGAAGATATTAGAGGAAAAGAAGGAATCACAAACAAAGTTGGAAGAAGAACAGTTACAAAAGCAAAGAGAAGAAGAGGAAAATAATAAGAAAACGAATAGTGCGCCAGCATTAGACTTCTCTTCTATGTTTGGCAATAAACCACAATAGGTATGTGTTAAGTATAAGAGAACCGAAAGGGATATAATACAAAACGTATTGTATCTCTTTTTGTTTGGTCATAAATTTTAGAGGAACTAAGCTTAGTTATGATTGAGTATTGTAGTTAAAATTGAACAAGATAAAATTTATAGAAGACTATATAGACCAATATATTTACTATAGATACAGAAAGAATAAGAAGTGATGTTCTATAAGAAAAAGGGAGGTTATAACTTGGAAAAGTGGAAACAGTTAGCAAAGAAGAAAGAAACGAGAAGGTTATGTTTACCGATTATGTTCGCAACGGTCTTTATGTTAACGGTGAAAGGATTTGCCTATCGAAACATCTATTTAAACAGTTTACCGAAAGATATATTTAACATTCCTTTACCTGAGACGGGTTTATTCTTCTTTATTAGTTATGGAGAGATACTTGCACTTGCAACGGGTGTTTCTATTGCTTTATGTGTTTTGAATATTGGAGGTAAACGATTTGGAAGACCTGATTTAGAAATAAAGAACGATAAATTAGTATTTAAAGTGACAGGTATAGTTGTTTTATTATCTCCTATCATAACTTGTATCAATATAGCGGTAGACTATAAACTAGATGTAATTTCGTATGTGTTATTAGTTGTTACAACGATAGTATATGCGGTACTTAGTAAGGTAAGTAGGGTGAAACAGTAACTTTTATAAAGAGTTTGCAACAATATTTCAAGACAAGAAAGAAATTATCAGACTAAATTGACAATATAGTAATTTTATGATATAATATAGTTATCATACAACAGGTGGAAAGAAAACCCCAAAGGAGGAAAACAAGATGACACAAGCATCATCAAAACAAATGGAACAGAAAATGCAACAAGCGTTAGCTTTCAATTATAAATACTTACAAGAACACGGAGACTTCCCTTCTACAAGTGAAGACCCGTACTACCGTAGTGCAAGACGATTTTTCGGTGGTGCTGAGGAATACCGTAGACAAGTATTGTTAGCTAACGGAGTACCTGAGGAAAAGGTAGACGAAGAGTTATTCAACATCAAACACAAAATGATTAGTAAAGAAGAATTATTCAAACAGTCTTTAGAGAACTTCAAGAAAACTGGAGTATTACGTTATGGTTCTGAGTTAGTAAACCACCATTACGGAACAGTATTCTATTTACGAATGGATGTCCTAAAAGAAATGGGGTATTCAGTAGAAGACTCTCTATATGAAATTAAGAACCAACAATTGAAAACAGCAATTCCTTTAAAAGAGGTACTAGAACCATTAATTGAGTATATTCGTAACTATGATGAAATTCCTCGCAGTGACGAAATGCCTGAACGAGCAAACATTGTAAAACGATTCAGTAAGTGGGATATCGCTGTTCGAGTAGCGGTTGCCTATATAGACGACCCTTCTAAAACAGTAGAAGAATGGTACAAAGAGAAACGTGATAGATATTTACCTCGTGTACATTTCTTAGACGAGATTATTGATTTTATCAAAAAGAATGACCGACTTCCAAAGTCTGATGAAGTAGGAAACTACCGACAAGTATTAAAAGACTTTATCTTATGGGACAATGCCTTAGATAATGCGTTAATCATCATGGGGTATGACCGTGAAGAACGTGAAAACTTCTTCAAAAAGAAGTAGGAGGTAACTCATGAGTAGACCTACACTAACTTTCTTTGAAATTGATAAATTAGATATAGATGAATTATCTAAGGATGAACTAAGATTAGCGTTCTTTCATAATATAGATTTAATATACTATTTAAATAAAGGTAAAACAGCAGAGCAACTAAGAGAATACCGTATAGCAATCCAATCAGGGGTAGATGAGGATTTTATAAACCTACATGTAGGTTGGGAAGTTATTAGATATATCCGCATGTTGCACAATCAAGGGTATAAACTAGATTTCTTACGTAAATACATGAAGTCTCCAAAAGGTAAACCGGCATTGGAAGAAGATACACTAGTAAAAGTATTAAAATGTCACTTAACACATAACACTTCTAGTATTGACTTCTTAAACGTAAAAAGAGACTTAGTAGACGGTTTTATCTACGGATTGTCTAAGGGGTATGACTTAACACCTCTTGTGAGAGTTGGTATGAAGTTAGACGAAGACATACTATATCTTTTAATAAACTTAATAGGTTCACATATAGATGTACGACCATTTATTAATAAAACATGGACGGCAGAACAGATTGAAGCTATCTTACGTGCGAAACCAGTTATAAACCCACCATCATTAATTCAAAACTATATTAACAATAAGTTTACAGGTGGTCAGATTGAAGAGGTTGTAAAAGGAATTCGATTCGGAGACGGTAAACTGGTATCAAAGAAAGACGAAGATGGAAACCCTATTTACAACGAATATCAAATGTACGAAATAGTAGAGGGTATACGCTTTGGATTGAGAACAGAAGAGTATTCGAACCCAAACATGAGTGACTTTGAAATGAGACAAATCAGAGAACAGTTAATGAGTCAAAAAGACTTACATGGTCACAACAATAGAGGTCGTTTACGTGCTAACAAACCTAAGAAAATATTCGTAAAGTAGTCTAAAGGGGTAGATGCGAATGCGTAACATACAAGAACTATGGGAAAACTTACAAAGACAGCAACAAGTATCTAATTTACTATTTCAACATATCCAATCTTTCTTGCAACAAGGGTATCCATTACATGAGATTGAGAAAAGATTGAATCAAGAATATCCAAACGATGGGGAAATAGTAAAGGACTTAATCACTAAGTTCCAAAAAGGATTAGATTGTCATTTAAACGGTCATAAATTCGAAAAGATGAAAAATGGAAATCAAAAATGTAATCATTGCGGTTTAATACATCCATAAAACATAGAGGGGAGAGCATAAGATTGACAAAACTCAAAGATGTTACAGGGGAATTAGCAGAAACAATTAAGATGGCTATAGAACACGGAGTAGATGTAAAAGATAGACTACATGAATTATTGCTTCACGATAAAATATTGAAAACGTAAAGGCACAAATGCTAGAAGAAATGCCTGATTTAGCTTTTATTATTGAAACGGTTGTCGATAAGCATAAAGAGAAAACAAGTAAGTATGCAAACACGAACCTTTCTGTAAATAAGCAAAGATTTTTAAATGAGCAAACAACAGGGAATGAACTTAAAACTAGAGTACAAGTTGACAGGGTAAAAGAATTAACAACTAGCGTACATGTAAGAAAAGAAGTAAAAGACCGTGTTGGGGAACTTTTAGTAGAAGGTAAGACACCATCAGAAGTTCTCATAACTATTGGACAAGAGTTTCCAAACGGAGTTATGATAGAAGACAATAAATAAGAGGTACACAATGAATAGAATGACGGAAGAAACAAGTATACCTATACAAAAACGACTAGATTATTTATTAGGGACTGGACATCCAATCAATAGTATACCTACTCTACTCGAACAGGAGTTTCCAAACCATAAACTACTTGTTAAAGGGGTAGTCGAGTCTTATAAAGAAGAACATAAAGTACCTAAAACTCCTAAATTTGTAGAGATTGCAGATGATAAAGAAGACAGAAGAAAACGAATAGATAAACGTACAACAGAGTTAATCGAAAAAGGCTTACCCTACAAAGAGGTAATTTCTACATTGGTAAACGAATTTTATGATGGAACGGATGCTCTTATCCGTGGTTCACTTTACAGATATGTCGATAAACTAGAGTTTTCAGATGTTAAAAATAAATAATACTAGTAAAAAGTAAGCATAATTTCAAACAGATTCCTATTATTAGAAGCATTGAAGGAATTTTTGAAACTTATGCTTTTTATTTTTGAACATTGTTGACAAATTAAGAGACTCATGGTATAATAAGTATATAAGTTAAAGAGAGAAAGGGAGAATGAAAAATGATTTTATTAAACAGTTTAGGTTTTACAAGAGAGGAACAAGACTGTGCATTTAAGAAACTAGAAGTTAGAGGTTTTCAATCACAAAACGATAATATGACAATGTTTTTAGAAGGAGACACAATTGTAGTTGCTCCAAACGAAGATGAGAATGCAGGTCAACAATGTATGTTCATTGGAAGTAAGTTTGGGGTATTACAAGGAACTGTAGTAAAAGCACAAGTATTATTCTTAGATGGTGCAATGTTCGTGAATGTAACTAGTGGGGTAATTGATACAGAAACACTTATGTTCAGTGAAACTGGTGAAATGGAAAACTGGTTATTAGAATCAAATCTAGACCGAAATGATGAGCTAGTATTAGAAGCATTAGAAGATTTAGATGAAGATAAAAACTATCCTACACAATGGATAACTCGTGACTACTTATTCAGTCTGTTAAATGCTTCTACACAAAACGATTACTTTACATACGAAACAATGTTTGAAGTAGAAATGACTTATAAAAAGAACGGGTTGTTTGCATGTATCCCAACCGCTCGTCATGATTTCTCAAACGGTAAAGTAGATGAAATGAAAGAAGAGTTGAAAAAGCAAGAAGAATTAAAGAAACAACAAGCTGAACAACGTAAACTTGATAGACAGCGTGAGCATGAAGAACGTATTCAAGAACGTGAAGATAGAGAGCAAGAGAAGTTAATGGAGAAAAACCGAGGTATGCAAGAATTGTTTGCAAGTTTAATCAATAAATAAGTTTGAAAGGGGTAGTAATTATGTTAAAAGTAGCAGAACTGAAAGATTGGAAATGTGATTTAGATACAGATGAGCAAGAACAGGAATCATTACAAACCTTAACGGAAATGGAGACGCAGGTTTGGAACTACTTAGTTACAGAGGGTTGGTGTGCAGAAGCTACATTCAGTGACGTAATTGCAACTGATGTTGAACGTGCAACTGGAATTCCGATGAAACAGCTTAGAGGTGTTATTAGTAGCTTAGAACAAAAAGGGTTGATTCAACTTATCTTGATGGACGATATTAATTTAAATTTTATTTATCGTGAGTTAGACTTTAGATACGATTGATTTCTAAAGTCTAACAAAACAAGGTAATATCAGAAACTATTTGGAGAATAGTGAGAGAAATAAATTTTAGTAACTTGGAGGTTACAGGGATGTCTACAGAACAATATCAAGAGTTAGTAGAAGAATTAAACATGTGTGACGAAACTGTAGGGTTAAACCATTTAGGGTTCGATAAAGAGTCAACAGAAGGGGTATTGAAAGAATTCAATTATGAACTCCTTCCAAAAGAGTCAGACGAAGTATTCTTTACAGACGGAGATTACGAATATCAAGTCTTTCAAACGGATAGTGGAAAACTAGATGTTACAAGAATGTTAGTTATGTAGGGGTATTAGACCCCTACGATTTAAATAAATTATAAGGAAAGAAGGAATAGAAAATGACAAACTTACATCAATCAAGTTTAGATTTAGTGAAACAGGTTTTAAACGTATGGATTAAAAAGTACAATGCAGAGTTACAGAAAACAGGTGATTTAAATACAAGTATGGCATTAGAAGGTAACGAAATTAAAGTGTTATATGACAATTTACGTTGGTATTGTGGCAGAGAGTTAGGGGTAGAGTTAGCAGTAAAACATCCTAAACTATCGGCTTTAATTACAAGTCTTGATGATTCTCGAATGATTAATCGAAATCAAGGAGAAACGGTTGTATACGCTACATTAAAAGAAGTGAAGAGAATTGTAGCATACGTATCAAACTTAGGTGTAAAAGGTTTAACATTATCAGAAGGTAAGTTAGACGAGTTAGAAGAAGTATCATTCGCTATTGTATATGTGGAACCGATTAAACAAGTATTATCACAATGGACGAATGCTTTCAATGAAGCTTACCTTAGAAACAAAGAAAGTGTATTAATTCATGTACAAGACTTCAAAGCATTCTATGAAAACTTAAATAAATTCGCATTAGAAACAAAAGGTGATGTATTACATGAGTTAAACACAAACATGTATGCAGTATTAGAAGAGTTAAACCAAGATAGACTCCATGCTGAATCGCAAAAGCAAAATTATTTTATCATAGGTGTAAAGGAATTTGAGAAACTGACACTATTCTATAATAGATACGTAAATCCAACTGTCATTCGAGCAGAGGAAACTGTATCTGAAACAGTAGAAGAATTACAAGCAAAAGTAGAAAAGTTAAAGAAAGACTTAGAAGTAGAGCGTAAAGAACATATGGAAACAAAAGAGTCTATGAAAGCTGAACAAGAGGAACTATATACTACAATCTCTGAACTTACAGATGATTTAGTAGAGGTATCCGAGAAAGCTGATAACTTAGCTAAAGTGTTAGGATACGAAGTATTTAACAATGCTCAATTGCAAGAAAATAGTGGATTAATTGGATTTGATACAGAAACTAACCTATTCCCATTTGGAGATATTCATAGCGTAATTTTTACAGGAAGTACTTCGATTTTACCAAGTTCTATGACCAAACATACACACTGTAAAGAAAACGTAGTTGTATCAGAAAAACCTGGAAGTGGTAAAGCATATAACTTAAAAGAAGAAATGGAGAAACAAGGGTACATTGTAGATACAGGAACAGCCCACCCAGACAAAGTTTCACTAAAACCGTGTATTGAACAGCAAATTGGTAAACAACTCTTAGAAGACTATAACAAAATGGAACCTGAGTTTAAGGAAATGGTGAACATTCAAACATTTATTACCATGATGCGTCAATTAGCTGATGTTAAAATGGTAGGAGACGTAAAAGAACAAGAGAAAACTTCTAGTCCATTACAAGGAATTACACCACAAAATAGTGAAGACGTAATTAAGATATTAAAGAAACAAACAAGTCTTCCCGTATTCCTTGTTACACATAATGAGTCACTAAAGAAATAAGAATCAAATAGGGGTAGGTAAGGTTTTATCTACTCCTTTCTAAACAGGAGGATAAGAAAATGATAACAGACAGACTGAAAAACACGGTAAATAATTGGAATAACGTAAAAGGTTATAAGTTAAGGGAAAACAATCAAGACATCAAAAAGTCATTAAAAGCAAGAGGGTACACATTATTAGACTGTGACTTTCCAAAAATCGTATTTACACCTGTAACAAAGCAAGTATACGACAAAGTAGGTTGTAATGAAGTTTATGGGGTAGTGGAAAGTGACTACGGTTTAGATATTGTTAAACTAGAGAATGTGTCTGTTCCAACTACTTTTGAAGCAATTGAACAGATTGAGCATAAGTACCAAGACGTAGTTTCAAAGAATACAATCTCATTTGAAATTAGTGTAGAAGCTTATAAACAAATGATTCAATATAGTAAAACTGTAACAGAAAATATAAAGCAAGTAAAAGAAGAATTAGAAGAAACACAAAAACAATCATTCGCATTCCAAGAACACGTAGATGTATTAACGGAACTGTTGAAGGATTGCAATGCTGAAAAGAAAGAATTATTGGAAACAATACTAGGTGTTATTAAAGAAGAGAATAAAACACCAGTTGAGAATTACCAAACATTATTAGTACGTATCGAAGAAGTAGCAAAATCATTACAAAATAAAGAGGTAGTTGCAGACTAATAAGTCTGTAGCTACTCCATTTGGAGGATAAACTCATGACAAAAGATTATAAATTTATAGTATACGGATTAATGACAGTACTTATCTTAACATCATTCGCTACATTACAAATCATCTAGGGGTAGGATATGAGACCAATCACATTTTATGCACAAATCATACAAATAGCGATAATTCCAGTCCTCGCCTATAAACTAGTGGTTGAGGGCTTATTTTTGTATAAAATCAGTCCATTAACTGTTATACTATTTCTACTAAACATGATTGTCATGTATTTGCATAATCCAGTTTGGCATGAGTTATTATCTAAATGGAGAAACAGTAACAAAGATAAGGAGGACTAAAACTTGGATGTAGATATTTACATATTTTATACAGTAGTAGGGACTTTATTTCTTTGGTCTATTGTAAAGGTAATACTATCTAACTTATCCTTTGGCGATAAACTAGCATCTATTATAGGTATTATATTTCTTACCGTAGTTGTTCTACCTTTCATATTACTTTACTTAGCTTACTTCATAGATGGAAGTTACTAGAATAGGAGAAACATGTAATGTCAATTTATGTAACGTTATACTTCCTAATTGGTGCAATTGTTTGTTTTGCAACAAGAAAGAAGTTATTTTTACCTTTATCAGAAGAAACAGAGTATCCCATCATTATGTTTGTAGTAATTGTTGTATTTTGGGTTCCGATGATAGTACTTGCACTCTTTTTAATTGGTAGAGACAGAATACAAGTAAAGTCTCAAAAGAAAGAAATAAACGTACATGCACTAGATAGAAACTTAGAAAACGATGCAAGGTTTCATTTTGTACATAGTATACAAGGTCGAATGTATATCCAGCATAGGGGTAGTTGTATTGCTTGTAGAGGTTCAGAAGGTTTATTAAGTAAGACTGAAATATTTGGGAAGAAGAGTAATCCTTACCTGCAAGTAAAACTTCAAGTATGTACAAGTTGTGTAACACAAGGTATAACAGGTATAGACATATTAGAAGAAGAATATAAGGAGGAAGAACATGAAAACAATTAAAGGTAAACTAGGAGAAGTAAGAGGTTGTGAGAAAGCATTCCAGAAAGACATTAGATTTCAACCAGTAGACGGTGGATTTGAGCAGAAGATAGGTGGTTGTATTGAGTGTGGTACAAATCAGGATATTAAACTTCATACATTTAAAGTAGCAGATGAAGATGAGAAAGTACACTTCGAACTGTCAACATTTAAATGCAAACATTGTTTAGAAGAGGATACAAATTAAAGGAGATAAACAGATATGTTACTATTCAAAATCTATTTAGGGGTAGGGGCGGTTGTTTCTTACTTCCTATCAAAACCAAAGGCAAAACAGCTAAGTAAATTTATGTTGATATTCAGTTACCTCTTTACAGTTGTCTTTTGGCTTCCAATATTAATTTTAGGATTAGTTGTTGCTCTAAGAAACTCTAAAAAGTCAGATAAACTAATAGATGAAATTGATATAAATGATTTATGTGATTCCTTAGATAAGAGCCTTTATTTCGAGAAACTACTTGTAGAAGATGGAGAGATATACAGACAAAAGTCTGAAACTTGTATTGTATGTAATAATGATAATACAAATGAACTAATAGAACAGAGTGAAAGTAAGTCTTATTGTTATGAAGACGTAGAAGAAGGTAAGGAAGATGAAGAAACATATTATACTACAATTGAGTATAGTGTATGTACGGTGTGTACATTAAAAGGTCAAACAGGATTAGAGTATATTAAGGACTACGTAGATAGACACAAACCAAAACAACAAGAAGAAATAGAATAGAAGAGGTAATCAAACATAATGATGTATTTGGGACTATATTTAATGGGTGGAGCAATTTATACATTCTTAACACGAAACACATACTATAACAGGATAGTAGAAGAGACAGGGAATCCAGTAGGAACGTTGTTAGTCTTAACTTTCTTTTGGCTACCAATGGAAGTTAAGAGTTGGTATAAGAACATGTAGTAGGGATTAAAGATAAGTATACATGGATTAAGTCGAAGTTCATTTATACAATTGGAGATTTAGCTAAAGATTTAGATAAAGACAGTAGATTCGAAAAAGTAAACGAAGAATACGTTCAGTTAGAAGATTCCTGTTTAAACTGTCAATCTACAAAGAATACAGTACAAGATACAGTAGACGTAATGGATGATGAAGAAGATGGACATGTGTTTTTCCAAGTAACGTATTTTATTTGTAAAGACTGTTCAGATAGAAAAGTAGATGTTCTCGACTCTATAGAGCATAAGAAAAGATGTAATAGAAAATTTGAAACTAAATAATAGGTAAAATAAGAAGGCTATAACTTAGATAAACTACTAGGTTACAGCCTTTCTTTTATTTAATTTTAAAAGAAACTAAATATTTAAAATAGGTATACATTTGACAAAATAGAGAATCTATGGTATAATATGAGTAAGAGATTAAAGAAAAGAGAGGGATAAGATGATGGAACAGTTCGAATATATAAATATAGACTTACCTAAATTAACAAAACCTGATGGTATCAGAATAAATATGGACAAACTCCACGAATTAGGGGTAGAAGGTTGGGAAATGGTTCTTCAAAACAGTAAAGAATTCGTATTCAAACGTAAAGTTGAAGAAGGTCGAGTAATAGTATTAGACAAGAAATATAAGATTGAAACGTATGGTGATAAAGATGGTGCAGGGGTACTATTTAAAAGAATTGCAGAAGATGAGAGTAAAACAGCAATAGCTTTAAATTATTTCTATGTAAACAGAGGGTTAGAAAGGCTTACTATGTTTGAAGAAACAGGAAGTGAAGTTATATCTTATAAACCTGTAGTAAAAGCAAAATTAATTCCTTTCAGGTCTTTACAGCTAGAGACAGAAGTGAAGGATTTTAACGGAATACCGAAGTCAAGTCATACAGTTATTGTTAAAGACTTAGGTGAGTTCTTAGATAAAATCCTTAAAGAATTAAAAGTTGACCCTAAGTACACGGTTTCAATTGAACAGATAGCAAACCCAAACGACATACAAATAAACTTAGAAAATTTAAATATAAAACAGTTAGAAAAAGTAATCGAGAAGTATAAAGCTGATGAACCTTTCAATATAAAAGAACATACAAGAGAATCATATAAAACAGTAGAAAAGATTATAAAACATCCTTTAGGTCATCTTGTAGTGAAAGAATTTATTTACTAAACGAAAGAGAAGGAGAATTAAACCATGAAACAGTATGAATATAAAAGCATAGATAAAAACCTTTTATTTGATGAGCATAGTGGAGATTTTGATTTAAGGTATATAAATGGTTTAGGACTAGAAGGATGGGAAATATCTATGGAAAACAACGGAGAAGTTCTTCTAAAACGTGAAGTGGTAGGAGAGGAAGAGGAAGAAGTAGAAACAGAACTAGAAAAGGACTATTGTGTTATTTTAGGTGGAGAAACTACAGCTTCAACCACAACAGACATAAAACTTACAAGTAAAGCAGATAAAATGGAAGTTGTTATGAGCCATTTCCTAGAAGACGAAGAGTTAGAAAAAGTTTCTCTTCTTGAGTATACAGACTCGAAAACTATACCACTTAGACCTTTAATAGAAGCTAAAGTTATTTCTTTTCAAGAGTTAATGTTTGAAGTAAAATTAGTAGACTATCATGGAAAAGTAGTAGACATTTCAAGAGAAAAAGTAGTTTATCTGTTCAAGTTGTTAAACAAATTGTATGATGCATTCGGTGATGGTGGAATGTATACGCTAACTATTACTCAAATAACAAACAAAGAAGATATGAAAATAGACTTTAAAGGATTAAGCAAACGAGATTTAAAGTCAATAATTCGTAAATTTAAATCATATGATAGTTTCAGTGAAAGAACTTATTATGTAAATGGTGTAAAAGTAGTAGAAAAGGTTAGAGACGGTAGCGAAGGGTATTTTGTAACGAAAGAATTTATTTATTAAACCTCTAAAATAATTAAGAGTTAGATTTGACAAATCACGAACTCTATGGTATAATATAGGTATAAGGTTAAGTGAAAGAGGTTGAGAATATGAAGAAATATGAGTACAAGAAAGTAGAAGTTACGAAACTGACAATACCAAACTACATGGAGTTATGTGAGAAGAAGTTAAACGAGTATGGTGAAGAAGGTTGGAATTTTTTCCTAATAGACCACGGTTATGCTTTCTTTAAACGTGAAAAGGTAGGAGAATTAAAGAAACCAGTTTCTTTTAAAAATAAAAAGTATGTTGTAAACGCATATGGAGAGCATGGTCAATGTGTGTTATCAAAACAAACTGAAATTCCAAAAGAATATGAGCAAACTACTAAAGCATTAGACATGTTAATGTTTGCAGACCATCACGAAAAAGTAAAGTTATGCGAGATAACAGACGACATGGGAATGCCTTTAAAACCACTAGTAATTGCTTATGTAGTTCCTAAGTTAGAAACTATGTATAATGTAAAGATAGAACGAGATACAGATGGTTATAAGAAAGAAATGACATTTAGTTTTAAAAGAATTAGAGACTTGTTTATAGCAATTAAAGACATTACAAAAGATATGTCAGATATTTTAATCGCTATCAAACAGATAACAAATACAGAAGAAATTGATTTTACAATTGATAACCTTGGAAAAGGTGATATTAAAACTTTAATAGATGCTCATGATAAAGGTACAATTATTACATATAGTGATATTGTAGAAGATTCAGACTTTGGTGAGCGTCAAGTAGTTAGCTATCTTGTAAACACTCGTAAGGGGTATGTCAGATTAGATGCAATGAAATACTTAAACGAATAAGAGAAATGGACGTCTTAGTTCTAAAGACTAGGATGTCCGATATCTCTATTAAACTAGGAAACTATTTTATAAAACAACTGTAGTAGTTAAACAAAGCCTACCTTTAACTATTACATTGGTTTTATAAACTAAGAGAAAAGAAGGTGATGTGATAGAAAATAAAAGGAACACGGTTAAAAAGTGAGTATCTGTAGAATTAGAAAATATAATTCATAGTTTTTAGAAGCAGATACAGGGAAACTTTTTAATCCTTATGTTTGTATGATGGGGTTGTCATCCGAACGAGTAAAAGTACGAAAGTGAGGGAATCAAGTGTTTGGTTTCTTTAGGAGACGGAAGAAAAAGCAAGAAAACAAAGTTACGTTGCAACAAGCCTTTGATAGAATTTGTGAAGAATTAGATGGAGACCCACAAGCTGGTAGTTACTTCATGATTAATAGGCAAACAAATACTACCGCATATCGTAGGTGGCAGTTAGCCGCACCTAGTGATAGGGTACTCGTAACACAAGCAAGAGTAAGAAACTTGGATGAGAACTTAACAAGTAAGCAAGCTAATATGAAGAAAGGTATTTAACCTAAACGTATTAGAAGTGGAACTAGCGAAAGCTAGTCAATGTAAGAAAGTAGGGGTAATTATGGCAGTAGTAGGAAAGAAGTATAATAATTTTGGACAAACTATAGTAGAGATTAAACCAGTCTCATTAGAGTTAACAGAAGTATTTGAAAATACAATGCAAATTGTAAGAAACTTAGGTAGTAGAGGATATCAATTCAAAATGCGTTTAAATGACGTAGAATTAGCATTTGATAACTCAATAAAGTCTATAGAGGACTTAGTATCAATGTATGAAACAAAATTGGAAGAGAAGTATGAATTACGTAAATTACAAGCAGTATAGAAATTAAACGGAAAAACTTGTGAAATGTATATACCAAACAATTAAATCAAGTCAGTATCGTGTTAATTTTAAAATCATTAGTATTATGTCAAAGTGGGATTACCACCAACCAACCGGTAATCCTACACTATAAACAACATTATGTCATGGATAAGCAAGAAACAACTTATAGTAAACAACAAATAAAAAGAATATAGGTTATTTAACACCAACCAACCGTTAGGTAACCTGTAGTTCTTTTCTACATTGAACAATGAGTTTAGATAGTCTGAACTTATTGTTGAGTGTATCTAATCTAAGGAGGGGTAGTTATGAGTCAGCCAGTGTTTTTAACACAGAAAATGTTGGAAGAAATGAAAGAGAAATCAAAACGAGAAGAGGAAGAAAAGATTGAGATTTTTAGTGATAAAACACTAGATAAGGCAAGTACAGTCGTAGGTGCATTAGACTTTATCTCAAAAGCAATTAAGAAATAAGGGGTATCTTATGGACAAAACAGTGGGATTCTTAAAAGAAAAGTTAACAGATAAAGAAACCCTATATGGTATTATGTTATTCTGTTTCGGAATATACATGTTTCAATATACATCAAAGTTAGATTATGTGTATAGACTCCTATATAGATTTGTAATGTTATTAATTGTAATGTTTATCTATAGGAAGTTTATAAACAAAGGTGATATGAAAACTACGGTAAAGAATTTTAAACTAAAAGAGAAATTACATAAAATGCTAATCCTTATAGGGGTAGTTGAATTCATTACTATGTTTATAGTTGTATTTATAAACGGAGGGTATGAAGCACAAACACCTACTCAATCTTTACAAGAAGTAGAGTATGCAGTAGAACTCACTTCTGTTACAACTGTAGTTATAATGTTTATCTTGTCATTCTTTATTATGATACCAATGATGTATAGTATGATTCAAGGTATAATACAATTGAGACTTTTAACTATATGGGTTTATAACAATCATCGAAAGTGGTTTGTAGTGTCCTTAATAGGGGTAGACTTATTATTTACAGCACTAACTTCATTAGTTATGTAGAGTTATACAAAAATAGTAAAACAAATAAAGTATCTAGCATAAATTCTAGTTTGTTCTAGGTACTTTCTTGGTTATATTATTAAACTGAAAGGGTGGTGTATATGTCAAAATATCTTTGTTATTGTGACGCAAGTTACAATGAGTTAGAACAATCAAGTCAAGTTGGAATTTTAATTCAAGACGAGTTTGGTCAAACAATATACAATAAAACGAAAAGACCAAACAAACCTGCCATAAGTGTAGCACACGCTGAATTAATAGCAATAGACGAATTATTGTTTGTAATTAGAGAAAGAAAAATGAAACGTGTACTTATTCATTCAGACAATCAGGGTGTAGTAGAGAAAATAAACAAGCGTGAGAAGTTTAAGAATAATGGTACGGTATTAAACCCTCTTGTAGAAAGAATACATCAAAAGTTACAACACTTTGAATCTGACTTAGTTTGGATAAGTAGAGACGAGAATGAAGAAGCCGATAAACTGTCAAAAGGTGTGAGGGATTTGTCTAATACAGGCATAAACAAGAAGAGATTCAAAGGTAAACTGGTTTCAAAGTTTAAAGGTAAGAAAGTAAAAACTCCCTTTGAAAATTTAAAGTTAGAACAAGTAATTGCATTACAAGGGATTTTAAAGAAGTCAAACCATGAAAATATTGAAATTAGACTGAAAGAGTATATTGAGGAAGAAGAAATTCAGCAAGAACTAATAGAAACAAAAGAAGATACAGAAAAGTTATCAGTTGTAGTATAACGAATACGGTGTCTAGTGAACTAGACTCTGTCTTGGTTAGATTAACTAACTAATTAAATTGAAAGGCGGTGATAAAATGGTTCAAGGAGTATCTATTGTTGCAGGTATGTTAGATAGGCATTGGCATAAACCGTTTACAGACTATTATGACCCTGACCCTGACGGAGTTTTTGCAGGTGAAGCTTCTTCTGAGTTCTTAGACTTATATGGGAAGAAGCATAAAGTTTATATAAATCCAAACAGGGCGCATGGTATCTTAATAGATGCAAAGGATTATAAAGACCAAGTCATATTAAACGTAGACAGTGGGGTTTCTTGGGAAAGACTGAAAGAACTTGTAGATGGTGGTGTTACAGTTATATCTTTAGACCACCATGAGATAGAAGGTAGACCTGATTTGGAGAATAATAATTTCAAATATCTATCAGACGAAGAGAAGTCTTTAGTAGAACAAGGGTTACTGTATTACTACAATGAAGAAACAGGGGCAGAAGGAGTCGTATTAAACAATCAATATGAGTTTGAAGACCCTGATTATAGATTTATGAGTGGTTGTGGGGTAGCACTAGATGTCTTTAACCAACTAAACCCAAATTATCAAACAGATGAGCATATAGCATGGCACGGTATCACCTTGTTGTCTGACTCTAGGGAAATTGAAAACGAGTTAGCTTACAATATCTTAGTAACAACATACGAAACAAACATTGCAGAAACTAGATTGCTTAGTCATCTTACAGACGCTATAGGGTTTAATACGTATGAAATAGGTGAACCAACTCTAGATAGGGCATACATAGACTTTTATCTTACACCATTCATTAATGCAATGCTTCGTTTAAACATGGGGTATGAAGCAATTAGATGGTTTAAAGGTGAAACTCTTTTGTATACAGATGTGAAAGAGCAACAAAAACTTATACTAGAGGAATTAAAGAGTAGAACTACAATGATAGAGTTACAAAACTTACTTCTTGTAAATGTGTATAAACTAGAGTCTGATTACTTTGAAGCATCTAACTTCATTGGTTTATTAGCAAACCGATTGTTAGTAAAAGGTAAAACTGTAGTAATTACGTGTTCCTACAACAATCAGTTCGAACGGGGTAGTGTTCGTGGCTATTATAACACGATAGACTACCAAGCTATCTTTAAAGAATATGGTTTTATTGCCTTAGGACATAAAGGAGCGTTTGGTTTAAAGAACTTTTCATTAGACCAAGAAGTATGGTTTAGTATGGATAAAAGAGTAGGGGTAGAGAACGAAAAGAGTGAGTCAACTTATCAAATTCATACCGTTCGAAACCTTGCAAAAGCGAGAGAACTGTTAAAAGATTTAGCATATACAAATCAGTTTTTACGTCCGATGTACAAACACTATATCAGATACACTGGTTTAAAGTTCTTTACAGTAGATTTCAGAGACCCTTACCAAGAGTATAAGGTAGATGGTTTACAGGTTAAATGTTTTGATAAGGAAGTAAACGTAAGAAATGGGTTTATCTTACCTTCAATGTCAAAAGGATTTGTCTCACTCTATTTAGAACGAATTGTGGTATAAAGACTAAATCTTATAGGTATAGGATAATTTTAGTTTAAGAGACTAAACTGGGATAACTCAAAACTAGACTGTTATTAGTAAGAAAACTAGTAATCGTATAATCTAGCAATCTTTTAAATCTTAGGAGGAAACACAAATGGAAAAAGCGCAATTGATTTTAGATTTAGGAAACAGTGAGACACGAGGGGTACTTCGAGTTGGTGAAATTATAAACAAAACACGTATCGAGCATAACTTCTATTTAAGCAACTACTTTAGCCCAATCTTTGAAGGGGTAGGCGGAATCCCTGAGTCAGATGATTATACAGAAGAGAACTCAACAGTATTCACATTAGACGATGATTTCAAAATCGGAAATGGTGTTGTAAATAGAGACACATATGTAAATGGTTTAATGTGTTCAAATGAGTTTTCAGACACACAAGATAAACCAACGGCAATGACAAAGAAATATGACTCTAGTTACACAGTTCTAACTATCATTACAGCTATCAAACAGTCAGCTATTTGGATGAAAGACTACTTTGGTAAGAAAGGTAAGAACTTTAGTGTTCAGCAGTTAATCAATGAGGTTGCATGGGAACTTACAATCTTACTACCACCTTCACAAGAAAAAGCAGGTGGACTTGTATTACAAGAAACACTAGTAGGTCAAATTCCAGTTAAGTTTGAACTACCTAAAGCAGACGCACGTATTAACATCACAAAAGTAACAATCCGTGCCGAAGGTATGATGGCTTATACAGGGGTATTACTATCTAAGACTAGACGTCAACCTCGTCCGAACAAAATCTTTATGCAAAAAGCTAAAGTAATGGTATTAGACATCGGTGCAGGTACAACAGACTTAATCGTAATTGACCAAGGTAAAGCAATTGAACGTTCTAAATACACAATTGATTTAGGTGGTAACAATATTACACAAACTTTACGTACAACTGTACAAACAAACTTAGAAATACGTCTAAGCGCACAAGTGTTTGAACAAGGTGTAATAACTGGTAAAGTAAAACAAGGTCTTAAAGAACATGATGTAACAGACGAATTAATCGGTGCAAAACGTTCAGTAGCCGCAAAAATCTCTAAAGAGGTTAAAGACTATCTAGAATCATCAGGTATCGAAGCAAACTCTATCGAATACATCTTAGTCGTAGGTGGGGGTAGCATTCCTTCTGAAAACGATAAAGTAAAACCAATCAGCGATTATCTATTAGACAGCATTAAGCGATTCGCTCCACAAGTTGGTTTAGTAGACATCAGTGATATCATTACAAAACCAAATTCAGTAGCATTCGAAAACGTAGCAGATGCAGATTTCGTAAGTTCTCGTGAGTTAAACATATCAGGTGCAGGTACAGTAACAGATTTATTAGAAATCAAACAATACCTAGCACAGCAAGAACAAGCAAAGCAAGTCCAAGCCTAAAAAGTAGGTGAAAACATATGGAACTGATTGTATTGTATGGCGGTTTGACAACTGAGCAAAACCGCCATATAGAAGAGTTAGTAAACAATAGTCCTAAGAACTTAATAACGAAGAATTTAGGAGATAAGGTAACAAGAACCTCTCTTAAACGTCAATTAAAAGACTCAACAGTTGTGGTAGTATTCTTAACTGAGAAAGACTACATCAACTACAATGCTCTCCTTGAAGACGACAGACTAACAATGTACAATGAAGTAGAATCCATATTTGCAGAGAAGTTTGGGGTAGAGTCTAAAACTACCCCATCTTTATCTGTAGAGGAAGAGGATGAAGTAGAGATTCAAGATGAGATTATCGAAGACGAAGAAGAAGTTACACCAAACCATAAAGAGGAAGAAGATGGTGGTTGGGGAGACTTATTTGAAGAATTCGATAAGAAAGATAATGTACATCATATTCCTGTAGTAGAAACACCAGTTCCAGTAGGAAGTCCAGTAGGGGTAATGGAAAAGATAATGACAGAACCTATTATAGACTTACCAAAGCATACAGATGAAAAATATAAAATGTTAGAGAAACGTACAGAAGGTATGGAGCGTTTAAACGTTGAGTTGAGAAAGCAATTACAAGACTTAAAAGATAAGTTAGGTGACTCGGTAGCCTTTGAAGAGTTCTTAAATGTTAAGAAAGAAAAGTCAACGTTAGAAGAACGGATTACTGAGTTAAACCAATCAATTGTAGGTCTTGAAAGTGAAAAGAGAATGCTAGACTCTAGATTATCAGTGAAAAAAGAAGATATCGCAAAGTTAGATGTTAAAATTCAGTCTCTAAACACGATGGTAGATACATTAAATCAAGAGATAGAGAACTTAAATGCTGAAATAAACAGACTAAGTGATTCAAACTTAAAACTAGTTGATAAGAATAAAGAGTTAGAAAAAGAGTTAGAACAGGTAAGTAAGAAGCTAACTTTAACTGAGATTGAATACGATAGCAGTCAAAGTTTAGTAAGCACATTACAATCAGAGAACCGTAATCTTCACAATAAGAATGAAAGTATCTTAGAAGAGAATGAGAATCTGATTGAAACAAATAAGAAAATATCAGCAGATAATAAAAATCTGTTACAGAGAATGAAAGAGCAGTTAGAGGAAGCGAAAGAAGAACCGAAAACTGAACCTATCACGGTATACCATCAAGAAATTAAACCATTAAGAAGAAAGTATCCAAACGTTACTTTCATTGTACCGTTAAGTAATTTAACAGTAATAGACACGTATAAATATATCAAAACAATTAAGGGTGATAAGTTAGTCCTTGATTTAACAAATAACTCATACATTGATTATATTTATAAAGACGAGTTTAAGATAAAAGGTGGTACAACACCTACAAAATGGTTATTAGAAGGTAAACCATATGGGAATTGCTTCACACAGAAAACAGGCGGTAAAGGATTAGAAATTATTTCGTATTTAATTCATCCTAAGCCTGAGAACCTATTCAAAAGAATAGATTGGGATAGAGTATTAGCAGACGTAAGTCGTGAACAGCAAGTTATAATCAATTTAGGCTCTATCACAGAAGAAGGGGTAATAAACGTACTTAAAGCGGTTCAAGGTAAGGTAGACATACTAGGTGTTCTAGGTGACTCATCTTACGACCAACGTTCAGCTTTGATGCATTTAAAAGCATTAGACTTCTATACAGTATTAGCAAAACATGGTACGAAAGATAGAGCAAATATAGGAATAACAGAACGGTGGTGAGTGTAGATGGCAAACGTATTTAGACAGCAAGTAAGTTTACATTTTACAAATGAGCGAACATATCAATACTCTGAAAGATTGAAAGAACAAAAGAGACTACGTACTGTACTCTCTAATTTTCTAGATAAATTCGCTGAAAACCCTGAAATGGTAGAACGTTGGTTAAATGGTGAAATACAATTAGAAAATAACGGGGTAGTTACAGAGTCAGACGAAAAGATTCTTGCATTGAAACAGAATTTAGCAGTCTTCAATGCATTCCTAGATAGTGCAAAAGGTATGAATGAAGGTAACATGGAAGAGTTTGAAGACCAGTTATCAGCTACACAATTTAGGGAATTCAAAACAAATTTCGAAAAATCGCAACAAATTATGGATAATCCTGAGTATCAAGAACATGCTGTAACAGTAGAGCCTATCGTTGAAACACCTAAACAAAATAGTCAATTAGCTGATATGCAAAACCAAATCGACCAGTTGATGACTATGATGCAGAATATAGCTAACGGAAATGGTACAGGAAATTCAGAAGTAAAAATTGAAGTAACTAACCCTTCACACAATAGTTTACACGAAGAGAATAAAACGTTTGAAAAATCCGAAGTAGTTTCAGCAGACGTAATCAAAATGCCGGATGAAACGGAAGATGAGGTTATAGAAGAACCGATTATTCGAGAAGAGGTAATTGAAGAACCAATTATCGAAGAAACAATTGTTGAAGAACCGAAGAAAGAAGCAGACCCAGTAGATGAAGACGTCTTAGCAGGTGTTGGAGACGCAATGAGCGCTATTGAGGGATTAGGTATCGAATTGTAAACATAAAGGTGGTGTAAGACAGAATGGCTGAAAGCAAATGGGGTAGCGGTTGGGGTGGTTCTAACGAGGATAAAAACACCTCAAACAACCAAAACCAAGGTACATGGGGTGGTAATAAAGACCCGAAAGTAACGCCAATAACTAAGAATAAGAAAAATAACGATGGTTTACAAATCGGTGGGAACTTTGGTAATTTCAATCAAACTCCAGAACCGAAGAGTAGTAAGTCGAAGTTGTTTGTTTCGATTGGAGTTGGGGTAGTTTTATTATTGGGTGGAGTTACCGCAACCGCAGTGTACAAAAACAGTACAAAACAAGAAGTCAAACAAGTATCCACACCTGATGAACTAAGAGAAATTAATGGTATACTAAAGAGTGGTAATGTAACAGCGTTTCCACAATATATGACAGATAGCTTTTTAGGACAAGAGTGGGAATACTTTAACAAGATTAAAGTACGAGAAGACTTCTTTAAAAAGGTAGTAGGGACAGTATCATTTAAACTGAATGGTAATGAAACACCTCAAGCTACTACTCTTTCAGTTGAACATATTAACTGGAGTAAAGTTGCAATGAACATGGAGGATTACGACTTCAAGAAAATCCAAGACATGTATAATCAAAAAGGTATTAAGAAAGAAGATTACATGTTCAAAGATAAACTGATTGATTTATTCTCTGAGTACATTACAAAGATTAAGAAACTTCCAGTTGAAACGTCTAAAGTACCAGTTAAGTTAGGTACAAAAGACGGAGTTCTCATGTTAGAAGACGACAAAGCAATTGATAAGATGTTGTTTTCATCTAAAGAGTTCCACAAAGCACTTGATGTGTTTGGGGGTATTGCTACAGGTGATATCGGAACATTAGAAGAAAACCCGAAATGGGTAGCATGGGGAGAAAAGGTAAAGAACTTAGATGCACAATTGAAGGAAGAAGAGAAGAAGTTAGACGAGTTGAATACAATCATAGCTAATTCTGAGAAAAATCGTGACTATGCTGATAGTAAGAAAGGTAAAGATGATTCTTCAAAGAACGGAAATGATACTTCAACAAACGATTCTCAAAGTTCTCATAACGAGTCTTCTAGTTCGGATAACTTATCTGATAGTTCAAGTGACAAAGATGGAGAAGTTCTTGACGAAGCAGGTACTTCATCGAACGGAACTGAGAAAGATGGAAACAAAGATGAAGGTTCAAAAGATAAAGCTGATAAAAAGGCAGACAAAACTTATAAAATTAATGGTGTAGGCGTTAAAAATCCCGATTTAAACATTGTAAACTCAATTAAAAATCAGTTAGCAGTTTTAAAGGATAATGAGCCATTAAAAACGCATGTGAAAAAGAAAACAGAACCGAATCCAAAGTGGGAAGAATGGAATAAACTAGACGATGCAGGAAAACAAGCACAAAAAGAGCCTATAAAAGAACTAGAAGTTGCCATGAAACCAGAAAGTACAATCCCGTACACATGGGTTGGTTCATATTACTTACAAAATGAGTACGAAGTAAATGGAAAGAAAGTAGTCGTAAAACCGCAAGTTGGTGATGGTACTTTCAAACGTCCCTTAGGTTTAGGTACACCAATCGTAACAAAGATGAAGGGTACAGACGGTAATTACTACGATGTCAGAGTCACTTTGTTGGGGTATAAGACTGAACAAAAAGCGATTGATTACGCAGTTTCATTTGATGAGCGTAACCGTGGATTTGATTCTAAGTCTGAGTTAAGCTTAATGACAGTTGAATATATAGTTGAAAACTTAACTGATAAAGAAATCGAATTAAATTCAGAGTTTACATTATCAGATGCAAATGAAAACTTAGTATCTCGTACAGGTAGTATGTATAACTTCTTAGAGAAGTCAACCTTCAAAGGTCATGAGACGAAGAAGATGCAAGATTGGTTCTATACGAAGAGTTTAAAAGACCGCTACCTAATTTGGGGTAAATCATTTGAAAGAAAACATCCTTCTCAATGGTATAATTTATTAAAAGGTGCTGAGAATGAGAAGAATGGTGGCGTAAAACCTACTGATAAACAGCATCCACAAAAAGAAAATAATCCTCAATCAAACGAGGAAGGTAAGAAAGGCTGATAGTGTAATGCTACAGTCTTTTCTTTTAGAATAGGAAGGGGTATAATAATGTTTACGTTAGAAGAAAGAAAACGTTACTTAGTAGAGGATAAAACAGATTTTAATAAAGAGATTGTTATTAAAACATTTACAAAACAAGAGCCAGCTTTCTTAGGGTTTGATTCTAAAGCAGACAAGCTACCACAAATAGATATGATGAGTTGGTCGAAGGTAGAAGCAAAGGTATCAATTGGAGACTGGGAAGTTAAGGAAGAGTTAGAGTACAATTTATAATCAAGTTAGGGGTAGTTTCTATGTTTCAATTAAAAGCTAAGAAACGATATGTTATGGAAGACAGAACGAAAAGAAATAAGGTTTGTGTTTTGAAAACAACAAATGTAAACGAATCTGTTTTCCTATGTTTTGATTCCAAAGCAGACACGCTACCACAAATGAAAGTATTCAGTTGGGATAAAGCAACAGAAGAAATTCAGAAAGGTAACTGGAATATTAAAGAGGAGTTAGCAAGTTATGACGAATAAACAAATCAGTCAAGAAAAACTAGAAGAACGGAAGAAACGGAAATGGTTTGCTTGTCAGATGGATGATGGTATTATCGCAAGTGGGAATACGTTACAAGAACTATTAGAAAAATTAGGTAGACGAAATGCAAAGTATATTAGCGCAGGTCACTATGAGTTTAAGGATTACAACTCACATTATGCTTGGACAACTGATATTTATAAAGGATTAGACTTAGTAAAATTACATGGTTATGATGTAAACGATAACGAGTGGAACAGTTGGCACATAGACGAGAGAATGGATGAGGAATAAGAAAGGGGCAGTAAAATGTTAAAAGAATATACAGCGTATCAATTAAAAGATGGTCAAACGGATGAAATATTTAGTATCATTACAAAATCAAGTATGGAACTAGTAAAGGTATACAGAAACGGAAAAGAAAGTGTAGTAGGTTGGAATGAAATTGTACTAAACTTGGATTCTGATTACTGGTCAATCGAAGTAGAAGGAAAAACAGAAGATAATGCACAAAAGATTGGAACTTACAGTCGTTACAAGATAGTTAACGCTAAGAAAAACAAGTCTTTCAATGTGATAACTCGTGGTGAGTCTGATTTAATTATGGTAGGTTATCTAGACGAAGATGGAGAAATTAATGTAAACACATATGCATGGAGTAGTGTACTAGGTATGCTAGTAAACGGTGTATGGATAATCGAGAAACAGTTAGCTACCTTCTAAATGATTAAAATAAAGTATTAAACTATATAAATACACTATTTAAACCTACTTGACAAAAGTAGGTTTTTGTGTTATAATAGAAGTATAGTTAAGATAAGTAAAAGGGAGAGATTAAAGTGGCTGAAAAATTAACATTAAACGATTTACAAGACAACGAAACATGGGAGAAAGCAGTTGTAGTCTTTAAACCTGAAAGTTTCTCTAAAGAATTTACAGAGAAACAAAGAAGTTATGAGATTGACCGTGATAATCATTATTTTAAACCCGATTCAATCAGTAACTCACTGTTTGGTAACTGTTTAGACGGTACAGATAACGGTGTTAGACTTGACATTTATAAAAGTAGATTACCCGAAGAAGGTAAGCGTTGGATTGTAGACTATTGTTATATCACAAAATAAATAATTATATAAGACCTACTTTAACGAGTGGGTTTTATACTTAAAATAAGGAGAATAATCTATGTTATACGCATTTGTTAAGTATGAAGATGAAAGACCGATATTTGGTAGTTTTAAGACAGTAGAGAATCAAAAGCAAGCAGAAGAGGAAGCATGTAACATCATTGCTACTTACTCAAACATTACAAAAGTTGAAATTTTCTTATATGAACAAGGTGCTATGAACAAGGTAACTACTGTATATAAGAAAGGCGTAAAAGACGGAGTAGTAGAACTACAAATTGGTGAAGAAGAATAATAAAGAAGACTAACTCATTAAAAGGTTAGTCTTTTATCCTCATAGGAGGGGTAGTAATGAATGAAGAAATAGACTACAATGAGTTTCTAAGAGACTTAATTCTAACTTCAGCTATTAGAACTGAAACATTAGAGAGTATTTTAGAAGACAATCAAGATTGCTTATACACTGGAACAGGATACCGTGTACTATTCTTTGATAGGGAACATATAAGTCATGTAGACATATCAAAAGGATTAGAACCATTAGTTGATATAGAAGGGTATTATGAGTCTTTTTCTAAGACTTTAGAAGGTACTCAAAAACTAAGAATTAATCCATTATTCAACCACCATTTTAGAATTGTACTAGAAATGCAAATAAACAATGGTTTAGATATAAATAAACTGTTTAATAAATACAAAAGTAAATTAGAAGAAGAAACCATTAAATACTATGAATTCTGCAAAGATGAGGAAGAGGTTCTTTCTATATTGGATTCTAGTTTTAAAATTATTAATCATAAACCATTTAGTTAAGAAAGAGGTAATTGTATGTCTATAGAAAACATTGTACTAAAGAAACTCTTTGAGACAAAGAAGGAACTAGAAAAGAAATACCCATATATTCAATTAGTGGTAGCAACAAAAGAAAAGTCCTATTGGGAGACAGCAGAAGGGGTTATAGTTGCTATTGACTCTAAAACAAATATAGAAATACCTACAGACAAATTAAAATATGAGTTATTTGTATTATCTCAAAATAGAAGGGAAAAGATACTAGTAGACAATTTTAAAGCGTATGACTTTGTACAACGATTAATAGAAACTGATATCTACTCTGTCTGTAACCATCTTATGTTTGAAAATCTAGTAGCAACGGGTAAGTATATGCAAACAGAAAAAGTTACAAGGTTATTACTTGATATTTGCTTGAACCCAATACATCTTAAAAATGTAGAAAACCATTTAAAACAATTGGTATTTGCACTAGAGGTAGAAGCAGATAAAGAGTTAAACCAAAATAATTACTTAGAAGCAGTCGAAATTGTACAATGTAACTTAAATCTAATCGGAGAGTTAAGTAAACATGTATCGGATGTTTTAGTTCAAGACGTATTAGATTATGCAAAACAGGTATTACGAGAATTAGAGAAAGAAAATGAATTTATTAAATCTATAGAACTAACAAACAGTATTTGTTTATACCTAAAGAAAGTAGATGAACAACGAGGTATAGAAGATAGTAAGTATGAAAACTATAAAGGTGTTCAGTATTATGAAGAAGACTAACTCTTAACTGGGTTAGTCTTCTTTTCATATTAGGGGTAGATTTTATTTTAATATAAACTTATTTGACAAAAGTTGAGTTTTATGTTATAATATAAGTAAGTTAAAGTTAAGAATGGGAGAGGTTAAAATGAATAAGTTTGTAGAACTAGCTCATAAATTATATAACGAAAAACGTAAATTAGAAAGTACATATACAGGTATTAAACTAGTAGGTATTATTGAAGGTAAAGCCTATTGGTATGTAGGAAACGAAAAGTACAAAACGAAAGATATTGTTACAGGAGAATTTAATGACGTTACCTTAACTATGGAGCAAATCAAAGAGTTAGGAGAAGATGATTTTCAAGACTTTTTAAAAGATGAATTCTATCCATTGGATTTTGCCAAAACTTTAATTGAAAATGGAGTCTCATTGTCACAAGTAGTATTGGATTATAAAAATAAGGAAGATTACTTGTCTTTCCTTTTAAACGATAATGCTTGGTTCCGTGTAAAAGACCATCTAGAAAAAGAAGATGCAACAATCATGTGTAAACGTATTGAAGAATTAAAAGATTTAGTAAAAGAGTTAGCAGAAGAAAAAGTAGAAGAAGGTAAGTTTGATGAGTTAAGTAACTTAGTTGTAGCATTCAATAAAGTTATCTTCTTAAACGTAGTACATCAAGGGGTAGTAGACGAAGTAAAAACGTTTGGTAAGAGTTTAATTACAGAACTAGCAAAAGCAAAAGAGTTTGAGTACACTGTGTATACATCAAACGAAATATGTTTAGCATTACAGAAGCTAGACAGAAAGATGCATAAAAGAGACGGTAAATATCAATATTATTCAGATGTAACAAAACTAGAAGAAATGTATTAAAATGAAACCAACTTGACAAAAGTTGGTTTTTATGTTATAATAGAGATAGTTAATAAAGGGTAGAGATAAGGAGGAAATAGTTGTGACTAAAGAGAAAGAATTGCAAACTGAAAAAGAGAAGTTTAGAAGTAAGTTAGCATCAAAACATATGGAACATTTCAATGTCCCTAAAACAAAGAAAATGCAAGAAGAGGAGAATAAGCTTGAAACTAAGATTGTATTAGGTGGTTTAGCTTATATGGGTGAGCGTGGAGACGGAATCGCAAGACCGAAAGGTATAAGAAAGGAGAATTAAAATGAAAAAGAAAGAACTAAAAGGTTTATCAAAATATAAACTAATAGATACAAGGAACATGAAGCAGTATACAATTCAAACAAGAGTAAAAGGTGAAGACATCTTAGTTGGTACAGTAGACAACAATGAAGGTGAAATTCAAATGACTACAGTATCTTGGGAAGAAGCAGTCAAACTAATTAGGGATGAAGATTGGTTGATAGCTGAAAAATTGAAGACATACGGAATATTAGTTTAATAACGGAGAGGGAAAGGTGTAAACATGGCAGAAAGCAAAGGTTTATTTAAACGTGTAGCAGATAAATTAGAAAGAAGTTTAGAAGAACAAAATACATGGTGTCACTGTAAAACACCAACGAATCATGCTAAAATTACGGAAACACTAGGCAGAACAGTTGTAGACATATATTGCCTTCGTTGTTATAAACCGATTTATGGGTTACAATATAATGGACAAATAGACCGTTCAGAACTACCTAAGATTGAAAAACGTTTACTAGATATTCGTGAGTTTGATACAACAAAAGAAGTACTACATATAATTCATGCTACACATGATATCGAAACGATGCCACTATGTTTTACAGCAAACTATAATCCAAGTACACATACACTAGCTACGATTTACGATGTTCTATTACAAGAGGAACGCTTCATTCATGATTCTGTTAAAACCTACATCATACTAGAAGACGGTATGTACACATATGAACGTAGTGAAACAGGTGGTAAATGGATTAAGATAATTTTAAACCGTGAAGTAAAAGTTACCGCTAGAGGGATAGTAGAGTAATGAAGATAGCTAAGACAGAAGTAATCAGACGAGTGGAAGAGTTAGCGAAAACTAACTATAAAGTGGAATGGCTGATGAAAGGGGTAGATGGCGACTTTAATAAGTTAACTGAACCTCAACAAATCATGCTTGCAAATGCTTTAGGAATTAAACGAGTATCTATTGTAAACAAGAAATTCACAAAGTATGATGGTACTTCTTTGACAGAAACAGAATTTTTATCTATGATAGATTCTTTATGTGAAAGAAACTATAAAGTTGCTCAACTTATTAAACATAACAATAACGATTATTATCAGGTAGAAAAACATCAAAGAGAATTAATAAACGATGCATTAGAAGTAAAGGTAAGTATTCGTAAAGCAGTTAGTTACGAAAATATTGTATAAAGGGGTAGTAAACATGAATCTTTCAAAAGAAGATGTTTTAAAGTTAGTAAACGAGCTATCTAATAAGGATGCAAAAGTTGCTTTTTACTTAAAACGTGTAGGTGGAGATTTTAATAAGTTACCTCAAATCAGACAGATTGGTATTTTACATAAACTAGGAATAAAACGTGAAATTATAAGTACACAAACATTCAAAAATAAAGAAGGTAAGCGTATTTCAGAAGAAGACTTTATGTTATTTGTGCAGTCTCTAGCTGAGGTGAATGGACTTGTAGCTTCACACTTAGAGGTAGCAGTAGACTACTTTGATATACCTTTACATGTAAGGAAAGAGATTGAAAACGAGTTAAATATTCATGCAACTCAAGTTAAATCAATTAAGTATAAAAGGTAAAGAAAATAAAATAATAAAATAGTAGAAATGGAGGTGAGACGATGATTTCTTTACAAGTAACAGAAAAGTCTGTAGATAAGACAGTAGAATTTATACATGATGCAGAAGTGTATTTAGACTTAAAGTATAAGATGATTCGCTTTCTAGGGTTAGTAGACGGTGAACCATATTGGGAAGTCAGTATGAAAGATAGTTGGGTTATAAAGCCACTACGTAAAGTGGTAAAAGTCGTTCAAGGTTTTAAGGTACAGACAATTGTTAGAAAAATAAGACTTGCTAGAATACAAGAGAAATCTCAATCAGAAAGTAATGCAGAGTTGAAAAAGGAACTTTTAAAGTATCAAGTTAATAAGGGATATAAAGGGTTAGAACGTCTATTAGAGTTAAAAAACTCACTATTACAAAAGTATAAAACAGTAATGTTCTTATGCTATGTAGATAGAGAATCCATTTGGTATACTCAAACTGAAAATGGTTGTGGTAATTATTTTGCAGTTAATAATAGACGAGTGATTAGGCATGTAGGGGTACATGAACTAGACAGGGTTGAAAGATATAGAACGAATTATGGGAATAGTGAAATTACAACATACGTTCTAACSAATGGTAAATATCCTCTACATGAGGAAGTACCTAAGAAAGTAGCTAGAAAAATGGAGTTTATCAAGAAACAGTATTAATCTAATCAGACGGAGGGCTATACAATGGCTAAAACGAAAGAATTTGAAACATTAAAAGAGTTACATGTAGTGGAAAAGAAGTTAAAAGATTCATACGGAAATATAGTATTTGCATATAAGACAGATAATAATACCTACTGGAATGTAGAATTAGGCGGTAAAATGGTTACAATTGCAGTAGACGAAAAAGGTTCTACTCGTGAGTTAACAGTGGAAGAAGACGCTCAACATGATGCCTTATATGAAGAGAAGGTATTTACAAACCTACGTGAGCAATTAATGAACATCGCAGATGAGAGCGGTCTTACTGTAGATACAGTAGTTAAACGAGGGGTAGAAAACAATGTTTTATTCTTTTGGCTACATGAAAACAGAGATAAGATGATTGAGTCTTTAGATATCTTAGAAGAACCTCTTTTAAATGTACTGGTTTCATCTTTTGAAACATTAATGGGTAGTAAAGAATACTTTAAACACGATATAGACTTAATAGAGCAAGCATTAGAACGAGAAGAAAAGGAACTAAAAGAGTATGGTGTATTATTAAGTTTTACAAACGAGTTAGACAAGTTAAAAGAAGTAGTTGCAAAGTATAAGCAAGTAGAAACAATTAAGGAGGTGTAATCATGGCTTTCAATAAGAACACAATGGAGTTTGAAAAAGAACCTGTAGGTAGTCCAATTGTCGATGTAGAGAAGGTAGCAAAAGGAAAGGCAAAGGAACTGAAAAAGGTAGAAGAATTATTAAACAAAAAGCATGGACAAGTATTATTTGCTTATGAAACGAAATCAGAGACATTTTGGATGACTGAACAAGAGAATGAAATTGTAGTATTAGGGGTAGACGGAGAAGGTAAAGTAATCGAAATGGCTAAAGATTATGCAGACTACTTTAACCATCTATATACGTATCCAGTCAATGCTGCAACAAGGGAAGCATTACGAAACGGTAAATTAAATGAATTAGAAAGTAAAGCAAAAAACTATGTAATGGATTCTATGTATCGTATAGCTTTAACTTATTGGTTTAGTGAAGATGATGTGAGGTTAGATACTATTTGTGATATGGTAGGAGAAGACCGGTTAGTAGTTATTAGAGACTCAATTGTTCAACGTCAAAATGGTATCGGTGCGGAGTTACTAGATAAAGAGACTTTAGAGTTAAGTTTAAGTCTTGAAAACATGCGAGTAAAAAGAGAAATGCAAAGATTATTAGATGAAGAGAAGTATGAATTGCTATCTTTAGAAGCAGACCGTATGAATGAATTAAAGAAAGCAGTTAGAAAGTATTTAAACAAGAAATATTCTTTTATGAGAAATACAGGAAAATAGAATAGTATAATTATATTCTATTGAAACAAGAAGGTAGGTGTATGAAATATGGTAAAAGAATTTGTAAACGAATGGTCTTTTCTTATTATCATACTATTTTTCCTTAGTATTGCTTTTGTTGTTTATGTACTTCTAGATTTGTATGATGAAACAGATAAAGGAAGTGCAAAGAAAAGTAGTAAGAAAGTACCAAAGACTGTAAAAGGTAAAATACATCTTATTAGAAGAGACGATACGTTATACCCAAAACAAAGTATCTTTTCTAAATTAAGTGTAAGAAAAGTAAAAACTGAAATAAAGAATAAGTTACCGTTTGGAAGGAAACGAGTCAGAAGTAAGTAAACATCTAGGAGGATTACTTTGTTTCATATTATTTTTATAATAACTCTACTATTTCTATTTACAGACATAAACTATAGGAAGAAAGACAAAGATTTCAGTCTTAAAGTTACATTTAAGATAGAAAACGTAAAGAAGAAATTCTTATTCTTTAATAAGTTATCAAATCAAAAAGACAAAACAATGTAAACTTATGGAAACCTACTTGACAAAAGTAGGTTTTTATGGTATAATAGAGGTATAAGTTAAAGGATAAAAGAAAAGGGAGAGTTGTGGAACATGGATAAATTACAAGATGCTGAATTAAGCTTCAAAGAACTATATGAAATCCAAGCTAACTTAGAAATCAATACAAGGGATGTACGATTTTTAGCAATTAAAGATGGAGAATCATATTGGCAAGTAGAGGGACGAGGTTTTGTTACAGTAGACCGTTCAAGAGTAGAAACAGAATTAAGTGAAAGCCATTATACATTTATGGTAGACGAGTCCATCAAGAAAAAGAATTTACATATTCGTAAGAAATTACAAAGATTGTATATGGTAGAGTTACTTTTAAGACATGATTTAGATTTCGTAAAGAAACAAGTGTGTATGTACGATAATATAAAGGTATTAAGGGAATTATCCGAAGGTATTTGGTTAATGAAAGAAGGCGGATTAGACTATGATGCCTTACAATTAAAAATGAAAGCAATTGATTTAGACCAAACAATGAAAATCGAGTTACTAGAGTATATAAAGCAAGACAAGATGTTTGAAGTAGTAGAATTAAGTAATGGAATTTGTTTGTTTAAACAGGCTTATTTAGAAATTACAGAAGGTGGAGAAAACGAGTATCATGGGTATGTAGATATTTATGATAGATTTTAATCACTGAAAGAAGGGAAAACAGTGGGAGAAGCCATTCAAAACGGTATTGTATACACTTATTCTGATGGTGGGAAAATTAAAGTAGTAGATTCAAAGAAAGGTAGTGGTTCAGACAATAAAGTCAAACGTTATAGATTATTCTATAACGGCAAGAAACCCTACCTTGGATACTTAAACTCTATCACACTAGAGGATGCAATTAATCGAGGTACTATTAAGAAGCGAGAGATTGATAGACAGAAGGAGGTTAAACATTGAGTTATTTATTAGAACCGATGGCTAAAACAGAAGTTCAAAGGTTACTAGCCAACTTAAATGTAGAACAGCGTGAATATGTAGAGGATGCAATGAAGAGGGGTAGACGAACAGCTTTTGCAAATACTTTAGCAAAGCATAAAGGTTCAGACTCTAATAATTCCAGTTTAGATGAGATTTTAGATTCATGGGAACTGGTTGATTTCATTGATTCTGGTCATCGTAACCCCGAAACCAAGTGTATGTGTGGTATACCTTTACGTTATCAGTACATTGTAAAGAATAAAATTACAGGAGAAACGGTTACATTCGGTAAAGACCACTTTGAACAACACACTGGAATCCCTTCACAAGTAGCTAGGGATGTCATTAACGGGGTAGACAAGATTGACCTTGAACTAACTGAGATTCTATCAAAGGTGTCAGAAGGTTGGTTTGTAGAGAAGTATATAGATATCGAGTTCTTACCAGGGCTAGACTTACCTAAGGATATAGAGAAACATTTAGATTTAGAGTTACCACTGTTACAAAGGCAGTTGAGACATTTAAACTATCTGATTCAAGAAAAGAAGCGTGATTCTAAACTAGTAGGTGTAAAGAGTGAACAAAATAATTGGGATGATGAAAAAGTTGGGTTAGAAAACGCTACACTATTTGACTTTTCAGATGAAACGCCAATTGCACAGCAAGTAGACCAGTTTTTACAGGATAATTTCGGTATTGACGAAGAGGATAAAGAAAAAGAGTTATCGAAACAAAAACTAAGTACACTAGGAAGAAGATTATATGGTGCAACTGAGATAAAACGTCCATTGCATTCTTTCTTAAATGATAGAGAAGTAAAACTGATTAATGATTACATTGAAAATGAAAAGTATGATGAAGACTACGGTATAAACGCCTTAGAAGTATGTGAAGGTTTAGTAAGACGTGGTAGTTTCAAAGATACTTACATTACAGATAAACCGAAAATATATCCATACGTAGCAAACTATCTAGACTATTTAGTTGCACAAGGTTATCTTGTTATGATTTCTGATTTAGGAACAGAGAATAAAATCTATACAAAAGCAGTATAACTGGGTTGCAATACGAAGAACGGTAGTACAAGCTAGTGGAGTGTAAAACTTACTGTAAATTTAAATAAGCGAGGGTAAACAGATGAAAGAAAAACTAATGAACAAGTTAAAAGAAAGCAAGAGTTTCTCTAGAGACAACATAGGTATGTCAGTAGGGGTAGTTTCAGCAAGTGGAAACTTAAAATATCAAAAGTATTTATGGACTTACATTGAAGACATTGATACAGTTGTAAACAGACAACCTTCTATTCGTTTATATGATGAAGAGAATGATACATTTGTACATGTTACGGTAAACTCGGTAGCACGTATTTTAGAATTGAAAAGGGAAGAAATAAATCAAGAAAATAGTACAGAAAACCAATTACACAAAGCAGTATAAGGGGTAGTAAAATGGAATCTAAGTTATTTAAAACGGAGGAAACGGATTTAGGTACAAAGATTTTATTTAAAGACAAGGTACTGTATCATTCTCTACCAAAACCAGTGTTTATGCTCTTTGAAAGACCGATGATAGGTGTATTTTACGTACCTTTTACGTCTTTCAAAGTTTCTTT
Organism: Bacillus sp. Root131; assembly: GCF_001429475.1. Lineage (NCBI taxonomy): Bacteria > Bacillati > Bacillota > Bacilli > Caryophanales > Bacillaceae > Bacillus > Bacillus sp. Root131. The sequence goes on from NZ_LMJQ01000023.1 coordinate 53,119, forward strand.
TGTATCGTCAGAGACAGAGTATAACATGGTACTAGATAAGAATTTCGCAAACAAAACAGACATAGAAGAAGTAGACCCTGAAACCTTTGCTATTCCGTATCCATGTACAGGTGCAATTAAGGTAGACCTTACAAAAGGTGTTACGTTCCATATAAAAGATGAGAAGACGAAAGAGTCTTTATTAAAGAAAATGGATAAGGCAGTAATGAAGTTTAAGGGTATTTAACAAACTGGAGGGTCTATGGTATGGAGTCTAAACTATTTAAAACAGAAAAGACAGAAAGAGGTACGAGGGTTTTCTTGAAAGACCCTCTACTTCACAATATGCTACCAAAACGTGTATTTTTCTTCTTGGAAAGACCTGTTTGGAGTATATTCTCTATACCTTTTACAATTCCTTTTCTACCTGTAAGAGTATCATTTGGGTTATCAACGAATGAGTTTAGTAGAGTACTAGATAAATATTGTGAAAACCTAGAAGAGTTATCAAATATACAGGTAGTAGACCCTAAAACCTCTATTTTACCGTATCCAAGTTTAGGGGTATACAAGGTAAACATGGTAGAAGGAGTTATGTTTGATTTTAAGTCAGATAAAGACATGAAATCATTATTATGTAAGATGGATAAAGCAGTAGAAAGATTTAGACGTACCTAGTAAACTTGGGTATCTTACATGGAATCAAAATACTTCAAAACAGACAAAGTAGTAAGAGGTACGAGAGTTGTATTAAAAGAAACAAGAAATCTTATTCAAGAAGAGGATGGATAAGGCATATGAACAGTTAATCAAGCGTAGTCAAACGGAATCATTCGAATAAGTTAATATTTGACAAATTCCAAATATTGTGGTATAATAGAGTTAGAAGTAAAGGTATAGGAGGTTTAAGGTAAGTGAAAGACGAAATGTTAGATTTAATAGGAGAAAATGCAGACAGACGAAGAGTAATCATTATAGACTTTAACCATTTGGCATGGCGTTACGCTTTTAGTAATGCGAAAGGTTTAAGTATCAACCGTTTAGTAAATGGGGTATCAACTATCATTGATACAACAGTTCCATCTTATGCAATTAAACAGATAGTAAGATGGTCTAATTTTGGGGTAAATCCAACTATTGTATGTTTAGACGCACCAGTTAAATCACGTAAGGCATACTTTAGTAATATATTAAACAAGGATAAAAAGGAATTAATACCTTCTGATTATAAAGGAGACCGTAAAACACCAAACGGAGACTTCATTCAGCAGATTGAAATTGCAGGAGCATTAATGCAACAAGGTGGTATTTATGTCTATCGTAAAGAAAACTACGAAGCAGACGATATCATTCATGCATGTGTACAGAAAGCAAAGAAAGACTTCCCATATCTACCAATAGACGTCATTACAGGTGATGCTGATATGATTCCATTAGTAGATGAACAAGTAAGTGTATACATGAAGTCTAAAGTTCATACGTACGCAAACGAGTATAGCCCTACAATCAAAGGGTATGTACAGTATACGCCTGAGTCTTATCAAACGTATGTGCAAGAGTTATCAAAGTACAAAACAAGTTCTACACAAATTTTAGTACCGTATAACACACTATTACTAGCTAAGATTTTACGTGGAGATTCGTCAGACGGATTAAAAGGAAAGCCTGATTGGAAACCTAGAATGTATAATCAGTTAATAGAACAGTTAATTAGATATGAAGAACCAATTCATGAAATCTTTAGATACGGTACTTGGACTTCTGAAATCATTGATAGACGTACAAAAGAGGTTGTAACTGATTGGTCTAGTTGGACACCAGAAGAAAGAAAGCACTTATTCCAAAACTACAAAGAACCGAAAGAATTGAAAATGATAGAAGATGTTCTTTCTAGACACGTAGATGATGAAGACATCGAATTTATACGTGAAAGATACATTGGTATGTTACTAAACGGTGCATTCTTACCAAACATCCATGTACCTGATGAATTTAAACGTAGACCGTATGAAATTGAAGATAAGAAACCATTTACAGGTTTTGATATCACGAAACTACAAGAAGCAGTAAACGTATTAGAAATTAGATTACCGATGGGGTAAAAGAGAGGTCGCTCTACTACAATAGAGCGACTAACTTATTGCCTAATTCAATTGGGAAAATAAGGCAGAACTGGGAAAGTTACTGAATGTTTGTTTTATACAATCAGACAAATTCTTATACAGTAGCAGAAATAAAGGGTACAATTGGGGATTCTAACAGCTTAACAAGAACAGGTAAAATAATATAAAACAAGGGAGAGAAAGTAGAAATGAAGAAATTAGACGTAGAAACATTAAAGAAACATAAGAAGAAACTCATTGTAGCAGGAATTGGGGTAGCAGTTCTTACATCGGCAGGTTTTGGTGGTAACTACTATGTACAAGCCAAAGAGACTGAAAAACAAGAAATTCAGCAGAAAGAAGCGAAGAAAAAGGAAGTAGCAAAACAAGAAGCTGAGAAAAAGAAACAAGATGAATTAAAAGCAAAACTTGCAAAAGAAGAAGCGGATAAGAAAGCAGAAGAGGAACGTGTAAAGGCTGAGGAACAAAAGAAAGCCGAAGAGGAAAAGGCTAAAGCTGAGGAACAAGCAAAACAAGAAGCTGAACGTGTAAAACAGGAAGAAGAAAAGAAAGTAGAAGAACAAAAGAAAGCCGAAGAAGGTAAGCAAGAAGAACAAGTAAACGGTAATCAAGAAGGTAAGAAACAAGGTAATAGTCAAGAAAACAAACAATCTAAAACGCAAGGTAATGAACAAACACAAGGTATCAAAGGTGTAGCGAAGAAAGCAGAAGAACCGCAACAAGGTTCACAAGAAAATCCACAAGCTAAACAAGGTGGAGAGCAAGCAAAACAACAAACTAATAATCAAGAACAACCAAAACAAGTCTCTCAACAACCTACTAATAAGGGTGGGAATCAGCAAGCAAATGTACAACAAGAGCAGGGAACAGCAATGACTCGTGCGGTATCTAACTCTAGTGTTGGAAAACGAACAGACCAAATCGTAGCGGTTGTGGCTCAAGGTTCAAGTGCAAAGGTTACGTACTTAGAGAAACATAATGGAAACTGGAAAGAAGTATTCACAACAAATGGTTTTGTTGGTTCACAAGGGGTAGGGCAAGCAAACGAATCTGTTAGTAGAACTCCAAGAGGAGCGCATTCATTAGGATTTGCATTCGGAACTTCAAACCCTGGTACAAACTTACCATTCCGACAAATCACACCGAAATCGTATTGGATTAGTAATGTAAATGATGACCAATACAATACATGGCAAGAACGAGATAGTTCTTCACCACAAGACGAGCATTTAATTAAAGAAACTGTAGCTTACAAGTATGGTATTGTTATCAACTATAACACTAGCAATCCAGTAAAAGGTGGAGGAAGCGGATTCTTCTTACACGTATCAAACGGACGACCAACGGCAGGTTGTGTATCTGTACCACAAGCTAAAATGGTAGAATTAATGCAGAAACTACATGGTGGTGCTTATATCGTGAATGTAAACAGCATTAATGAAATCTCTAACTACTAAGTTTTACAAGTAACTTAAAAATATAGCTGATAGATAGTAAATATTTGCAAATTTGTTTTCAATATCCAATAAGGGGTAGGAGACTGAAACAGCGGTCTTCCATCCCTTATCTTATTTACAACGATTACCTATAGTTAAACAGAGCAAAAGACTGATAGATAAATAGGCTAAGGTAAAACGGAATTATAGTAGTATAAGATTGAAAAGCAATATGTGGGGTAGAGAGCATGTTCTTATATGTTATTAACTATATAAGGATAGGTTTCAAAACCTATACATCATATTGTTTCATAAGTTTATGAGATTACTAGAATAATAGAATAACCTTCTAGACATATAAGAAATTTTTGTAACTATGAAAGGAATTGATTGTCTATCTTTCCATTCTTTTCATAGCTACAAAAAGTGTAGCTGTCTAAGAGTAACTACGTATCGGAGGTGATACATTATGATATCTCCTACCATGAACCTAGTTATTGTTAAGACAAACAGTGATTCTGTTCTAGGAGATACAAAGTTATATCAAATAAAAAGGTATTGTTTCTATTCAGTTGAATCATAACAGGCTCACATTAGAACAAGTAAACCCTATAAGAAAGAGGTAATGATAACTCACACATTCAAAAACTGAATAGAGGGATGTATATGTTAGATGCTTTTAAACGTGGTAAAGTATCTAAGGTCATGTTTAGTGTCCTTAGTTTACTGATGCTTACTATCTCAACCCTTATCTCACCTATCTTTGCACATGCAGATGATGGAGAGCCTAATGTAGTACAAAGAGCAAGTGGTAATTGGACTCAAATGTGGCATGAGAAATACAACAACAAAGGTTGGGTTTATGATGCAGGACAGAAGTATTCTATTGAAACCGATGTAATTAGATTCGGAGACAATTCAATTGCTTACTGTCTAGAAATGATGTTAGAATCTCCTAATGGACATTCATTAGAAGAGAAAACACGTCTATCAGATGAATACTACAAAATCATGAATAATGGTTATCCTGTAAAGACTCCTGAGCAATTAGGTGCAAACAGTTGGCAAGAAGCCCACTACGCTACACAAGTTGCAGTTTGGATTGTTAACCAAGATGTTAAGTATTCAAACCTTACTTTCAAAAATGCTAACGTAAAACAAGTTGTTGATAAAATTCTTGCTGATGCTAACAACTCTAGTGACACACAAGATTTATCATTCTCAATTACACCAGACCATATTAAAGCTGAAATGACTCCTTGGAGTACTGAATATCGTCAAGCCGGACCTTTTACTATTAAAACAAACGGTAACGGAACGTTCAAACCAGAAGCTATTAATGCCCCTGGTAAAGTAACATTTGTTGACTCTATGGGTAATCCTAAAACTGAGTTAAACTCATGGGAACCGTTCTTTGCACAGATTAATTCAAATACACCAACTGGTAGTTTCAACATTAAAGTAACTGGTGATATGACTAAAACTGAGACAGTTTGGTATAAGTCACATAGTGGAGGTATCCAACATACTACCGCTTTAGTTACACTACACAAGACTCCAACTGCACAAAACGCTTCTATATCTTGGGATTCAAACGGTGGATTCAAAATCAAGAAAGTCGATGATGCAGGTAACCCACTAGGTGGAGCGAAGTTCGATGTTATTAACTGGGGTAATCAAGTAGTTAGAAGTTTAACAACTGATTCAAACGGTATGGCATCTACTGATGGTCTTTGGTTTGAAGACTACACAGTAAAAGAAACGCAAGCACCTGACGGTTATGAATTGGATAACACACCTCAAAAGGTTACTGTAGACTCAAAAGACAAAACGTTAACATTTGTTAACAGAAAGTCTAAAGGTGGATTTAGAATCCATAAAGTCGATGATTCGAATAAACCATTGCAAGGGGTAGTATTTACGATTTATGGAAATGACGGACTCAAAATGTTCGATAGAACTACTGATGCAAATGGTATCATCCAATTAGGTGATTTACCTTATGGAGAGTATCATTTCAAGGAGTCTAAAGGACTAGACGGTTACGAATTCGATGATGATGTAAAACATATTACTATCAATGCAGATAGCCAAAACAAAGAATACAAAGTAGTGAACAAGTTAATTTCAGGTAGTATTAAAATCACGAAAACTGATGAAGAGAATCGTCCACTTAAAGGGGTACAATTCCTTGTTTACAATCAGAATGGTGATGTAGTAGGGGAAGCATACACAAACGAGCAAGGTATTGCTACGATGGGTAACTTACCTTACGGAACTTATGCTTGGTTAGAGAACAAAGGTCTTGACGGATATGAAGCTGAAAAGAAAACAGGTTCATTCGTAGTAGGTAAAGACCAAAAAGACCATGCAGTAACTGTAATTAACAAGCGCATGAAAGGTGGTCTAGAAATCTACAAAATAGATGATAGTCACCAACCATTACAAGGCGTAGAGTTTACTATTTACAAAGACGGTAAAGAGTTTAAAAAGGTAACTACAGGTAAAGACGGTAAGATTAAATTACCTGACTTAGAATTCGGTAAGTACTCTGTAAAAGAGACAAAAGGTCTTGAGGGGTATGTAACTGATTTCAAAGAAGAATCATTTGAGTTATCTTCACAAAACCGTTCAAAATCTATGGTTGTAGTGAACAAGAAAATCAAAGGTTCTCTAGAGATTACGAAAACTGATGATGCGAGTAAGCCACTAGCAGGTGTACAATTTACTATCTATAAAGACGGTAAAGAGTATGAGCAAATTACTACAGACGCTAACGGTAAAATTGTTTTAAATGACCTTCCAATGGGTAAATACACATTCAAAGAGACTAGAGGTCTTGAAGGATATGTAGTAAGCACAAAAGAAGAAGCATTTGAAATTAAAAACCTTGGTGATAGCAAGAAGTTTACTGTAGTAAACAAAGCAATCAAAGGTAGTATCGAAATCACGAAAACTGATGATGCTAGTAAGCCACTTAAAGGTGTAGAGTTCACTGTATACAAAGATGGTAAAGAGTATACGAAAGTAACTACAAACGATAAGGGTATTGCAGAAGTTAAAGACTTACCATATGGTAGTTATACGTTTAAAGAAACAAAAGGTATCGAAGGATATGTTCCTGATTCAACTACTAAAGGTGTAGACATCAAAGAAGATGGAAAAACTCACAAATATACTGTAATCAATAAGAAAATTAAAGGTAATTTAGAAATCACTAAAACTGATGATGCTAAGAAACCATTAAAAGGCGTTGAATTTACTGTATATGATGCTAAAGACAAAGAAGTAGCGAAAGTTGTTACTGACGATAAAGGTAAGGCTTCTGTTAAAGACCTTCCTTACGGTAAGTACTACTTTAAAGAGACTAAAGGTCTTGAAGGCTATGTATTTAGCAAAGAAAAAGTAGAGTTTGAAATCAAAAACTTGAATGAAACGAAGTCTTACAATGTAGTCAACAAGCTAATTCGTAGTAACATTGAAATCACAAAAGTAGATAATGAAGGAAAGCTTCTTGAAGGGGTAGAATTCACTATCTATGATTCAAACGACAAAGAAGTAGCGAAAGTTGTTACAGATGCTCAAGGTAAAGCGAAGTACGAAAACTTACCATACGGTAAATACTACTTCAAAGAAACAAAGAACCTTGAGGGTTACGTTAAAAACGGTACAAAATACGATATTGACGTAAAACAAGACATGCAGACATTAAAGTACGATGTTATCAACAAAAAGATTCGTGGTTCAGTTGAAGTATTAAAAGTTGATGCTGACAAGAAAGAAAAACCATTACAAGGGGTAGAATTCACTTTATTTGACCAAAACAATAAAGTAGTAGGAAAACCTAAATTAACTGATAAAGATGGTAAAGTATCATTTGATAAACTTGCTTTCGGTAAGTACTATATCAAAGAAACTAAAACTATCAAAGGTTACAATATCAACAATGAGAAATTCCCAGTTGATATTGATACTGATGGTAAAGTTGTTAAGCATACTGTAACAAACAAAGTAATCCGTGGTAACGTGGAATTACTGAAAGTTGATACAGAGAACAAAAACGTTACATTAAAAGGCGCTGAGTTCGAATTACGTGGCTCAAACGATGAAGTGTTAGGTAAATACAAAACTGATGCTAACGGTAAGCTAGTTATTAAGGACTTAGTATTCGGTGATTACAAACTTATCGAAACAATCGCTCCTACTGGATTCAACTTAGAGCAAACTCCAATTAGTTTCTCTATTAGTGAAGAAGGTAAAACAATTGGCTTAACGAAAGAAAATCTTAAAATCTACGGTAACATGGAAGTAACAAAAGTAGATGCTGAGGATAACAAGAAAGTTCTTGCAAACGCTAAATTCGAGGTTTACAACGAAAAAGGCGATAAAGTAGTTGAAGGAACTACAGACGCTAAAGGTAAAGCTAAGTTCGAACATTTACCATATGGTAAATACACATTTAAAGAAGTGGTTGCACCTGAGGGGTATTTAGTTAACCCAACGGTATTTAACTTTGATATTTTAGAAAATGGTAAAACAGTTTCTCACAAAGTTACAGACCAAATCATTAAAGGTGACTTAGAAGTTAAGAAAGTAGACATGGCTGACAAGAAAGGTTTATCAGATGCGAAATTCGAAGTCTTCAATGCAGAAGGTAAGAAGGTTGCAGAAGGTAAAACTAATAAAGACGGTTATGCTAAGTTCGAAAAATTACCTTACGGTAAATACACATTCAAAGAGACTGTAGCACCTAAAGGTTACTTCTTAAATGAAACAGTATTTAACTTTGAAATCAAAGAAGACGGAAAAATCATTGCACAAGTTGTAGAGAACGAAAAAGTACCTTCAATCAAAACAACGGCTACTGAAAAGCATGACGGTGCAAAAGAAATGCACACTTCTAAAGAAGTTACAATTACCGATAAAGTAGAGTACAAAGACCTATTAATAGGTAAAGAGTACACTGTTAAAGGTAAATTAATGGATAAAGAAACTAAGAAACCATTACTTGTAGGCGGTAAGGAAGTAACAGCGGAAGCTACATTCACTCCTGACAAGGCTACTGGTTCTATTAACTTAGACTTTACATTTGATGCAACTGGTTTAGAAGAAAAAGAAGTTGTAGTATTTGAAGATTTAATTAAAGAAGGTAAAACTCTTACTACTCACAGTGATTTAGAAGATAAAGACCAAACAGTTAAGTTTGTTAAGCCTAGCGTAAGCACAACAGCTACAGACAAAGCTGATGGCACAAAAGAATTACATGCAATTAAAGATGTAACAATTATAGACGTAGTTGAATACAAAAACTTAGTTGTAGGTAAGAATTACACTCTTAAAGGTAAGTTGATGGACAAAGCTACAAAACAACCATTAGTAATTGATGGAAAAGAAGTAGTAGCTGAGAAAAACTTCTCACCTAGAGAAAAAGACGGTAAAGTACCTTTAGAATTTAAAATTGATGCTTCTACATTAGAAGGTAAACAAGTAGTTGTATTCGAAGATGTTGTTCACAATAACTTTGTAATTGCAACTCACGCAGACATTGAAGATAAAGGTCAAACAGTTGACTTTGTTAAGCCTGAGGTTAAAACAACGGCTACAAACAAAGCTGACAAAGAAAAAGAAATTCATGCTATCAAGAACATTACTGTTCAAGATAAAGTGGATTACAAAAACTTAGTTGTTGGTAAAGAGTACACTGTTAAAGGTAAACTAATGGTTAAAGAAACAAACAAACCATTAGTAATCGAAGGTAAAGAGGTAACAGCTGAGAAAACATTCAAGCCTACGGCTAAAAATGGTTCAGTTACTCTAGACTTCACTTTCGATGCTTCTAAATTAGAAGGAAAAGAATTAGTAGTATTTGAAGATGTTGTATTCAACAAAACTACAATCGCTACTCATTCAGACATCGAAGATAAAGACCAAACAGTACGTGTTGTAAAACCAGAAGTACACACAACAGCTACTAACAAAGCAGACGAAGGTAAAGAAATTCACGCACAAGAAAAAGTAACTATCCAAGATAAAGTAGCGTACAAAGACCTTGTAAAAGGTAAAGAGTACACTGTTAAAGGTAAACTAATGGATAAAGCTACTAACAAACCATTTAAAGTTGATGGTAAAGAAGTAACAGCTGAGTCTAAGTTTACTGCAAAAGAGAAAGATGGGGTAGTTACAGTAGACTTCACATTCAATGCTGAGAAGTTACAAGGAAAATCTTTAGTAGTGTTTGAAGACTTATACTACGAAAAAGAATTAATTGCAACTCACTCTGATATTAAAGATGAAGGTCAAACTGTACGTATCGTGAAGCCTGAAGTTAAAACAACAGCAACAAACAAAGCAGATGAAGGTAAAGAAATTCATGCTGACCAAACTGTTACTATCCAAGATAAAGTTGAATACAAAGACTTAATCATTGGCAAAGAGTACACAGTTAAAGGTAAACTAATGGATAAAGCTACTAACAAGCCATTACTAGTTAATGACAAAGAAGTAACAGCTGAGTCTAAGTTTAAAGCAGAAGCTAAAGATGGCTCTATCATCCTAGACTTTACATTCGATGCAAAAGCGTTACAAGGTAAAGAAGTAGTTGTATTCGAAGACTTATATAACGAAAAACTATTGGTTGCTACTCACTCTGAAATCGAGGATAAAGACCAAACAGTTAAATTCGTTAAACCTGAGGTTAAGACAACAGCTACTAATAAAGCAGACGAATTAAAAGAAGTACACTCAAACAGAGAAATCACTCTTAAAGACGTAGTTGAATATAAAGACTTAATCGTTGGTAAAGAGTACACTGTTAAAGGTAAACTTATAGATAAAGGTACTGAAAAGCCATTCCTAGTGAACGATAAGGAAGTAACTTCAGAAGCTAAGTTTATTGCAGAAGCAAAAGATGGTTCTATTACTTTAGACTTCACATTCGAAGCTAAAGACGTAGAAGGTAAAGATATCGTAGTATTTGAAGACCTGTATCAAGATTCATTATTAGTAGCTACTCACTCTGATATTGAAGATAAAGGTCAAACAGTTAACTTTGTTAAGCCGGAAGTGAAAACTACAGCTACTAACAAAGAAGATGGATTGAAAAACATTCATTCTAACAAAACTGTAACAATCCAAGATAAAGTTGAATATAAAGACTTAATCGTAGGAAAAGAATACGTAGTAAAAGGTAAACTAATGGACAAAGCTACTAACGAACCATTCTTAGTAGATGGTAAAGAAGTAACTTCTGAAACTAAGTTTACTGCTGAGGATAAAAACGGCTCTGTTATCCTAGACTTCACTTTTGAAGCTAAAGGGGTAGAGGGTAAAGAGGTTGTTGTATTCGAAGACCTTTACAATGAAGATATTTTAATCGCAACTCACTCTGATATTGAAGATAAAGACCAAACAGTTGAGTTTGTAAAACCAGAAGTTGGAACAAAAGCTACAAATAAAGCTGATGGTGGTAAGGAGTTACACACAAACAAATCTGTTACAATCCAAGATACAGTGGATTACAAAGGTTTAATCGTTGATAAAGAGTACGTAGTAAAAGGTAAACTAATGGATAAAGAGACAAACAAACCACTTCTTGTGAATGACAAAGAAGTAACAGCAGAAGCTAAGTTTACTGCTAAGAAAGAAACTGGCTCTGTAACATTAGACTTTACATTCGATGCTACTGGACTTGAAGGAAAAGAAGTTGTTGTATTTGAAGACCTATACCAAGATAATGTCTTAGTTGCAACTCACTCTGACATCACTGACGAAGGGCAAACAGTTAAGTTCGTTAAGCCTGAGGTTAAAACTACAGCTACTAACAAAGAAAACGGTTCTAAAGAATTAGATGCAAACAAATCTGTTACTGTAACTGACAAAGTAGAATACCATGATTTAATCGTTGGTAAAGAATACGTTGTCAAAGGTAAACTGATGGATAAGGCAACAAACAAACCATTAATCATTAACGGTATAGAAGTTACATCTGAAACTAAATTTACTGCAAAAGAGAAAAATGGTTCTGTAAACTTAGACTTCACATTTGATGCTACTGAACTACAAGGTAAAGAGTTAGTAGTATTCGAAGATTTATATCAAGACAATGTTTTAGTAGCAACTCACTCTGACATTAATGATGTAAACCAAACAGTGAAAGTAAAAGTTAAGCCTGTTCAACCGAAACCTGAACAACCTAAGCCTGAGCAACCAAAACCACAAAAGAAACCAGTTCCTCAAACTGGTAGCGATAGTAACTTTGGTACTACAATGAGCATCTTAATGGGTATCATTGCATTGGCTCTTGGTGGGGTATTCGTATTCACTCGTAAGAACAAAGCTGAATAATAAACACCTTAAAAGAGAGACAGAAGGCAATAGCTAACTGTCTCTCTTTTTCTATGTTTAGAAAATGTATCTCTAAATCTTTATTATCTATAGAGAACAGATAGGTATAAGATAAGAAACAAAATAATAGATTTTTACTATCTTATAGAGGTACTATAAGCGTTATTTTTGAAGACGGGTAGGTATAGATAGTGAAATAGAAAAATAGATTCATAGAAACAAATTAAAAATTTCACTAACTTTCCTTGCTTACCACTGTCTGTAGGAAAGAAGATTATTCTTCTAAAAATATACTAGTTTAGTAGGAACAATGGTAATAAGACCCATAACTCTATTGACTTTTTAGGGAACTTATGGTATAATAGTAATGTAATACGTATAGAAAATAGATAGATAAACACGATAAGGGAGACTGATTATAAATGGTAACGATGAAGAAATTAATTAAAACAGGTAAGTCGGCAATTGTAGGAACTGTAGGGGTAGGAGTACTACTTTCTACTTCACATTCAATTAGTGCTGACACACTCAAACCAGTAGACGAGAAAGTACAAGAAAGTCAGTTAGAAAGATTAAGTCAAGAAGAAGACAAGAAATTAGATGTACAAGTTCCTGATTTAAATAAAGAAAAACAAGAAAATGAAGAAGGGGTAGAGAAACCTCAAACAGAGAATCAAGAAGTAAAAGATGAAAAAGTAGTAGAAGACGGAAATAAAGAAAAGAAGCCTGAGGTAAAGAACGAAGAAAAACCTGTAGTTAATGAAGAAGAAAAGCCGAAAACGGATAGTTTACAAGTAGTAGATGAAGAGAAGAAAGAAGAACCACAAGTTGAAGAAGAGGAAATTTATGTGGTTTACAAGAAAGTAAACTCTACACAAATCATTGAAAAGTCAAACAATGAGAGTATTTGGTCAAAACCACATATGTTAAAAGGTGCAGAAAACCTTGGTTCAGTTGATGAATATGTAGGTAAAGAAGTTCAAATGTCTGAAATGGCATTAGCAAACCGTAAAGCATGGTTTAAAATCAGTGTAGAAGGTAAAGAATTAGGTTGGGTTAGCTCTAGTGTTATGAGTGTAGCAACAGACCTTGAAAGTATCAATAAAGCGGTTGGAACAGAAGGTACAGACGATAAATATAGTATTTATTCATTACCAAAAGGTATGCAAAACTCACAAGAAGTAGCAAAAGTAAACGATTATGCAAATCAAGAATTAAAAGCAACAAAGCAAACAGTATATAACGGTACAATGTGGTATAAAGTAAGCCAAAACGGTAATGAAATTGGTTGGTTAGATAGTCGTTCAGTAAGTGAAAGAACTGTCTTACCACACATGAATGTACCGATTGAAAGTCAATTAGACGCAAAAGACCCTAGTAGAAACTTAGAAACAGGTTGTGAAATTACAGCAGTTTCTATGATGTTACAGTTTGCAGGAGCAAACGTAGATAAAGTGTTACTAGCAAAAGAAATGCCTTATCACGACTATGACCCAAACAAAGGTTATGTTGGAGACCCTTGGTCAGACGGACCAATTAACACGGTTTACCCACCCGCATTATTAGACTTAGTGAAGAAGTATGCAGGAAGTTCTGTAAACCTAACAGGTGTAAGCTTAGATAAGATTAAAGAAAAATTAAATCAAAACCATCCAGTTGTTGCATGGGTAGGAGATATGCATGGTTTTGGTATTCATGCAATCACATTAACTGGTTATACAAACGATAAAGTATTCTATAACGACCCTTGGACTGGTGAGAAAGACGCTTCTATGAGTTGGGATAGTTTCGATAGCAAGTGGACACCTAAGAAAAGTAGAGCCTTATCATACTAAAATTTAGTCAAACTTACCTATTATAATTGTAACTTACTAATTTACTGATTATCTGTAGGTTTAGTATAGTAGAATAAGAAAGAAGTAGAAACAAATAAAGGAGACTCGAAGATTATCATATTTCAGTCTCCTTTAAACTGAAGTACTAGAGGTGAACAAGTTGGAAAGACGGTTAAAGATTCGGTATGGACTCATAGCAGGAATTATAGCATTAGGGGTAGGCGGTTACTATGTTGTAGACTCTATGCTTCAAACTGATATGCGTGGTATCGAATTAGATAAAAACACCATAGATGAAAATAAGAAAGCAAAAGCAGACTTTGATTTAGACAGTATAAAACCTCTATCAGAGCAAGAATTACTAGAAAACAGTTTAAAGAGAAGTACAGGTTGGGGTAAAGACTTACATTATGGAAATCAAGGTGTAGTAGGAGGTATTTATGTACCTTCTGTAGATATTAAACTACCAATCTCAAAAGGTATCGGTAATAACAGCCTATCAAGAGGGGTAGGAACGGGTTTTGAGGATAGAGAAATGGGGAAAGGAAACTATGTATTACTAGGTCATAATTCCCCAAACAAGCATGTATTGTTCTCACCTCTAGAAGATATGAAAACGGGAGATATCATTTATGTAACAGATGCTACATGGATGTATGAGTATGAAACTACAGATAAGAAACGAATTCATCAATCGCAAGGTGAAGTAATGGATAATACAACTGAGGATATCATTACCTTAATTACATGTTTTGGTGGTTTAAATACAGATAAACGAACAGTTGTTACAGGTAAGTTAAAACATAAGTATCCAGTTAGTGGTGCAGAAAAAGAAATAAAGACAGCATTAAATATCAAAGAAGACAACTAGTAAGGAAGGATGAATATAGTTGAGTTTACAAGAACGGATAAAAGCATATAGAATTCCAATAGTAGGGGTATTGCTTCTATTAGTAGTATGGTTTATCTTCTTTAGAGGTAGCGGTTCTAGTGGAATCCTAACGCAACAAGAGTTTGAAGACAAGCTAAAAGAAATGTCAAACGGTAAAATCGTTATTTCAGATTCGAAGATAAAGATGTATGAAAGTGAAGATGGTGGGGTATATTCAGCTAACTGGAATGGTTTTATGCTATCAAGTAGAGTAGACAAAGATAAGAAATTGGATAGAACATTCAGTATTATAACAAAACAAGCAGGTTACATGGACGAGATTTCAATTGGTCAGTATCATGACTTAGTTGTATACCTGACAAGACTTTCAAATGAAAAGATGTCAGTAGATGAAGCAAATGTGTTAGTTGATACAGGTTTAAACTTCAATCAACAAATTACAACAGGTGAACAGCATGAAACTTCTAAGGGTGATTTATACTACCGATTAAGTGGAGGTAAGAAAGATATAAACTTCTTCTCATTCTTGATTATGGATGAAGACGGGCATAAGAGAGTAATAAACCCGAATAAAAAGTAAAATAATTTTAGGTATTCTACTTGGACTGATAGTAGTATGGGCATTAACGAATGATGGTGATACAATTGAAGAGAGTTACATGCATCAATTAGACTTTGAAAACAAGTTAGCTGATATATCAAAAGGTAGGATTGTAATAGAAGACTCCCAAATAGAACATCGAGATAAGGAAGAAGACAATATCTATAAAGCAAACTGGAAAGGGTTTGAAATCTACGCAAAGATGGGTAAGAATGATTGGGTAGAAAACTCCTATTCTGTTTCAACAAACAGGAATGTATTTGAAGATAAAACCCTTTATGAAAATTACCATAAACTTATGGAAAGTTTAATTCGTATTATGGATAGTAAACTAACCCTAGAAGAGATTGACAAGTTAATCGCTAAAGGGGTAGACGAGAACGAGTCACCAAACACCTATGATTTCGGATATGAAAGATATGTAGGGAAAGACAAAGGAAATCAAATTCGTTTTACGATAACGGATAGAAAGTAATAAGACTCTTAATTGTAGTCTTATTTTTTTTTACATTTTTCGAAACAAATAGGTGAAAAGTGTCATAAATAGGGGTAGTACGGAATAAACTAATAATAGGTTGGTAGTAGGATTTAACAATGCTTCTAATAGGTAAAATAGACAAACATAAGTAGAATATTCAGTATGTTTTAAATATTATGTAACTTCTATTGACAAATCGGTATTTACATGTTATAATATAGGCATATTAAAGTAAAAGGACTGATAAATATGCTAAATAAGAAACTGGGTATTGCATTAGGCATAACCGCTGTTCTTGGTTTAGGTATTTTTGGATATAAAGTTTATGCGAAAGCACCCGAAATCAAGACTAATGAAATAACTATAGATTATGGTAAGAAACTAGGAACTGATAAGATTGAAACTTCAACTGATGTTGTTAAGAAGCAATACAAATCAGCAACAGACACGAACAAATTAGGTAAACAAACAATTAAAGTAGAAGTTGAAAATGATAAAGGGGTAACAACGGAAAAGGAAATCACATTAAACGTTGTTGATAAAGAAAAGCCTGTTATCAAGACAACACAAGACAAGTTTGTAACAAAGAAAGGACACTCTATCAATCTAAAGCAGTTTGTAACAGCTAAAGATAACGTAGATGGAGACCTTACAAACAAAATTTTAATTCAAAGGTTTGATTATAGCAAAGTAGGAGACATCAAGGTTTCAATGGGAGTTGCGGATTCATCTGATAACTTTGCTGAAAAGACTGTAATCGTATCTGTAGTAGACGAAATGCCTGAGGTATTA
The DNA here is from genome assembly GCF_001429475.1 of Bacillus sp. Root131. Lineage (NCBI taxonomy): Bacteria > Bacillati > Bacillota > Bacilli > Caryophanales > Bacillaceae > Bacillus > Bacillus sp. Root131. The sequence continues at coordinate 69,598 of NZ_LMJQ01000023.1, forward strand.
ACTGTACCTGAGTCACGTATTGTTCGTACAGGTGATGCTTTTAAACCAATTGATGGGGTAGAAGCGAAAGATTATAACGGTAAAGACCTTACTTCTAAAATCAACATTAACGGTAATGTAGATACAAGCAAAGCAGGAGAATACTCACTAACATACCAAGTAACTGATAGTCAAGGTATCTTCCACCAAAAATCAGGTCTTGTTGTAGTAAAAGACGAAGTAGTTGAGAAAGCATTACGAGACGAACAAAAATATAAAGAAGAAAATTCAGTTGGAGACTTTGTAAGACCAGACAAACCAGAGACAGCGAAGCTATTAGAAGATATTGCTGATGCAAAACGTAAAGAAGGTAAGAAGTCTATTAAAGACCGTGCTTACGATACAGTAGATAAAGAAAAAGCAGCACAAACTGAAAAAGAAATCAAAGATAAAGTAAATGACACAACTGATTCAATCAAGAAAGAGTACGATGAGCATGTAAAAGAACATCGTAAAGAATTAGGTATAGACGAATAATTATTACACTAACTTCATAAGTAAATGTAGAACGGGTGGTACTTTTCATAGTATCACCTTTTTCTTGTGAAAATAATATTTGATATATTTCATAACTTATGATATAATAAGTATATAAGTTAAGATAATAATTCCTTTGATGGTAAGATATGATAAAACTATGGAAAGGAGTTAAAGTCTAATTAGTACATAGTAGACGTAATTATAGTAAATAGATTCATATTTTATAAGCAAAGGTATAGTGAGTCCAAACTCATAACGAGTTTGTTTTTATTTTGCGTATCTACACTAGTATCCTATGAAACTAGTAAAACAATAGGGTGTTACTGTAGTTACGCAAGTAACTAATCGCTATATGTTTAAGCCAGTCTATTTGAATATTGTAATAGAGGGTGATACGCATGTAGCAAAGTAGGGGTAGTGTTACGAACTTCGGTTACGGGCATGAAACCTATAGATAATTCAATTTAATTTTTGTTGAGAATTACTGCGTTGAAGTAGGACGTAAGTGTTCCTTCAAAAGACCCTTTCATCCTATGGAGACGTAGTATTCCATACTAGGAAAAAGGGGTGTTAATTTGAAACAGAAGAAGTACTTATCAGCGGTCATGGCTACGGTAATTGCTTTCACTACGTTTATGCAACCTGTAGTAGCAGGTGCAGAGACTATCACTGGTGACAAAGCAAAAAGCGAAGTCAAAGTTGAACAAGAAAAAGCTGTTCAAGAGCCAACGGTAAGTCCTGACGTTCAAACCTCTGAAATGGACAAGAAGGAAGTTACGAATGACAAAACTCCTAAGTCTACTACAGAGGAACAAGAGCGTAACAAAGGGCAACCAGTTGACGAAAAGAAAACGGTAGTAGAGCCGAAAGTGTCTACAACTAATGCAAACCCTACAGGCGTAGCCTTAACGGATGAGCAGAAGAAGGAACAGGCACAATTAGCTTCTACAGACGAAGTAAAACTATCTCAAAATTACGTAGAAACAGACGATAATGGTGACCCATTACGACTGATTGAAGCAGGTAAAGATTACACGTATGAGGTAAACTTAGATGTATCGGGTAACGTTACATTATTATCTGACTATGTAGTTAAAGTAGAGGTAGAGAAGAAGTACCTACGAGACTGGGGAGAACCTCTCCATATCAGTAAACCAGAGTTAGCAAGCGAAGTTACATATGCAGACGAGGGAGATAAGAAAGTTGCTTATATCAAATTCCCTCAACTTGCAGGGGGTACAACTCTTTCATTCCCAGTACAACTTATTGTGGAAGCAGGGTTAACTCCTGATATGTATGAAATGAAACCGATGGCTTCTTTAATGGATTCTAAATTAAATCTAGTAAAGAAAGCAAACGAAATTTCATACAAAGTAACTTACAAGAAACCGGGTTCTCAAAAGTATGTTAACGGACAGAAAGAAAACGGTAGCATGGTGTGGGCTGGTATAGACGATGGTAAAGGGGTAATTAAAGAAGGAACAGAAGTGCCAGTTGAGTTTTCATTCTCAACAGACCTTGAATTCTTAGATAATTACCGTTACTTTAAAGCCATCGAAGTAGTAGACACATTACCGCAAGGTGCTAAATTTGACCCAAAAGCAAACCCTGATTGGAAGTTGAGTGCTGATGGTAAATCAGTATCAACTACAGTATCTTTAAATGAAGAAATCGGAATGAGTACAAACGGTACATTAGCTAACAAGTTAAGTAAGCTAAAACTGTCATTAACATTCCCTAACGGAAAAGTTAATGGTACTTATACGAATAATGTAACAAAAACTTACATTCCTGAAAAGGCTGAAAGTTATGAGCCTAAAGTTGAGAGCAAAGCGAGTATTGACTTTGTATTAGATGCAAAACCAGTAGGTTTCGTATTTACAAAGAAAAGAAGCGAAGATGCTACAATTAAAGACTCGTTACATTATAAAGGTTTAGACTACACATACCGTATTGAGTTTAAAAATCCCAATTCTATGCCGTTACATAACGTAGTAATTGATGATTATAAACGTAAAGACGGTACTTATGCGTTAGATAAGCGTATGGAGTTCACGAAAGTACAAACGCTAAACGGTGAGGGTGAAAAGGTAATAGCGTACATCGAAGAAGATGGCAAAGTTACTGAAAAACAAATCACTAAAGACGGAAAGTACTATAACTTCCCTAAAGGTACAAAGGGGTATCGCTATGAAGTTGCAAAACTTGATGGTGCGAAGTTCTTCCAGTTCTTAGCTTATGTAAAAATTTCGAATCCAAAAGACGTGAAATATGACACAAAAGATGCTAGTAAAAACCTATTCGAAAATGAAGCTTCATTTAAAGGGGAAATTCAAAACCCTACTGATGGTAAAGTAATCTATAAAGCCGAAGGTACAGACAAAGATGATATTCCTTTAGTGGAATTCAAAGAAAGTATCTCTTTACGTAAGGAAATCACGAACTCTCGTGACAAGGTACTTAAAGGTGGAGAACTTCACAACCGTCTATTCATTCATGGTGCTGATTCTAACTTAGATGCTGAAACAGTAATCAAAGGTGGAAAAATTATAGACTTACTACCTAAAGGTATGACTGTAGTTAAATCATCTGTCAGTCGTCAAGGTGAAGTAATACCTAACTATAAAAACTCTGGTCAAACTGCAATTGTTTGGACATTCGAGGATATGAAAGCAGGAGACTTTGCACCTTATACTAGTAAGGAATATCCGCAAGTTGGATTTACAGCTATTGCGAATGACTTATCAGAAGAAGGTACAAACATCAACCAAGCTTACCTAGTATTTGATGATATGGAGAACATGGGTATTGAGTACAAGAAAGACGCTCAAGACAAGTTCGACTTCAATGAGAACAGTAAAACGGATGATAAAGTTGTTTATTCTGAAGACTACTACGTATATGTGCCAAACAAAGAAGTCGTGTTAACAAAATCGGTTCAAAACGAAGAGTTAGCAAAGAACAAAGTTTGGTCTACTGACGGGGTATTCGTCAAATATGGTGAAAAAGCCAACTATAAACTAAATATTAAAAACCATTTAGATGTAGATGTTCCTCAAGTAACCGTGTATGACGTGTTACCATTCAAAGGAGACAGAGCGATTGTTCCTAACGATGGAGGAGAGTACCTAAGTCGAGAAAGTATGTACAGTAATACGTTAACTGGTGCGATTAACGCCCCACAAGGATTTACGGTTTACTACACTACTGACAAGGTGCTAGACAATGCAAGTGACTCAATGACGAAATTAAATTGGTCAAAAACTTTAACAGACTACTCTAAAGCAACTGGTATCAAGATTGTAATGGATAACGGTAAAGTGTTAAAGAGTAAAGAGTCTGTAGACTTTGAGTTCGGGGCTATTGTTCCAAAAACAGGTCTTAAAGCAGAAGACAAAGCGTATAACTCTGCGGCTGTATCTGTAAACGGTGGAACTTCATTCGTTGAAGGTAACAAAGTATACACTCAAATGGACATTCCTGAGTACCCTACTATTACTAAAGACGTAGAAGGTAAAGAACACCACGATGTAGATAAAGGTAGAACTTATCAGTATAATGTTAAAGTTAAAATTCCTAAGAACATCAAAGGTTATGAAACTCTAACAATCAAAGATAAGTTAGATAGACGATTAACTTATAAGTATGCTACTCTTTATAAGGGGTATGATGTATATAACGATGCGAAAGTTAAAGTAGACGGTCAAGAATTACAAGTCAACTTAACAAAGCAAGATATTGAAAACCTACAAGGTAAAGAGTTAAATCTTAAAATTAATGCCTACATCAATTACGATGCGCCTTATGAATTAATTGAGAATAAAGCAGACTTACAGTTAAACAATGAAAGTGCAATTGAATCTAACATTGTTACTGTAAAACCTAACCCTCGAAAAGCAAAAGTAACAATTGCGAAAGTGAGCGGTGAAGGGCTTAACTCATTTGAATCAGTTACTAAGAAACTCTTTGGTACAACTGTTAAAGAAGTAACAGAGGGTAACATGGTAATCAATCCTCTAGATGTATTAAAAGCAAATGAAGAACCTAAGTTATTATCAGGTGCTACATTTGAAATTTTAGACTCTAGTAAGAATGTGATTCACACGGTATCAACTGATTACACTGGTACAGTAGATATTCGAGACTTAGATATGGGTGATTATTTCATTCGTGAAACAGTTGCTCCTAAGGGGTATGTATTAGACTCTACTGAGTATCCTTTCACTGTAAAAGATACTGGAACACCAAGTTTAGAGTTTAAATACTCATTCTACAATAAAGTAGACCCAATCGAACCTAAGTTAGAAAAGAACATTCTAGAACATATGACTGATGGTACAGTTAATCGTGTAAGTCATAAAGACGTATTCAGAGGTGAAAAATACAAGTACGAAGTTGGTACTACAATTGAGAACCTTGAAGGGTATAAAACGATTAAATTATCAGATTCATTAGATGCAAGATTAGATGTTCATTCAGCTAAACTAGTAGTAAACAGCAAAGACATTCAAGATGTTAAGCCAACTATCAAAGGTCAAGATGTTTCTATCGTTTTAACAAAGGAACAACTTGAATCATTTGGTATGAACAAAGACGGTAAATTAAGAATTGACTTGGTTATCGAATCTTCTGTAAAAGAAGGAACAAATAATGAAGTGATTCCAAACAAAGGTACACTTTCATTAAACGATAAGCCAGCAGTTGAATCTAATGAAGTTACTGTTAAACCAAAAGATGTTACAGCTAAATTAGTAGTTGTAAAAACTAGTGGTGAAAAAGAACATACCTTCGGTCAGTTAGCTGACGGTCAAGAACCAGGCAAAGACCTAGTTAAACTAGCAGGTGCTAAGTTCGAAGTCTCAAACGCTGATAGAAGTAAAGTAGAAACAGTAGTATCAAATGATAACGGTTTAGTGGAGTTAGACAACTTACCATTAGGTAAATACTTCATCAAAGAAGTTGAAGCACCTAAGGGGTATAAACTAGACACAAATGAATATCCATTTGAACTAAAAGAATTAAAAGGTACTTTCCATCCAGTATACGAATTCACATTCTATGATGTAGTAGACCCTGAAACTCCTCAAATTGTTAAGGATGTAAATGGTAAAACTCATCTAGAAACTGAGTATGACAAAGCGTTTGACTACAATGTAACAACTACAATTCCAAAAGACTTGAGTGGTTACGAGAAAGTAGTAATGGCTGATAGCTTAGACAAACGTTTAGACATCAAAGGCGTGAAAGTATTAGTAGACGGTCAAGAAAGTTCTTACAAAGCTACTGTAAAAGGTCAAGATGTTACATTAACTCTAGACCGTACAGAATTAAACAAACTTGCTAACAAGCAAGTAAGACTACAGATTGAAGCAAGTATCAAGTATGGTACACCCGCTGAAATCATTGATAACAAAGCTACAATCACAGTGAACGATAAGCCATCTGTTGATTCTAACAATGTTACTGTAGTTCCATTCTTACCTTTAGACCCTACAATCAAGAAAGATGTTAAAGGGGTAGAGCATTTACGAGTTGAACGTGAAAGAACTTACAACTACAATGTGAAATCTAAAATTGTAGATGATGTTCGTGGTTATAAATCACTAACTGTCTCTGATAAGTTAGACAAGCGTTTAGATGTAGTAGATGCAAAAATATTAGTAGACGGAGTAGAATCTTCTTACAAAGCTACTAAATCTGGTCAAAACGTGGAAGTTACATTCACTAGAGAACAATTAGAAACTTTAAAAGGTAAAGAAGTTAACCTTCAAATCCAATTTAAAGTGAAAGAAAGTACTTTAGCAGAAGAAGTTCCAAACATGGCTACTATCACTAGAAACGGTGATTTCAATCTTGATTCTAATGTGGTTACTGTAGTTCCTGTTGACCCTGAGACACCTAAGGTTGTTAAAGACGTTAACGATGTAGCACACATTGATGTAGTTAAAGGTGATGAATTCACATACCATGTTAAAACTACTATCCCTGAGGATTTACTAAGTTATAAATCATTAACTCTAGCAGATACTCTAGATAAACGTTTAACAATTAATGGTTCTGATGTAAAAATCGGAGGTAAAGCAGTAAAAGGTATTGAAACAAAAGTTGACGGTCAAAATGTTAAGTTTGTGTTAGATAGAAAACAATTAGAAGACTATAAAGGTCAAGAGGTTGTTATTTCTATTAGAGCAAAAGTGAAATATGATGCGCCAATCGAAATCGTAAACAACAAAGCAACAATTCAAGTAAATGATAAACCTTCTGTAGACTCAAATAACGTTACTGTTAAGCCTGAGAACAGAAAAGCAACATTATACCTATACAAACTAAGTGGTGAACAATCTAACACATTCGGACCTGCATTGGTAGAAAAAGGTGCAAGAAAAACTTCAACTACTAATCCTCTTTTAGATTCTTTAAAAGAGACAGAGAAGAATAGTGTAGTAAACCCACTATCAAGCCTTACACAGTCTAAACACCAACCAGTACCATTGGAAGGTGGGGTATTCCAAATCCTAGACGCTAGTAAGAATGTTGTAGGTACAATCACATCGGATTCTATCGGTACAGCTTATATTGAAAACCTTGATTTAGGTAATTACTTCATTAAAGAGGTTCAAGCACCTAAGGGGTATCAATTAGACAGCAAAGAACATCCGTTCACAATCGTAGAAAACGGTTCTAAACAATTAGCCTTTGAATACATCTTCCATGATGTAAAAGACCCTGAAACGCCTGTTATTACAAAAGACGTAGAAGGTAAAAAGCATCTTGAAGTTGAAAAAGGTAAAGAGTACAAATACAATGTTAAAACTACTATTCCTGAGAATGTTGAGGGGTATGAGTCATTAACAATTACAGATACATTAGATAATCGCTTAGACTTAGTTAACGCTAAGGTTTATGTAGATGGTCGTATCAGTACTCATGTAGCAAATATTAAAGGTCAAACTGTTACTCTTAACTTAACAAGAGTTCAATTAGACCAAATCGAAGGTAAAGAAGTTAAGATTCAAATTACTTCTAAAATCAAAGAAGATGTTGCTATCGAGACAATCGAAAATAAAGCAAACATCCAAGTGAATAATAAGCCTTCTGTAGATTCAAATGTAGTAACTGTAGTACCACCAACGCCTGAGAATCCAAACATCAAGAAAGATGTTGAAGGTTTAGACCACATTGTGGTTGAAGAAGGCGATAATTACAACTATAACGTAAAAACAGTAATCGCTAAGAATGTTAAGGGGTATAAAACTTTAACAATCAAAGACGAACTGGATAATCGTTTAGAAGTTGTAAACGCAAAAGTGTTAGTAGATGGAAAAGTAAGTACATTGAAAGCAGACTTTAAAGGAAACAAAGTAAAATTAGAGCTAACTCGTAGTCAACTTGATTCATTACAAGGTAAAGAAGTGAACTTACAAATTACTTCTAAGATTAAAGAAGGAACTGGTATCGTATTAATTCCGAACAAAGCAACAATCGAATTAAACGACAATCCTTCAATTGAGTCTAATGAAGTTACAGTAATTCCTCCTACTCCTGACGAACCAAACATCGTAAAAGATGTAAACGGTGAGAAACACGCTGTAGTTGAACATGAAGAAAACTTTAATTACAACGTTAAATCAGTTATTCCTAAAGATACTAAGGGGTATAAAACATTAACTCTTAAAGATACTTTAGATAACCGATTAGATATCGTATCAACAAAAGTTTTAGTTGATGGTAAACCATCTACATTCAAAGCAGTTGTTGAAGGTCAAGAAGTTAAACTTATCGTAGAGCGTTCTCAACTGAAAACAATCGAAGGTAAAACTTTAAACCTACAAATTACGGCTAAGATTAAAGAAGGTACACCAATTGAAACAATTAATAACAAGGCTACTGTTCAATTAAACGACAAGCCTGAAGTAGACTCAAATGTTGTTACAGTTGTACCACCTACTCCAATTGACCCTAACATTAAGAAAGACGTTGAAGGTAAAGAGGAACTAGTGGTTGAGCATAAAAATGAGTACAATTACAATGTTAAGACAAAAGTTGCTGATAGCGTTGCAGGTTACAAGTCATTAACGATTGCAGATACATTAGATGACAGATTAGACTTTGTCAAATCTACTGTATATGTAGACGGTAAAGCAAGTAGCTTCAAAGCAAAAGTAACAGGTCAAAACGTAGTTCTTGAATTAACTCGTAAACAGCTTGATGGTTTAGAAGGTAAAGAATTAAACCTACAAATTACATCTAAAATCAAAGAGGGTACACCAATTGAGAAAATCCCTAATAAGGCGACTATCCAATTGAATGATAAACCTTCAATTGATTCTAATGTAGTTAACGTAGTACCACCTACACCTATCCAACCAAACATTGAGAAAGATGTAGAAGGTTTACAACACCTTATCATCGACACTGAAAAAGAATTCGATTACAACGTAAAATCAGTTATCCCTAAATCAGTTGCAGGGTACAAACATATTACTATCTCTGATACGTTAGATAAACGTTTAGACTTAGTAGATGCGAAAGTACAAGTAAATGGTAAAGATACAGACTTTAAAGTTGTAAAAGAAGGACAAAAAGTTACAGTTAAAGTAGACCGTAAAGATTTAAATGGTTTAGAAGGTAAAGAATTAAACTTAGTAATTACAGCTAAGATTAAAGATGGTACTCCAATTGAACTGATTGATAATAAAGCAAACATTCAATTGAATGACCAACCGTTGGTTGAATCAAATGAAGTTACAGTAATTCCTCCAACACCAGTACAACCTGATATTTACAAGAATGTAGAAGGTACAGACCGTCTTGAAATTGAAAAAGAGAAAGAGTACAACTACACTGTAAAATCAGTAGTTCCATTCAATGTAATGGGGTATAAACATCTAACTATCGAAGATATGTTAGATAACCGTTTAGATATCGTTGGTGTAAAAGTTCTTGTAGACGATAAAGAAAGCAAGTACGAAGCTAAAGTTGAAGGTCAACATATTTCTCTGAAATTAGACCGTAAAGAATTAGATACATTACTAGGTAAAGAAGTACAACTAGTAATCACATCTAAAATCAAAGATAGCGCACCAATCGAAGTAATTGATAATAAAGCTACTGTTCAATTGAATGATGAACCAAAAATTGATTCAAACACAGTAACAGTAGTACCACCTACGCCTGTTGTTCCAAACATTCATAAAGATGTAGAAGGACAAGAGCATATTCAAGTAGAACTTGAAAAAGAATACAAGTACAATGTTAAATCTGTAATTCCTTCTAAAATTGATGGATACAAGACTTTAACAATTGCTGATACATTAGATAAGCGTTTAGATGTAGTAGAAGTAAACGTATTCGTTGATGGTAAAGCAAGTAAACTTGTAGCTGAAAGAAAAGGTCAAGATGTTAAGTTAGTTCTAGACCGTAAACAATTGGATGACTTGAAAGGTAAAGAAGTAAATGTCCAAATTACTTCTAAAATCAAAGATGGAACTCCAGTTGAGAAGATTCCAAACGGTGCTTCTATTCAAATGAATAACTTAGATGCAATTCAATCTAATGTAGTTACGGTAGTACCACCAACACCTGTAGACCCTAACATCGTGAAAGATATAGAGGGTAAACAACATTTAGAAGTTGAACGTGGTAAAGTATTCAATTACAACGTAAAAACTAAGATTGCTGATAAAGTAGACGGTTACAAAACTTTAACAATTGCTGATAAGTTAGATAAGCGACTAGGGGTAGTAAGTGCTACTGTATTAGTAGACGGTAAGGTTTCTGATTTAAAAGCGGTTGTAAAAGGACAAGACGTTACTCTTACATTAGACCGTAAACAATTAGACAAATTAATGGGTGCAGAAGTAAATGTACAAATTAAGGCGTTAGTATTAGGAGACACGAAAGCTGAGAACGTACCTAACAAGGCTACAATCAAGCTTAACGATAAACCTTCTATTGATTCAAATGTAGTAACTGTAATTCCACCAAATCCAATCACGCCTAATATCGTCAAAGACGTAGAAGGTAAAGAGCATTTAGAGATTGAACAAGGTAAAGATTACAACTACAATGTTAAAACTAAAATTGCTGATAGCGTAGCTGAGTACAAGTACTTAACTATCTCTGATACATTAGACAAACGATTAGATATCGTAAAAACTACTGTATTAGTTGATGGGGTAGCTAGTGAACTAGAAGCTAATGTAAAAGGTCAAACTGTCACACTTAAATTAGGTCGTAAACAGCTTGATGAATTAGTTGGTAAGGAAGTAAACGTACAAATTACTGCACAGATTAAAGAAGGTACAGAAGTTAACTTAATTGATAACAAAGCAACAATTCAATTAAATGACAATGACGCTATTGAATCAAATGTAGTAACTGTAATTCCACCAATGCCACCTGTTAACCCTAAAGTAACAAAAGATGTGGAAGGTATGAACCACATTGTTATTGAAACAGGTAAAGAGTATGATTACAATGTTAAAACTACAGTAGCTAATAAATTAGAGGGGTATAAGTCTTTAACTATTAAAGACATCCTTGATAGTCGATTAACTGTAGTTGGTGCAAAAGTTCTTGTTGATGGTAAAGAAACAAACTTCAAAGTTAACATTGATAACCAAGAAGTAACTGTTAAATTAACTCGTGAGCAATTGGAAACAATCAAGGGTAAAGAGATAAACTTAGTCATTACTTCTAAGATTAACAAAGGTGTAGCTATCGAGAATATCGAAAATAAAGCTACTATCCAGTTAAATAATAGAGACTTAGTTGAATCTAATACAGTTACAGTAATTCCTCCTAAACCGGAAGAACCTGTAACTCCGATTCCACCTAAACCGGAGCCACCAGTAACACCTGAGCCTCCAGTTAAACCGGAACCGCCTGTTAAACCAGAGCCACCAGTTAAGCCGGAACCACCGGTAAAACCTGAGCCTGTAAAACCTGAACCACCAAAACCTGTTAAGCCTGTTAAACCTGAGCCACCAAAACCTAACAAGGTTGAAAAGCCAGTACCACCTAAGAAACCTGATAGATACTTACCTAGAACTGGTAATGCAGGTGACTTTGGTTATACATCTTATATCTTATTCGGAAGTGTTATTGCTATTATTGTAGCGGTAGTTTACTTCACGAGAAGACGTAAAGCTTAATAGAAACGAAGAGAAGGAATCAGTTGTGTAGAAAGTTTACACAGTCTGATTCCTTTTTCTTTTGTTTAAGAGCCGATAAAAAGTATATACATATTTATATAGAACAAAGTAGGTTATACAATAGAACGAGTTTGGTGTATTTTTCATGCTTAAAAGTATACTATAAAGAGTAAAATTGGGAACTAATAGGGTAAAATACCAATACAAAAGAAAGGATTCAATAAAACAAAATGAAAAGTCAAGTAACTTTACGCTGAGTTGAGTGTCTGTAGTATAATTTATTCCTTTATCTCTTTTTCTAGAGCCTGTTTACCCTACTATTTAGTGAAACGGGCTTAAAGTGATGAAACTAGTAGTTAGAATATTATGAATATGGTATATCTTAATGTATGCATATTGACAAATATAGATATTTAAGGTATAATAATTATGTAAGATAAAGAAAAGGGGATAAAGAATATGATAAGTAAAAAAGCATTAGTGTCATTAGGGTTGGCATCATCAGTTGTTTTAGGCGGTTTGGGTTATACCGCTTATGCGAAAGAACCAGAGATTAAAACAACTGAACTGACTATCGCATATGGAGAAGAATTACAAGCAAAACTTGTAAAGACTTCAGATGATGTAGTAAAAACGGAGTTTAAAACTAAGCTAGAAAAGAAACTAGGAAAACAGAGTGTAAAAGTAGATGTAGAAAATCTAATGGGTAATCACTTTACAAAAGACATTGAAGTCAATGTAGTGGATAAGGAGAAACCTGTTATCAAATCGGAGGGTTCGTATGAAGTAGGGGTAGGTTCAGAATTTAATGTAAAAGAACATGTGAAAGCTACTGATAACTACGATGGGGATATTTCAAATAAGGTAGTAGTTTCAGAGTTTAACACAAGTGAACTGGGTGAAAAGAAAGTAAATGTATCCGTATCAGATACATCAAACAATGTAACTACAAAGGAGATTATCTTAAAGGTAGTAGACAAAGCAAAGCCTGAGATAAACGCAGAAAACAAGTCAGTAAGTTTTGGAGAATCTATCAATCTTCTAAATGGGGTATCAGCAAACGATAATGTAGATGGAGATATTACAAGCAAAATCGAAGTAGTGGGTTCAGTAGATACAAACAAAGTAGGTACGTATGATATTACGTATAAAGTAAAAGATTCATCTAATAATGAAACTCTTAAAACAATTAAAGTAGACGTAAAACAACAAGAAGCACCTAAAGTAGAAGAGAAGAAAGAGGAAGCACAAAAACCTCAACCTACTGAAAAGAAAGTAGAAGCACCTAAACCAACAGAACAGCCTAAAGAAGAGTCTAAACCTGTACAAAAGCAAGAAGTTGCTCAAACACAACAAGCGAAGTCTCAACCTAAACCTGTTCAAAAGCAAGAAGCACCTAAATCTAAGCCTATGACAATTACCTTCAATGGTAAAACACTTACATATGTAAACGGTGGTCAAAGTCGAGGACAGCAAATCATTGATACAACAAACAAGATTTCTACTTGGGGTGGAGCGCCATTTAATGGTGAAGACGGAATGAATACACATTTCATTGGTCATAGCCCAGGAAACTTTGATGGTATTTGGAATGCTTCATCATTTGTTATTACAGACGGTAATGGAAAAGCATACACTTACAAAACTACAAAAGTGTATAAAGTATACCAAAAGAATGCAATTGGGGTAGCAGATGGTGTAGACTACTGGGATAGAGTTACTGGAACTGGTGGTGGAGAGCGTGTAACGTTCCAAACTTGTGCGGTTTCTGATAGTTCTATTGTATGGATTGTAGAAACAGTTCGAGCATAAGAAATATAATAAGAGCAAGATTAAAACAAATAAAAGTATAAAAGACCTCCATACTTATATGTGGAGGTTTCTTTTCATATAAAGGAGGACTAAAAGTGTTACTAAAAGATATGTTACAAGTATGTGGATTAGATTTAACAAAACGAATTAAGGTTGCAAGGCATGTAGATAAAGATATAGACGTACAAGAGTTATATGAAAAAGATAATTTTGAGTTATATCAGTCATATCAAGGTAAGAACTCATTTAATTGCGATTATATTGTATCTTTCTTAGGATTGGAAAACAGCCAAGCAGTATTTATAGGTGTGTATGAAGTAAAGAACCCTACAGAAGTAACTGGTTTACCTCAATCTATAGACACCACAGAAGAATTAAGAAAACGATTAAGTAAAGCAAAATGGCAATACACTTTAGAAAAGGTAGATGGTTTCGAAACCTTAGAAAATAGAGTTATTGTACAATGGGAAGGTGTTGCAACTTCATGGTGTAGGTATTTAAACACCTTTGATTTAGAAGTGTTGCAAATGTTACCAAAAGGTGAAACAAGAAAGTTTACAGGGTATTTAGATTTCATCTTAAAACGTTGGGAATTAGAGAGTATCGTGAATAATCCTTTAAAGTATAAGTCTTGGCATGAGTCACTATCTATCGTAGCAGGGGTATACTTAATTGTAGATACAAAGACTGGTAAACAATATGTAGGTTCAGCTTATAATACAGAGGGAATATGGGGTAGATGGAAAACATACGTAAACAATGGTCATGGTGGTAATAAGTTATTAATGGAGATATTAAAACAAGACCCTGATAGAGTTAATGACTTTACCTATACAATACTACAAGTCTTACCTAATACCTATAAAGACACGGAAGTATTTAAAGTAGAGTCTTTATACAAAAGAAAACTAGGTTCAAGAGCATTCGGTTTAAATAGTAACTAAACAAAGAAGTATAAATATAAAACCATATTAGAATCTTTCTATACGAGCAAGAGTGTAAACGATTCCTTATTTTAACAGTCATAAATATAGAAGTAGAATGTTGATAAAAGAACACTGTAAATAATAAACAAATAATAAATAGTTTCAAACGAAGGGGAAGATTCGATTGTTAACAAACGAGTACTTAGACGATTTATTTGAAGGAATAAAAATAGAAGGAGAAGACTACTTTTATTACTTCTACGTGTATCAAATACCAAAGGAAGGGGTATTATTAGTAAACGGTATTATTCCAGTAGGAGACATAGAGCATATCATTGTTTGTTTTACAAATAAAAGACTTTTATTTTTAGAAATTACAATGATGGGTAAGTATACAGGTAATATGAAGAGTATAGACTTAATAGAGTTTGAACACATCAAAGTAAAGAGAGGTATGATTCGTACTAGTATTGTTCTAACTTCAAAGAATGGAAAAGGAAACACAGTAATCAAGGCAAATAGTTTTACATTCGGTCTATCAAACCAAAAGAAAAATTTAATTGCTTTAGAGAAACTGTATTAAGTATTAAGTAAGTTTGTAGCTATTTGGTTAAGTATAGTTATTAATCAAAGAAACATAATATAACATGAGGTGATGGTATGAGGAATTATGAAAAAGTCTCTTTAGAAACATGGGTAAACCAATTAAATTCATTAGTTGAGTACGAGATAAAGGAAACACAAGTACATGTTGAAGAAAATAATTTCGAACCTTTCAGTAGAGGAAATATCGGAAGGTCTACTGTACATGACTTGGAAGAACTAGAAGGTATACTTGCAGGAGTTGTAGTTGAAGGTGACATGCTTACAATCAAACTATTAGATGGCAAGCAATCTTCTTACGACTTAAATTATGTAACAAGTATAATGAGAAGAACCGATTCACCTTGCTTTTATCTGTATTTTGGTAGAGTAGAGACTCATGTAGAAATTACTATTAAAGTAGACAGACTAGGTGTACCTATTAAAAGTACAAGTTCAATTAATAAAAACATCAGTAAAGATATAAATATACCAGTTAAAGAATTTATAAACAATAAAGAACTAGTAAAGTCAGTAAACAATGGTAACAACAGTGAGGGGTATATTGTATTAAAAGATGTAGAGTTAAGACTTCCAATTAATGCTCTTAACGGTATTAGAGAAACAGAAGATGGTTGCTTATTATCATTTCATGTTGCACAAACCTTAGATATAAAAGTAGATAAGTAAGATAAGAAACAAGGTATTAAGAAATTAGTACCTTGTTTTATATGCATTTAATCTAGACTATATTGACATTTTCATAGTTTTATGGTATAATAGTTATAGTTAAAAGTATGGAGGTCGTGAAAATGGGAGAAATAAAACTAGCAGAAGACATAAAGGGTGAAGTAATTAGCTTTAAAAACTTTGTATCAGAACTGAAAGAGAAGGAAAATAAGCATATTGTTGTACATAAACTGATAGCAGATTTAGATAAAGAGTTATATACAGATGGGGAACTACTACATGTAAAAGAAGGTAGAGGTGGTTCGTTCACATTAATTGTCGATGAAGAACAAGCACCTTCTGAAAGAACTTATTTTAGTTTCCTAGTCAAAGAGATTCGGAAGAATAAAACCAAGTATTATATGATATTCAAACAGGGGTATGTACTAGAATTTTCCTTTAAAAAGTCAGGTTCTCCCTGTATAAAAAGAGAAGTAAAAGTAGCTACAAAACCAACTAGTAATAAAGAAGCATCAGAGTTAAGGCATACGTTAAACAATTTAGGCTTTACTGAAACAAGGTCTTTCAAAACTTTTTCTAATTTTCTTTTGAAAAGTAAAGAGAGTGGGTATACAGATATTTTAACAATAAACCCAAAAGGAAAGAAAGTGGAAGGGTTATTAGATTCTGTAACTATAATAGATGGTGGGATTTTAGTACATGTATACCAATTAGGAAAAGGGCTAAGTGCGGTTAAGTTCTTAGAACAGGATACCATTCTCGTATCAGAAGTAAAGATGGAAGACTTAGTATACTTTATGGTGTATGGTAAAAGTATTGTTTCGCCTGTTATTGTTAAGACGAAGTAGAGTAGGAGTGTATTAATAGGTGAAATCGGTTAAAGTAAATTCAAACTGTAGTGTAATTATAGAGCAACATTTAGTAGAGAGTTTGCTAAGAAAGGCAAACTTAAAAGAAGGAGAAGAAGTATTTACAATACAGTTTAACCAAGATTACAAATATATCTTGTTGGGGTATATTAAGCAAGACTTGTATATTTTCCTTATGACAAATAAAAGAATGTTATTACATAAAGTAAATGAAACAACAGGTCATTTAATGGGTGGATTAATTACATTGGATGAAAAGAAAGTTTTAATCGGAAACATGGAGACAGGTGTTATTAGTCTACCTTTTAAAGAGAAGAAACATCAAACATTCATTTCTTATCTTGTTGGGGTATCTGAGGATTATAAATCAAACTTATTTAGATATAGAGAAAGATTTAAATGGGTGAAGGAGTAGGTATTGTGAACGAGTGGATGAGAGAAGAAGTGCTTAAAACAGTTGAAGACTATGTAAAAGGTAGTGGGGTACAAGATTACTTCTTTGTAAGTGGTAAAAAGTTTTTACATGAGTTATTAGAGTGTGGTAAGTATCCGTATCGCCTAACAGCTTTATGGGAGGGTTACACGTATACAGGAAAGGTAAACGAAATTGTAAAAGAGGAAGAGAAAGGAACAATTACAATAAATTTAGATGTTACAGAAGAAGGAAAGGAAAAGAGCATGGTTTTAGAAGAGATACATACAAAACATGCAATTATGCAAAGAACAGTAGACAGTGTTCACTTTACTTTATTCTACAAAGATTCTTTAGTTCCTTTACATTTTGTATACCTTAAAAAGTAAGAAACAGGAGGAAATAGCGTGACAAGTACATTATCAACAAAAAGAAAACAAGTATTGATTTCAAACGTAGGTAAGAGTAAGGTTATTCCTTTTAACAAACTGTTTTATCATATGTTTAAGCGTATAGAAACAGGTGCAACTATCTCAACTTTCCAAGACGGGTTGGTAGTACGTGGAAAGTTCGTAAGTTTAACAAATTTAATTCATAAGAATGAAATTGAACTGATATTAGAATTACCAAACAGTAGGGAAGTTGAGTTATATTTTAAAGCAAACGATATAGAAGAAGTCGTTCATGGGTTTGGTTCAAACTATAATTCATATACACTCTTCACATCTAGAGAGGTTGTACCGATAATTATAAGTAACATAGAATGAGGGGTATAGAAATGTTAGTTACAGAAGAAAGAACAGCAAGAGGTATCAAAGACTTAAAAGGTTCAAAGATTACATTTCAAGAATTAGTTGCAAAACTGAAATCATATGAAGGTTGTTTAGTTGAACTGACAAGAGTAAGGGATGTTGGGTTACATCCTGTTATTGTAAGAAGTATAGAAACTTGTCAAATAAATCAAGTAGACGTGCAAGAGGATGCATGGTTTAAATTACATCTAGAGAATGAGCAAGACCACTATTATTACTTCAAATCTTCCATTGAATGCATTCTTCAAAATGGAACAACATATTATATCATTCAAACAAACAATACGTATTTTGAGTTTAAAGTAAAAGAAGAAGTATGTCATAGTAAACGATTAAAGAACTATATTGATGGTATGAGAAACAGTTTAGGAGTATTTCGATTTACAGATACACTAACTTATGATGATTTTCTAGAGTTTCTAGATAATTTTGAAGACTATAATTATACAAAAGTATCTGTATTAGACGGGAATGGTAACCATGTTACAGGTCAGATTGATGAAGTCATAACGAGTCGTGCAAGAGTTGGTTTCTGTATTATCCTTGATAACGGAGAGCATACTACAATAGACTTCGAAAGAGAAAATATAGTTTCAATCGTAGATATTAAAAACTCACGTAACAAATACTTCATGATTTATGAATTAGACTCTATTACGCCATTAATACTTGAATAGGGGTAGAGAACGCTTATCAAAAGGTAAGCGTTTTTCTTTTGGAGTTTAATAGTCAGAAAATAGAAAACCAGTATAAAGTTATCTAACTAGTAGGATAAATTCCACTTTTTAAAATTATTTGTGAACTTTATTGACATTTTAAAGAACTTATGTTATAATGTAAGTATAGTTAAGGAAGTACAGAAGTATAAGGTATATGTAAAGAACTCAATTACATAAACTACATTCACAATTACGGGTTAAACTAGGCAAATTAACTATCAAAGGGGTAGGAACATGAATCTAAACAACGTTAATCTATCACAAGCAATTAACGAGATTAATATGTATCCAATGAGAAACTATCAAGAAGCGATGGCATTTATTAATTACAAGTTTCAACAATACCATGCAAACGATGTATCAATGCTTATTAATTTCTTAGAGTCGCAAGCTACAAGTTTACAGTATCAAGTAAACCAATTACTTACACATTACCAACCTAATTATAATCTGATTGAACGAAACAGAACATATATTGATATTTTAGGGGTAGATGTAGACAAGTTAAAACAAGCAAGAGCTATTATCAATCAATATTAAACGGAAAAGGATGTAGTAAAATGACTGTACAATATGACTATAAAGCAATGATTCAAGCAAACAAAGATTTCGATGTATCAACGTTAGAAAACGCTAGACATTATGTACAGCAACTAAGTCAAGGTCGTAGTTACACAAGCGTAAAAGACTTACTAGCTGGTATAGACTGGTTGCATACACAAGCACATCATAATATAGCAAGATATGATGGGGAAGCAACACCACAACAACTAGAGCATATGAAAGACGTAAAACAATTGTATTATGTACAAAAGCAAAAACTAAGTGAAGTATTTAAAACATATAAAAATTATGGGTTTGACCCTTCACAAGTTTTATTCTAAGGTAATACAGGGTTTTAGGTCTTAGTAGCCGCTAAGACCTTTTACCCTTTTCTAATAAACTTAAATAAAGTATAACAAAAATATAGCAAAACTATAATAAAATTAAGCAGACAAAGAGGTGGAAAGTATGACAGTATTAGTATTATTTTTATCAGCAATTTATTTAGCATTAGACTTCTCAAACATGAGAGCAATGCGTATTGTAAAGTTCGCAATGTTGTTTATCTATATAACTGCATTCGGTGACTCAACTGTAATGATGGTGTTACTAACTCTAATCATGATGTTCATGATTGTAGCAAGATTCGCTCGTAAAGTTTTAAAACGTACATCAGTATTCCTTAAACTATTTTAAAAGGGTGTTTTTAAATGAATAGCGAACCATAATTAAGGCGCATACAAATATTAAAAGGTATGCGTCTTTTTGTGTACTTTTATTTAGGGGTATATTCGAAACCCAAAATGTAGTTAAACGAACGAAACTAGAGGTTTCATCGTCTGGTCTTGCCACTAGCAACGGTTACATACAAGTAAGAGTTTTATTTCTAATATAAAGGCAAAATTCAACGAATTATTTCAGATAGATATAGAAACAGCACATAACAACAAAAACGAAGAGGTGAACCCAAATGACAGAATTCTTGGATAGGCATTTTGCGAAAGAATTTAAGCAACTAATGGCTGAGTTAAGAAGTGAGACAAGATTTAGTATAAAACAACTACCCTCACCATTCAGCAAACCAACTTTATTAAATAAAGTGTACATCAAAGGGATTGAAGACGAGAAATATAGTAAATTAAACGGTAAGTACGCACCAATTCGTAAAAGTAACTCAATCGTTCGTAACATTTATCACAATAACGGGCAAAAGAAATCAGAAACTACATATACGGCAAAGGATGGTAATGCATTAATCGTAACAAACGAAAATTTACACTTACCGTACCGTTATCGTCCTACAGACAAAGCATTGGAGTATGTAGACTACAGAGAAACAAATGGTGTTCGTACTTTTATTTATTCTATACCGAAAAAGTATCTATATAAAACAAAACAAACAGCATTAGTATTAGCTCAAAACACAAAAAGAAGTCATTATGGTGGATTGAAACTGATGTTAACAAACGGTCATTCTATCTATTTATACATTGTATCTTTAGGTAACGTGCGTGAACGAGAGGGTAACGTACCATTAATTACAAAGACAGGAAATGACTATAGCGTAGAGTTACAGAAACTACAAGAATATTGGCTACAAAGGGGTATTATCTTCCCTAAAAACGTATTAGAATTAGAAACACCATATGGAGATTCAACAAACTTAGGTTATAAAGTATTAGAAGCGGTAGAAGACTATGTAGGTATAGACGAGTTTAGTATTACGGAACGAGCAGAAATGAAAGCGAGACAGGCTTACTAATTGTTATGAACAGATAATACATTTGACAAATACAAGAACTTATGTTATAATAGATGTATAAATGATTGGTGATAAGAATTATTTACGAAAGGAGAAAGAGAATGGAATATAATGTTGTGAAACACGGAAATAAAGAAGCATACATCATTAAGAATAAAACAACATTCAAAATCGTAAAAGAACTACTAGGTACAGACTACCTAAACACCGTTACAACTGAGTTCATTAAGAATAAGTGTGTACACAATCCGAACTTGGATAAAGGGGTATTAGTTTCAAACCGTAGGTCTTTAAAGGCAAAATTTGCAAAAGAGCGTATGATGTCAGATGTTGTTATGAACCGATTTTTAGAGCAAGAGATACCCGAAGAACAGTACAGCTTCTTACAACAATACGTAGGAAACTTAATACTTCATAATAAAGGTGCGGAGAATATTTTCTTAAACCTTGGTCGAGGGGTAAATGAAGAATATTTCCGTAAGAAGGGTATTAAGTTAGCAAACTTAAACCAAAATGCAAAATGGCGTTTAGCATTCGTGAAAGACATTGTTCATGGCTACTGTTCATTAGGTCATGAGATACGATACGCTTTTACCGCTATAAACGACTTTGGAGATAGTTTAGTCTTTGGTAGTACATGTGTTCATGATTTCTTCGAAATAGACGAGCAGTTAGGTGAAAGACTTACTGAATACGTAAATCAAATCAGAACACATACAGAAGACTACTATAACGATTACCATTCTTACTATGAAATTCATCGTAAACAAGACCAGTTCATGGCATTGTTAATGCAGTTCGTAAATAGTTCTACAAATGAACAAACCTTTAATAAAACAGAATTAAACTATATGAGTACATTCATTGGGTATGGTTTACCGATACCAAGACCTTTAGCAGAGCAAGTAGGAGACAAGATAATGGACTTCTTTGCTAGAGAATATAAGATGTTAGTAGCCTTTGAACCC
Organism: Bacillus sp. Root131; assembly: GCF_001429475.1. Lineage (NCBI taxonomy): Bacteria > Bacillati > Bacillota > Bacilli > Caryophanales > Bacillaceae > Bacillus > Bacillus sp. Root131. The sequence goes on from NZ_LMJQ01000023.1 coordinate 91,368, forward strand.
TATGATATTGTAACCAAACTGATATATCTTTGTGGTTGTTTCGCGTATGGGTGTCACGGAACTACGGTAAGTGAATTGAATACAAACTTCCCAGTAAACTACTTAGGTGATAGAATTATGCCTAAGATGGTAGAACACCTACTAGAGAAGTTCGATGCGTTAAAGACAGGTACAACCAATAATGATTTCATACAAGTTATGACACAAAACTTAAATATCAATCAGTTCGTTATGTTATTAAATAACTTGTCTATGATTAAGAAGCTTACAGGGGTATTAGCACAAGACGATATTTTAACTCTTGAACCAAACCCTACTGAAACGGGTTATAAGTTAACATACAAAGAAATTACGTTATCAAAACAAAGCCATATAGCATCTAAGACTCATGCTACAGAAAGTGCAAAACGGATGAACTTACTATTCGGATTACCACCTGTAGAGACACGAGAAGATGCGTTGAAAATTTTCATGAATCAGCAAATACAATTGAAACTGAATAAGAGTGTACTAGCAACGAAAGATTTCGCATACTTGAATATGTTTGAGTATGAAGAAGGGGTATCGGTTTTCACAACAAAACTCAATGCAGGTGCAGAGAAACTGAAGAACTTTATGCATGAAAACGAAGGAAAAGTTGTAGCAGAAGATATCGTGTTACAAATTCTAAATAATGACTTTGTAAATAAAGACAAACCAAAAGGCTTAGAATGGTATAACTTAATTATCCAAGAAAACAATGTAGCCGAAGCAATGCAAAGTAATAAACCGAGAACAGGGGTAGTTAGAAACCGTTCAAACTTCCCTACAGAAGAGTACGAAGAGTTGTTAGAAAAAGCAATCAGACATAGGGATGTAGTTGATAAGAAAAGAAAAGGTTTCGCAGTAGACATACTAAAAACAGTATTAACCTACAAGAAAGTGTCACCTAAACAGAAAAAATTTATAGATGATTTAGAGAGTGTACTACAAGACGTATAATAACAAGCGAGTTTATAGAGAATTAGGTAGGAACTGGATGTTATTTTCCAGTTCCTATTGACATTTTGGGAAACTTATGTTATAATATTAATATAAATAAGCAGGAGAAATAAATATAAAGAGGTCTATTTATATGATTTATTTACGTAAACTAGGGCAAGGAGAGACTACTCTCATAATGAAAGGTAAAGCATTTTACTTTGATATGTTGAACGAGTTTAAACGGGAAGTACCTGTTAAATTTATAAACTTAGAACAGGTACAAATAATTTCATTTATTACACAAGGTAACCAAGTAGAAGTGGCATATACAGATAAAGAGGGTAATGTAACAAAGAGATTGACAATAAACATGAGTGAGTTATTACCTACAATTGACAGACTAAAGAAAGAACCGAGATATATTGTTACATTAACGAAAACAGTAAGGATTGGGGAAGTAGTGAGTAAACAATACATTGTGGTATACAAGACTTCAAGTAAACAATAGAAAGTAGGTGAAGGAGGTGGAGTTAAAAGCAATGACTTATTTTAAGAATGGATTTGAAGTACAACATAACAAACTGAAAATCAGACTATCGTCTATCCGTAGTTTATTACATAACCTAAACTTCCAAATAGCAGACCGAGGTATGATAGATACAGCTTCTATTGTAAGCAAGCAAGACGTATCAGCATACTTAACGGATGAGTATGGGGTAGAGGAATTAGAGGTTATTAAAAATTATTCAGACGGGTTCTACGAAGTAGACGATTATTTAATGTTAGAATTCGGAGCAAGAGTAACAACCAATGAGGACTTAAAGAAAGATTTAGAGTTACTATCAAACTATTTTAGAGTACAAACAACTGAAAATCATTTATCTAAGTATCTAGGTAAGAAACAATCGGTTAACAGTAATACAATTGTAAAACCATTGGCTACCATCGAAAAAGGTAGAATTAAATTCAGAGGGGTAAACGATTTATCGTATATTGAGAATTTCTATACAGTAGGAAACGCAAAAGAGATTTATGTAAGTGGTATTTTCTATCAAGCCTTGTCTGAGTATGCAGGGATTAGTAATCTATCAAACTGGACATTCAGAAAAGAACTGTCTAGACATGATGAGTCTAGGTATATCTTAAAAGTGTTAGAGGGAGCAATTAAGCCAAACACGGAAAAAGGTAAGCTAGTTTATGAAAAGTATTTAGATGTTATCACGAAAAGAGGAGAAAACTTCATTTTCATGGAAACATATTTAAAACGAGCAGAAGAACTAGATTACTATACTGATAGATTACTAGCAGAAGGAAAACAATTAAAGGGTATTACAGACTACAGTATCATATATGAAGACAATATTGAAGAAGTAGACACATTCCCTTTCTATACGAGTTACTATGCAATAGATTATGATAATCAATGTGAATTAGACATGGTAAACCGTATCAGAGGGGTAGGTGGAGAATTTACAAGGGAAATAACAGAAGAAAACAAGTATGATTTCCCTGTAACAGTATACATAAACGGTAAGAAAGAGAAAATGTATCCTGTCAAAGAAAACCCTATCATTAAAATGCATAATTTAGAGAAAACTGGTTTCGCATATTCAGGAGATAACGAGTATGTTCGTGCTTTAAACGCTTCTGAATTACAGTTAGACGCTAGTATCTTAGTTACGGAAGCTACTAAATATGTAAACGTATATAACAAAGCAATGTGTAAAGCAGTTGATGAATACAATGAATTACTGGAGGATGAAGACGATATGCATTTAAAAGTAACGCCTAAAGTAACAAAAGAAGACAACAAAATGTACATTGCAAACAAGCTAAAATATTACTCTGTAAATCCAAACCTTGAAAGAGTAGTAGAAGGTACATTAATCTTAAACGAGAATTTAGAGTCTCCAACATTAAAGATGTTAATTTCAGACGATATGTTTGTTGATTACAGTATTGAAGATTTAGAGAAACGTAGAGCATTCTATGTAGAAGAAGAAAAGTCTATGTATGCTTATAAATTCACAATGCAGTATGATACAGAAAGTAAAGACATTATTACAGTACGTGAAAACTTAGTAGGTATTGTACGTAAGGGTAAGAAAGTAAACCCAACTGTATTAACGGCAATGGGGTTATCATTAGAGCAAGAAGAACTGATTCGTAAGATGGTTCGTAAAGAAATACTAAACAAAGTAATGGAATGTAAGGACAGTTCAGAGTACTTTAAGAAAGTGATTGAGTCGTCTTCAAAAGAAGGTGAGAAACAACATGCATGATGAAAATAAACTATCAATTAATACATTAGAACAGCAAGTAAAGGAACTCTCTACTCAAAGGGGTAGGGAGTCTTCTCCTGTTCAAGACGAAGTATCACATGTTGCAGACTTAGAAAAATGTGTATATCCGATACCATATGATACAGGTAATGGTGAGACAAGTTATACACCAACTACAGAAGAAAAAGAGGAAAACGATTCTGTAGAATTAGTAGAACCAATTGAAGATGAAGATGAAATCGTTGAAACGCCTATTATAGACGATGAGATACTGGATGAAGACGAAGATGAAGATTTACTAGACTTAAACGAACCAAAGGATTTTGATGAGTTTAGTAAACAAGACGAAGTGGATAAAGAAGACCGTAAGTTCTTATCTCATGCAGAAGATAAATCACTAGTATACTACGATAGAGAAACATTAAATGAAGAAGAAAGAAACTTCATGATTTCCGCTATCGAGCAACATATTTTAACACCGCAGTACGATAGAACAGGAAATTTATACTTCAACCCAAGAGGTATTGTATCAAGAGCAGAGAGTATAAACGCTCTAGAACGATTTGGTAAGAAGCGTAAATCTATAGACGGTGTATCAGAAGAATCGGATTACTTCAATCAGGGGTATAACGAATTAGTAAGTTCTGGACTTGATAATTTCTTTGAATTCTATACGAAAGAAAACATATATGGAAACATACGTAGATGTGAGTTAGCCTACATGATATCATCACACCCAAACCATTTCTTTAATAAAGACGTAGCGGTAAAAGAGAACATTTCAAAACTATATGGGTATGAAGACATCAAAAAGATTCAAATTTCTCTAGAAGATGCAGGTAGACTATATAGTTTAATCCAATTAAACAATAACCGAAGTGAAGACATTGATTATTACTTCAATCGAGTTCGTAGTGGAGAGATTAAACTTCCAATCTCACTTATCCTTCTTACGCATTATTTAGTCGAGTTGGGGTATAGTGAGTCAGACGAAAAAGTAACAAACTTACACCCATTAAAAGGGGTATCAAGACTAGAATTTGCAAAGTACATTGTAAATTTAAAGAAATAAATACATAGAAACGAGACTGTAGGTGAAAACTTACAGTCTTTTTCTTTGTTCACAGGGGTAGAACTGATATAATTTTTAAGCTATCTACATTAAATTTTACGTAACTTTACATGTTGGTGATTGAGCATTGAGTCCGTTTTAACTTAGTAAAATAAATACGTCATTTTTCGTATCATACCTTCAATACCTATATAAGACTAGTAGTCTCATCCTCAATTCTTATTTTACGATACTACCTAACTCTAATGATTTTATAACCCTTCTCAATCTATGAAAACAAATAGGTATAAACTATTAGATTACCCAAAATCACATGAAATAAATAACAAGACTACAAACTTTTTGAAATTTTGGTAGTTTACAAATGGAAAATTATATGGTATAATAAAGTAGTAAACAAGTGGGTACAATGCCCATAACGAGATATAGATTTTTGTAGGTTAATAAGAGGGGAAGAGTAGAAAGGTAGAATCAGACTGGAATATGATAAGAAAGTCTTGAGTCTATCGTGTAATAAAACAAGAAAAGAGGGGAATACTAAGTATGTCAAAACGATACGGTAACTATAGACTAGATGATATACATTCAATGGCAGTAGCACCAACTAATGAACAAGAGAGTCAAGACTATAGAAATGCATTAGCAACTGGAAATTATCCATTAAGCATAACGGATTGTGAAACGGTTGGCTTATCAGGTGGTTGTGTGGTAGACTGTCATGTATATTTAGATGGTAAATGTCAAGAGCATAAAGAAATGATTCCACACCTTGAAACGGAAGAGGATAAAGCTACATATCAAGAATTGTATATAGACCAGTAAATCAAACATCTATTGAATCTAGTAAGAAAGGGGTATTTATATGACAACGGAATTAAGAGAAGTAAACGAAGAACTTTTAGCAAAGAACCCTAAAGATTTAAAAGGTAAAGAAAGAGATAATTGGTTAACAGAAAAACAGAAAGATATAATGAATAAAGTAACAAACCATAAGACTTCTAAAGAAGACATCATAGAAATGTTAACGTTTATGTCTAAGTTTCATAATTACTCCTATAAGAACTCTATGTTAATAGAAGCACAATGGGAGGGAGCGATGGCAGTTGCAAGTTCTCAACGTTGGAAGAAGTTAGGGTATTATATTCGTAAAGGCGAAACTGGTAAAATACTGATTTGGGTTAGAGTAAAATACAAACGTATTAAGCTAGACGATGGTTGGATTCCTTGGAACAAAGCACCGAAACAGGTACAGAACGATGCTTTAGCAGGTAAGTATGAGTGGACAGAAGGGGTAGGCTATAAGTCAGGTTATGTGTATGATATCTCACAAACAACAGCTGAGATTGAAGATTACCCTAAATTAATGCCAAACCGTCATTACAACTTTGAAGAAAACGAAGTAGATTATCAAAACTTACTAGGTGGTATCGACTTACTAGCAAACAATCTTGGTTACGAAATGAACTGGGATGAGCGTGGTGTATTACAAAGTGCAAAAGGTGGTTGTATCTATGATTCAAAACAAATCCTTTTAAACAAACGAAATACACATACAGAGAACGTAAGTACATCTATTCACGAACTTGCACATGCTTACATGCACCCTAAATCTGAATTAGATAGAGGGGAAAGAGAGTTACAAGCTGAACTAGTAGCTACAGTAGTTTCAAGTGTATTCGGTATAGACACAAAGGAAAAAGCAGTAGGTTACATTGCAACATGGATGAATTCAGCAAATAAACGTTTAAAAGAAGATGGAAAAGAAATGCAGTTAGAAGACTTACTACAAGAAGTACAAAGAACTGTTAAGAAGTTTGTAAGGATTATTAATGGTGAAATGGATTATCAAGAAGGAAACGATAAGGCAATGGATAACTAATCTATTGCCTTATCTCTTTAAACAAATAAAAGAATGAGGGTAACGAAATGAAATCAACATTAAACTTAACAAGTCTGCAATTTATGGTATCGGTAATTGTAGAGGATTTAGAAAACTTTAGATTAACAGGTAATAGACTGTTTGATTTTGAAGAAGTAAGAAATTGTACCAACCTTGATGAATTATTTAAACAGTGGTTATTACAATTCGATGATTTGTCTAGTACCCCTGACGAGGATTTAGAAGATGTAAAACTAGAATTAAGTGAACATATGAAGTATATGTCTATTTGGAACGTAAGTGAGGTAGAAAGAGCAACGAATGTTAAGTCCTTTAAAGATTACTTCGAGGGGTATGAAGGTTTCTCTAAACTTGTAGTTGATTTCTATGAAACTAGTTCTAAAGAAGATGAAGAGTGGGCGAAAACAAAGAACTCACCTGAGTTCAAAGCAAAGTTTAAAGAACTGACAGGTATGGAAATTTAATTTAAGAATAGGGGTAGGTAATTATGGAAACTGGATTAGAAACAAAGTTATCTAGTATTCTAGCAACTTCAAAGGTACTTTCATTTAAAGAATTTCAAGACTCATTAGATAACTTAGTAAATGAAGAAAACAAACGTAGTTTTACAATGACAACTGATACAGGTTCTTGTACGAAGGGGTATATCTTTAGTTTAGACACCGAAGAAAATAGGTCTAAACTGAAAGTAAATAGGTTAGGGAATGAAGAACATCACATAACTTTTGTACCTAGTATAGTAAGGTGTATCTCGCAGAAACAAGAAGGGGTATTTACTGTCTTTTACGAAACGTCAATTGTCATTATTGCAATAAAATAATAAGGTTTATAGCTCTAGACTACTAAGTTTAGGGCTATTTCTCTGTATAAATTTGTAACTATAGTTGACAAATAGCGAAACTTATGTTATAATAGTATTATAGTTAAAGATAAAGCAAAGTACATAGCAGACTTTGGAAACTTCGGGGAGGAAGAATAAAATGAAAGCATCAAATATAACAAAATTAGCAACTACTGGACTAGTAGTCTTAGGAGCATTAACGTTTCCATCAAGTTCACTAGCAGAAGTAGGAAACCAAGCTACAAAGAAAATTGAAATGGTACAAGAACAGAATCAAGAAACTGTTAAATCAGGGGAAGTAACACAAAAAGATTTATTAAAATTACAAGATTACTTAAAACAGCAAGAAAAGTTATTTGCTGACGAAGATAAATTAAAGGAACAACAAAATAAAGAGAAAGACATTACGGTTGAAAATAAAGAATTAGAAAATAAGTTCGTAGAATTACAAACTAAACAAGATAAACTAGCAAAAGAGATTCAAACGTTCAAAGAAAGTATTAAATATCCTTCTGAAACAGTTGGGGTAGAAAAGAAAGATGAAAATAAGGTTGAAACGGAACAAGATGCAGAAAAAGAGTATGTGAAAAAGCGTGAAGACAATAAGAAAGCAGTTAAAGAAGTACAAGATAAGTTACAAGAGTTAAAAGTAAAAGAAGAACAGCAGAAGAAAGAAGCTGAACTGAAAGCAAAGCAAGAAGCAGAGTTAAAGGCAAAACAGGAAGCGGAACTAAAAGCGAAGGAAGAATCTGATTCAAAAGCAAAAGTTGAAGCTGAAACGAAAGCTAAAGAAGAAGCAGACGCTAAAGTGAAGAAGGAAGCCGAAGATAAAGCGAAGTTAGATGCTGAAACAAAAGCAAAACAAGAAGCTGAACTAAAAGAAAAACAAGATAAAGAAGAAAAAGCAAAAGTAGAAGCTGAAACAAAGGCGAAACAAGAATCTGAGTTAAAAGTGAAAGAAGAACAAGAAAAGAAAGATGCTGAAACGAAGGCGAAAGCAGATGCAGAGTTAAAAGCAAAAGAAGAGTCTGAATTAAAGGCAAAACAAGAAGCTGAATTAAAAGCGAAAGAGGAAGCAGAACTAAAAGCAAAATCAGTTGCACCTCAATTAGCATCATCACAAGCATCAGACCGACCAGTAATTAAACGTATTAAAATGGAAAAGAATTTCTTAACTTATGAAGAACCTTCTTTATCATCGCCTATTTCTTGTGAGTACTTACCACAAACTGTTAACGTAGTAGAAGAAGGTAAAGACGGTTGGGTGAAAATCAAAACATACTTCGGTGATAAATGGTTATTAATTGAGCAAACTAAACGAGTTAAAATTGATAGAGTATTCTATACGTATAATGAACCTTCATTATCATCAGGTATTTCATCAGGATTCTCACCACAAACTGTAACTGTATTAGAGGAACGTCCTGACGGATGGATGAAGATTAAAACATACTTTGGTGATAAATGGATGTTAAAAGAGCAGAAGAAACTTCCAATGGATAGAGACTTCTATACTTACAATGGACCTTCTTTATCGTCAGGTGTTTCAAGTTACTTCTTAGCACAAAAACTAGAAGTCATTGAAGAACGAGCAGACGGTTGGGTAAAAGTAAACACGTATTTAGGTCATAAATGGGTAACAAAGGATATGAAGAAGGTATGGATGACTAAAAACTTCTTTATCTACAATGATGCTTCTTTATCATCAGGTATCGCAAGTGAATGCGGAGCGCAACCAGTTGGCGTATTAGAAGAACGTGAAGATGGTTGGATTAAAATTGATACTTGGTTAGGTCATAAATGGGTGAAAACTACAGAGAAGAAAGTATGGATGACTAAAAACTTCTTCCTATACAATGACTCTAATTATGAATCAGGAATTGCTTCTGAGTGTTCACCACAACCAGTTGGGGTAATTGAAGAACGTGCAGGTGGATGGATTAAAATTCATACTTGGTTAGGTCACAAGTGGGTAAACACAGTTCAAAACGAAGCAAAACACGAAAACATCTATTTCAACAAAGTATTCTTTGCATACGATAGCCCTAACTTCTCTTCAAACGTTGCAGGTAAATTTGCACCTCAAACTGTAGAAGTAAAAGAAAAACGTGGAGCATGGGTACGCATTGGAACTGGTTTAGGTGATAAGTGGGTAAATAAAGATACACTAAACAACGATTTAGTATTATTAGACGTACCACATTACTACCAATACCCTTCATTATACAATGGTTGTGAAGTTGTTTCATTACAAATGTTAGTAGAGTACCATACTGGACAAAGATTTAATATGGTAAACTTCGCTATGCAAATGCCAATGGATACTACACCAATGGTTAAGCAAGGTGGACGTTATAAAACTTGGGGAGACCCAGATGTTGGTTTCGTAGGTGATGTTACAGGTAAGAGACCGGGATTCTCAATCAACCCAGCACCATTAAAACGTCTTTTAGACCAATATGCTAAAGGTACAAACCTTACAGGAAGTAGCTTCTCTGTATTAGAAAATTATGTTCGTAACGGTAAACCAGTAGTAGCTTGGGTAACAGAAGGATTAACAACTCCTAATAGTTCTGTTACATGGAAAACTCCAAGTGGTAAAACTATCTATGCGAAATTCAATACTCATGCAGTTACAATCACAGGGGTAGATGGAAACAATGTTTACTACAATGACCCTGTAACTGGTCAGAAGAATGCTAGAGCATCTAAATCTCACTTTGAAAACATCTATAATCAAATGGGACAAAAAGCATTAAGCATTAACTAAGGTAAATAGAAGAGTCTTAGACTTAATAGTCTAAGGCTTTTTTATTGTGTAACTATATTTGACAAATAAAGAAACTTATGGTATAATAGTATTATAAGTAAAAGAGAAATACTTATAAACAAGGTCAATTTAAAAGGGAAGAGGTAATGAGAATGAGTAAAGTAGTAGAATCAAAACGAGTTAGTATTATGGAAGCAATGGATATGGCAAGTAAAAACAATATGTGGCGTGGTGATTTACTTATGATTAATGATGGGGAGGTTGTTGACCAAACTTTAGTAGTCATTCATGCATTACCGTATGGAGAAGAAACAAAGTATGTTGTTACAATGCAACGTGATTTAAAGGAATTATTTGCAGTAAATAATCGTGATATGGAAGTAAAACAGCCTTTAGACCAAGTAATCTACACAATTGAACAGTTTACAGAACAGTTTACAGGAAACGAATCAGACGATTTTGAATTACAGGAGTTAATTGTAGAATAAAAGGGAGGTAAGAAATTTAATTATGAAAACATCTAACAGTTTTAAAGAAGTTTCATTAGAGCATGTGAAACAAGTAGCGAAACAAGATTTTCAGTGGCGTGGAGACATCGTTATTCAATCAGACAATCCAGTAAACTGTAAGACATACTTTGTCGTTGTTCATCATGTGTTATTAGAAGGGAAAGACCATTATATTTGCACATTCAGTTATGATATTACTGGTTTAGAGTACATTCACGATGAAAACGAACAGGATTACGATGATAGAACGAGATTCTTGAAGCCATTAGACGTAGTACATAATTGGTATACATCAGAGCCATATACAGGTTATAAGTTTATGGAACGAAGTAAGTAACACAAGTTCAGAAAGGGGTATGTGATTATGGAACTAAGAGGGAAAGAGTTATCTGTTTCAGACGTAAAAGAACTAGCTAAGAGTCAAGAGAAATGGGAAGGTAAACTACGTTTAAACCATACATGGGAAAAGTATACTGATAAAGAACTAATAGAAACAACTGTATCCATTGTACCTGTTAAAACGTTTACTGGAACACAATACATCATGTTTAATTTCCAAGGGGATAAAATGAGAGAGTTAGACTGGTTTATTCGAGATAATAAGAAACTAGGTATTGAAGTTACATTCTACGAGTTAGGAACAGTAAAGGGGTAGGTACTATGTCAGAGCAAGCAATTACACAACAAAACGTGAAAAACTATGCAAGAACACATGGTAAATGGTTTGGAACTCTCATTTCACAGCCAGTATTTAATGGTGTAGCTATGGGTGTTCCAACCCTAGCTAGTGTTTCAGTAGTACGCATAAACACAATTAGAGGTTTTGGGTATGTATTAGTATCTTCAAACAAAGAAATTATTGGTGAATTGGGTTGGTTTGTATCACAAAACGAAAAAGAAGGTCAAAAGATTTCTTTCACATCATAGACAAACAAAAGGGTGAATAAAATCTATCATAAAGGGGTATAAGACAATGTCAAATGTTGCTACTAAATCAAAGGATAAAACGTTAGAAAGTATCTTGAACACAAAGGGTGTATGGAAAGGTAAATTAGTTTTCTACAACCACATTGGAGTAATTACAAGTCGAAAGAAAGCAATTATCAGACAAGTACAAACACCTACGGATATCGTTAGAACGATTAAATTTGAGGGTTCAGGTGCAATTCAAGATTTAGACTTATTCCTAGCTACATTAGAACATGAAGGAATGACGGTTCATTTAATGTAGTAAACAGAAAGGACAATAATAAACATGGGTGATTATTTAACACTTTCACATATCGCAGGTGGTTTAAGCGTTACAAAGAAGTGGATGGGTATAATGATACTAGTAAACCGTTGGGGTGCTACCAACTCTTATAACGTTGTAATTGAAGTAAAGGATACAGACGAAGGTGAAAAGACTACAATTTATATAGTAGAAAGAGAACTAACATTAGACTTTGATGATTATGTATCAAGTAACCATAAAGACGGTTGGACATTCCATTTCCTAGACCCAAATGAATAAACTATAAATAATAAGACTAGACCATCGTGGTTTAGTCTTTCTTTTTGTTATTTTCAAGCTAACCTACGAATGAAGAGAAGAAGTATTCAACTTTAAGGTGTCCTTCTAAGAAAACAGGTAGTTTTGAAACCAAACTTGTTATATTTAAGTGTGAACAGCCTTTAAGGGGTAGAAAAGACTTGACAAATCAGTGATTTTATGTTATAATATAAGTAAGTTAAACGTTATAGAGATTCTAATAAACAATGTAGGGGTGTAGAACATGGCAAAGAGAAAAGACACGAAACAATCCCACTTTTGTAAGGTTTGTGGAGAACAGTGGTGGATTGAGTATAACGAAAAAGATTACAAGAAGTTTATTGAGAAAGGTAAACCGATTGATGAAGTAATGCCTTATTTAACAGAAACAGAGAGTCATTTATTAGAGCATAAAACTTGTACATCATGTGTGCCACCTACAATGCCAATCAATTCAACTCCACTCATGAAAGACCTAGAAGATGGGGTATATACGGTACAAAGTAAAGCATTCGGTGAAATAAGAGTAGAGAAACAAGGCGATTGGTTACATACAATATTAGAAGGAAAAGGAAACAAAGGTTTCTTCTCCTATGACTTAGATGCTACAATTGGTGGATTAAGAGTAAAAGGAGACTACAAAGGTTCTATCGTTGAGAGTCAAATACGCCTTGAACACATGGCTTCTCTTACACAAGTTGTATACAAAAACTTATTCATGCATGATTATATTCCTTCAAACTTTAAAGGAATTGCGTATTATGGTCTAAAAGAGCATAAAGACGTAAAACCATCTACGCCTGAGGGGTTGGATTTATCAAGTAGACCAGATAATGAATATATGGTATTAATGAACGATACAGAAGAACGTGGTTTATATAAAGAAAAGATAAAAGCTGAGAGTGAAGAACAACTAAAAATGGTAATTGAACAAACTTTAGTTGGTGAACTCGTATCTTACAAACCAACAAAGTATATTTAAGTAAGAAACGATAAAATAAGTAGAGGTGTAACGTATGAGATATAAAGTATTAATGAATGATGCAGAAGACAGAGGTTTATATTCAGAGATTTTATCAGTTACAGATGAGTCTCAATTGAAAAATATGATTCCAAAATTGTTTAAAGGTGAACTTGTATCCTATAAACCAATAGAAGAAGGTAAAGATATTACGAGTGATAAGTTAAAACCAATCGTAAAAGAGATTCCAAAAGTAGAGAAGCCAAAACAAAGTAGTAGTAATGGTAGTTCTTCTAGTATCGAAAATGTTCCTTTAAGAAGTAGACCACAAAAAGAATACAAGAGTGCGGAAAGTAAGTATAACGATGCGGTACAGGAAGCAAAAGTAGAAATAATGGCAGAAGCAATGAAACAAACTTTAGGAGAATACGATTGATAAAAGGGTAGTGAGACGTTTGTTAAAAGGCAAACGTTTTTCTTTTACAATAACTTATATTGACAAATAGAAAACTTTATGGTATAATATAAGTATATTAAATAAGGAGTGATACATAATGATATCGAATACAATTGAAAACAAGCATGTTACTATTTCAGACTTAAAAGAAGGTGTATAGTTTTATCCGTTAAGAGAGTTTCATAAAACAGGTAGACAGGTATCTGTACAAAGAGAAGGTATTTATGCAATCGTGTCTGAGTTAAACGAAGATGGAACAGTACTTAGAAAACGTATGATAAACATGCATAAACTAGTTGATAAGTTAAAGAGTCTTGACATTATAGAAGAGTTATTATTCGAATTTGAACCAAACGTGGTACAGTTCCTAGAACTAGATTGGTTGATATCACATGAAGTAACACCAAACGGTACTGTTATTCCTGAGTGGGAAGGTATTGTATACAGTCTAGAGCCTACAAAGGATAGTCATGTAGGAGTAGTAGAAACATTTGAAGATACTGAAACAGAAGTAGTTGCTAAGATTTGTTCTACATGCAGTAAGGAGAAGAGATTTACAGTATCATCTAGAGCAATGCAAGACTGGGAAAACGGTCAATTAATCCAAAGAGCATTCCCAAACATGGAAGCACCTGATAGAGAACTATTTAGAGGTGGAATGTGTGGGGATTGTTGGAATAGAATGTTCCCAGTAGAAGAGTAAGCCACTTAGGGGTAGTCAAACGTTTGTCAAAAGGCAAGCGTTTTTCTTTTGCCTAAACAGATAGGTTTCGAGACTGTGATTTTATTCTATTTAAAACCATTAGTGAGTGTTAAAATTAAACCTCCAACGGGAAACTCCTAATCCCAACTGAGTAATCGGAGTAAGTGGTCAAACAAGGTACTTGACAAAATCGTGATTTTATGGTATAATGAATATAGTTAATAAAGAGATGATTACATAGTATATGGAGGTTTTTACATGCAAGAATTACAAGCAAACCCAGAAATGTTTCTAATGAACTTAGAGGAGAAGGGTTGTTACACAGTAAGTGATGATTTAACTGAGATTAAAGTAGAAAGACAAGGTACAAGATTTAAGTTTTCTGAGTTCTATCCAACAAGTGGTAAAACTTTAGTACAAACATTTGATTTAAAGAGACTAATTCATGTGTTAGTTGAAAATAAGAAGATTGAACCTAATGCTCATACAGATTTCCAATTAAAAGATGTATATGCACTAAGTAGAATCCTTTTAAACTATAAAGAAGGTACTCATCATGTGAAAAGTGCAACAAACTATACTACATTTGCAAACCGTTGGTTCGAAGGTACAGATACATCTAATTATAAAGGTGTTATGGGTGGTGGAGATGGCAAAACTTTAATTGCATTTAAAACTTTACTTAGTCATCCTGAGTATGGTCTGTATACAGAGCATATTGAAGCCCCTACAGAAGAAAGACTGAAACAAGTAGTTCAAAACTACCGTGATAAAGATGTAAGAATTGTATCTTTTAAACAGAAAGAAATGGTATCAGGTTCTCTTAAAGTAAAAGACATGGTAGAAGGTAAAGAGTATGAAGCTATTGCTGATTCAGACAATACAAATGATACAATCGCTTTCCGTAAAGAAGGAGACTGGATTTTTAGTGAAATTCGTGGTGGTGAGTTCGAAGAACCTTACAGACACTCTTATAAACTAGTAGATATTGTAAAAGTACTAGCAGATAAAGACCACATTAATAGGGTTCCATTTGATGATATGGATATTGACTATTTAATGTGGGTAGACTTTGAGGTGTATTGTAATGTTACAGCTTATGCAGAACTACCTGAGGAATTTAGAGGAATGGCAGTAGATACATGGTAAATTATTAAGGGGTAGGTAAAACTACTCCTTTTATTTAAACAATTTAATACGAAAGAGGTTATAGATATGTCCTATAATGTATTGTTAAATCAAGTAAACGGTAAAGGTTTATTCCAAGAGCAAGTCAAAGTAGATACAGAAGGTCAGTTAGTAGACTATGTAAATACAAACTTCTCTGATTCAGAGATTGTATCGTTTAAGAAGATTCAAATCTTATATGCAAAGAATCCAAACCCAATAAAAGGTTATGAGATTGGTTTACGTTTGAAAAAGAAAGGTAATTTACAAGCAGACGTATATACATTTACAATCGTAAAGAGTCAGAAGAACAAGCTAAACAGTACGTAGACAAGTGTTGTTCAGAAGATGAACTAGTATTTATTAAGGAAGTTACTTTGACAGATGCGAAAACTCCTTTATCTGAAATCGAAGAAGGGGTAGCATATGAAATATTAGCTGATATCGGTAATTCAAACTCTAGTGTGGAAATTACAAAGAAAGGTGAAAGAGTACAAATCTATATTAAAGGTTTAGACTTTAGTGATACTATTTTTATTCACAACTTCATTCCTTCTGAGATTATGAAACTAGGTTTAGAAGCGAAAGAGTATGAGAAAGAATGGTGTGACGTAAATAATTTAACATTAGGTGATGTTGATTTACTAGGTACATTAGCATACGAAACACATCATGGAATAGTAAACTTAGGTGAAAGATTTAAAGAAGTAGCACAAATTGTTAAAAACGAAAGAAAAGGCGAATAAATATAAAATTTAAAGAGAGAGAGACTCTATTAAGAGGTCTTTCTTTACTATGAAAGGGGTATCAAGATGGTACAGTACAAGAAAGGGTATAAAACATTACTAAACGAAGAAGAAGGAAGAGGGTTATTTACAGTTCATATTGAAGCAACTGATGAAGTGTATTTAAGACGAATAGTTTTAATGAAATACGATAATGCAGACATTGTTTCCTTTAAAGAAACTCAGTTGATTGATGGAGGAAGTATTAAAGTACAAGATATGGTAGAAGGAGAAGAATACCTATTATTAGCAGAAACAGAAAGTTTCTTAGATACAGTTTCTTTTGAGAAAGATAAAGGTAAATTGTTCGTAAAAAGAACAGGTCAATTTGCAAGCGAACAACAAGAAAAGAGTATGGGTTCTTATGTTTATGAGATAGAAGAAGTATTGGAGAACTTACGTAGGTTTTATAGAAAACTAGTAGCAAATAAAGATAATGAGCCAATGGATGATTACGATACAAGAAAGGCATTAGAACTGTTTGAAGAAGAGATTGAAGAGTGTAATATAAACTCTTTAACTTTAGAAAGACTAGAAGGTTTAGATTGGATAATCCGTAAAGAATGTTTAGATGTTATGACAGTAGAATATGAAGGATAAACTATATTTGACAAAGTAAGAACTTTGTGGTATAATAGTATTATAGTAAAGTTAAAGGAGAGATAATTTATTATGAAAACTATCAAAGCATATGAAGTAGGCTTAAAACTTAGAAATATAGGCGGTATGCAAGGAGACTTGTATATCATTAAAGCAATTGAAGATACAGTAGAAGATGTAAAGGCATATTTAAACAAGTATTATTCTGAGGATACAGTGTTATACATCAAAGAAACTCCATTAGTACACGGTGAAACTTTGTTATCTGAGTTAGAAGAAGGGGTAGCCTACGAAATGTCGGCTGATTCTGACCAAACAAACGCATCAGTAGAGATTACGAAACAAGGTGAGTGGGTTCAAATTTACATTAAAGGTGGAGACTTTAGTGATAGTATTTATATTCATAAATTTATTCCATCAAAAGTATCAAAACTGGCTATTAAGTTAGATATCCATGAAGAAGGTTGGTATGATGTAAATAACTTAACATTAAACGATATTGATTTAATCGGTGCTACTGTATATGAAGGTCTTACAGGAATGGAAGACTTAGGGGAAGAATTTAAAGAAGTAGCTGAAATCGTAGTAAACAACAATTTAGAAAGAAGAGAAGAAAAGCAATAAGGAAACATTCAATTTAATCAATAAATCTTAAATAAGCATATAAACAGAAAGACTTCCTAGTGAGGTCTTTCTTTGTATAAATGAAAATAAGGGAGGAAACAGAAGTGGGAGTAAACGTAAAATCAATGTGGGTATATAAAGTTATATTAGAAGGTTCGGCTACAGGTGACAAACCAAGAGTAGTACATTTAAGAGTAGATAATCAAGCAGAGTTACATAAGTGTTTAAACGAGTATTTTAATGATGAAACAGTAGTAGAGTTTATGCCTTATCCTTTAGCAGACCCTTCAACAAAAGTATCAAAGATGTTAGATGGGGTATACTATGAAATTTTAGCAGAAAACAAGGTCATTCAGCAAGGAGACTCTGTAAACGATACAGAAATTTTCATCAAACATGGAGATTGGATGGAGTGTTATATTCGTGGTTACGATTTTGACAATTTTGAATGGAAACACGTATTCCACATCAAAGACTTCATCAAACTAGCTTCTGAACAAGGTGATTTAGATATAGAAGACTTCCAATACGAAGATTTAGACTTACGTTTATTAGAGAACTTATCTTCTATTGTATTTGAGTATCTCGCAAGTGGGGTAGAACTAGATGGTAAAGTAGAGAAGGTTGCAAGAAGTATTAATGAAAACCCAATTACACCTTTAGACTTCAAATTCTCTGATATGGAGGAAAGAGAAGAATATACAGTATATTCAAAGGGTGGAACTGGTAAGTCGTATACTACGTTTATGAAAGATGAAGATAAAGTATTAGTTACATTAGACGGTACAGGATACAAAGAAAAGAAAATGTATGAATTAGACTTAAAAGGTTCAATTGAAAAACTACAAGCAATTAAGGTACGTTCAGAAGATTTCAATTTAGAAAATGAAACACTAGCTGAACTAGAAGGTTTATTTTGGAGTATGGTTGCGTTAGGGTATGGTGGTGCAATCGAAAACCCTAATTATACGCAATTTGTAAAACGAGTATAATACATGTAAACGAAAAGGCTTCCTAGTGAGGTCTTTTTTTTTTATGAATAAACCATATTTGACAAATTATTAAACTTATGATATAATAAATATAAGTTAATGAAAAGAAAGAGGTTTATACATATGGTTACGAAGCAAACATATAAGGTAGTATTAAAAGACAGAGATTCAGAAAGAATGTTATTAGTAGAAGGTAATGTAAATACAATTAAAGATAGTGAAACAATTAGTAGAATCAAAGAACTTTCAAAGGTACAAGAAGCAGACCGAAATATGAAAGTAACAGATATGGTATCAAACCGTAAATATACTTTTATTTTAGATAATGGAACACAAAAAGACTTAGGTATTCTACGTGAACATAAAGGTAGATATCAATTTGAATTAAAACTTACTTCACCTGATTGTCCAGTCATTAAACTAGAATTTGATAAAGACAAGTTCCAACAAAGATTATACGATTTAGAGATTGTAGACGGATTGGTAGATTCAGAAGATATGACAATGCAAAACCTGTTAATCTTGGCTCTTACGTCGTACATGGGGTATGCAAACAAGATTGAATTAGGTGATGTATCAGATATTTCTCGTGTTATTCTGTTTGATGTTACGTTTGAAGGTAGTATGAAACTAGAACATGTACAAGACGGTGTTGAGTATACAATTGTAGCTGATAAAGACGCACATCATGAGTATGTAACCATTGCAAAAGAGTTTGGTGTTATTACCGCTATCTTAGACGGAGAGAATTGTGAGAAGAAAGAAATCTTCACATTCCACATTTGGGAAGCACTAAACGTATTAAAAGAGTTAACACTTTACGATAAAGGGTATGATTTTGAAGGTCGTACCTTAAAAGACTTGGAATTATTAATCTCTAAATTATTTGGCTTCTATCAAGACCCTATGTTTAAGGATGTATTTAAGAAGGTATTCATTGAGTCCCAAGAAGGGGTAGAAGAAACAGAAGAAGTGTAAAAGGAGACCTCTATAATGGAGGTCTTTTTCTTATGTAAATTTATAAAACAAGATTAAAAGTATGAAACACCATTGACAAATGTAAGAACTTATGGTATAATATAGGTATAGATAAAGAGAAAATATAAGGTTAAGAGTAGAAAATTAAACAAGATAAAGGAGATAAGTATTATGTTTAAATCATTTAACAATAAAGGTTTTGAGTTAAACTTTACAAATGGTGTATCAATCAGTGTACAGTGGGGTTATTCAAACTACTGTTCAATTCGTGACTTAGATAGAAAACACGATGATTCAATGCAAGTGGCGGAGCATAAATCAGAAACAGCAGAAATTGAAATCCTACATGGTAAGAAGAACTTATCAGAAGAGTTTGCAGAACATCGTAAAGTATCAACTGACGGTCATGTTATTGGTTGGTTAAGTAGTGATGTAGTAGCAGACGCTATTGAATGGGCGAAGAACTATAATACTGGCGAAAATCCTGTAAAAGATTTAATTGAAGAAACAGCTTGGGCTTACCAAAGTGGAGCAAGAACAGATAGTTTTATGAAAGAAACTGAGAGATTATCTGAAAAGAGATTAGCTTCTTATAAGAAACAAGATGATGAAATAACTAATAATTTATATAAGCAGATTACGGAAATAGGAAAAGAATTTGCAAACAGAGGTGTATCAACTCACGAAGTACATATTGGTAAAAGTGAAACTGAGCCTGTTATTGAAGAGTTTCTTGGAGGTTCTAGCAAAACTTTAAAAGAAATGAGTCGTAAAATGTTAGAAGGTGGTCGTAAAGTATTAGAAGATAGAATACGTGGAGAAGAAGGAACGGTACGATTCATTGGGGTAATTAACCGTAATGATAAAAGTAACTTAGAAGAATATGAAGGAGACGAGTTAGTATTTGGAAAAACGATAAAAGGAATTGCTACAGGAGAGCGTAAATTTAAATCAGAACTAAGAACATTAGACCCAACTTTATATTCAACAGAAAACCCATTAGAACTAAAGTACTATTATGATTACTCAACTTTTCCAACTCATGGTTATATTATTTTAGGTGAATATTATCAAAACAAAGATAATCCTATTGCAATCCTAGACTTTAAATTAGAAGAAAATAATTCAGTTGGAACATTAAGTCTAACGGATGTAAATAAACAGAAACGTTATGAATTCCAAGTTAACTTAGATTCTGATGTACGGTTAATCATTTCTAAAATTGAATTTATTGGTTATGATTTACTTGTGTATGTAAACGTAGAGGGTAAAGAAGAAGACGAGAAGGTAGTCTTTCCTTTAGATACAAAGACAATTAAACGCATTCTAACTTATAAGATAACGGATTAATAATCGAAGGAGAAAGGGGTAGTTATGATGAAGACGGTAACTCGTAAGAAAACAGACAGATTAAGCGTTGTAAGAACTAAGAAACAAGTAAGTGCAATTCCAATTGAGTTTGAATTTCGTAATACAGACGAAGAGGATTTCGGTACAATCTTTATAGACGGGGTAGTTGTATTTAGGTTTAATAAGACGAATGCTAGAATGAACCCTCAAAAATTCAGTAACGGAAAACTTTCTTTTACAGATAGTAAATTTAGAGACGAGTATCATTTTAATTTCAATACAATAAGTGAAGTAAAAGACCTAGTAAAAGGTATCGGTTTAACAGAAAATAAACTTATCGTACAAGTGCATGACCAGTATCAAGAACGTAAACTACAACTTGTGTATGTTGCTCCTTCATGGTTGATTCAACGAGAGAAGGAACGAATGAAATAAACTAGAAATAAACTACCTGTAGAAGACGAAAGGAAACAGTCTATACAGGTAGTTATATGTAGTTAAACAAGAGGTCAAAAGTAGCAAGAAACGGAGTATAAAACGTATTATTAAATCTAGATGCGAAGTAAAAGGGGAGACTAGCAAGATGTTTTCAAGTAGAAGTAATGTTTTTCATTTGAACTCTGTAAAATTTGAAGAAACTAAGAGAGTAATCCAGTTACCGTTCGAATACATAAGAGAAAATGAAAATGATTTTGGAACTGTTATGATACATGGGGAGAAACTATTCGTATTCAAAGATGTACACGAAACATTAACACCTAGTACATTTGAAAACGGTAGATTAGCATTAAAAGACTCTAATCTGAAAACAAGAGAATACTTTACATTTCCTACAATGTTAGACGTGCGTAATGCAGTAGAGGAAGTAGTATTAGAGGATAACCGTTTAGTAGTCACAATAAACGATGTAGCTTACAAGCGTAAACTAAAAGTATCCGTGTTTGCACCTGATTGGTTGGTAGAAAAGTATAATTAAGGTGGGGTTATATTGAATAAAACGGATAAAGATTTAAGGGAAGACATAAAGAAAGTAGTAAGTGAACAAGGATTTGTAAACTTCCAAACACTAGAGATAGTTGGCGTATTAATGGCTGAACGTGTAAAACGTGGGCTATCACAAAGGGAGTTATCAAAGCTATCAGGGGTAGCACAAAAGACTATTTCTCATATTGAGAGTGGAGAAGATATTCCATCCATTGAAACAGTAGTAAAATTAGCTAAACACTTAGGTTACGAATTAAAAATATCATTAGAGAAAATATAAACCAGTACATAGGAGGTAAGACATGGAATCATCAGTAGTATTTCTATTACTCGGTTTAGGGGTAGTTGGACTTATTTTTATTGTATTAGACATAGTAACGAGACTAAGAGGGTTTGGATTGGGTTGTTTAGGTGCGATTGGTTGGGGACTATTAGCCTTTACACTAGTTATGACAATTCTATTCGCAACTATCTAATATAGGAGGATAAACATGATATTCGGAAGCTTTGCAGATAACTTTTGGGGTTATGTTGTACCTGCCTGTATTACTTACGCAGGGGTAAACAATAAAGACTTTGTATTCAAAGATGAAAAGTACAGCAAAGGTATGTTGAAACGAGAGTGGGTATTTGTACTAATGCCTTATATAAACATGGTAGGTGCGTTATTCGTAACTTGTATGATGGTGTTACGTATTATCTTTTGGTTTATGAAAGGGTTCTTAGACAACGATAAAGACTAGAAGTAAGCAATCAAACAAGAATATAGAAGTATGAGGTTATTTCTATAATAAAGAGAAACTATAAATAAGTATAAATAAGATAGAGTAAACGAGTGAAAGAAGGGAATATAAAGTGGATAAAAAGACATTGCAAGAAACTTTACAAAACTACGGTCGTGCTTTAGCAGACCACATGTTGCCCTTAACATTTATTGTAGGAGAAGAAATGGAGTTTGGTCGTCAAGACTTACTTAACAATTCTGAACCAGGAAACATGTTAAGAGACATCCTAACTGAGAATGCAAAAACGGCTTTTGGTATGCAAGATAGTAGTCAAGTTACAGACTTACTAATTGTATACTACTTAATGTTAAATACATCAATCTTAGTAGAGCATACAACACATACACATAAGGGAGGTACATATCAACCTGATGTAGACCGTGGAGTATTTACGTTAGACAGGGAAGAAATTGAGTATATGTATAATACGCATGGGGTAGAGACACCTGAGAAAGTGTATAAAGACTTACAACGTGTATCAGAATCTATTGCAGAACATTATACAACAAATAAAATCAAAGGTTTGAAGCTAGACTTTAGGAAAGCAAAGGTAGTCAATCCAAGGTCACTCATGAGTTTTGATGATGGAATACACGTCATTCCAGTTGATGTAATAGTGGGGTATCTACAAGGTTTGCGTGAACATGCAAAAACAGGTATACTAAAGATAACATACAAGCGTGTAAATCAAGTAGACCGTACACAATACGTTACATTAAATAAAGAAGCAATTAACGATGTGTATAAAGAAGACTTAATGTTTGCCGATACCTTCTATGAAGTATCCAATCCAAAGTCCTATCAGTATCACGGACAGCCTTGTCATGCTGAAACGCATAGTGGATTTTGGAAAGTCGGTGATTTAGGAATTTCAAGATTCGAATTCCAAGCAAGCAGACAGGTTTCCTTAGCAAGAATTACAGAAGTTAAGTTAGCAACTCGTAGTGAATACGAAGGATTAAAGAAATATGTAAATGTAGACTTAGAAGGGGTAGAAGAAGCATTCGGTCATTATGTTTGTCAGTTAGATGAAGAACAAACAAAAGAAGTAAAGAACCATTTAAATGCTCCTGAAACAGTAGATGTTTTACATTATGTTAATGGGCAAATTGCTATATTTACTACAACCTATCGTAAAAGACTACATGATTATATGGTAATGAACCAAGAACATTTTACTGGATATACAGGAATCAAGACTGATATTTATGGTCAATCGAAAGAATTCAGTGGTAAAGATGTAGCATTTGGTCAGACAGAGCATATGGATTTTTAAACATATCAATATGAGTTAATATTATTACTCCTATAGTCAGACATAGATATATAGGAGTAGTAATATTTTTGTATATAGTTTGTAATTTTTGAAAGGAGGTTTGTAACGAGTTTGAGTGAGGTAAAGTATAGGGAGTACATCGAAAACCTACTATTAAGATTAAGTCGTAATGGAATATCAATACCAACCGAGTTTTCTTCCTTTAATGAAATCGTTTGGGGTATCGGTTCGTTATACGAGATTGATAGACTATTAGATTTAGGAGATAGTAGAGTACGGATAGATGCTTCCATATCACATAAAACACATAACCAACTTCTAAAAGAGCAAGCTATAGATGAATACAATAAAGAGTATCAGACTAGAGTTAATGAATTGTATGAACGTCAAGTCAAAGACAAGGTAAGTCAGATACAAGAACCTGTAGAAGTCGAAGAAGTTGAGTCAGAAGAAGCTTCTAAGTACCGTAATCAGTTCTTAAACCAGTTAGTACAAGCCCAAGGGGTAGTAAAAGTTGAAAGTGAAACAGATGAAGACATTATCGAAGACGATGATTTAGAAGAGGAAGACGAAGATATCATTGAAGAAGAGGAAGAAGAACTTCTAGACGATGATATTGAGGATGACGATGAAGAATTAGAAGACGAAGATGATGAGGAAATCATAGAGGATGAAGATGAAACAGAATATGAAGAAGTTCAAAACGTATCTGTACCTTCATTTAATTTAAACTTTAATAACCCTAATCAAGATTCAGAAGATGAAGACGAAGAGAAAGAACTTCTAGACGATGATGATGAAGAACTCATTGATGAAGATGAGGACGAAGAATTCATTGAAGACGAGGAAGACGAACTTGAGGATGAATCAGAAGAAGACTTTGATGATGAGGATGAGGAACTGGAAGATGATGAGGAAGAACTTCTAGATGATGATGATGAAGAGTTTGACGATGATGAAGACTTTGAAGGTGGTGAGGAAGACGAAGAAGAACTCGAAGATGATGATGACTTCCTTAACGATGAAGACGAGGAAGAGGAAGAGTTTCTAGATGATGATGATGAAGACGAAGAACTCCTTGATGAAGACGATGAAGAACTCGATGATGACGAAGATGAGTTCGAAGACGAAGACGAGGAATTTGACGATGATGATTTCGAAGAACTAGAAGATGAAGAGGAAGACGATGAGGAATTGGATGATGACGAGGAAGAAGAATTAGACGAGGAAGATGAAGACGACTTTGATGAAGAAGACGAAGAAGAGTATGAAGAGGAATATGAGGAAGAAGACGATATTCCAGTTCAACAAAACGTATCTTCTACTGTATCAACCAATACATATCAAGGTATATCAAATCAACCTATCATGCAGACTCCAATGTCACAAATGCCAGTAAATCCTCCAATTGACCCAAAACTTGCTGAAAAACGTAAGAAATTACAGCAAGACCCTGATGATGCCATGATGGATAATATGGAAAAGGGTGTTACGTGGGGTATCAATAAGTTAAAATCAGCTTTTACTTCTGAGAAAAAGAAGTAAACTGTTAAAATAATAAAATAAACTAATAAAAGAAAAGGTGGAATTTAAATGTTATACACAAAAGACCAAATTAATCAATTACTAGGAACTATCGAAAGCCCTGAGGTAGAAGAAGTACTGAATACACACCGTGATGTATTAAAAGCAACTGAAATTGAAAGTGAAGCACACTTAAAATCAATCGCAGACCGCATTTTAACATTAGGTAAAGGTATCATTGCAGGGGTATTATACAATTGCAGTAAATTAAACTTAAACATGAAACGTCCATTATTCCGTGTTTACGCTTCTACAGTAGAAGGAACAGATGTACCAGACATCAAGATGTTATTAACAGACATCCAATCTTGTGATTTCCGTTTCAAAGAAGAAACTCGTTTAGTACTAGACCATAGATTCGAAGAAAGCTTCCATGAGTTTATGGACAGAGTTGTTCTTAAATATATTTCTTGCTCAATTGCTAACGAGCATACAAAAGCACTAAACGAAAAATTAGAAGAAATCAAAGAAGAAATGATTGCAGACGAAGTAGTACCTGCATTTGACATTCAATTCGCTTTACATGATAAAGCAGTTAAATCTGTATCTGATAACCACATTGAGTTTGGTACAACTTACGAAGAAATGTTCGAGTTATCTAGCCGAAACTCTAACCTACAAGTATTATTCGATGATGCAGAAGATGTAGAATACATTCGCAATGCAACTCTTGAGTCTATCAAAGAAGACTGGGGAACATCAGCTAACGCATTAATCTTTATCCGTAAACACAATAAATTCTTAATGCCATTAGTTGCTACAAACCCAAATACTCGTAAGACACAACGTCCTGATGTATTATTACGTCATGCATTTACATTAAAATTAGATGGTTTAGAACACCGAAACAAAGCAATGGCTCACCACGTAGAAACAGAAGGTGAAACTACTTACATTTCTGTATACGCTAAAGAAGGTAAAGATGCAGAGCCAGTTCAAACTTTATCACCAGTTGATACAAACACATTAGTATTCAAAGGCTAATTAAATAAAAGATTACGAAATAAATCATAGTAATCGTTCAAACACACATACAGAACAAACAGGTTGGGGCAAACACACTTCAACCTGTCTTTCATATAAAGGATGGGTAGGATTTGGAAGATTTAAACGAGTTGTTATTAGGTATTGAGAACTACATGAATGAAAAAGGTTTATCTAAAACTGAAACAACTGTATTCAAATTGCTAGACTTAATTGCAGAAGATGTTATGGAAGAAAATGAATTTTAACTTAGTATTAGAATTGTAAAAAACTGAATAGAAAGAGAAGAGGGTACAATGAATAAGAAACTAGTTGGTATTATCGTATCAGTTATTATTCTAGTCATTCTCTTGGTTGCGTGGGCATTAGGAGGGGTAAGACTTCAAAAAGATAAGGATGTTAAGGTAATCAGTAATCAAACTGAACAACAGACGAATCAAAAACAGAAGCAACCTCAACATGAATCTAATGTCTCTACGAATCGAGAAAAACCTAGCCAAGAATCTAGAGAAAATTCTTCTAGGCAGGGTGAAAATGGTCATAAACAATCCGAAAATGGAAATAGACCATCTGAAAACCCTAATAGTCAAGAAAAGTCTAAGGGTAACGATATTTCAGAGGTAGTTCCTGATAGCAAAGAGTATTCTAACTCCGTAGCACAAGGGCAAGACTTGGTTGGAAAAGCAGTAGAAAATAGCCAAGTTGAGCAAGACGGTAATAGAGTCAGCATGAACCCTACTCAAACTCATTTAGAAGAAAGAGTTTATTCAATTGCAGGGGTAGTAGACCAAGTTGCTCTATACAAGAACTCCGAAGGTACACAAGCACAATACAAATTAGATATCAAAGTACAATTAGAAGATAAGACTTTAACATTAGCATACTTTACATCAGCAAACTCTGTTACAAAGTTAAAACAGGGTTCAAAGGTAACTGTAGAGTATCAGTTAACTAGTGATAAAGCAATGGTAATTAAAAGTTTAAAAGATAGATAATATTTGTATGAGACTAATTTCCCTCATTTCTCTATGCTAATTAGGGGTATTTGCCTTTCAAGTACAAAACAGAAGGCAATAAGTTTAAACCACGTAAATTTTTCATGTAACTTGTCCGAAATATGAAGAGTTGGTAAACTTTTCTGTAACGGAAACGGAAATTGGAAGTTGTCAATGTCAAGAGAGTTTCAGTTTGCGTAAAAGGGGTAGATTTGCGGTGGAAGTGCGAGAGTCAAGAGTCTTTTTGATGAGTCAAGAGGGGAGAACAGAAAAGTCAAGTAGTAAAAAGAAAATAAAGTACGAAAAAACTTTCTATTTTTGCTATTATTTTCATGAAAACCTTTGACAAAATACCGATTCTCATAGTATAATAAGTATATAGAAATGAGGGAGATACATAAGAGATTATGAAAGTCCTTCATGCAAGTAGCTAGAAATATCTATCATAAAAAAAAATTAAAAATTATTAGGAGGTCATTTCAAATGGCAATCAAAAACGTAGTAGAAGAAAAAGGTACACAAGTAGCAGTAGAAAATAAAGCAGTTGGTGAATTAAAACCTGCTGAAACAAAACGTCCACAAGGCGCAGTTAACTTACAAGCACAAGGTGAGTCAATTTTAGCGGCTAAATCAGAAGAAGAAAAAGCTAACATGGGTTCTCGTTCAAAAGACATCGAATTCTTAAACCTTGTAACTAACCCTTGGCAACCAGTTTCTCGTAAAAAAGACGGAGACGTATTCAAAGGTGAAGAGTCTGTAGGTGCTATCTTCAAAAACGTTGGTACTGAGCCAATCACTATCACAGAAGTTCCAAACAAAACTTACAAAGTAATGGACGGAGACTTCGATAAAGTAACTGAGCGTTCTGTAGCACCAGGCGAAACATTCGTATTAAACTACATCGAAACTGCAATGTTATTAACTCGTGATGAGTTTGGTTGCCGTGCAACAGGTGGAGACAAAGTTGTTTCTTACTCTACACAAGTTTCTAAGAAAGACCCAACTGGTATCCCAACTACTAAATTAAACCTTAAAGGTGCATCAATCAAAGACCTTTCAGTATCTATCGCTGACGTAGATGCTAACGGTACTAAAACTATCAAAGATGAATTCAAAGAGAAATTTGAAATCTTCTCAACTCGTGGTACTCGTAAACGTTCTGCATCTGCATCAGGTTCTAAAGCGAAAGTTAACTACGCAGGTCTTGCTGTACAAGCTATGTTCCAAGCTAAAATCAAGTAATTTGACTTTAGTGAAAGTGTTCTAAAACTAACTGTTAGTGCTTAGTCGTCCTACTAAGTGCTAACAGTTATCTTATTGTAATAAAACGTTACTTAATTCATGCCTAGAACTAAGTAATCAGCAAAACTCCTTATTGAAAATATTGTATTCTTCAAATTCAACTATTTAAAATAAGGCGTGACGCTAAAACACAAAACAAAACAATCGTAAGTTATTTGTGAATGTATCTTATGTCAAACGAGACTCTTTATTTTATCTGTCCTATCTTATCTATCAGGTAAACATTCGATGTTTACAAACTGTTTATATAGATGTTAACTTTAATAATCTTTAGTATTACCGCCTAGTGGAAATATTACCAACTTGAAGGGAGGTTGACTGGAAACAGTTAACCTCCTTATTTCATACACAAAACTTTTAATTAGGCAATAAACAATACAATAAGAGTTAATAACGGTATAAGGTAGGTAAGACGGATACATATAAGAGTAAGAAAAATTATCTGTAATGGAGTAAAAGAATAAGGGGTAGTTAGACCTTATCTTTTAAGATGTATGTCGAATATTTTACACAACTATAGACGGCATAAGTAGAATTGTACAATATATGTATAAAGTAAGAAAGTAGGGGTATGTATTATGTCAAACGACAAGTTAGAGAGTAACGAGAGATTAAATATCACTCGTAGATATAGACCAAAGTCAATGGACGAGTATAAAGGAAACGAAGATTTAAAGAAAGCAGTTTTCAGTTGGTTAAACAATATCAACAAACCACAAGCGATTCTTTTGAAAGGTACTACAGGTGGGGGTAAAACTTCAATGGCTCGTATTGTAGCCAAAGAATACCTATGTGAAGACCGTGATGAAGAAAAAGGAGCATGTGGTGAGTGTTATAGTTGTAAGATGATGGATGATTATATTGAAACAGGTAATACAGACGGATTAATGGGGTTACGTGAAATTAATGCTTCAAAAGACTCAGGACTTACTGCAATAAACTCATTATTAGAAGAAGCACAATACCCTAATCCAGACGGCTCATGGAAGATATACATTCTCGATGAGTGTCACCGAATCAGTATTCCCGCCCAAAACAGCTTATTAAAACTAGTAGAAGAACCACCTGAGAACGTGCTATTCATGTTCTGTACAACTGACCCTGATAAAATGTTAGATACGTTATTAAACCGTTGTAACATTAAATTAGACGTTAAGAAACCTTCAGAGGAACAGCTTACACAAATCCTGTTAGATATTTGTGTGAAAGAAGGTATCTCATATGACAGAAAAGGTCTTTCCTTAATCGTAGACAGGTCTGAACTTGTTATTAGACAGGCTCTTATGGACTTAGAAAATGTAATTGTACAAACTGAAAGTGCAGAACATCGTTTTGTATCAAAAATATTTGATAAGCATCCAAACAGTTTGTATTTCGACTTCTATCGTGCTTTACTCAAACATGACACGCATCAATTTGTTTCTATTATCCACAAGGTCAAAACTAAAATGACGGTACAAGAATTCGTTAAAAATTTGACTAACTTTACTAAAAGAGGGATATACATTTGGAATGGCGTGAATCTTGAGGGAATTACGGAGAACGAACTAAAAAACATGAAAGAATTGTTTAAACAGTTCAAGTTAGAAGAACTTGCAATGATGATTGAATTCCTAACTACGGTATCAGACGGTGATGTAGAAGTTAATCTACTTCTTTTAGGATTTAAGGGATTAGAAAAGCCTAAGAACGTACAATCACAAGAAGAGGTAGTCATTGAAGAGAACAAGAACGATATCGAACAGGAAAACAAAGTAATATCAGGTAATAAAAAAGCCATTACAGAGGAACGAAAACTAAAGAGTATAGAAAGCGTGAAGAATGCGGTAGAAACTGCAACCGCAGAAGAAGTATGGAATTTGTTTGATAAATAAATTCCATACTTTATATACGGATAGATAGGAGGTTAAACTAGTGTTTAAAAAGCTAAAAGCTTTAAGATTAGGGGTATCAACCGCTTTCTTTATGGCTGTTTTTAAAGCACAAACTACGTTTGCCGAGTATGACGATGTAAACAGCGGAGGTTACGATGCAGTTACAGGCGAAGGTGGACGTAGTAGTTTTAATGGTGGAACGAGTACTCCTAGTGAAGTCTTTAAAGGGTATAATCCAGTTACATCAGAACAGATGGAAGCAGGTCGCTACTGGGCTTCTCCTTTTACAAACGTACTAGGTATCGGTATTGGTGTACTTATGTCAGCAACTTTTGCATGGGTATTCTTCCAAACCGCATTAGACTTGTTATATTGGGCTATTCCACCGTTAAGGGGTTTACTAGCAAAACAAAACCCTGCAATGCAAGGTGGCGGTATGATGGGTATGCAACCACAACAGCAACAATCCTCTAGTCGTAAGTTCGTTTGTGTATCAGACGAAATGCTACAAGCAATGGAGGAAGCAGGAAACCAAGCTTCACAAGGCGGTATGGGTGGAGGAATGCCTATGGGCGGTGGAATGGGAATGCCTATGGGTGGCGGTATGGGGATGCAACAAGCACCTCCAAGTCGTAAGAACGTATTAGTTACATACTTTAAGAAACGTTTACTTTCTATCGTTATTTTAGGGGTATGTGCAACTGTTCTATTCTCTAGCTTACTATTAGATACAGGTATAAACATGGGTCAATTCGTATTAAAAATCATTTCATTCTTTAACGATGTTGTAGTTAGCAACACATAAGAGAGGGGTATGTTAAATGAAATCAAAAACATTAACTCTTTTATTTCAGAAACTTAACAACAAAGATACAGAATCAGCGAAGAACCTTGATAAAAACCGTATTAAGGTAGAGATTGAAAATGCTTGTGAGCTTCATTTAAATGAAGCAAGTGAGGTATTTCAATTTGAAGTGAATCCTAGAGAGTTAGACCATGTGATTACGATTATCGAATTGGGATTAATCAATAAGTATGATATATTCCAAGTCGATAGAACAATCTTTAATGCAAGACTAAGAGAAGTAGACTTAATGTAGTTTACATTTCAAACTGGGGTAGTTAAGGTACGAAAATTACTTATCCTACCCCACAAACTCTTATTCTCTACCTAATAGAGTTATAGATTGAATTATTCTTCTATGAGCCTATGAGTGTATTAGAATAAGCTAATAGGTAATTTAAGGTAATAAACCAACAAATTACATTACTCGTCGACTCTTACTAATCCTAAACCTAGTAACAGTCAGTAATCAAAGGAGTCAAGTATATGGAACATATTAAGGAAAGCAATACTTCCAGTAAAGTTCTAACAAACATGCAATCCGAAGTGATTTCCGAAAAGTTAAATATACCGTTTGTAACAGTCAGAACTGTAATCAAGAATTACAGATACATCCTAGCCGAAGAGTTATATCTAGGTATGGAAGTTAGACTAGGGTATATTTTAAAACTTGTACCTGACGTAATAACAAACAATTATTTAGCAACAACTGGTTATGAAGCATCTGTAATATCGACAAGAACAAACATCCCTTATAATACAGTTTTAAGTATCGTTACAAGTTACCTAGACATGATTATAGACACATTAGCTAGAGGAAAAGACTTTAATGTAGTAGGTATTGTAACTCTAAAGTCTTCATTTGATGGAGAAACTGGTGAGTTAAAAGTAAATACTAGTACGTCTAGAACATTAGTTGATGATTTACGTGAACACGATAGGGCTGTAAGGGTAAAACTGAATAAAAATCTAAGGGACTTGTTTAAGAAAAGAGTGTCTATCGCTTAATGGAAGGAAAAACTCATTATATCGGTGGCTCTATAGGTGCAATGACTGGGTACATCTTGTTGAAAGAGAATAATATGTTGTTAGACTCGGTACATCCAACACTTCAATTTAGCATGATTTACTTAGCAGGGGTATATGGTGGAATGCTACCTGATGCAGACCATCATTCGGGTTCTAACCCAATGAAAGACCCTGTAGGAGTAGTATTTAACAAACTACTTCATGTATTTAATAAACCTTATAAGAGATTAGATAGTGTTATGAGTAGTAATCATAAGAAGCGTAGTTTTGCTTATAAACTTCTAAGTATACTAAAATGTACACATAGAAGTTGGCAAACTCATAGTGAGTTAACTTTACTATTCTTCCTGTACTTTATCGTACAATTACTTACCGCAAACACGTCAGACCCTTCGGTAGCTATAGCAGTATTACTACTAACGGGATTATCTTTAGGGGTACTATCACACTTGGTATTAGACCTGTTAACCGCAGAGGGTATCAAATTTGCGACAGGTATAATAATAAAAACTTTCTTTCCGAGGATTCCAATGATTGATTCAATAAGACTAGTACCCAAGTGGCATACTTTTACAACAGGCTCACCTTATGAACTAACTGTAAGGTACTCTTTAAACGTAGTTCAGTATTTCCTATTGGGGTATTCTATATTGACTTTCTTTGGATACTCAATCATAACAGTATAGGAGTGAATTACATTGGAAAAGACAGCAAACTTTCCTCACAAAGCGCTGAAATTCTTGATGGCATTTGTAATGATGTTATCAATCGGTGCATCGTTTATGGTTGCGCCAAACATGGCATCAGCCGATAACCGAATTGGTTCAACTGGCAACTCTAGTAGCGATGGTTCACAAGGGCGTTTACGTTCTTCTGTAGATAGTGCTATTGCAGACAAGTCTTATATCTCACAGACTGGTGACACTATTCGTGGTACAGAGTTAGTTAAAAACGGTATCACAACTGACCGTTTCGTAGAGTTAACTTCTAAAGAACAACAGAAGTTAATCAACGATATGTCAAGTGCGGTATCTAAGCAACAAGCTAAAGATAAAGAAAACAACACAACAAACCCTGTAACTCAAGATACAGCTACAAACTGGTTAAAAGAGTTACAACAACGTCCGGGCGTTGGTGCTAAACTTTTAGGTAACATTACTGAACAGTTAAAGCCAGACTACGTTAAAGGTAATCGTATCTTCCAACCTTTCGCTGGACCGATTAATACAGCTATCGCTTTAATGGTAATTGCACTAATGTTCTTCTTAGTAATGACATTCGCTATCGACTTAGCTTTCCTAAACGTACCAATGTTCCAAGCATGGGTAACTAGTGCAGGAGAAGGCGGAAACGGTGGACGTAAAGGTAACTTCTTCGTTTCTCGTGAAGCAATGCAGTCTTTAGAAGAGTCAGAGAATGGAAGTAACGGTAAATCTAAGAACCAAAACGGTATCTACATTAAGAAACGTTTCATCGGAATGTTCTTACTAGGTATCTGTCTATTATACTTAATCCAAGGTCAAATCATGATTCTTGTGGGTATGTTAATGGACTTACTAGCAGGATTCTTAGAGTAGGTTTTACGTTAAGACTGAGTATAAACTCAATCAAAACAAATCATTCATTCATAACAATTGTGAGGTGTTTAGGGGTAACCTTAAACACCTTACTTTTAGCTTAAAAACGAGGTGTTACGATGGTTGCAAAAAGCAAAGCAATCAACTATAGATTACTTGTAGTAGTTCTTTTACTCGTTTCTCTGTTAGGGGTATATAATCCTGTAACGGCAAATGCAGTCTCTAACCCTTATATCTTACTAGATAGTGATAAAGGGGTAGATTCAGTAGTAGAATCAGTAAACTCCAAGTCGCAATCCTTCCCTGATTATGGATTTAAACTATTAATTCAAGATAAGAAAGACCCAAAGAAGGTTGAAATTGATAAGGTAAACTATCAAAAACTATCTACTGAGGATAAGAAAGAGTTAATGAAACAAACCTTTACAGAAGTAGAGAACAGTAGTATGGGTGGTCGTGACCGTTCAAGATTGTATAACTTCATTGAAGAACAAGATGAAGGAACAGCATCAGCAGTTAGACATTTATCTACAAATGTAACGACTGACTTTGTATCAGCTAACGAGATATTTAGACCGTTTACAAGTCCAATCAGTACATTTTTAGGTTTAGCATGTATTGTTATATTCTTCATGTTAGCAATTGCTATTACAGTAGACATTTGTTTCCTATCAATACCTATGTTTCAAGCCTTTGTAATGAGAAATGACAAAGACAGACCTTCTTATATTTCACAAGAAGCATGGGACAGTCTATTAATTGCCGAATCAAACTTAGGAACTGGTGATTATAGTTTATGGGGTACGTATTTGAAGAACCGAACAAAGACAATGGTCTTAGTTGGTTTAACTTTAGGGTATCTAATAGCAGGTCAAATGTTTGATTTAGCTATATTCATAGTAGACGTATTTACAAATGCACTATCTTAGAAAGATTGGCTTTAGACTGTAGCCAGTCTTTTTATTTTGCCTAAAATAAACTAGTAAACTGATACTAGTAATCTATAGACAGTATTGACAAATAGATGAATTTATGGTATAATAGTAGTATGAGTCGGAGGAAAGATTTGGTAGACTCATAGGTAGAACATTATATACGTTAAAAGTAGCTAGATGAGGTAGTATTAGTTAATAACTTGTTTGGCGTAGCAGAACAGATATATAGTGTTGTAAGTGTTTAAGGAGTATATTGTGATAAAGTAAAGATAACCTTAATAAACACAGTCCTGTCTTTTATATTACACCTTGAGATATAAGAGACATATAGGGCAATGGTCGTTAGACTAATCTGAACCGATAGTAGGTGATAGACATAGAAAATCAAGGTGGTGTAAGTAATTGTTTAAGAAGATACGATATAAGAAACAAAAGAAATTGGATAAACTATCAGCGGAAAACGATATAGTTTTTAATCCGACTTCGAGAAAACAAAAGAGACATGGTATAAGAAACAAGTTAGTGTTCAGCGTATTGTCACTGTCATTATTTTTACCTATGCTAGAGCCATTAACTGCATTTGCCGACCCCACAACGGGAGGACAAACTCAGCAACCTCAAACTACCACACCTCAAGACCCGAACGCAGGTGGTGGACAACCTCAACAACCAAATGGTGGAGGTCAGCAACCACAACAGCCGGGTGGTAACGGTACTGGTACAGGAGAAAACTCAAACGATGCTCGTAAGAACAATGTAACCGTAGGTAAGATGGCTACATTAGGGGTATCAAGTGAGCAAGGTTATAAAGCTGATATGAGCAGTTTATCAGGGAATGAGTTAAGAACTTTAGGCGTATTTATATCAAACTATTATGTTCCGTTTAGTACCCAAGTGGGTAACGTAAAAGACGAGAAAGACTCAAAAGAAGTGCAAGATAGTATTGTAAAAGCGTTGACTGAAACGAATGCATTCGAAAAAGGTATCGCTGAAAAGATATCTAAAGTTGTTACGAATGCAAGTAAACAGAGTGTTCAACCTTTATACTTTGCACAATCAAAAGATGGAGAGAATTTCGAAGCGGTAGACGGTGGTAATGGTAAGAAAGGTAAACACGCTACATTCTACGAATTCTTAGACCAAATTAGCGGTTATGCATACAAACGTTCCAATGAATTACCATACCCTGATATTAAAGATGGGGTAGACAAGAATGGTGATAAAATGGTGTCTGCCTATAAAGGTAGTGTTTGGAATTATGACCCTAACTCTAAGAAAAACGAAGGTGCATTATATTGGGGTAGTGCGGACAAAGTAGACAAGAGTCATATCATGTTTAACTGGAATCCAACAAGTAGTGATGGTGGAGGTCAAACCGCTTCTCAAACGGTAATGGCTGAAATTTATAAATACTTAGACCCTGAAAATAGTGTTGGTACTTCATTCTTAGACTACACGGAAAAAGAACGTGGTAAAGGTTCTAAAGGTGAAACAGTTACTAAAATGTTAGAGGAAGAGAAGTTTAAGAAAGACTCATCAATTGAAGCTATCTATAAACGCTCAATGTACGACTGGAAAATGTATGTGGATGCTATCGGTAATATCTTAGTAGACACAGGGAAGCGTCAGTATGTTGTAGTTCCTGCCGCAATGAACCCTTTCATCTTTAAAAAGAAAGAAACAGATAGCGGTGGTAAAGAGTTAGACTTCGGACGTGCAGTTCCTATCAATAACTTCGTTTCATTAGCATTAGCTAGTAAAGGAAACCTTGTAACTGGTAAGCCTACGCAACATACAGCGTATTTCAATTTAGGAAACATTTATGATAAGTTTTCTAAAGATACAAAGTATAAGCAACCGGCATTATATAAATTCCCTGGCTCTAAAGATGTAGATTGGACAGAGAAACAGAGTTGGTCAGATACAGGTACAACTTTATCTGAGGGTTTACTAGACTCGTTAACTACCCAGTTTGCAATAAATAGCTATGGTGTAAAAGGTGATAAAGATTGGGGTAAGTGGTTAAAACGTACTACAGAAAGTTTCTCTGTAAACAAAGGTAATGACATTCAAAGTTATGACCACGATAAACTTACAAAAGAGAAGACTTTCCCATTCTCGTTCAATACGAATGAGTTTAATGGTAACGATGCAATCTACGCCCCACGTAGTGGTTTAAATTCAAAACCCGGACATTTCATCATAGGAGACTTAGTAGCCTTTGATAACTTAGGTGCATTGAATACAACTACTACACAACCAGCTCAACCGCAACAAGGTGGAGACCAAGCACAACAACAACAGCAACAACCACAACAAACTCCAACGGCTGATACAAGTAGTGATGGTAAGCCATTAACGTTAGATTCTTACAAGAAGAACTATAAGGTAATTGCTGATAAAGGTCATGAAGTTATTAAACGTACTCCTAATGCATTATGGGATACAGACGGTAAACCTTTAATTGACTATAAAGATATTAGTTCTGACGGTGCTTTCGGTGATAAACTTTCACCTAAAATCAATGAAGTAAGTGTAGCGAAAAACCAAATCGCACGAGATTATGGTGCTAACTTATTTGTAACGTACATGTTTGCGGCACTTGGAGGTAAAGAAGGGGTAGACAAGGTTGGGTTCGAAATCGGATTCACTAGATTACCTACTTTTGATGGAAACCTAGCTTTAGAAGGTGCAGTAACAGAAGCGGATAAGAAAGCAGAAAAAGAAGCAAACGTAGACGAATTAATGAACATGGCTTATTACTTCTTACACCCAACAGAAGGTATTTCTTACTTCTCACGTTGGGCTAAGACTAAAATCGGTGCTTTCTTTGTTGGTTGGCACAATGACATGACTGGTGCAAGTAACGCTCAAAACACAACTGGTTATACTAGGTATATAGGATTTAACGGATTTACAACCATGCCTTCCTTATCAGACATGCAATGGACAGACTGGATGGTGAAAAGCTATCTAGACTGGGGTATCTATTTAATTATTTTCGTGGTAGTTATCATGATATTCTATGTGGCTATCGGTGAAATAAGTATACAACGGGCAATATTAGGTGTCGGTATATTCTCCTTATGTTTATACCTACCACCAATAGCGATAAACTCTAGTGTAGAATTTACAAACTCCGTAAGTAACTCAATTTACGGTAAGAAGTTCTTATATTGGGGTATTGTTCAGCAACAAACGTATGCGAAGAAAATAGACGAAGTTGCTAAGAAAGGTGAAGAAGGTAAGTCAGACGATTATACAATCGGACTTATGAGATTACAAGGTGAAAACAATAAAGGTCTTTATGCAGATAATACCTCTATTGGACGAACTGTAACTCTTAAATGGATGGCTCCTAAAAAGGATAACTATTTATACCAAATTGAACAAGAAATTAAAGGTTCAACTGGTAATATGAGTCCTATGTTCCAACGAGTTCTCAACAATACCTTAGCAGGTAATTTAAGTGGAGAACGTTATGTAGATTCAAACGAAGCGTTATATTTATACAGAACATACACAGATATCGGTAACTACGCTCGTTATTACTACGGTAACTTAATGGGTGATAAGGTTTACGATACAGGCGCAGTGAATCATGATATTGGAGACACAAGTGCAAGTATGGGTAACGTAAATATGACAAGGCAGTATGAGTCTTACATGCAAGGAACGAAGGAGAATTCTTTAACGGAACGTAAAGAGAAAGGTTTCATCAACGATGAACAAGACGCTATTCATGGGGCTTCAACAGATAAAACGAAAGTAAAACGTCTGTACGCTCCGTTATCTAGTGAACCTGTAGCTAAATCTTCTCAACAAAGAATTAGTAAAGTAAACGTAGGTGATGAAGTTGGTTTACGAAAAGAGTATTTCAATACGACTGTTCGTAACTTCAATAACCACGGTCAATCATTACAGGAACAGATAGCAGGTGGCTCTAGTGCAACATCTGAAAACCTAGCGAGTACGGCAAGTTTCGCATTGTTTACAGAGAGTCCTTTCTATTACTTCTCATGGTTCTTATATGATAATGGTATGAAGTTTGAATCAGGTAAACATGATACTTTCAGAAACTTAATGATGAAAGATAACGATTCATTCTTCTATAACTACAAGATTAAGAAAGAATCATCGGGGTATGGAGAGTTAAAAGACTATATGGACATGGGTTCTATGTTCCATACAATCATTCCATACTTACGTGAAGTAAACAAACCGTTAAAAGAATGGTCATCTATCTATGGTACAAAACCTTATCCTGAGATTCCAACTAAGGAAGAAGATTTTGCAAACCAAGGTGACAAGAATTCAGAAGAGTATTATAAGTATTGGTTCAACATTAGTCTTGCAAGGTTATTTAACACATATACTCCTTGGGTAGACGCAATGTATGATACAGACTACGCTAAACCTGAGAATATCACGTATGGCGGTAAAAAGCAAACAATCATCGACCCTATTAACCCTAAGTCATATGAAATTAGACCAATGGTATTCAGTGAGTCAGAAATGGCTTACTATGGTTTAAAAGACTATAACTTAACTACGGTTGAGAGTAAAATTATTAAAGTACAACGTCAAACACGTAATGATTTACTACGTTTGATGAACTACTATAATTTCGATGATAATGTATTGAATCAAACAGCTTCAATGATTATGACTTTCAACTTTAATAAAGAGTTCTCACAAGAAAACTTTATTACAGAAAGTTTCGTTCAATACCCACAAAGCTTTGAATTAAAGAACTTCTCGTATGACGCTTACCTACGTCTAATCTTAGCACAAACTACAGGGGAGACGATTACAGGTGATGATGGTAAACTATCAATCTATGATAGAGTAGTAGAGAAATCTAGTATTCTAACTGGTATTTTACTAGTGTTAGGTGATATCGTTGCAATTTACGGTATTCCAACTATGAAGTTTGTATTCTTAGTTTTAGTGTTTGTATTATCAGTCGTAACGATATTCGTTAAGGCTCTGAGGGTAGAGATATCCTTTAGAAGAGTAGTTTGGCAAGCATTAGCGAAACCTTTAATACAGTTTTGTGGTGTTACATTAGGTCATTCGCTAGTAATCTCATTCTTTATGTCAGAAGGTTTAACAGATGTAACTGGTAAGACTACTTACTCAATTGCATTAGGAGACCCAGTTATGACATTAGTAGTATTACTACTAATAAACATCGTAACCTTAGTTCTTTACTCATTCATTGTAATGGGACTTGTAAGAAGCTTAATTGTATATGGTAAACTTGCAGGTACGATTGTTGGGGGTATTGTTGCTTCAGCAGGAACATTCGCATCGGCTACCGCAGGTAAAGTTACAGGTAGCGTAAACGATAAAATGTTCGGATATGGCGGTTCAGAAGCAAACGGTAAATCAGCCCCATCTTCTACAAGCGCTCAAGCCGACCCTGAGACAAGAGGTTCTAGAAACGTAGAGCCTGAGTTATCAGTAAGGGAAGACATGAGATATCGTAGAGCAAACGAGGAAGCTTACGGTTCAAAAGAGCGTCCTAAAGACAATACGAATGTAGAAGACATGATTAATAGGGGTAAAGAGAACTTCCAAGAATCCGAAAGAGAACGATATAAAGAACAAAGAAATTACTCCAATGACTTAAATGATTATGACTTGAACGACATTGCTGAAAGTAGAAAACATACTCATAATCACACTCATAACCACGAGCATAACTATCAAGGTTCTGCCGATGGCAGAGGTAATGTTCCTGAGACTGAGTCATTAGATGAACTAGCGCAGAATAGAAGGGAAACTCAAACGAGTGATTTACAAAAACCTCATTCTAGCTCTAGAACTGATGCACAGAGAGAATTAGAACGCAAGAAAGCAGAAGCAGATGAAGTGAAAAAGAAATACAATCTAGACGACTAAAAGGAGGGTAAACCATTTGATTGCTCTCGTGGTTGGTTTTATTCTTCCTTTGTTAGTTTGGATAGTTACATTACCTTTAAAGTTCGCATTATATTTAGCTGAAAAATCGTTAGACGGTTCTAAAAGCTTCCTAACTAAGAAGTATAAGCAAATAAGTGCTAAGGAAAAAGATTATTTCCAAAAGAATGCAGGGAAAGGTAGCAAACTCGTAAGGTCAACCGCTAAGGTTGGCTTTACTGCTACTAAGATAGGTTTAAACGTAATGGTAAAGTCCATGAAACTTTTAGTAAAAGTAATCAGATGGACAATCCGAGTTTTAATTTGGATTACGACTCTAGTATCTTTAACCTACACCCTTCTTATCTTTGGTGCACTTGCGGCTATAATCGCCATAATCGCTTCTGTACAAACACTAGACAAGAGTGGTGGTAATACAGACAGTGCAACACCGAATCAACAAGGTGGTGGCGGTGCAACTGGTATGGCAGACTACTTTTCCATTGATTGGGGACAAGATTTCAGTAAGCAACTGGATAAGATTGAAGCCGAGAAAGGGGTAGAAGCTAGGAACTGGACGGAGTTTACGATTATAGCAATGAATACAATGCAGAAAACCAAGAAAGACGGTAAAGCACAAATTATCGTTGCAGGTTTCTTGAATGGGTTAAAAGCGGTAGAGACAGAACAGAAGTCTTTAACTAGTAAACCACATTTAGCGAAGCAAATGGTTAGATATATTCCTGGCGGAAACCTAGATACGCCATTACAGTTTGATAATACTCATTGGCATGAACTTTCTCCATACTACAACGACTTAAAGTCAGAACGTGGACCGACTGGTTCAGCATATTATTATCCAGACGGGTTTTACGGTATAACTCAAAAGTTTAGTAAAGCAGGGGTAGAAGGATTCTTACCAAAACGTACTACACCGATTTATGAAAGAGCATTTAAAGACTTAGGTGTTGAAATGACTCCTGATAAGTTAAACTGGGTACGTTATGTTGGTAACATTACAAATCAGTACAATGCAGTATTCCTTGAGAAAGGAAACTGGGTTCCGGGTCTAACCGCTGAACAATCAAACGATACAGTGTATGTAAACGCATTGATATTAATAAAGTTTGGTGAAATGTATGGTTATGGTGTTAATGAAAAGACTGTTAATCTTTCTAAGTCAATGTATAAAGGAATGATTGGAGACGAGTATCAGAAATGGTTCTTAGATAAAGGTAAAATGATACAAGGTGCATACGGTATGATTGGTGGACATAAGAACTACCCTGCCGATATTAAGAACGGTCAAAGTTATGGTGTTATTTCACCTGACGGACAAGCGCAACAAGGCACATTATTCTCTTATCTAAAAAGTCAGATGCCACCAAACATTCAACAAAACG
The DNA here is from genome assembly GCF_001429475.1 of Bacillus sp. Root131. Classification (NCBI taxonomy): domain Bacteria; kingdom Bacillati; phylum Bacillota; class Bacilli; order Caryophanales; family Bacillaceae; genus Bacillus; species Bacillus sp. Root131. The sequence goes on from NZ_LMJQ01000023.1 coordinate 133,329, forward strand.
TAGACAATAGTAGTGGTTTCAAAACATATAATGCATCTAGGGCGCACTATATGAGGGCTAGATATGATTTAACCGCTTTACTAACAGGGGTATACGATGTATTTTGGGCATCAAACGCCTTAGGCGTTACACCTCAACAGACTCAACAACCACAACAACCGAATGGTGGAGGACAAACGAATCAATCATCAGCAATTGGTGATAAAATCGTAGCCCAAGCCAAGAAATACGCAGAAGACACAAGTTCAAACCGTATAACTTATAGTTATGCAGGTATTGGTACTACACAAGACTGTTCTTCATTCGTAAACGGTATTTTACGTGAGTTGGGGTATGCGATTGATGGGAAAACATTAACTCCTGAGCCATTAGCAAACGGTAATTTCAACTATGTAAGGAATACAAGCCAAATGGTAGACGCTGTTAGAAAGAAACCTGAGGTATTAGTTAAGTTAGACGGATATACTGGTACACAAGGTATACCCCGTTCAGTACTTGAACCTATCTTACAGCCAGGAGACATCCTATTAGCAGGTGACAGTGAGCGTAACCATACTGCAATTTATGTTGGTAGAAACTCAAAAGGTGATTATGTAACTATTGAATCCAAAACTAGCTATCCACATCAATTTAGTAGTCATAGTGATATGGAACTTACACAAGGGAAGTATGGTTTCGGATATGATAGAATCAGAGAAGGAAATACAAAATACAAGTATTTAATTCGTATGGGTAATGTAATCAAATAAGCATAACTCATAACTGATAAAACGTAACGAAGTATAAAACCGAAGTAAATAGGTAAGAAAGTAAGAAGGTAGGGTTGTCAAAAATGACAGCCCTTTTCTTATATAAACAAATAGTGTAGTCAGTCAGAAAATAGGATAGAATGAAAACAATACCGTATTGTAATACCATTTTAATATCAAAACAAAGTAGAATGAGTTAAAGTCAGAGGTCTATTACACAAACGTAAATATTAGAAGTAGAAGGAGGTCATCTTATGATTACAAAAGGTAAAAAGATATTAAAACTTGCTCTAATAAGCGGTACTGTTATTGGATTCAGTGGGGTAGATATTGCAAAAGCTGAACCAAACGGTATTGATATAGAGAAGCTATATAAAACATATAATAACGAGAGAAACGCTAAGTTATCCATTCAAGGAATTGCTGAGAAATATGAATTAAATGCAATTATGATGATAACGAAACAGAAACAATGGAACATGTTTGGTCATAACGCAGAAGATTTAGGCGAAGACAATCAAGAAAACACTGTAACTGTTAACCCTGTGGGTAAATATGAGTCTAAAGAAGATTTATTCTCTAAATTAGGCGCAAATCTCGAAGAACACAAAGCAAACTACAAGAAATACAGAGAAAGTCAAGAAAAACCCGCTGAGGAACAAACAGAAGAAGATGTAATGATGAAGGTTGAGCCTTTAGACTACCTAGCTGAAAGTGAAATCAGTATTGAGTATTTCTATGACTCTTCAAGAGACCAATTATCACAATTAATTCGTGTTAAAACACCTGATAATGTATTCAGATGTACGGTTATATACGACCATGACGGATTAATTAAAAACTTCCTTGAAGCGTAGGAGGTAAACATGAAAGAATTGTTACGAAACAAGAAGGTTCTTATCTCCTTAGGGGTAGTTGCAGTTGTAGGTTTAAGTAGTTGGTTTGGGTACAGTAAATATACAGACCATAAGAACTATGAACTCCAACAAGACCAACTCGTTAAAGAAGCAAAAGAAAGAGATAAGAAGTTAGAAGAATTAAGACAGAAGGAATTAAAGAACTCAAACTCTTATAAGTTTAACAAACAGGAGAGGGAAGAGGTAAAGGATTCCAAGTTAGATAAAGATGACTTAGACTTAGCAAAGAGATTTAATCGTTCAGAAGTAGAGTCTCACGCAAAAGCTATTCTAAGTATCAATGATGAAAAGACTAGAGAGTATGCAATGAATAACTTACCTCTATCAAAAGAAGCAACTACAAAATACTTTGGAAATGCGAAAAACATCTTTTACGGTGGCTATAACAATGTAAATGTTCAAATCATGTATACAGGGGTAGATTACTCTGAGACAGAAAAGAACTATAAAGCAAACGTAATAGCAAAAGTAGTTTCTCGTAATGAAGGGCAAGAAAATGTCGCTCCAAAAGTAGAAACAATTAGTTTGGTTATCGAGTACAGAAGTAATGAAATAACTGGTTGGAAGTATTAACTAGTATTCGTGCTTACCTGTTCTTTAACAAATAAATAGAAACGAGGTATCAAGCGTGGGTGGTAATCAATTTCAAGACGCTATGAGACCAAAGAAAGGTGAAAGAGTAATAAACCTTCCGATTACATTTAGTAAACGTAGTGAAGGTACAGTTAACAAGACAACCTTGTTTTGGGTAATAGCAATATCAACCGTGTTATTCTTAATCTATGTGTATGGGGTATTAACAGGCTCGAAACCTTTTTACTACAAGATTCCTTTAGCACTCCTTAGTACATATGTCTATACCTTCATTCTTAGGTTCTTAGTTTTCCAAGAAGGACGAATAAGTGATGCCTATGAAACGATGGTAGAAAAAGACTATGAACAATCTACAAACGCTTTTTGGAATATCTACAATATTAGTCCTAAACCACCATTTACAGTACATTACGCAAATGGTTTAAAAGGTATCTTTGTTAGATTAGATAAAGACGTAGTAGTTGGTCAGGAAGACAACATGGAATTCACACATTTTGAGAAACTAGCTGATATGTACAATGTAGCGCACCGATTAGGTTTAGATATGGTAAACATAGACTACATGGATATCGTAGGTAATGATTCTCGTATGCAAAGCATGTATGCAAAAGCTTCAAACTGTGAAAATGAATCTTTAAAACAAATCTTACTAAGCATGTGTGGATATTTAGAGTATGAAATGAGCCTAGACTATACGAGTTATGATGTGTACTTATTTACAGGTCGTATTAGTGAAGAAGCTTTATTCTACAACGTAAGGGAAGTATTAGATGCAGGTATGTACGCAAACTACAAGTCATACACATTAATCGACCCTAATCAGTTAAGAAATATGACTCAATCCATTATGAACTTAGAAAACTTCTCAAGACTTCAAGCTGAGAAAGAAGTAATCATGAATACATTAAGTAAAACGATTACTCCTATCAAGTTAATTAGAGAAGATGGTACAGAAGAGATTTATAATAAGACTAGAGCGCAGTTAGAGGAAGACAAGAAATTCCAAGAAGCTATGAAAGCTGAAGAGAAACGTAAGAAGAAAGAAAGTAAGAATAAGAAGTCTAAAACTTCTGATGTTGTCAAAGAAAACAAAGATGAAAGTCAAGATAAACTGGGTGACTTCTTTGAAAGCACAACTATCTTGGATGACTCCTATTTAAATGATGAAGTCGTAGAAGAAGTAAAAGTAGACGATGTTAAGAAACCTGTTTTACGTAAAGAAAGCGAAGTTATTACACGTAAAGAGGAAGTAGAAGTTAAGAAAGAAGAAGTAAAACCTAATATCGTTGAAACTGAAAAGCCGAATACGAAAGAAACAAAGAAAGACAGTAAAGTAAACTTATTCAGCGATTCAGAAGACGAAGGATGGTAAAAGTAATCCAAAGAGGGGTAGAGGTTGTAAATAGACCTTCCCTCTTCTTATCTTTAATGTACTTTAGAATATAAGGTATGAACTTATATTTTAAATTATGGTAACGATAAGTATTATCATAGAAACAGTATAAATAATTTAAGTATATGAGATAAAAAGTCAAACAGCAGGGAGGTTATAGATATGAGAACATTATTGGCATTTGGAGATATTACAGAAGGTGTCAAACAAGAAATTAACGAACTAGACGATAGTGTAGATATTAGGGCATATACAAGAGCCTATGACTTAATTGAAAATATTACGATTCTAAGACTTAATTTTGACCGTATCGTATTGACACATGCAGGGGTAAAGACGCAACAAGAGTTAGTAGATTTAAACAAGTTTTTAAGGAAGGAACATCCAAGGGCTACAGTAGTCTTTATGTTCCCAAAAGGAAAAGAAAATGCAGAAAAGAAAGCTAAGTTCTTCAATGAGGTATTTAATTCACCTTTATATACAGACTTAGCAGTAGAAGAACAAAACTTATCTATCCTACTGAAAAGTGTAAGAGGGGGTATAGATGAGATTCGTGAACAGTATTCCGCAAACAAGCAAGATGAAATTGATGATGATTTGTTAGAAGACGATTATGACGAAGAAGAGAACGAAGAATCAGCAGAAGCTACAAGAGAATTAGAAATACAACCGATGGTTGTCTTACCACAACGGAAAAGACAGTATAAAAGATACGGATTTTTTGGTCTAAAGAAACTGTCCAAAGTCCAATTGCAAACAAAACAACAAAATATGCAAATAATTATGGCTTACTTGCAACACATAAAAGGAGATAATAACGTACAAGGTGAAACATTTGAACAGGATATTCATAGTCAAGTGTTACAAGAAGGTCATAACCAAGATAAATCTATGCAAACAAGTAATGATAATGTGTATAACGTAAATGAAAAATCAAAGGAACTAAGTGAAAAATTAAGTAACCCGACACCTTCTCGTACATTCACAGAGTTAGATTTTGGGTTCTATAATTTCATCAATACTTATGATGGTAGACCGATGGTTTCTCAAGAAGGTTCAGGTTATAAACAGCTTTATAAGTAAAGAGACGGTGATGTAGAATGAATTATTTAGTAAGTACAAGTAACGAGTACGATTTAGAGAACTATACAAAGGTAGATAGTTTGCAAGCAGTAATAGAAGCAGATGCAAACTCTATTATTCTATTACATTCCTTTCAAGAAGATTCTTATAAAGCTTCTTTAATGCTATCAAACTTATATAGTACAAAAGGTGTTAATAAGTTTATTTACATAAACAACTCACCTTACGAAGATGTAAGAGTATTAATTGATAGCTTTAAAGGGGTAGTGGAAGAAGACGAGTCTTTATTGGAAGACGAGGATGAAATTGCAGGTTTAGTTGAAATTTTAAAAGAAGACTCCTTAGAAATCGCAATAGGAGAGACAGAGAATCAAAACTCACCTTTTAACGTATTGACTGAGTTTGTATCAAAGTTGTCTGAGGGTGATGAGTCATTAAACGACCCATTATACCTAGATGTTGTTAATAGAGCATTAACAAGTGTAAATAGAGACATGAAGTTACAAGAGGAACGAATCAGTTTAATGGGTAAAGGTGTAATTGAGACGTACAACAATACCACAAAAACTATCAATAATTTACAGGTTAAAGCCGAAGAAATGAAAAACAAGCTACTAGAGATAGAGCATGATAAGAAGTATAGTGGTGCAAGCCGAAATAGGGCTAGTAACCTATCATTCTATCCGCCTATCATCTATACAGGAAACATACCTTTAATTGTATTTAAAGAAATGTCAGCTTGTAGGTATCTAACGAGTATGGTACTAGCTTATAAGAATCATTTAGAAACGATTAAGAATAAGCGTGTACGTTTGATTGTTGTATCAGGTAAACAAGAATTAACAAAACGTAGATATGAAGGATTCTTTGAACTTACCTTACAATCTATGAAGAGTGAGTATGCAATTACAAAAGACGTAGCTTTCACTACAACACCTTTACGAGATATGATGTTAGAAATGACAAAGAAATCAGACGAAGTGATTCTAATACTAGACCGTACCTATGAAAAAGACCCTATTTTTACAAACAAAGCAAAGGTTATTCATTGTGTAACAAGTATAGGAGAACTACGTAAGTACAATCTAAAGAGTGAAGAAAGTATCATATCTATAAGAGGTCTGAAAAACTCTTTAATGCGCCTAACTCATATTGATAGATATCCCGAAGGGGTAGAAAACAGATTAGACCGTTATGAGAAAACGTTCTATGAATCTTTCAACCGTATAGATGAATTTGTAGGTATAACAAGATAAATAAGGAAGGACGGGGTATAGTTGTTCGGGTTAAGCATACCAAACTTTAAAAAGATACTTGGCGAAAAGAAACGTACCATTAAACCTTGGGGTTTATGGGACACAAGAATAGCTGAGTTTATGAATAAGAACAAAAGTGAACAAGGACCGACTAGACGTGTTAACTTCTATGCAAACACCAATGCTTTCTATAGTGGTGAGAAGAACGTGTCTTATCTGTATTTAGTAGACCAACTACCTAGTGAATTAGAGTTATCATTCCGTAAAACGATTAGACGAGAGTGTAAAGCAGGGGTACGTATTACCTTCATTACAAACTTAAACCGAGATACAATTAACTGGGAAAGTCCTACAAATAAGAATAAACTTCAAACATGGAAGAACTTAGAGAAAGCCAATGATAGAGAGGTTAGTATCTATGAAGCGGCAGGAGAGGTTGGACGTTTAGACCTACAAAACTATAAGAAGAAAAGTATTGAATATTTAATCAATGCAGACTTACGTAGAAAGAGAAAGTTATTTAACGTACAAGGTATTATGTTAATTACAGGTGAACGAGGGTTAGCATTTGATGATACGGTTAAATCAGTAGAGTCTTCTTGTAAACGTAGTAAAATTAAGATTAAACGTATAACAGGTAATTTAACGGATTACTTAGAAACGTTTAGTCCTTTCTCACTACGTAAGAATAGTGGGGTAATTAAACGAACTGGTTCAAACGTTATACCTGATGAATTAGTAGCAAGATTAAACTCTTACGACCAAGGTACAGTTGGAACAGGTTCGATGTATTGGGGTACTGATATCTATTCTAAGAAACCAGTATTAAAAGAGCCAAAAGTAATAGACACTGATGCAGAGAACTGGTTAATTGCGGCTGAGACTGGTGGAGGAAAATCCTACTTTGTAAAATCATCTTGTATTCAATTACTTGGACGAAACGATATGGTAGGAACAATTAACGATATCGAGGGTGATGAGTATGAAGACTTAGGTTACATCATCGCAAACCATAGTAGCGTTGTTATGTTAGATATTGGTGAGTCAGGTGGTTCTTACTTTGACCCTGTAGAGATATACGAAACAGGAGTTGCAGATTTAGATGAAGAAATGCACTCTTTATCAGTTTCCTTTACAAAAAGTATGTTTAAAACATTAGTAGGAGACAAGCTACTACAAAAGCGTGACTGGGCTGAAACAATCATCGAGAATGGGGTAGAAGAGTTCTACGCTGATTTAGGGGTAGTAAACAGTGATAGTAAGACTTGGAAGAAAACAAAAGGTAAAACTATCTTTGATGTTTACGAAAAGATTAAAATATACAAACCTCATAAATTAAATTCTGAGTTTGAAGCGGATAAAGAGTTAGTTATCGCTCAATTAGAGTCAAGATTAGGTAGAAACAGTCGTACAACAGGTAGATTCAGTAATCGTGTACAATTCGACTCTATCCGTGATGCGAAACTAGTAATTAACTCATTCGGTATGAAAGGTCGTTCAGCTTCTACAGTAAGTGCGGTAGACATGGCGTTAATGCAGTTATACACCGCTTTAATCTCTCATTTACGTTCTGTATTTGCGAAATCAAGGGGTATGTATAACTTTAAAATTTGGGAAGAGTTCCAACGTTGGGGTGGATTCCCTGGTGCGGAAGAAACACTTAAAACTCCATTATCAGGTGGACGTAAATTAGGTGATATTAATATTATTATCACAAACAGACCTTCCGAATTACTAGAAACAGACCGATTCAAAATCTTTGACTCAATCACTACATTTGCAATTGGGGCTGTAGGTGACTCGAAAGTTCGTCATGAACTATGTGAACGTCTACAAATGCCGTTAATGAAGAAAGAATTAGATTTAATTGAAAGAAACCGTAAGAAATCCGATGATAATACAACAGAGTATGAAGACTTCGATGCAATCAAGATGAATCCATACGCAAAAGCTTTCCTTGTTGGATTAGAGAGACGAGATTTCTCTATTACGAAAATTGTATTACCTGATAGCTTGTCTAAAACAAGACTATTCCAAACTGGTGTAAAAATAGGATAACTTGTATTTTAGTATGACATGTATTCAACTACGGAGAATTGACTCAAAAACAACCTATAAACGAGTTACAAAAGAGAGGAAATACAAGTAAACTGAGGTGCGAGGGTGCAAGATGTAATACAATTCTTTCAAACAACATTAGGGGTATCGTTGCTTATATTTTTAGCGTATTTTCCTTTGGTTGATTTTATGCGGAGACTTTATCTATATGAGTTAACATTATATAACCGATTAGAAAAAGAGTACAGACCAATTATAAAATATACAATGGGTTTTCAAACGATAGCATTCATTGTGTTTTATGTAATTGCTCCTTATTTCTCTATTCAGAAATACATGGTAGATGGTGTAACTTCCTTATTAATACTTCCAGTTGCATTTTTTATCCTGACAAACATGGGAATCTTTACAATATACGGATTGATTCATACAGGTAAAATAAAAGTAACTTTAAAAGATAAGAAGTAAGGTAAAACTCCTTGAAAGGAGGTGGAAACGATTATGAACTTACATGCGTTAGATATGCAAGTTGCTATTGCTTTTGTAGGGGTACTTTTATTTACAGTTGCGACAGTTTGGTTGACATTAAAATTCGACATTACGAAAAAGCTTCAACCTGTTAGAACTTGGATGGAAAGTCATAAACTTATGACTGTGACAGGTACATTATCTGTTCTATTCTTGTCTATGTGTCTACAGTACTTAGGTTACATTCAGTAAAGAACTAGTGTAGTATTACTGATTAACTGAGAAGGTATTAACTAACTTAAATATGTAAAGTATAGGGCGAGGTTTTCCTCGTCCCTTATTTGTATACATAGCTTTAAAACTATGTAAGTAAAGTCGTAAGACTATAAGGAGTGGTAAGTGGATGTTAAGTGGAATAACAAGTTGGATTATGGAACACAAGAAAACCACGCTTGCAATAGCAGGGGTAGTTATCATTAGTTTCATATCCTATAATGTTGCGGCAGACCGACAAGCCAAGAAGGAAGCTGAGGTTTCAGCAGAGAAAAGCGCAAAAGAAGAAAACGTTAAGTCTGAATTCGACATTGAACAAGAGAAACTAGTGAAGAAACATGGCGCACCAAAGAAAGGTTTCCGTTGGACAGACGATGGTAAGCTTCAAGCAATAGGAGATAAAGGTATGACCAGTGAGGACGTTATTTATGCATATGTTCGTGGTCTATCAACTCTAGATTTCTCTAATGCACAAAGATATAGCTATAAGACTGATGTAGTAAAATCATACCAAGGATTCTACGAAGCAGAACAAGATTTTACATACAATAAGAACTTCCAAAAAGGTATGTATAAACAAGTACTATTAAGTCTTAGACCAAACAAAATTGAAGATACAGCTTTATTCGCTGATTATAAAACTTCAATTACAATGAATATCGAGTTATTAGATTTAAGTAACAAGGATTTTTGGTTAAAAGACAAAGATAAAATCTTCCAAGACTTGAAAAAGTACAAAGTGAATGAGCGTGATACAACAAAAATGAAAGATTACTTATTCAACTACGTACTAAGTTACTATTCAGGTGAGAAGCCAAAAACTAGAAATGTAAAAGTAAACTTTGTAATGCAACAAACTATGGATGGTTCATGGTTAGTTACAAATGATGCTGAATTAGATGCATTAGCGAAGTACCAAGACGGTGAAATCGTAGTAAACCAAATCTTAGACCAGTTTGAGCGTTGGATTGGTAAGTCAGGTGAAGATGTAACTCCTGATGCTAAGATTGAGAACACTGAAATTGGTAATGTAAACGGTAATATTGAGAATAAGAAAGATTCAGATAACGTTAACCCTTATAGTAGACCTAACAATGATAATGATAAAATCAATCAAAACGCACCGAAAGACGATGCACCAACTATCATTGAGAGGTAAGGAGGGGTAGACAATGAATGTTGCGTATGCTTTAAGTTTCGCTTTGTTCTTGTTTCTCGTTTCAGTATTTACAACGAATAAAGACACAATAAACGAGAAATCAAAGCGTAACTTTTGGATTCTAGCAGGATTGTTTGGGGTATATAGTGTAATTCGATTTATACTAGCCTAAACAGAAAGGTAGGAAGTTATGTCAATATCAGTATTAAAGATTCTACTTGTATTACTATTAATCTATTCTTTATTTACAAGAAAGATGTCCTTAAATGGGAAGACTAGAGTGGTCTTCCTATTAATAGTAGCAATCTTTATCACCTTTTTCTTTATCTAAACTGAGGTAAAGAGTAATAGTTTCAAAGTCTAAGAAAGGAGGGGTATTGTATGAGTTTCGACTCACGAAACTTTGTCTCTGACGATGACTTAGCAAAAGAACGTCAGGATAGGCAAGACAGACAAAACCCACCAAGCGTAGAACATGGTCAAGGTGGAGACCCGTTTTCTGATTTGGATATAGATGCTATGTTCAGTAATCCTTCTCCTTCTTCACCAACTGATAATAACAACTCGTTTAACTCATTCGGTGATGCACCTCCACTGGGGCAACCTTTAGGTGGTGGAAATGACCCTTTCTTAAACCCAATTGGAGGTATACCACCGATGGGAGGTATGAACCAACCACCTACACCATTCGGTCAACCACCACAACAACCTAAGAGTGACGAAGAGAAAATAATGGATGCAGGAAAGAAGAGTTGGTCATTCATTAAAGACTTAGGTAGTGGATTTCATGATTTAAAATCAACACCTACAAACTGGTCTATGACTGGTAGGAACTTAGTTAAAATGTCAGCAATCGCTTGTGGTTTATCCTTTGCAACTATGATGATATTTAAGAAAGACGTAATGGACTTCATGATGGGTAGCGGTTTTACCGCAATTGTAGGGGTATTGTTATTATCTTTCAATAATGATAAAGCACGAATGATAAAAGGTACAGACGGAGAAGAGGAACAGCCCTTTGATATTAATAAAATAGAGGGAGACCCTTTACCACAAGATGATATCTTTGCGAATGCATTTGCAACTGAACCTAACATGGTAGTTAACTTAGATAAACCACCATTAGAAGAAGTACAGCCTTTTGACTCCTATGAAGAAGATGAAGACGAAGGAGAAGAGGATGACGATGAATTTGATGATGGTTGGGACGAGTTCGATGAAGAAGAAGACGATGAATACGATGAGGAAGACGATGAAATAACAGAATTTGTTACAGTAGATGAAGCACCTACTGATATAGCAACTGTCTTAACTGATGTAGACCAAGTACCCGCAGGTATGTATACAAGACATTTCTTATATGAAAACTATAAGAAAGCCTTAACAAGTATTACACCATCTTATAGTGATACAATCTATTTAGATGAAGATGAGGATGACGAGTGGGATGCATACAGTAGACTGATTCGAGAAGTTCAACAACAAATGGACTTAGAATCAGGGGCAGACGATTACGAAAGTGATTTATCTGAAATTCTTTCTGTAGAAAAACGTCTATTAACTGTTTATGTAGAAGCAACAAGACCGAAGAAGCTTAAAAACAGTAAGATAGAAGAGTTTAACCGAGAATTATCAAATATCGTTTCAAGGGTAAAAGGAAGACTAGTAGAAGGAAGATACTCACAAACAATAGCAGTTGGTAACACAATTTACATTACAATCTTTACAGGTGAAACAGCAAGTGTATCTGTTAAAGACGCTATTATAAAAGAGCAAGATTTCTTCTTAAATACAGACAACCGTATTCCAGTTGTAATGGGCTTTAACGAATTAGGAGACACAATTAAAACTGATTTATATGATGTGGAATCTATCCTAACAGCAGGTATGCCAAGGGGTGGTAAAACATTCTCTGTTAAAACGGTAATGTCTCAAATGGTTCAATTTTGTAGTCCATCAGAAGTTAATTTCTACTTTGCAGACGTAAAAGGTAAAGTATCTGACTGGTATCAGTTCAGAACACCTCATGTTAGAAGGTTTGAAAGTAACCCACAAGACATCATAACAATGTTAACTCACCTAACAGAAGTAGAAGGACCGAGACGTGAGAAGATAATGGCAGAAGTAGGGGTAACAAACTTAAAAGACTATAATCAAGTTCCGCATGATGTTGAACTTCCTATGATTTATGTTGTTATAGATGAAATGGCAACTCTAATGCAGAAGTTAACAGACAAGGATAAAAAGTTATTCCATGCAAGAATGGTCGATTTAGTAACGAAAATGCCAGGGTTTGGACTTAGATTATGGGGTATTCCTCACTTAGTTAAGAATGATATCATCCCTAAAACAGTATCAGACTTAATACCTTGTAAGATATCTGTTAAAGGTGATGAGAGTCACGTAGAAGCTACAACTGGTGCAAAACCAAGTAAGTTCAAATTTAAATTATCACACGTAGGGGATTGTGCAGTAAACATGCCATCAATCTCTAGTGACGTATTCTTTATGCACTCATTTATCTTAGCTAAGAACGGTACAGGGGTAACTCGTGTATTAGATTATCAAGCGAAGTTATGGGAGAAACTAGAGCCTGATTCCATAAAAGGTTCACTTGCCTATCAACTAGACAATACAAACAAGCAAAAAGTAATATTAGATAAGTTAGACTTACCTAGTGAGCCTGTATTTGGTAAAGATGGAATGTACTAGGGGTAGTCAGTGATTTTAGACCTTAAAAGAAGGTGTTTTATTTGCGAGTAATGTTAGAAAGTATATCCAATGAAGACTTATATTTTGCCTTACAAAAGTATGGTGAGAAATTAGCAGACAATAAGAAAGATTATAGTCAAGTAAAAGCGGAAGAGTTTGAGAGGTTACAGCTTCTTAGACCTCTTCCAGTATTAGATGAACGGAGTCTGATATCCGAAGAGGTAGAAGAAGATTATGAAATACAATTAAAAGCTTCCGAGTCAATAGAGCATATTACATTAGACTCTATTCTACCACATGAGATTACAAGTCATATTGAAGGTGTCTTTGAGAAGCTAAACAGTAATGTAAACTTAGATTTAGTTTCGGAAGATGAGCCAATTGATTACACAAAAGAAGAACCTCCAGTTGCTATTATAGATGAAGAAGAGGATGAAGAAATTGTAGATGATGAAATTATAGACGATGATGTCATTGAAGACGATGAAATAGAAGATGAAGAACTAGAAGATGATGAACTAGAAGACGAAGACGAGGAAGAAATAATTGAAGATGACGATGAAGAAGAATTGTTAGACGATGATGAGGATGAAGAAGACCTTGAAGAAGACTTTGAGGAAGAGGAAGAAGAGGAATTCTTAGAAGACGAAGAAGATGAAGAGATTATAGAGGAAGACGAAGATGACTTTGAGGATGAGGAAGAGTTGGAAGACGAAGAAGATGACTTTGAGGATGAGGAAGAGTTGGAAGAGGAAGAAGAGTCCTATGAACCTGAGCCTGAACCTATAATCGAAGAAGTCAAACTAGTAAAACCAGTCATTACACCTCCAATCGTAGAAAAGAAAGAGAAAGTTCAAGCTTTCGAACCAGTGTTTAAAATGGATGCACCAGTCATTAAGAAGACTGAACCAGTATTCAAGAAAGATACACCAGTTGTAGCACCTCCAAAACCTGAGTTGAAGAAAGAAGAACCTGTTCAAAGTCAATTCGATGTTCCAAATAATCCAAGACCGAGTCGTAGAGCTAATTCAAACTCACTAAGAATGCAAAGCATAGAAGGTAGTGAAGAAGACTTCATTAAAAGCATAATGAACAGTCAAAATTCCAAAGTAACTCCACCTTCATCGAATGTCAATCCATCTTCTCCAAAAGTAGAAGAAGTAAAAGTAGAAAACTTACCTCCAGACCCAATTTCGTACCTAAGACTTCATCCGAGGTCGAAGGAAAACGAGGTCAAAAAGCTATATTCACCTAAAGTAGTAGATGACTATATTAATAGTGGTATCATAACAAGGGCTAGAGGGGTATTATTAATTTAAGTCCAGTAAACCTGTAAGAAAGTGATGAAAGAAGGGGTATTTCGTGTCGATTAAAGTAACAGCAGTAAGTTTTAGTTTCGCAAAAGCAATGGATGAAAACAGAAACGGTTCATGTGGGTTCTGTAGGGTTATCTTAAATGGGGTAATCACAATAAACAGGGTGAGAGTTATTAAGAAAGATGCAGACTATATTGTACAAATGCCTGTAACTCCTTGTAGGTCTGTAGAAGAGAATGCAATTAAGTCAGTTGTACAAATAACAGATAGAGAGACGATGTCGGAAATAGAAACAGCAGTTTTAAAGGAGTATAACGAGATATTAAAGAATACAAAAGTCTATTCGAAGAAGCCCTCTAGAAATAATAATCAAACTAAAACATACAAGTAGAGAAGTTAAAGCCGTTGTGTAGAACAACGGCTATTTTAATTAGGAGGAAGGTTAAATGGCGAAACGAACGGTTAAATACTATAATGATAGATTACAAGGCTCTATGAACGAAGCAGACTGTGATAATTTAGAGCATATTTTAAAAATGAAAGAAGTAAACGGAAGTATTGACTCATTGAAACATACAATCTATGCTTTATCCGATGAAGAAGTGGCAAGAATACAACGAGAAAAGAAAGTAGACCCATCTATTTCAAAGGAGAAAGGTACACTAGCGGATAATCAAACACTAGGAACAGCTTACATGTACTATTCAGGCGACTGTATTATTGGAGATAGTGTAGGTTTAGGGAAAACTGTACAGGTATCAGCCCTTATTAACTTAAAGAGAAAACAAAACCATGATAACGGATTACCTTTCCGCTATTTATTCTTAACGGAGAAAACACTAGTAGAACAGGCGGTAAGAGAGTTAACTCGTTTTACAAGACAGTATGTACATGAGTTAACTGGGGAAAAGAAAGAGAACGTAAAATGGCGTGAAGAAATGTGGGACGGGCATAAAGGTGGTATTGTTGCTCCACACTCTTTACTAAAACAGCAAGTCTTTCATTCATGGTTAGACGATATGTTAGACGAGTATGGTTTAGCAGAAGGAAGCTATTATTTTGATTATCTATTTATAGATGAATCGAGTTTACTAGGTAGTACAAGCACACAACTCTATAAGTATGCAGAACTATTAAGAAGGTATGCAAAACATGTTATCTTAATGAATGCAACACCATTCGAAAGTAATTTAGATACATTCTATGGTCAATTAAACTTCTTAGACCCAAATTTAATGCCAGCTAAGACTACATTCAAGAAGATATACTACGTATTAGAGTATGGACATGGTCAGAAGAAGTGGGGTGTTCACAATGGTAAATATAAGAACGCACACGTATTTAGGCATCAAGTGGGGTATTTCTATTTCTATCAAACTCGTAAACAGTTAGGTGCAGAAATGAAGAATACAACCTATGAGATTATAACAAGAGAAATGACAAAGGAACAAACAGAGTTAATGAAGCTAACTGATATGTACGGTTATGTATATGATTGTCCTACGTATTTAGACTCTGATATCCCATTCGATGAAGAGAATGTACCGAAGTTAGACATGTTAGAAGAATTACTAGAAAACAAAATCAAGGTAGGAGAACAGGTATTAATCTTCTGTCACTATAAAGAATCACAAAGAAGATTACAAGATTGGTTTGAGAACCGTGGATATGATACTGAAATTTTAAATGGCGATATTACAAACCGAGAAGAACGAAACGGAATTGTAAACGCCTTTAAAGAGAAAGAATATGAAGTATTAATAACTTCAGTTCAGAAAGGGTTAAACTTTGGAGACGTACCACATTTAATCTTCTATTCATTTAGTACAAACCCAAACAAAATGATTCAGATGGAAGGTCGTATTACTCGTTCATTCCATATTGAAAATAAAAACTTCTATCTACTAGCACATGAAGGTAGAGAGTTAAACAAACTGAAGAAAGATGTTAAGAAGACCTTACAGTCAAGTCGTGACTTCTCTAGTGACGATTTAAGTGCAGTAGTTGAAATGTTACTAAACCTTATGGATTAAGTCTATAGGGTTTGGTAATGAAACTCTATTTGACAAATTGCTTAACTTATGTTATAATAAAGGTATAAAATTTAAAGGTAGGGGCTAAAAGTGGATGAATTAAGAGTGAATGAGAAATCAAGAGGGGCTAAATACAGTAACGTTGCTAGGGAAAAGACGGTCACACTGTTATTTAAAGATGAACCTGTAACATTTTTAAGAGACGAGTACAATAAGAAACTAACTAAATTTATAACAAGATTTGAGAAGCATGATGGGGTAAAGTCAATTCGTTGTCACTTCTCTAAAACGTCAGAAAGTATATATGTAATGGTACAGTACGAAAACAGAAGTGGTTACTTGCTATTTACAATTAAAAACCATAAAGATTATCGAGTATCTAGTGTTAAGATATTCACAACTACAAAGTTCTATGATATGGCTCATTTAGGTAGAGCAGTTGGAATGTACATACAAGAAGCTAAAACAAGTGAAACTTTACTATTTAACTTCAAGTTTGGAACATTCTTAGGGTTAAACACCATTTATAAGTTAGCAAATAAGGGGTATCAGATTACAACTCACCCTTTAAACTATGAACTGGATTTATCAAGAGATATCTATATTTCATCTAAGGTAAACATTACAGATAGTACATTAATTACAGATGAAGTATTCTTAAAAAGAATCAAGAAACTAGTACATTGCGGACTAATTAGAGCCTTCAAAGTAAACGAAGGGGTAGTACGATTCTACGTTTCGATTTTCGGTAGTGAATTATACAAGCAAAACTCTGAAAAGTATAAACAACAATTAGAATCAACAAACTTAGCAGGTATTGATGGATTATTAGAAAATACAGTAGGTGTATCTAAGAGAACATCTTCTACCGCAAAGCATCATAAAAAGAAACCGCACACAAAAGGTTCTTACAAAGGTAAACAGCAATATAAAAAGAAACCGTATCAAGGAAAGTCAGATGGTACTCAAAAACCAAGCAAACCTCATTATAAGAAGGATGATAATCGGAAATGAGCAGTACAGAAGCAATAATTTCAGCAATTGTAATAGCAGTAGTGGTAGACTGGGTAAGTGATTCAATGGGTTGGAGTTTGAAATGGAAAAGACTTGCTATCAGTAGTATTATAACCGCTACAATAATAAGTGCAACAATTAAACTGTATATCTGAATGGGTAAAGGATATACAAACAAAAGAGGTGAATCTATGTGCCAACAATGTTAATTTATGCGTATACGTTATCAGTTCTCATTTTCGTATACATGTTATGGACGAAGATGGAGACTACAAAGTTTAAGAAGGTATTCTTAACAGGGGTAATTAGTGCTTCTTTATATGCATTAAACTATTTCGGGTTATTCTATAGCTAAGGGTTAAGCTATAGGCGAGTAAGCGTAAAAAGAAACTATGGAGAGTATAGGAGTGTTTATCATGAAAGCAGAATACACAGTACACATTTTAAAACTGGGTTTAGGGTTCATGCTTGCAACATCTATCATAATCGGTTTAGTGAAGAACTTTAGTGTAAGTCCAGTAGAAGTTATTGCATTATTCGTTCTGATTCTAGTTACACCAAAAACTAACTTAGCTTGGAAAGACCTTGTAGCTGTTTGGAATGGTAGAAAATAATATGGGAAAAATGACACCGCCAATTGGTATAACAGGGTATACGAAGCCTGTTACAAGAAAGTTAATGAGACAGTTAGTAGAAGAGAACAGATTTCATTTTATTACAGGTTATTCTCCAATCATATACAAACCGGAATTAGGGACATATGTTTGTCATATGGATGAGAGATATGATAATAAAACAGTAGAAGAGTTATGGGAGTTGTTAAGGGGTAGTAAGGGAGGAAGAAAGTTATGCTATCAGGATTAAAACGGTTATTCAAACCAAATAAACAAGCGATGAAAGAGAAAGATATCATTATAAATATTAAGGTTATGCAAAAAGATAGAAAGAAACTAGAAACTGAAAGAGCATTAAAGATTGATGAAATGTGCGAAACAGTAAAAGGTTTATCAAAAGAAAACAAAGATGTAGTAAGTACAAAACTAACAAATGATATTATGGAAATCAATGCACAAATTGACCCTAAAATTGAAGAATGTAACTTGTATATTCAAGAGCAGTTAGATAAAGCAATATACCTAAAACTAGATGTAGAATATATTAAAGAAATGGTAAGCTAACTAGATGGGTTTTCTAACAGACTTTATTATTTTATCAGTAGTACCAAGTATAGCGTTATTGTTAACAAAGAAGTTTCCAATGAAACTAAGAATTGTATCAGTTATCATATGGGTTATCATTGTATGTATACTATTAAACACAGAAGCATATAAAGTAGACGGATGCTTAAAAGGTTGTAAATAAGAGAGGGTAATTAAATGAGTACGGAACTTCAATCTATGCAATTAATAGAGAAAATAGTAGAACATAAGGTTAAACTTCTATTACTTAGAGCAGAAGAACAAAAGCTAGTTGAGTTTGAAGAAAATCATTTACGTGTAAACGGATTACAGTTACATATACCAAGTGTCGTAGCACATACAGAGAAAACATTAGAAATTAGAAAAGAATATGCAAACAGAATAAAAGCAGTAGGAAAACAGAATGAAAAAGTAATGACTCTATTAAATGCCATGTACCCAAACAAGGAAGAATTGGAGAGAACACTTAATAGTGAAACAGTAAAAGCGTATCAATCAGGAAAGTATTCCATATAAAAGGGGTAGGAAGTTATGTTAAACTTTACAAAAGCAGTAGTAAAGCATATGCAGAAGTATATGAATGAGTTAAAGGACTTGAATGCAGAGGAAGAACGAGTAGTTACAGATTTAAAATTCGTAATGGAAACAAGAAAGAAAGTAAACGATATTTTAGGTATTTTTGAAGCAGAGGAAGAGTTATTAAACAAGAGAGTACATTTTAATAAACAAAAGAAACTAGTATGGTCAAAATTATTAGCGGTGGTAGAGTTTGCAAGTGAATTAGATGCAGAGGAAGAAATGAAACAAATGATTGAAACGATTATGAAAGGTAGAGGGATATGACAAATAAGGAAAGTATCATAAACGCCTTAGTAAGATGTCATAATGCAATCGTCCAGTTAAAGGAACTAGAAGAGTTAAGAAAAGAAGCGGTAGAGATTGATTCTACTAATTTAAACTTAGATTATATCATGAAGAAGCATAATGAAACAGTACGAGTTCAAGAAATGTATAATAGAAACATTGAAAAAGAGTATGCTAGTTATCAAGCTATATTAAAACTAGCAGAAGAGTTAGGGTATAGTGAGAAAGAGTTAAAACATAAAAGTAAGTTAAGAGTAGAAGAAATAATCAAGTCAGCGGAGAAAGAAGCATAAGTTAAAATAGAAACGAGGGGTAATTGTGGTTGTTAATTTAGATTTTGCTTTAGAGGGGGATAAAGTTGTACACATTAAAGACAGACTATCTAGAGATATGACTTACAAATGCCCTTTTTGTGGAGACGAAGTAGGTTACAGGAAGGGTAGTGAAAGAGAGCATTGTTTTTACCATAAAAATCTGGAAACTTGTAACCCTACTAAAGAAACATTACTTCATTATGATTCAAAACATTACCTTTCTAATTTTATTAATAATACGGATTATAGAGTAATAGGTAAAGACTTGTATTTTACAGTAAATTGGTCTTTACTAGATGCAGACTATTATAAGATTTTAAAGAATTTAGGAATGACAATGTATTCTATATCTTTGAAGGAACTTTTAAGTTATTACTCAACTTTCTACTCCGAAGTAGAGAAGACTGTTTCTACTTTTAAAGCTGATGTTTGTGTTGTAAATAAGACTTATAGTACAAACCCTCTAGTATTTGAGATATTCGTAACACATAAAAATGAGGAAGAAAAAGTAAAATATTTAAAAGACAGTAATATACCTTATTTAGAGTTAAAACCAACAAGAACAAGTGAAGGTTTTATTTATGAAGTAGTAGATTTTAATTTAGAAGACTTTTTAGAATATAAATATAGTACGTTGAGAGAATCTATATTGAATTTAGTATATAAAGACCAAAAAGAAGAATTAAAGAGTAAAGTATCAGAAGAAGTAAGAGTTACAATAAAAGAAGAACTTGAAAAAGATATTAAAAATGAATTTTTAATGGAAGCTAGAAAAGATATTTCAAATATAAACCTAAGAGATTTCATAAAGAAATCTTTGTATAAAGAAATGAATAGTATAGATTGTCTAAATAGTAAAGTTAAAAACAGACCTTTAAAGAGAAGAGAAAGATATTATAATTTCGAAACTAAGATTCACAAAGGTAATAAGATACTAATAGCCAACATGGGAAATTATTATGTAACTGACCCTTTAAATATGCTGAGTAGTTTAATTAATCAACTATCGAACCACTATGATATTGAGATTCTTATTGCAGACATACCTAATTATAACAGAACTTCAAATAGGGAAGAGGTAATAGGTTTTAATTTAATGTTACCTAACGAAAAATCAACAGGAATACAGTTGAAAAGTATTATGTTATCTTCATTAGATTACTTATTTTCAAATCCTGAACTACAAACTACAAAGCTAACTATATATGGTATAGACTCCAAAGGTAAATGGGTGAAAACAACGAGAGTTAAAAGGGACAAGATAAGTAGTGTAATAGAAGCTTATAAGAACGCAGGTATGGGATACCGAAGTCATAAAATAGAAGAATTACCGTATTAGGAGGGGTAGAACAGTGTCAGAAGTACACAAATGTAATAACGGTCAAAAGTTTGATAAACAATTAAGAAAATTAGTTCCATGTGAAATATGTAAAAGAGAACGTAAAAATGAAGTACGTGATGGGATTGTAAATCAACAAACTGGCAATCGTGAATCGCTATCTATTCATTTAGGAATTGACCAAAGATACGTTTCAGATATGTATAGTCAAGAAGCGATTATTGGTACGACAGACTTATACTACCTTGAAGACAACTCTGTATATGAGTTTAATGCAGTAGTAGAAGCGTTAATGGCTGGTCTAACTGGTGGTCAACTACCTGAGACTTCATTTGTTATGTATGCAGGTCGTCATGCTGAATTACAGAAACTAGCTTATTGTTTCTTAGCATCAGCTTACAAAGGGTTATTAACGGTAGGTAGAGTGCTAACAGCTAGAGAGATTCGAGTAAACAAATACAAAGAAGATTTTGATGAGTATTACAAGAAAGACATTATTGTAGTAATTATGACAGATGATGCAGATAGTGTAACTTTCGGTGAAGTACAAGGGTTTATGCAAGAGCGTTCATTAAACAATAAACCTACAATCGTATTATTAAGTAATCGTAGAAACTTTACATTAACAATCGGTAGACTTTGTAGTCTGAGCGAAGCAAGATATGATTTAGGGGTATTTATCGGTGTAAACTATAAGCAAGGTTTAGATATGTCAGAAGAAACTATCAAAATTGCTACAAAAGCCTTTAAAGTATCAAATGAAACTTTAGGTACAAATCAGAAGTTAGAAGATATTATGAGAATACCGAATGAGAATCTAAAGACTACGGATGCTGAAATGCAGTCATTTGATATGGATAAATTCACAAAAGGAAACCTAAACTTCAATGGTAAAGGAAGTTAAATATGTTAAACTTTGTAGTATCTCATATGGTTACAATTTCTTGGATAATTAGCTTTTATTTCTTTATTGATTCTATCATTCAGTTAAACAATAAAGAAAAGAGGAAAGAAGAAGAATTTAACAAAATGGTAGGTAAGAAACACAAAGACCTATTTACAGACTTTGCACTTAAATTTGTTATCGTATTCTCGATAGGGTTGTATGGTGTTTATACAAACACGTTTGAAACAGCAATTCAATCTTTATTAAACTTTAAATTACACTTGGAGGGGTAGTCATGGGAAACTTAATAAACAGTTTCCTATTTTCTTTTGTCTTTTTAGTTGTTGCATCCTATAGCATGTTTTCAATGAGAGACATAAAGACAATGGATAAAGAACATTTTAAATTACCATCAGAACAGAAAGAAGGTTTATAATGGAATTTGTATACATACTAAACTCCATATTCGTTGTGATTGTATGGATTATTACAATTAAAACTTGTATTTCTTTCCTACAGACATTATCTTTTAATAAGAAAGTAATGGATAAAGAACAAGGGTATGATGATAAAGAATTATTAAATATAGAAAACAGTCAGAATAAAGTAAAGAACCAATTAATATTTTTCCTTGTTATTAATGCTTTATATGTAACTACAGATGGATTTGCTTATACTGTACATGCATTACGTAATTTAATTTAAATAATTATCTAAACTGTATTTATAAGTTAAACTTTGTATAAAAATATACAGACAGAAAAATAATTTTGTGTTTAGTATTGATTTATACAGTGAGATATGGTATACTATGTATATAGTAAGATACTATATTGGAGGTTTTAATCATGAGTACAAATAAAACAGTTACATTAGGTGAGTTAAAGCAAGGTGTTTGGAATGCAGTAAGGGGAGACATGGAAATAGAAGCAAACTTCATTCTAGTTAAACCGGAAGCTGATAAGGTAACTTTCACATACATGGGTGAGTATGATGATACAAATACCGCTTTAGAGTATGAAAGAGTAGCATATGTTGTACATGAAGAAATCTTTATGTTTGATGAAAACCTTGCAGGATTAACATTACAATCAATGAGTGTTAATAAACTGGTTGATATAGTTGAAAGTCACCCAACAACTATTTTATTTGACATATTTATTACAGGAACAAATAAAGATATTTATCCAAACTTAGATGAATTAGAAAAATTAGCATATAAAACTGATGTTTCGGAAGAGTTAGAAGGATTCCGTTTAGAAGATGGAACACCTGTAACACCAATGAAATAAGCCATAAACAAACTCCACTAGTAAATAAGTGGGGTTTGTTTTATATAAACTGGAGGGAATATGATGTTAGGATTAGAATACGTTTTATTTATTAAAGGTTTAAGTGGAACTGAGATAGCAAAGAATATAGGGGTATCAAGTCAAATGGTGAATCACTGGGTACAAGCTCGTAGACCTATGGATTCTGAAAGATTAGCTTATTTCGAGGGATTACTAGAAGTACCTTCAACTTACTTAAACAAAGAAATAGACTCAAAAGATAGATTAGAAATTGATATTATTATTTGTAAAACAGAAGGTGTTTCAATTGAAAGTGATGTAGTAAATAAAACAATAGAACTAGAAACGATGAGAGAAAACTATGCAAAACTACTTAATAAGTATAATGAGTCTTTAGTAGATAAGAAAGAATTCAAAGAGAAAATCATTGCAATGATACAAAATATGTAGTAACTTATTTGACAAATGGAGAACTATATGATATAATAAGTATATAAGTTAAATAATAGAGAAAAGGGAGAGGTTATTATGAATATCGTTCAATTATTAACAGGTAAAAACGTAAAGGGTTTATATAAAATTACACATTCAATTAGTGAGTCATGGATTGGAGCAGTAGTAAACGTACAAGAGGATACAGACATAAATGAAGGTAATTATCGTTACATTATTGTTAAGGGTGTAGAAGACCAAACAATAAACCACGTAGTAAACAATGCATTACCTTTAGTCGGTGCAGTAACTACAGCTGAGTTCGAAAAGGTAGGTAAATAATATGAAACCTGTATCTATTGTAGATATCATACAAAACGGTAAGAAAGATGAAAAGTACCGTATTGTTAACTCATCGGCAGATAACTGGGTAGATGTACAAGTAACAGTAAAAGAACAGATAAAGCATAATGAAGAACCTACAAAATCTGTTTATATAACAGATTTATCACAAGATAATGTAGGAGAATACTACTTAAACTGTCCAGTACCTTTAATAGATGCAATTATTTCAGCAGAATTTATAAAAGAAGAGAACGAAAACTAAAGAAAAGAAGGGGTAGATAACTCCTTCTTTTCTTTATAAACAGGAGGTATTTATGAACCTATTAGAGTTACTATCAGAAGAAAGTACAGAAGGAACATATGAAATCACACAAACACCTAGCGAACTTTGGTTGGGAACTGTTGTAACTTTAAACATTCGTACATACAAGAAAATAAGTAATTGTCGTGCTATAAAGTTGTTTCTGTAAAAGATAAAAGACTAAAGAGTTATATTGATAAACCACTACCGATTATAGGTTCAATTACGGTAGCAGAATTTACAAAGAAAGATTAATAAAATATAAGGAGAGACTGAAAATGGAATGTCCATATTGTAAAGGGAGTTTAGACTATAATACTACATGGTATACAGGATTGTACGGTAGAGAAGACTATCAAGAAAGAGGTATTGAATATAAATGTCCAAACTGGCAAGGTTTTAATGATGAAAAAGAAAGACAAGCTTATATAGAAAGAAACAATATAGTAGTTGGTAAAGACCAAGAATTTGAAACAGTTGAAGATGTTATTTGTAAGAGTCATGAAGAATGTAACGGAGATTTCTATACAGACGGAAGCGAAGAACTTATAGAAGGAAATCCATGTTAGGGGTAGGAAACAGATGAAATTAAAAGCAGTAGTAATAGAAGTAGAAGAAGAAACATTAGATGTAAATAAAACTGTAGTATATTTAGAGCCAAACACACATGATAATATAAGTAAAGTAGGTATAGACCGATTAGGTTGGTTTGATAGTATAAAAGAAACTTCTGTACATAAAAATATTATCGCTTTAACAGAAGAGAATGGTACGTATACAAAGAAAACTTATTTTGCACCAAACTATCCAAAACCTACAGTTGGGTTTGTGTATGGAAAAGCTTTATTTGTAGGGGTAAACGAAGAAGGAGAGTATATCGCTTTAACAAACGAGCAAATATACTTAATAATGAATTACATACCTATTCTTACGAAAGGTGAAAACCTCCTATATCAAGGTTAAATAAAGTTTTCAAAGTATCAATAAAAGGCTATCTCAAACAAATCGAATATTTTTGAGTTTACTTTAAAGGTCTAGAGATAGTGAAATAGGCTAAGAAACAGATAGTTTTATAATAAGAAACAAAATAGTAGAAAAAGTAAGGAAGGTTGCTTATACACCTTCCTTTTCTTATATAAACAAATAGTTAAGAATAAAGAAACTAGTTTAATGTATCCTTGAGTTTATTTAAAATTTTAAGTAACTTTGCTATCTCACCATTGTCTACTCGTCTTCCTAATAACCGACAAAAATTTTATTACTTTTCTACCAAACTACTAAAATAAATCACAAATATATTTGACAAATAAAGAAACTTATGGTATAATAAATACATAAGGTTAAGGTAATACAAAAGAGAGAGAGGAAGTTGTAAAAATGAGTACAGATAATACATTGCAAGTGGCAGAAGGTAAAGCAAACGTGTTAAAGTTATATGTAACAGAAGATGTAGATTTAAAGTGGGAAGTTATTCAGTTAGAAACAAATGAAGAAGGTTTTATTGAGCATGAAACTATTGTAAAAGCAATAAACGGTGGAGAATATGTAGGCGGTATGTGTGCATTAGAAACTTCATCTTTATACTATGATGAGGAAGGTATTAATAACTTCGAAACATGGTTTGCTATTAAAACTCCATATGAATATACAGCAAAAGTCTACGGGGTAGGAATCTTTGTAGGACATGGTGTAGATGAAGAACCGATTGGTCTAACTGAGGAAGAAATAAAAGAAATGAGAGAGCGTTGTGAAATTCGGGGTTATGGAAGCAAACAGAATTAAGTAAGAGCAAGAATATAATTGGGGTAGTTGGGTTGCTATCCCTTTCTTGTCATAAAAACTGGAGGTGTATGTAATGAAACGATTCTTTACGGAATTTATTAGTGCAGAAACGCCAAACCAAGATGTATGTCAGGAAGTCGTAGAAGCTAAATCAAGAAATGAACTATTTAAGAGTATGAGAAAACGTAGTGATGTAGGTCTTCTATTACGTGTAGAAGATAGAGGGGAGGTAAACCCTAATGAGTCATGTAAGCACTAAGATTCCAAGAATAAAATCTGAAATTAAAGTGAAAGACCAGTATGTAGAAAATGAGATAAGGATTGTAGAACTGGACACAGATTATGATTTCTTAGAAGGTTTGTTTATAAATCTAGCTTGCTTTATTAGAAGTGATAAGATTAAGAAACTACGTGCTGATTTATTCAAGTTAAACGTAAACGGTTGTCTATTATCATTTAAAGAGGGGATACGTGCGTATGAGTTATTAAACATGTACGATAATAGATATGAAACAAGAGAAGGTACAACAATCGGTAATATACATGGAAAACATAATAGGAGGAAGTAAGATGGGAGTATCAATTTTAAAACAATTTCGAAACGATGAGAATCGAGTATTTAAACTGGAAATGATTTCTTCAAGTGCATTCAATGAAGACATCTATAAAGAAATGACAGACTGGGTTAACAGTGAGTTATTTGACAGATATAGTAGTCTTGAAATTGTAACTACAATTAATGGTGTTACTTTTGAAGTTAAACGAGGGGATACACCAGAGCAACTGAAATCTCGTCATGTAAAGAAAAGAGAATTAATCGAGTCAGTAGATAAAGCCCTTAGTTTAAGAGTAGGAGAACCGAAAGCAGTTGTTGTGTTAGAAGCAAAAGAAACACATTTCGTAGCAGACCCTAAGCCTTTCACACTCACAAACGAAGGGGTATTATCAAACGAAGAAATTTATCGTTTGATTGATTCAAAATATTTTGTACCGATTCCTTTTAGTGAGACAATTGATATGTTAGTAGACGAAGAAGGAATTCATACAAAGGAAACATATGTAGATGTTATCACACCTAGAGATACGATTCGTTTATATGGTAAAGTATTATTTGTAAACCGTACAAACGATGGAGATTATACACCGTTAACACAAAATCAAGAACATAAACTGATTGATATTGTTCGTGCAAAAGATTTTGGTAAGAACGTATATAAGAAGCAATCCTGTTAAGGGGTTGTTTCTTTCTATTTCAATGTAACTAGGAGGTTTTTATGAAGACTAAGAAAGAAATCGAAGAGGAAATCAAGTCATTTGAAAACACAATTAAAAACTATCGTAAAGCAGTAGCAAACGGAAAGTTTCCTAAGGAAGAACTACCAAACATCATACGAGAAAACCAAGCAGGTATTTCTGCACTCTTATGGGTGTTAGGAGAGAATGATAGGTTTGATTAAAGGGTAGGTGAAACATGGATAAATCAAAGAGACAGAAGATATTCAATATTATATGGATAATCTGTTATATTGGACTCACAATACAAGGTGTAATGTGGGTAATTACTTTATATAACCAATAGGAGGAATAAAGCATGAAAAACCCTATCATATTAACTTATAAGAGACATAATACGCAAGTACATGAAGAAACGGTAAATATGAGTATACATGCTACGGAAAGTATGTTAAAAACAATTAAGCGTGAAGGATGTAAAGGTACAATCTATTTAGCAAACATAAAAGGTCAGCTTTGGGATTCTGTAGATGTGAAGCAAGTAAATGAGTTAGGTACAGTTATTTTCGAAGAATCAAACTGGGTAACAGCAGGTAATTACATAACAGACTCAATTAAAGATAAGGTGACAATAGAGGACTTACAAAACTATGTAGCAGATTTTAAAAGAGTGAATTGTTATGAAGATGAGTCAGTAGAAAAGAGGATGAACCATTTATTTAAGCAGACTGATAGGTTAGCAGATGCAATCGCACAAGAGAATAAGGAACAAGTAAGTAAAGACTTATATTATGCGATGTGGAATCTAATGGATATTGCAAACAAGCTAGGTGTTGATATAAACGGAGAGTGTAAAAAGAGAATGGAAGAGAAATATGAATAGGGGTAGTTGAGTTGAAACAAAGATGGCGTAAAACAAAGAATACAAAGAGTTGGTTATGTGATTTCTGTCAAAACCTTACCTTAGTAGAAAAAGACTATAAGCCTGAGACATGTTGTGATGGTTACATGTGTGGTTGTTACGGAATGGTAAACAATCCAGTGTTATGTAAGAAGTGTGAAAACCGTATGAATCTAAATGCAAAACTAAGAAGTAGAAAACTATCAAAACGTGAATTACACAACGTAAAAATAGATGTGTATCTACCATAAAGGGGTAGTCGATGTATATTTATAAAGGAACGAAATGGGAGAGATTCAAACATAGATGTAAAAAGATAGGAAAAGGTTTCTTACATGTTTTAGATTATATTATATCAGACATATTAGTCGATTTACTCTTTAAAGGATTCTTTAGACTGATAGGTTGGTTCTTCAAAGGTATATTAAAAGCATTAAAACATTTAATAGAGCATATATTTGATTAAAGGAGGGGTAGTTATGGAAGTAAGACGTATCAATTCAAAAGACAAACAAGGTATTATTGTTATGGGTACAGGAGTAAGGAGACTGAATTTAGATTTAATGAGAGAGCAAATCAAGATAATGAAACAAGATGAAGAAGCAATAACAATTAAGAATGGTTATTTACATCATAATTTACCTAAAGCATACAAAAGAAAATAGGCATAAACAACATAACTTCCTTAGAGTAACCTCTTAGGAAGTTTGTTTCTTTAAAAGATACTGTAACTATGGAAGAAAATGCTAAGACTAGTAAAATAAGTATTGATTTTTGGCGTAACTTATGGTATAATATTAGTATAAGGTTGAAAGAGTAAGTCTGTTAAAATTTTTCGAGGTTAAATGGGTTAACGTTAAATTTTAGTCAGACGGAATTATATAGAATGTAGAAATTTTAAGGAGTGATTCTTTTGTCACAAAACTACGGTAATAATAGTATAGACAGTTTAGAGGGTGCGGAACGTGTACGTAGACGTCCTGCGGCGGTATTAGGTTCTAGTGGTATTGAGGGTGCTAGACATGGTGTAACTGAAATTGTAGGTAACTCTGTAGATGAAGGAACAGCAGGGTTCGGCTCAAAACTAGATATTAATTACTTCAAAGATGGAAGTATCTCTATTAGAGACTATGGTCGTGGAGTACCAATGGGGTATAACGAAAACAAAGGAATTTCAAACTGGTTCTTAGTTTTCAATGAAATGTATGCAGGTGGTAAATATAAAGATTACCAAGAAGAACTAAGAGCAATTAAAGACTGGTCTACATTTAATCCAACTGATTATAACTACTTGTTCTCAATTGGTCTAAACGGACTTGGTGCGGCATCAACCCAGTATACGAGTGAGTTCTTTGAAGCAATCTCTATTACAGACGGTATTGCAACTAAAATGGAATTCCGTGGTGGATATCCTATTTTAAAAGATGCAAACGGTAATGAAGTACATGCAATCATTGGTGAAGAGAGACTATTAGAAGAACATGGTATCGTATTAAAAGAATACGTAGCAGAAACTTATGAAACAGAAGAGGAAAACGGTACATACATTCACTGGAAACCAGATATTAGAGTATTCTCTGATGTTGATATCACACTTGGTTGGATTAAAGACGTATGTGAGTCTGTAGCATATATTAGTGGTTTAGATGTAAACCTATATGATGAAGCAACAGATACAATGCATGAATATCAAAGTGGTACAATCAGTGATTTAAACTTAATTTTAAATGAGAAAAACTTAGTAAATGAGGATTCTCCTTCTGTATATGAAGACAATGATATTACACATGGTAATGTAAAACAAAATAATGAAAACTTCATTTATGTATTTAAAGCTGATGTATCTGTAGTAAGAACAAGAGAAAAAGGTAAAACTGTATGTTTCCACAATGCAATTAAAATGAAGGGTGGAGCGCAATATCGTGCAGTTGATTCAGCAGTAGCAGACTTTGTAATCGGCTTAGGAAACACAAAAGGTGTAAAAGTAGTCGAGCGTGATTTCGAAGGAAAATTAGGGGTAGTCGTTAAGAGTTATTCAAACGTTGCTTCTTATAAAGGTCAAACGAAAGACGAAGTAGATGATAACTTTATCTACCGTGATTTAAAAACTATCATTTACAGACTTATTAATACAGAATACCATAAAGGTAATAAAGACATCATTGAGTTTGTTGATAAGGTACTTGAAGAAGCTGAACTACGTATCACTTTACAAGAACAAGCTAAAATGTTACGTGAAGTTAAGAAAACAAGTCGTACTCGTAAACTACCTGAGAAGTTTTTACCTTCAAAACTATTTAAAGAAAAAATAGTAAAGAAGTCGGAACTATGGATTGTAGAGGGTGACTCGGCTAAAACTTCTGTTAAGAATGCACGAGACCCTCTATTCCAAGCGATTTACGCTGTTAGGGGTAAAGTAACAAACGCCCTAAAAGCTTCATTTAAGAAGTTAATGGAGTCAGAAGAGATTCGAGACATCTTTTCACTATTAGGAACTGGTATGGATGTAGAACTGTTAGATGATAATGAGTTCGATATTGATGCTTGTCGTTTTGAGAAAATTATTATCGGAACGGATGCCGATGAAGATGGATATCAAATTCGTGTGTTATTATTCGTAGTCTTTTGGGTTCTTGCACCTGAGATTATCAAACGTGGTATGCTTTATATTGGAGAAACACCAAAATTCGGTATTAAACTATCAAATGGTGAAATGGTATATGCTATCAATGAAGTTGATAAAGCAGAACGAGAAAAGGAATATGCAGGTCAGATTGTAAAAGTAGAGCGATATAAAGGTTTAGGTGAAGTAAACGCTGATGTATTAGGGTTCACTACACTAGCCCCTGAAACTCGTAATTTAATTCAGATTAAATTAGACCCTGCTGACCACATTTTATCCGAGTTTGTTGAAACATTATTCGGTAAAGACCCGTATAAAAAGCGTAAAGAAACAATGTTACGTGTATTGGGTAGTGATGCAATGGATATGTTTAATGATACAGACGAAAAAGAAGAATTTAGCATTGTAGATGTTTTAGATGCAGACGATGTAGAAGAGGAAAACGAATTGGAAGTCATTTAAGACTTCCTTTTCTTTTTATATAAATCATAAGAGACGAAATAAAATAATCGTAACTTAAATATAATAGTATGATTGTTTGAAAAACTTATGTAACTTGGTTGACAAATGGGTTGTTTTATGGTATAATAGTAGTATAAATAAGAGCAGAAGTTTGTTTTCAAGCTAAAAGAGGGGTAGGTAATCTCTCAAACGGTTACATATAGAAACTTGGAGTATAGAAAAAGAAAAGGAAACTAGAGTAAGAGTCTAGTAGTAAACAAGATTGGAGTTGTTGTAAGTGGTAAAGGAATTACATGATGCTGAAAACTTCACATTAGAAGAGAAAGACATTGATAGTTTAACAGAAGAGGATTTATTTAAACTGTTACACTTGGAAAATACAAAAGGTTCAGACGTGCATAATTCGGGTTTTCAGTACCTAGTTAGAGGTTACATTGATTATGCACGAGAAGTATTAACAAACCGTGCTTTAGAGGATATTCGAGACGGTTTAAAACCAGTACAACGCTATGCATTATATTGGATGTTTAAAGAGAAAGCCAAAGACATGATTAAGTCAGAACAAGTCGGAGCAGGGGTACTAAAGTATCACCCTCATAATGCAGACTCGGCTTATGAATCTCTAACAAAAATGGTAGAATCAAACGGTACATTTTACGTTCCACTTTTAATTGGTAAAGGTGAACTAGGTAAAAAGTTCTCGAACGGTAGTCCAGCCGCATCACGTTATACGTCAGTTAAGTTCCATGAAAACGCAAAAGAAATGTTTACCGCAATGGACGGAATTGATATGGTATGGAACTTTGATGATACAGAACGTGTTCCTGAGGTGTTACCTGCATCTGTACCTTACATCTTAATGAAGTATGCAGACGGTATCGCAGTTGGTTTCTCTACGAAATCACCATCATTCTTACCACAAGATGTAACAAACCTAGTACGTGAGTACATTAGAGACGGTAAATGTTCTACTATGATTGTACCAGACTTCTCAACTGGTGGCTTCATTTCTTATACAGAGAAAGAGTTAGAAAAGTTAATGAAAACTGGTAAAGGTAGTTTCATGACTCGTGGTAAAGTATTTATAGACGGTAAAAACATCGTAGTTACAGAAGTACCACAAGGGGTAACAGTCGAAAAGATTATGAAAGAAATTGAAAAGGCTGAGATTCAAGGTATTACACCAAACGGCTATAGTGATTTAACAGGTAAAGATGGTTGTTACTTTGAAATCACTTGTCGTGCGAAAAACCGTGTACAAGAAGTATTAATGGAGTTATACACAAAGACTTCATTACAAAAGAAATTCAACTCAAACCTGTTAGCAGTAGAAAGCAAAAAACTAGTTATCACAGGGGTATGGGGTATTATAGACCGTTGGGTAAAATGGCGTAGAAAAGTTTTAACTCGTCAAACTCGATTAGATTTAGCTAAGTTAGTAGAAAGTGCAAAATACACAAAAGGTTTCATCGACTTACTAGCAATTGAAGGTGCTAGAGACGAGATTGTAGAACTTACTACTAAGAAATCAGACAATGATGCTATCAAGCGTATTCAAGAGTACATTCAATGTGAACGTGATGTTGCGGAATGGATTATCAAACGTAGATTAAACCAATTCCGAAATGATAATAAGTATATTAATCAATATGCAAACTATCAGATTGAAATTGCTAAACTAGAAAAGTACCTAGAAAACATTGATACGTTAATTCTAGAAGATATGGATAGATTTGATTTATTAGTATCTAAGAAACACGAACGTAGAACTGAAATTACAAACAAGGTATATGAAGTAGAAACAGTAAAAGAGGATGAAATTGAGATTCCTGTAAGTGAGTGTTACTACCAAATTAAAGATGGATTCTTACGTAAACTTCACGTTAAACCAACATCAGGTGAAGGAATCATCTTTGAGGGGTATACAAACTCTACTATCATTGCTTTATCTAGTGAAGGTGAAATCTTCCGTATTTACGGAAACGATATTAATTACCTAACAGGAAACGATATCGGAACTTACATTCCTACGTATTCCGGTTTAGCAAATGCTCAACATGTACAACTGATTTGGGCAACTGTATGTGATGAGAAGAAATATGTATTAACATATGAAGACGGATTTGTTGGATTCCTAGATACGGCTGAGTTCCTAGTAGGTGCAATTAAGTCTAAGTACTTACGAAACGGTATTTCAGCACATGCGGACAAGCTAACAGACGTGAGAGAGTACCAAGAAGATTCTGTTATCGTAGTAGAAACTCACGACAAGTTATATGCTTGCGCTCATCTAGACAGCATTAAAATGAAGTCTAGAACAGCAAGAACTCGTGTATGGTATACGGATAACCTATATGATTCAGCAATTATTCCAATGAATGAAATTTCAAAACGTGTTCCGAATTACATGACCCTATTTAATAAGAAGCCAGTAATGTATAATGGTGAAATGAACCTATGGGGTGAAGTAAGGGTATACGAAGAAAATTCAGAGGAACTATTAGCAAGCAGTTAAGTGTACATGGTACAGATAAGATAAATGAATTTTACAGAACAAACAAGAAGAGACTGGATTGAAACGAGTCCAGTTTCTTCTATAAGTTAGAAAGGGGTATTGAGTTGTTATTAACGGTAGAGCAATTAGTTGGAAGTAAGAATGAGTTAGAAGCTACTACCTTAGACTTAGGTGAAGTCAATAAGTTTACAGGTTCAAAAGAGTTAAACGATTTACTATTTTCATCTTTGCAAAATATATTCACAAAGAATGGGGTAATTGATACAGTAACTTCTAAGAAAGAAGAAGTATTAGATTACCGTACAAGAGCAACGAATAGGTTTGTATTACGAGTAGATAAAGAGCAGTTTGAAACAAAGTCAGCTATCTTTGTAACAGATGAGCATGTTATTAAGAACGATAAAGCAAAAGAGAAACAACATACTGGAAAAGAGATTGAGTACAATATTTTAACATTAATTAAGAAGTATGAAGACATGTTTGATATTAAGCAGTTAAGTGACCAAGAGTACAGACTGATTAGTATACTAAATGTCATAATGTTAACAGAAGCAAGTTTTGTTGTATTCGGTATGGAAGCTACAGATATGCATGAAAACTTATTACTTATGATAGAAGATTATAAAGAGAATAGTTTAAACTGTAAATTAGAAAC
The DNA here is from genome assembly GCF_001429475.1 of Bacillus sp. Root131. Lineage (NCBI taxonomy): Bacteria > Bacillati > Bacillota > Bacilli > Caryophanales > Bacillaceae > Bacillus > Bacillus sp. Root131. The sequence goes on from NZ_LMJQ01000023.1 coordinate 167,497, forward strand.
AATTATCTTTTATGAAAATGAAGACAATCGTATTGCATATGGTGGGATTAATGAGTTTTCAACACATAAAGTAAAGAGTCCAAACCAATATGAGAAGTTTTATAAGAGCGTATAAAGGTTAAGTAAACAGATAGATAAATAGGCGAACAGCGATAATAAAGAGATAAAACTAGGCAATGTTTTAAGTTTGAAAGGCGGTAGTATTATGGCATTAGAGCCTACAGAAAGACTGGAGTATTTTTCAGACATCATTTTAAGCAGAATGTTAACATCAAGTGATGATAGAGACTTGATTATTACACAATTACAACCTGAGGTATTTACAAACGAGAATTTCTTAATCTATTCCGTTATGTATAGCTTCAAAGACAGGGGTATTGTTCCTGATAAAGAGTTTTTAAATATGTATTTATCTCGTAATACGAAATTAATTACACAAAACCCACAAAACATAGAAGCTGATTTATTTAGTGATACAGGGGATGATGTAGTAAGTTCATTTATTAGTGCTACAATAAACAAGTTAGTAAGACTACAGGGTGAAGACTATTCAAAACAAAATATAGATTTAATATTAGAAAAGTTCCGAATTGATTTCAAAACTATATACCAAACAAAGGTGTTAGACGGTGCGAAGTTAATTCTAAACGATAAGCTACAAGTAGGGTATAAAACGTATAGTGGTCAAGAAGATAGTGATTTATACTATCAAGAACAAATGACGAAACTGAATACATTAATCAACAGTGATGCAAGTGAAGGTTTCGTAGATGATACAATAGACGGTATGGATGATTCATCAAGAGTTATGCCTGTAACTGTTAGTGACTTCCACTACTTAGATTTCTTAAACAAACATTATGGCGGTATCAAAACTGGTTACTTCTATAACATCATGGCTCCACCTAAGAGTGGTAAGTCTAAGTTCTGTTATAGAGCGATTCATACCGCTAGGGTTAAGTATGGCGTAAACTGTGGATTCTGGGCAAACGAGGGTGGTCGTAAAAAAGCCCAAGCAGAAATGAGAGCAATTCACTTTGATTACTATTACAATGAGAAACAAGGGGAAGATTATGCTCAACTATCAGGTCAAGATATCTTAGATGATAATTTCCCTTCACAACAATATCGTGAGTTAGAAGCAATTAGTCGAGCAGACTTATTTACAAATCCAAACCACGGTAAAGTTATTTTCATTGAAGAACCTTTAGAGATTGAACATTATATTCATCAATTAACATTAGCAACAAAGCGTTATAACTTAAAGTTAATCGTAGTCGATTACCTACAGTTAATGGGTAGTAAAGGTAATAAAATGAGTAAGAATGAGCGTATCGGTGTTGCATATCAGCAAACCCTAGCGTTCATCGGTAAGTATCAAGTAGCGTTTATCAGTCCTTCACAGTTCAAACAGGAATTCTTAAAAGAGATTGATAAGGGTGGAGACGTAGATACTCGATTAGGTGGCGGTGAGTCAGCAGAGATTGTACGTACTCCCGATGTAAACATAGCCTTATACGGTACACCTACCGATATTGACAATAATAAACTATCCTTACTAAGTATCCCTTCTCGTGTAGCTAGACCATTTGAGAAGCGTGATATCTATGTGGATTTGGGGTATTGTTTCTATTCAGATATAAATTGGTAATAAGTAATAAAACGAGTCTTAGTTTGTTCCTAACCAAAATGTGTATAAAATTGTACATAGGTAGAGCAAGCTAAGACTTTTCTATTATTTATCTAACTTCACTACCTTTCCATTGTCTAGTGGTATTCAAAGTAAATATAAGATTTTTAATCAAGAATTTAAGAAACAATAAGGTAGATTAGATGTGAAGTTACTGTATAACTTTTCCTCTAGACCAAAACAAGTTCAATAGGTTATAAGTTTTATATTTATTTTGAAGGGGTATAAGCACTACATACCTGTTCAAATAAGATATATGTAATCAAAACGAATAGAAGGGGAGACTAAAAGATGTCTAAAACAAAACCTGTTTTAAATCCACAAATGATTGAACAAATCAATGAAAGAACAGCTAAGTTACCTGAGAATGAGCAGTTCTTAATTGCAAACTGTATTCAAAACTTATTAAACGGCTCTAGTTGGGGCTTTATGACAAAAGAAATGGTTGAAGCTTATGGAGACCCAATGAAGTTTAATAATGAACTTACAAAAGTATATTCATTAGCTCCTAAACCATCAAAACGTGCAGGGAAAACAAATCCAGTATACATGGTAGAATCAAACTACCAAAACGCATTAACAACGTTACAAAAGGTAGTTCCAGGCGTTGTAAATAATGAGTTTGTACAAGAGTTTAAAGACGAAGTACAAGATAGTATTGAATCATTTAAGAAGTTCTATGCAAAAGCTTCTAAAGAAGGTTTCCAAGGAATCATCGGTTTTAACTCTGTAAATAAAACAGAAACAATGACTTTCAATGGAAAACGTGAAAGAGCATTCCAATTACCATTATCAGCAGTGTTAGGTCTTATGAACGATAACAACACTCGCCTTAACTTAGGTGGAATAGTAACACCTTCACAAGTAAAAGCAAACTTCGAACAGTACGCAAGTAAATTACTAACAAGTGAAGGCTCAACAGCGGTTGTTGTTCAACTTGTAATTCGAGGAACAGGTAAATAAGTAACAAAAGCAGACCCCTATTAGTGTAAAAACTAGTAGGGGCATCTCTGTAAAAGGTGGTATAATTATGATAACTCCATTAGAATCATTCGTACTTACACATATGGGTGAAAACTTCATGGAAGGTGCGAACTGGGGATTTTGTCCTCCCGAAGACTACGAAAGACATTTACCAACATTCCAAAAAGAAGTAGTTGGGGTAGCAAACTTTAGTGTCTTAAAAAGTCGAGGTGGTATATTAATTGAAGTAGAACCAAACTTCTTAGTACAAGCATTATCTAAGCTACCAAATGTAGGTTTTGATAATGAAGACTTGAAGAGTGCATTAGCTGAACGTCAGTTAGCATTAGTACAGTTTCGTATATGGATTGAGAATAACTCATCATATCAAGGCTTCCTTGGTATCAACGAAACAACAGACTCCAAATCCGTAACCATCAGTCAAGTTCCGTATCCTTCCTTCAAAGTTGGGGTAGACACATTCTTCCATGAATTTATGAATTATAAAGTACAGTTCCTAAACAACAAGAACCAATGGCAATACTTTGATAGTGGTATGGATAGACAAGAATTTATTAATGCTTGTTCTATCTCACCTACAAGAAACTGTATGGTAATTCCAATAAAGATTGAAGGTAAACGATAAACCGGAAAGGGGGTTTAGTTGAAATGTCTTTTAAACAAATCATATATGATGAACTAAAAGGAGAAGTAAGTCCGAAACGTAGAGCAGTCGTATCTGATACAGACAGTTATCTATTAGGAGTTGCTTCTACAAAAGAAGAGTTAAAAACTTTACTGAATAAAGAAACTGTAGGTAGTGTAGTATGTGACCAATCTATAATAGGTACAGTAGGTTTTAATGTAGAAACAGAAGAAGTTGTAGTTTCAAAGAATATATCGAAAATAGAACCTCTATCTAATCCCGTTATAACAGAGATTACAGGTAGTAGGTACGTTAATGATACAAAACTAAGTAAATCAGAGTTAAATCAATTGATTGAAAGAAACAACGAATATGTAGATAAAATACATAAGTCTTTAATGAATTACCAAACATTAACTACATTAAAAGACGAGAAGGAAGTATTACATGACCTTCCAAAAGTAGTTTCCTTGAAAATAGGTAAAGACGGTATATGGTTCTACTTATCTGAACTACAATTAAGTACAGAAACATATTGTGGAACATTCATGGTACACGGTAAAGGTAAAGACTTATATGCACATGAAATAGCTGAAATAGTGTCTCCTGTATGGGGTATATCGGAGAAAGAAATAGAAGATATATTACTAGGTGGATTTTAGAATAGAGACATGGAGTATAAAATACAAAACAATTAGAAAGAGGGATATAGAATGGCGACAGCAACAAAACCAATTAGTTTTAAGAAACAGGTATTTAATCAATTAAAAGACGAAGTAAGTATCGTAACTCCAATTATTGGTTTTAACGATGAAGGTCACTTAACTGGGTTAGCTTTAACAAGAAAAGAATTAGTAAACTTAATGAACAATAAAGATACAAAAGGGGTAGTTGCTACAGACACTACGTTCGGTGCGGTAGGTTTTCATTTTAAATCGAAAGCAAGTTCAACTGATGCTTTACTTGTTCCAAACCAAAGAGAAGTAAATGAATTAATAGACTTCACAGAGGAAGAAAGCTTTGCTTTTATTACAAGATTAGAAGGATTAATAAAGAAATTAGACCCAAAAGCAATCGCATATGTACAAGGTAATGTACATACAATTAATTTTGAAGTATCAAACGTAGCATTCTCTATTACAGCTGACCAAATAAGAGTATTAACTAAAAATGGTAACATCATTGTACACGGTCAAGGAAGAGACTTAACATTAGAAGAAGTTGCAAGTTATTTACATGAGACATTTAATCTATCACATCAAGATTTTGTTAATCTATTAAGACAAGCATACGGTATTTAATCAAACTGGGATAGGGGTATTCAAATGACTGAAACAAAAGGATTTAAACAAAGTGTTTATGATGAATTGAAAGTAGAAATAGAAAACTCACTTACAAAAGTAATTGGATTTTCAGATGCAGGAACTGTAGTAGATATCGCTTCAAATAAAAGTGAATTAGGTTCACTATTAAAGAACTCAAATGTAAAAGGTGTTGTAGCAGACTATACCCAACACGGTTCAGTCGGATTTGTATTTAAAACAAAACGCAGTGTAGTGAGTACAAACTTATCACCTGTACCTGAGTTAATAGACTTTGTAGTTGAAGATATAAAGAATACTATTTCAAGTTATAGTGAGTTCGAGAAAGCGGTTGTATCTAGCAATCGCTTTAATCATAGACTTGTAGAGGTATTTCAAGGTAAACCACATATTGAATTTGAATTAAAATCTACCTACATTATGGGTGACGATGAAACGTTTCCACTATTTAAGTTCTTATATGTATATGTAGGAAACTTAGCATTTTGTATAACAGAGAGTCAAATTTCATTAATGACTGAGTGTGGTAACTTTATTGTACATAGTTCAAAACATGATGTAGAAGCAAGTTTTATTTTTCCATTCCTAGCAAAACACTTAAAAGTAGACGAATCAGAAATAAAGAAAGTTTTCATCGGATAAGAAAGGGGTAGACCAATGGCTAGTGAGTTAGCAGAGTTTAAGAAAGGTTGTTATAATCATTTTCGAGACGAATTAAAAGAGCATAAAGACGCTATGATAATTGGTTTTGATGCAAAACACGTTGTAATGGGAATTGCAACTACACCAACTGAGTTAAGAGATTTATTAAAATTAAAGGGACTTAATGCAGTTGTCATTAACCATCCTGATATCTTTATGGTGGGTTATGATTTCAAGAAAAAATCTCAATTTGTCAGAACAGACGATTCTGTATTAGGCAGACTGTATACTAAAACAATTGATAAACAATACAAGGAAATCTTCAAAAATGCAAAAAGCAAACAATTGGTGACTCAGGAAAACCACGAATTAATTCAACGTATTGAAGATTTCTGTATGCGTTATCAAATTCCTCATTCTAAAAGTGCAGGAGACAGAGCAGGAGATAACACAAACATTATAGTGATTAACTTAATGATGGGTAACATAAAAATAGAAATTACAGAAGAACTAACTTATATTCAGTTACATGAAACATACTTAATCGTACACGATATGCATCATGATATTGAGACAAGTAAGTATATGAATATTATGTCTAAACTGTTATTCGTACCTGAGTTAGAAGTACAAAGATTGTTCATGCCAAACGTTAGATAAAAGGGGTATGTATAGTGATAAAGAAAACAGACCCATTGAGAGTATATAAACAACTACGAGAAGTTGTAAAAGAATATAAAGAGGGTTTTCTGAATATACCAAGAAACCAAATAGAAGACGATATAGACTATGCCTACTCTAAAGAACGTATAGGGTACAATGAGTATATCGTCTTGAAAGATTACTTACAGGGGTAGTTTTCATTACTACCAAACAATAGAGGAAGGTATGAACAAATGGCTAAAACATTAAAACAAGATGCATATAGTTTTCTAGGTAGTCAACTAGAAGAGATAGGTTCAGAACTGGTAGTTGGATATGATAAAGACTATGGTGTAATCGGTATTGCAAAGAATAAAGCACAACTGAAACAGGTCTTAAAAACAAAAGGTATCGCAGGAGTCATTATAGCAGATAGAGAATCTTGTGCAGTAGGGTATGACTTCATTAAAGGTGAACAATACTTTGGGATGCCAGAACGTCATGGTCATATATCAGACTATATTGATAAAGAAAAAGTTGCTGTCTACGGAAACGGTGATACGGATAAACTTGTTATAGAGAATAATGACTTTATGTTAAAGCTTATGGAATTTTTAGATAAAAACAATATATCGTATAATGATTCAACTTACGCTCCAATAAGAGGACACAAGTACATGTATGAGATAACTGTCTATAACGGCAGGTGTTCGACTACCATATCAAAGAATCAAACGTATATGAAAACAAGTACAGATGTATTAATTGTACATGATTCTACAAGAGACGTAGAGTTTGAGTTTTACGCTGAGTTTTTATGTAAAGTATTAAATATAGACTTTAACGTAGCAAAACAGTTAATTATCGACTGTTATAATGCAAAAGGATTGTACCAGTAAACTAAAGGAGAGAAACAAAATGACAAAATCAATTAAACAAGAAGCATATACAACTTTAGGTAAGTTTTTACAAACAGATAATGGAAGTCTTGTATTCGGTTACAACAAGAACTACGAGGTAACAGGGGTAGCAAGAACAAAAGAACAATTAAAAGAAGTCATACAAACGAAGGGTATAGCAGGGGTTATCTTTCCTATGACACAACCTCATGCAACTGGATATGACTTTGTAACAGGAGAAAAGTATAAGACTTTAAAAGGTAGAGCAGGGGATATAAAAGACTACACAGAAAAAGAAAATCATAACTTATATGAGTACAGCACTAACATAGATGAAATGATTAGAGAGAATACAAACTTTATAGAACCCTTCATGGAATTTTTGGATAAAATAGATGCAAGCTATGGTTGTATAACAGAACAGCCTGTAAGTGGTCATAACTCTACATATGAAGCAGTTATTACTCTTAGTGGTTGTCGTGTTAGAGTTTCAAAACATGGTACAGTTGTAACTTTAAGTCCAAACTATTTAGTTGTTCATGACTCTACTAAAGACACTGACATTAACTTCTATTCAACATTTATGGCTAGAGTATTGAATGTAGACGAAAATATAATGAAAGATGTACTTGTAAAGTGTCTACAGAATAAGGGGTAATTAATATGAACTTCAGATATGCAATTTTAAACCTAACAGAATTTAAAAGTACAAAGAAACATTTCTACTCTGAACTGGAACAACGTTTCGTTCAGAGTAGGTTTAATTCTCAAAGACCTGTAATAGCAATTAATAGTGAAAATAATACAGTAATAGACATGATATATGGTAAAGACTTTAGAGGTCAATTAGCAAAGCATATGTTATGGGGCGAAAACGTAAATCTAGCTATACCCTTAAAGATTGAAGATAAGAAGGTATCTTTGGAAGAGAAACTGTATAGACAATACAAGTATCAATTTGAAACACAAAAACCCGAAGAAGGTAACGCTTTCGAAGAACATGTAAACAAAGTATTCCAAGCAGAATCACAAGGGGTAGCAAGTAATAATCAGTTTGTATTAAATTTTAAGACTTTCCTTGATACAAATAGTATAGAAGAAAGAATGAAACCTAGTACGAAAGAAAATAGTATTGTATTACAATCAGGTGAGACAGCAAACTACCTACAAATCAAGTTATTCGAAGGGGTAGTGTTGTATGCCTTTGAAAATCAAATGTTATACAAGACAATAAACTCTAATGTCATCATTGTTCATGATTACCACCATGACATTGATGTAGAAAAGTTCCTAGACTTCTTATCTCCAGCATTAACGATTGAAAGAGAAAATTTAAAGGAATTTTTCTTAGGGAGTTAAGTTGAAAAGGTTTTAAGAACTAGGTATACATAGGTAGACGTATACATAGTAAGTAGGAGATTATTTCCAGTAGATTGTAAAACAAAGGAGGTAATAATGAATGTCTAAGGAATCAAAACGTGCTATATACGATGTGTATAATAGAGCATGGTTCAGTAACCCTACAATCAGGGCGTTAGGGTACAACGAAGACCGCTTCTGTACTGGATTGGCAACCACGCCAAAAGAACTTATTCCATTACTAAACAATAAACAATGTACAGGGGTGGTATTTCTTACAAGTCCTGTAGACTTTGAAGAGTATCATAAGAACACAGGTAAAAAGATACAGATAGAGAAATTTATCAACGGAGAGGAATTTCTTCACTATTCGTATCGTGATTACGCAAACGCCATGTTAGAGTGGGGTTTAGATATATCTGATAAAGAAGACTTATATAAGTTCGATAAAAGATTAGAAGGAAATAGTTTATTCCTAGACTCTCTTATCAATTATGGTTTCAAGAGTAATATAGATGTAGAACCATTTGCTATGAAAGTAGAAGGTGGCGCACAATTTCCACTACGAACTGTATATTTGACAAGAGGTAACTTAACATTTTGTGTAACAAGTGAGCAAGTCGCTATCAAAGTTGGGGTAGACGATTTCATGATAGTACATGATGCAACAAGAGATATAGACTTCCAACTACTAGTAGATATTATGGCAAGAGGTTTAGGTCTTAGTCATGGTGAGTTACAGACAGAACTTATTAAAGCAATTGAATTAAGCGATATTAGTTAAGCGGTATAAAGTACATAAACTTTATAAGTAAAAGTATCAAAGTAGAAGTAAAGGGGTAGTTATAATGGACTTACAAAGACAGGTCGTTACAAGTCGAAAGAATGGGAAGGTAATCGCAACTGTTGAAGATTACTACGATAGATTCGTGCATGACATGGGGGCAAAATACAAGAAAACTAGCTTTACAAAAGATAAACTATGTATTTGCCCCTTCCATGATGATAATGATGCATCGTTAGGTTTATTCCGAGATAAACATGATAAAGAAGTTAAAATCTTTCACTGTTTCGGTTGTGGAGCAGGTGGAGACATCGTTCAATTCCATAGAAGACTTATTAACATTACAGAACATAGAAATATCTCATTAGAGGTAGCAAGTAAAGAAGTAGCAAACTTATATGGAATTGAAATAAATGAAGAAGCTATCGAAGAACACTTAAAATCGTTACTGTTTGAACGAGAATTGGAAGTAGAGAGAAACTTAGGTCAATATAACTTCCGTTCACATAGTAGTAACTTAATGAAACTAAGAATGGAACAAGAAAATATGTCATTAGGTGATTTTAGTGAAAACTTAGATGTAGTTATAAACATGTGGAAACTAGCAATCAGACAAGCGGAAAATAAAGATAATTAATACGTAGAGAAACTACGAGTAATGTAACAAAGTGGGGTATATAAAATGTTCGAATTAGCATCAATACAGAAACCAACCGTATTAAATGTATTACAAAACACAATGGAAAGTGGATTAGGATTAGATATTTCTAAGACTTCAACAGGTATTACAATCTTTGATGGAGAAACGGTTAAAACATATCAATGCGTAATAGAATATGATGAAGACTCACCGTTCCATTGGTATCTACTAACAAAGGCATTAGAAGACGATTTAAAGTCTTTATTACAAGGAAAACATTTTGATGTAATAGGTATAGAAGATTCAATTCAAGGGGAAAACTATGATACAGTACGAAAATTAATCCTTCTTAATAGTGTAATAGATAAAATTATCATGGAAGGAAACGTAACTTGTGATTATTTCAAACGAATTGGTAATACAGTTTGGAAGAAATGGTTAAGAACCTTAAAGCCTGGCAAGAAGATTTTAAAAGATAAAGCAGAGATTGAAATGATTCTAGATTACTTGGATTTTCCATTAGTAGACTTATATCGTAATGAAAAGAACAGTGTAAAAGAAAAAGATGGATATCAAGACCAATTAGATTCTACAGGGGTATTAATTGGTGTAGGACTTGAACGTCAAAATAATAACCTAACTGGCAAAAATAAAAAGAAACCTAGCAAGTTACGTATACATAATTATAGTAGTGCAGAAGAACTGTTAAAATATCATGAAGGTACTACTTTAACCCCGATAAATCTAGGTGGGGACTTAAAATCTTCTGTTAAAACCTTTTTTGAAGGACTGTCCAACGAAGATAAACAGAAAAAGTACTATATGTGTAAAGACTCCTTAGGTAGCTTGGGTTTAGAGTATGGACTTGCGGATTACAGAAATGGAAACCACATTGTCATGTACCATGAATTAAAATAAAGTAAGCAGACAACAAGGAGGGGTTCAAATGGCAACTGAGAAAGAAGTTGTAAGTTATTTAGCAACATCAAACGGATACAAAATAGGAGAACTGGTAAAAATGCCTGACGATGGTTCAGCAGATTCACCGCAGGTAAAACACATATGTCGTAATGGGGTAGCGTTTATACCTAGAGTAGAACTTACAACTCGATATCAACTAAGTACAAATAAGATTAGAAACTTACAATGTTACTATTGGAATTGTATGGCTTGTGGCAAAACGTATTATAGTGCAAATAAAGAAGATATAGATATCTCAAACAATAATAAACAGCAACAAAACATGTATAACCCGAATATGGGTCAACAAACAAATATGAGTCAAGGTTATCCACATCAAAACCAATATCCAAATCAGCAGTATCAGCAAGGGTATCCGAATCAACAATATCCAAACCAACAATATCAGCAACAACAAGGGTATCCACAACAGGGTTATCCGCAACAAGGTCAAAACTATTATAGTCAACAACAAAATAACCGCCAACAGCAACCTACTCATCAACCAAATCAAGGAGTATGGAGAGGTTACTAATGGTATTAGATTTCATAACGAACGGCAAAATCACACAAACTCATTTAAACTTGAAAATGAACCCTTCAAAGTTCATCAAAGTTGGGGTAAGTGAGGATTTAGAAACCGTTCTATTCTCATATCTAGAGTTAGAAGACCGTTGCAACTTCATAAATCCTTCCATTATTACTGTTTTATTAGCTAGAAAAGTAATAACAAGAGAAGAACAAACGGTGGACGGTCAAACAATTCTACTAAAATATAGCTATTAATTGTAGATGTGAGGTGGTTTTGTTGCAGTTAGTTACAAAGAAAAAGTTACTAACAGTAGTAGACAATGATGGGTATTGGAAAGGCGTATTTGCACCATGCAAGATAAGGAAGACCTACGTAAATGATAATCACCCTTCTTGTACTGAGGTATTGATTCAAAAGATAAAATATACGAATGGTGAGATAAAGACATTAGTAAAGACAGTTAGAAACCCATATGGGAAAGAGTTAGAGTTAGAAGAGTTTATTGAAAACTTCATTTTCCACAATTGCAATGAAGAAGACGGAATAAACATTAAATATTGGCAGTTAGCATAGGAGGGGTAGATATGGGTTTAAAGAAAGTAACATTAGCACAAGTAAAAGCATCGGTTAAGAAGAACAAAAGTTGGAATGGATATGTAGCACCAAACAAGGTAGCAGAGTTTCATGTGAACCAAGGATGGCACTTAGGGGTACAAATTAACGTAATGACAAACGATAACGGGGATTTATTTGTAGGTGGACAGCATTTATTAACAAGATATCTAGAAAACTTCCAGTATCATAATTGTAACAACGAAGTAGGAACAGGGGTAGCTTATTGGGAGTTGACAAGCTAATGAGGAAAGTAAATCAAACTCACATTAAGAAAACAATTAAACAAACTGGTAGTTGGACTGGATATATTGCACCTAGTAACGTACCACAAGAGAATGTAGTTACAGGATGGGGTATGGGAAGACTGACTACAATTACAGAATTAAGCAGTACATTAATGGTAGACAATAATGCATACTCCTTAGAATATTTATTAACTCATTTAAAAGCCAATAACGAAAGAAACGGATTAGGTAATGGCATTGCCTATTGGGAGGCATAAACTTAAAATGTTTAAAAGTAAAGTATTAAACAGTAAACTAGTAAAAACATTAGCCTTAACTACAGGGATTTTAGGATTTGCAACTGGTTGTGATAACTTAGTAGACCAAGCTACTCAAACATTTAAAGCCGACCACGGAGTTAAAACAGAAGAGGTAGCACAAGCGAAGAAACCAAAAGTTACAGATTTAAAGAAAATCGCAACGAGTTACAACGGTGAAAAGGTAGTAACAGTTAACAACAATAAAGCAGACTTTACACAAGACCAATTAGATAAGGTAAGATTAACTCAAACTGACCCTACATGGCAAGAATACTCGAATTTAGATAATATGAATAGAGTAGGGGTAGCAACGGCATTACTTGGAATGCAGAATCAACCGAAGGAAAAGCGTGACGATAGATTAAATACAAAACCTACAGGTTGGCATCAAAAGAAACTAAGTGATGGTAGCTACTTGTATGATAGAAGTCATCTAATTGGATTCCAGTTATCAGGACAAAACGATAACCCGAAAAACCTTATGACAGGTACAAAAGACTTTAATCGTAAGAGCATGTTAAAATATGAGAACATGGTAGACAAAGAAGTAGAAAAAGGAAGCTACGTCTTATATGAAGTAAAACCCGTATTCATTGGAAGTGAAAAGGTTGCTCGTGGTGTAAACATGAAAGCAAAATCAATGAACAATCAAAATTTAGAATTCAACGTATTTTGTCATAATGTACAAGATGGGGTAGAAATAAACTACGAAGACGGAACTTCTAAACTAACAGGTAAGTTGAAATAAGGAGGGTAGATAATGAATTTAGCACAAGTAGACATACATACGAAACAGTTAATTACAAACACAATTGGTAATTCAATTGATACAAACTGGTTCTTTAACTGGTTAACAACTAGAGTAGGTAGACAGTATACAATTTACAACGGAAGTGACATTACAAATCTTGAAACGCTAAAGAATCAACGAGAAACTTGTATTAAGACAGGTATTATCACAAGAGTTTTCGAAGATGGAAATCGTATTTATATAGAACTGAATAACGACCCATATAACTTAGATTTCTTTGACTATAAACAATTTACAGGTATTTGTACACATGGTTACGGAATGTATTATATTATCTATCCAAACTGTACGTACCACAAGGTTCACATTCAATAAATAAGGAAAGCCTACTCGAAAGGGTAGGCAAGACCCTATTTTAGCTTAGTGTTAAGCATCTAAACAATTAGGTGTTTATAGTAAGTTAAAGTAAAAGTAGAGAGATAGAGAGACGTGAGTAAGTTGAAATAGACATCGTAGATAACAGACAAATTAAAACTAAATGAAACTAATAAATGAAAATGCAAGGAGAGAATTACATGACAAACACAACTGATAAAGTAAAAGCGATTATTGAAGAGAATTGGGATTTAACAAATGAAACAGTAAACACAATTCATTTTCGTTTTGGAACAAGTCGAGGAGAACCTAAATTTGTTTATAAAAAAGATACTGAAACAGTAAACCTAGTAGACAAAGACATAGATTCTAGAAAAGAAGCACTATCTGTAGAAGTTAAAACACTAATTTACAGTCAAATCCGCGACGGGGTAGAACCAATAGACGCTCAAAAAGTATTCTTAGAACGTAATACAGATGAAATGAAGAAGATAATTGAACTGTATGGTGGACATAATGATTAAACCGATAGGAGGTAAATAGAGTGTGTCACGTACCTAAATGTAATTGCCTGTCAAACAGTTTTTATCGTTCCATTTTAGAAGGTAAAGGAAGGTCACTCATACTAGGGGTAGATGAACTCTTTGAATGTAATGGAGACCATTTTATAAAAACATTATTAAACGAAGATAAATATTATATAACACTTAGCACAGAAGGATTAACTAAATTATTACGTAAGAAACAAATAACTTCATCAGCTACAAATTATATTATAAATAGAGTTAAATATTCAGAAGAAGAACAGTATGTACGATTAAGGGCTTATCTAACAGCAAACCGAGAGGTTGGTAAGAAGGTAACTTATATAAGAGTAAAAGATAATACAGTAATAACGAATAAAGAATATATGGAAGATTTCAGTTTACCTTTAGAAGACCTACTAGATTACATAACTTTCTTAGGATATAAACCAGTAAACTTAAAAACAAAAGAAGCAACTAGAGAAGTAGACTTAAACGATGTAAGTGACTATGTTTTCGCTGACAAAAGGATGGATGGTCTTTTAACAATATTCATAGACGTAACAGAGGGCGTGTAACCATGATAAACTATTGGGATTTAGCGGTCATTGTACCGTGTGTCGTTATACAGATATGGTTAGGTTTACTAATCATGGATTATCTCATTAAACGAGGTAATGAGAATAAGAAGAATGAAATTAAGCAAACGAAACTTATGAGAAAAATTGTAGGAAACCGAGATATAAAAAGTATCAAGAACAAAGTAATCATGGTTTCTATCCTGTTAGGGGTAGTTCTACTATGTAGACAGTGGATTTACGATTCTAGATACACAAACGATTTGCTATTTGGTAGTTTACAAATAAACGTACTATTTTTATTATGGTATGCGTCAGCATTTAAAACACAAAAGCCAGACGATAGTAAGTTAATTCAATCATATGCAAAGATACTAGGACGTATTAGTATATCATTCGCATGTATGGGGTATTCCGTATTCTATGTATACTTTGTATTTAAACTTATCTTTTCAGGAGAGTTCATTTAAGGCTAGGTAGTTTTACTACTTAGCTATTTTTTATATAAGGAAGTGAAACCATTGGATAGTTCGTATATGGCACAATTAGGGGTAGTATTAATTCAAGTATTGATTATCTTAACTATCATACAATCTATGGTAGTGAAAGAGAAAGGCAAACTACAAAAGAGGTTGTGGATGTTTCCTTTCATTGCTTTATTTGTATTTGCACTCTTAACTTTCATAGGTGATAGAATAAACTTACCATCTACCTTAGCAGACACATTAGCTACAGGAGTAGCATCAAATGAGTGCTTACTATTGTATTTCGGAAGTATTTGGGTAGAAGAAAGGCACAAAAGAAACGAAGCTATTTATCAAAACTATATAAAGTATGGTGTATTACTATTAAAGTATGTAGCACTAGGGTTTGGAATTCTATTAACTTTAGTCGCAATAGCAGACTTATTTATATAAGTAGCAAGTCATATAGTAGGAGGATAAAAGGGGATGGAGATTACAGTTTCACTAGACGTACTAAACATAATAGTAAGAGTAGGAATACTAGTTGTACAAACAGTTATATTTTTGAGTATTAGTAGTTTACTTTTATTTAAGAAAGACTTACTAGATTATAAGAGAGTTTGGATTCCTACAGTTTTAACAATACCACTATATTTTATTTTAATCTATATGGGAGACGTAATAGATTGGTCAAAGCAAACTTCTAATATGATATTCTTCGGATTAATGATGGGTAGCTTCTTTCCAATGTACTTCTTCACATATTTAGCAAAGAGAAACTATAGGAACAAACATAGATACATGCCTAAGTATTTAGAGTTTATGTTAGGAGCATTTAGAACTTTCTTTTTCCTAATATTAACTCTAGTATATGGTATGCTAATCTATCATTTTGTTATTAGTTTTAAATAGTATAAAACAAAGAGGTGTTAAAGTGGAAACAGTAGTAATAGAAAAGAGTGTGTTAGATTATTTCATCATAATAGGGGTATTCTTAGTACAGACTTTCTTCATAGGTATGTTAGTTTACTTAAAGAGAAAGAAACGTACTATAGGAGATTCAAAGATACTTCCTTTTGGTTCTGTCATTACAGTAGTTTTATATTATATCTTAATAAGCCAATCAAACAGTTTAGAGATTAATGAGTTCTCTATAGCATCTTTAGTAAACGGAGTTGTAATCAATCAATTCTTAATCTTAATGTATATCTTTACTTGGATTAGAGACCATTTTAAAGCAAAGAACTCTCCTAAATTGTTAACGAATGTAGGAGTTATCCTATTTATGTCGTTAGCAGTTGGGTTATACGGAATCTACTTATTAAACTTCATGTTTAGTTGGGTGACTGTATAAGAAATAAGCCTTATTACACGTAAGGCTTTTTGTTTTGTATAGGAAGGGGTAAACAAATGATAGATATACTAGAACTAAACTATACCTTTCTCTTCTTTTTAATTTTGTTAGAAGTAGCGGTATTTCTACTACTTATGAACGAAATGAAGCATAAAAGACCGGATGAGAAGAAAGTAACGATTCCACTTTTATTACTAACTTTCATATTACTTGTGTGTCTGTTCTCCTATTTCATCGTTTTCTAACGGAAATAGGAGTTTTTTATGCAAACAAATAAAGAATTTGTAGACTACTTGACAAATGAAGAAATTTATGGTATAATAAAGTAGTAATAAAGAAGCAAGAAAGAGGTGTTAGAAATGGAACACAAATTAAGTAATGTCCCTTATATAAAGTGTAAGAACTGTGGGAAAGAAACGATACAAGCGATACATTTTAAAGTGTGTCAGCATTGTAAACAGGTCTACACAAAGAAAGCAAGTACAGACAAGTAATTATATGGAGGAAACCTAAATGAAAGAAAAAGAAGATTCCTTATATGTTGTGGTGACAGAGAATCCACATGATAAATTTGGTAATAAACCATTAGCAATGAGATTGTGGCATGAAAGCTTAGATTTAAAATTGTTTATTATGCCAAAACATGCATTTAAATCAGAAGAACAGTTTAAGAAAGAAATGATATTAAAATTAAACCGTGCTATTCCTGATTTTAAATCAATGAAAGAAGAAGAAACTTCATTTGGTTATAGATACATAAAATATATTCTTAAAGACCCTGATGGTGCAGTTTGGGACGTTGAAACAGAAAAACAGGCAACCCACATTTTAGAGTATAACGTACATAAAGTAGAAGTAAAACTTGGCGAAGATAGAAAAGAAGTATTAAATATCAGAAGTATCAATTGAACTAAGGGGTAGGTAATTATGACAAAGATGATTGAGTTAAATGGTGAAACACATTTTCTAAACACAATTCACGATTTTATTGAATTGTTACCACACGATTCTCAAAAACCTGTTTATGATTTAATGGAGGAAGAAACAGGTGGAAAGGATTTAAAGACTGAATTTCGTGCATTAGAGGGTTCACTAGATGACCAACGAAAAGCGGTAAATGAAGTATTAAACTTACTCAATAAGATGGAAAAGCATATGGAAGGTGCAAGATTAAACCGTAAAACATTAACAGAATGTATTTCAAGTGCAAAACAAGTCATTAATAATACATTCTAAGTCAAGGAGGGGTAGAAATGAGTGAAAAAGTATATCCAGACCATTACTATATGAGAGCAACTGAGAAAATAATAGACAGAGAGGGTACTACAGGGTACTACTCTCGTCTTATTGCCACAAACGAGATTTACGGATATGTAGTTGAGAGTTATAGAGTGAAAACAAAAGAAGACTTACTAGAAAAGGTAGAAGAAATACTAACAAGGCATTTAGGAAAATTAGACGAATACACAAGAGTTGAAACACCTTATGGTTGGAAATACGAGTTGTATGTACATTGGTTTAATGATGATATGGACTACAGAGTTACAGATAAAGACGGAGATTGGACGCACCATGAAGTATTTAATGTAGATATTAGTCTTTTTGAAGAAGTACATAATCCAATGTCAAAACTGAGTTAAGGAGGAAGTTAAACGTGAAAGGCGCAAATGAAAAGTATGATTTAATTACAAAAGCAGTACAAGAAGGGGTAGGGGAGTTAGAGAAATTAAAACTAAAGTATGGTTGGAACGGAGGGGATTCAGAAGCATTCCTTCATGGAAACTTAATTTTTGTTATAGCAACTCACGCTAGAGGTAAAACATTCCGTATCTTTATTACAGAAGACCCTACACAAGCACATGAACAAATTAAAGATACAGCTTTAGAAGTATATGGTGTAACAGGTGGTCAATTAGGTTGGACTGAAACATATGGATGGATTCATGAAGGTGCTTGGGTAGATGCAATTGAGCAATACTTCGCAACTTTAAGTAATACGTTACATTTAATAAAAGAAACACGTAAGAAAGAGAAAGAAAAGAAAAATACATCAGACCATTTAGTGTTAAAAGGAAAACTTACAAATTTGTCAGAGAAGTTCAAACAGGTTTAGGGTATGGGCTTTATAACAGACTCTACATTCTTATTTATGATTGTAGTAAATGTACTACAGACAATTATGTTGGGTAGTACCTTCTATATTGTTTTTCATTTGCAAGATAAGAAGAAAATCAAAACACTCATGGTCTATGTAACCGTATTAAATCTAGAGTACATTGGGGTATTAACGGTATTCTGTTTGTATAAGGGGTTTTATCCATATGAGCAACTGATAGCCGCTATAGTAACAAACGTATTTCTACTCGTATATTTAGGTATTACAAGAAGTAAAACGGGAGAAAGAAGAGAAGTAAACGTAATGAAGAAAGTATTGTATGCTATGTGGTTAGTAGGGAATACAGTATGTTTACTAATCTTCTTAAACTCCATTTAGGGGGTGTAAAGAGTGAATCAATTAAACTTCGCATTATTCGGGGTAGTAGTTATTTTATTAACAGGTACAAGTTACCTTTATTATGGTTACTTTAAAACAATGAAAACAGCAGAGAATAAAAATGAAACAGCTTATGCTTTTATATTTGGATTTATTATTTTCCTTATAACTACATTAGGACTTGTTATATCAGACCACATAACTGTACAACAAGAGAAAACATCTTTACTTTCAATTCTTATTGTTTTCTTAGCAAACGGTATGTTAGCTATTTGGGTAAGAGGTATGTACGATTTAACGAAGTCTAGTAAGTATAAAACATGGGTAATGTTAGTTAGACTGGTTTCTATTACTTGTATTATTATAGTTGGATTTAATGTGTATAAAGTAATAGGTTAAGGACTAAAGAAAGGATGATGAACTATGGTATTCACATCAGTAAACGTACTTATCTTTTTAACAGTAGCTACAGTATTCGTTTATTTCTATTACGGTTACAAAGCAAGAAAACAGGGAAACAGTAGAGAAGAAATGTTTGGTTTCTTTATAGGTATCCTAATTGCAATTATATCCTCTTTAGCTTTAATAGATATAGACAAAGTAGTCATTTCAAAAGACCGTCTACATGTAATCATTGTATTAGCTTCTTTCTTAGCATTAACTGTATTAAATTTATTTATGCGTTACAAGTGGCATATTCAAGGGTTAAGAGAGTTTAGACTTCATTTGAATGTAGGAAGAATTTTAATTCTTGTTTGTGTCGGTATTATGATATTCAAGACACACGTATCATGGGTACACCACGTATAAAGAGAGGGAAACAATGCAAACGGTTATATTTTATATTATAGTAGCTTTAGTCACTTTCATGAGTAGATGTTATTACGATTATGGTAAAACAGCAAAGAATGAGGGAAACAAAGTAGAGAAGATACTAGGATATTCAATTAGTACTATATCAGCTATTGTTTTCTTTTTCCTTTTATATGATGGTGGACAGATAAATGAAGAAAAAGACTTACTAATCAATTACCTAGTTATTGTTTTTGCATTAATAACAATGATAGTAGGAATAGATTTCAGAGAAAAAGTAAAACTAGAAGGTCTAATGCAGTATAAACTTAAATTACATATAAACAGATTTATGATAGTCGTCTGTTTTGGGTTTCTAGTAGCAAGAATTATCTTATAGAAAGGGGTAGTAAAGTGCAAACAGTTTGGTTCATTGTCTTAACGATAATTGCCCTTCTTGTAAGCGTACTAAACGTTTATAGTACAAGAACAGTATTAAGTAAAGCAAGTAAGGAAGAAGGGGTAGATGCTGAAAAAGAGAAGGGTTCAGCAGTAGTTTTAGTAACTTTATTGTTTATTATGTGTACGGGAACTTCTTTTGTTGCAGGTTCAATGGAGATATCACTAAAACTAATAGGTTATTACATCGGTATAACTATTATTATGTGTTTAGTACCTGTTGTCTTTTTAAAACTAAGAAAGAAACATGAGTTACTTTCAAATCTTGTTCCAGTCTTTGCTATATTTGTGTTATTTTATCCTATGAGTGAACTTATAAATATGATGTTTACAGTATGGAAGGAGATAACAGACATACCATACCCTTATATAAACTTTATTTCATGGTGGTGGGAATAAATCATGCGTAATATGACTGATTTTTCTATTATCATAAACTTCATTGTATTTATTGGACAGCTTATCTTATTTATTAAGTTGTTTCGATTAAAGGCGAATGAAGATTTTGTAAACCACAAACGATTATTAGTATACATGACTTTTGGGATTGTCGTTTTACTAAGTATCAGTTTATCCTTAAACGCTGAATATTTAGTACCGCTTATATTAGGAATCGTTTCAAACGTATTTGCATTTGCTATTTGTATAGCAAGACAGATGTATCGAAAAGAAAGACGAAAAATACTGAAAAGAAGAATTTGGATTATAAGAGACGCATTGATGGTATTTTTCATGTTCTCGAATCTATTGCATATAATTATGGTTATTAAACCAATTATACAAGAGTAGGCAAGGTGATAAGATGTCTTTAAAACTGTTAAACGAGATTATTAAAGATATAGTTGGGGTAGTACTCTTTTCGGTATGTTTGACTATGTTCATGACAGACGATTATAGACCCTTAGTAAAACTAGTAGAAGGATTTACTTATTTGTTTAAGTAAGATAGGAGTAAATGATGTTATTAGACAAGGTAGAAAAGAAAAAGAAACCGTTAATTAAACTTATGTGTTTTTGTGTAGTATGGTTGATAGTCGCATCTTTAATTTGTTCATTTACAAGTTAAACTGAGTATAACTAAGAAAACTAAATCGAGTTAAAGTATTACTTTAGGAGGGGTAAACTTGGATAGGAAAGTAAATGAAGATTTTAAAAGGGAAATGAAAGAAGAAGCAAACTTGAGTCCTTTTGAAACCACTTTATACAATGCAGATGAAGATTGCGAACATGATATTCAACCTTCAAACGGTGGAGGTGTTCATTGTACAAAGTGTAAAGGTTGGTTTTGTTATTGACAACAGGAGGTAAGACAGATTGATTTTACTAGGTGGTTTATTATTTATTGGGCTAACTTTGTTTACGTTCGTGCAAATACTCATATACATGATAATTGTGCTATTCTACGTGAAAAATGATTTATTTTACATGATTGTAGACAGAGCTTTTAGAAAGAAAACAAGCAATTCTAAATACGAAAACTTGAGAAGATTTAAAAATGAATTAATCAAATTATCGGTGATATATTGTATATTTGTAACTTTTTCATTTTTCTTTGGACTTGCTTCGGTTTTATTTTTAACAGTATTACGAGCAGGAACTACAATTTTGTTAATGATTCTTATGTCATATGAGTTAAAAGCAATACGTCAAGAGGAAGACTTATATACTAAAGTATTGAAAATAATCATTTCTCTAGGGGCAGTTGGTTTAATCCTTTTAACTGTTTTCCATACAGTAGAGAAAATGATATACAGATTCTAAACAAATAAGTAGAAAGGAGAAACTATAGAGATAAAATAAACAGTTTCTTTGCATGAATTTAAATAAGAGAGGATAACCAACAATGACAGAATTTTGGAGTTTTATTGGGACAAACATAGAGCCATTATTTCACTTATTTGTGAACATAATGATTTTAGTGTTTCAAGGTATAATCTTAAAAGGATTTACGGAAGACTACTTTAAAGATAGACATCTAAGAAAGTTAAAGTACGATAGAGGTTTTGCCTTGATAACTTTAGGGGCTTTTATCCTCGTTATGATACTTTCAAAACTTATGCACGTATCTATTTACGGTCTTATGGTAGTAGGAACAATCAATACATTATTAATCATCGTTATCATCACATTGGTATTAGAAAACGGTAAAGCGAAACTACTAAACTCATTTATTACATTACTAATCGCTATTTGGGGTGTTGGAAACATTCTTTTAGTTGTTCAGTTAGTAAGAGAAGGAATCGAACTTTGGGGTATGTTAAAGTAGAAATGGGGTGTAAACTTGGATTACGTGTTTCTTGGTATTTACATGGTATTTCAACTTGGAGGTATGATGGTCTTTAGTCTATACCTTATAAACAAAAACCTATTAGAAAATATGTATAGACGAGTAGATACGGAGGATACAGTAGAAAGGTATAGCTTAGAACTGGCATCTATAAGTTTAATTGTTGTATCTGTCATGGGACTTGTACAAACACAACTACACTTCTTACCATACAATACGATATCAGGGGTAGGAACATTACTAGCTATATCTATTACTATGTTTTTCAGTACTGAACTAAGTAAGAAAAAGGTAACTACTCGATTCTCAAAGCATAGAAATAAAGCATACAAACTGTCTTCTATTGTGTGTTTAGCAGGGTATATAGTTACAATCATATTTTTGTTAAAGTAACTATACTTGACAAATTGTTAAACTTATGGTATAATAGTTATATAGTTAAGGAAGGAATTCTTTAATTATATAGCTATTTTTTTTTATTAGAAGTAAGGGAGGTAAACGAGTATGTTTGAAGAAGAAAAAGAAGAAGAAGAGTGTAGTTCTGACTGTGATTTTGAAGGAAGACTTACTTTTATAAACGGTTGTAAATTCCTATCAAACGTAAGTGATGGTGGAGAAAACAGATATATTAAAGTGTGCAATGATTTGGGAATCAAATATCATGTAGAAGCAATCGCATTCGATAGGTGGGGTAGACCTATTTTGGGAAGGAAAATGGTAGGATTCTATATAGATAAAGACTTTAAAGACTTTCAGTTATTTTGGAACAAACTAAAAGAACGAAAAGGAGTGTAGATGGTGTTGAGTATACTAGGAGCTAGATTTAGAAGAGACTTACATGGTCGAAGAATGATAGAAGATTGTCATTTCTTAACTAACTTATCAAACGGGGATGAAAAATTATTCAAACAAGCTTGTGATGAGTTAGGTATTAAGTGTCATATCGAAGAAGTTGTATTCGATGGATTGAATCGTAGGATTGAAGGAACAGACATGGTAGCATTTTATATAGACAAGTCTTTAGCAAACCTAGACGCATTTTGGAAAAGAGTTAGAGAATTAGAAGAGTTGAAGATTTCATAGAATCTTACAAACGAAGTTATTATAATATGCGAATAATGTAATAATAGTAGAGGTGAGAAGGTTGGCTAGTTATACAGAAGACCAGTTAGTAAGAGCAATAGAACTATATAAAGATAAAGCAAACAATGGGATGAGGTTACGAGATATATTAAAAGAGACAAACGTACCTTCAAGTGCTTTATATTCGACTATAAGAGAACAGGAAGTTGAGTTGCAAGGCAAAACAAAAGTTACAGAATACCCTAACTTAGAAAAAGCTTTAGAGTTATACGCAGATAGGGGTAGTAACGGTCTAACTGTTAATAGTATAGCATCTAAATATGGTATTCCAACTTCAAGATTGTATTTAGAAATAGATATTAGAGGTATTAAACCAAGAATGAAGGGAAGAAAATATACAGAAAAAGATGTGCATAGAGCAGTAGACTTGTATATAAATAGACCTACAAATGGTTTAAAGGTTAAGGATATATTAGCACAGACAAGCGTAACACAAACAGCTTTATATGGTGAGTTAAATAGACGTGGTATTGTTAGTATTGATAAGAATAAAGAACAAAAAGATTTAAATTCATTAATGAGACGAAAAGGTAACTTAGATAAAGCGGTAGAACTATTCATTCACAAAGATACATATGGCTTAACTGTTACCAAGATTCTTAAAATAGCAAAAGTAAGTACAACAACGTTATATGGGGAATTAAGAAAACGAGGTTATAAAATAGACTAATAAAGGGAATGGTGAGGAACATGGTTAAAGTATTAGAAACGGATAAACTTGTAGAAGTGGAGATTACTAGAGACCAACAAATCGCTAAAGCAATTGAGTTATATAAGAGTAAGATGAAAGTTAAGGATATTATAAAAGAAACTGGTATTCCTGAGTCTACGTTATACCGTATCTTTAGAGCAAACAATTTAAGAAATCAACCTAGAGATAAAAAGATAGATGTAGAGAAGTTAGAGGAAGCATTAGACTTATTTATAAACAGGGATAAGTTAGGGTTAACTGTTAAGCAAATTGCAGAGAAAACAGGTATTTCCAAACAAACTATTTATGTAGAAGCAAAAGCAAGAGAGGTAAACTTTGAGTTTGTCGGCAAGGGGTATACAAAAGAATCTTTGGAGAAAGCGGTTGAAATGTATCAAAGACCGATACAAGAAAAGATTACACTAAAGAAAATTTACGAAGAGACAGGTGTTTCTAGAAGTGTATTATATAAAGAATTAGAATCACGGGGTATTGAAATCAGACATGGTAATCGTTTATCTTATACCGAAGAGTCTTTAGAAACTTCAGTTCATTTATATAAGAACCGTCATGAACTAGGGTTAGGAGTTTCAGACATTATTGATAGAACAGGTATTTGTATAAACGCCTTACATAAAGAGTTAAGAAAGAGAAAACTAATAAAGGGTAATACAAATAGAAAATACCCTATTAGACTAGTAAACCAAGCAATACGTTTAATCCTTAATAAAGAGAATAATTTTTCAGTTGCTCAAGTATCAGAGCAGACTGGTATTAAGGAAAGCACATTGTTTGCAGAATTAAGAGATAGGGGTATACGATTACGAGAACGGAAGGCGATGTAAGTGGCGTTAGAAGAACAAACTAATTTAGATAAAGCGATACGTTTATACGTAAATAGAAGTAGAACGGGATTAACAGTGAGACAAATATGTAAACAGACTGGAATACCTCTACACACGCTTTATAAAGGGTTAAGAGAACTAGGGTTAGCAATTAAACCGAATAAAAGGGTAGATAAAGAGAAGTTAAATCAAGCGGTTGAATTGTATTTAGAAAAAGAAGAACTAGGGTTGACTGTAGAAGACATTGTAAACAAAGTTGGAGTATCAGCAAGTGTTATTTATAATGAATTAAGAGACAGAGGATACAAATTAAAAACATGTGGTCGTAAATTTGAACAAGAAGATTTAGAAGAAGCGATTTCTTTATTCCTAAGAAAGAAAGAACTAAAGTTATCAGGAGAAGCAATTGCAGAAAGAACTGGAGTACCAAGACAAACAATCTATTGGCATTTAAACAGAAGAGGTTTAAAGTAGGAGGTTACAATGAGTGAGCCAAACCTAGAATTACGAGAAGCAGTTTTTATGTATTTGTATCGAAAAGATTATAATTTAAAACTAGAAGATATCGTAGAGCAAACAGGGGTTGCAGAACAGGATATACTAGATGAATTAGTTAGACTAGGTATACCTTTAGAAATAAACCAACTTCAAAAGTATGCAGCTAGTACGTTAGACGTAGCAATTCTCTTACATTTAGGTAAAGAAACGAATGGAATGTCAGTACAGGATATTGCAAACAAAACTGGCATCCATCGTTCAGCTTTATACAACGAATTAAAGAGAAGGGGTATTTTAGATTTAAAGAGTCTTACACCTGACTATAAGTATGATATGGAAAAAGCAATAGAATTAATACTAAACCGTGAAGAAAACAGGTATAGATTAATAGATATTGAATTAGAAACAGGGGTATCGAAGTCTTCCTTATACCGTGAACTAGAAAACAGGGGTATTGAAGTAGTGAACGGGAATCGGAAAACTTCACAAGAAGCGATAGATGAAGCATTAGACTTATATGAAAATAGAAAAGAAAATGGGTTAACAGTACGTAAAATCATTACCCAAACAGGGGTATCGAGAAGTACTTTATATGCAGAATTAAAGAAGAAACAGGGAGAGAAAAATGAGTAAGAAAGAGTCAAACAAGCTAAGAAAAGCAGTATCAATGTGGGTTTATAGAAAAGACTTAGAATTATCAAATGAGGAAATCAGTCAAGAAACAGGAGTAGCAGTAGACGAACTAGAACAAGAGTTAGTAAGGGTTGGATTAATTTCTATTAATAAGGAATTAAATCGTGCAGTAGATTTATATGTAAACCGTTATAAGCTAGGTTTAACAATGGATGAAATTGTAGAGAAAGAGTGTATATCGAAAAGTACTTTGTACGCAGAATTAAAGAACAGAGGTATTGACTGTAGAAGTATAGGTAAAACTTATACACAAAAAGATGTACATGAAGCAGTATCATTATTCTTAACTCGTGAAGAAACAGGGTTACATGTAAAAGACGTTTTAGAGAAAACAGGCGTACCACATTCTGTATTATATAAAGAGTTACATAGATTAGATATAACTTTAAAGGAAAGTAATGATTCAGCGATTAATCTTGCGATTGAGTTATACGAAAACCGAAAGCAAACGGGTATAAAAGTAATAGATATCTTAGAAAGAACAAAAATATCTAGTCAAACTTTATATAGAGAGATAAAACTAAGAGGTGTTCCATATCGAGGTCGTAGTAAGAAAAAGGTAGCTTAATTATAAACAAGTTGAAAATTAATAGAACTTAATACTAGGAGGATAAACATACATGTCAAAAGGAATTGAGTTTGAAATTGGTAGTTTTCTAGGTGAGTTTGATGTAACAGACTATACAATGAGTCAAGTTGAGAAGTTAGAAGATTACATTGAACAAGCCAATACAATAGCAAACATGAAAACTGGTGAGTTACTAGTTGTAGACGCTATTTATAATGAAATGGTATCTATTTTACGTCAAGTAAAACCGGATTCACATTTATTAACTGAGTTGTGGGAAACTGGTGATGAAGATAACGTTGAAGGTAATCAGTATACAGATTTATTAGTTAAAAACCCGATGAAATCTATCTTAACGGTTAAGTCTTTTAATAGTGCTGAAATGGGTATCTTTAAAAGCAATTATCCTGAGGATGAACCTGTTACATTACATGGTAGTTTAAAAGAGAACGGTTGGGGTATCCGTATTGCTTATATGGACGGTGAATATGTATCAGCAACTTCAAGGGCGAGAGCAAGTGCAGGTAAAGATTTAACAAGGCAAGTTGGAGTTGTATTAGAAAAGAAAGGTTTATTAACGTTAGAAGATGTACCAGACGGATTAGCTGAAGTACGAGGTGAGTTATTACTATCTTTTAACAACTTGGATGAAGCACGAGCATACAATCCAAACATCGTAAGTGCATTCAGTGGGGTAGCAAGTATGGCACGAGACAGTGCAAGTGAAGAGGAAAACGCTTTACTTGATTTCGTAGCCTATACAATAATCCACGAAGACCTAGAATTTGAATCTAAGTCAGAAGAGTACAGGTACTTGAAGGAGTATCTAGGTTTCGAAGTTCCTTTAAACTGGACAATCGAAGATGTAACAATAGATGAACTAGAAGAAGTACTAGAAGACACACTAGCTGAAATTGAGGAAGAGGTATTCAATGAAGCAGAACCGTATGAGTACTTTACAGATGGGGTAGTTATTCAGATAGACGATTATGCTACATTCCATGCTTTAGGTGATGATGGAGGTAAATATAATAAAGGAAACATTGCATTAAAAGTAGGAGCATGGTCACAAGATAATTACTATGGATATGTACAGTATATAGACTTTTCAAAAGGGAAATCAAAACTAAGTCCAGTAGCAATTTTAGGTACTGAGCCAAACCAAGCAGTATTCGAAATAGACGATGAAATATATCAAGGTTTAGACGAAGTAATGGAGTATCACGATATCGAAACTCTAAACTTCAACTTAGCTGACTGTGTTAAGAATTACAAAGACTTAGGAGTAGGTACAGCAAGTGGAAATAAAGTAAGACGGGTTCCATTATATGAAGTAGCAAACATGATTTTACTTGGTATAACGCCAAACTCTATTTTATACTTCAAGTACGGTGGAGAAGCAGGGGTAGTGCCTTGTCGTGAAGACGGCTCTTTAATCAAGGATATTAAAGGTGTTAATTATATAGACGGATTATTTACAGAGGAAGACATTATAGGTTCTGAAGAAGGAGAAGAATGGGCTTAATCTGTAGAGGGTTATAATCAAACGAAAACAAACCGAGCAGAAGTGTTCGGTTTTTCTTTGTTTTGTTCGATTATTTAGAAGACTATATTGACAAAATTAGAAATGTATGGTATAATAGTATTAAGAGTTAAGAAAATATAGCATAGAAAATAATCAAACAGATGGGGAGAGAAAAGGGTTATGAAACAAACAAAGTTGTTCAAAACAATGTGTAAACCGAAACAAAATGGAGTAGCAGGTTACGATGATTTAGACGTTGATGTGCAAATAAATGAGTTTATCGCAAACAATGATATTGATGTAATCAGTATTGAGTTAGCAACTGGTATAGATAGTGAAGGAAACCCATATGACCGTGCATTACTATCATATGATGATAAAGTCAAACAGCCATCAAAAGAGCAATTAAAACTAGCAAATCAAGATACTGAGTTAAAATGTATGTCTTTATCAGAACTAATTGAGTCTAGATTATTGGATATTCAAGAATTAAGTAGTATAGAAGGTTTAGACATACCTTTATTATGGGCAAAACATGGTATTTGGATAGTACATAATCTTCAAAGCCAGTTAGAATTAACAAGACGAGTAGAGGAAAGAAAGAACAAATAAGGAGGTTAAAACTTTGAAGAAAACAAAGAGTTTTACAGGCGCAATCAGGGGTATGAAGGCTGGTTTAGATGTAGAAATTAATAATTTCCTTACAACTCATGGTTATGAGTTACTAGATGTACATTACACAATCTATCATGATGTAAACGGTAACCCAGTTCGAGACGCCTTAATTACATATGATGATAAAAAGGTTCAAGAAGAAGAAGTTACGAACAAAAATCCAGACTTAGTACCTACTTTCATTACAAATGGTGGTATTCCAATCGTAAAGAGAATGCATGAAACAATGATAGAGGAAATCCAAACAATAGAAGGTCTAGAAAAGAACGGAGAAAAAGGTGTTCTTAGACTATGGGAGAAATATGGTCAAAACTTACTATTTTCTCATAATGAAATGGTTCTTATGTTAGAAAAACGATTTAAACAGTTACAAGAACTAGAAAAAGAAGAGTAAGAGGTGTAAATAAGTGAACCAAACAATAGAGTCGTATCCTAAACAAGCAAGCTATTGTGGGGTATGTAATAAAGAAATAGGAGCATACGATAGAGTAGTGTATAGACGAGAAAGAAGTGGTTTATATACATTTTATTGTATGCATTGTGAGGAAGAAGCAAGAAGCTTAAAGGAATGTAAGGTCTGTCAACTACATAGAGCAAACTGTAAGTGTGAAAAGCGCAAAGAAAAGTTATTAGAAAGAGAAAACTATGGTGCTTTAGGTGGTCGAACAAATAGAAAGAAAAAGAAGACCGAAGAATCGAAAAGTAATACATGGTGGACTCATTATCAAAACCAATTAGGGAGAAGGTAAACAAATGGGCGTAAGAAAAGTAGGTAGAAGAAAAATTTCAAATAATGGTGATGCACCACCTTCAAATGGATATCAAACGTATAGTTACGTATCTCCTAAAGTTACTTTAGAGTGTGAGAAACTAACAGAAGACGAGTTAAAAGCATTAAGTAGTGATGTAAAAACGTATCGTGTTGAAGAATTAATCAAGAATAAAGAAGCTATAACGGTAATTGCTGATGATACAAACGGAGTATATTCATTTTTCATTAAGAAGTATGATGTTAAAGAAGGAGACATTGTAAAAGACCCCCTTAGGAGTCGAGTATAAAGTAGTGGTAAAGGTAAGTGACTTAAAAGTATTAGTAAACAAAGTCTAGAGAGGGGTAGCAAGTAATGAAAACCAAAACAGTAAGTGGACTAGCTATTGTTTGTTCATTAGCTATGTTAACTACAGGTTGTGGAAAAGATTCACCAATTAAAGAACAAACAGCAAAAGCAGAAGTAAATGAAATTTTAACCGAAGAAGACTATCTAGGGGTATCAGAGGAAATTGACTACATTAAACCTACTCCAAAAGAGAATAAAGAAGAGGTAGATTATATCAAACCGGCAACTACGCCAAATAGAGTCGCTCAAGGGTTAGAGAGACAGAATGCTAATGATATAGAAGTAGTCGTAAACAAGAAGAACAAGTTACCTGATAATTATAAACCAAAAGATTTAGTTGTACCAAACGTATCTTTTGCTTACGACGGGGTATATGAGAAGTCTCACTTACGTAAAGAAGCGTCAGACTCCTTAGAGAAACTATTTGCACTTGCAGAAAAAGATGGTATCTATTTAAATGCAGTATCAGGTTTCCGTTCGGCTGAGTATCAAACGAAAGTCTATAATGGAAATGTAAAGAAAGATGGAAAAGACCATGCTGATATGTTTTCAGCAAAACCTGGTCATAGTGAGCATCAAACTGGTTTAGTTATGGATGTATCAGCTAAATCATTTGATAACAAGTTAGAGCAAGAGTTTGAACAAACAAAAGAAGGTAAGTGGTTGGCGAAGAATGCTCATAAAACTGGATTTATCATTCGTTATCCAAAAGGTAAAGAAGATGTAACTGGTTATGAGTATGAACCTTGGCATATCCGATATGTAGGAGATATTGCTACTAACCTGTTCGAAAAAGGTCTAACTTTAGAGGAATACAAAGAGCAGAAGGCTACTTACGAGTAAGATTTTAAATTTACTAGTATTTTATAGAAACATAATTAAAACGGAGGTGGAAGAATGGAAGACTTAAATTTCGATTTCCTAAAAGAATTATCTACGCTACATAACGAGATAGTGTTAGGTAGAAAACAAGATTCAGATTTTCATAGTTTTATCTTATCAAACAAAGAAAGATTCAATAACTTGGAATATCTTTCTGTAGCAATGGAACGATTTGAGTTATCAGAAGAGTATATTCAACAAAACTTTGAATCTTGTAAGTTTGTTTATGATTTTATGAAAGAGAACCGCTGTTTAGCATTAAACACAACTGGTCTACGTACTGGAATCCGTTTAGGAATGTTCGAAGACTTTGTAGAAGACATCATGAAACAAGAGAGGTAGTAAGTATGGACATCTTTTTATGTATAACACTAGGAGCATTTCTTGTATCAGGGGCTTTAGTTATTAGAACCGCATACAAGAGAAGCAAAATAGATATACTAGAAACGAGTGTATTCGGTCTATCAGGGCTAATTCTATCGGTAGGTTTAGTAATACTAGTAATTAAGGGGTAGACTTAGAGGGTTTGTTAGAAATAGCAAACCCTTTTTCTTATATAAAGGAATAATATAGCAAACTATGTTGACAAATGATGAAATCTATGTTATAATAAGAGTATAAATTAAGGGAATAAGTAAATAGAAAAGATAAAACAAAGAGATATTGAGAGGAGTAGGAAACATGGAAGTAGTAGAGTTAGCAGTAGTAGAGGAAAACTTAAAACCATTCGCAGGTGTTACAGTAACAGGAGAATGGGAAGAGTGGCATGAAGAAGACGAAAATGGTGTAATGGTAAACAAGAAGTGTTCAAACCTTACAAAAGATGATTGGGACAACTATTCAGCTAGACTACATAATGGTCGTGTATTTTCAACTGATGGAGGTAAAACTTGGTTTGTAAATGAAAACAGTGGATTACCTTTAGATTTTCCTTGTGAGTTACCATCAAAACCGAAAAAATTCGTATTAAGTCATACTGGTTTAGTAGAGGTATCGGGTAAAGAAGCAAGTGACTTTTTACGTAATGGTGGAAAACTATGGTTTGAAGATATGGGTAGTTATTTAACATTTGAACACTACTATGGAGAACCGAAAGTATTTGTTACAACAGAACCATTTCCAATGTATGAAGACGAAGAACCACAACGTGGGCAGACAATGTTTGCACTAGAAAAAGTACAAGCAAAACGATGGTTAAGAGAGGGGTAAGTTAAATGTCAGTAAAGATTTCAATTACAAATGAAGGATAAACACCTAAGTTTGTTACAATAAACGGTACTAAGTTACAACTAATTGAGGGATATGATTTTGTAACAGGAGTATATGGAGTTGACACGATAGAACAAGGTGAAGAACTGATTAATCCTGAGAACAAAGATGTATTATATTATCAAGAATATTGGGGTAAAGGTATTATTTATAGAAACAATATTGAAACAGAATTAGACATGAGTTTCATTCAAACTCAATATTGGTTAGTTAAGTCTAAATAAGAGGTGATAAGTATGTCAAGAGAAATCAAAGTATTTAAAAGTAAAACTGGAATACTAATGGTCAGAGACGTAGAGACAGGTGATACATTACCATTTTCTGAATTAGTGAAAGCAGGTCACGAAGAAGAACTTATTCTTATCCCACAAGAAACAGTTCCTTCTATTACAGTAAACGGTACTAAGCTAGAAGTAGTTGAGGGTTATGAATATGTAACAGGTAGAGACGTAGAACATCATTTACAAGAAGGTGAAACATTATACTTCACTGATTTAGAAGGTTGTATGAAATTAATATACAATAATGGAATAGGTAGACTGTATAGTAATCGAAATAGTCCTTCACTTGTAGAGTCAGGTTACAGAATGGACGAAGTAACTCGTAAGTTTTGGTTAATCAAATCTGAATAGGGGTAGTTAACTATGACAATTACAAAATTTGAAATGTATTTTCATAAGGAAACTGATGAGTGGATTATTAAAAACTCAAAAACAAGTGAAGAAGACTTTTTAAGTCATGTACTAGAAGAACGTTTCAATCGTGAGAGTATAGAAATCGAATTTACAGGTTTTATAAGCAAACAAGAAGAAGTAGTAAAAGAAACTTTAGAACCTAAGGTTGAAGAGTCAAAACCTTTTGTAAAAGTAACTGATTATGAAGCAGTACAACATCTATTAGCAGGAGATATAATGTTAGGTATGAATTCGGACACGTATCTTAATTATCATAGAAACCACCCATATCCAGACGGTAAATTATCTTGGAGAGATATAAACGGTAAAGATATGACACCTGAGGGAGAGGTATTAGACTTAGAATTTGTACGTAAAAATGAGTGGTGGATGAAGGAGTGTAGGAAATGAAACGAGTAAAGTTATATTTAGATGATATAACAGGTAATTGGATGGTACAAGACCACGAAACAGAGAAGACATATGATTTAGAAGAGTTGTTGTCTGTACCTTTAGGCGGTGATGTATTAATTACAAACAACAAGTTACCAGTATCAAGAGTGAAAGGTTTTAAAACAGTAACACATAATGAAGCAGTCGAACTTGTTATAAAAGGTCACAAGTTATATACACCAGCTTTAGACAGTTATGTGAAGATTCAAGAGTATCAATTAAAATCTGAACTTGTTTGGAGAGATTTATACGATAATGATATGTCACCTATTTATTCTAAATTAAACTATGATTATGTTCGTAAAAACCAATGGTTGGTAAAGGAGGAAGACTATGAAACAGCCTAAAATTAATATTCAAGGTAAGATTTATAAGGTATTAGAACTAGGTTTCCATTCAAAGACAGGTGAGTTAGATAAGGTATTGTTTCAAATTAAAGAGTATAATCACTGTCATATATTTAAAAAGAATACAATGGTTAATGATAAATTGACAGAAGACTTACCAATTACAGAAACAACAAGACATCCTTATCATGACTATTACCATTCCCCTGACTTAGTAAGTTTACTTATCTTTGACGATGGAAAGAATGACGAAACGTTTGATATACATTCTAGAATTAGATTAGGACAATTTATACGTACATTTCTTGGACTAGACTTAAGTATACATGACTTAAAAGATGTAGTAGATGAACTTCCACAAGAGATTGTGACAAGAGGTTTCGAGTTAGATGTACAAGGTTCTGATGTAAACGGTCTTTTATCTAACTGGGTATGTGAAAATAAAGAGTTAATTAAAAGCAAGAAAACATTTGATAGTGAATATTTAAACTCTATTCGTGAAGCTGTTTTACAAGCTTTAAACGAATATATTACAGATGAACAGGTTCGAGAAGTTGCATTCCATCTTCCTACTGATATTCTAAAACTTGTTGAAGAGTTTGGAAATAATGGGGTAGAGGTATTAGACTACATTTATAGATGGTCTAATGAGCATATTGAACTAATTGAAAGCTTTAAAACTAAGTAAAAGATAAAGGTTGTTGTATATGACTATGCAAAATGTATATTTACTACTTTCTTTAATACTAACATCTATTACGTTAAACTTAGTTGTAATGAAAAGACACAATAAAGATAAAGTAAAGACTCGTCATATTGTTGAGTCTTTACTTTTGACAATAGGAGTAATTGGATTCCATTTACTTTATTTTAATTAAAACAGGAGGGTAAACATGAACTACATAAACACAATCCATGCCGAAACATTATTCTACGTGTTAGGTAGTTTAACAGGGGTAATGACTGTATTTTTCATTTACTTGAAACTAAGAAATCTGTATACAATCAGCAATCATTTAATTAGTACTTTTGCATTAGCAACAGCAGGTTTCTTTATTTACAACTATTTTATTATTCAAAACAGCGGGAGCAACTTTTTAAGTTTACCAGTGATTCATGATTTTATGCGAATAGTAACTCCATAAAGGAAGTGAAACAGGTATGTTATTTACGTTTGTTATACATCTAGAAGGAAGTAAGCAGAGGGGTTTAGTGAAGAGTTTTGACTTCACAATACAAGCTGAGTCTTATGCAAAGAAACTTATATCTGAGAAAGCTGAGACAATCAAGGTAGAAATCTTTCAATACGTAGACAGTAGCTTTATTCTTATAGACAGTGTATATAACGTAGAGAAAGAATAAGAAATTAGGGGTATTTCATCATGAACTCATATGGATGTATTACATTAGGTATTTTCACACTTGTTTGTTTATCTATTCTAAGACGGGCATATAAGGAGAGAAGATTTAGTTTTGTCGAACTACTAATACTAGGTCTATCGACTTATATTCTCGTTTTTGGTTTATATAAAATGTAAGAACTGATTTAAGGTGTAATTTTACCATGAAAAATAGCAATTTAAAACTTTTCATAATTTTGAAAGAAAAATAATAAATTTGCTAACAGGTAGGTATAAATACCTTAACAAAGAAAAATTTTAATAAACGAAATAAGCTTCTGAACTCTATTTATACGTAAAGAACAGATAAGTATAATAGGTTAGATGAAGTAATTGAAAAGAGAACATATTTTAAAAATTTAAGTAACTTTACCTATGAATTACTGTCTGTAGGAAAGAAGAAAACGAGTAAGATTTTTCATCAGTTTTTAACCAAACAGAGGTAAAATCTAGGATAAAACCTAGTTTAATATAATATAAACAGTATAGGAGGTAATACAAATGTATAATTCAAGACGTGATGTATTTGATGGATTAGTTTCCTTGGAAGATTACGCAAAAGTAGTAGAACTTATGCTAAAGTTAGAGGGTGAGAAACTAAAAGCAGAATCAATTCGTAGTGCCGTTAAAGAAATTAGGGGTATTGCACAAAACGAACATGTAGTTACAGAACCCGAATTAAATGAATTTATAAACGATGCTAACCGCATTAAGAACACATTTAATTATGTGGCTGAACATTTCCCTTCAACAAAGTCATTCATTGAAAAGTACATTACTGTTCATACAGAAGTGATTGATAAATCTGTAGACTTTTATCGTAATGGCGGTAGTAAGAAGGATGATAACTTAGAAAACACGATTTGGGGCTAAACTTATGTATGAGATACTGTATGGGGTAGGATTGTTTGTTTACTTTTATATGTGTATTAAAACTCTTTTATATTATAAGAAAACAAATAAAGTAAATGAACTAGGTATTACACTAGTAATTATAATAGGTTTTGGTCTACTTTATTTTATGCCTGAGACTTTAAGAGATATGTTACCTTACTTGGCTACACCTTTAGCTTTTAATTGAGTACCTATTAGACTTGGCGGTCTTGGAACTGGGGTACTACAAAACGAAAGAGGTTATCAAAATGGGTTTACATTCAGGTTTTTATACATTAAACAACAAGGAATTAGAGAAGGAAGACAGATTACATTACAAAACAAAAGCTACAGAGAAATATGACTTTTTCGGTAACGGAATCATATATCAATGGTTTATTCGTAAGGTAATGAACAGCGAACCTTCTTATGATTACTTTAAAATTAACAAAGAAATGGTACAAGAACTACGAGACACATGTGAAAGAGTATGGAACGACCATGAGTTGGGCTATACGGAATTACCATTCAATAAAGTCTGGAGGGGTAGATTCTCTCAAAACGATAAAAGTTATTTCGAGTACATTGAAAAAGCTATAGAATGGTTAGACTTCATACTAGAGTATCATGATTTTGAAAAAGAAACATTATATTATAGTGCAGATTGGTAAGAAAAAGAGCCTATAGACCAATATCTTTTCTTTTAAGATAAAGGGACTATAGGCTCTATGTGAAGGAACTCGGACAATTCTTCATATGTCAGTAAAGAATCATCCTTCAGCGAGAATGGGGTAAACTCGGTATGGGGTTAGGTACATCAATGCCTAAAACCAAAAATTGATGTATAGAACTGAGCGTTAGAGTGTATAGAATGTTTACCCCTTAGTTTAAACGAGTATTGCAAATGTAAGTACTGAGTTTATAAGAAACCGACTATCAATTAGAGGTAGTCGGTTTCTTCATTTATAGATTTACCAATATGAGTGAAGAAAATACAGGTAAATACTGGACGAAATTATAAGAGGTATAAAGTAGCGTAAAAGTAAAATCTACTATAATGAATTTATGAAACTATATTTAATATATTAATAGACAGGAAAGAGGTAAAAGAAATGAGTCAAGTAGTTAACTTAGAAGAGTTATTCGCATTACAAAAAGTGTTAGACACTCGTATCGTATTAGAACATCCGATTCAAGAAGGTGAAGACCGATTAGGTAAGAAGTTCTTAGCGTTAAGTGTTGAGTTATATGAATGGATTAATGAGTTACCTGAGACGTTTAAGTATTGGAGTAACAAGAAGAACAAATACGAAGAATCATTGAAAGAATATGTAGACGGATTACATTTCATTCTATCAATTGGTTTGGAACTTGGCTTTGATACAAAACAAGACATTCATGTAGTATATGGAACAGAGTTTTTAGGGGAAGAATCCTTAGTAGGTTCATTCCATCAAAAGTTTATGATATTCAATACATTAGTAAACAAGGTATATGTTTACCGTGACACAGAACCAAATCAGCATAGTCACAAAGCGTATGTAAACATGTTATCTTCTTACCTAAAACTAGGTGAAGAAATGGGATACAAAACAGAAGATGTAATCATTTACTACAAGCATAAGAACGAAGTAAATCACAAGCGACAAACGAATAATTACTAAGTAAGGAGGGGTAGTATATGTCAGTTGAAGAGTTAAAAGACCAAGAGGTACATGGTGATGAAGAAGATTTTGAAGATGAAGACGAATTAATTGATGAAGAAGACGATGAAGAGTTCATCGAAGAGGAAGAAGACGAAGAACTAGAAGATGACGATGAAGAGGAATTTATTGAAGACGAGGACGAAGAGTTCGAGGAAGAGGATGATGAAGACCTAGAGGAAGATGAAGAGGATTTCGAGGAAGAGGACAAAGACCTTGACGAAGAAGATGATGAGGAATTAGAAGAAGACGAAGATGATTTAGATGAAGACGAACTTGATGATTCAGAAGACGAAACTATCGAAGAAGAATCAGAAGAGGAAGGTCAAGAAATTGAGGATGAACCTGTTATTGGTGAGGGTATATTTCAACCAGTAGAAGAACCGAGTGAGGTATTCCTACAAAACCCTTCTGTTGATTTAGGAAGTGGTATTGTATTAGATGCTAACTCTGGTGAAAACCTAGAAGACCGTCCTAGAGTTGTATTAGAAAAGAATATGGATACAGACGAGATTGAAGATTCTGAGTCTCGTGAAACATTGAGTTTACTAAGTAGTACTTCTGAAACGTTATCTGATATGGGTATAGAAAAGGAAAATTACACGCTAACTTACGTAAATAATATTAAACTTACGAAAATAGCGATTAGTGAGCCAATGAAGAAAGGTAGAGCATCAACAATTGTCGGTTTAACGAAGTCAATCGGTGAATTAGGGGTAGTAACGCCAATTCATTTAATGAAACTAGAAACCGCAGATGAAGATGAAGATTCGGACATGCCAGCTTATCAAACTATTGATGGGTTAAGACGTATCTATAGTTCTGTTAAGAATAACTTAGAAACAATACCTGCAATTGTTTGGGACTTTAAAGATAAACAGAAAGGTAGACAAGCCGCACTTATCTTAGGTCTTACATTAAACCGTCAACAAAAGAGAACATGGTCTGAGATTTGGGATTTATATACTATCTTAGAACGTCAAACTCAAATTAAACCAAACACATTTGAGTCACTCTTCCAATTAGAGGGCGGAGACGCTATGAAATTGAAAGATGTAGTACTAAGTGAGTATACAGAAGTCAAAGAAGAGTTATTTTCTAATGAAAAGACTCTAGAACAATGTTATAAAAACTTACAAAAGCTACGTAAGGAAGAAAATACACTAGAGATTGAAGACCAAACTGGTTTCGCTGATACAAGTGATATGGCAAAAGATGTAGTAGAAGGGGAAGAAAAACCTGAGGTACAGTTGTCTAACGATGAAGTATTAGCTATCCTTGAAATGGGAGAAGCACTAGATAAAGAGATAAACCCTGATGACTTCGGTAGTATGGGAGACATGTTTGGGGAAGTTACACATCAAGATGTGAAGAACCGTAAACCAGTTGACCCAATAATCAAACAACAGACTTTAGCTAGGGATGACTACCGTTGTAGATGTTGCGGAACTGGTGGGAAAGCCTTCTTATCTACGATAATTTTCCATCACATCGTTCCTGTTCATGCAGGTGGACCGGATACTGTAGCTAACGGTTTAACACTTTGCGACTCTTGTCACATCACACTTCATGTAATAGAGCGAAACGGTAGGCTTCCTCTTACAGAAGAAGAATTTAAAGAGTATGAACCAGAAGACCAATGGAGAATCAAAAATATCCTTCATTATGCTCGAATTGCTATCATGGCAGGTAAGAATAAAGGTCTAACTGACGAACAAAGAAAAGAGTTAGCTAAGTCAGGTACAAGACATCGTATGCCAGGTGAAGGAAATAAAGAAAATCAACAAGGTTTTGCTTTATATGAACAAGACCGAGAAGATAAAAAGAAAGAAGAAACTACAGCATAGTAAAGGGGTAGGAAACTATCTCTTTTCTTGCTGAAATTAGGGGACAATGGAGGAACAACGATAATGAATAAAGAGTTTGAATTTAAAGGTGCAGGGAAATCGAAAATAGTAATAGACGGTAATTTCATCCGTATATCTCGTAAAGGGTTTATGAACCTTATGAATCACGGTCTAGGCGGTGAGAAGACAATAGATTTGAATAACGTAACAGGTGTTCAAATGAAGAAAGCAGGACTTACAAACGGTTATATTCAGTTTATCTTTGTAGGTAGTCAAGAGAGCAAGAAGGGTGTATTTGCAGCAACTCAAGATGAAAATACAGTTATGTTTACGAAGAAAGAGCAACCTAAAGCAGAAGAAATTAAGAAGTATGTAGAAAACTTCCTTGCTAACAAAAGTAAACCACAAGTTGCAAGTACAGTAGAATCCGTTAGCATATCAGACGAAATTGTAAAGTTAAACGATTTAAAAGAAAAAGGTATTCTTACAGAAGAAGAATTCCAAGCAAAGAAAAAGCAACTACTAGGGCTTTAATCACAAGAAGGGGTAGATAAACATGGCAAGAACAAAATGGGTTAAGCAACCAAACTTTGAACAATACCACAGTCACCATATTACAATAGAACATTATGGTGAGAAAGTACCAATGTATACAATTTTATTAAACCCGCAGATTGGTAGATATGTGATAGGTAGTTTTTACGCATTCACAAGTGAGTATACACCATTCCAACCACATTTAAACTTCGGTACAGTAGAAGAAGCAAAGAAATACATTGATTCAAACTATAACAAGTAAGTTAGAAAGCCACCTTATATGAAAACGTAAGGTGGTCTTCTTTTAAACGATAAAGGAGGAAAATTACATGTTTTCAAAACGAATGATTATAATCTCTATTCTTTCTATGTTAAGTCTTGCAACTATTATAGACTATAGTAGAGTAGGAGGTAGAAGCCTAACTCATGGGTGTTTACTAGCTATACTAGGTTTATTACTTGTAATATATGTAGAAAAGACGCAAAAGAAAACAAAGTAAACAGCTAAGACAGAAGAAAGAGGTCACACATGAACGAAAGAGGTAAGTTAGCGTGTTTGATTACAGGGGTATTTGCACTAGGTCATATATTCAGTTATTGGTTAATAGGTAGCCTAAACATTATATCTTTTATCTTGTCCTTACTAGGAGGGGTAGCAGGATTTTGGGTACTAGCTAGACTAGAAGGTGTAATTTAAAGAATAGGAGGAACGATAAATGAAGAAAATAGAAGTAGTTTCAGCAGTTTGTTTCTTTTTGGTTGTAGTTGTATCAAACTTACTATTAGAAGCCTTATTCGATAACTTAGAGTTATCTATTGTAATCAGTGTAGCGTTAGGTATCTTAGTATACTACGGTTTTGATATGAAGAACAAAGAAGTAACTACACAAGACGGGTAGCTTGTGTAACAGGGTAAGGAGGGAAGTTTATGTGGAAGAAAAGCATAGACTATTGGTATCCAGTCCTAGCAGGTGGCGTTATGGGTGTGTTTGTAGGAGATATGTTATTCGAGTCTGAACTGATTGGTGCTACGTGGGGTATGGCAGTAGGTTTAGCGTTTATACCGAGTATCAAACCAAAAGGTAAGAAAAGGGAAGATGGGGAAGATGAGGAAGAGAAAGAAAAGAGGATTTTATGACAGCAAGACTATATAAAGAAGTAGGAAGAACATTAAGAGTACAGAGAAAGCAACAAGGTCTATCATTAGACTCCGTATCAAAACAGGTAGGTATCAGTATAAACTACCTTTCTGAGTTAGAGAAGGGTGATAAAGGGAAAGTACCTTCTGATAATGTCCTTCAACGGTTAATAACTATATTAAACTTAAATGAGAAAGAGTTATACGTGGGTTTCGGAAAGATTCCATTATCGGTAGTAGAA
This sequence comes from Bacillus sp. Root131, assembly GCF_001429475.1. Taxonomy (NCBI): domain Bacteria; kingdom Bacillati; phylum Bacillota; class Bacilli; order Caryophanales; family Bacillaceae; genus Bacillus; species Bacillus sp. Root131. The sequence continues at coordinate 208,933 of NZ_LMJQ01000023.1, forward strand.
GAGTTACAAAGTAATGAGAAACTATTAAGTATATTATATGGAGTAATTCACAATCCAAACGTATCAAGAGAAGACTTCTATAATGACATGCAGAAACTATATTTTAAATACGCAAGTAGGTCACAGGGGTAGGTCGTTAGACTTACCTCTTTTCTTTATCCTGTACTTGACAAATCAAGAAACTTATGTTATAATAGTAGTATGGTAAATGAGAGAAAATACATAAGGAGTGTTGAAAATGGCAAGTAGAGAACAGAGTTATGTAATTTTAGTTACGAAAGATACAGACGTGAAGGAATTAGAGAAAAACTTTCCTGATATTAAACAAAACGCTGATTTGTTAGAAGATACAGTTCATTTACAAAGAAAAGATGTAGTAGTAAATTGGGAGTACTACAATCAAATACTAGAAACAGTTAATAATTATCAAGAAACAGAAGAATATAAATCAATAGCAAGAGTTTATACGAAACTATATCATTCTACGATTAGTAGAATATTACATATCACATTTGATTTAGATTTAAGAAGACTTGGTTACGAAGGTTGTACTACAGATTTTGAAGAGATATTAAACTTCATTTTACTGGAAAACATAACATTAAGCACACAAATTCCATTAGAAGGTGGAGAAACAACAGAGCAAGTAATTGTTACTTCTGAACAGTTACAGAAGTATTTAATGTATACAGAAACATACCGAAAAGGAAGTACAAGTATAAATCTTATTACTGAGTTAAGTGGGTATAAACCAGAATATAAAGAAGGTAGTAAAGAATTAGATTTCTCAAATGCACCGAAACGATTAGCTTTACCAATCAATCATGTAACAAAGAATTACGTTACATTTGAAGGAGATAAAACGTTAATTAGTTTTAAGTTAGTTACAAACGGTGGGGTAGAGTTATTCTTAAATAGACTTTTAACATTTACAAATACAGACTACGAACTAGAAATTGTAGACTTACAAAAAGCATTTGAAAAAGTACATGAGAATGATTTTGTTTACTTTAACTTACTTTGCAATGAAAAAGCAGAGTCAGACGTAATACGTTTGGTACTAAGTTTGATTCGAGAAACAATTAATGTAAGCCCTCTACAAGAAACTACAATTATGTCTGTCTTAGTTCAAAGAGGGGTAGACAAAGAAATTACGTCAGAAAGTAGTTATTACTTTGTAACTGGTAAAGGATATACGCATGTTACAAAAGGAGAATACCATAACATGGTAGACCAATATAAAGAACATTTAACACAAACAAATGCAAATCTATTTGGATATGCAACATTCATGTAAGGAGGAAGAAACGATATGTCAAATGCTATTTTAATAGATGTACAAGATAATAAAGAATTAATGGCAAGACTTACAAATGTAGCAGACCATTTATCTCCATATAGAGTAGTAGAAAGAAGAGGTTTCTTTCCAATTCGTAAAGACGTAGAAGTACAATTTGATAACTATAGAAAATATAAACCCGAAGTATTCTTTAGCCCTGAGGAACTAAAAGAATATAATAACTACTTAGAATTTCGTGAGAAACTGAAAAATGTTTTAACATATGGTAATGTAACTTTAAATTTAGGAATTAAACTAGAAGGTAAAAAGAATCTTTCAGACGCATATCTTGACTATGTGATTGAATTAATTATGGAAAAAGATGGAGACGCAAGTAAACTAGAAGTTAACTTAGATAAGTTCTATATTAAATTAGAAGGTAGTAAAGTGTACAAATTCAACCAGTATAAACGTATGTATGAAAGAGTACAAGAGGGATATCGAATTATTAATGATTTACAAGGTAAAGAAGACCCTTATTATGTAAAGATTCCAATTAACCGTAATACACTACCATTTTTAGATAAGAACAAGAATGGTTTAACAGCTAAATACTTATACAGTTATACATTCAAAAAGAATTTACGTACAGACCGATTAATTCAACGTTTCTTAACTGAATTTGAATCATCAGACAGTATTGAAATTACAGATTTATCATTTAATAAAAACTATGTTTACTTAGATATTGTTTGTTCTGCGATTCGTCAGAAAGAGGTAATTGCAATCTTCAAGCATGTATTTGATGAAACAGGTGATAACAAATTAAAAGACTATTATGTTATGGTACAAGTACACAATATGAACCTGTCACTAGAAAATGAGCATTCTTACTTTATTCTAGAAGGAGACTGTAAGTTTCAAATAGGGGAACTTGAAATTCTATCTGATAATTTCATGGAATTTCCGATGTATTGGTTAAGTAACGGTGAATCTTACTGTTAAACGATATAATTTTAAAGGTAACTTATCTTTTCATACAAGGACTATATGTTTAAAAGCATGTAGTCTTTTTATTTACTAACTTTTAGTAGAACTAACTTGACAAAACAGGTAACTTTTGGTATAATAGAAGAGTAATAAAATTCAGCTTACAAGGTAGTAAGCAATCAGGAGGTACTGATAATGGAGAAAGTAAGCAAAGAAAGAGAACAAACTGGGTTTTTCATTCAAGTATTGGAAGGTGAATTAGAAAAACGCAAAAACCTTTCAGAAAAAGTATTAGAAACTCACTCGAACGGGGTATCGAATCTACATATCTTTCCTTATCGTAAGAAAGTAGAGTTAAAACAAGATATTTTAGATTTAGACGTGATGTCTTATACCTATAGTTATTTAGAAGAAGATATAAACAAATATACTTCTTTACGTAAACTGATAAAGAAAGCCTTTAACGAGGAAGTTTTCGATTCCTTAACGTTTAAGGAGAAGGAAGAGTTGTTCTTCAAGCAAGGAAACAATGAAGTAGTCTATACAGATAAAAATTACAAGAAACATACAGTTACAAAAGAAGAATATGATTTATTCTTTAAGAGACGAAAAGCATATAATCAAGCGATGGAATTTTACAATGTTAGAGAACATGTAAACTCCGAAGATTACTTACCAATTAACAGAGCCACAAAGCATTATATTAAATTTAATAAAGAACAAGTATTGGTTTCACTTAGACTTGAGTCATCTAATTATAGAACAGGTAGAATTACAAGTAAATTCATTTCTTGTCTCCAAAACTTTATAAAAGATACGGGTATTGAAATTGTGAACATTGACCAAACGGAAAATGCTACTTATGTAAACCTTTTAAGTGAGAAAGAGAATTTCATGTTAAACGGTTTAAGAGAAGTAATTAGTCAATGTGAGTTATATAGAACAGAAGAAAGTTTCAATTACAACTTAGAAGTAGAAATAGAACGAAATTTACATCAAGAAAACTATAGTAAAGATTGGTATTACTTCTTTACTGGAAATAAGTACGAAGAATTAAAAGATATGTTTAAGAAACAGGAATCAAACTTCTTAGCACATCCATTATATAAATAAAAGTAGGAGGGTAAACAATGAATCACATGGATAAAGTTTGTATCATACTTGGGGTAGACTTATTTGAAAAGTTTAATATCATAAAAGAGCGTCCTAACATATTCCAAAAGAATATCAGAAACCCTTACTACTTTACTGACGAGGGTTTAATGAATAGTTTCGGTGTGTTAGATAATCAATTTCTAGCAGACTTACTTGTTGGTAGTTTAAAACTAGAGAAAGTAAACAGGTAAGGTGGTTAAAATGGACAAAACCGTTTATGTAGAACTAAGAGAATCACCAACAACTGGATATATTTCAGTTTCCAATATGTTTCACATGAAAGACCTAGAATCTAAGTATGAACACTACGTAGAAATATGTAAGAGTATTGGTAACAGGTATGAGTCTTTGAAGGGGTATGAACTATCATTTCTATTATTAACTGTCACATATGATGGTAGAAAAAGAAGTATAACCGATGAAGACATTATGAAGGCTATGCTTAAACTAGGTTACGTTACACAAGTAGGAAACAGTATGTTAGGTGGATTTTATTTAAAAACACCTAAGTTAACTCAATTATTAGCAGACAAACTAGCTGAAAGAAAGTCTTTAGTTGGTATAATATAAGGGGTAGGTCATTAGACTTACCTCTTTCTTTATACCTACATTTGACATTTTAGGTAACTTATGGTATACTATAATAGTAAAGTTATGAGATTTATAGAGGTAGTTATCTTTCTAAACCATACCTTTACAAATAAAACTGAAGAGGTGTTTTAAGTGTCAAACTTAAACGTAACAAACCATGATGATGTAGCTTATACTGAATTAACAGGCAATAGTCTTTTAGTTCGTATAACACCAAACGATTCTACATGTTTTCGTAATACTCTAGTAACAAAACTGAATATTGCATTAGGATTTGATATTCTTGATAATGTAGACACATCAAATGTTATTATGTACAGAAAAGATGTATCTATAGACAATGTAAGTATTAAGAGTTCTGAGGAATACTGTAAGTTCTTTAGAACAGATTATAATACAAAGGTATTAGATGTATTAGACTTATCACTAAGAGAGTCCATTTCCAGTAGAAGATTAGATACAGAAGAGAGTGAGTATCTAGAGCAGTGGGGTATCGAAGAAGGAACTGATATAGAAGTTCATTTAAAAGAAGCCTTAAAACTGTTTTTAAAATATAATGGTTCAGATTATGCATTAAACGTAGCAGGTTTAAATACGAAGCATACTTTTGAAGTAGGAGACGTTGAAAGATATTTAAAATATTTATCAGAAGATAATAAACTTAGTTTATTCAAATTAATACGTTCAAGATTAAATACAAACAATAACCTACCAATTAACTATGCTACAAAAGATTTTATTAAGGTCAAGAAAGGAAAAACTTTGGTAAGCGTTACAGTAAACGATGATTACGATTCAAGTGAGTTAATCAATAAATTCATTACAGAGTTGAATAAACTACATGAAGGTGTAGTAGATTTTGTTAACTTTGCAAAAGAACGAGGTAGAATTCATTTTAACATTTTATGTGACAATAAAGACGCACAAGATATGTTAGACTTAATTGCTCTTTTATATACTAACTTATATGGAGAAACAAGCCTAGGTATAAGAGAAGACTTTTATTGTAATATTGAAATTGAGAAAAGTCTATCTCATGAGGGTTATGAACGTGATATCTATTGTATTGTTCAGGGGTATGAATTTGAACCCGTTATAAGTTTCTTAGAAGAGTTAAGAGCAGAAGACGAGTCAAGATACGAAACAGATATGGTTAAGCTAATTATAGGTTAGATTAAACTAGGTATTCCAGTTTATTGACTCCTAATATCCTATTGGCACGTAGGTTTTAAATAGTTACAATATATCTTGGTCGTTATATTGTAGGAACAAGTCAATAAACTGTTAACCATAACGGGATAAGTCATTTAGACTTATCCTTTTATTTTTGGTTGAACTTGACAAATAAAGAAACATATGGTATAATATAAGAGTAAGCAAAATAAATCCTACAAGAGAGTAGGTAAGGAACAGGAGAGACTGTTAAATGAACAAAGTAGATGAAGTAAGACCAGTAGAGGAAGATGTAATTGTATTTAATTCAACAGGTAAGCTACATAAGGATAAAAACCTTTTAACTGAAAAGAGAACTAAAGTATTTGAGTTGATAACTTCTCTTAGAAATAGTTTAAAACCAGAACCAAAGTCAAAAACATATTATTACAGAAAGTCAGTAAAATTAGATTTAGAACAAGCAGATAAAGATTCTAATTCTATGGAAGAATTAGATAAAGATATAAAACGTAGGGTTAGTCAGTTCAATACATTTGTTATGAACCGTCTGAAAAGAGGGACTTTAGGACAGTATTATCCTTTTAGTGAGATAGAAGATTTAGACAAGTATAAATTTAAAGACATCAAATTTTTACGTAATAAAGTAATAGAAGAGTACAAAACAATTACGTTTACTTCTTTGTCAGGTGAAGAGTTAACAATAACAGAAGAAGAATATGAATTACATTCTCACCATATGAAGTTAAGTTCAAAAGGTAAACATCTATTTAGAGTATTAAACGAATTAGGTTATTGGATAGAAGACATGAGGGAGGAAGAAAGAATTCCTGTAATGTGGAAGACAATACCTTATATCCAGTTTGAAGATAATAAAACGTTTGTAGAGTTCAGTTTTAGTACATTATTTTCAGATATGGAAACAAAGACGAATATAATTATCAATCAACTTATAACTGAATTAGAGAAAACAGAAGGTATCGAAGTTGTTAACTTATATTACATGAAATCTTATGCAAAATTCGGGGTATTGTGTGATAACGAACAGCTAACGGAGGTATTAGACTCTTTTGCTAGAAGTTATAAACGTAGTAGTTACTTAAAAGCAAAAACTTATGCAGTCGAGATTGATGCAACTGTTGATATTGGTAATGAAGATAAGGAAACAGTAGAGTTCTACAAAGTGTTAGAAGGTGAATACTTCAAACCTGTATATGATATGTTAGAACCTACAGATGAAACATTATTCGGATATAACGTATACTTGTAAAATACGTTTATCATAGATAAAGTCCTACAGAGGGTAGGCAAACTAAAGACAGAAGGGTCTGAATAGAAATGAATACAAATCAAAAAGAGACAAAGATAAGTAGCTTTGTTATTCTTCCGCAAGAAGGGATTAAAAATTTAGTAGATGCTATGAATAGGTCTCAACTGATTATGGAAACGTTAAGGGAAGTAAATAAAGAAAAACTGAAAGTTGATTTTAATACCTATCCTTTTAGAAAGCAATTTGAAATAGATGAAGACAAGTATAATGCAGATAAGAAACTAGCAAGTGAATATGATTTTGAACAAAATAGAAATTGTTCTAGGTTTTCTGTACTTTTACATTCGTTATTTAACCCTTTAAAGAATAAACATAGACTGTTTTTTAATAATAAAACACTAACTGATTACGAAGGCTTATCTAAACAAGAAGTAATAGACAGGTTGTTTGAAGAAGGTAAAGGTTCGGTTACTTATACAGACCATAGAAGACGGGAAGTAACAGTAACAAAAGGAGATTTTGAAAGATTTCAATCTGTAAAACAAGCACATATACATGTAAAACGATTTGATACTTTTGTAGAGAAGATAGGTTCTAGAGACTTTATACCATTTTGTTTAGAAACATCAAGGTATATAAAAATAAAAGAGGGTTATTCTAAGATTCATTTTGAACTCCCTAAACATAATATGGTAAGAAAGAATTTATCAAATGATATCATCAAATTAATGATTACGGAAGCAAACAAGTATGAAAGGGAAGATGTAGAAGTTGTTGATTATAGTCATACAATAACATTTACTTATTTCACTATACTATGTAAAACTGATAAGATAGAAGGAATGTTAGCTAGTTTCTTCAGAATATATAAGTTACAAGAAGAATTTATCGAAAAATACGATGAACCTTATTATACTTATGTATCAGTAACAAAGGATATAGGGACTGAGAACAGAGAAAATAAATGGTATCAAGTATTTACAGGTACACCATTTAATTGTATAAAAGAGAGTTCATTGTTTGAGAAACAAGAAGAACTATTCCACAGATTTTCAGCAATAAAGTAAGGTATCAGGATGTTAGTTATAAACTAGCGTCCTTTTCTTATGTAACTATGTTGACATTTTAGGAAACTTATGGTATAATAGTTATATAAAGAGTAATAGTAAGAAAGTAGTTTTACAGATAGACAGGAGGAAGTAACAATGGCAATGAGAATAGACGAACTAGTAAACGCAGAACAGAAGGTATTTATTGTAAACATGCGACCTAAAAATGGAAGTGAAGAATTAGAAATAGAGAAACGTCATATGATTTCAACAACATGTATGAGTTTAAAAGGTAGAAAAATTGTACAACCATATAATGATAATACGTATCCATATAAAAAGAATGTAAACATCAATGAAAATACGTATAACAGTATGTTAGCTAAAATAGACAAGGTATATAAAGGTAGAGGTTTTAACATCGTGTCTATCTGTAAGGATTTCCGAAACATGGTAAGACAGTCTATTAAAGATGGTACACTGAGACAGAACTTCGGTGTAGATGAAAATCAAGTTAGGGGTATGAACTTCCGTCAGATTATAGACTGTATCTTTGAACAGCATAAAGGTAAAGTAGACGTAGAATTATCAGGTAAGTCTAGTTTAAAAATTACACTAACTCAAAAAGATTTCCTAGAGTGGATAGAAGCTAAAAGCTATTTAAAGGAAATTGAGTCATTAGATAACGTACTAAACATGGTAGGTGTAGATAATCAGAACCTAACTGGTAAGAAGAAGTTACCAATTACATTTGAAACAAAGAAATTCATTAAATTTGATAAAGGGTTGAGTTTAGTTAGTTTCAGACTAGATTATACAAGTCAAGAAAAGCGTGAATATACAAGAAGATTCTTGCAAAAAGCAATCATGAAAGCAGAGTCGCAAGGGGTAGAAGTAGTAAACCTGTCTTATTCAAAGCATTTCGGTCTATTGAACTTACTTGTACCAAATGAACGAGCAAATGAATGTATTAAACTGTTCTTAGACATGTTTCCAAAACATGTACAAAATCAGCTATATAGTATGAATTATCATCTAGACGTAGAGGTAGAAGAGAATATTGGTCAAGAGAATTGTAAGTCAGAATGGTACTACCTTTTAAACGGAAGTCGATTTAATAGAATTAAAGAGAGTCTAGAGAAGGAAGAAGGAACATTTTTCGGATTCCCAATGTACAAGTAAGGTGAAGAACAGTATCTACCACACTATGTATCTATTAGTCTAGTCAAACTTTGGAAGAAATATGAAAATGAGAGTAAAAGACGGTTTCCATTTTATCGAACAAGAGCAAGTAGGAGTATAAAATTATGATAGTATTTCTATGAAACTAGGAAAAATAAGAGAAAGACAGGTGATAGAGAAGTGTGGCAAGGTCAAAATGAGCCTGAACAGAAAAGTAAGAACTTATTAATAGGGGTATCAGTCGCTTCTGTCTTATTGTTAGGTGGCGTAGGATATGGTGTTTATTCTTACTTTACAAAACCTACAAAAGTAGAAGTAAAATCAGTTGAGAAGTCAGAGAAAAGTAAGGTAAACACCAAATCAGATGTCATCTTACAGAAAGATGTAGGTAAAGACATTGAGATTGATAACTCAACTGGGTATGAAGCAGACGTACAGAAGAAGATTGATGAAGGAACAAACATTATGAAAGAGCAAGAGGGTAAGCAAGGAGACTCCTTAACTCAATTATCTGACCGTTTTCAAGCATTTTTGAATAGGAAACCAGTAATAGGTGAAGGAGATTCTTACTTATTCCAAGGTAAGATTAGTCTAAAACAGTATTATGTAAAAGAAACTGGTATTAGCGTTTCACTAGGTTCAAATGGTGAGATACTAGCATTCTTCTTAGATGTAAAAGACGGAGAATTAAACAACAAGTATATTCCAGTTGTAACAGGTGAGAATTTCACAATAAACCTAGATACGGCAGGTAGTAATTTAGGGGTAAAACTTGAAAACACCGATAAATGGGATATCAAACAGTACAATGCAGATAAGTATGTCGTATATAAACTAAATAAAGGGGTAGATGGTCTTGAGGGTGGCTTTGAGTTCAAGTAAACTATCTAAACATATAAGGTACTTACTTCCTTTTCTACTAGTCGGTTTATTCTTTATCGTACCACATAAAGCAGAAGCGAAACGAGCACCACATGTTGAGGAATACATTAACAAGAACAAACAAGCCGCTATAGACGTAGGTAGAAAATACGGTATCTTCCCATCACAGATTTTAGCACAAGGTGGTTTCGAGTCAAACTGGGGTAGAAGTTCAGTTGCAAAGAATAACAATAACTTCTATGGTATTAAAGGTAGTGGGGCATATAGAAAGTATGCAAGTCCCGCTGAATGTATGGAAGACTTCGTTACAAACTTCTATGTAACGAAATTAAAGTCTTATGAAGACATCATTAAAGCAACTTCACCCTATGGAATAGGTAAGTTATTGTACATAGACTATGCACCACCTGGTGATGGTACAAATGCTGAGTATCTAACTTCCTATGAATCTATTGTTGCAAATTACGATGTTGTTCAATATGATAAAATTGCATTTCCTGACGGTGTGAAACGTCACCCTAAGATATCAGAAGTACGAGCAGGGAAGAGAGACAACTTCACTTACGAAGAAGCGGGTAAAATTGATTACAGTGGTAAAGAAGTTGTTGTAACAGATAAAGATGTAAAAGCAGACGGTACTACTGAGCAAAAGGTAGAACAACCAAACCCTAACGGTGGTCAACCTACTGAAAACGTAGTAATACAACCGAAATTTACTTTCTCTGAGGATGCAATTAAAGGTATGCCGAAGAAGAGAGACTGGGAAGAAGAGAAGCTACCTGAGTCTAAGAAATCAGACTTAGCTTTAGAAGAACATAGAAGTTTAGAGAAATGGAAACAAGAATCTGATACACCAATTGCTGATAAGGTAACAAAAGGGTTTAGAACCGCAGTTTCATTATCAGGTATCATTTTATTCTTCTATGGACTACTGATTATTATCGCCTATATCTTTGATAGAGTCACGATAACGGAGTGGAAAGCGTTACCTGTCATTACAAAGAACCGATTGTTTGCAGTAAAAGACAAGGAAGACTCCACTTATCGCATAAACGCACCACAAGAAGGCTCAAAAGGTATAACGATAGCAGACTTATGTAAGGTACAGTTCTTTATTATAGGGTTGGCAATGTGTCTCTTAAACGGTTGGATTTACACATTTGTAGACGTGATTATAAGAGGTTTTGCAAACGCCCAACAATACCTAAGTGGTTTGTTTTAAAGAGGTGAGACAGTGAAGATAAAAACATTATTACCTCTAGTGGTAGTTATTGTAGCAATAGTTTTTCTTGTAAACCTAAATTTAAAGAACTTCAATGAAATTGTACCTAAACAAGAAGGTAAGCCTGTAACAGCAGAAGTAATAGATAAGAAATACAGAGTAGACACAAAAGTAGGTAAGGTTCATGAAGTAACTTTAAAGGTAGGAGAGAAGACTTACAATACACTTATTAAAGAAGAGTTGTATTCTAAAGTCGATAATGGTACACGGCTAGAAGTGTTACAGTATAAAGACAGAGTAAAGTTATATGACAGTTATGATTTAAAGTAAGAATCATAAGGGGTATGTTAATAAACAAACCTAGTGAAACATAAGAAGTTAAGTGGAGGTATCAAACATGAGAAAAGGATTACTAATCGCATTCATTGTACTTATAGGGGTAGTTGGATTTGGCGGTTATAAGTACAAAACATTAGATAAGACAGCATTTGCAGAAGGTAATAAGATTCTAGCAGAAGTAACATATGTCTCTGAAAAAGAAGACCAAAAGGTACAATTAGAAGTTGGTGGAGAACAGATTGAAGTAAAAATGAACAAGGAAAAGATTAAGTCAATAAAAGTAGGAGACAGGGTAGAAGCAGTAAAATATGGTGATTCTTACCGTATAGACCCTGAGTATAGATAGTATGGATAAAGAAATGACTAGAACTGATAAGGTTGTAGCTTTAAGTATGGTTTCTATAGCTTTTCTTTATATGTCTTTTAACCTGTATCTTAGTTTACAAGATAATCAGACTGGTAATGTTATCATGAGTATAGCTATACTAGGTATTATGATTCTACCTATCCTAATCAGACGTAAGAAACTAAGTCCTGCATTTGCTTTATTAGTTATCGTTATGGTTGCAGTATCCTTGATATTAACAATAAACATCCATCAACAAAAAGAAATAAACTTTGTAAAACGAGGAACACCCATTGAGGTAACGGTAGTAGACAAGATGGAGAGACAGCGTGATGCTTCTATTAGATACTATGTATATGTAGATGCAAACGGAAAGAAAGTTCAATCTGAAATACGAGATAGACAAACATTTAAGAAGATACAAGAAGGTAATAAGATTCAAGCTATTGAGTACAGAGGTGAAGTAAAACTAGAAGTAGAAATAGCAGAAGAGTATGAGAGAAGTCAGACTATGTTTAAAAGAAATAAGTAAGAAAATAACTGGTAAACCAATAAGGTCTGCCAGTTTCTTTTGTAATAAATTCACTAAGGGGTAGATAAACTCCAAGAAATACGAGGTGTAAAGCTTGAAACGGATGAAAAATCAAATGAACTTACTAGTAAAGGTACTGTTAGTTGTTCCAATTGCGTTTCTATTCTTTTTCAGCAATATGACGAACGAAACAATTGTATCAGCAAATAATGGTGATTATAAGACTTGGAAACAATACGAAGGAGACTGGGCTGATAGGCTTTATGTATCTAAATATGGTCAATACAAGTTCGGAGACCATGTAGGTATGGCAAACAAGAGTAAAGGTATGGGAACAATGGCAGACTGGGGTTGTTACTTAACCGCAATGGCAATTCAAATTGGTAAGTCTGGAACCGGACCTGCCGATAACGACCCTTGGAAGTTTGCTGAACATATGCATAAAGGCGGTTATATGTTAGCAGGGAACGATTCTTTAGTACAAAACGAGAAAGATGGAGTAAACACGTATACAGGTGGTAAGTTTCGAGCGCACGAGCCATTCAGACAAGATGTAGGCGGTAAGTCTAAGGAGCAGAAAATTGCAGCCATTAAAGCAGTATTAGACGCAGGTGGTTATCCAATCGTTCGTGTAGGGCTAAACGGTGGTACTCACTTCGTAGCAGTAGATAGAATCGAGGGAGACAAAGTTGTTCTTATGGACCCAGGTTCATCTAAAGACGACTTATTTGCAAAATATGGTTCTACAGTCAATCAGGTTCGTTTCTTTGAATCAGACACACCGTCAACAAATGCAAACGGTAATGGTACAGGTGGTGGAGCACAACAACCAACTGGAGAAGGTGGCGCACAACCACAACAACCTACAAAAGAACAGCAAGAAAAGATTAATATTGCAAGAATGGAATGGGATGAAGGTAAAATTAAAGGTCTTCCAAAACCTCGTAACTGGGAAGAAGACCCTGTACAAATCGCGCATTTAAGTGAGTTAGATACAATCCAACATCAATCTTTAGAAAAGTGGAAGAAAGAAGTTAAACAAGAAGAAAAGATAGACATGGTTAAATATGCTAGAACTGGGTTAATGTTAATTGGTATCTTACTGTTAGTCTTTAGTTTAATTTATTTAGTAGCTTATATGTTTGATAGAGTTTCCATGTTTGAATTCAAGTTATTTGAATGGTTAACATTAGGTAAACTTACACCATCAGCTACAGGAGATAGTACTTTCCTTAGAAACAAAGAACAGCAGTACGGACCGAAGTTAGTAAACTTACGAGATTTCCTTATCGTTGAGTTTTTATTAATTGGACTGTCTATGTTACTGTTAAGCGGAAGTATCTTCTACGTCATTGAAGTAATTATAGACTTCTTTAGAGCCATGACAAATTATATTTCAAATCTCTAATACAGGGGTAGGATAACGAGACGGTTTACAATACGTAGACCGTCTTTTTCTATGCGTAAATAGAGAAAGTAACTTGTATCCTATAATCAGACAAATATAAAGAAACATGCTTTAATTTATGGAACAATATTTCTTAACTAATTGACAAATGCGGAAACTTATGGTATAATATAGGTATAGTTAAGAAATATAGAAAGTCGAGAAAGGGGTACACAATAGAATGGAAGTAGTAGACGGGGTAAACCAAGAAAAAGTAGAACTACACTATGCAGAGGATGGAGACTTCTTTAAAGGGGTATATTATGCTTCAATTATCTCTATTCATTTTTATGCATTAGTATTTGGGTTAATTAGATTATGTTTTTATAACTAGAAAGGAAACGTTAGAGAATGAAAGTGATAACGGAAGAGGTAATGGGTACATACCTATCAAACTTTAATAACGATTTCAGACGAGTAAGGTTAGAGTTACAAATATCAGAATATGAAAAATCAGATTATATTCCAATAGAAAGACTTCTTTATATTTCAGGAGACTATGGGTTAAGTCTTGTAAGATTACATTTAGAGAAGAGTTTATCTTTCAAAGATATGGGAGCAAAACTAGGGTTACAAAGTAAACTATTGGAGAAGTATTGTAAAGAGAAGTTCAGTGATTCTGTTCTACAAGCACATAAACAGAGAGTAGAAAAGAAAGAACTAGAAGAGTTAAGCAAAAAGGTTGGAAGAAGTCGGACATTGAAATCCAATGAAATACCGCTTCATTTTGATTCGAATGTAAGAACAAGAAGACCGAATACAGTAATTAAGAGTTTAGACGAGGTAAGGGAAGTTGTAAAACCGCTTCTAAGTTATGGAATTACAGTGACAGGTATTTGTCGTAATTTTGGTATTGTAGAGTGTGATAAGGCAAAACTGAAAATACCAAAACCAAAAATAGATGTAGAGTTAGCAGACAAGATATGGTCAAGTCTGTATAAACAAGTATATAATGACCCTTATTTCTTATATGAGACGTTGGATAGATACAATAAGTTTTCATTATCGGAAGAGGTAAGAAAGCATTTACACTACTGTATTAAAGACCGAAACAAGAATATCAATCTTTATGTAAGGGGTAAGACGGTAGTAAGAAGTAAGAATAAACGATTAATGGATAAGAAACCAGTAATTGTATAAAATACAGGGAGGTTTTTTACAAATGGATTTAACACAAGCGAAAGAACGAGTACGTTCAGATATTCATAATGGAAATTTAGTGTCAGAACTAGAAAATCATGAGTCACAACAAGAGATTCAATTATTTTTAGAAGGTGTAAAACCAGCATTACTACTTAGAAACAAAGGTCAAATTGTAGAGAGTTTAGTAACTCATTTCCCTTCGGTATCCTTTCCACACCGATTCGGTCAAGTGTTAATCTTCCAAAACGGGGAAGACTTAAAGCAATTCATTTTAAACGGAACATTCATTAGAGTAGAAAAGCCGATTCTAGACTACAAAACAAGTGAACTCGGTTCAGTTTTAGGGTATCCTCCAAACGCTTGTGAAGTGTTTAAGTTAAATGGGTTAAAAGAGAACATTGCAAAATCAACAGGTAAAGACCCAATAGATATGATTGAATTATATCCAGTAGACTATCATGGTATCAAGTTCTTTACAAGTTTAGACCACTTTGAAGAAGATATTGAGTGGTTACTCGCAAAAAGACCAGTACCAACTCATTTAGAAACGGTTATTACAATCGAATTAGATAAACCAAACGGTAAGCGTTTAGTTGTAAAGTATGAAGACTTCGATTTACATTATGCGAAAGAGTTAGAGCAATCATGCTAACAACAAGGGAAGACCTGTTAAACGAGTTAAGAAAGCTGAATGCAGAAAATAAAGTATTACTATTCGTAGCAGGGATAAAACCCGCATTAACAAGTACAAGATGGAGTTCTGTAAGGGAACTTCTAGAAGCAAACTTTCCTTTTATTCCTTTAAAGCAGAAAAGAACAGGTAAAATTAATATGAACTTGTATTTTCAAACTGAGGAACAAAAAGAAAGATTCGTGAGAGAGTGTACAGATGATGGAAGATTTACATGTCATATCAAACTAGGTTTAGAGTTAGGTTTTCCACCTTTCGCTTGTGAAGTAGTAGGTAAGAATATAAACCTAAAAGATGATGTACATGAGAAGTATAAGGACTATGGCGAACATTGGCTTGCTCATAATGATTCTGTTCTAAACCAAGAGTTAGAAGAACGAGGTTATATAAAAGACACGATTGGAATCAATTATCACGGTGTACAATTTGGAATGGAAAGAGGAACAGCAAAAGAAACCTATGAGTGGTTACTGGAAAACATGCCAGTTCCTTCTAACCTACAAACAGTTGTAATCGTAAAGGATAACTTTACATTTAAAAAGATAGAGCAGTATATACAAGAAAACGAGGTGTAGTAAATGTTAGTATCTGAAATGAAACACACAGAGGGGTATCAGTTCAATGAATTGACTTTAGCTTTAGTTCCAAACAACTGTTTCTCATGTGGTTCACCTTTAAAAATCAACCCTGTATTAACACATCTAACTTGTAGTAATCCTAGATGTATTGATAAGATTACGTTACGAACAGTAGCGATGTTTACTCAATTAGGGGTAGTTGATATTGGAGAACCTACAATCAAGAAACTGATTCGAATTTTTGGTATTGATTGTCCGTTAATCTTTTTCTGTTATGAACCGTCAGATTGGCAGTCAGTTTCCTATGAAAATTACAATGAGTCATTAAAGCGTAAGATAGACGATGTATACGGTCAGTTAGCAAATAAGCGTGATATGACTTTAACACAATTTATTCAAATTGCAAACCTACCTAACGTACAGACAAGTGCTGATAAACTGTTTGAAGATATCAATACTTTAGATGAGTTTTATGAGCAACTAGAATCAGGTGGGGTAGCATATATTCAGAAGAAGTTAGGGATTCAAAGAGAAAACTCTTTAAAGAGCTATAAACTGTATGAAACATTTTTAGAGTATAAGAAAGATTTGCAATCCGTGTTAAGTACAGGCTTCATTAATATCATTGCAGACACAAGAGCAGATATTAGAATTAAAGCAGTATGCACAGACGAGGTAGGCGCACCGTTCAGAAAGAAAGCAGAGTTCTACACGTACATGGATGAGAACTTTGGTGATAAAATTTATATAGACTGGGGTAAATCAGCAACAAAATCAATGGATGTATTAATTTGGGCAGGGGCAGATGGAACACCTGCAAGATATACAAACAAGGTTCAGAAAGCAGAGAACTGGAATGAGCAAGGAGAAGGGATTCCAATTCTTACAGCGAATCAGTTCATTGAAATCGTACAAGGAAGTGCAAACGGTCAATCTGTATTAGATACGCTAGAGAGTTTAGGTTAAACTATTAAATAAAAATATTTTAATAAAACGTTCTAGTATAAATTGAAAATAAATAGTATAATAAGAAGGGGTAGGGTAGTTTTTCGCTCCTTCTTATTTTCATAAGAAAGTAAAACACAAACTTTCTCACATTTTGTAAACTATGATTTTTCCTCATTACAAACACCATTTAAAATCTTTAAACTACTAGGTACAAATAGTAAGCTACTTCGAAAAATTTAAGTAACTATAAGCGAACCATTGAGTGTACATGCTCACAAAAAGATAATTAAATTTTTCTTAACTGAAAATAAAGAATAGCTTTTTTATTTGTAAACAAGTAAGTGTAAAGAAAGAACAACCATCAAAATAATATCCACATTTTATACATAAACGCTTCAAAACAAGAAGAAATAAGAGGATAAAGGGGAGATAAACATGACAGTAAACAGTAATTTTACAATTGAAGACAGTTATTTGGGGTATGAGAAAACGTTACCATCAAAGTTAAAAGTAGGTCAAGCAGTAAAACAACTAGATAAGAAAATCAGAATTGACGGAGTAGTAATGAAACAAAAGATGTTTATCCTTACTTTACTTCAAAAAGGATTTAAACCTAAATTTGTAGAGAATTACACATATGTAATGAAGAACGGTGAATACTCCAAACCAAAAGATTCCTATCAAATGGAACATGAAGATTTATCATTCTACGAAATCAATAAAACACTATTTGACTATGCAAACTACTTAGTAGATAATGCATTAATCAGTCCAACAATCGCAGAGGGGTATATTGAGACGGAACGTGCAGAAGTACAATTAGGTATTGAAAGAGAAAAACATGAAGAAGAACAGAAGAAAAAGGAAGAAGACCTTGCTAAAGAAAAAGAGAAACAAGAATTAGAAGAACGTAAGAAATTACGTTACAGTAAAGGTTTGAAAATATATTCTAGGAAAGCAGATTCAATTGTACGAAACGAGGTAACTCGTGTCATGAAATTCTTTGCAGACGAGGGGTATATTAACGATGATGCGTTAGCAAAAACTGAATATGTATATCAAAACGTGAAGAATAGAGTGGTTTCTACATTAGCAGATTGGAGCAGTATTTTATCCGCTTTAGAACATGCTATTGAAAGACATAGGTCAGGAAAATTTAACCTTGACTATATAGATACTAACGTGTATATGATGTATAAAGTATTAGTAAAACTAATAGACGTAGATTTAGATGGAACAGACCGTGACTTACGTAATAAAGTAAAACTATTTATTACAAAACCGAATATCGTTACAAAAGGAAATCGTCCTTTGTCTGAGATTTTAATAGATGAAAACAACCTTGGAAGTAAAGAGAAACTACTAGAATTAGCTTCTCAAATGACAATATCTGATTTAAACACAAGTGGTCATATCTATTTAACATATCATAGAGAAACTGGTGAGTCTGATATTTACGGTGAAAGTGATATACCATCAACTCATGTGAAAGTAGAAGACGTATCCGTTAAATTACAACATGTATTCCATAGAATGCCTGATGTGAGTAAAGCAAAACCTGATTGGAATTTAATATTCTACTATTTAGATAGTAACTTAGAGGATGTTCAATAATGGCAACAATTTCGAGTAATAGTAACCAAGTAGAAGTACCTGTAGCAAAAGAAGAGAAATTACAAATTGTTAGGAAGTATAATAGTTCTATACGGTACACAGACAAGTTAGATAATACAATAACCGCTACTGTTTATCGAGTATATAATGATGTTTCCTATCAAGACAAGAAAAGATTAAAAGACCTTGATATTACACAATTACATGGGTTTGTAAAAGATAGTATGCATCAAGTATTAGTAGACGAAGAAAGTATTCTCAATACAATACTACGTGCAAAACAGTTAGACAAGCTAGGTAAATTGAATGTACAGGAGTTAAAACTGAAAACTTTCATCAAGTACAAGGCTCTCATAGATTATTTAGGGGTAGACTTGAGTCTGTCTCAGATAGAGTTAAAAACAATTGTCAAACGGATTGTTAGTTTAGATAATTACTATGTTGGGAATGTAAGACCTACATCTATGATTCTATTAGATGATGAGAATTTTGGTTCTGTAGAAAGTCTAGTAAACTATTTAAAAGATTTTGCATCAAAATCAGTATCATCAGACCATATATTACTAATGGAAAATCCGTTTAGTAAGGTAAGAGAACCTTATGTAGAATCTCAAGCACCTTATGGTTGGGTTAAACTAGAAGATATTACAATGAAGATTATAAAGATATTCCAAGTAACGGAATTAACTTACAAAGACCTTGATGTAGAGTTATTTCTAGGTTACATTGATGGGGTATTATCGTTAGAAAGTTAAGACTACTTAGGTAGTCTTTTTCTTATGGAAACTTTTTATTTATAAGACAAACTACATAGAGAAAAGAATAATAGTTGACAAATCAATGATTTTATGGTATAATAGAAGTGTAAGTTAAAGCAGGAGGTTATAGATATGTGTAAATCAAACGAGTGTAAAGTTATTAGTTGTAAAGGTAGAGTAGTAAATAAAGAATATTGTCGTAAACATTTAAAGGCATTACTAGACGGTACATTAGAGTGCAAAGTTTCAGATTGTAATAGAGAAATGTTATATGATGGATATTGTGGCAAACATCATATGCAATGGAGAAGGTATGATAGAGTCTTTACAGATTTAGAATTTAAAGAGATAAAACCAAATTTATTTTGTAAAGTAGACGGATGTTTAAGCAAACGCAACTCAGGAGGATATTGCGAAGAGCATGGGTATGTTAAATTAGATGAGAAATTTAAGGATAAATGTAAAGAAAAGGGATGTTCAAGTAAGTCTGTTGAAGGAGACTTATGTATTGAGCATTATATAGAAAAGAAAAAGTTAAACTTAAAAGATACAGTAACTCCTTATGATAAAGGAGAAGACCGTACAGGAACAATGTGTAAAATTGTGTATTGTTGTAATGGACAGGAGATAGATGGTTACTGTGGAAAACATGCTATTCTTATTAGTCTAGGTAAACTTGAAGAGGAAATGTCAAGACGAGGGACAGTGAAATGCAAAGTAGATGGTTGTGAATCGTGGGTTAAAAATGGAACTCTTTGTCCTATGCATAAAGCACATATGAAGAGATATGGTAGAGTATTAACAAAAGAAGAACATAAGCAGAAAACACCTAAGGCATATTGTAGAGCAGAAGGTTGTTATGTAAGAGAACCTAAAGGTCGTTATTGTGAAGACCATCAAGATATTGGAATGAAAGAATTAAAGACTTCAAAAATAAAAGATAATCTTTGTCTTCATGAAAACTGTAAAAGAAAAGTATTTATTAATAATATATGTACAACTCATTATATAAAAGACGAGGGTGAAATCAGCTTAAACGGAGTATCAACTCCTTATGATAAAGGAGAAGACCGTACAGGAACAATGTGTAAAATTGTGTATTGTTGTAATGGACAGGAGATAGATGGTTACTGTACAAAGCACGCGATTTTAATCCATGCAAATAAGTTAGAGTCTGAAATGAAACGAATTGGAAGAGTAAAGTGTAAAATAGACGATTGTATACAATGGTCTAAAACGGACGGTTTATGTGCTAGACACAAAAACCAAGAAAGGAGATATGGTAAAGCTCTAACAGACAAAGAGTTTAAAGAAAAGAAACCTCATTTATTTTGTAATATAGATGGTTGTTTAAACCGTAAGGCAGAAGGTAAATATTGTGAAGAACATCATCAACTAACAAAAATAAACTGAAAGCTATACAAAAGAAACTAAAAAGTAAACAATAACGGATAAATAAAACAGGTTCTTACAAAAGACCTGTTTTTATTTTTTGTTCAAAGGTGGGGTATTTAGACATGAAACTATGTAAAGAAGAAACTTGTTCAAATAGGCATTATAGTAAAGGTTATTGTAGAAAACATTATATGAAATTTGAATATGGAAAGAAACCTTGTAAAATAAAAGGGTGTCCAAACAAGGTACATGCAAAAGGGTATTGTGACTCACATTATAAAGAACTTATCTATTTGAAAGGTAAAACTTGCAAGATAGAAGGATGCAACAAACCGTATCATGGGAAAGGTTTTTGTACCAATCATTACTATGAGTATAGAGTACATAGTAGTAAAGAAAAAGAAGTTAGACTTTGTAGTATAGAAGGTTGTACAGATAAGCATTACGGGAAGGGGTATTGCTCTAAACACTATCGAATGAATCGAAAGACTGGTAGTCCAATTAGTCCTTCTGAGAAAATACGAAACCAAGGTTGTTCTATAGAAGGGTGTGATAATGAACATAGAGCAAAAGGGTATTGTTCGAAACATTATCAGTATTACCACAAGAAGGGTTTAATTCAGTAGACTTATACGTTATGTATCTATACACTTGACAAATTGAGAAATCTATGTTATAATAGTAAGTATAAAGAGTGGAGGACAAAGGGTATGTGTCAGTCAAAACAATGTAAAGTAGAGGGATGCGAAAACAAGAAGAAAGCAAGAGGGTTATGCAACAAACATTATACAAGGTTTAGCAGATATGGTACACATAAACTATTACATGAAGTAGTGAGTGTGAAAGGGAAACCATGTGAAGTAAACGGGTGTAAAGAAACGCAAAAAGCAAAAGGGTTATGTAACTATCATTATTTTGAAGAATGGAAGAGAAAGAAAACAAAGGTCTGTTCTATAAACAAATGTTCTTCAAAGGAGTATACAAAAGGGTTATGTCAAAATCATTATATGCGTCAAAGAGACGAAAAGATAGAGAAACTAGAGAAACTGGGGTAAGATGGTATGAAAGAAAGAGAATTAGACTTCTATTCATTAATGGAAGGAAAGAAGCAACTAGCACAAGAAATGGCTAACTTGATGAAGAGTGGCTACACAGAGTCACAAGTTATTGATTTAGTTTTAAAAATGTATGGAAATCAATAAACAAGAGTAGAAACTATTTAGAATCGAAGTGGGGTAGTAATTATGTGTACAGAAAACAAACAATGTAAAGCAAAGAATTGTCAGAAACGAGAATTAAGAGAAGGATTCTGTAAAGTACATTTAATTCAATTTCTAAATGGAGAAGAGATTGAAATCGGTACAAACGAATGTATTATTGAAGACTGTAATTTAGAAGCCGTAACAGCAGTTGGTTACTGTCATACACATAAGAACCAAGCATACAGATGGGGTAGAGCCTATTCAGAAAAAGAGTTAAAAGAGGTCAAACCACATCTATTCTGTAAGGAATCAGGTTGTATCAACAGAAGAAAAACTGGTGGTTATTGTGAAGAACATAAACATCTAGTAAAAGACGATAAGTTAAAGTGTAGTGAACCAAAATGTAAGCACAAAGTCTTTAAAGATGGAATTTGTAGACAACATTATATTGAGAAACTAGATTTTTCACAATTAAAAGGTGTTGTTACACCTTTTGACAAAGAAACAGTTCGAAACGATGATTGGTGTCGTATTAAAAATTGTAAAAATGATGCGAAATATGAAGGGTACTGTTTTTTACATGGTAGACTCATTTTAGACGGAGAGTTGGATGAGTACATGACAGACAATGGTTCAAAACTATGTACGGTATCAGACTGTGACGAGATTGTAAAAGGAAAAGGTTTATGCCATAGACATTATCAACAATTTAATAAATATGGTAAAGCTTTTACGAACGAAGAACACAAGAAGATTGTACCTCAGTTTTATTGTATTGAAGACGGTTGTTCAGAAAAGAGAGAACTCGTTCAGTATTGCGGGGTACATGCAGTAAAACATAAAAATGATACCGAAGCACAATGTTTCGAACCAAGATGTAGAGATAACATATTTAAAGACGGTAAATGTGCGATACATTACTATGATAGTCAAAGACGAGGTGAATAATATGTTACAAAATAAATTAGGTATAACAGACCAAATTGAGTTAGCTAGGGAAGAGGAACGTATAAGTAAGTTAAAAGCAAAAACTTTATATGATAGTGGGAAAATAGATAAAATAGAAATTGGGACATTTAAAGGTTTATCAGACATTCATAGATGTCTGTTTGAAGATATTTATGATTTTGCAGGAGAACAAAGAAAAGTAAATATTTCAAAAGGTAACTTTAGATTTGCCCCTGTTATGTATTTAAGTGTAGCCTTAGACTATATAGATAAAATGCCTCAAACAACATATGATGAAATAATTGCAAAGTATGTAGAAATGAACGTTGCTCATCCTTTTAGAGAAGGTAATGGCAGAAGTATGCGTATTTGGTTAGATTTAATTTTAAAGAAAGAAATACAAAAGGTAGTAGATTGGAACTTAGTAGAGAAAGAAGCCTATTTGTCAGCAATGGAACGTAGTCCAGTCAACGATTTAGAAATTAGATATCTATTAAAACAAGCATTAACAGATGATATTCAGAATAGAGACGTATTCATGAAAGGTATTGACGTAAGTTATTACTATGAAGGGTATACTGAATACAATACAGACGAGTTATAAGAAAGATACCTCTAGAGAAAATTAGGGGTATTCTCTATGTAAATATACAACAAGAATATAAAGTATAAACGTATTAGGAAGATAAAGTAGGTGTTAAAATTGTCATCCAAACAATGTAAAGTAGATAACTGTACAAATAAGGTATTAGCAAGAGAAATGTGTTCAAAACATTATACGCAATGGAGAAAACATGGTGAATTACGACCTGACTTAGAAAAGCAGAGACATGATATTTGTACAGAAGAAGGTTGTAACAGAAAGCACTACTGTAAGGGGTATTGTAACAAACATTATAAGCAATATAAATCACATGGTAGAACTACACCTGAACTAGAAAGAATCGGTAAAACTAAGATTTGCAAAGTTGATGATTGTAATAAGAAAACGTTAAGTAAAGGGTATTGTAGTAAACACTATTCTCAATTATATAAATATAATACATTAAGACCTGATATCGAAAGAGGTAAGATTAGATTATGTACGGTAGACGGGTGTGAGAATAAGTATAAAGCAAAAGGATATTGTACAGGTCATTATGTTCAGTTCAAGAAGTATGGTTACATTGTAAAACCAGTTAAGCAAGAAACAAGACTATGTAAAGCAGAAGGTTGTAATGAACCAATACGTGCGAGAGGTTGTTGTGATAAACACTATCAACAACTAAGAATACACGGTAGTTTGAAGTCTAAGTCAAAGAAACTATGTAGTGTAGAAGGTTGTACAAGCCCACATCAATCAAAAGGGTTCTGTAACAAACATTATAAACAAATAACTCGACATAATGAAATAATAGACTATAGATTACATAGAGGTTGTATGGTAGAAGGTTGTAACAATAAACACAAGGCGAGGGGACTTTGTAAGAAGCATTATCAAAGAGTAATGAACACATTAAACAAGGTACAAAATACATATAACATCAAAGTAGGGGTAGTAAACGAATGATTTGTAAGGAAATAGATTGTCATAGCAAAGTAAGAGCAAAGGGGTATTGTGCTAAACACTATACACAAATACAAAGGCATGGTAGAGTTACACCTGAGAAAGAAAAGCTTCAAAACGGTGGAATTTGTAAGATAGAAGGTTGTAATCAGAAACTAAGAAGTAGAGGTCTTTGTTCAAGTCATTACTACCAACACATGGGATTTTATCAGATGAAAAAGAATAAAGAGAACTCGTAGGTCTACAAGTAGTAGACCTTTTTGTTTACCTTTATATATTTGACAAATAGTAAAACTTATGTTATAATATAGTTAGATAATGTAAAGGGTGAGAGATATGGCAAAGAAGCATAAAGTTTGTACAGTACCAAACTGTAATTTGGTTTACTACGCAAGGGGTTGTTGTAGGAAACATTATAATCAGATTAAAGAATATGGTAGACTTACACCTGAGTTAGAAATAGTAGGAATAACGAGAAGATGTTCCGAGAGAAACTGTAATAATTTACATTATGCAATTGGTTTATGCGAGAAACATTATCATCAGAAACGCATATATGGTCAAGTTGTTAGTGAGGTAGAGGACAATGAACCTTGTGAAGTAAAAGACTGTCCTTTTCCAAGGAGAGCAAAGGGGTATTGTAGAAAGCACTACTCACAAATGTATAGAAACGGTGAAATCAATACCGAAGTAGAAAGAGATAGAGTTAAATTATGTATAGTAGATGGTTGTACAGGAAAACATAAATCACATGGTTATTGTTCAAAACACAATCATCAAATAAATAAGTATGGTAGAATTATAACAGACGAGGAAAAGAAGCAGTATAAGACTTGTCAGTTAGAAGGTTGTAGTAATACTCATGTAGTTGAGGGGTATTGTGGTACGCATTATAATGAAAAGAGACTAACTGGTAAAGTTACAATTCAAACAGATAAGGTGAGAAGAGAAGGTTGTAAGGTAGAGGGTTGTAAGAATAAGTATTATGCAAGAGGATTTTGTCGGAAACATAATACAGAAGATAAGAACAAAGGGGTAGTGGTATATGGAACAAATGATAAATAAGGTAGAACATTTTATTTATGAGATTAATCAGTTACATAAAGAAGTTTCACAAGATTACTTTGAAACTAATAAGGAAGAAAGATATAACTTATCAAAAACGATTACACATGTACCTGTAGACTATATTTTAGATTACAGATTAAATTTACATGAATGTATAAACGATTATCTGATGAGGGGTTTAAGTCCTTTATTCTTTGTCTACCGTGTTAAAACACATGAGAGTATTATGGATAAACTAGAAAGATATGCAAACCGAGAAAATAAGTACCCTGTAAATGGTTGGTTAAATGATATATTTGGTTGTAGATTAATAGTAGATACAGAAACAATGGAGTTAATTGAAAATACACTAGATAAGTGGAAAGAACAATTTAATCTGAAAAACTGGTATAAGAAAGACAAAGATGGATATAAAGCGATTCATGTTTATTTTAAGAATCAAAACAATGTATATTTTCCTTGGGAACTTCAAATATGGGATGAGAAGGATAAGAAACAAAACATACAAGCACATAGAAGTCAAAAGAGAAAGTTTATATTAAATAGAAAAACAATGATGGCACAATGGATTAGAGACTATTAAGAATAGATAAAGAGAAGGTCTACTTATTTGTAGACCTTTTTAATTATATTCTATCTAACTTGACAAAAACTTAAACTTATGGTATAATAGTACTATATAAGAAATACAAATGAAGATATAAATAAAGAGACTGGCGTGTAGAAGTATCCTGTATAGAGTAGGAAACTGTCCTTAAAAGCAGTCTGAAAAGGTTAAGGTAAAAGAAGTCACCAACAAGATAAGCATATGAAACGAAAAGATAAAAGTATCTGATAAGAAAGAAGGGTTAAGTATGAATCAAGTATCAGACCAGTTAGAAGTGGCAATTGTACAAGGTTTAGAGAAACATGTTCGTTCATTTATGAATAAAGGGGTAGTGGCTTTTACGCCTAGTACATTAGATGCGACTCTTTTACGTATGAAAGGTGAAGTTGAGCGTTTATTTCAGGATAAGTACGCTGTACTAGACTTAGTTGATGAAGCAATTGGTTTAAGTCAAAGAAACCGATATAATCAATACAACATGAGTCCATTAGAAATGGCAAAGTTCCATTTTATTAAAGAAGAACTAAAGTTTTCAGTAGCTTGGACAAGACAAGATATCCTAAACAGTATAGAAGAGTATCTGAATAAAGATAAAGAGTTGCCTAGAACTAAAGTAAACGTATTATCTCTATTAGCAAATGAAGATAATTTTGGTTCAAACGAAGAAATGGTGAAGTTTATTGATGGTCATGAACTGGACATCTTAAAAGACTTTACAAGACATATTTACCTTACAATGAATAAGGAAACTGGTGTCCGTGATTTACATTTTTACCATTATGTACCGGAAAACTACTTAAAGTTAGAAAATATCACATTACGATTAAAATATGTATTTCTTAACTTAGTAGATAGAAATAAAGAACTAGATTGGAATGAAATTGAGTCGTTATTAAATACTTCAAACTTAGAATTGGTACGTAAAATTAAAGGGTTAGCATAGTAGGTGACAAATTTGTGTACAGAACAGTGTAAAACAGAAGGTTGTCAAGAAAAAGTAATAGCAGACGGATATTGTTATATACATTTTATGTCTGTAAGTAGTAAAACAAAAGATAAGAGTCAAAAGGCAAAAGAAACAATTATTGAAAACTATGCTATAACTTGTATGGAACAGGGTTGTGAGCAAATAAAGACCTACAAAGATAGATGTGATAAACATACTACTTTACACTATTTACAAGAAAAGGTTCAAATTTGTAAAATAAATGGATGTCTAAACGAAGTACACCAAGATGAGTTATGTAAGTATCATAGCAGACAGAAAGAAGTTTTAGGGTTTACAATCGAGACTGTACCTACCGTTAGACTTTGTAAGGAAGTAGGTTGTCTTCATGATGGGGTATACAGACAATATTGTAAAAAGCATTACATTGAGCATAAAAGAGAAGAAGATGTAGGGAAAGACTTATTCTGTAAAGAAGAACAATGTAGTGAAATAGCAGAAATAAAGGGGTATTGTTTAAATCACTATAAATCAGAAGGTAAACAAGTAAAAGGTAAGGATAAAACTCCAAAAGTAGTCGTAACGTTAGAAATGTCGAATAGGTGTGGGATAAAAGATTGTACAAAAGTTTTATTTGATGAAGATTTTTGTGAAAAACATGCTAACTTAATAAATTCGCAAGTGTCTGTAGATGAATCTTTCAACAATACAGGTTTTGACAAGAAATCTATACAGACTTGCATCGTAGATGGTTGTGTTCATTTGGAACATAAATTTGGGTTATGCGAATATCATTATAATGACATAAGTGAATTAGGAGACTTTAAATCAGACA
Source organism: Bacillus sp. Root131 (assembly GCF_001429475.1). NCBI lineage: Bacteria > Bacillati > Bacillota > Bacilli > Caryophanales > Bacillaceae > Bacillus > Bacillus sp. Root131. The sequence goes on from NZ_LMJQ01000023.1 coordinate 236,666, forward strand.
AGGAAGTATTTGAAGACCGAAGATGTGCGGTAGAAGATTGTCGTTCAAAACGTACTAAGGTAATAAAAGACTCCTGTTTCTGTAAGTCACATTATGAAGAGTTCGTAAATAGAGAAAAGATAGCAAAGAAAATCAAGAAGAAAACTGAGAAACTATGTAATGTATTTGAGTGTAATGAGCCTAGAGATACAAGACTGTATTGTTCGTATCATGCGGAGCATATCAAAATGGGCTATGACTTTGAAATGAAAGACTGGTGTAGTCAAACAGGTTGTAAAGAAGAAGCAAACATGATGATAGGTAAGAAATACTACTGTAAGAAGCATGGAACTTGTAAGACAAGATATTGTAGAAATCCAGTTCATCAAAACGGACTATGTAAAGAGCATGTATTACAAAAGCAAGAAGAAAAACAGTGTAAAACCATGAATTGCGGTGAAAAAGCGTATAGAAAAGGATTATGTATCAATCATTATACGATAGCAAAGAACTTAGAAAGAGGGGTATAATTTGAGTACTTGTAAAGTAGAACATTGTGGTAGAAACACGAGAGCAAAAGGTTACTGTCACAAACACTATCAACAGTATTTAAGAACGGGAACAACATGGTTAGGTTATAGTGAGTTTCCTACTAAACAGTGTGAAGTACCAGACTGTGATGGTAGGCACTTCGCTAAGGGGTATTGTAATCGTCATTATCAACAATTTAAAGTACATGGAGAAGTTAAAACTGATTTGGAAGTACAACAAGAAAGAATTTGTTCCGTAGACGGTTGTTGCGGAAAGGTACTTGCAAAGAAAATGTGTGGTAAACATTACTATCAAGTAAGACGTAAAGGAAAAGTTGTACAATTAGCATAGGAAACAATAAGGTAAGGAGTCTTTTAGATGTCAAAAGGTCAATGTGAAGTAGCAGGATGTAGTATTCCTGTACACTCAAAAGGGTATTGTAATAAACACTATCTTCAAATATGGAAACATAAGAAGTTAACACCTGAGTTAGAACGAATGAAGGTAACTGATTGTATTATACCGAATTGTGATGGTAAGGTGCGTTCGAAGGGGTATTGTAGTAAACATTATTATCACTTTGTTTTAAAAGAAAAAGAAAAGAAAAAGAAGTTAAAGTCTACAGGAACAGATAAGTAGTTCCATTAAACTATATAATAAGAGGTGGATAAGGTGACGATTTGCAAGGAAGAAGGTTGCAATTCGAAACAACATGCAAAAGGGTTATGTAACACACATTATCAAAAGAGTAGACGAAATTCTTTACATACAAGTCGTGGCATATGTAGTGTAGACACTTGTAATCTACCGCACTATGCTAAGGGGTATTGTAATAAACATTATCAAAGCAGAAGAATGGCTAAGATAGTAGGAGACAAGCCACCGAAACCAAGAAAAGTTTGTAAAGTAGAAGGTTGCCAATTAGACCATAGAGTAAAGGGTTATTGTCGAAAGCACTACTATCAAGTTAAGAAACACGGTAGAGTATTAGATAAGGTACTAAAAGTAGACTACTGTATAATAGAGGGTTGTCACCGTGTAAGAGAAGCAAAGGGATATTGTCCGAAACATTATCAAAGAGTACATTAAAAGACTAAGAGTTTACTATTGTAATAGATTTAAGTATCAAAACTATTACAAATAAATTGGTAAACTCTTTAAATTTGTCTTAAACATTATTGACATATACCTAAATTTATGGTATAATAAGTATGTGTTAAGAAAAGGTAGTAAATACATATGCCTATTAAATGTTATAAGAATACATATGACTAACTAACCATACAGTGTGCTAGGAACGTAAATAATAGGTTTGTGCAATTATGGAACGTTTGTCTGTATAAACATAGATTCATAGTTTAATAGGGTATGAGACAAAAGAGTAAACAAAATAAACTAATTAAGGGAGGGTTAAGATACTGAAAGAGTCGATGGACTACGGTATCGAAAACAACATGAAGAAATCAGTTAAGAAACAAGCAGTCGCACTATCCACTACGCTTGCCGTTTTAGGTGGTATGCCAGTTGGAGCATTAGCAGAAGAAACAGTTAAAACTGAGGTAGACCAGTTACGAATTTCCGAAAGTGACCAAGTAGAGCAGAATAGTTTATATGGTTCTGAGTTGGAACTGGAAAATAAGAAAGAGGATGTTAAGAAAGAAGTTAAACAGGCAACAGCAGAAGTAAAAACAGAAGTTGCAAAAGAGGAAGTAAAAACAGAAGCTACTACTGAGAACAAAGCAGTAGAAGTAAAGAAAGAAGAAAAGGTTGAACCTGTTAATCAAGAGGAGGTAAAACAGCCAGTAAAAGAAGAGAAACAAGAAGTTAAGCAAGAAGTGAAACAACCTCAACAAAAGCAAGAAGTAAAAGAAGAGGTTAAGCCTGAGGTTAAGCCTGAGGTTAAACCAGAAATCAAGCAAGAAAACAAGGAAGTAAAACCAGAAGTTAAGCAAGAAGAAGTTACTCATGAAGAAGAAGGTCATGAGCATAAGACTGTAGAAGATGTGCAAAAAGCTAAAACTGGTGAAGTAACAGAGTTTGAAGCATTACAAAACATCCATAACGCTTTTAAAGGTGAAGACGGTAAAGGTGATGGAAGTTCTCGTGAAATCAAACCGAAACGTACTAAACGTTCATTAGCTTTCAGCGCACCTACTCAAACAACACAGAAAAAGGGTTCAATTGCAGGTATTCCTTTCACTGAATGGATTGTACCAGCAGGAAACTTAGATATTCGTCCACAAAACCCTATGAAAGCGAAATATATCACGATTCATGAAACAGCGAACACGGAGCGTGGAGCAAACGCTGAGAATCATGCGAAGTACCTTTACAATCAAGCAACTCAAGGTACTTTCAGAACAGCTTCATGGCATTTCACTGTAGACGATAAAGAAATCTACCAACACTTACCTACAAATGAAAACGGTTGGCACGCAGGAGACGGTCAAGGTTCAGGAAACATGGAATCTATTGGTATTGAGATTGCAGTTAACCAAGACGGTGATTACAATAAAGCAGTTGAAAACGCCCAAAAACTTGTTGCTCATTTAATGAAACAAGAAGGTATCAGTGGGGATAACTTACGTAGACACCAACAATGGAGTGGCAAGAAATGTCCTGACATTATGATTTCTCGTGGTAACTGGAATAACTTTGTTAATGGTGCAAAAGGATTTGCAGGTCAAGGGGTAGGTATTGATAAACCTCTTGAAGAAAAAGAAGAAACGGTAAATCCAAACGAACATAATCCCGCATCACCTAACATTAAGTTAACGGTTAATGGTTATGGGGTAAACGTTCGTAGTGGAGCAGGTCAAAACTATGGTGTTGTAGATAAGCTGAACAAAGGTCGTGAGTTCAAAGTATTATCTATTAAAGACGGTTGGTATGAAATTGAAAAAGGTAAATGGGTATTCTTTAACCCAAGTTGGATTAAATTGACTTACAATGCCTACGATAAACCAGTACAACCTGAGCAAAAACCGGAACAAAAGCCTGAACAGAAACCTGAGCAACCACAAGTACAACAAGGTAAGAAGATTGTTATAAACGGTCAAGGGGTACGCCTACGTAGTGGAGCAGGTACAAACCACGGTGTTGTAGGTAAAGCACAATATGGTCGTACTTACGATGTATTAGAAGAATCAAACGGTTGGGTAAAAACTTCTGATGGTTGGATTTACAACGATTCAAGTTATATCCGAACAATTAATAATGGCGGTGGAAACACGAACCAAGGTGGAAATACTGGTGGAAACCAAGTACAACAAACTGGTAAAAAGATTATCGTAAAAGGTAATGGCGTTCGTGTTCGTAGTGGAGCAGGTCAAAACCACGGAGTATTAGGCTATGTTTCATACGGTCAAGAGTTTACTGTAGAAGCGGAATCAAACGGATGGGTAAAAACTTCTAGAGGTTGGATTTATAATGATTCTAGTTATATTCAAACTGTAGGTCAAGGTGGAGGTAACTCTAACCAAGTACAAGCAGGTAAAAAGATTCAAGTAAACGGTAGCGGTGTTCGTATGCGTCATGGAGCAGGTTTAAACTATGGTGTTAGTGGGTACGCTTCTAAAGGTAAAACATATACTGTACATGCTGAGTCTAATGGTTGGGTGAAAGTAGACGGTGGTTGGATTTATAACGACTCTAGTTATATTCGTTCACTGTAAGAATTTAGTACCAATAGGGGTAGGGCTATAGGTAAAACTGTAGCCTTTCTCTATGATTATATGGAATGAATATATAAATATTCAAAACTAGCAATATTTTTATCATAACAATGTTGACATATGGCTAAACTTATGGTATAATAAGTATATAGTAAAGAAGAGATAACAAAAGAAAATACTAGTATTACATTGGGAAAACATATTAGTAGTTTCAAAGATTCATACTATAGCAAGAGAATATCGAGTTAAACAAAAAAAAATAACAAAACGAATGGGGGTTCGAGATACTCTATTAAGTCGTAGTAATAGTCGGGGTATCGAACAAAGAAATGAAAAAGTCAATTAAGAAGCAAGTAGTCGCACTAACAACTGGATTAGCAATTCTAGGGAGTATTCCTGTAAACGCATTAGCAGACCAAACAGACAAATTACAAGTAGCAACTGGGGAACATTTAAATCAAGGTACTAACCTTACAAACATCGAATTACAAACACCTGATGTGAAAATTAACGAAGCTGAAATTTCACCTAATGAAAAGGTTTTATTAGACGAATATAAGCACAAACATGATACATCGGCTGAAATGGAAAAGATGAAAGAAGCTAAAACGGGAGCAGTTGACCCTAACGAGGCAGTACAAAACGTAGAAAATGCATTTAAAGATGTAGACGGTAAAGGTGACGGTAGTTCTCGTGAAATGACACCTAAACGTCAAAAACGCTCTTTAGCATTTGCACCTACACAAACTACTAAACGTTATGGTACGTTAGCAGGAACTAAATTTGTAGAGTGGATTGTACCAGCAGGTAACATTGATATCCGCCCACAAAACCCTATGAAAGCACGTTACATTACAATTCATGAAACTGCAAACACTGAACGAGGTGCAAACGCAGAAGCACATGCTAAGTACCTATATAACCAAGCAACTCAAGGGACATTCCGTACTGCATCATGGCACTTTACAGTAGACGATAAACAAATCTATCAACACCTTCCAACTAATGAGAACGGATGGCACGCAGGAGATGGGAATGGACCCGGAAACCGTGAGTCTATTGGTATCGAAATCGCTGTAAACCAAGATGGAGACTATAATAAAGCATTAGAAAACGCTAAACGTCTAGCAGGTTACTTAATGAACAAAGAGGGTATCCCTGCAAGTAACATCGTAAAACATCAACATTGGTCAGGTAAGAAATGCCCAGACATCATGATTTCTCGTGGTAACTTTGCAGGATTCGTACAAGGTATTGAATGGTATGCAAGTCTAAACAATACTCTTGAAGGTATGACTGATACACAAGAAAATAACAATTCAAATGAAGTAAACCCTGCTGAACCAGTTATGGAACTAGTAGTAAAAGGTTACGGTATTAATATCCGTAGTGGAGCAGGAATCGAGAATGGGGTAGTTGGTAAAGCAAACAGCGGTGATAAATTCCGAGTATTAGCAGTTAAAAACGGTTGGTACAAAACAGAAAAAGGTTGGATTTTCTACGACCCAAGTTACATCAAAATTAACTACAATGTAGAAAACCCACTTCCAAAGCCTGAGGAAAAGCCAAAGCCTGAAGAAAAACCTGAGGTTAAACCTGAGCAACCAATAGATGATATTACTGGTGGATGGTTCGAACCACATATTCGTGAACTAAACAAACGTGGTATCATGGTTGGTGAAGGTAATGGGGTATTCGCACCTTATCGTGCAGTAACTCGTGCGGAATTTGCTAAGTTAATCTCTAACTCTTTACAACTTCCAAGTGGTAATGCAAACTTTAAAGATTTAGACCATGCACACCCAACATTACAAGATGGTATTAAACGTACAGCAAGTGCAGGAATCATTCAAGGTCGTGGAGACGGTATCTTTGACCCTAACTCTCCAATTACTCGTGAAGAGTCTGCAATTATGGTAGATAAAGCGTTACAATATAAAGGTATTGTTGGTGACTTAAACGGTATGCCATTCCGTGACAAACACCTTATTAACTACAAAGATGCAGTAAGTCGTCTATTCAGTTTAGGGGTAGTAAACGGTGTAGGTAACAATGAATTCAACCCACATGGTACAACAACTCGTGGTGAGTCAGCCGCATATCTAATGAAGATGTTAAACGTAATGGAAAACAATAAAGTTATCGGTGAATTAACAATTAACGATTTCGGTCTTGAAATTCATAAAGAAGCTACAAACGATAGTGGTTTAGTACGTAAAGCATTTAAAGGTGAAGTAATCAATGTACTTGCAGAGAAAGACGGTTGGTACAAAGTAGGAGCGAACGAGTGGATTCAAAACTCTCCTTCTAAAATGTCTTACCAAGCAAAATAATACGTATAAATAATCGAATATAGGGGTAAACTAGCTACAGTTCTATCTGTAGCTTTTCTCCTATTAATCTTGTATGGGGTGTAAAAGATGGATAAATTAACAGAAGACTTGTTAAGAGAGTTGTACATAGAGAAAGGTATGTCAGACCGAGAGATAGGAGACTTATACGGAGTTACAAGAGCCAATATATCTTATCATCGGAAGAAATGGGGTATTGAAGGAAAACCTTCTTTATCAAAGAAAGCTATTCAAGACGTACAAAATAAATTGGATTCTCTAGGGTTTGTAGTAGAAAACATGAAGAAAAAGAATACACATCATATATTTGATTTGTTAGTAGAAAATACAATAAGACTAGATATTCGGTCTACAGAAACATTACAAGAAGATACTTTTAGATTTAAGTTATTAGATAGTGATAATTCATGTTTACTAGAATCAGATAATAGACTTCAATTGAAAAATGGTCGAACTAAGAAGATTTTAAGAAACACATGTGATTTTGTAATACTTGTAGGCTACTTAAAAGGAGTAGCAAATTTTTGGGTAATTCCTTCACGAAACTTAAAAGATGATTTAAATGGTATCTCAATTAGACCTTATTCAGATTCCAGTAAGTATTTAGATTACAAAGATTCATGGGGTAGTATTCGTCAAACCATTAAGTTGCAAAGAGTGAATAGAGTAGGTTAATTTTACCATTTTAAGGGTAGAAAAAGTAAAAGGGTTAATGATTTTGATTCCCTAGTAGAGAAAGAGAAACGGAATTATAAGAAATAGGTAAAAAGAAGCATGAAGGTTAAACGAAAAAGATAAAGAATAAAACAACAAACTTTATGCTAAGGAATTTAAGCTTTATATACATATACATAGTTAAACTATACAAACTAGATAATTAGGAGTGGCAAACATGGTAGCAGTTACAGAAAGCCAATTAAGAGATTTATATGAAGTACAAGGTAAGACTGATAAACAAATTGCAGGAGAGTATGGTGTAGATAGAACCCGTATCTCTCAATTACGTAAACAGTGGGGAATTACTACAAGACTTACTGTATTCGATAAAGGTGTAAAAGACGTAACAGATAAATTGGAGTCTTTAGGTTTTAAAGTAAAGAACGTGAAGAAAGATGATAAAACAGCTAACTACGATTTACTGTTAAATGACTTAATAAAGATAGAAGTAAGAACATCATCGGCTTTAGACAGAGGTAGACAGCATTTCAGATTACTGGAACAAGCTTCTACTGGGGTAGTCGAATCAGATATTCGTATCAAACTAAAGAATGGTCATTTCAGAAAGTTATTTAGACGAACATGTGATTACATTATCTTTGTGGGGTATGAAGAAGGAAACATTAATTATTGGGTGATGCGTTCAAGTACGGTTACAGATACGATTCAAAGCCTTGGACTTAATATTTCACCAATGGTAACGAGTAAGTTCGATGTATGTAGGGATGCATGGCATATCATCATATAATAAAATAGAATATAAGTAGAGAAGAGGTGATAAATATGTCAGAAAGACTATGTAGTGTAGAAGGTTGTGTTGGAAAGCATCAAGCAAGGGGTTTATGTAGTAAACATTATACTGAATACAGAAGGTCATTACAGCCAAAGAAACCTAAATTTACAATACCAAAAGAAGAGTTAGTAAAGTTATATGTAGAAGATGGTTTGAATGATAAACAGATAGCAGAACTGAAAGGAACATACCCTTTAAAGGTTAGTAAGTTGAGAGAAAAGTACGGTATTGCAAAACGAACTTTAAAAGATGTAATACCAAAAGAAGAGTTATATGAACTCTATGTAATGAATGGGTTAACAGATATACAAATAGCAAAACTGAAAAATGTAGGAGATACTACAATATTTCGTTTAAGGAACGAGTATGGTATTGAGTCGAGTCATAGAAGCTATTTAACACAAGAGCAATTGTATCAGCTATATGTCGTAGATGGATTATATGACGAAGAAATAGCAAAATTAACAGGGTATCATAAAGACTCTATTAGCAAGTGGAGAAGAGACTACGGAATTAAAGCACACTCTAGAAAAGGTACAAAGAAAAAGGGTACAAAACGTAGAAGTATAATAGTAAAAGAACAACTATACCGACTGTATACAATAGATGGTTTAACAGATAAGCAAATTGCAGAACAAATAGGAATAACAAGTAGTCATGTATCTTACCTAAGAAAGAGTCGGGGTATCGAAACAAGACCTACAATTGTAGCGAAATCTATACCTTATGTAGAAAGCGTACTAACAAAACTAGGTTTCCAAGTAACAAACATAAGGGAAATAAAGTATAACGCTACTCACGATTTATTATTAAACGATAAAATCAGAATAGATGTTAGAACTACAGAGTCTCTACAAAGAAACAATACAGAACTTAAATTTAAGTTATTGGATTCAGATGATTCAAATTTGAAAACATCAGATATCCGATTTAGAGTTAGTAGTGGTCGCACAAAACGAGATTTACATCTTACATGTGAATATATCATATGTGTGGGGTATTTGAATGAAAAACCTCATTGTTGGGTTATACCTTCTAAGGATTTAAGAAAAGACTTACAAGGTATTTCAATCAGTCCTTACGCTGAAAACAGTAAATATGAGATTTACGCAGAAGCATGGAACTTGATAAAACCAGTTAAGAAAGAAATACTAACAAAGAAAGAGTTAGAAAGGCTATATGTAAAAGAAAATCTGTCAGATAGTAGAATAGCGAAACGAGTTGGAGTAAGTACAGCAACAATAGGAAATCTTAGAAGAGCATATGGTATTGAAGCAAAACGAGATATTCAAGAAATGTCTAAGCAAGAGTTAGAGAAACTATATGTAGAAGAGGGACTAACAGATAAAGAAATAGCAGAACGTAAGGGTACGTATCCTACTAAGATAAGAAGATTGAGAGAAAAGTATGGTATCGAAACAAAGTCTAGAGCTACAATTAGTAAAGAGGAATTAACTAAACTGTACGTAGATGAAGGAATGTCAGATAAAGAAATAGCAAAACAAAAAGATGTATCACTCGAAACTGTGTATCGTTTAAGAAGAGAATACGGTATCAAATCAAGACCTTCTGTACCAATACTAACAAAAGAACAATTGTACCAGTTATACGTTGTACAAAGATTATCGGATAGTAAGATAGGAGACATATATAAAGTATCGAAGAAAACAATTGCAAAGTTAAGAAAAGAGTATAATATCGAAACAAACCCTACGATTTCTCTTGTAACTAAAGAACAATTACATCATCTGTACGTAGAAAAGGAAATGAGCGATGGTCAGATAGGAAAATTGTTTGGGGTAACTAGAGAATCAATTTTAAAATACAGAAACAAGTATGGTATCGCTACAAGACTTACAATAGCAAACAAAGCAATCCAAGACGTAGGAAATCATTTAGTTCAATTGGGTTTTCACGTAGTCAATATAAGAGGGGTAGACTATGCTTCTTTTTATGATTTACTGTTGAATAATAGACTACGTATAGATATAAAAGCAACTGAATACGTAACAAAAGATGGATTCTTTAAGTTTAAATTACTGGATAAGGATGAATCAAACTATATAGGTAGTAATTCAAGACTCATTGTAGATAGCGGTAGAACCAAAAGAAACCTACACGATACATGTGATTTCGTTATTTGTGTGGGGTATTACAACAACAAACCTTACACATGGGTTATACCTTCAAAAGATTTAAGAAAAGACTTACAAGGTATAACAATAAACCCTAATCTAGAAAACAGTAGATACTTGAGATATTCGGAAGCTTGGCATTTATTAAGATAAACTAGAAAGTAGAAAGGAGGTAGTTTATCTTATGGCATTTAAACTATCAAAAGAAGAAATGTATAAGTTATATGTAGAAGATGGCTTATCAGATAGACAGATAGCAGAATTAAAGGGTGTGAACACGTCTACAATCAGACGATTGCGAGTAAAGTATGAAATCGAAACAAGGGGTAGACATAATGTAGACCCTACACAAGTATTAAGTAAAACAGAATTAGAAAGATTGTATATAGAAGAATGTTTATCAGATAAAACAATTGGTAAACAAGTTGGTTTGAGTCATTCAACTGTTCATAGGTTGAGAGTAAAGTACGGTATCGAAAGAAGACCTGTAAAAAGAGCCTTTACAGAAGAAGAGTTAAAACAGCTATACATTAAAGAAGGTAAGACGGACGAACAGATTGCAAAATTAAGGGGTATTACGGCAGGAGCAGTAACGCATTTGAGGAAGGTATATGGGATTGAAGCAATAGAAAGGGCTGTAGTACCAAAAGAAATATTGATAGACTTATATGTAAAACAGAAAATGACAGATAAAGAAATAGCTGAACAATATAATTGTGCAGAAAAGACGGTCTGTAGTTTAAGGAAAAGATTTGGTATACAAGCAAACAGAAAAAGATGTTCCTTATCGAAAGAGCAAGTATATAACCTATATGTAGAAAAAGGTTTAAGTGATAATCAAATCGCAAACTTATATGGTACGTATTCCGCTACAATTTCTAGTTTGAGAGAGCGTTACGGTATTCAAACGAAAGAAGTCATAACAGACCATTCATTACCGTATGTATACAATATTTTAGTTCAATTGGGCTTCCAAGTTGAAAACATGAGACAACATACGCATATGTTATTTTATGATTTCTTATTAAACGGTAGAATTCGTATAGATGTAAGAACTTCAACCACTTTCTATAATAACAGTTTAAACTTCAAGTTATTAGATAAGGATAATTCAGGATACACGGAATCAGATGTAAGACTGAGAGTAGATAGTGGAAGAACAAAGAGAAATATAAGAAATACATGTGATTTCGTCATTTGTGTGGGGTATATAAAAGGAAAACCGCATTGTTGGGTAATACCTTCTAGAGATTTAAAGGAAGATTTACAGGGTATTACAATTAGACCGTATTCAAATAGAAGTAAATATAATTTCTATGCAGAAGCATGGAGTTTAATTAAGTAAAACATTATCTTAAACGAGGTGGTAATCGTTATGTCAGATAAGATGAGTAAGGAAGACTTAATAAAAAGGATTCAACAAAGTCCAAGCGGTAAAGTTTGGAATGAAGACGAAATCAAACAATTATTAATGACAAACCCAAAAGCAGTATATAGTGGGATTCTTGCAATATATAAGTTACAGACGGAAGAAGAGAAGAAGAGTCGAGAGACTCAAGTACAAAACGGTATGGGTTTTAATGCAAACGATAGTGTAATCATGTCTAGCTTTGCAGAACAGATTCTACAAGGCAAGATATTATCACAAAGACAATTCGCAGTAGCATCTAAACGTATTTTAAAGTATGTAAATCAGTTAACTGATATAGCAAACGAAGATTACTATTAATAAAATAAGAGGTAAGATATGAAACTATGTAGTGTAGATGGATGTAAAGTGAAACATAGGGCAAAGGGCTATTGTCCAAGACATTATAGACAAGCTAGAGCAGGAAAAGAAATTACATTGGAGTATATCAATCAAACTGGTAGGGTTTGTAGTCTAGATGGGCGTAACCGAAAGCATAGAGCAAAAGGGCTGTGCAAGTTACATTATGATAATGCAAGGTATACAATAAGACCCACTAAACCAATAAGGTTATGTACAATAGCAGGTTGCACAAAGAAACACCAAGCAAAAGGATTATGTTTGAATCATTACAATCAAGAACGGTATAGGAGAAAGAAGGTTTAGAATGCTAAATACTAAACTATGTAAGCTATTTGGGTGTAAACAAAAGAGCTACGCAAAGGGGTATTGCAGTTCTCACTACGACCAGTTCCGTAACGGAAGAAAAGTAGGAGAAGTAAAAAAGTATAAAACACATTGTTCTATAGAAAACTGTAGCTTAAAACATCATGCAAAAGGATATTGTAGAAAACATTATGTTCAAATAAACAAACATGGTAAAACCTTACCTGAGAGGGTAAAAGTTTGTGTTGTAGATGGTTGTGAAGAGAAACATCATGCAAGAGGTTTTTGTAGAAAGCACTATAACCAAATAGGCAAGCTAGATAAACTATTACCTGAGAAAGATACAACATGTAGTGTAGAAGGGTGTGATGGAGAGAGTCGGACAAGGAATATGTGTTTAAAACATTACACTAGATGGTATCGTAATGAAAAGAAGAAACCCAGTAACGAGAGTTACTACAGTAAACAATATTATAGTAATAAGGAGGAAGAAACATGTTTGTAAGTGAAAGAGGTATAGCACTAATTACACAAACCAATGAGACAAGGATGTTAACGGCAGAGGATTATATGAAATGGTATAATCTTTACATCATTGAAACAGATGGTACAGTTAAAGGGGTAGAAGATGATAACGAGATTTTATTTGAGGGTTGGTATGACCATTGCGTTCGACCTGATACTTTTAAGAAACTGGCTGAATCGCTAAATGCATCATACGATGAGAAGACTTGGAAAGCAGTCATAGATATGTACGAAGAAATGACAGACTCCAAGTGGGAAGAGTAAGGTTTACTACTCTTCCTTTTGCTTTTACTTGACAAATTGATAAACTTATGGTATAATATAGGTAGAGGAAATACGAGAAATAGCTAGGTGAAAGGGTGAACTAAGTGGCAATTAAACCAGATGTATTAGAAGCAATTAATTATTATACAGAGGTAACTGGTGAATCAGTATCACAGTTCTTAGAAGGTATTGATTCCTTACTTACAGTAAACGAAGAAGAGTTAACGAATAACGATTGGTTACGTAAACAAATAGCGAAGCTAATTAAGAATAAAGGGGTATCTCTAGACGAGATTATCAAGAATAAAGATTTATTGATGGCAAAAGATACAAAAGAGGAAGACGGAAGTTTCTACACGCCTTTAGAGTGGGCGGCTGAGACTCATAGAATGATAGAAAAATATATTCCGAATTTAGAAGATTATGTTGTATGGGATGCAAGTTGTGGTTCGGGAAACTTATTAGCTGAGTTACCACCTTGTAAAGAGTTATATGTATCCACATTACATCAAGAAGACGCTGAAATCGTACAGAAACGCCTACCACATGCACATGCATTCCAGTTAGACTTCTTAACAGGAATTGATTACAACGAGTGGGTAACTGAATTTACAGACGGTCTTCCTGAGGGGTTACAACGAGCGTTAAGAAATAACGAACCTATCCTTTTCTTAATGAACCCACCATATAGTATTACCAATGCTCATAAAACACAAGTTGCAAAACATTTAAAAGCGATTGGTAAAGAGGAACTTGCTTCGGATTTATTAAGACAGTTCGTATGGCGTGTATATAACTTAGTAGATATACATGGACTATCGAATTCATACTTTACGTTAATTGGTACAAACAGTCTTTACATCATGAATTCTTGGGAGAGTACAGTAAGAGAAATGCAAGAACATGCAGACTACTTAGAAGGATTTACATTCCCTGCTAGTGAGTTTGCAGGTATCGAAAAATCAGTTCAATGGGGTATCTTCTCAACGATTTGGAAAACAACTGAGTTACGAACTGTAGAAACTTTACCTAGTATTCAGATGACGGCAAAGAAAAAGGATGAAAACGGAGTTATTTACGATGATGGGGTATTGGATTTTGTATGGGACAAACAATACATGCCAAACTGGATTCAAAGTAAGATAACGAAAGGGAATCGTATTACAGTTCCAGTTACATCCGTTAGAGGTGTTCCAAAAGTAGACGCTAATGGAGAAGTATCTACAGTAACAGGGTTAGACAATGCACTTGGTTATTTCTTAGTAAAGAGTACATTTAAAGACATTGCTAACTTCAACGGTATTGGTACATTACCGATAACACTTGGTACTGTTCCTGTAACAGAAGAAAACTTTAAAGACGTATGTGGTTGCTTTGCATTCTTATCTACATACAAGAATGACTTTAATGATTTAGCAAGACCATTTAACGAGCCACATACAGGTTCAGATGAATATCGTGAATGGATAGCAAACAGTATCTTATTCTCTATATGTGCAAGAAAAGGGTACATGTTCTCTGTCAGAAACATTGAATTTAATAGAGAGATTAATAGTGTAAACTCTACTATTTTCCCATTCTCACATGAACAAGTAAGAGAGTATTGTCAAGATGAGAAGGTACTAAAAGACTTAGAAGAAAACCCAGTAGATAATTCTTACTTCCTAAACTTAGTAGAAGAGTCTAAGCCTTATGCTTGGAAAGGGGTAATGAACTTATACAATGCAGTAACAAACTTCATTAAGCAGTCTTATAATTATAGACATACAATGGATTATGAAGGAAGTACAGTAGCATGGAACGCTGGATTCCACCAGTTGAAACAAACAGCTATTTGGACAGACGAAATGGAAGAAGCATATGTACAAGCCTTGTCAATTGCAAGAGACGAGTTTAGAGAAAGAGTAAAAACTCATTATATCGTCTAAGTAAGGGGTAGATAGTAATGTATTACGGTTATAAGTGTGAAACAGGTTGTGGTCATATAACGCTTACAGATAAGTATTACAAAACGAAACTTACTCATTGTGCAGTATGTGGAGAAAAGAAAACTTTAGTATACATCGGAGAGTTTGAAGCGAAAGCAGTAACTTCAAACTCTCTAGTTGATAGAAACAGAAGTAGAAAGTAGGTACGAGTTATGGGGTTAGAGTTATTGTTTGACAGACAAAGTATGATGAAGGTTGTCTTGTTATATACACCTTCTAACTCTTTATCTATGTACGTTCAAGACGTGATTAAAAACAGGTTTCAGATTAATAAAGATAGTATTAAAGATATAGCAACTAAGAAGGAATTACAGGAAACAAAAGAGTTATACAATGTAGTTCCTTTCTTATCTCAAAAGTGGCTATTTCACGTAAAGAACGGAGATAAAGCAGTTAAGAAAGACTTTTTAAGGTTAGCTAGAGGAAATACAAGTGGCGTTTATTTTATCGAGTTTGAAAACTATAGAAACTATAAGTTCGTAAAAGATTTACTAAGGAATGAACCGGGGACAGTAGACTTATACATGGGTTGGTTAAAACGTGCTGACTTTGAAATGTTATATCGTCATTTGGTTGTCGGTTTCAAGGGGTATGAGTTAACAAAAACATTACAAGACTTTGTAATTCGTGGGTATGCAAATGAAATTGAAGCGGTGTTTAAGTTATTCGTGGAGTTACGTGATGGTAGAGAAGTTAAAACACGTAAAGAAATTATAGACATATGTGGGATTAACTCAAATACAGTAGATAATTTTATGTTTAGTTTATTAAAAGAACCACCAGTGAAAGATAAAGGGTTAAAAAGATATATGTCAAACCGTATTAAGGAAGCGGTAGATTTAGCTGAAAAGTATACATGGTCTACCTTTAGAAACTATTTAAAACGTTCAGTACGTTCGTGTATAGATGTAAAACTTATTTTAAGTAGTGGAGAGATATATGATAACATTCGGAACTATGAGAACGAAGGTTATGATATGAAGAAGTTACGAAGAATGCAACGATATCTTCCACAATTAAAAGAGATTAGTATGGCAAGACTATTAGGGTTGTTAGACAATATAGAAAAAGGTGTATGGTACACCGATTTAGAGTTTCTAAACTTCTTCTTTAATTACATGTTATATAAATATAACTCAAATAAAGAAGTAAAGAAACTGATATTAGAAGCTAGAGCGTTAGTGAAACAAAAGGAGAATAAAGCTAAATCAGAACCAAAAGAAAAGAGAGTCATCATGCAAGCACATTCACCTGACAAGGAAGATAATGTGAAACCTATGACAAGGAAAGAAGAAAATGATAGGGTGCAAGTGAGAGACTTCTTTAGGAGGAAGTTAAGTAATGAATAAAGAAATTATTTTACAAAATTTACTGAAAACGAAAGAGAAACTAGAAATTATAGAGGGTAGAACAGATGATGGTGCAATTTCTGTTATGGCAAATGAAGGATTAGATTATATTGAATCTGCAATGGAGGAACTGAACAATGAATGATTCGTATGTTAAGTTTTTAAACCGATTACAAGAAGAAACAGGTATCAAGAAAGTAAGCGAACTACTAGATAGTATGTCACCTTTGCAAGAGAAAGTCTTCATGATTATTAGGGGTATGGGAGACGTGGAATTCCACGTCCAACCTGAGTTAAGACAAGTTGTAACTTGTTGTATGGATAATTTAAGTAAGGTTTACGATATGATTGAACCTGATGGGACAATCCATGAAAACCTAAGATTCGTATTAAATGGTATGAAGAACGACTTAACTACGATTCACTATAAAGCAGACAAGGAAACGGTACGAAATAAAGCTTTCCATACTTTAAATGAACTGAAGTTTTTAGACTTAGAATTAAAGAAACAAAATAAATAGGAGGGTAAACATGAAACTTGAAAAGATAGAACGTAAGTTAAATGCGTTATACATGGATTTGAAGTATGCTCAACTATTTACATCCGAGGATAGTGTAACAGATGAAGTAAATACTGTCATGGAGAACATAAAAGGTATTCTTACTGAACCGAAAGAAAAGCTAATGGTATCGGCTTTAAAAGAAATTGCACAACAATTAGACTTAGTTTTAAAAGAAGTTTCTTATGGTCAGAATGTAGTAAACTTATCAGAAGCAAAAGATAGTTTACAGGAAATTATTACAAACTTAGAAAAGCTAAATTAAGTAGAAAAGGGGTATTTCAGAATGGCGTTTTTATCAATAATAGACGCAGAATCGTTTGATGTGTCAAAATCGTATTTTAATAAGTTAAAGAGCAAAGAGGAAGAATGTTACTTAGTATTAGATAACTATAGGAACCAAGAAGTAAACGAAATGGTCAAAGCAGTGATAGTTAAAGAAGAAGTAACCGAGATGAAGCAGGGAATACTATACATCAAAATGCTTGAACATTCTTCTAGTGAATTAGAACTAGAGCAATTTTTAGAGGAACATGTCGACCCAGTAGATGTCTACACATATGTAATTAAATTACATGAAAATTATGTAGACTTACGAAAACTAACTGAAATGGTAGATAAGTATACAGAAAGTAAAGTACGATTTATTGGTGGAAACTTGTTAGCTATTCAAGGTGCAGGGGTAGGGATGTTTGCAGACTCCTTTATTACTGAAAATAAATTAAAAGTAAATAAAACAAGTCGATTTGAAGTAACACAAGTAAAATTACTAGAACTAAGTAAACTTGTAACCCATGAATTAGAAGAGTATACCGCACGTAAGAATAGACCTAAGAAGTCCACAGTTAAGCGTGAACGAGCGAAGAAAACAAAGTTAGCTGATGGTACAGTAGTAGACAAGCCTAAGAAACCAAAGTCAGCTAAAAGTAAAACACCTAAACCAAAGAAACAAAAGTTAAGCATGGAAGATATTTTAAATTCTTATTAAAACTCACAAATTTTCAATGGAAACAAAATAATAATCCTACAGAGTAACTTGACAAAATCGTAAACTTATGTTATAATAGTAATATATCAGAGTGAAGGAGGTGCTTTATATTTGGAGTCTTTGTTATTGATGGTAGCAGTAGGACTGGGTATCTTAATAGCTTGGAAAATAGTAAAGACTGTAATTGTAAGGTGCATTGTTATTGCAATAGCAATAGGAATCTTCATAGTGGGGTATGACTATGTTTTACCCGCAAAGTTTAACATGAATCCTTATAAACTTGATAGAGCGTATCAATTATCACAAGAAACGAAAAAGGTCAGAGTAGTGGAAGCAGACGGAGAAAAAGAGGTGCAAGTCTACTTCAATGATAATTGGTATTACATAAAAGATTTAGACATAAAGAAAGAGTTTAAAACAAACAGTTACATGGTAGAGACTAAGGATAATAAGTTTAAGATAGAAGATAAGGAACTCGTAGCGATTTTAGAAACATTGAAGTAAGGGAGTTTAAACGATGGACATATTAAGAGGACCGTTTGACTTTACAAACAACATAACTTACGAAGACACTGAGATTTTCGTAAATCAAATTCAAAAGTATGAAGATGGTAACATTGACAGTTTAAAGAAACTAGATACTGGAAAAATGATGGATGTTACATTGAATCGTAACACAAAAATTCCAATGATGAACTTACGTTTTTACAATGGCAGTATTAAACGTAATTCTAAAAATTCGATTGAAGGTAAATCGAAAAAGAACGAAGTAAACATTACATCTAATATGTCAGAAGACGCAAAAGGTCAAGGTCAGTCAGCTAAGACAATAGATGAAAACCTGATTATCAAAGAGTCTAAGAACAATGGACCGAGGTATAAACTGGTAAATGATAAGACAATTGATGAGGTAGAAGAGGTTAAACATTATATTTGGGTATTTAGAGAGTATCAAATTGCATTTGAGAAGTTAGAGTATGTAGACTTATCACATCTTGTTATGCGTTCACTACAGGGAGTTCAAAACGCAGTTCAAAGTCTACGAAAACTAGTTCGTTATTATGGTGAAAATGGCAGACACGAAGAAAAATTGAAGGCTATCGTATCTCACCACGAACCTTTTAATATTGTTATTGAGAAAATTTTAAAAGCAAAAGAAGAAGGTTATGATGTATTTGAAGAAAAGAATGAAGTAGTATAAACGATAGAGTATAAAGAAGGTGTAAATGTGTCTGAGAAAACAGGAAAAGGGAACGAAATATCAAAGTTAAAAGTATCAGCAGAAATGTATGGTGGGGCAATTAATACGATTGCCCTAAACATATTAAAAACTCGAATGAATAAATCATCGAACCAAAAGGCATTAGGGGTAGGTACGCTAGGTTTCGATTTAGACTCTTTAAAGGATGAAGACCGTAAGGAACAGAAAATGACAGGTGACTTTACTCACTTTGCTTTAAACAATTCCGATGCTTTCATTCATTTTTGTGAGTCTACACTAGCAAGTAAATTCCAACCTGAGGATTTCACAAAAGACTTCTTATTTGAATTAAGAAGATTTTTCATTATGTATGGAACGAATTTTACAAATTACATTATTAGTTTCTACTTAGAGAACCATGATTTATTCCATGCTATTCAAGAAACAAGTAAGTTAACTGAGGATTTCAAGTGTAACACTGATTTAATGACGATTAGACAGTCAAATAACGTATCAGTCTATAAAGGTGAACTAAAAGGTGAAGTGAAGAAGGGGTATATCGCTTTTTCAATTGACTTAGCAAAAGATGTAGACACAATACTAGATTACATGTTAAATAAACCTCTAAAAGAAAACCTATTCAAAGTACACATGTCTAGGTTGGATTACTTTAGAGACTTAGGAAACAATTTCTTTGCTTTCAATAACTTCTATGAGCATATCAAGATACAGTTTATAGAGAACATATTAAATCAAACGAATGCGTTATTAATAGAAGTCGTACATGATAAAGTATACTTCTTAGTTAAGACTGATGCAGTTCCAGTATTAAACTTTAAAATATACGGTATACCATTTGAACAAACATTTAAAATTGAGTTAGTAGGTGAGTAGTTTTGATTAACCTAAGCATTAGCGTAAACAAGGGGTATGAAGCCATTGTTATTTTAAAGGATGGTCGTATCCTATTCAAAGAAGTAAAGAACGAGAATAAAGCAGTAAAGAAACATTATACAGAGAAGTATTTAGACTTATTTAGAAAGTCTTTACAATTATTAAAAACAGTAACAGAGCAAGAAAATATAGACTATGAAAATCGTTGTATTATGGAAATGAAGTGTGAACATGTAGTGAAATGGTTCAACGAGTTAGAAGCCCCTAAGAATCATTCAGAGAAATTCTTAGAGACTTTAAAAGTATTCGATGAGTTACCGTTCCGATACAGTATTATCAATTCTTCAAATCCAACGGCTATGTACTATGCAAACGAGAAACATGTTGAAAAAGAAGTATTAATGGGTGTAGCTGATTTATTCTAAACAAACTAAGGGGTGTTAAAAGATGTCAACTGTCATTTCAAAACATAGAGCAAAAGCAATAGCTGAAATATCTGTAGCTAGTGGTATTTTAGAAATTATGCCAGTTAGCAATAATAAATTAGCTAACTTAAAAGTAAAAGAAGCAAAACAAGAATTAGAAGAAGTTAAAAACTTTATATTTAATGATGCAAAACCGTTAGAAATGTATAATAAGTTGGAAGTACAAGCTATTATCAGCTTAAATACAGTTAAAACATCCCTTAATAACTCATTTGGTAAGCCTTTTAACGGAAACGAAGAACAAGTAAAAAGGTATGAAGAGTTGAAACCGAGTATTGAAAAGATATTCCTAAGTATAGATAGTGCTATAAACCACCTATCAGCCGAATAAGGGGTAGTGTTATGAAAAGAGACTTATTAAAGCAAAATTATAGTTCTATTTTAGATAAAATGAACTTAGCTTTTCTCGCTACAGATGATGATTTAATGCAAGACCGTATAACAGAAGCTATGTTTGATTACGAGTTTGTAGGTAAGTTACTAACAGGGGTAGAACCTCATTTAGATAACTCTTGTACAGTCGAGGAAAGAATGAGTTCTATCCTTACAAATTGTATCAGTAACATAGAAGACGCCCTACGTCACATGAAGGATGCAGATTGGCGTTATAGTAAGACGGTAGAAGAACAAGGAAACATTGTAGTTTCTATGTTAAAAGAAATTATAGAGGGGTAAGTTAAGAAAGGGGTATAAACGATGGACAAGCAAGTAATTACAGAAGAGTTACACGTTGTTGAAGAAGATTTAATCAAAGTAAAACTAGGATTAAATAAGGTAGACAAATATGTAGAAAAATTAGAAGATATTCAAGAATATGTAGGAATGCTTGTAGAATATTTAAACTGTAGGCTTCCAAAAGGAACTATAAGTGCAAAAGATGATACAGAAGAGGATTATCAAGAGTTATTCTTGTTAACAATAATTACCATAGACAGAGGTCTTCAAGATTTATTAGATGAAATAGTAGAAACTGTAGAAGGTAAAGAGGATATTAAGAATCTGTTAGTTAAGTCTACTATTGGTATCAGAAAGATTATGTACAAGCATTCAGACTTAAAATCAGTCAAGTATGCTTTATCACATACATTAGGTAGTTTAAAAGCAGTTAGTTTTGATACAGTAACATATGAAGAAATCTTACTAAACTTATTGAAGCTAACAGATAGAGAATATCAGTATTCAGCTATCCAGTATGAAACGGTTGAAGAAGAGATATTTTCAACATTAGATACTCTAAATACAAGCCTAAAAGGGCATGTAGAAGGTAAACTTGATGGAGAAAATAAAGAACATTTAGACTACGGTTTAGGTTTTATAAGAGAAGTATCTCTATTCTTACAAGCAGTACTATCAAAATAAGTCTTAAACTTAGGTAACTATCCAAACAGTAGTTACCTTTCAATAGGTTTAAAAAGTAAGAGCCTAAAACGTTAGGGAATAATAGGTAGAACAGGTAAACTAAGGTAATAAATAAGAATTGAAAAGAAGGTGTAAAGATGTTAGACGGTTTCGACTTTAAGGAATTCGCTAGAGAAAATGCACAGTTAACACATGAGGTTCACATGGGAGACTACATTATTATCCATGTGCAACGAGAAGAAGTAGAAGGTGCTATTTATAGTCGTATTATGAAACACATTCGTACTATTGATAAACGTGAGAGTAGAGGATATGCTTCTTTAATTATTACTTTTAATGGATATGATGACATCCCAGACTCCGTATTTGAAATTATGGACATTCGAAAGTATGTTCAAGGCTTATTTAGTCGAGTACCACACCTATTATTTTACATGGCAAACATGCCTGAGGTAAGAGAAAATATGTTGTTATGTATTTGTGATTTTGAAAAGATAGGTAAAAACCACGGATTGTCTTATGAAGAACTATTAGAAATGACATTAGAAGACCCTGATAGCATTCCTAAAGAGCAAATTATGATTAGTATTTCTGATTCTAAGAGAAGAGACTTAGGGGAAACACTACGTAAGTATGGTAATAAAGTAAAGAAACAAGAGGAAGCACAAGAGGTTATTCAGTGGTTAAACAATACATTTAGTTCAGATAATCGAATCCAGTAAGAAAGAAGTAAGGCTTGTTTTAGACGTAGTTATAAGGAGTAAGAATGCAAATTGAATAGGGGTAGGATAGTGTAAAACATTACTCTTTTCTTAATAACTTGAGGTAAAGTGATTACACATCGGTACTCCTATTCAGTTCGTATTTAATTTCAATAAAATTACAATGAAACGAGGGTAAAACAATGCAAGATGTCATTCAATTTAACAGAGACAAGTTTGAAGAGTTACGAAAAGTGATTTCTAGTTGTAGTTATGAGGGTGGAATCTTAGGTTATCTATTATCAGAAATGGGTTTGCATAATCGAGTAATAACAAGCATTGAAAAGATAACAGACGAGTTAGAAGCCCCACTAAAACAGGTAAGAGAAGGTTTAGCAATGCTTTGTGAGAGGGGTATTGTTTCAATTGAGGGTGTAAACCCAAAAAGTCTTGTATTTACAATCAATAAAGATTATGCAGTAAGGGTTTATCAGACAAAACGGATGAAACAAATGATAAAACAATAGTTTCATAGTCTATCAGAAAGTATTAGGTAAATAGCTTTTTATAAAGGCAAATAAAGGGCTATTTGAAAGAAACAAGTGTAGTAGAGTGAAAGAACGAAAATAGAAACTAGAGTATAAGAGTTGGTAATATAGAGAGGTGTGTAAGTTTTGTTAAAAGGACATATTAAATACGATGGGATGCACTACAATGTGTATGGGTTAGACACAAGTGGTAGTATCAATTTGACATTGTGCAATCCGATAACTAAATCAATGCAGTATCTAGACCCTGATAATACGCAGTTAGCTTATACAGAAAAGCGTATTCAGATTAAAGGAACTACAATGGCGGTAGAGTCAGAACGTGCGCCTGATGGTAAACGATTTACGCCAAACATGGATTTCTTTGGTCGTCTAGGGGTATTAATGCGTTACATCAAAAACAATTGTAGAAATATTAACAATACATTAAAACTAGTAGGTAATGCATTTGACCCAAGGGTTACAACACAACATGAAGTGCAAGTAGGAGACTACTATGCATGGGTTGAATTAAGTTATAGTAATATCACAAAGTTCTCATTTGAGGGGTATGGTTTTGATATTAAACTGTATGAGCAAGAGTCTACAGGGTATACAGAAGCATACAGAACAACAAAAGAGAATGTAACGGCTAAATTCAAGAAAGACGATTTATTTGATTTCTTTGGTATCGTAGAACGTAAGAAAAAGATACTAGACTTCGGTAACATTAATGATATGGATTCTCCATTCTATCAAACAATTGAAGAGATTATGGAAGCCAATCCTGATAGAGACTTTAGTTGGTTACTAGATAGAAATTATATCATGGTAACAGATGAGACATTACAGGAAACGATTGAGTATTTAAATACATTTAAAGTATTAGCAGTCGATACCGAGACAACAGGATTAGACATTACATTCAAGTCAAGAACAGGTGAGCATGATGAGTGTGTAGGTTTAATCATAACAGGTAAAGAAGGGGAGAGTTTCTACTTCCCATTCAAACATACACAGTTTGATAACTTATGTGGTGGCGATGATTGGTACTTCATGGAAACATACATGAAACCGTTATTAGAAAAGAAAGACATCATTGTCCACAACGCATCGTTCGACTGGAAAGTTATTTATATTTACGGTATCGTGTTAAACGTAGTAATAGATACATTTGCGGTATTCTCATTAACACTAAATGCAAAATATCAAACACCAGTTGGTTTGAAGCACTTAATTTCATTATTGCTTAAACGTGATTCACTGGAATTGGATGATTTATGTAAGAATGGTGATTTTGGTTCAATTGACCAAAACTTCGCAGATTTACCAAAAGAACTTGTACGTCTATATGCTTGTGCCGATGCTGATAATACGTTAGCATTATATCATTATATGCTAGAAACAAACATGCTAGAAAACTGGGGTGCTACAAAAGTAGTACAATTCGAGTCTATCTTCGCATGTGCGATAGGGTATAGTGAGTTTCACGGTCAGTTCGTTAATGTAAATGAAACAGACCAACTAGTACAAGATATTGACCGAGATTTACAAGAAGCAGAACGTAAAATGCGTAATGAATTACGTAAAGTAAACTATGATGCAGATAATTTCAACCCACAATCAAACGTGGAAAAACTGAAAATCATATATGAAGTGTTTGGTGCGCCTGAGCAGTACAAGTTAGATGGTAAGCTAACAGCGGATAAAAAGGCATTAAAGAACTTGTCTAAGATGACAAACCCTGATGATACACCTAAGTATCCGTTCGTTAACTACTTCCAAGAGTTCAATGAAGTAAACACATTACGTAAAAACTTCTCCAAGAACTTACCTGAGTTCTGTACGCCTGATGGTTTCATGTTTAGTGGGGTAAAACAGTTCTTAAAAACAGGTCGTGTATCTATTTCGAAACCAAACTACCAGTCTTACAATGATACCGTTAAAAAGTACATTAAGCCAAGACCTGGTTTTTGGATGGGAGACATGGATTACTCAAGTATTGAGTATCGAGTAATCGCTTCAATGAGTAAACAGTTATCATTAATTGAAGCCTTCCAAGACCCGAATACGGATTATCATAAACTACAAGCATCAAACATGTATCAGATACCATATGAACTTGTATCAAAAGCCATGCGTGGTGAAGCGAAAGCCTTTAACTTCGGTATTCCGTTTGGTATGGGTAATGAGAAACTGGGTATGACAATATTCGGTAAGGTATCAAAAGAGAATACAAGAAAAGCAACGGCTTTACGTGAAAGATACTTCAAAGGGCAAGATAACGTTCGTGAGTTCTTCGTAAACGCCCAACGTGATGCAGTTAAATATGGTTATACAGAAACACACTTTGGTCGTAGACGTTACTATAATAAAGAAACAACATCAGTTGGTTCTATTAAACGTCAAGGTGGTAATCAGCGTATCCAAGGTACAGCGGCAGACATTTATAAACAAGCAGTTGTACGTTTATTCCTACGAATCATCAATGAAGGTTGGTTAGACAAAGTATTACTTCCGGGCTTCATTCATGATGAACTGTTAATGGAAGTGTCAATGGAGATTCACCCGCTAGACTGGATGAAAGTATTAAAAGAAGAAATGGAATTAAAAGTAGACGGTTTCTGTCCTCTATACATCGGGTTTGGGGTAGGTCGTTCATGGTACGAAGCAAAAGCAGTTGAGATTCCTACAGAACTACAACAAGAAATCCAAGGTAAAACAAGTGAGTTCGATTGGAACGGTAACTTAGATGAGTTCTGTGAGTGGGTTCCAAAACGTATTAACCAATTCGAACTAGAGTATGCAGATAGATACTTAAATAATAAAGAAAATAACGGTCAAGTTATTTCAGCAGTAACTTATGATTACATTAACTCACAAGTCAATAGAGTACAAGACGAGTTAATGAAAAATTACTTCTCACAATTAGAAGCAGGTAACAGATACGATTTCGATGTAAACGTATTATCTATTATCAAGCACCGTGCAGATAAACTTGTACCACCATCTAAAACACATGAAATTACATTAGATGAGAAAGTAACAGCATATTGTAAGAAGTTAAAAGTGGACAAACAGTGGTATGTAAATGAAATACCAAAAGATATGGTATTAGGAAACTTTGAAGATTTACAAGTTTTACTTGATTTCTATTGCCAATACAGGGGTATTGATAGAGCGACTGTACAGTTGCTATCACCACATGATGTTGATGTAGAGAAAGAACAAGCAAAGTCAGCAGTAAACGAGCATGAAGGTGAATATTACTACAATGCAAGGGAAGACGCTGAAAGCAATAAACAACTCTTATTAACAAAAATAAATGAGTATGGTTGTTTCTTAAACGTAGAAGAGAAGAAAGCATACTTCAAGTTTGTTCCAAGTATTATGCAAATCATTAAACCGAAGGTTCATCAAGATAAAACAGGATATCAAGTCGTATTCATTGATGTAGAAAAGGATAAAGAAATCCTTACAAACGCTTATATCACAAGTGCGAATTTAAATGCAGTACAACGAGAGGTTATGTTTGCGGTAGCGTAAACAGACCTCTAGTAACCGTAATCAAGTAGAAAGAAGGGGTAGTAATTATGCAAGTATACGAAGAAGAGGTAAGACATAAAGAAGTAGCAGGTATTACAGATAAGATTACACGAAACGTAGTAACAGGTATTCAGTATCCTGTTGTAAATATATTATTAACAGATAATATGCCAAAACATAAAATGACAGCTTTAGTAAGTCTTTTAAAAGCAGAAGTAACGAAGTCAGAAGATAGTGAAGACCAGTTAAACAAGGCGGTTTATATTTCATTAAAGAAGGGTGATGAAGTAAGAAAACCAATTGGTCGTATCTTGCCAAAACAGGTTAAAACGATGATGTCTATTCTTACAGGGGTAGACTTAGAACTAGAAATGTCACAAGGCGAAATCATGGATAGCAAATATATCTATGCATTAAGTTCTTATTAAGAATAGGTAGTAACGAGAAGGTATGTCATTCAAACTATGAGTGGCATACCTTTTTATTATAGAAAGAAACATATTTAAAGAAAAGTATAGGTTAAAATTAGTGCAAGTTGTAAGGGGTAGGAGGAAACGGAAAGATAATAAAAGTTGAGGTAAGAGGGTGAGAATCGTTAAAATTAGGCTATTTTTAATTGAACTTATAAAATTTTATCTAACTTAGATTCTATTCCACTGTCTGTACAGACAACCCAACTTGAGCAAGTTTTGGTCTAAAACACCATCTTTAAACTATACTTATGATAGAAAGACGTATGGGTATTAGGAGGTGAAGCAGAAGGAAAATCTGCGAAAAATGTGATAGATAAACAATTTGAAATTCCGTACATGGGAAATACGGTGAAATTAAACGTATTTCATAGAACAGACGAGTCAGTTGAAAGTGGAATGCCAGTCTTATCTTTTGGAAGATTGAGAACTTTACTTGAATCAGGTAATCAAACTTATGTAGCTTTATTAAACAAAGTGTCTGAATTAGAATTAGAGTTACAAAAGTACAAAGAAAAATTAAACTAATACAAACATACTTGACAAATAAGTAAACCTATGGTATAATAGTATTAGATTTAAAATAAGTAAAAAAAATAGCGGTTAAAATAAAATACATGTGTATAAGGTTTATTAGGGAAGGCATTCATATATTATATAAACATGCAATATCTTATATACAAACCGCCTTATAGGAAAAGGAGATTATTAAACATGAAAAAGAAAATCGTTGCAACAGCACTAACGGCATCATTGGTAGTACCAACTTTAACTACAGGGTTAACAGTGGCATCAGCAGAAACAGGAGATACTACGCCTAAACAGTCACAAACTTCTACTGACACAAAAACTTCAACTGACTCTACAAAAACAAACGGTAGTGACAAAATCCAAAAAGATGATGTAGTACATGAAACTTGGTCTGAACCAGTATTCGTAAAAGGGGTATCTTTAAAGGAAGCTGATTTAGGTTCAGTTAAGAAAGACCTTGCAGTAAAAGAAAACTTTAAAACACTTACTATGGATGGTAAGAAAATGGTTGAACTTTTAGGTGAAGGTGACCCATCTTCAAACATTTATTCTTCTGTAGTAGTTCAAAAGACTGATAAAGGTGATGGAGTTAAGGTAGACATCAAAACACCTAAAAACATTACTCGTATTACACAAGACCAATATCGTAATGCGGCACTAACAGCTGGATTAACTGATGTAAACATTGAGGTAGCTTCTTCTGTTAAAGCAACTGGTGAAGGTGCACTTGCAGGGGTATATTATGCATTTAAAGAAAACGGTGTTGAACTTGACCAAAAAGATATGAAACTAGCACAAGATGAAGTTTCTATGTTAGGTAAAATCAACGAACAGAATAAAGATAAGAAAGACTTCTCTGACCAACAATTAAACGTTGCTATCGCTGATATGAAACAAGATATCGCTAAGTTAGATGAAGCCCAAAAGAAACAATTAACAAAAGAAGATGTTGAAAAGATTGTAGACGAGAAGTTAAAAGCCCTTGAACTTGAACAAGCGGTATCTGATAAGCAAAAAGATATAATTGTAAACTTCATGTTCAACTTTAAAGATTCAAACATTGCAAACAGTGAAGAGTTTGTAAAACAAATCGGTACA
Organism: Bacillus sp. Root131; assembly: GCF_001429475.1. Classification (NCBI taxonomy): domain Bacteria; kingdom Bacillati; phylum Bacillota; class Bacilli; order Caryophanales; family Bacillaceae; genus Bacillus; species Bacillus sp. Root131. The sequence continues at coordinate 265,406 of NZ_LMJQ01000023.1, forward strand.
TACAAAGATAGTATCGTAGAAGGTTCTAAAGAACTGTTTGGTAAATTAAAAGACTTTAAAGATAGCGAAGCAGGTCAAAATTTCATTCAGTCTTCATGGCAGTTCATTAAAGACATTGGTTCAGCAATTGGAAACTTCTTCTCTAGTCTGTTTGGAAGTTCTGAAAAGTAAACATATTTGACAAATTAATAAACATATGGTATAATAGTACTATGAGATAAAGTAAATCTTGTAGTACTATTTTTTTTTATTTATATAAATGAAACGTATTGGAGGAAATATCATGTCAATGACAAAAGAAGAGTTAATTGAAGAAATTAAGGTTTCTTTACCTAATCCAGACTTGTTACGTGTAGTAACTTTTGCAGGAATAGAGTTAAACGATAGAGTAATTGTATTAAAAAGTAAATCTGATTTTAGATATACAGACCTTAAAAACCAATGGATTAAGTACAATAAATCTTATCAAGAAGAACATAATCCAAAAGAACTGTTAAAGAAAAATGTTGTTTTTACTTCGGATGTATTAAGCAGAAGAGGAAAAGAAGCATTACGTAAACTAGAAGAACTCATGAAATAAACTAGATAAACTTATAGAAAGGTAGCATAAACGATGTCTAACTCTATAATCATAATGGTTGGTCTATACTTCATCATATTAGGGGTAGTTTGCATTCTAGTAAAACCTTCTAATAGAAAAGATGTAACCGAGGATGAAATGCGTAAAATGAAGATAGTGAATGTGATAACAGGTATATTCTTCACTATAATAGGTAGTAGTTTTATCATATGGCTTTAATAGTTCAGAAAGGGGTATAGTGAAATGGAACGTACAGAAGTGTATTTAAACCAATTAGCAAAAGAGTTGTGTAAAGAGAATTGGGGTTTAGATTTAACGATACCTGTTAAAATAAACGGTAGATTACGTAAACTGTTTGCAAGATTTACTGGTGCTTTAATCTATGAAAACGGAAAAGAAACTAGAAAACCGAAAAGCATAGATATTAGTTCATTTGCAAATAAACATTTTAAAAATGAAGCAATCGTTGATGTGCTGAAACACGAGTTATGTCATTATGCTTGTTTCGTAAAGAATAAACCTTTTAAAGATGGTGATGTATACTTTGAAATGGAATTAAAACGAGTAGGTGCATGTTCTAACGCAACAAGTAAGGAAGAGAAAATAAATAGAGGGTATGTATATAGAAGTATGGTGGCTTAAACAAGGAGGGTTAAAAGGTGAGTAAAGAAAACTGGTATGATAGTACAACTTGGGAATCAGTACCGATGTGGAAAGCAATGAAACTATGGGCTGAGGAAGGTAAGAGTATTCGATGTCAAGTGAAACGTTCACAGTACTATTTTAAAGGTGGAGAGACGATACATAAATTAGACCAAGACTTCGTAAAAGAAGGTCAATGGTTTGTAGAGGGGTAGGGAACTATGAGTAGAGCAAGTAGATATACAGATAAAGACAGGTTCGGTCTTGGGGTAGACTGGAAAGAAGTTCCGATGTGGAAAGCAATGAAGTTATGGGCAAACAATCAAACACATGTAAAGTGTAAATTAGGAGAAACAAACTATTATTTTCACGGTCAAGAGTCGATGGCTGATTTAGAACCTGAATTTATCTCAAATGGTGTATGGTTTATAGAAGAACGTAAAAACAAGATGAAAGAAGCTAGAAAGAAGAAACTAGAGAGTGAAGAAAAGAAACCTTTATTCTTTATCTATCAGAACGGGTTTAGACAAATTTCTCTACCGCCTAAACAAGAAGGATTTAGAAATTTTGATATTATACAATTGACATCTTGTGATGATGGTTGTTTGATTACAGTAGAGGGAAACATGGAAGAAGTAGCAAGAGAACTAAGTACCTTTGTAGGTTATCCAATTGTAGAAATTTATTGTGATACGAATGAGATAACAAACTACGGATATACTTTAAAGGGTGCAAGTATTCGAAAAGGAAACGTTGGAGAGAAAGTTATTTATTTAGATTTCTAAACTATAGATAAATATTTTAGAAACAAGTTAGGTAAGATATGGAAACATACTTGACAAATTAATAAATTTATGGTATAATAGTGTTATAAGTAAATGAGAAAAATACTTGTAGCACTATTTTTATTTTGGAGGATAAAGTGCAAACAGGTAATAAAGAAAGGATGTTCATAATGACAAAGGAAAACCATTTTGAATCATGGAATAAAACAATCAAAGAGGTATATGGTAGCGAAGAAACTGATTCTTTACAAGTAGCAAACGAAGGTTCAACTATTACGATGAAAGAAGAGAAAGAACTACCTACTATAGAGGATTACAATAAAAAGGTTAAGGTTATCGAAGACCAAAAGAGACGAGTAGAGATACAATTAGCAAAAGTAGTGGCAGAAAAGAAACTGGTAGAAAACGAGTTAAAAGAGAAGTTAGAACGTGCAAAACGTAAGATTGAGTCTTTACATACAAGAGTAGAAAACGGAGACGAGATATTCGAATCAGATGGGTTACAGAGTTTAGGGGTAGACATTGATGTTTTACAATCAAGACTTGTATCTTACAATAAGTTCATTGCGTATTTAAAAGAGTTTGAAACAGAAATAAACGAATAGAAAGGGATGTAGAGTTATGGCAACATACTTTAAACTAGGGTTTTCGGAATATGCAGACTATGAAGCAATTATTATGGTATCATTATCAGGTATATCAAACAAGGAATTCATAGATATGTATAACGAAGTCGTACAAGATAAAGAGTATAGAGACTTGGAGGAATTAGCAGAGGAAATGGAAAGAAGATTCGATTTAGTTGTAGCTAGAGAGAAACTTGAAATTAGAGCCACAACTGAAGTATATAAACCTGTATCAGATACCGATGTTATTCCTTACGAAGAAGGTAAAGATTATATTGACATTGCAACCGTGAAAGAAAAGAAACAACCTAGAAAAATAGTATGGAATAGAACAAAATAACAGGAGGGGTAGGCGATGAAATCATTTCGTATATCAGATGGAACTTTTGGAGATTATACATTTATAACTTTACTAACTGAGAAAGATTTAAGCAAACAAGAGTTTATTTCCATGTACAATCAAGTGGTGTCAGAAGGTATAAATTTAAATCGTGAGCAGATAGCAGACGAGTTATGTAAACGTTATGGTTTTGTAAAAGAAACTCACTTTTTCGAGATTCATGCAATGAGTGGATTTGGTATTGTACAAGATTATAAGAAAGAAGACGTAGTAAGAGACGATTTAAGACGTATAGAAGTATATTCACCATACTAAGGGGTAGTTAAACATGAGTAAAGGTTTTACATTAATCTGTAATGAGTGTGAGAACAAAGTAGACTATAAAGAGTTAGAAAATAAACGGCATAATATAGAGAAACAAATGTCTGTTACAATTCATTCGTTAACAGAGTGTGGGTTCATTTGTTTCTCGTGTGAGAATAAAGTAAAGTTAAACGATAAAGAGAATCAAGAATAGGGGTAGTAAAATGGAGATTTTAAATAAGTATGATGAATTAGGTTTTGAAGTGACGGTTTATGAAATGACTAAAATGAGAAAAGGTGAGAAGACTGAGATTTTCAAAGCAGAAATTAAAATTGCAGATAGAGAAGAACTACTTACAACACTAGAAGCATCTTCAAAATTTCAACTGAGAGAATTATTAGAGAGTTGGTTAGAGTATGAAGAGACAACAAAAGAAAAGTTACAAGGATTACCTAAAGTAAGATTTGTACGCTTTGCAACAGATGAGCATAGTGAATACTCTTACTCTACACTTATGATTCGTGGAGACATAACAAACGAAGAATTCTTAGACTTATATCATCGAATTGTAAAACAAGTAGATACAAATCAACATGAAGTAATTGCTCAAGCAATGTGTCGTGAGTATGGATTCCAGTTAGTAGAAGAAGACTTAGAAATTCATGCAATGTATAGTAAATTTAGTATAGTAGACCGTGATGTGAGCTATAAAACAGCAGGATTTACTACATTAGGGTAAGAGGTGTCTTATATGCCACAAAAGAAAACGTACATCGGTAAAGTAGTAGAGCAAGAAATTGATTATGGAAACAGTAATGCACTTTACCATGATGTATACATAAAAGAAATTAATGATTATTTAACACAAGACCTGTTTAACTTTGAAGGTAAGAAGGTTAAAGTAACGGTTGAAGTAATCGAGGAAGACACAAAGGAGTGTCAAAATGAATGAAAATGAATTTTATAAACCTGTAGTTCCTGAGTGGGTTGCAAAGATTCTTGAAAAGAAGAAAAGGAATGACCCTTTAGCCACAATAGGACACTCGAAAGAATGGGAAAACTGGAAGAGAAAGTATCCAAGAAAGTATAAATACGCTATGTTAAACGGTTGGATTGTAGAAGAGAAATGAGGGGTAGCAATGAAAACGAAAAATAATCATGTATTATATACAAAAGAAGACTTTACAAACAAGAGTCCCGAAGAAATGGAAAGTGATACAATAGCAAACTTAGTATTAGATGGAGGTCTTGCTATTTGTAAAGTATGCGGTGAATTCGAAGCGGGATTAGATAAAGAGTGTAAACCAAAAGAATAAGAAAGGAGACTCTACTATGTATCCGAAAGAATTACTAAAGAAGTATAGTGAGAAAAAGGAAGACTCTACTCAATTATTAAGTATGCAAGGGGTAGTTGAAATAGACAAAGGTAAAGATAGTTCGGAGTATATGGAAATCGAAACTAGATTAAAAGAGTTAGAAAACGAAATGACTGATATTGCAAAAGTCTTTATTGAAAGCTTTATTTAATATAAACAAAGATAAGAAAGTAGGGGTATTGGTGTTTGAAGACAGACTGAAAATTGTTGATACATCTATACCCACCTTTGATATCTTAAACGAGATAGACAAGAAAGGTCGTCTAAGGGATGTCGTTGTAGGTGGGTATGTGAAGCATAAGATAGAGAAACCGCCTATCTTTCATTCAGAAGAGTTAGCACCAAACTGTAAATTCGTATCATTTCGAGTTCATTTTATAGGTGAGCAAGGTCGAGAAAAGAAACTCACAAAAGGTGAACTAGTAGTATATGTACCAAACGATTTAGTAGAGAATGATTTTTATGAGTTTAGGGGTACGTTGTCCTTAGCAGGTTTTGATTACACAAGAGTAGTAACAATGATGCGTTTTAAAAAGAAAGAGGTTAAATTGCAAGATAAAGGCATGAAAGGGCATAACAGGAAAGATTCCTACAAACAGGAATATCCTAAGAAGGAAAACAAAATGCAATACGTATGGGAAGTACACCCAGTTTCAGTATCAGACTTGGATTTAGGTTCATTGTCAAGTAATTTATACCATGAAACGATGCAGTTCATACAATCTCCATTATCGTATACGCATAAAAAGTTAAATTCTATACTTGAAACGCAATCATCTAGAATAGACACCGATAAATACTACTATGATTTCAGTACACCGATTGATAAAGACGAGTTGTTAAAGAGACCTACAAAAGATAGTACATCTTTTGAAGAGGAAAACAACTATATAATTGATAAAGACTATGGGATTATTCTTGAAGCATTAGAATATCCAGTCTTGTTACTGAATTTAGAAGCATTTGGTTTAGATAAAACAATGTTAAACTACATGATATGGTTAGTAGACGGTGCATTAGATGTATATGATAGTATAGAAGACCTACAAAACAACAAGATTAATCAAGATTACGTTGTAAATGAGCAAGAAGGGGTATTAAACGGTACACGAAGAAAAGTTGTTTTAGTAAGTGAACCGTCAAAAGGGTATCCGTATTTAGAGTTAAAGAAAGGAGATATGATTTCATGGGGTTTGTAAAACTTTTAACCCAAGACAATGAATGGGTAATTGTAAACGAATTAGAAAAGAAAGAAAAAGCAAGAGAAGACTTAGCTGAGTATTTAAAGTCTGAAAATGTAGACTGTATTCTTCCTTTTGAAATTGAAAAGGTAAAACGAAAGACATTTATTAGAGCAAAGTTAACGGGTAAATATTCTGTGCTAACTAGGTTACAAAGTCCGATAGATAGTCGTGAATTTGTACTTTTATTAAAAGGTATCGTAGATGCTATGCAAACGATTAGTTCTCACAATATTTCACCTGATTATCTTGATTTAGACTTAGATTTCATCTTTATAAACAAAGAAAACGGTAAGATTGAGCTTACGTTATGGATACTAGACAACCTAGCACCAAAACAAAACATCTTACACATGTTCTATCAAATGGGTGAAGTTGCAAAACCAAAGTCTTCTAAGGACAAGACATTCCTTGAGGGGTATGCAAAGATGTTCCAAAAAGAAGATATGGGCTTAGATAAGCTAGACATGTTCGTAAATAAAACGTATTCTATGTTAGAGCAGTCGGTAGAATCGTCAGAAAGAGCGAAGGAAAATCTAGCTAAACAAGAAGTTGAAATAAAAGAAACTCCAATTGAAGAACCTGTATTGGAAGAACCTATTATTGAAGAACCTGTTGTACAGGAGCAAGTAATAGATGAGCCTGATTTAGTTGAACCATTAATTCAAGAAGACGATATTGAAGCAGATGTTATCATTGAAGAAGTGAAAGAACCAGTAGTAGAAGCAAGAGAAGAAGTTGCAAGTTCAGTAGAAATTGAAGAGAGTATTCAAGAGTCAGATGATGATGAAATCCTAATGCCTACTGATAAGACTACATTCTTAATGGATGACATAGAAGATGAGCAAGAAGAGGACTTTGATAGCGGTAAAACTACTATCTTAGACGAAGATGACGAAGAACAAATTCCATACTTAATCCGTGAAAGTGATGGAGAAAGATATGAACTAAGTATATTAAAAACTGAAACTACATTCGGTAAGTTAGGTACAGATATTCAAATCAAAGGTAACGGATTAATCAGTCGTAAACATGCAGTATTCCACTTTGAATATGGGGTAGTTGAATTAGAAGATATTGGTTCAGCAAACGGAACTTTTGTTAATAAGAAGAAACTTATTAAGGGCAGAAGAGAACAGTTAGCTGAGGGCGATGTTATTAAATTCGCTAATGAAGTATTCCAATTCTTTGAGGGGTAAACTGGTATGAAAATAGAATTACTTCAATTAGTTGACTCTACAACATCAAGGGGTAATTTACCTAAGGGTTGGTATAACATAAACGGTGATGTGTTCTTGGTAAAGGGTAACTTTCATCCAAACATGGTAAGTGGTCATACTTACGACCCTTATTCGGAAGCAATGGCTACTCTGATTGCAAGAAGACTAGGTTTTGAACATATAAACTATATGTTACTACCAAAGCAATACTTTCCTGAGTTAGATGTTCATGGTATTAATCATGTTTCTATTTGTAAGAAACTTACGTTACCACAACAAACTATGCGACCTTTACAAAGGTACTTAATTGATAGATTTGGGGTAACGAAAGATGATGCTTTTACACAATACAAACAAGTGCTACCATCTTTACCTTTATATAAAATGTTAGTATTCGATGCTCTTACAGGCAATGAAGACCGTCATTTATATAATATAGACATCATAGTAGATGTACTAACAGGTGAAGAGAGGTTAGCACCTATCTTTGATAATGGAGCAAGTTTACTATCTTGGGTAGACGATAAAGATTTAAAACTTGCTAGTCATTTTAACAAGTTAGATAGAGCAAAACCATTTAGAACAACTCATCAGAAACAAATTAAATTAGTAGACCAAAAGATATTTCCTAAGTTAAACTTAGATGCATTATATACAGCAATTATTCAAGACATAACTCCTATTCTTAGTTTACTACCTGAGGATAGAGCAAACGCTATAGTAAAGTATTTAAAATGGAGAATGCGTTATATTGGTAAGGTAATGGAGGTATAGACGATGATTCGATTAATGTTTGATAATATTCAAATCGCACATCAAGAAGTTGTAAATAATAGACACGAATTGGTATTAGAAAACCATCTACCAAGTGTCTATATCATTCCAAGAGAGTTATTTCCACAAGGGGTAAAAAGAATCCCTTTAGGTGATATCGTAAACTTTATTGAATGGCGTATTTTCCCAAAAGAACGAGAAGACTGTAAGAAATTATTAAAGCAACTAGGTTTGCGAGAGTATGACCCTTTGGAAATTGCAAAAAGAACAAAAGCTTCTTTAGTAGAAGATGGTTGGTGGATAGCTTTTAGTGATACAGACACCTTTGAGAAAGATACAGTCAGAGGAAAAATGGGCTATCCTAGATGGAACTAAGCATAAACACGAAATAAAAGAGGTGTAAACATGTTTGAAGTCGTACCGTTCACCGATATAGGAGTAGTAAGGGAAACAAATGAGGATAACTTAGTATTCTTAGTAGGTGAATTCCAAGGAGAAGAAATAGCATTAATCGTTGTATGTGACGGTATGGGTGGTTTAGATGATGGTGAGAATGCAAGTCGAACTGTTTGTCAGAACCTAGAAGAAACCTTCGCAAATGAAGAGTATGAAACGATAGCTGAGTTAAAAAGGGCTATTACAATGTCAATTACGATGTCAAACAAACAGCTTCTTAATATAAACATGGCAAAAGGTAAAAAAGGTGGTACAACTGTATCATGTGTCTTGTTAGCTGATAAGGGGTATTTATGGCACGTAGGAGACTCTAGGATTTATCAAATCAAAGACGGTCAAGTAAATAGATTGACTGAAGACCATACTTTAGTAAACAAGTATATTAAAGATGGAGACATTACAGAGGAAGAAGCGAAAACTCACCATCAACGAAACGTTATACTACGTGCAGTAGGAATCAAAGCAGGGGTAAAGATTGATACAAACACTTTTGATTATAAAGATTCAAGCCTAGTATTATGTTCAGACGGTTTTTGGCATAGTTTAGAGGATAGACAGTTAGTGGACTTGAATAATAAGCATGTATCACTAAATGATTTATTCCAGTTTGCAATTGCAGAAGGTGAAACAGATAATATTACATCAGTATTTGTAGAACACAAATCTACTAACTGATGAAACTGTTAAACTTATATGTATAATTTTAAGAAATTTGGGAAAACTAACGTCAGTTGGTTTTCCTGTATCTAAAATAGGAAGGGGAGGGCTAACAAGTGGTAAGAGTAGAAGAAATGCAAAAGTTGGATAAAGAGTCAATAAGTGGGGTAGTATGGGTTCACGGTTATAAACAAGCACCCAAAAAGAATAAAACAGGTTTTTATGGTATGGGTGATTGTTACGTAAAAGGCGGTGAAAAGGTAGCCTATCGTATTTGGGATGATAAACTCATGAATATGATGGAACAAGCAGTTGCAAAGGTGGGAAGTAGTTTCTTTATTGAGTTTGAAGCAACTGGAAACGTATTTAACGGTCTATTTTCAATGAGTATTACAGAACTTAGATTTCCAAAGCAAGAAAACTTCAATGAAACAGATTTTATGACTGTGAATTTAAATGCAAGAGAGTTAAACGGTAAAGTAAATCAGATTCTTAGAAACAGAGTTACACCAGACGCTTTACTAGTAGTAGGTGCTATATTAAAAGGTGATATAGCAAACCGTTTCGCAACTGAGTTTGCAGGTATGCATATGCATGATGCTGAACCAGTTGGGTTATTACATCATACAACTAAGATGATGGAAATATTAGACTTAGTAATGGTTCAACACAAAAACTTTGGGTTAGATTCAAACGGTGTTGATTTAATGTATACAGGGGTATTGCTTCACGATATAGGTAAGATTTTAGAACTGAAAAATGGATTATATACAGACATTGCAATTGCAACTCATCGTTTCTTAGGTGCAGAAATGATTATGGAGCATAAAAACTTCATTATCGAAAAGTATGACACGTTATTCTATTACAATCTAATATCTATCATAACGCAACATCATGGTCAATACGAAGAACGTCCAAGAACAATCTATTCTTACATTATTCACTTGATAGACAACCTAGAAGCACAAATGACTATCATAGATGAAAAGTATAAAGAAGCGAAGAATGGAACTGAGATTTACGTAAATGATTTCCGTCTAACGGTTCAAAAGCCACAATAAACGGCTTAAATAAAGTAGTAACGATATAAAAATTTAACTAACACATAAAGGAGTTTATGAGTATATGAAAATCGAAGAATTATTTGGTAAATTTGATGAAAACGGTAACGTGAAAGAAGGAGAAACGTTAGAAGCGAAAGAAAAATCTCGTAAAGGGGTAGCAAAGGAATTTCAGTTCGAGGAAGACGATTTTGAACCAAAGGTAGACTCTGATGACGAGGAAGAAGAATTAATTGATGAGGAAGAGGAAGAGTTCACTCATGAGCCGGAAGACGATGATGACGAAGAAGAGGAACTTATTGAAGATGAAGATGAGGAAGAAGAGGAAATAGAGGACGAAGATGAAGAGGAGGAAGACGAGGAACTTGAAGAAGACGAGGATGAAGATTTAGAAGACGAAGATGATGATTTCGAAGAGGAAGATGAAGAATTAGATGACGAGGATGAGGAAATAGAAGACGAAGATGAAGATTTGGATGACGAGGATGAAGATTCAGAAGACGAGGATGAGGAAATCCTAGACGAAGATGATGATGAGAGTGGTTTAGTAGACACGGATGATGAAGATGAAGACGAAGCTGATTCTGAAGAAGACGAGGACGAAGAATTAGATGATGAAGATGATGATTCAGAAGACGAAGCTGATTTTGAAGAAGACGAAGATGAGGAATTAGAGGACGAAGATGATATCATTGAAGACGAAGATGATGATTTAGAGCCTGAATTAGAGTATGATGAGGAAGACGAAGACGATATCATCGAAGACGAAGATGAGGAAGATGAAGACGAAGAGTAAATCTGAAAGTGGGTTTTAAAGCATGTTTAAACGTAAAATACTTAGTATCGCACTTCCACTTATGTTAGTTGGTGGAGGTTGCGTACAAGTATATAGCGGTAAGGCTATCGAGAAGAAAGAGATACCAAAAAGCCATCAAACCGTAACAACCGTTATGTATATAGACTATCTCGTAAATTTTATGGTAGATTTAGAGGAAGCAAATAAATCAGCAAACAAGTTACTACAGTTAGATGAATCTCTTAATTCAGTTGATATGGAATTTAAGTCTGAGATACATAGCTTAAAAACTTCTATAAATGTATTTAAATCTATTGAACCACCTAAAAAGTATAAGGAAGTACATGCTAAACTTTTAGATTCAATTATCAGTTTAGATAAAGGTTTGGATTTAGTAGAGCAAGGAATAGTAGATGTAGAAAGTGCTGATTTTAAAACAGGTAAACAAACTGTAATGGATTCAGCAGAAGACTACATAAAAGGATTAGAAGAAATTGATAAGTTAAGTGGCGGAGAAGTTTCAGAAGCCATTGATACATGGGAAGAAGACAAGTAAGGAATATACAAACAGAACCTCCATTAAGTAGTTTGAAGGTGGAGGTTTTTCTATGGAAATTTATCAAGATTTTTCAAACAAACTAGATATACAAAAAGAGAGGACTTTATAAAATATGAAACGCAGTTTAATTTGTTTAGCAGTGCCAATGATGTTATTCGCAGGAGGATGCGGTAACGAGGAATCAAAGAAAGAAGACAAGATTGCAGTAGCAAGTAAAGAAGAAAAAGTGGCATACATAGACCAAGTCATAGGTTTCTCTAATGACTTTGAAACAATAATGAAAAAGATGTCTAAACTGACAAGCGATGATATGACTCTATTCTCGAATAAAGAAGAATTTATAGGGGTAATTAACGAGTTTACAGATTTGTTCGACAGACTAAACAATATGGAACCTGATGAAAAGTATAAGACGCAACATGAGAAACTAAAAAGAGCAATGGGGTATTATGCAGAATCTTTCCAAATTCAATTAGACAATATTGATAACCCTTCAAGTAGTGAGTTAGCGTTATCTACAAGTAAACTAAAAGACGGATTAGCAATATACAAGAAATCAATGGGTGCAATCAATGATATCCGTAGAGGTAACGAGATTGGTACAACTGAAAAGAGTTTAGAAGAAAAGAAACAACAAAATACAACTAGTGAAACAACAGAAGGAGAATAAGAAATGAAACGTAGATTAGTCGCTTTAACCATTCCAGTCATGCTACTAGGAGGGGTAGGGTGTTCAAAGGAAGAAGCACAAGTAAAAGAGACTGATAGTTTAGAAGTTTCTCAAAATGATTCTAGCGGTACAGTGTCCTCATCATCTTCTTCAAACTATCAAAAAGAAACACTTAAAATGACAGATGAGTGGTCAAACCTATACTTAGAAATATCTAGAAAAACTTCTGTAGGTGGAGACTTTAAAGAAGTACAAGGAGATTTATCTGAGTTACGTATGTTAACAAAGAAAATAGAAGACATACAAGCACCTGATAAATATAAGAAAAGCCAAGACAAACTGAAGGTAGCAATTCGTGATTACTTTATTGCAGTTAATGAATCTGTTAGCTATTTGATGAGTTCAAGTGAATCATCTACAGTAGACTATGCATCGCAACGAGAAAGAGCATCACAGAAGTTTATAGAAGTATTAGACGAAATAAGAGGGCTATAATAAAGGAGCAAACATCAATGAAACGTAAAGTATTAGCAGTAGCCTTACCAATCACACTTGCATTAGGGGTAGGATGTTCTAAGGATAGTTCAGAAGAAAGTAAAACTGATAGTATAAAAGTAGAAGATTATAAGAATGCAGACAGTGTTAAAGAAACTGATAGTTTAAAAGATGCTGAAACAAAGAAAGAAGAAGCAGACAAAGGGAAGTTTATGAAAGTTGTAGATGAGGAAATGGATAAAGAAGCCTTAGCCCAAAACCCTACATTAAAGAAAGAAGCAACGGATAAGGGACAGGCTACTGGTACAATGTCGGAAGACAAGAAAGAACTCGTAGCGTATCAAAACAAGGTAAATGAGGGGTTTGAACAGTTTAAAACTGATTTAGAAGCTACGATTCCAATCACACAAAAAGATATGGAATTAAAGACAAACAAAGCTGAGTTAAAAGCACAATACGGTAAGGTAAAAGAACAAGCGATTAAACTATCTGAAATTGAACCACCAAAAGAATATCCACAATTCAAAGAAAACCTGAAAACAAATTCAGATATCATTGTTATGAATATAGACCAACTATTTGATGATTTGCTAAGAGATAATACAGAGAAAGCAAGGTCTACTAAGGGAGACATACTAGATGGACTCAAGTATCTCAAAAATACAGTAGAAGAGATTAGACGAGCAGGTAAGTAAATAGACAAAGGGGATTATGTCAATGAAACGTAAAATGTTAGCAGTTGTATTACCACTTACTTTAGCATTAGGGGTAGGTTGTTCAAACGGGGAAGATGAGAAGAAGAAAGAAGAAAAGGCAAACATAGAAGCGGAAGCCAATAAGAAAGCTTTGGAAACAGTAAACAAAGAGTTAGATAAGTTGAAAGAAGAAAAGGCTGACTTAGAGAAGCAAACGAAAGAAGACAAGAAAATAGATAAGGCTAAACTGAAAACAGTAAAAGAATATCAACAAGAAGTAGATAATAAAGGGTTAGACTTTGCAACAGAGGTACAAAAAGTAAATCCTATTATTGAAAAAGACCAAACACTTATTACAAACCACCAAGAAGTAAAAGAGCAGTTTGATAAGGTGAAAGTAGTATCTAAGAAGTTACAAGACATCAAAGCACCTGAGCAATATGAGGGTTTACAAACAGAACTGAAAAAGTCACTCATCATTTACGAGAAATCAATTGATAAGATTCTTGAAGGGGTAGACGAATTAGACGAAAATAAAGTAACTACAAACATAAACTATATGTTTGAAGGATTAGAAATGTTTGGTAAAGCAATAGACGAAATACGAGCATTAGATGAGCAAAACATGAGTGAAGTTCAATAATATAAACAAAGGGGTATGATAGTATGAAACGTAAATTGTTAGCTTTAGCAATTCCAATGTTATTAATAACTGGGGTAGGTTGTGAGTCAAAGGATAAAAAGAAGGATGAAGTAATGGAAGCTTCCATTAAACAGAATAAGAAAGAAGACTATAATAAGAATGCATCGTATTTGCTAAAAGAATTCATGGAACAAACAGAAGAAATTGATGACTCTTTAGATAGTTGGAAGTCAATGGATAAAAAGGCGGTTAAGTTAAAAGAACTAAAGAAACCGTATTTTGAGTTAATAGAGAAGATAGAAAACTTAGATTACGCATTGAAAGAAGATACACAATTACAAAAAGACGTAGGTAGAGCAATGTTTACAGCTAAAACAGGGATAGATATGATAGAAATAGGATTAAAAGACGAGGATAAAGAAGCAGTAAACACATCTAGAAAAGATTTAGAGTCGGCTTCTAAATCAGCAGACAAGATAGTAAAAGAATTAGACAAAAAGAAATAAAAGTATAAAGGGGATTATAACTATGAAACGTAAGTTGTTAGCTTTAGCAATTCCAATGTTACTCGTAACAAGTATTGGAGTAGGTTGTAGTGCAAAAGAAAAGCAAGTAGACCCGAAAGTTTCTATTGAGCAGAATAAGAAAGAAGACTACAAAGAAAACTTAGCATACTTAATGAAAGATTTATCGGAACAATCGAAAGTAGTGAGTGACATTCTGACAAGTAAGAAGTCAGTGGAAGAAAAGCAGAAAGAGTTTGAAACCGCTTCTAAAGACTTACTTGCTATTGGGGATAAAGTAAAAGCCTTAAACGCAAGTGATAAGTATAAAGATGTACAACTCACTATGGAAACAGCTATGGGTTTACTTAATATGTCGGTGCTATCTATTAAAGACGGATTCGAGCAGAAAGACGGAAACTTAATGAGTATAGGCAATGATGCTATCATTAAAGCTTCAAAGAAGATAGATGAAGCAAATAAAATGATGCAAGAAATCAAATAAGCCTAGTAAACTTGAAGGGAGGTGAAGCAAAATGAAACATAAAGCATGGTGGAGAAATTTATGGGAAATGATGAAGTAAAGCAGAGGTAAAACCTAAAAGGAGGTGAAGCAAAATGCATTACAGAGAAAAAGCATGGTGGAAATGGTGGATTAAAGGTATTTAAGACTGAAATACGTAGTTGAATAGCTACATACGAAGTAGACTGGTAGGTTAATAGCTTACCAGTTTCCTTGTATATAAAGTTAAAGTTTAGAGATAAACAGTCATTGTATCAAAGTAGAAAGAAGAGGGGTATTAAAATGAAACGTAAGGTGTTAGCAATTTCTTTACCTGTTATGCTATTATCAAATGTAGGTTGTTCAGCAGACTGGATATTTGCAAAGGACAATGAAAAGGAAATTCATGCAATTGAGAAAGAAACAAAGAAAGAAGAACAATCCTATTCAAACAACATAAGCAGATTATCAAGTCAATTAGAAATAGATGTAACTGAACTACAAAAGTATTTCTTTGATAGTAGCGAAACAGGTAAAGAGGATTTAAATACAAGATTGGCGTTATTCAAAACTACAATTTCTAAAATTAAGAAATTAGAAGTTCCAAAGAACTACAAAGAAGCACATAAGGAAGTACTGAAAGCAGTAGATTTATATGAATCAAGTATAAACTACAGATTAGAGAGTATAGAAAAGAAAGACCAAAAAGGTATTGATGAAAGTAAAGAGAAAACGAAAGAAGCAGGAGACAAGTTAGAGGAAGCAAGGAAGAAAGTAAATTCTGTAGACTTGCAGAAATCAAAAGAAATGTGGGGAAAATAAATTGAAACGATTAGTTAGTGTAGCAGTTCCAGTTATGTTACTATTCGGTTGTGGGGTAGTAAAAGACACAAAGCCTAAAGTAGAAGAAACAAGTAAAGCAATGTTGAAAACTACAGTATCCGAGAAAGAGTATCCAAGTTACATGTATGAGCAATTAGTAACGTTTAGCTTTAACAAGGATGACATTATACTAGGTATAAGTTCAAAACAAAAGGGTGATGACAGGTATAACAAGATATTCGAAACGGCAAGTATTATGGATGAAGCTTTAGACCGAATGGAGAATGTAAAAGTACCTGATAAGTATAAAGCTAACCATAAACTTATATTAGAAGGGGTAGAAGATGCAAGAAAAGGTATAAAACCGATATTAGAAGCAAAAGGTAAAGATGTAAACGAAGTAAATATAGCGATTACGAATAATTTACCTCACTTAGATGGTATGGATAGACCACAGTGGAAAGAAGCAATTTATCAACTAGCAAAAGAAAACAAAGACGATTTTGAAAAGGTATTTACTAAGGTAATGGAAGAACAAGTAAAGAAAAAGAGTAACTCGTAATTATACATACAATCATACAACACGATAAGGGGATATAAGGAAATGAAAGCAAAGAAACTAATAGCGTTAACTCTACCTGTTCTACTATTTACAGGTTGTACGCTAAACACATATGGATTAACACAAGCAGAATATAGAAAAGTAGATAAAGAGTTCAAGGCAGATAGAATGATAGAAGATATGGAAAGACTTCATTATAGTGACGAGCAAATTGAAGCACAACTAAGAGGTGCATTATCTCAACTAGAATATGAAGAGGAACAAAAGAAAGAAGAGAAATCAGGTAAGAAAGAAGAGAAAGAAACTGATAAAGAGGATAGTGGAGAAAGTAAAATAATTAGAGATTCTGTTTACGTTTCCGCAACTGATTATGTAGACTTTATGTTTAGAGAGCTAGTAAACTATAAAAGTTACATAAAAACGATAACAAAAGAGTCTAACGCATTAGCAGAAGGTGGTTATGAAGGAAGCGCAAAAGATACAGTAAGAAGCCTTCGAAAAAACTTAACGGATATGTTAGAGGTTAAAATCCCTAAGAAGTATTCAGATTACGAGTACAAAATTAGAGACGCAAATGAAGCCTTAGTTAAACAGATGCCTGACTTAGAAAAAGCGGTTGATAATTATGAAGACTCTAGTCAAGATAAGAAAAAGGTAAAAGAAGAAGTAGATAAGGTATTAAAAGAAATAGACAAGGCAATGTACATATGGGAACCTTTCTTTTCTGATATGAACTCTATGAATCCTAACTCATTGCGAAAAGCAGTTGAAGGAAAGTAAATTACTTGTAAAACACTATAAAAGGTCTAAAGGACGATTTCTTTTAAATTAAACAAAATTATAATAGTATGAAGTCACAAAGGGGTAGTAACGAGTTGCTTATAAAAAGTAACTCGTTTTATTATACTAATGAATATTAAAGGGGTAGGAGAAATGAAAGCAAAGAAACTAGTCACATTAGCGATTCCAGTTATGTTATTGAGTGGTTGTATTACAGTAGAAACGAGTAAGAAAGAAGAACCAAAACAAGAATCAACGAAAGCAAAGTCAAGTGAACAGGATAAAAATTCAGCTAACTCGAAAGATAGCAGTAAAGATGTTCAAATGGTTCGAGTTTTAGAAGAGGATTATCCACAATTAATGCTAGACATAGAAAAAGATGCAAAGAGACGATTAGATTATTACCAAGAGTCTTTAAAAGATTACAATAAAGGTAGTAAATCTAAGAAAGAACTAATTGAAGCCTTAAAAGACATCAATAAAATATTCGATAAATTAGAACATTTAGATGCACCTTCTAAATATAAAGAAGACCACAAAGAAGTATTAAAAGCAGTTAAGAGTTTAAGAGAGTCATTTGGTGAGATAGAAAAGCTTTTATCAAATAGTAACGCATCAGATGAATCAGTTAAAACAAGTATTGAAAAGTCAGACCGTGCAATGGAAGAAGCAAGGTCACATTGGAACCCAGTATTTGAAAAGTTAGAGAAACAAGTAAACGGTGGAGGAACATCTAGTAGTTCTTCAAGTTCTTCCAGTAGTTCAAGTACACCTACACAATCAACTACGTTGGGAAGTTCAAGTCAATCAAAACAATATGATAGCAAAGCTAAAACTGGAATCTTTACAGGAAAGATTGATACAAATGATGAAGATTCAGCCAAGTTTAAAAATGTACAAAATAACTATAAAGACGGTACAGAAGTTATCGGAAATTGGGGTATTGACTACGGTAACGGAGTAAAAACTACACTCGTATTAAAGGGTGATAAAACATTCGAATCATACGCAAATGGTTCTTATCCAAACAAAGATAACTATCTAACAGGAACATACCAAGCAGACGTAGCTTCCCATCAATTAATGTTGGTAGTTGAAAAAGGAACACAAAATGGTCAAGAAGTAAAGTTAGAAAGACCAATTTACTCATCTTATCAAGTAAAGAACTTAGATAGAAACACATTACAGTTATTCCATATAGATGAGAAAGTAACAATTCTGTATACAAAGAACTAATATAAAGGTAAGTTAAGACTATTAATTTAGAGTCCTAGCTTACCTTTTTTACATGAAATCTTTTTCATGAGTTTATTTGACAAATAAGGAACTTTATGATATAATAGTATTATAAGTTAAAGGAAAATACTAGAGAGAGAAAGATAAGGTGATAGGTAGTATGGATAAGCAAAACGAGTTAGATTTTATTAAACAGGTATCAGCAGGTTGGTTTAATAAGAATGGTTCATCATTTAATTTCGTAACAAAACCTCTAAAAGATGGAAGCACTAATGTGTACATGTTATTAGTAAATGATAAATCCACTGTAAGTGCAAACTATCAACGTATTCAAGTAAACTATAATACAGTAGATGAGGATGTAATTTTTAGTATTTTAACAAGTCCTTTTGGAAAGTCTAAACGTGTTGAAGTAAGTAAACAAGAAGCATTAACTTATCTTTCTACTTTCATACAGTCTCCTGACTGGGGAGAAAAGCCGTTAAACCAAGAAGAAGGTGAAGTTGATTTCTATAACATCTTGGAACAGTTAGAAGAACAAGTATTTAGTAAGAGAGATTTATTTGAAATTAATAAGTGGAACAGCGAATTGTATCTACATAAACAAGTAGGAGAAGAGTATGGTACAATGCAAAACGCATATCACGTACACGGAGGGGTAGGAAATGCACCTGACATTAACGGTTTACATGATATCACAACTACAATTGAGTTAGCTACAAGTCCTATTAATGGTAAAACTTACTTGAATGTAAGGAGAGACTTAACAGAAAATCCAATGAGTATGCAAGGTTTATATGAAGACGCAACACCTCAAATGTTTGTAGAGTCTATCATTGAACAGTATAAAGGAGCATGGAACAGAAGTAAGTAAATAGAAGATACAGGGTTAGGTTTAATACCTAACCCTTATACTACGTTTGGAGGGATAAAGATGGAAAGCAGAAATGATTTATTAAAAATGATAGAGAATAAACAGGCTATTGGCTTACTAGACTTTAGATTATTCTTTGAAGGATTAAAAGAAGCGTTTGGAATAGAAGAAATCTACCATACAAAAATGAAAATATCAGCAAAGGTAGACCAATTAAAGGATTCTAACTTTACATTAAACGATATTAAATATTCTTTGTTCTTCTGTAATCCAAATGGGGTAAACAATAAGTATTTAGATGTCTTTCATGTAGGTACAGTTAAAACTGGTATTCGTTTTGAGGTAATTGGAAATACAATACGAATCAGTGAAAGGGGTAGAAGCCTATTTAATAATGCTCAACTGTTAAAAGAAGGAGTAGACTCTATGCTACTTGATGTATCTGTAGATGCTTTGAAAGATTTCGTAAAAGGAGCAAGAGTACTTTATAATTCAAAACCAATGAAAGTATTAGACGACCCACTCAAACAGTTTGCAAGACTAAACTTAGATGATGTATACAAGATTCAGCTTATCCTAAAAGGTAGTTACGAAGTTATAGAGTACTTAGGGGTAGTAAAGGATTACGATATCGAAGCAGACCGAGGGAGTGATACGTATTATCTACCGTTAATAATTAAGGAAGACAAATTGTATAACCAATAGGCGTAGAAGAGACGTTTGTATATAAGTAGTGAAATTTTTAATCTATAGAAAGGAGACCTAAGTCATGACATTACGAGTAGGAGACGTTATCGAAGGTAAGTATGAAATATTAAAACAAATAGGTCAAGGCGGTATGGCTACCGTATACCTATCAATAGACTCTAGGTTAAACAAGCAATGGGCAATTAAAGAGATTGTAAAGTCCAATACAAAATTAGGTAAGATTGAGTACAGGTCTATTCTAATGGAAGCAAACTTGATGAAAGAATTAGAACACCAATTCTTACCACGTATTGTTGACATTATAGAAACACCAGAACGTATCTTTATTATCATGGACTACATTGAAGGTCAAACTCTGTTAGAGAAGCTAACAGCAGAGGGTTCAATCAAACAAGATAAAGTAATCAAATATGCAAAGCAATTAGCTACAGTATTAGGTTACTTACATGGTAGACCAAAACCTATCATTTATCGTGATATGAAGCCAGGAAACATTATGATTCAACCAAGTGGTACAATTAAGTTGTTTGACTTTGGTATCAGTCGTGAGTTAGCGAATGAATCAAGTGATAAAACAACCGCTTTAGGAACGAAAGGTTATGCCGCACCTGAGCAATACGGTACAAACCCTACATTTGATGAGCGAAGTGATATTTATGCATTAGGTATGACATTGTATCACCTTGTAACTGGTCATAGTCCTGTTAAGACGCCTGAGGAAATCAAGCCGATTACACAATGGAATCCAAACCTAAGTCAAGGGTTTGAAAAGATTATCTTAAAGATGACTGCCAATAACCCTTCACACCGATATCAAAACACCGCTGAACTTTTATATGATTTAGATAATTATTCTGAATTGGATGAAGGGTATAGAAGCAAACTGAAAAGTCAGTTCCGAACGATTATGACAACTGGTACATTAGCAGTTCTATGTTTACTAGGAAGTGGGGTAGGGTATTACGCAAATGCAATGGAAGTAAAAGACAAGTATGAGCGTACATATCAACAAGCCGAAGTATCTCAAAACCCGCAAGTAACAATAGAAGCAATTGGGTATAAACCAACAAAGGTGGAAGCTTATAACCTATTAATCAACCAATATAAACTAGATGCAAAGTTTACAATGGAAGAGGAAAAGGAACTATTGAAGGTTGTAAATCCGAATTTACTAGATTTACAGAAGCAAGAGGGGTATGGAGACTTAGCATTTGAGATTGGTAAATTGTACTGGTACTACTATACAGACGACAATAACGGCAAAGACGGAGGTCATGAAGATTTCTCTGTAACAAGAGTCACGACTCCTATCAAATGGTTTGATGATGCGGTGAAATACGGTTCTAGAAATAGTAAAACAGCTAGAATCTTCTCTGAGATTGGTAAGTTCCAACGAGACATCGTATTAAACATGCAAGAAGCATCAGACGGTAAGTTATACTCAAAATACTGGGCAAATATCAAAGAAGTATTAAGTATGAACGATAGTAATGACCTTGTAACTTTAGAGGTTGCGAAGTTAGTCTATGATGCAGTTGAGTCTTATTCTGTACAGTTAAAGAACGATGGTATCAAACAGTCTGAAATGAAACAACTTACTGATAAGGTAACAAAGAATATAAATAATGTTAACCCAAGAAACGATAAAACAGCTTCATTGAAAGCGAGTCTAAAGGATAGAACATCTAGCGTAACTTCTCAAATCGAGAATGCTTACAGAGTAGATGCCTAGACTGTAGAAAGGAAGAGGTGATTGTCCAATGTGGTTAACAGTTTCTTATATTTCTGTTGGCTTAGGGGTATTGTTTCTAGTTATTACAATTATCCTTTGTGTAAAGTGGGATATTGTAAACATATATGATACCATTACAGGACGAAAAGCAAAACGTCAGATTAAGAAGTACAAAGAGCGTGATGAAGGGGTAGGACTAGCTACAGACTCACTTACAAGTGGTTTAAGTGCTACAGGACATTTCACTACAGAGTCTTTACTACAACAATCAAACCAAAATGGAGTTAAGGTCTATAATAGTGAATCGCTGATTAAGTCGCCAAGTTCAGAACGACTCGAAAGAATAATAAACGCTAAAGGTCTTACCGCAACAGGTGAGTTCAAACCACAAAACGATGAAATTTTAAGAACTGAGATTCTTATGGAAGACTCCTTAGAAGATGATATTCAACGTACCGAAATCCTTGATTTAGACGAAGAAAATCAGGTCGAACAAGGTGAAATTTTAGATAACTTGTCTTATCAACCATCATCTGTAGGTCTAGTGGAAAACAAAGAGAATGTACAAGAAAATTCTCTAATCGGTAGCGATGTAACACAGATTCTAGTAGAAGACGAAGAAGAAATAGTTTCTCCAGTTGTAGAGACTGTTTCAATTCAATCAGGAGTTAAGGTATCAGCAGATTTAGATAAGACGCAATTATTAGATGAGAGTACACAAATTTTAGATGAAGGTACACAAATCTTAGACGAGGGTACAGCTATTCTTTCTGAGGAAGACTACAATACATCTCAACTAACACAAGAAGTTGTATCGTCAAACCGTATTATCATTAAACAGCGTGGTAGTAGTTATTCAAAACCAAAGCAAGCAAGTTAACAAAATGGGGTAGGTAAAACTACTCCATTATCTTTATTAAATCTTTAATCGGTGTCCTTATACAAACACAAAAATAATCAAATCTTTTGTACTCACTCACATAAAACCGTATAAGGACACCGATTAAGGGTTTAAATTTGTAAACCTATTATCATATAAGGAGGTATAGCTTTGGAGAAGGAAAGTAACAAACCAACCGATAGTAAGAAAAGCAAGAAGAATCCTTCGAAAAAGGTACTCGCAACAAGTGTCGCAGTTGCAACTATTTTAAACCCTCTTGTTCAGCCAGTAACAAACATCTACGCTGAAACAGAGAAAGATAGTAGTGGTACGGTAGAAGAAAACAAACCGAACAATACAAAGCCAGACACAAGTGAGAAGCCGAAAGAAGATGTTAAGCCGAAGGATGACTTGACACCAAAAGAGCCTGAGGTTAAACCAATTCCAAAACCGGATGAAACGGTAAAACCAGACCCTAATGGTGAAGACAAGGGTGAGCAACCTGTACCACCAACAGGTGAGGAAACTGAGAAACCTAAGGAAGAAGTAAGTAAGTTTCCAAAATGGGTAGATGAAGGGTATTCCGATTGGTCAGACGAAGAGAAACAAATCTTAGTTGACAACTTCAATCAAGACTTATCATTTAAATCCGCTTCTATTACAGGTGTATTCGGACAAATCATGTTAAACTATGGTGGATACGAATTCCAACTCAAGAATGAATACGCTTTACAGTTTGCAGAAGGTAAAGACAAGTTAAGAGACTTGGTTCTTCTTATGTCCGTACAGGGGTATGGAGAGCCAATTAAGTATTATACAAACTCTAAGATTCTTGAAAAAGCACCGAGTTTACAATTAAAGGCTGATGTTTCTGACTTCAAATCTTACTACAACGTTACAGTAAACGATGTAAAGTACTTAAACGAGTCAGTAGTTAATAAGTCAGAATTTAAATTTGTTACAAGTTTCGAAGATTTAAAGAGTCGATTAGGGGTAGAGAATTACTATTTTGTATATAACACAATTTCAGGTAAAGTAGACGGTAAAGTTGTACAAGACATGTCTTCTTTCGAACCTACGTATAGTAAAGATGGCGTAACACATGTAAATATGGAGTTACACTTCCTAAATCTAGTTCCAATCGAGTATGGAAAAGATACAAACATCAAAGTATCAGTAGAACCTACGGATGCAAAGATTAAGAGAGATTTGACACCTTTCTATGATACGAGTAAGGTTACTTTAACGGATACACCAATCTCTATCGCATTAAACGATATAGGAGAAAATGGTGCATTAAAATCGTTAAAGATAAATGATAGATTAATATGTTTCCACGAGATTGAAGACTTTAAACTAGATAACCAATGGTTAGAAGGTGGAACGAACAAATCTCTTAAAGTAGAAGGTGAAACGTTAAGCCTTGCAGGGAAAGACAGTACATTCTCTAAGAAAGGTATTGACATCAAGAACAAAACTACCATTGATAAATCGAATTGGATTAAAGACAATCACGTTGAAATGGGTTATCAAAGTAAGAGAGCATTAAGCAACTTACAAATCTATCTAAACGGTGAAGAGTTAGACTCCTTCTTATTCGGTTCAAAATCAGGGGTAAAAGGGATTGACTTCAATTTAAACTTAGAAGACGAGAAAATCAAATCTAAGTTAGTTGCAGGAGACAATACACTAACTGTCATGGATGGTACAAAACAGCATGATATTAGTTTCCGTTTTGATAAAGAAGCACCTTCAAATAATGGTTCGACATTAGATAACTTCAAAGCGAACTATGATGGCGTATCTTACTTTAAACAAAAGCCTACTGTTACATTGAACTTCAAAGATAACACAGGTGTTGATAAAGTAACATACTTAGACCAAGAAGGTAAAGAAGTAGAAGTAAAAGACCCAGTAGGACGTACAATTGAGTTAGATGTAGAAAAAGGTTTACCAAAAGACTTCATTGCATATGATGTAATCGGTAACAAGTCTGAACCATTATCTTTATCTCAATTAACTGGTGTAGAGTTAGAAGCGAAAGCGGTTGTATATGATGACAAACCTACAGTTAAAATTATAAACAACAAAGAAGCTTCAAAAGAGAAAGATTCTAAGCCTACTACAAAAGAAATTGATGGTAAAACGTTCTTATTAGATAAAAACGTAGATGTTACGTTCCAAGTATCTGATAAACATGTTGTATCTAAATATTTCATGTACGAAGGTGAAGGGATATTAAACTCTAAAGAAGAACCTACGAAAAAGGTTGATGACTTTAATGTTAAGAAAGAATTAACAGAGTCTACTGTATTAGACTACAAAGTATCAGCAGAAAACATCGTTGGTAACAAAGAGAAAGACGAAATGAAACTGTATTATGATGTAGATAAGCCACAATTAAGTGGGGTTGTAACATCTGATAGTGTAACAGACATGGTAAGTGGTATGTACTCTTCTAAGCCTGTTACATTAAACATCAAAGCAGAAGATTTAGGAGTTGCACCATCAGGGGTAGACAAAGTCTTAATCTTAGACGATGAAAAGTCGATTATTAAGGAATTACCATATACGGATACGTTAACGTATACCTTAAACAAGTCAGGTCAATACCACTTACAGGTAGTGGATAAAGTTGGTAATAAGTCAGAAGTCATTGCATTGAATACTATCCTAAACGGTGGTATGAAATCAAATAACTTCCAACTTGTACAATCTAATCCAATTATCGAGTCAAACTTTGATAAGCCTGTAACATTCATTGACATAAAAGGTAATATGTGGTTTAAAACGATTCCAACTATCAATA
Source organism: Bacillus sp. Root131 (assembly GCF_001429475.1). NCBI lineage: Bacteria > Bacillati > Bacillota > Bacilli > Caryophanales > Bacillaceae > Bacillus > Bacillus sp. Root131. The sequence continues at coordinate 290,737 of NZ_LMJQ01000023.1, forward strand.
CAAAAGTAACAGATGATGCTCCATTCCGTATCTTAAAAATCTCTCAAAACGATAAACTTGTATTTGATAAAGATTATTCACAAGATACACAAGGAACGAAGCAAGAAAACATCAAATCTGATATTAAGAACGAGGATGTACCTTCTAACGGTCAAATCACATATAATACGCATTTAGAAGATGTTTTAGGTGAAACGTTAGATAACAAGAAGGAGTTCTTTGTAGATACAAAAGCACCGAATGTAACAGGTACAGACAAAGATGGTTTCTATAAAGAGAATGCTCTAGGGGTATTCATTGAGAAATCATTAAACCTTAACTTTAAAACAGATGAAGAATTAAGTGGTTTGAATAAGTTAGAAGTATTAGACTCATCGGATGCAGTGATTGATGAGGTAAAAGGTGAAGGTTCTGAGATTTCATACAAGATTAAGAAGAGTGGACTATTTAAATTCCGCTTTACAGATAATGTAGGGAATGCCAGCAAGGTATATACAATGTCAGACTTAGGTTTTGCTTCTGATAAAGTATACCAATCTGAGTCAAAACCAACAATTGATGCAAAGATTGATAAACCACAAGTTGAGATTGATGGTAAGAAGTGGTATGGTGGTCTTCCGAAGGTAGACTTTACATTGAAAGATGATGTAGGGGTATCTAAGTACGAAGTCATTGTAAACGGTAAGGTAATTGATACAGTTGATGTACAAGACTTACAAACAAAGATTGAATACAATCTAGACTTCACAAAAGTAGATAAGCCACAAGATGGTCGCTATAACATCAAGGTTGTATCGAAAAACTTCATTGAAAAAGAAGTAAGCTTTGAAGATACAATTTACGTAGATGATACAAAACCTGAATTTTCTGGTCTAACTATCAATGGAGATTATAAAGTGTTCAGTGAAGCCTTTTATAGTCAAAATAAACTACGTTTAGACTTCAACTTGAAGGACTTTGAGAACTCTAGCGGTATCTCGCATGTATCTATCTTTAATAAAGATAAGTCTTTAATTAAAGACGTAAAAGTAGAAGATGGAAAAGCTTCTTATGTACTAGAAACGTCAGGTCAATACTATGTACAAGTAGTGGATAACTTAGGTAATAAGAGTGATATGAAAGCATTAAACGATATCCTACCATCATTAGGTTCTAATAACTTCATATATGATGTGAACGCACCTCAATTATGGTCTGAGTTACCACAACCTGAGTATGTAGACGGAGATAAACGTTGGTATAGTAAGGTATTTCCGATAACAGTTCAAGCAGACGATAATACCGCAATTGCTGAGTTTAAAGCAATAGTGAATGGTAAAGAAGTTATTTCTAAGAACTATGGAGAGTCTATTACGAAACAAGAATCATTCCAATTAGACGTATCTCAAGCAAATCGAAATCAAGATGGTTCTTATAATGTAGAACTCATTACAATTGATAAGTCTGGTCTTGAAACTCGTAAGAACTTTACATTCTATGTAGATGATGTTGCACCTAGCGTTACAAGTTCCGCTTTATTAGGCGAATACAATATCGAACCTGAGGGTAACTACAGTAAACAACCTTTACAAGTGAACTTAAACTTAACAGATGTTGGTTTCTCTAGTGGGGTATCTAAGGTTCATGTATTTGACGGTAACAAAAACTTAGTTGAATCTATTGGAGTTAATGAAGACCGATTCTCTTACATCCTAAATAATCGTGGAGGATACTTCTTCCAAGTAGAAGATAAACTAGGTAATAAATCACCAATGTATAGTACAACAGATTTATTCCCATTCTTAAAAGCGAATAACTTTGTAGTAGATAATACAAACCCAACTGGTGAAATTAAGACATCAAATCCACAACATAGTAAGAACGGTGAAGATTGGTACAAAGAAAACCAAAATGTAGACTTTGATATCAATGATGAAACAGCTATTAAACAGGTTGTTGTTACGGTTAACGGTCAAGAAGCTATCAACAAATCGTATGATGGGGTAGTTGGAAGTGACAAGTTATCTGTTAACACATCAAACTTTACTCGTGGTACAGACGGTTCTTACGTTATTGTTATGAAAATTCGTGATAAAGCAGGTAATGAGATTACGCAGAACAAAACAATCTATGTAGACGATACAAAACCTGTTATCAAAGGATTTATCTTTACAGATAGCGGTTACAAAGAGGGAGAGTCTATTACAGTAGACGAATCATCTTACGGTTTCTACTTCAAGAATGGGGTAGGCGTACAAGTAAACGTAGAAGATGCAAATGCTTCTAGTGGTCTAAAAGAGTTAACATTCCGATTACACAATGTAAACGGTAATGTATCAGAACAAGTTGTAGCTATCCAAAACGGAGTAGCATATGCAACAATTCCTGAGAACTTCAAAGGTCAAGTAAAATCAGTCGCTTCTGATAACGTAGGTAACAAGAGTGACCAAGCAAAACCAAGTGGTGTAATTACAGAGAACGGTAACTGGCATGTAAATAGCAGTAATCTTACTTTAACATTACCACCAACGCAATATCAAACAGCAGATGGTCAGCCATTATACAATAGTGATGTAAACGTAGCATTTAACTTAGCAGATACTACGTCAGGTTTCCGTAACATTAACTGGGGTATTGACGGTAAAGTTGTTGGTAACACAGACATTTCAAATGGTGGTGGCATGACGGGTTACGGATTTGATGTAACAAACCGTGATTCAAACTTAATCACTGGATTAAAATCTGTTGGGGTAGTAAGCGAAAACCGTAATAATATTAAGGTTAACTTAAACTCTACAGATAGAGTTGGTCATGCTTCTACAAATGAAGTTGCTTTTTCTATAGATAAAGATGCACCTGTCTTATCTCTATCGTATGATTCAGAAGACGGAGATAATGGTTACTTTAACCATAATAGAACAGCAACATTAACAATCAAAGAACGTAACTTTAGAGCATCAGACGTACAATTCAGCGGTAATGTTCCGAAAGGAAATATTAGTTGGAACTCAAATGGTGATGTTCACGTTGCTACAATTCATTTCACAGATGAAATGGAATATGATTGGGGCGTAAGTTACACTGACTTAGCAGGAAACAAAGGAAACGATGTACAAAGTCAGAAGTTCACGATTGATAAATCAGCACCACAATTAAACGTAAGTTATAGTAATAATGACCCGCATAATGGTAATTTCTATAACAATTCTCGTATGGCAACTGTTACAATTAATGATAAAAACTTCGACCCATCAAGAGTTAATTTTGAAGGTCAAGGTACATTAGGTGGTTGGTCATCAAACGGTGATATTCATACGGCAAACATTACGTATGCAGAAGATGGAGAATACCAATTCAAAGTGTCTGCAAGAGATAAAGCAGGAAACCAAGCACAACCATTTGAAAGTGGTCAGTTCATTATTGATACACAAAAACCAGAACTTACAATCTCTGGTGTAAACAATGGTGCTTCTTATAAAGGTAAAGTATTACCTATCATTGAATTTAAGGATAAATACTTAGACAAAGATAAAGTCAGAGTAACCCTTAAAGGTAACAAGAAAGGTAATATCGAACTAGGAGGTAGCTTAGAGGATGGTCGCTTAATCTTAAATGACTTACCAAAAGATGAATCATACGATGATATTTACACATTAGACGCTAAAGTAGAAGATAAAGCAGGTAACGTATCTGAGCAAAACTTGAAATTCGTTGTTAACCGCTTTGGTTCTAATTTCGATTTAGATGATTTAGACTTCAAAGGTAAATATCTACAACGTGTGAAAGAAGATATGATGATTCAAGAAGTAAGTAAAACTGAATTAGATATTGATAAGCTTCAAATCATTGTAAGTCATAATGGTACACCGAAGACTTTAACTAACAATGTTGATTTCAAAGTAGACCATAAAGTAGACGAATACGGTTATCATCATTACAAGTACATCATTAATAAACGTCTATTTGAAAGAGAAGGTTCTTATAGTATCCTAGCAATCTCTCAAGATTTACATGGAGACAAGAATGATACTCGTCAAACAGAATTGAAGTTTATTGTTGATAGAACACCTCCACGAGTTGTTATTATCGGTGCTGATGAAAATCAAACTTATAAAACAGATAAGTTAAAAGTTGAGTTAGATATTAAAGATAATATTAAACTTGATAAGTACCAAGTATTTATTGATAGTAAAGAAACAAAACCTTATATGGAAGGTGACAAAATCTTTGTAGATGTTGTTGGTTCAGATAAACCACAAGATATTGAAGTGGTTGCATATGATAAAGCAGCAAACAAAAGAGTTGCCGAGGTCAAAGGGGTATTAATCACTACAAACTGGTGGTTAAACTTAAAAGGTAATAAATACTTCCAAGGCTCTATGTGGGCTGGACTAGGCGCATTACTAGTCGGTTTCATATTCTTACTAAGACGTTACATTGTAGGTAAGAAGCGTGAACAAGATGAACAAGATGCAAACAGAGCAAGACTTGCTCAAATGCATTCAGAAGAGTTAGCAAACTCGAAACAGCCAACTGGTCAAGCGACTGGACAAGCTGAGAAAGAAGTAGCTTCAACAAAAGACAAAGAATAATTAAATAAAACTTTATCCGTATATAACCAATACAGTGATAAACATTACAACTAAGAGGTGTAAGGTGTGTAACGTAGTTATATGCTTTACACCTTCTTTTTTACATTTTAGATATACGTGTTTTTATTCCCTATACATAAGATAAGAGTAGGAAGACTTGCATCTAAAATAGATAAGTAGTATAATAGAAAGAATTTGGTGTTTTATCTTAGTAAGGGGTAGAAAATAGGAGGTGCGAACATGTTAACAGATGAAAAACTCGTTGAAATATTATATAACAGCAAGAATTTAGGAGTAACTGTACAATATGAATCTATGTCTAGTAGCATTTTATACGCTCATGTGTATTTTCCTGATGGTAAGAGGGAAACTGTAGACGTAGAAATATTTCGCCTGTTATTTAAACTCAAAATGCTAATAGAAGACAAGAAATTTAGAGAATATAATAAAACAGGTTCACGTAGACTGTATCGTTTGTCTAAGGTAACCAACGTACAGTTAGATATCTTAAAAGATAAAGGGGTATTCAAACTAAAGAATTACTATCGTTTTCCTTTTCTATCTGTATCAAAACAAGCTTGTATCCTTTCACATGTTGGTAAGGGTATGGTAGACTTCACATACAATGATATAGAACATATTGTAAAGAAAGGTACACCGTATAGTTTCTTTGTAGACCAATATAGAATCTCAAATGAAGAGTCAAACAGAAGGAATCACTAATCTATATTTGACAAATTCTGAACTCTATGTTATAATATAAGTATAAGTTAAAGAGCAGAGAGGGAGAGATAAGTATGAGATATACAAACACAAAAGAAGGTCAAGAGTTATTAAAATTCTGTTCAATGGTAGCTTCAACTCACGGTCAAGAAGTATATAAGTGTGGTATATGTGACGAGTTATTTGTAGGAGTACCTAACGAAGTAGATGAAAAGAAACCTGTATGCGGAATTTGTATAGAAGAAATTAAAAGAGAAAACAAAGATTCACATGGTATTGAATCCGTAGATGAAGACTTTGATTATTAATACATAAGGAGGGGTAGGTAGTTATGATAGTCGAATTTGAAGTAATGGAACTGAGTGAAGATTATTTTTACAGTCGTATTAAGAAACTACAGAAGATGGCAAACAATCGAGGATTTCATTTTGAACTGACAGAGAAAGAATCTTATCCTAAGAAAATTGAAGTAGACATTGAAGGCTACCTACATAAACTCCAAGTTAAAATGACTCCATATACTTTAGATATTGGTATTCCTGAGGATTCAAACCGATATATTGAAGTAGGTATTATGCGTAAGATTGATACTCATAATACATTAGATGTAAACCATGATTTTGCACAAAAGTATGAGGTATCTAAGTTACCGAAGGAATTATATACAGAACCTATCTTATGTGAGCATTGTGGTAGTGGTAGAGTATGTAAACAAACACATGTACTATATGACTTTGAAGAACAGTTATTCTTTCAAGTTGCAAGTGGGTGTTTGTTTGAGTATAAAATGTATATGAGACCGATAAACATAGAGTATATGTTAGAAGACTTAGAAAGAAACTTAGCAGATAGAAACCGTACAATGACTTCTCGTCATAGAGAGTATTATACATATGAAGAGTTCAAACCAGTAGCTTTATATTGTTTGGCTCATTATATGGGGTTAGAAAAACTAGAATATATTTCAAGAAGTTATGCGTATTATAATAAACTTATACCTACAGAAGACCGTATTGAATCCTTACTTGCAGAAAATAAAGGGGTAGGAGACGAAGTAAAACAGGTATATCCATTATTTTTGCAGTATCTAACGGAATATCAAGGGGATGCAGAGAATAAGAACTACGAAAACATCATAAAAGATAATACACTACCTAGCTTTAAGCGTAGACCACTTATCTATTTAGCATTCCAGTATTTCTATGATAGGGAGAAACGAGAGAAGAAGGAACGAGAAAGAAAATTAATGGATGAAGAGGTTTCAGACTACATAGGAGAAAAAGGAGACAAGTTAGAGTTAGAAGTTACATATGCTAAAACAGTCTCTTATACAAGTGAACGATTTGGGGTAGGATACTTTCATTTCTTTGTTACAGAAGACGGAAATGTATTAAAGTGGGCAACTTCAAAAGACTTTAATGAGAATGTAAACGAGGGAGATATATTCCCTATTAAGTTTAAAATAAAGGGACATGAGACGTATCAAGGTCTTAAACAAACCCAAATATTTTATGTAAAAGTGGATTAAATTGGAATACCCTTGGAAAACTAAGGGTATTTTTATGTGTCTTATAAAACTTTTTTGGAACTTTTTAAACTTTTATAACGTATGAACAGGGATTAGAACAAATAGGTTTAAAAGAAATATAGTCCTAAAATATCAAGAACATAAACCATTTTGCCGAGTTTGTCAAGAATTATTTTGAGACAAAGTTGACTTATGTAAGTCTATTTGCTATAATGTTTACATGATAGATTAATGATAAATAATACATTTTCACCTGAGAATTCAAACTTGATACGGTTTGAATTTACGATGAAAGTTTTATACTCCAAAATAGTTTCTTAAACGTAAAACCTTGTAGCAGGGCTGACACCTAACCCATGTCGGAACAGCTATAAGGTTTTATTCGGCTCTTAAATAGAACACCAGTTCTGTTCCCTTTTCTTGTCAGCCGAAACCCAACTTGTGGCATATTTGATTATTCGAACATACGAAACTTAATCTATCATATAGAGACTGGGTTAATCTCCCTTTTTGTCGAAACTAGAACAACAGTTCTCCTTTGTCAAGTTCTCGAAAATACGGTAAAATAGAAGTAAGGTAAAACATAGTTACTTACTTTTGGTATTACTGTTAGAGACTGGTAGAAAGGAGGACTGACAAAAAGTGGATACAAATAATGGAGTATTCAGAGAGAACTGGAATTCTTTGGAGATTTCTGATACGATTAAATTGGGTTATGTAGAAACTATTCTAGTAGAAAAACTAGGCAATCAGCCATTAAACTATAAATTCATTGTCAACAACAAGAAGCAAATCGTTGACTATTTATCTAGAGTATATATGTCAGAAACTTATTTGGTGGGTATAGGAGATTCAGAACGTATTATTGTTACAAACGAGCCTGATGTAAAATTCAAACTACTTAAAATGTAATTTAATAATGTTTAGTATAAAGAAACCTATAGGTAGAACCTGTAGGTTTTATTTTGGTCTATAGTTGACAAATAGCTAAACTTATGGTATAATAGTAGAAGATAATAAGATAGAAAAGAATATTTGTAACAGGATTATATAGATATGGCACAAATGAGGTATAAAAGAGAAAAAGAACAGAAAAAGTTTTCGACTCTTTCATACATAAATAGACAGGTGCCTACAAAGTTCTATCTTGTTAGAACATTTCGAGAGGAAAGATAAACTTGAAAGTAAACGCAAACTTCATTTTAAACTTAGATGTGAACGCTTTTGAAAATGTCGTGTTAGATGGGCATTTCGTTGAGTTTGCAACTAGGGAGGGTATAGAGTACAAAGTAGGTGATTTTGTACTAATGAAAGAGGTAAACTCAAGCAATGCTTTAACTGGACGTAAGTCTTTAGAAGCAATTAACCGAGTAATTGTAGACCCTCTTACAAAATGTACAACATTGTTCTTTGAGAACTTACCAACAAATACATTAACTGACAGAGTTTCATTAGCTTTCTCTAAGAAATATCTACAAACTGTATTTGATATGAAAGTGTCATTATACAATTTAAGAGAGTTAGCAATTTCACATGTAGACAAACGATTAATCGGTTCAATCACACATAACTTAAAAGAGTATGTTACGGTTGGTGAAAAGAAGAACTATATGATGAGTAAACTCTTAGAGTTACAGCATGAAACAGTTGATACAGTGTTGTATTTGTATGTAGATAATGTATTAGATTTCAACAATTAGGAGGGGTAGACATGACAGACTACGGTATTTCCGTATCATCATCCGTGTTTGAAGGGGTTTTAAATTCACAACTTCTAACATTTGAAGGAAACCCAATAGACCAAGTAGAGGAAGACCACATTATCCTCTTTAAAGAGTCCGACCATGAAGGTAATTTGATTGGTCGAAAGCACTTAGTTGGGGTATCCTCTGTAAACTACGATAAGGAAGAGGGTAATTTAACAATTGGTATCTTCGATATCATGGTTCATGGTAGCGGAACTGAGAAAGTATTAGAGAAAACAAGAAACCCACTATCAGTTGACGAAATGGGGTATATTCTTACTGTAGCGAGAGACTTTACAGAAGAGGATGAATACGATGATTTGGATAGTTTATTAAAAGCGTATCGTACTTTAGACGTAGAGGATTTCGATTTATGGTTAAATGATATCCAAGACCAAACTGAGCAAGCTTTCATTTATATCTTAATGGATAACCTAATGGAACTGATTCATAAGGAAGGGTATACAGGTAACTAGAAAGTAAACAACAAGAAAGGTAGATTCACATGAAAACATTAAACAGAGAAAAATATAGACAAGGTATTGTAGCAAGAACAGAAAGTCCAATGCCACTCATTAGTATTGGACAACTATTGATGGCGATTAAGAGACGTATTTCAGATTATGAAGAATATATGTTACTGGATAAAGTAACAAACATTTACAAAGAAAACATGAGTTCAGGAGCAAAAGTAGTAAGTAAAGAAGAGTATTTAACAGAAGTTAGAGGATACTTAGAAGAGTTGGTATCTAAGACACAAGATAACTTCATTAAAACTATTGTATCAAATATTTTGGCAAATAACTAAATAAAACTAATTAAAGAAAGGTAAGGCGAATAGAAATGAACATGAAAGAGAAAAGGGTAAAACTTCATGATTCACTAGAAAAAGCAATTATCTGTAATCAAAACGAGTTTGAGTTAAAGTCATTAACGTACAAAGTATTAATGGTTGGTATTGATGGAAGAAACATTGAAGCATATAAATCAGTGTTAAAAGGACTAGACGTAAAGTCTCCATTAAGTATCATAAAACAGTTTTCCAATGAGTTAAAAGTTTTAGGGTTAGAACCAATTATTCACACAGGAGATATGTTAGATACATTACGTTATGCATATAAAACTAGCTTCTTACTCTTAAAGAACGAGTTAGAAGAGTTAAGAGGGGTAGTAAATCAGATTAGACTGAATGCAGTTCTTTTCTTATTAAGAGACTTTATGTTAGTTGGGTTTGAAGAGTTATGGGTTAAGAGTACAGGGTTGCAAGACTATAATAAGAGAGTTCAAGACACGTTAAATGGGTTAAAGTGTCGAGTAGATAGTCTATTAAACAAGGGTATGCTAGTAACAGCATAAGAAACAATTTGGGTATAAAACGAATAAGGGGTGGAAAGACAGTGGAGAAAGTGAAAGTACAGTATCAAGGTAAAGCAGAAGTATTATTAAATGCATTATTAGACGGAGCAGGGGAAGATTTAAAACTATCAAATGCACGTATGGTAAAGTTAAGAGAATCAGGAGACTTAGTGGCTTTACGTATGGAGCGTGAAATGAATGATATTTACAAGAAAAAGAAGAGTAAACTAGAGTCTCTTGTAAAGATGGAGAAGAATGTTTCATGTAGTGTTCCTTATGTAGTAACAGTTGGTTGGCAAGATGAAGACGGAGGAATATTCGGTAAAGAATCTTATGTTTCAAATGTAAAAGAGTAGGGGTAGAGTGATGAGACGTAGCAGAACATTTAGTACAGTAAAAGAGTTTCGAAAAGAATATGACAACATGAGAATCGACATCTTAAAACGTCATAATATTACAGACCCTAGTAAAGCACGATTAAAGAATGCTATGCGTTTGTATCAAACGTTTAATAATCAGTGGACGCCAATCACAATGAAGAAAAGTGATATGGAGAACCGTATTAAAATGTATGAAGATATTCCTGATAGACAGGCGTGTTTTATGTTGGAAGCATTAGTATAGAAAATAAGCATTTTAGGGGTATTTCAAACTTTTCATGGTTTTAAATATCCCTTATTTTTCATCTAAACGGAGAAAATTTGATAAGATAACATATAGGTATAAAGTATAAAACTAACTACCAAAAGTAAGTTTTTAACGTAACTTGGGTTGCTCACTACTGTCTACACGAGATACGGAAAACGATACATTTTTATCAAAATTTTAGCAAGAAAAGAGAAAGACTCGTATCTAAACGTGATTTTCTTTTCATGTGTTGAGCGAATAGGGGTAGATGTCTGTATTCGAATAAGACATGAAGTGAAAATAGAAACAAGGGAGGTGTTATTTGTGTCTGAATCAAGTCCAAAACTTGTTATAAACCACACATTACTATGTTTGAAAGCGTACCATAAACAGTTAGGTCATCAAGGTACAGTTTACTATATTTCAGACGTAGTATCAGAAGTAGATACGTATGAAGTAAAGTTTATCATTACGCAAGTTGTTATAAACGGGGTAATTTCTTATGTGTTAAATGAGAACAAGATAAGAGAGTTGTTTGGTGTTCAGCATCAAACGTTACAAGAGTATAGAGAAGGTTCAAACAAATTACCATTTTAGGAGAAGAGGGTATAACTATGATGGATATGCAACGTTATAATGAAATTGTAAGTAGAACTGTTCCAACACAACAAGAAATGGAGATACATAATCAGGTCAGACAAGGATTAGCACAAGACGAACAAAGCAGTCCTTGGTCAAACAATAAATATTACATAGGATTTGATGAAAGAAACACTGATGGTTATAATTTAAAACAAGCGCCACTTTATAAACTGTTAATGGTTGTTTCAGACGCTACAGGTACATTTTACAATAATAGTAGAGGGACTGGTATGAGTCGAGGTTCTGTTATCATTAAAATGTCAGAAGACCTAGTATATTGTGTAGATGCATTCTACTGGGGTGCAACACCATATGGACCTGTAGTAACATCCTTACAAGGTTATTTGCAATATACGTATCAATCTGTAAATTATGGAAGAGTAAAAGAGTTATCTCAAGTAAGACCTTAAAGGTATACAGTTAAGGAGAGGTTATAAGTGTCAAAAGTAAATGCGGAAACAATAAGTGGTATGCCAATCTATTTGGAGCGTAGGTTTACAACTTCAAATAAATCAAGAACAATCCTTATGCCACCTAATAAACAAGTAATACCAAAAGATTTAACAGATAAAGAAGAAACTGAATTTAAGATATTAGAGTTAGCAGACAGAATGATTAAACGTATGAGTATAAACAGTGGTGAGTATAAGTTTTATAGTGAGGTTCACAAGTTGTTAGGTAAAAGCTATTTACAACTATGGAATGAAATACAGCAACAAGGTTTTGGTTCAAATCAAGCTAGAAATTACATTCTAAGTAAGATACATATCTCAAATAAACCTACAAGGTCATATTTAGTAGGTGAAAGAATGAATCAAGTTTTAGTTTACTTAGACCGAACAAAAGATACAAAGCATTTAAACGTGATGGAAAATAAGGAACTAAAACTACGTATCAAAGTTGATAAAATTTTAATGCGTATTTACTTAGAAACGAATAATAAAGAACTGGTAGAGTATTTCGGTGTCTTGGATACGGTATTACGCATTAACTTCATAGAACTGTGGAGTAATGTAGTTGATAACAAATTAAATGTATACGAGACAATTAATTACTTAGTAAAAGTATACGAGAAGGGCTTAGAAGCTAAAATCCAATAGGAGGGGTAGTTATGTCTGATAGTGTAATCTTAAAACCAAAAGAAACAATGGTTCAATTAAAGAAAGACCATGAAGTACTTGGTGAAGAAGACACATTATTTTGTGTATTAGGAACAGCTTTCAATATCAAAACTGATGAAAGTAATATTTTATTGGCTAAAATTGTAGAAAACGATGGTATAGCAGATATAAGTGAAGAATTCTTTACAGTAGAAGGGGTAGTGTGGTTAGAGAGCTATTTTGATATTGTACAGAACACAACATTTCTAGAACATCAAATAAAAAGCATAAGACGAAACACTGAAATGAAATATTCTAGACATGATGATTTTTATTAAACGGTAAGGAGAGATAGCTATGTTAGAAGATTTAGATGTATATCCATTTACAAAACTATTTAAACTAAAAGAAGACCACGAAGTACTAGGTCAATCAGGTACACTTTTCGTTGTTAGAGATACTGTAATCAGTCTAGAAACAGGTGTCTCTAATTTACTATTTGGTGAAGTAGTGGTAGAAGACGAAAGAGTAAGTGTTAGTTTCGGAAAATGTACAGTAGACAAAAGATTTGTTGAAACATTCTTCGATGTAGTAGAGGATGAAACATTTCACCAGTGCCAAGACAGAATAGAAAGTAACTAAATTAAATAAGAGGGGTAGGTGAACAAGATGTCAGAATCAGTAAACATCATACTTGAAGTTACTTTAATAAAACTAAAGGAAGAACATAGTATCTTAGGAGAAAAAGGTACAATTTATTGTGTTACAGACTCTATTAGTGATATAGACAGTGGTACAAGTAAGTATGTAATCAATACAATGTACTATGAAGATGGTCAACTAGAGATAGACAGTAGTTCTTTCTCTGTAAGTGAAGAAAAGTTAGAAGAGTTGTTTGAAATTATAAAAGAAAACTTAGATTGGTATGAAAATGAACTAAGAAAGCAATATCTCGAACAGTAAGGGTATTATTTTCTTATCAAGTAAAAGGAGAGATTCATATGCTAAACTTAGAAATCGCACATACATTACTACAATTAAAAGAAAACCATTCAAAACTAGGAAAAGAAGGTACAGTCTTTTCAGTAGTAGATTACGTATTAGATGTTCAAACTGACAATACAAAAGCTTTATTAGGTAAACCTGAGTATAACGAAGTATTAGAGCAAGTTTGGACGTTACCTGTATGTACAGTATCAGAAGATGAGATTGAAGAATTATTCGTAGTGATGGAAGAACCACTCCATGAGTACGAGAAGGGTTTGAAGAAGTAGTGAAATACGAATTAGTTACAAACGAAACATTATTTGAGGTCAAAGAAGACCATAAAGTGTTAGGGAAGTCAGGTACAATTTATTCTATTATAGACTTCCTACCTGATATAGAAACAGGTGAAACAAAACTAGTATTAGGTAAATCTGAGTTTGATACAGAACGAGGTCAAATGTGTACGCAATTATTTGGGGTAGTAGATAAGCTTCAAGTAGAAAACTTCTTTTATATTATAGAAGAAACGTATTCAAATTACATTTTAAAACTGTCTACATCATATAAAGATAATAAAGAGAGCCAAACTAAAAAAGAGAAGAAGGTTCTTTAAAAGAGATATATAGTAATTTTAGAGGTAACTTGGTATAGATTTCTGTATTTATACGAGTTACCTCAATCTATCAAGTAGAGTTAATCAAACAGAGAAAATAAATTCTAAACTTTCCAAACTTTTTCATAAACTCCATTGACTTTTTCTAAAATCAATGGTATAATAAGTACATAAGTTAAGGAAAGCAAGTAAGTTACAAAGTAAGCGTAACAGTGTTAGCACAGGATTACCATTTGTAACTACTAAGTATAATTCTTAATTTAGAAATGAGTGTTAAAACTATGGAAGATTTCGAGTTACATGTAAGAAAGATGGAATTTGTGTATAAAAAGCTGAAAAGTGTATTAGATAGAGATTCATTAGACTATTTAATGCAAGCAAGAGCATATTTTCATCAAGAACAGCGCATACTATTAGAAGAATTAGAGATATACAAGTGTACGCTACCTGAACTGTCAGAAGAAGAGAGAACGATATTTGAAGAAATGGGTTGTTTCTCTGAAAACGGGCATTTCATCTTAGAAGGTCGTTATCTGATTCCAGTTTATTCACCAAGCGGTAAACTCATTACTTTAATCGGTTGGTTTAATGATTACAAGAAATACATTACATTACCTACTAAATTCTTTTCGAAGAAGGTAGACTGGTTTAATATTGAAAACGCATTAGAACTATCCTTTAACGCCTATGACGGCTTAGTGTTTGCAGTAGAAGGTATCTTTGATGCTTACTCATTACGCTCTATTGGATTACCAGTAGTTGCAACAATGGGTGCAGACGTAAGTAAATCAAAAGGTGAACTATTAAAAATATTTAAAAAGGTAGTATCTATACCTGACAATGATAAAACAGGTAAGAAAGCTATTTATGACAGGTACAGACAATGGAATCTACCACACAACTCTACTTATTTAGATATCAGAGGGGTAGTTACATTAGGAGACGGTAAGTCATATCCTGTAAAAGACGTAGACCGCCTTGTAGCGTGGTTTCAAGTCGAAGGGGTAAGGGAAATGCTATTAGACGTAGCAAAATCAAATGACAAATACTACATCCTAAACTTGTAAAGGAATATCCATTTAATTGTAAAAGATTGTATAACTGTCAAATAAAATCAAACGTTTTTATAGAAGTAGATTTAATTTTATTTTAAATCATGAGTTAGGTTTCGCCTTAACTGGTAGATACAGAAAGGAAGAAACTCTCACATAAAACCAAGACTGATAAGGGTTTGATAGATTTCTAGCTACACTATACCCTTACTGGATTATAGTACATAACGTCATCCCTTATCAGACTGGTTATTAGATGAATAGCATAGATACATGGAGGTTAAACAAGATTTTCTTAATCTCTCTAAACTTTAACTTAAACTTATGTATTACAAAAGTTAACTTCCATGTATGTATGGTTTCATCTAAGCAAAACTGGTACATAAATGAATAGCATAGATACATGGAGGGCAGACTAGATTTACCTTTCTTATCTCTCAAAAACTTTAACTTATGTAAAAAGCTGTAACCTCCATGTATGTATGGTTTCATTTAATGCCACAAATGAAACATTGAAGTACAGAGCTTTATTCTGATAAACAGGCACTCTAATATGGTGGGGTTTTTCCCAAATCTTGATATATTAGGTTGCGTAACGGTAAAATAACTCGTACCGTTACAAAAGGAAAATACTTATTTAACCTTAATTCAGACTTGAATGAACACTCTTTAAGTTCAAGTCAATTGTTTGAAACTCATGACAGTCCTCCAAATATACTGTCACTACTCTTAGACGGCTAGGTCAATGAGACCTTTTGGCTTAGTCGTCAACCTTTTCTAAAATAAGAGTAACTTAGGTTTTAAATGATAAATGGTTAAGAAAATATAGGTAGTCTTAAATTTACATACAAAACATACTTTATAATACTATAGGAGAGATAAACTATTACATAAACTGATTTCTCAGCTTAATCTTTTCTCCTTTACAATAAAGAACGGTATTCTTTATCTCTCCTATAGTGTTATAAACTAAACTATCAAAATGCTATCAGTAAATCGGGGTAGTGTTAGTAACACATAAATTAAACTGATTACTTACAGAAGCAAATCCTACATTTACCTACCTTACTGACAGGGTACAGCCTTCTGAACTATAACATAGATACAAAAGACAGGTCACAATCTGATAGCATTGCTTTTGTAAGTATTCAGCTATGAAAGAAACAGTATAGAGTGTTTAAGTCTCGTATTTAAACATTGTATGGTGTCTCTAGACACTCATTTTGATATGATTCATTATTATTGCAGAGTTAGGGGCAATGGCAGTATGGGGATACCTATAATGCCCCTAACTCACTCCTTAAAATACTAGTTTCATAGTTTCATATAGTAGGTACATGTATTAAACGTCTATAGTATAAGAAAACCTTTAATACATGTAGGTGCTATATGGTAAGAGTATACACCAACTCCTTATTAATATAATACTAGTTCACTAATTAAACTGGATTTGCCGTCCTACTTAATTAGAAAACCGTTAAGGTTTTAGAAAAGCCAATCTAAAACCTTATGAAACGGTTCATACTATCATAGAGTATTAAAACTTATTTAATATTGTATGATGTTATGAAAACATCATTCCTAAGTAAAGAGTTATTCTTAATTGTTAGGGGAACGCCAGCCCCTAACAAGCTTCTAAACATCATAGAGTATTAAGCAAACAGTTTAGTATTGTATGATGTTGAGAAACATCGAGTCGTATGTTATCACGTTTACAATAGTCAAGTAGGTTTGTAAGTCACGCCAATGGTTTATAAACTAAGGTGGGGTAGAAAGGGTTCGGAAAAGCCCTTCCCACTTCTAATAAACTTAGTTTCACATTATCATAGACTACTTAATATAGCTATTGAGTAATGTATGATGTTGTGAAACATCTATCCAAACATAATTACTGAGGTAGTACTCCATGCTACCTCGACCCTTAAATAATAACATAGATACTTCAAAGGTAAACTTTGAGTCATGTATGGTGTTATTTAGGAAGATAGCACTAAGGTGTAAGGTAATAGTTTCGCATGGGTTGGTACGGTGGTTACTAGACCAGTTATCACTGTACTATATAAGAAAACAGCATAGAGGATTGAATAAACATTAATCTTGTATGGTGTCTTCTCATACTACTAACCTGTCCCGTGTTAGGTAGACACCAACTCCTTATATGATGTAGTAGTCGTATCGTGTTGGCAGTTTATAGGGGTATCTGAAAGGATGCCCTTGTAGACTACAATGGTAATAGCATAGAAGGTTTAGAAAGTGTAAACTTTGTATGGTGTTACTATACTTAAAAGTAATACTAACTTGGTGGATTTTTCATGAATTACAGTTGTTAGGGGTGTGGAAACCTCTAACAACACTCCTTATCTTAGGAAGAACAGCATAGAAGGTTTAATAAACATTGAATCTTGTATGGTGTCATTCCGCAAGATGACATCAACGTATACTTTTTTACTCTGTAATAGGAGATTGGAAACCTTCTATTATGTCCTTTCAGATTTTATATAAAATGTAATCGGTAGTTCTCACGAAGGGTACTTATTGGTGTAGAGAAACAGGGTCTTTGCACCAATATAGTATACCTTATATAAAACTAGCATAGATGGTTTAAATAACTTAAACCTTGTATGGTATTTTTAGAAATACCAATCTTTTTCATAATAAACCCTTAAAATTTATTTACCTTCAGCATTGTGGGGTAGCTACGACAGGTATTACTACCCTACAACTGTTAAAGGTTTGACAAAACCAAAATAGATAAGATACAAAACCTGTCTTATGTATTGTGCTTTTGTCCGAAGCACATATTTGATTCTTTATCATTTGTTGTTAATTTTTCATAAGTTGGTTATGCGTATTGACTGCACGATGCTCATAAACCACGTTGGAGGGGTAGGAGGTTGTAGCCCTATTCTTCCAACATTGTCTTTAAGCAGAATAGAGTTTCTTATATTAAACTGATAAGAATCTGTATTGTGTTTAAATAACACAAACATACAGCCTGATTAACTGTATGCGAGACATAGTTTTAATAAGGTTTTAGGTGTCTATTCCTAGACTGTCTAGTTTGAGTGTCCTTCCGAATCGGTTTTTTTAAAACTCTTCTAGGGATAGACGCCCCTCCAATAAAATAAAAAGTGGAGAAGGTTGTTGTAACAGAATGGAGTCTCTTGAACGTTTTCTAATAAGGAGGTTGCATTGTGTTATAATACTAAGTATGTCTTACGAGTCAAAGACATACCTCCGTAAAGTAAACATTCAACAATGGTTATAACACAAGATAGAATCGTCTAAACTAGTTAGGTGTTACCTCTCTACTTTTCCTAGCTAGTTTGGTTTTCTATAGTAAACAATATAACAGGATAGAGGAACGAAGTTTAAGAATTTCATTCGTTATTGTATCGTGTTATAAGCCTGTTAAACTAACTATGATATCCCCTTAAAAGATAAAATAGTAGAAGCACGAAACAGGCATATAGCAAACTTTATATAAAGTGCCTAGCAACACAAACATATTGTCAAAATAAAAGACTCAATATCCCCATATTCAGTCGAGGCACTTTATATAAAGTAACTACTTTAGTAGCATAGAATGTATAATCTTCAAACTTAGTAGATTATATACTGTATGGTATTAAGGTGGTAAGAGACCTTAATATCCCATTTTGTAATTTCCTTTGCTCTGTCTCTTTTACGTAAACACTCCTGTAAAGGTATAAGAGACAGAGGGGATTTATAAAACACCTAACAATCTTACGGACTAGGTTATTAGTGAGTAGTATTTTAAAATATAACAGCAAACTTGTTAGGTGTTTTATAAAACTTGCTTGACATTCAGAAAAACTTATGGTATAATAGAGTAGCGGATAAGAAAAAGATTCGATATTGTATTATATTATAAGCGTAGGCAAGCTGACAAACCTATATTATAATATAGAACCTTATAGATTATATAGCATGTAGCTTAGATTACCACACAAACATATTTCTTTCCAGTATACGTTTGCTTCTAAGTGAGGGGTATATTAAACATATAAGGTATTATACAACTTCCTGTCTTTGTTCTTTCTTACCTCTCTAGGGTATAGTCCAAACAGCCATCGAAGGCAGGAAACTTTGTATAGTATTCAATCATAGTAAGTGTGTTTTAAAAGTGCCTGATAAGGGGTATACTTTAAACTACAAAGGTATGATTGAATATACTAAAAGTCGAACGTTAGTGAGCGTTCAATCGTACCAAGCTACTTTTTCTCTGATAAGTGAATTAGGGGTAATTAAGGTGAAAATGTAAACAAGTAAAGTATCGAGTAAAAACCAATACATTACCAAAACATTAACAAATAGTGTCCTGAGGGATGCGCCCATTACAAAACCAATAACTTACCAATAACTTACCAATAACTTACCAAAACGTCTAAAGACGTACCCAAAAACTTATCGAAAAGAGGAAAATTAAACATGAACATTTCTAAATTAAAACCTATTCAATTAGAGTCAGAAGACCAATTTAAGGCGGTAGAGAACGCAGTTAAAACACAATCAATTAGTACATCTGTACCTCGTGTATTTGATGAAAACTTCCCTATCTTCCGATTTGAAGCGAACAACAAACATTTAGTTTACGTTCCTAACTTCTTTGAAGTTGATGAAGATGGAAACAAACAATTGGTTCGTGAAACTGCATATGTACACTCTGTAACGAATGGTCGTGCATTCTCTCAATACCGTTCAACTCAAGGGTTAAAAGGTCTAGAAGAATATGGTATCAGCGGTAACTCGCCATTAATGACGGCAACGCAGGAATGTTGGGAACTGTACAATATCAAGTACAAGAAAGTTGCTGAACAGTTAGGTGTAGACCCTAACGATGATAAAGGTGAAGTATTAAAACCTAAACGTATCGAACTATTGAATCAACGTGCAATTAAAGACCCTGATGTAAAATACTACTTCCCAATTGTAGTGTTCGAAACTGAGAAAGATGCTAAAACTGGTCTTAACTCATTCGACTGGATTACACATGAAGTAGAGGGTGTAGGAACGCTTCCTAAGTACAAAATCTTTTGGATGGAAGTTTCTGAAAACTCTTGGAAAAACATTTGGGCTAAACTTGCAGACTCAATGGATACAGGCGATTGCGTAGCAGGTAAACTATTATCACTAAACTACAACTTCACTGATGACCCATCAAAAGAGAAGAACTTACGTAGAGATAGTGGTAAAAACCTTCAAATCAACATTCGTCAAATTAAACCACAAGATGTAGAATTCTTTGCTTACTTAGACGAGCAAGCTAAAGATTGGACGAAGCAAAAGGCTCGTGACACTATCATTGCTTGTGCGTTATTAACTGACGAACAGCAACAAGAAATTGTAGATGAAGCTATGGCGGAAACTCGCTTAGAGTTAAACATGCTGAAAAATGTACAAGCAGGTTTAACTGGTGGTGCTACAAAGCAAATCGAAACAGAACAAAATAAATCACCGGAAGAACTATTAGGTGGTTTCGGTGGAGTAGCAACTGAAACAAAAACTGAGGAAAACTCAGGTGAAACTTCTGGTGCAGAAGGAATCACTTTTGGAGCAGAGTAGAGTATAAAACAAACTCCTAACATTATCATGAGAAACAAGTAGCTAAGAGAGACATGTGGTAGATACCATGTGTCTTTTCTTTATGTACAGGGAAATGAAGTCAAATAGGGGTAGGAAAGGTTATATCTTGTAGTAAACGATTTCATTTACAAAAGAACAAGTATATTTTATATCCAACCTATCTCTTTTATCATTGTCTATCCGATTGAAAAGAAACAAATCTAGAAATTTCATTACTTTTAGACAAAACAAGATAGTTAGAAGAACTCATACTTGACAATTACACAAACTTATGGTATAATAGAGTAGTAAGGATAATAAGGATACGTGTATACACAAGGCGTATCGTTGTAAAAGTAAGGTAGAATGTAGAAACTAAGGGTTAAGAAAGATAGCTATCCTTAAAACTAGAAAACGGTTTCTCATCGGTATTTCTTTTAAGTCGATTAGGGGTAGCGATTAAGAAAACGGTATAGGATAGAAGGAACGTCTTTATATTAGTATCACAATTTGTAAAAGAAATAGAAAGGGAAGGGAGAGTTTGAGTTACATATGAGTCATAGCAGACTAGTATCTGTAGAGTTAATTGATTTCATGGGGTATGAGTACGGAAGATTCGACTTTGATGAAACCGGCATTATTTCCTTGAAAGGGTATAACTCATCAGGTAAAACAACTGTATTACGTGCATTAGGTATTATAAATTTCAATATGTATCAACAAAAGCAAGCAAAACTAATCCGTCATGGTCAAAATAGGTTTATCATTAAAGAAACATTCAGTGATGGGGTAGTAATCACAAGAGAGAAGTATCTAAACGGTAAATCAGCTTATCATTTACATAAAGATGGAGAGTTATTCTTTAGTACAGTAATAGACGGTGTATATGTACAAGTAAACGAAGTACCTGAGTATATCGCTAAGTATTTAGACTTGATTGATGATGCAAAGTTAAACCTTCATTTCAGAAGGGGTAGAGATAAGCTTTTACTAATAGACACAACTGGTCGTGAAAACTACGAATTCCTGTCTAACGCACTAAAAGCCGAAGAGTTAACACAAGCAAGTTTACGATTAAAAACTGACCGTATGAAAGTTAAACAAGAGGTAACGGCTTTAGAACATCGAATTGAAAGTCACAGGGAATTAGTTACAAAGGATAAACTTATTACTCCTAGACTAGTAGATGCTTTAGAAACAGTTGATGAGTCCTTAGATACGAATATAGACAAGAAAGAACGATTAGAAGACATGGGTGAAGTCTTCCGAGTATTGTCTGAATTAAAACCTAGTATCGAATTAAAACCAATTGATACATCAAAGGTAACGGATTTATTAGCAATTAGTAAAGCAATTGAAGATTACAATTCAGTTACGGTAACTGTAAGTTTAACGAAAGTAAACTATGATAAAGTAATCGAGTTAGTTCAGTTAGTAGAAGCAATGGAAACATATAATAAGATACAACTACTACCAATGCTGAAAACAATTGATACATCTAAGGTATCTGAGTTACAAGTTTTACGTAGAGCCTTAAATGAATTGAAACAGATTGAAGAAGTAATGGCACAAGAAGAAGCGAAGAAACAAGAGAAGATGAATATGTTAGAGCAAGTACGTAACTGGTTAAATGAGCAAAACGTACAAGTATATCAATGTAAAGATTGTGGTAGTGTTCAGCCAGTATCAGAACAACATAAACATCATATCTAAACGGTAATCTTCCTATTATAATACAAGAAAGGGGTAAGTTGTTTGTTACGTATTAGCGGTATGAAAGCAATCGCCTTTGGTGACCCTCATGCAGATGATGTATTCCAAGGTAGACATATAAACTATTGGGAAAACTTCATGGAAGTAACTGATAGAATTTCAAGAATAGTAGAGTTAGAGAAACCTGATTTAGTTATCCTTGCAGGTGATTTAGTAGGGGTAAGACGTGGTAAATCTACAATTCAAGATAAAAACGCATTACTATATTTAGCAAAATGGTTAAAATCATTACCAAACGTAGTAGTATTACGAGGAAATCATGATTACAATGAAACTTCAGATTATGAGTTCTTATCTGAGTTAATGATATTCACATCAAGTAAGCAAACGGAGAATATGGTTGAGTTTACGCATCCAAATGCAGAAACACCATGCTTCTTCCATTTAGTAGACTATGGTCAAGAGAATGAAAAGATTGAAATTCAAGCAGACGCTTATAACATCGGAATCATGCATAATGAGTTCTATGTAGCAGGTCAAGAACAGCAGTTCCACGGAGAAGGAGCAATTGAACTATCATCAAAGAAAAACTTCTTTGGTTTAGATATGGTAGTCAGTGGTCACATCCACACTCCTACGAATGGTATGATAAACTTCTCATATCAAGATGGATTTGAGTCAGCATTTGCAAACTTAGGTTGTCCAACAAGACCTGGTCATGGTGAGTTATACGACCAAGTATGGTATATGGTTTGGGAGTATACAGAAATTGAAGGTACAAACATGACGGATATGAGATTTAGACAGCAACCATTCCATCTAAGACCTTATACTGAAATCTTTAGACCTGATAGTGATTTCATCGAAGATATAAAGAGTAAAGAGTTAATAGATGACTACACTGGTATTCAGAAGGGTAAACTAGAAGAGATTTTGAGTTCTTTAACAACTTCTAATATGGGTAGTGATGATTTCTTTAAACAAATAGATACATTACAAGTAGTTGCTACGCCTGAGTCAAGGGATATGGCAAAGAAATACTTGGAAATGGCATTAAACAAGTAGTTTAGAAACGAAAACAAATTAATCTAATCATATAAATAAAAGAGGGGTAGGAAAGATAAATGAGTATGACAGTAGAACAAGTGTTAGAAGAAGCACAAAAGTTAAACAAACAGGTAGCGGTGCATAACCAAAACAATTCGAAAAATGAAGGTATGCGAATGGCAAAGAAACAAGAAATTGTAAGGTTATTCGAAGCTTTCAATAAGAAACATGGTACACAATTAACACCTGATGATACAAAAGGTATCGAAACGGAATATCAAAATGCGGCTTATGGGGTATACAATGAGTCGAAACATCTAAAAGAAGTGTTAAAAGCAATTGAAGAAGGAGACATTCCACAAGTAATGGCTTTAACTGGGGTAGATGTATCACAAGACACATTAAACATCCCACGTATGCATGTAGATTTAGATGAGTTAGAGAAACAAGCTGGTAACTCACTTAAAATTCAACAAGAAGATACAAACCTTGTAACTGGTATTGTTGGAGATACAGAGCAAATTGTAGAAACAAATGAAGAAATCTTAGAAGTTACAGAGGATGAAGCAGAAGAACAGCAAGAAACTGATATGAAAGGGTTACAATCATTCTTCCAAGCGAAAGTTGCAGAAGGTGAAGCAAACCAACAAGCTACACAACTTAGTCAAGCAGTTGCAAACCAACAATCTACAATTCAAGTACCAAAGCAAGAAGTAGAACAAACTCCTGTTCAAGAAGTGAAAACAGCAGAAGCACCTAAATTTAACTTTGGAGCTGAAACAAAGAAAGAAGAGGTTCAAACACCTGTTCAAGAAGAAAAGAAAGCAAATGCACCAGTATTTAGTTTCGGAAATGTAACTGAAACACCTGTAAAGGAAGAAACACCAGTAGAGCCGAAGCAAGAAACGGTAGAGCAACCGAAACAAGAGTCTACAAGCGGAATTTCATTTGGGGTATCAGCAGATGAGGAAGTAAAACCAGTACAAACACCTAGTTTCGGACAAGCAATTGCTCAAAACAAAGAAGTAGTAAAAGATAAGGAAGCCCAACCAAGAAAAGGTATGATTTCTTTTAATATGCAACCAAAAGAAGGTCAAGAAGTAAAAATTCCAACTCCAAAACCAATCACAGGTGGAGCGAACTTAGAAGATGCATTAGCACAACAAGGTCAATCAATGCCTGTATTCAACATCGGAGCAGACATTGATATCGAAGAATAAGAATTATAAGTAGTCAAACACATAAAGGGTAGGCTTTATCTTTGTGGTAGAGTCTACAACCTTTCATATAAACAGATGAAATTCGACTGTAACTTCACAAAAAGTGAAGGAGTATAAGGAATATAGTAAATAAGTAGGTTAGGAGCAAGAAAATGAGATTAGAGATAGAGTTCGACAAGTTAATTAATGGGTTAACGTATGTAGGGAATGTGGCAAACTCACAATCAAGTTTAGAAGGAAACAAGGTAGTTATTTTCACAGTGACAGAAGATAACTTGACTATTTTTGGAGAGTCAGCAACGGTAGGAGCAATAACAGAGTTTGAGAAATCAGACTTCAATTACAGTTCTAAAAACACAGGTGATATGTTCAAAGTAAAAACAAAAGAGTTACTAAACTTCTTAAATACATTCACAATAGATAGAACGATGCCAACAAAGGTTACATTCGATTTAGTAGAAGGTACAAACGGTGGAGGTACATTAACGTTAACAGTACATGAAGAACCATTAGAAGGTCAGCCAAGTTACTTAGAAAATGATAGTCATTGGGTATTTGATACAACGCCAATTTCAAAGGCTACGTTAGAAAATATGAATATCCTAGACGGAGAACAGGTTGTCGCTTCTCCATTATTAAAGATATACATCGAAGCATTATTACCACTTCTAAATAATGCAGATGCAAACATGAATGATAGTAAAATAAACTTTGAAGAAAAATACGCATATGTATTTAGTAGTAAAACATTCGCTTTATTCCAAAACAAGTTACCTGAGTGTTTAAAAGGAATCGTATTGGGGTATGAAGGAATTGTATTACTGAAACAGCTTACTTCTGAATACGACCAAATACTAGTAAGTAAATACCGTGAAAAGGGTAAAATCTTTATCACCGCAGGTACAAACCGTATTTCTATTAAGTTTAACGAGAAGATGTTAGATTATAAACGTATGATGGAAACATTAACGGTGGATAACTACTTTACAGTTGACCGTAAGATGTTTACAAGTGTTATTAACCGTTTAACTCTTACAAAAGATAATACAACGATGTCATTAGACCTTGAAAACGAAGTATTAGCATTACGCTCTAAGAAGTTCTCACAAAACATTCCAATCTCAAACTACAGTGGAGCAGATTTAAAAGACTTCAATATCAATGTAGTAACAGGGGTATTAAAGGACTCGGTTTTAGGTGATGATGCTCAATACTCGGATGATTTAGTTATTCGTGTAACAAGGTCTTCTACAGCTTGGACGGTTACATTTACAGACCCTTCTAATATGTGGTTATGTGTATTCCGTACATTAGCGAAGAAGTAATAGAAGAAACAAGTAGGTCTTAGGGGTAACATTCTAAGACCTTTCTTCAAAACAGTGATTGGGTTGTCATTGTTAATATGTTTGGATACGTAAACAAGTGGAAAGAAGTTAAGAATCTATAAGGGGTAGATAATAATGAGTAAACAAGAACTGACAAATCAAGTGGAGTTTTCAAAGGATTATAGTAAGAAGTCACAAGCAATTAAACTTACAACATCTAAGCAAGTAACGTATTATTTTAAAACATTAACGAAAATGACAGGAAATTTCTTATTCGGTAAAACGTTAGATAACGAAAAAAGACGTGTAATTGCAGGTTCAATCGCAAAAGTAGAAGTCGTAGAAGTAATTTAAATAGTAGAAAGAGGTAGTTAGAATGAGAGACAAGAATGGAAATACAGTAGAACTAGGTAATACAATTAGGTTTGACGAAGACCATTTCGGGGTAGGAAGAGAAAGAACGGTTGTAACTCGTTTTGATGGTGAATTAGGTTTTGAAGCTTACCCAAACAAGTCTAAAGAAGTAATTGGACTGAAACATTGGCAAGATGAATTTGAAATTGTAAGCTAACTAAATAGGTAACATATACAGACGGTACTTGACAAAAGTACCATTTTATGGTATAATAAGGTATAAAGTTAAAGAGATAAGGGGAGATAAGTATGTTACAAAATGGAGAACTACAAGTAAGTGAGTTAGAATCGTATAAAAACTATGGGGAAAATAATCAAGTTTTAAGCATTCAAACATATGTAGATAGTTTCTTTACAACAAAATTAGAAAACGTAAGTGAACATAAAATAGAGTTTAGAAACTTAAAGGGTGAATTAGAAAGAGTTGGTGTTAGCGCAATTAGTTCATTAAGACTTTATAAATGCGCTACTTTAGAGCAGTACGGTATTGAATATGCAAAAGATTATACAGAAACAGGTCAGTACATAAGTATAACTGGAATAGGTAATCAAATAACCAAGGTTAAAAGAGTAATATCTGTAGATGGGTTATATTTCTATGTAGAAAAGCTAGACGGTGGAGAAGAGAAAGTCAATCGTATTGATGTAAAGGTAATGGAACTTGCACCTATTGAGCAAGAAGATATTGAAAAACTACTTAAAACTGTAAAAGCACTAAAAGAGTTAGAAACACATAAAAATTATTATGAAGACGAAAATAAAGTTATCAAGTTAGTAAACTCAAAAGGAATATTTTATTTAACTACAATTTTTGATGTTTCGCCTAAAACAAACTCTGTGTATGGTAAAGACATAGAGCATAGGCATTTAAACATAAGTTCTCCATTCGATGAAGTAAAATTATTACACCTAAAACCATTAGAAGATTACGGTGTAATGCCTTTAGAAAACTACTATAATAATGATAAAATCCTAAAGGTTACATTATCAAACGGAGATACAGAATACTTAAAAGATATTCAAACAATTACGATTGCTTACTACTACGCAACTTCATTTGACAGTGAAACAAAGACAATCAAGAGAGAAGATGTTGTAAACATTGAGATTTTAGATATGATAGATGGGGTAATTCAAGAAGATACTAATACATCTAGACCAACTACATTAAAAAGTATGCTACAAGAAAAACCTATTCAAACGGCTAAAGATTATTCCTTAGACAGTCGATTAGTTAAAGTAACTACAGATGCATCAGAAATGTACTTTAAATTCATTGATAACGTAGATGAAAAAGATGTAGTATTACGAGGTATGGGAGAAGACGACAGACCTTATGTAATACCTTACTACAGAATCTTAGACATAGAAGTTGTACCTAAGGTTCTAGAAAATGTTGAATCAAACGATGATGGACTTAAATTAGGTGAAATTGAAGTAGGTAAACATTATGGTTTAGAAGACAAGGTTATTAACATTGTAACGGAAGATGGTGACTACCTTGTCTATGGTGTATCAGAAATAGAAGGAGACTCTATGTACTGTATGACTACAGATTATGATAACATTGAGATTCCATTACGAGACGTTAGACATGTAGCTATGCACACAAGATACAATTTAGAAAAGTGGGGTATTGTACCTTCTTTAGATTATAGTACAGAAAACATGTATGTAAAAGTTACATTTAATAATGGTGAAACAGTAGTAGCAGACAGTGTAAGTCATATAGATGTTATCTATTATAGACTTCTAGATGCCGTTGGTAAACCAGTTAAAGTAAGTTGTGAAAACGTGAGAAATATGGAAGTACATGAAAGAGGAAACCATATGCCTGTATCAAAAGGAATTAAGTTATTAATGGTAGGTAATGTAAAAATAGGTACAGACTATAGTGAAGAAGAGAAAGAAATTATAGTTAAAACAAGCAATGTAAAGCATATATTTAAACTTTGTGTAGGAGTATCAACAGGTAATGAATCTATCGCCTTTTTGAACCATGAAGATATAAGGAAAGATGTACCTGTTAGTGATATTTTAAAAGTATACTTAAAGGATATCAAAACAACAGGATTAAAAGCTATTCCTTTAAATTTGAATTCTGAACCAAGTACAGAAAAAGAAGAAACTCCACATGAAGATGACTTTGATGTAAGTGACTTATTTAATTTAACAGACGATGTATTTGAATACTATGGGGTAGAAGAAGGTAAAGACTACCGTAAAGAAAGTAAATTACTACAAGTAAAGTTAGAAGACAATGTATTAGTCTTTGCAAACCTAGAGTCAGATATGGAAGGTTGGGTTGCAGGTAGACAGTTTGGTAGTATTACAACGAGTGTACCTGTTAGTAAGATTAAAGATATCAAAGTTGTAGACATTGCTGATTTGATGTAACGTTGTAAACTAGTAAAACAATACAGTCCGTTTGGGTTAAGCTGATTAAAGAACGAACATTCTTAATCCAAACGTAATCTTATAAGTAATTAAGTGAAGAAACTATTAGGAGTGATAGTAAGTGAGTCAGTTTTCAAATGTAATTGCAAATTTAAGGTATAAAGCAACAGCAAAGAAAGAACTAGAGGATAAAATACTAGAACTACGTGAGTTATATGTAAAGAAGTATAATGAGTATGAAACAATGTTACGAGCGCAACAGATTCTAGCTACTTTATCCGATAGTAACTCAAAAAGAATCTTGGGGTATATTCAAAGTATCATTAATAAAGCTTTACGAACGATGTTTCCAAATGAAACGTATAATATCATTGTAGAGAAGAAATTATACAGTAATACAAACACACATATCACAATCACTTTAACAGAAGTTACACCAACAGGTGAACATTATCCATTAGACTTTAGTTTACAAAGTGGAGACGGTATGAGTCAAGTTGTTAGTTTCTTATTTAGCTTATGTTTAATGAAGATTCGAGAAGCAAGACCGATTGTAATCTTAGACGAAGTATTAAAAGGTTTCCACCCTGATGCATTACCAATTGTACGAAACATTATTGAAATCTTTGCAAAAGGTGGATTCCAGTTTGTGTTAGTAGAGTATGACTTCCATGAATTAGGGAAAGAATACCTAGTTACGAAGAAGAACGGAATTTCTGTGATGAGTATCCTAGATAGAGAATCAGACATTCAATTCAATGAAGTAGTAGAGAAAGTAGACCGATTTACGTCAGCACAAGAAAACGTAAGGGAAGCATTATCAAAGTCTTCTAGCTAAAGTAAATACAAGTAGAAAAAGAAACCATTGTTGATAGACTGCAATGGTTTTTTCATTCGGAAATATAGAAGTAGGTATATGGAGGAAATTCTTATAAAGTAGCTTCCTGTACTACATAAACAGTGATACAAGGAAAGAACAGATAAGATAAATAAAAGAAATAGTTTCTATTTGATATTAAGAAAACAAGGGAGTGAAACGTAGGTGTCAACTCAACCAAAACAGAGTCAAAAGGATAAGAACTCGTTATATAACCTCGTTTGGTCGAAGCTAACAAGGGGTGTAACTGAGAAGTTAAGTAGTAATGAGTCGTTTATGATTGATAAATGGTCGCCTAACAACCTAAGACGGCTTATTGTGAGTCCCGAAGGGGTATTATTCCAACTGTTTATTACAGAAGGAACATTCCACAAGAAGAGGGTAGACATAGTACCATTTGAAGTCAGTGAAAATACAAACTCAGCATTACAAACGGGGTATCCAATCACTTCTGTATTATACCGAAACCGTGTATTTTCGAGTGTAGAGGAAGTTATTGTTATACCAAGAAGTCCACTAACTTACTATTCCTTAAATCCAGTAGAAGTTAGGAGATTAGACTCAAAAGCTTCATCATTAAAACGATTAGCAAACGTTATAATTATTACAGATGTTATATCGTTCAAAGATTTTGTTCAGAAAAACATAGAAGCTTTAGAAGACCCGTATACATTGCTAACAGAGAATCCGAAAGCAAATTTAGGAAACCACAAAGCGATAAAATACGTAAAAGATTGGTATAAGCATACAAGTTTAAGACCGCAATACTACTCTCTTGATGAAACAGATAAAAGACTTCATAAATACTTCAAGGATGTTCGTGAAAAATGTAGTAACAAGCGTCCTACACCATTGTCTGTACAAGAAAAGGTAGCCAAAGAAGAAAAAGAAGAGAAACCGAATGAAACGGTAGAAATTGATACGTTAACTTCTTACTTAGTTTTATCTAGGGGTATTCAAATGGGCTTAGTAAACAGAGATAACCCTAGAATGCAAATGTTAAAACCATTCTTATCTGAAGTGAAAAACCAACCAAATGAAAAATTCAATGTAGACAAAGGTTCTAGATTTGCTAAAAGACTAGACACTTTAGGGTATTATAGTGAAACAGGTTCAGCAGATGCTTCTAAGTTAAGAGAAGTTTTATTTGTAGATACAGTACTAACCGCTAGAAAGACGATACGAGCAGTAGAACAAAGGTATCCTTTATGGGGTAGTCATTTGATTGAAGTAACAAGAAATCTCTTACCTTCAAACGGGGCAGTTACAAATGAAAAGGCGCAACAGTTACGTGAACTAGTTGGATTTGAATATCGAAATGAAATAGATACAGAAATAGTCTTTTCAAATGTATTTGTAACAGCAGAGCAGGTAGAGAGGTTGCAAAGGGGTATCAAATTAGATGCAGAAGAGTTAGAGGACTTAAAACGTCTTATTCTATTTGATGTAGGTCTAACAGAGGATACACCACATGTAGACTTACTAATTCTTCATGATTTGTACATCTACTGTAATAACATACCTCACAGACAGTACAATTCAGCTTTGAAACATGAAAATTCAGATATCAAAGGGTATGTAACAAACCAATCTATTGCAGAGAGAATCTGTTTTGTATTACAAGATGAGATTGAAGAAGAATTGGATACTATCGTAGAAGAAATACAAGACGAGCAACTAGAAAATGATGGACCAATTGAAGATGAAGTAAACGAGGAAGAAGAAAACGAAGAAAATACAGAAGATGACCACCAATGGGATTTATGTGGACAATATGTTTCAAGTTTAAACGAGGTAGAGCATAAAGCAGTTTGGAAAACTTTATCCTCTGAACTTCAATCTGAATTACA
Source organism: Bacillus sp. Root131 (assembly GCF_001429475.1). Taxonomy (NCBI): domain Bacteria; kingdom Bacillati; phylum Bacillota; class Bacilli; order Caryophanales; family Bacillaceae; genus Bacillus; species Bacillus sp. Root131. The sequence goes on from NZ_LMJQ01000023.1 coordinate 322,110, forward strand.
AGGGTTTATGAATTGTAATCCGAGAAACAGAAAAGAAGAAGTTGTATCCTTTATTGTAGACTTAATTAACAGATACGAATACGGTGGGGTAAATAAAGCAGGTACAATGGCACATAGTATAAACGTACTATATCGAAGAGGTATAATTACAAAAGGTACTCGATTAGGTTGCAAAGGGTATAAAACAAACCGATTTGCAAACCGTCTTTTCGATAGTGAGAAAGAAATAGACGAAGAGTATTCTAGGTATATGTATCTATTAAAACGCTTATATGAACGGTAAAGGAGGGTAATCGTAGTGAGTCAAACAGAAACAGTCGAACAAAACATGAAAGAATTAATGGTAGAGTGTACAACAAAGTTAAAAGAACTGTCAGAAAGTAAATACAATGAGCAAATAGAGAAAGTAAATGAAATTCTAGAAGAATTACTCGTATTTGACCATGAAGACGAAGAATATGAAATGGTAGACTTCTTAACTCATGCTACTGTATGTGCATATTACAATTTGTTTGGTAAAGATATAGCAGTAGACCGAAATCGTGAGTTTGGTTGCGAAGGGGTAGAAGATGCGATTTCCTGTTTGCATGAGATTGGTGGTTTATCTAAAACCCAACAAGAAGAGGTAGAACGAGTAGGTGTAAACTTACTTGCAAATATTAGACAAACAGATTCCGGTTCTTATACACAACAAGGATATCTAGACCAAGATGTACAAGTTATGTATTCTCTTTTATTTCCTCAAACAGAAGAGAAATCGGATTTAGAGGAAGAAATTGATAAGAACCCTTTCATTCAGAAATCAGTAAACCGTGTCATAGACAGTATACTAGATGTCTATAAAAAGGTATTAGCAGGTGGTTTCGAGATTGAACAATACTTTGGGGTGTCTACATTAGACCAGACTAGAGGGGTTGCTCGTGTAACAGGTGGAGAAGGAAAAGGGTATGAATCTGTATCTCTACAAATCTTATCTCACATGTTAGCAGAGGAATACAAGGTAGACGTATCTCGTGAGCGACAATTCAATGTAGAAGAAATGTTAAACTCACAAACACCTATCTATTATCCTATGAAAATCATGGAATATGTATATGGAACAGTCTCAACGATGAATATCAGAGAATATGTATATGAAAAATATGCAGGTGGTAGTGGTTGGGATAACTACGCTGAAAACTACATCAGACCGAATCTACGTCATTTCCTTAATAAAGGGGTAAAGTTGATTGTAGAACGAGAAGGGTTAGTAGAAGACGGTAAAATTCAATTTAAAGATGTTGTAAAAGATACAGAACTGATAAAAGCAGGGCTAGAGCGTATTTCACGTTCTATGGTAACAATGGCAATTATACCTGAACTTGAGTCTTCACCAAGCAGTAATTATGAAGACTGGGCAAGTATTAAAATTCGTATGGTTGAATCTACGGATGCCAAACTCCCAACAAACCAAAAGATAATGGAGAATATTATCAATGGAATCATGGATGGGGTAGGAAACGTAGGTGGTGGAGAGTATAACATTTCACCTGAGACAAGAACAAAAGGTGGGTCATTTGATGTAGTCGAATATGTACATACATTTGATGCAAAGATGGCAAACATTAGACCTTTATTTGCCTATCAAGTATTGGATTCCTTGCAGGAGAAGGGCGAAACAGTAGACTGGTCAAACATTGTATTAGGTAAAGGAACAGATGGAACTACAGTTACTTCTAAAGCAGGAAGTAAGGTAGACTTCACAAAACAGCTTGTTCACAATATTATAGCAGGTTCTCGAAGTGGTAAAGGGGTAATGACTCTTAACATTCTATCAACGGCTATTGCAAGTGAACGTCCAGTATTTTACTTAGACCGTAAACCTGATATGGCGGCACTATTCGCTGATTACGTAGGGGTAGACAATGGTACGCCAAACATGTTTATCGTAAGTGGTTCAGCGTATTCAGATAGCTTTGATATCAATGGCGTATTAAATTACGATGCAATGTCTAGTAAGTGGAGACCGAGAGTACCTGAGTGGTGGGATATCAATTCCTATAAAGACGAGTTAGGTGACATCGTGTATTACAGAGCCATCATCTTTACACTAGGTTTACTTTTACTAAGACTATATGCAAGTGGTTCGAATAAAGAGTTATTTGATGCGTTAGGTGGTCCAAACGGAATAGCAGTCGTACTAGATGAGTTTACGAACTTCCAAACTAACTTCTCATCTAAAAAGATAAATCCTCGTGGTACAAACGGATTTTTCAGTAAGAGTATGCTATTAAGTAAAGCAACTCTACAGGAATTAGAGAAGGCGAAAGATGTATTGGAAGACTTCCCTTCAATGGACGGATTAAAGTCTAATGAGAAAGCAAAGGTAAGGGAAGCACAAAACTTAATTAAAGAAATACAAGACCCGAAACGAGCATACTGTACGGATATGTTAGATAATTTAGACCGTACAATCCTAAAGTTAAACGATGCGAAAAATGCAGGTTTCAAGAATGCAGAAGAAGTGATGTCTGATATCTTTGTAATTGGTCAAAATGTTCGTATCAACCCGCTTCCAAATGGTGAACTGATATTCCCACGAAATCAAGGGAAAGCAGGAGGGTTAAACGCAAGTAAAGACTATAATGACACATGCGTAATCAGTACTTTCTTATATAACTTTAGTACAGATTGGTTCTTAGGGTATAATGCAGACTACCCACAATACATGTTAGCCAATAAACCTGATTCACCTTCTAAATCAAGATTAACACAAGAAGCTAGAAACTTTGTATATTACAAGGGTTCTCGTGATGCGGTAATGGGGAACATGCAAGTAAGTACATTGAAATCAGATGCAACATTCTTCAAGCCTTACTTAATCTTAAATAATGCAAAAGAGCCAAAACCATTAAGTAATGACCCAGCGACTCGTAAAGCACAATGTACAACACCTGAGTTTCAGTATGTCGGTGGGGTAATCATGTTAACGGGTAAAGAGTGGGATAAGATACGTAAACAGAACGTAGACCCTAAAACAGATGAATTAAGACCTGAGATTGGATTCTTTGACTACTTAACCGCAATGGCACAAGGTAGTGGGAAGCAATTAGACCCTAGAAGTTCCTTAATGAAATCGAAAACAATTGCAGACATGGTTGTTCATCAAATGGGGTATGAGGGCGATTATCTAGACTTCTTAATGGATTTAAGACCAGAATGGAATTTCTCGGCTCAATGTTTAGTAGATGCATTTGCTGACCCTGAGACATTTAAGAGTGGTAAGAATCGTATGGCTACATATCTTGAACTGTTTGGAAATGAATCAAAACAAGCAGGAGATATAGATGGTAGTGAAGAGGAAGAGTTTGAAGTTGGAAATGAGCAAGAACTAGCAACAAGCAATTCTTCTACTGTAATCGCACCAAACTTAGATGTTGATAATCGTAATGTGAATCATGAAGAAGATGAAGACGCTGATAAACATGAAGAAGACCATGAAGATAAGCATGAAGAGGTAGATATCGGTACGGATATGTATAAAGGTACACCTCAAACGGTTTATACAGGTGAAGAACCACAAATGATGCCGGGCATGGACGATATACCACAACCACAAACTCGTGCTGAAAAGTATGGAAACACGTATAATCCAAACCAAAGTCAAGTGAATGCTCAAGGTGGAATAGATGACCCATTTAATACGCCATTACAAACTGGTACGTATATGAATCCACAAGAGGTTCAATCATTCAACTCTATGAATGAAATACCTACAGACGTATTAATGCGTGAATTAGAGAAAAGATTCCCTAATTTAGACAGCGAAGAAAAAGTAATGGAACCTTATAATTCAGAGGTCTATGGTAATGTGTCAGCTTACAACTTAAATGGTCAAACGAGAGAATTACGTTATATGAAGCAACGCCTAGAAGTTGAGAGAATGAATAATCAAGCAAGAGACGAAGAAGAATATTACACAAACTACTTTGACTTCTGTGAGCGTATTTCAAAAGACATTGTAAAATCATTTGGTGGCTACGATGGGGTAGAATCTTTAGTTGTTCGAGACGGTAGTTTAATCATAAACAATCAAAAGTACAGTAAGAAGATTGATGATGCAACACTACAAGGATTACCAGTAGACAAGATACAACAAATCCATAACGCCAATTACGCTCATGTGTTCAATTTCGCTCATATAACAAAGATGAAACGATTAGCACACATGAGTATTGATAGTAAAGACTTTGCTTTCATGAAAGTAAGACAGGATTTAGGTATTAGAGGTGAATTTAGTGCAGTAACTATATTTAAAAATGTAGAGAACCTGTATTACTTATCTATAGGAAACCAAAAGTTCGAAAGAAACACGTTAGAAGAAGATATAGCACGTAGTTCAAACTTCTTCCGAAGTGCAAGAAAAAGAGAACTTATCGCTAATGATATGGAAAACTGGGGAAGTCGCTCTGTAAACAAGAGTTGGGATTCTACAAAGAACATGTATAAGCGTAAAGGTTGGGGCTATAAACTAGGTGGAACCGCTATGTTAGGTGCAACTGTAGTAGGTGGAGCAATGGTACTTGGTATGAAGGGTGCTAGAAACTTCGGAAGAGGATTAAAAGATTTATTTAAAGCGTAATTTCATAGCGAAACAAAGGAGGGTACATGTTGATTTTGAGCATGTGCCTTTTCTTATGTGTATATAATAGGAACAAAGTGGTGTACAAGCCGAACAAAGCAGGTTAAGAAAAGTAAGGTGTGTTTAGCCAATTTAGGGGTAGATTTCATTTAAAGGGTTTTACAGCTTCATATAGGAGAGATTTTGAATTTCCGCCTATTTGTATATTTTTCTAGAGAAGTCCTTTCTATGGAAGCGTGAGAGGGCTTAAAATGGAAAGGATAAGAGATTGCTAGATTCAGAGGGAAGAGAAGCATAATTGTAGGGTGAGAATGCATATGTTGAACCAACCTCGCATTCAACATGTGCATTACACAATACTGTCTTAAAATATCGCATAAAACATAACTTTTTATAAAATATCGCACTTTTTGCGACTTATTTTAAATTATCACATGAAACTGACTATTGTAACGAAGAGTCTAAATATTTTTATAGAAACAGAGTGTACAAATAAAAAGTCTTATGTTATAATAAATTTATGTTAGAGAAAAAGTCAGCTACAGATATATGGGTTAAAGGCTGATAGGGTTACATATTTTAAACAAGATAGGAGTATAAGACTATGATTTTAGTAAAAGAAGTACTTAAAGGTGATAAACGAGGGTATGCAAAAAGAGAAGTAGAAAAAGTAATTGTACATAGTAACCTAAACGGAGTTGTATATGAGTTTAGTCAAAAAGATTCATTTGAAGAGTGGTCAAACAAGCTAGGATTTAAGTTAGACCATACATATGCAACCGGTTCAAGTTTAGTTGAGGTTAAAAACCGTAAAGTATTAAACTATGAAGTACCTCATACATTGAAAGAAGTATTTGTAACTGATAAAGAAGAAATACCAACTGATGTTACAAGAATGGTAGGTTTAGTATGTGGTGATGTTGTATTTTGTTACGTTCATACAGAAGGAAACGAAACAACAATTTATCGTCCAAAACCACAAAGTGAATGTTATGAAATGTTACCACAACCAGTTCAGGATTTGATTGTTGAACATGGTATTCGTACAATCGACTTTATATAGTATTAAGGGGTAGGGTAAAACCTACTCTTTTTATTTTATCTATATTTGACAAATAAGAAACTATATGTTATAATAAGATATAAGTTAATCGAGGGAGTGTTTAGTATGGGTTAAGGTATAAAAGTGGAATGGTAGTTCATGCAGAGTATAAAGAAGATGAAAATGGAGTACAAACCTTAGATAAGATTCAGTTGTTCGATAGTATAAATAGTAAGGTGCTTCAAGACGGTTTAACAAAAGAAGAGTTAGAAATTACTCTATTAGATATGTGTTGTAAAATAGAAAACCCTATTGAGAAAGTTATAGATAGTAAAGTTGTATATGAGTTTCCTGTAAAAGAATCAGATGGTTATAAAGTAGTGGCTTACGAGGAAATGTTAGGAGAAGACAAAGGAAAAATAAAGTCAGTTCATGTGTACCAGTATAGTATTAGTAATACGGTAGCAGAACTAGAGTCTATGGAAGAGTTACACAAATGGTTAGAAAGTAAAGGTTTAAAATTATCAAACCCGTATAAAGAAGAAAAGGAAGAGGAAAGAGAATCCGAAGATTTCAGAATGATTTTTTATTTTATCAATCAGTAAGAGAGGTAGCAAATGCTACTTCTTTTTTTTTATTCAGACATACGAGACGTAAAAGTAAACATATACGAAACATCCAAAATTATTTTTAGATAGAAATCGCTCTACAAAAGGCTCCCTAGGGGTAGGTAAAATAGACGTTTGAGAACGTTTGCAAACCCTATATACAAAGGATTTTTGCTATGTTATGATAGGTTCAGAGTTAAGGAAAAGCGGTTGGGTTCGCTATTTACTTAATCTATCATAATGAAACTATAAGGAGTGTTTAGTATGTCAGTAAAATATCAAGAAGGTATGTTAGTTCGTAAGTTTGTAGATTTAGAAGAAGGAACTGTACAATTTCAAATGTTCTTCAATCAGGATTCAGAACCGATGGATTATTTGGAGAATGAGAAAGAATTACAATTGAAACTGAATGAAATGGGTTGTGAGTTAGAGGATGGAGTCGAGAAAGATAAGATTAAAGGAATGGATATCTATACATATAGAGTAAAGAAAATGAAAGGAGGTAACTAATGTGTCAACAAAACCAGTATTAACAAAAGATGCATTTAAAGTTCTTTCAGGTAAACTTGATCAAGGCAATCAATATTTATTTAAAGAATTAAAACATATTTTAATAGATAACTTTGAAGGAATTAATACAAACCAAGCTTCAAGTATTATAAATAGAGCGTACACCCGTAGAGACGGTATATTAGTAAAAGAAGGTAAGTATTGTTCTTTACGTGCAACCGCTAAGGAATCTACTAACGGGTTGGAAGAAGCAAAGTATATCCTAGAAGATGCACTAAAGAAAATAGAAAAGATTCCAACTAGTTCAATAGAAACGATAGAGCAGTTCAATGAATTAATAAAGATAAGAACAAAACTAAATGAATTTATCGGAGAGCATATCATCTAAATCTCATCAAGGGTAGGTCAAACTACCTCTTTTCTTTATACTTTATTTGACAAATTGATAAACTTATGTTATAATAGAAGTAAGTTAAAAGAGAGGTGAAGTGTATGTTAGAATTACAAGTTGTATCTGAAAAGAACACGGAAGATAGGTCTATCAAACAGATAAGAGTATTACATAACGATACCTTAATTTTCTTATGTTCTACCTTACCTACAATTAAACTATTATTAAGCGATTTAGGGGTAGAGCATCCAAACGAAAGTATTTTATCTTTCACCGAAGATTATGTTATTTCAAACATGAAAATTAAATCAGATAAAGAATTTATTGCAGTACCATATACAGAGCATGAGGAAAACACCATGCAAATTGATGTAAGACTGGTTGGTTCTGTAGTAGATGAAAAGGTTATTAAGTTATATGTAGGAAAGCAAGACGACAAAGTATACCTGTACTATCCAAGAGAGGTAGTCGAAGACTGTAAGGGGTTGGGTTCTCTTTCAGACAAGGTAACGTTAGAAGAGTTGTCATTAATTTAAGATAGAAGTGGGGTATAATTATGTGTAGTACAGACAGTTTAAAAGTAGAAGTTGTATATGAAAAGCCTTTTCGTATTACAGATAGAGGTCATAAACAAGAAGTTGAGAATGAGGAACGTAAATTTTTACAAGTTCGTGTTTCTCATAGTGTAGAAGGGGATTTATTAATCACAGACGACCTTCATCAACTAAAAGACTTCTTACATGTTATAGGTGTTCGTATAGGTAGTGTGTATACAGAAATGAATTATGAGACAGACGATACATTATTAGGAATCTTTATCTATAATCCTATTAAACCTGTTATATTCAAAGAATATAAAGTAGGAGGAATAAATAAACTATCAAAAAGTAATACAGAAGTTACAGGGGTATCAGGTAGTGAGTTTATAGCTTGTTATGTAGATAATTCAGATTTAGTAACTACTATTTATAAACCCAAACTAAATACAGAAAATGATAAGGTAGAAATGCGTAAACACTTTATTGACAGACCTGTATCTACACATAGTTTTATTTTATTCAGCAAGGAAAAAGACTATATTTTTGAGGGTAAACCAAGTCATAAATTTGAGTTTATTTGTACAGATGTTGCAGAAGAAGGAGAATTAGAGAACTATAATTCTTCATCTGAAACAGAGGATTTTTTAACGTATATAGTAAAAACTCTTACTCAAAGACGAATTGCTTATAGGTTAACTCAACAAGAGTTAGCAGATAGAGTAGGTTTAAAGCAATCCGCAATTGCTAGATTTGAAGCAAGCGCTCATACTTTTACTTATCCTAGACTGTCAACAGTAGAATTAATTGCAACAGGTTTAGGTATGAACTTGGTATTATTTAAAGAGAACGAAGATGAAGTAGGAGGTAAAGAATGAGACTAGAAGTCGTGTATACCTATAACAGCTTTGAAATCTTTCTAAACATAGCAGGTTTATATACAACTGATGGTGTACTAGTTTACAGTGGATTTTCTCCAAAAGAGGTAGAGAGTCTAATTGAGTTTACAGGTATCAAACTAGTAAGTCCATCTACGATTGTATCAGATAAGCATAATGTAACGAGATTATATGAGTTTGATTATATACTACAACTCAAACAATTTGAATTTAAAGAAGACTTACCAAGTAGCATAAAAGAGTGTAGAGTTTGTAAGAAAACAAGTTAGCAAAGGGGTATTTCCATAAAGAAGGAAACGAACTAACAGTTTATTATCCGAAAACAGGATACAATGAACTATTTTTCGGTAATCCTGAGGGTAAAACAATATTCCATATTAGAGAAGGAGAAGAGTAATGTTAAAACTAGAAACGAATCATATTATAGAAAATGGCGAAGTAAAATTTCATGTGGCACAACTGAAAGATGGAGAGAAAGAACTATTTCAAACAGGAGACTTAACAGTATATCAATCTTTCCTACGTAAATTAGGAATCGAACTAAGAACACCTGTTAAATCAGAAGTAGGTAATATCCTAATCCAAAATACATATCATTTAGACCAAACAATCGCATTAAGACCTTTTACAAATAAAGAAGAAGTACCTTTACGAGCAGAGTACGTTATTACAGTAGTAGACTCCATTGTAACGGAAGGTGCAGTAAGTATAAAAGAAGATATCATTACAATTTGGTATCCAGCATTGGAACTAGGTACAGAAAAATTAAAACGATTAGCATTTGAATTATTCAAAAAGCGCAATTCAGACATTAGTCGTGTTCCTGTATTCTTAATTGATTATATGGTAGACAATCAATACTATAAATCAGAATCGGAGGGTAAGTAAGATGGAACTAAAAATGACATACCGACAACATGATTTTCAGTTTCAGTTTTGTGTAGCAAGCATTCTAGACGGAGATAAAGAATTATTCCGTACAAATAATATGGATGTATTTCGAGATTTACTAAAGAAAACGGAAATCAAAGTAGGTATGATATTTGAAGCTTATGCTGATGATGATTCAGTTGTAAACCGTTACAAGCTAGACAAGAGATTTGAATTTAAGCAATATAAGAGCTTAGACGAAGTACCTCATATGAGAAACGAATGCGTTACTGTTATAAACAAAGAGCATACAATCGGTTATATTTGTGTGAGAGACGAAGTAGCAACTATCTATTATCCTTCTTATGATTTTACAGAAGATGAATTTAAAGCGTTATACACAAAACAATATATGGCAGGAATAGAACCACAAGTATATAAACCAGTATTCGTTATGAATCACATTTTAGGGGTAGGGAGTGAACAAGTATGATTATCGAAGTAGTGTATAAGAGAAGAAAACTAAAAGTAGAGTTGCAAACAGTAGAGGTTAAACAAGAAGGTAAATTACTATTCTCAACAGACAGTGAGAAAGTTTTAAATTACTTTATGGAAGCAATAGGGGTAGAAATCGGTGAACCTCTTCAAGAGTCTATTGAAAATGGTAAGTTCGTTGTTACATACCTAGTTGGAAAGAAACTGGTTACAAAACCAATTCATTCTATTAAAGATGTAACAAAACCATACTCAAAATGTATTGTAGGGGTAAGAGATTGGAAAACGGAAGGTTTCTTAGTTCAAGAGGATAATGGTGTAACTTTATATCATTACGCAGAAGACATGAAAGATGAAGTATTAGACAGTATTAGTTATGTATTAATTGAATCAAACAGAGAGTTCCAACTAGAAGAGTATCCAATCTTTTCAGTAAGTGAACTAAACGGAGAGTTATCAGCATAAGAGAGGGGTATTACAAATGGAATTAAAAGGTTTAGTCGTTGAAACATATTATACACAAAGAGATTTAGAATACACATTACAAGGGGCTATGGTGTACTATGAAGGTAAATTAGTGTATCACTGTACAGATATACAAACCTTCCGTAAATTCTTATCCATATTTAATTTAGAATTATATAGTCCTACTAAATCAGAAACTACAAGTGAAGGTGTTACAAACACGTATAAAACATATAAAGAATTCAAACTAGAACCTTACACATCTATGCATGAACTACCTGATGAGTTAATGATGGTAGAAGTTGTATTAAACGGTTCATTATATGTAGGCTATGTTGAAGCGGATAAAAATAACATTACATTATATTATCCAAACTTTGAAGAAGATAAAAATCTACACAAAATGACACATGAACTATCTAAGTATCGTAAAACAATGTCGTCTAATTTAATCTTTCATATTAATTAATAATGGGGTATAGGCAATTCGTTATAAACGGGTTGTCTTTTCTTATAACTATATTTGACAAATAAGAAACTTAATGGTATAATATAAGCATGTTAAAGATAAGGGAGAGGTAATAATGAAAATCACATTAAACTATAATCGAACAATCAAAGGTATGGAGTTAGTAGGAGGTCGAGTAACACATCAAGACGAGTTACTATTCTTTACAAACCATAAACCTGTATTAGATAAGTTTTTAGAAGTAGCTGATATTGCAGTATCAGGTGTACCAACTGTAGAAGTACAAGGTGATGTAGTATCACTTACAACATCATTAGACCGAGAATTCATTTACAAACCATATATGAGTACAGAAAAGTTACCATTAGGATTAGAACGGGTAATGGTTCATATTGATAATGTTTCAGTTGAGGGGTATATGGAAGTACAAGGTAAAAACATTATTGTACATCATCCTTCACGAGAATTAGGACAAAAGAAACTAGAAAAATTAGATGAAGAGTTAATGAGTGGAGACCTACTTGGTATGATTCAATTCCACATTCCATCATTAGTAAACGCATAATAAGAATAGAACAACTAGCTATAAACTAGTTGCTTTTCTATATGTACGAATAAAACTTAATTTGACAAATAGAGAGTTTTATGTTACAATATAGGTATGTTAAAGATGAGGGAGAGATAAACGTGATTATTCAAATGAACTATGAACTGGTAGATAGTGAGTTAAAACTTAAAGGTGGTAAAGTAACTGATAATAAAGAAAATGTATTCTTTTCAGCGAGTAGCAAATACGCAATGAGAAAGTTTTTAGAACTAACAGGTATTGAGTTAAAAGGAAGACAAACTTTAGGTACAGTAGGAGAAACATATTATACTTCTACTATGTTAGACCGTGAGTTTGTATTTAAACCCTATAAAGATGTTGATGAATTAAATGTAACATTAGAGTTAGAGCGTGTAATTACCTATGTAGACGGTATTTTAGTGGATGGCTTCTTAGAAGTACAAGGTAAAACATTAATTATCCACCATATCTCAAAGGAAGTAGGAACAGACTATTTAGAGGAACAAAGAGATATCTTACTAAGTAGAGACTTAGGAAGAATGTTACACTTCCATGTACCGAATGAAACTAAATAAATCAAGTAAGGAGAGAAAGCAAATGAAAATGTCAATTAAGTATGAACTAAAAGGTTTACAGTTTAAACTAATGAATGGTATTATTCAAGACATATCTGATATACTGTTTCATGCCAATAGTGAAGAAACACTAAAACACTTCTTAGATGTGTTAGAGGTAGAACTAAGTGGCGTACACGGTGCAGAGGTTTTAGGAGAAACACTTTATATTAGTGTAGATTTTGATTTTGAATTTACATACAAACCATTTACAAGTGTAGACGAAGTACCACAAGGTTTGGAACAAGTTGTTACTTATGTAGATGAAAATACGCTATATGGTTATATGGAAGTACAAGGTAAAAACATTATTGTACATCATTATGCATGGGATTTAGGAGAAGATAAACTAGAAGAGTTAAGCACAAAGTTAATTCACGAAGACTTGACAGATAAAGTATTCTTCCACATTCCAAAGCCAAACAGAGTACAATACAATATTCCAATCATCACTGAGTAATAGACTTACAAATAAATAAAAAAAAGGGGGGGGTATACACATGAAAGTAGAATTAAAGTACAGACTAAGAGGATTCAATTTAAAACTATTATCAGGTGTTGTGTCAGAAGAAGATGAAGTTGTGTTTGTTTCACCGCTACCTGAGTTAATGGAGAAATTTCTAACAGTAACAGGTATTGAACTACATACAGTAGATAATACTTCTACAATTTCAAACATAGTTACGATAGAGTCTAATGTAGACTACAATCTAGTATATAAAACATTTAACAAAGAAGACGAATTAGATAATGAGTTAATACAAATTATCACAAAAGTAAACGGATTTAACGTAGAAGGCTGGTTAGGGGTATATGATAAAACGATTGTTGTATATCATTTATCACAAGAATTAAGCGATGAAACATTAAAGTCATTAGAAAAAGAGTTTCTAAGTAGTAACATATTAGTAGATACATTAGCTTTCCAAATCCCAGTAATTAACGGATAAAGGGGTAGTCAAGCAACTGGTCAATAGACTAGTTGCTTTTCTTATATCTATATTTGACAAATACAGAACTTTATGGTATAATATAAGTATAGTAAACGTTAAGGGGAGATAGTTATGTTGGGAACAAACAAAGGGTATGATTATATTAGTCAAGTAAGTGAAGCAGTAAACAAGATTGAAGAGTATATTATTAAAGGTAGTGGCGAAAGACTAGTCGAAGCAATGAAGAAACGACAAGCAATCTTTGAATCGAAAGAATTATCGACTTTACGTAAGTTGAGACAAATTACATCATGGAGAGATTATGATTTAACAGAATACAGTTATGGTCAAAAAGACCTATTAGAATTACATAAACTAGCACTAAAACATACAATCTATTTAATAAACAGCATTTTGAAGTTTGAAGAAGTTACTAAAAACGGAAGTAACTTAGATTATTCTCGTACAGTTGATGGTTTTCGAGCAGATATGCGAATTAATGAGAAAGGATTCATATTATCTATTCGAAACGGTGAGAAAACTATATTAAACACAATAGTAGGAAGTTCAGAACTTATTCATGCAAGAGGTTGGTATGAAACAACGAAAGAAGTAAGAGAAAATGTAGACTTTGGTCTTTGGATTGAGAACTTTGGAACTTCTTCTGATATGTTTGAATCGGTATATAAAGTAAACCCAAACAATATTGAACCAATTAAAGCAAGAATTCGGAAAGAGTTTGTAGCTAACGGTTTAATGACACAAGTACGAGCAGGTGGAGGTTGGACTGTAGGAAATCAACATATTTGTAAATCTTCAAGTGCAACTCATGATGATATCATTTGCATCCACACAATGTATTATGGTTTACATTATTCAGAGATTCAACTTGCATTGGATATCGTAAACGCAGTTATTAAAGAAGAAGGTTATTCTACTAAATTTGAGAGATAAGGAGAACTACGATGGAAAACAAAGAAGTCAGATTTGCAAACGAAGAATTTGCTAAGGTAGCTTTTGTATTTGGAGCATTACAACATAAATTAAATCCAGACAAACTATCTGTAACTTGGGATGATATTGTAGTAGAGGTGGAAAACATCGTGTCTGATTGGTATGCTGAAAAAGAGGTAAGAACGCTTAATGGTGAATCTATATCTTGGGGTAATGTAGTAGAGGTAGAAAACATTTTGTCCGATGGGTATACTGAAAAAGATGTAAGAACGTTTAATGGTGAGTTAGTATCTATCATGTCATATGCACAACGAGTAATTTTAGAAAAGTTCTGTAACTGAGAGGGGTAAGTAATTATGTGTAACGAAACAAAAGAGATTACAAAAGAAGACACAATAAAAATGCTGGAAGAAGCGAAAAATCTTCCAGTAGCAACTTTAAAGGATATTCCTTATATACCATCAGGTATCTCAACTGAAAAGCTAGAAGAGTATTTAAAAGATTTTGCAAAACCAACTGGAACATGTTGGGTGTGTAAGAAATCACTATATTTAGAATGGGGTCTTCAACACGGTATTGCATTTTGTACAAACTGTGGAATGCAAGTAACGAAATATCATTATTTCGATAATGATAAAGGAAAACGAGTATTGGTAGATGTTGCGTTACAAATTCATCCTAAACACTGTTCAGTAGAAGAAAATAACGAATAGGGGTAGATATTATGTTATTCATTACAACGGTACAAGCAAAACAGTCAGACATTAAAACAAGTTATGTGTATGATACAAGTGATAACTTAGTTTTAGATGGGGCAGAGTCACATACATTTTTAGCTTGGTGTGATTTAATGGGAGTAGACTCCTGTATATCAGAAACAAAACAAACATTACAAGCTATTACTATTACAAATAGAGTTGTTAATCGTGATATTGTTGTACAAGAGTTTGAGGAATTAGACGAAGTACCAAAAGATGTAAAGTATCTAAGAGCAGAGACGGTTGTAGAAACAGCTAACGATACAAAATGTCAAGATATTTTATGTTTTGTTCATGTAGGAGAAGAACGAACAACAATTTATAAACCTGTTTATGAGTCAAAATATCATGCACATCCAAGAACGTTATTAAGTAAAGAAGACTACAATGAAAAAGTAGCACCAATTATTCTACAAGTAAATAAAGGGGTAAAGTAAATGATTAGAATAAACCGTATTGTAGCAGAAAACTCTGAGGAAGAACTATTTTACGTATATGATGAAGTAGGGAAACTTTTATTAGATGGTGCAGACAAACTAGTATTCGAAGAATGGTCTGAATTCGTAGGGGTAGAACTTCCAAAAGAATTTGTACTTCATAGAATTGGAGAAATTCAAATTACTGTATTTGAATCAGACAGAGAAATTGAAATAGAAGAATACATGGATGCAAACAAACTATTTAAAAATGTAAAACCAATTTTAACATATGTAACTAACAGCGAAAGAAATCCGAACATGCGAGTATTAGGTTTTGTTAAGGTAGGAGAACATAAAACAACAATGTATAAACCAGCAAAAGAGTCACAGTATTTTGACCACCCTAGAAAATATATGAATAAGGAGGCATACGATAAGTTACCGCAAATCTATTTATTTATGTAAGACTGGTATGAAGCATATAAAATAAAGCGTACAAAGGGGTAATCTTATGATTAAAGTATATAAAGTAACAGCAAAAGACTCCAATATTGTTACCTTGTTTGTATATGATGGTAATAAAAACTTATTAATGGATTCACCAGACGTAGAAGTATTAGATGATTTCTTAGATTTATTAAACTTAGGTTTATCTGATTCACCTCAAATTACTGATTTAGAAACAATATCTATAGAGAAATATTCATTAGAAGTAAGCATTAAAACAAAAGGTTTTATGAAATTAGACGAATTACCTAAGTATGTAAAACAAGTAAAAGGGATTGTAGTAGAGGGAGCAGAAGAACCTTATGCAAGAGTAGAGGTTTTATGCTATGTACATGTAGGTAACCAAGAAATAACATTTTACAAACCGCTTGTACAGTCTGAGTATTTTAATCATCCTTTTAACTTATTAGATGGAAGAGAGTTTGATAATTTACCTCCATTTAAACTATTCCTGTAACATAGATATAAAAGAGCAACTGTATAGTACATATGGTTGCTTTTATTTGCATTTATACACTTATTTGACAAATACAGAACTTTATGGTATAATAGTATTATAAATAAATGAGAAAAGAGGGTTTCTAGTCATGAGCAACTGGTTACATAAGGCAAAACTAAACTTATTCAGCAAGAGTGTAGAAAAGCGTAATTTTTCAAAGGCAAAGCAAGAGTGGGTATATTATGGAATGGTAGACAATAAGTTTTGTGGAGCAAACTGTCATTTATGTTGTCATGAGAGAATCCGTTATGAGTTTACAATTATTAATCGTTTAAACAAACAAGCAATGGTAGTAGGTTCTGAATGTATCAAGAAATTTACAGAAGGGTTTACAGAAACATTCTATGATACAAAAGGACAAGTGGTTACAGAGAAGCGTTTAACAGAAGATAAGAACGAGTATCTAAAACGATTCTTAAACCGTGAATTAGATGAGAAAATCGTACCACAAAATAATAACTTCTATAATAGTATCGTAAAACAAATTAAAGAAGATGGAAAACTGTCTCCTTTACAAATTAGATATTTAAAGGGCTTTTATAACTCCTTAAACGAAACAGGTCAACAAGCATTTAAGATGGTGGTAAAGGTTAATATCAAAACCAATAAGCAAAAGGAACAAATGAATCAATTTAATTGGTATGACTTACAATTTATTGGTCAGTTTATGTCTTCACAACAAAGAGACCGCTATAATATTACATTAAAAGAATAAAGGGGTAGATAAGATGGGGAAATACGTTGTAGACCAAAAGGTAGTTGCTTACACATTACTAGGATTAGCACCATGTAGAGTTACAAGAGTAGGTTGGATTTTCATAGGGGTACAGGAAGAGGAAACAGGACATTATTATTCCGTAACGAAAAAGAAACTAACACCTATAGAGGAAGAGGAACATTACCTTGTAGAAGAGAGTATTGATGAAGAAGGGGTATTTGACATCGGTAGGTTGTTTGCTAAAATTACAGCAGAAGACATGGATGTTGCAAAGAAATCATTTGAAGAGAATGAAGACTTCCCTAAATATGAAGATTTCCATAAACCTTCAGAGGGAAAACTGTATGACGGAGAGTATTACGTAACAATTAAAACAGGTAAAGAATTATTAGAACAATACTTTAATCGAAAAGGAGCAGTAAAGAATGGTTAATCTTAATGTAGGAGTTACAACAGCAAAAGGTGAAGAACTAAAATTAGGTGATGTGTTAAGTGCAGGCGGATTATTAGACACAGTTGTTGTAGTAGACGAAGAAGGTAACTTTCATGCACAAGTAGTAAGTGAACCGTTTATCGCATTTGAATTAGAGTTGTTTATCAGACAAAACATACATGTAGAAGTAACAGACAACATTGTGAAGCGTAGTAAGAAGAAAATCTTTGAAGAGTAGGGGTAGGTAGTATGTTAGTTGTTAAAACAGAGGTTAATGTAAACAAAACAACAAAAGTAGCAAGAGTACTAGACACAAGAGAACGGGTTTTATTTGAAAGTCAGTCAGGAAAAGCATTGGAGAATTTAAAACAATGGTTTGAACTGATGGGTATTGATGGTGAAAACAAACAAATGCCTTATAAATCTACAATAGGAGAAGTACATAAGGATAATTGGGTTCTTAACCATTACATAGAATTAGCATACTTTGATAGCGTAGACAAAGTACCTACAGATTCAAAACCATGTAGAATTCATGCGTCACAGTATAGTACATCAACTATGTCTTCCCTTACAGAAACGATGTGTTTCGTCCATGCAAAAGGTAGTGTTACAAGAGTATATGTACCTTTACAAGATTCAGAGGTATTTCAAGAACTAGCAAATAAAGTAATAAACAGTATAGAAACTATACCTGTTTTACAATTACGTCCAGTAACGGAAGGGTTGGTTAGGTTATGATTTCAATTACAATTGCAAGAAAAGAAGGGGTAGACAAAGAAGTTGTGCTTGTAAAGAATACAACAAACCGAACTCTATTTGGAATGGAATCAGACAATGCAGTAGAAGAGTTAAACGAATGGCTTAGTTTAGTGGGAGTTAACTTTAATTCTATTTTCTTTAGAAGAGAAAACCTATTCGGTGTATTCGTAAAAGATGCTTATGTAGAACACGATGTAAAGCTGTACTTCTATAAGTCTATAAATGCAGACATCATTCCTACAATGAAAGAAGTAATAGTAGAACGAAAAGTAGTAGAAGATGGAAAAGAAGTTGTGAAAAACACCCTTGCTTACATTGGTAACTTTTGTGGGTTAACAAGCATTTATTTACCAAAACTAGATTCAGAAGTATTTGAGTCTTCACATAAAGAAGCATTAGACAAAGAAGGTAAATTACCAGTTTTAAAATTAGGTTTAGAAGACACATCTATTGATGTAGAGTTTGAGCAAAGAGTAAGAGAAAACTATTAAAGGAGAAAAAGCAATGCTTACAATTACAATCGCAGGAGTACCAAACGAAGAACGAAAATCAGTAGTTATTGAAAATAGTGGAGGGGTAGTGTGGAAAGAGGAATCAAACCAAGCATTAGAGAAATGTGAAAAGTGGTGTGAAACAGTAGGTATTCCATTTTCATCTATCAATTTCTCTCATTCAGCTTATTATGGCGTAAACATGATGATTGCTACAGTAAAACATAGTGTAGCAATTAATCTATACGGTGATAATGTAGATTTAGATTTAACAAGTACAGAGAAAATTAAGATAGACCTTGGTTTAGAAGGTGAAAATCAGTATATTATAGGTAACGTCTTAAAAATAGATAACAAAACAATCTTATATGTTCCAATCTATGAATCCGAAATGGCTCAAAAGTTTCTACAAGAAGCAAGAGAATCAAGGGAAGACATAGAAGTATTACCTATCAGTTACATTGAATATGTAACAGCTATTGCAAAGATAACAAGACAAACTTTTCGTTAAGAGAGAGGGGTAGTTATATGCTAAAAGTAAAGATAATTGAAATTGAAAACTCTAAGAAATCTCATGTATATGTACACGATGAGCAAAATAACGTATTAGTAGATGGTACAGACAAGGATTACTTTAGAGATTGGGCAAGATTAGTTGAAGTAAACCTTGATGTTTTCGACTCTAAAACATACGAGTTTGAGACAATAACTATTACAAACTTTGTAGTAGATAAGGCTATCAAGGTAAAAGAGTTTTCAGACAAGAAAGAAGTACCACTAACGGCTAGACCAGTTAAGTTAGCTCTAAAAGGGAATACAATTTCAAAAGTAGTAGGATATGTAGATGTTAAAGAAAAAGCAACTGATATTTACAAACCAAAACAAGGTACAAGTGAATTCGTAACACCAATAGAGTTTACAATAAACGACAATATTCAATTAGAAGATACATTCATTTACCTATAAACAATACAAAGAGAAAAAGCAACTATATTTTTATATGGTTGCTTTTTCTTATTTATTGGAAAGTATGTAAATTTAAGTAGTAAACTAGTAGTTATTTAAAATACATATTTGACAAATAAAGAACTTTATGTTATAATAAGTATATAAGTTAAGGGAGGTTACAATCATGAATTTAACAATGGAGAGAACAGAAAAGAATTTTGTGATAGTAAGAGGTGAAGACTTAGAGTTATACTACTATGAAGCATATGAACAAGGGTCTTGTGCATTAAAACGTTCTTTTGGTACTGTAAACGGTTATAAATTTAGTACATTCGAAAGCCTTACTGGGAAACCATATTGGAAGAAAAATGGTCGAGGTCGAATGAAGAACCAAAAGGAAGTAGAAGCTAAACTAGTAGAAGCAGATTCTTTCTTAGTAAACGAACATGATTGTTATTTCTATAAAAGATAGACGGATAGCAAGTGGCATATAAACAGAAAAGGTTAATAATTAAAGAAAAGAGGGGTAGTTATGCACGAGGAATTAAAGGCAATTAGAGAAAGTCTAAATTTAGAATTAATAAGAGAAGAGAAACACCAATTAGTAACAGTAAAAGGTAAAGGGGTATCAGCTTCTTATTATGAAGTAAATAAACCGGGTTCTAAGTTAATTAAACGTTGTTTTGCTGAGATTGATGGTTATAATTTCGGAACTACAGGTGACAGTGGTGAAAGACCATACTGGAAGAAAAACGGTAGAGGTCGTATGAAAAACGATGGTGAAGTTTGGGATAAACTATATTCATTAGATGACTATATTTTAAATGAATGTGGGTATCATTTGTGGTAAGTTAAACGGAATCATAATAGAAAATATCATTTATCTATCATAAAAGAAGGGTTGAGTATAAAATGGCAACAGATTACATTAAACAAGTAGAAGAAGTTGGAGAAACGGTTAATTCATCATATGGGAAAGGAGAGGTTAAGAAATTAATCTCTTATATGACAGGAAGAGACTTGATTGCAAATGATGAGGAACTAAATTTATACGCAAAGTTGAAGATGCTAACTTCACAAAGAGCCTATGAAATTGATAAAAATCAACTGAACACGGATGAAGAAGTAATGTCTAATCGCATTGCATTGAACCACACTGTATTTTTAATCAATTCTTTATTAAACTATAACTTGGATTCAGGGACTTCAAAGAAAGCAAAATACAAGCGTACCTTAGAAGGAATGAATATTGAGGTAGACATTAATTCGTCAGGGTTGCACTTAATTGTACGTCAGCACGGGAAAGTTGAGTTAGATAGACGTATAGGTGGGCGAGACATACATACGTATGTGGATTGGTTAAAAGTAAGAGAAGACGTCCATACATTAGATACAGGGTTATTGCAATTAATAGACTCTACGCTAGGGGTAGTATTCGAATGTCGAGTAGAAGTAGACAAAGAAGACTATAATGAACTGGTAGATAAAATTGAAATGGAGTTTCACAATGATGGTTTAGAAACATTTGAAATCATTGGAGACCCAAATAACTTCTTCCCAAAACAAGAAGGTAAAGAGTTATTACGTTTATCAAATGTGTATTATAATCATAATATCCTAGACTACAAACAAGCAATTGCCATTGTAAATGATGCTTTAAAAGAGCAGGGGTATCCAAAATGAAACAGATAGTTAGGGAAGATATATTAGATTTTCAGTTGGGTAAACTACCTTGGAATAAAATGTTTGAGAATGAAAGTGAATTAATCCATGCTCTAACCCTTGTAAACTATGAAGATTACAAGGGAAGGGGTTATGAGAATCCAAAACTAGTAAAGGATTTCCAAAGTAGACTTGCTTGTGGTTTACCTTTATCCGTATCACAAGTATTACAACTAAAAAGAATTGCAAAAGACATCTATACGTATGTAAGTAAGGAGTGTGTAGGATGAAACAGCTAGTAGGAGAAAACTGGAACAACTATTATTTCGGTAAACTACCTTGGGATAAAATGTTTGATAGTGAACAAGAATTACTTCTTTGTTTAGCTAATATAGACTTAGAGGTATTTAAACAAAAAGGTTGTAAAGGTTGGAAGTATGTAGAAGGGTTTCAGAAGAGACTAGCTAGTGGGCAAGGTTTAACAAATCCACAAATCACACAAACGAAGAGAATCGCAAAAGAGATATACAAATATTATAACAACATGTAAGGAGGATAAACATGTCACGTTATGCTAGAGACAGATTTAGTAATTTAAAAGTTATTAGTATCAATGAAAAAGAAGGAACATTTGTAGCAGAAGACCTGTCATTAGGTATCAGATATTCTAACTTAAAGATTAAAGACTATTTCTTTTACGATTTTGAGTAACAAGGGGTAGGAAAGTAGATGAAGGAAAGAAGGTTGTAAGGAATGGATAAAGACTTAAAGTATGTATTAAGTCGCCAGTATTACCAAAACAATGAGTATAATGGAGGTCATCAGTATAGTTTAGATTTATTAGGTGACAAACCATTCGAAGAAGTCGTAAGAGAAACAGAAGAGGATTTAAGAAAAACGAGTGAATTAACAATTATAAACACAGCTTTAGTTGGTCATTATTGTAGAATATGGGTAGAAGACCGAAGAACAGAAGGTAAAACTTTAGTTATCGAGTTAAATGTTATTTATGAACGTGATTTAGCTAGATTAATGCGCTAAAAGAGGGGTAATCAAATGAAGTATGTAAACTTAGATGAACAATTTCATAGTTTTCTAACTTGGGATAAGATGTTTGATAGTGAAGAAGAGTTAGTCAAACTAGCAAAGAAGGTAGACATCAAGAAGTACCGTGCTAGAAGTTGCGCTTTTGCTAGTAAACTTGTTTCTATTCAAGTTGTGTTGCAGAAAAGGAAAGAGTTAACAGAGAAAGAAATGAAAGAGTTACAAAATATCGCAGGAGAAATTTACAAGTATTCCAATATTGAAGGGGTTAGTTACTAGTAACGTAGTACTATAATTTGTAAACTAATACAAACTGGTCTTTTGGGTTGAAGTCCAGTAGGAGGGTTAAGGCGATAGCCGACCCTCAATTCTTACAAAACGAGAAAGGGGTAAATCACTATGAAAATTCGTATTACAGGTATAACGAGTCCACAATTCAATAAACACCGTAGTAAATTTATGGTACATGGGGAAGATAGTTCTATAATAGCTGAATTTTCAAAGTATGAACAGTTAAAAAGATGGGCTGAGTTAGTAGGCGTAAAACTAGGTATGCCAAGAGCAGATTATTTTGAAGGCTTGCAGGTAATGGAGTATAGAACGGAACAAATTTTTCATACGTATGAGTTTTTCAGATTGAGAGATATACCTTTACATGCTGAATCTTGTCAAGGGGTATCATATGGAAATCTCGTTACGTGTTATGTACATGTAATCGGAAATGTCACAACGATTTATAGACCTAACCCTCTTCATAAGGACGTTTTTCTACCTTTAGAGGTGGCGAATCATATTAAGTTCATTGAAGAGAATGGAACGTTTAATAAATATAAACAAGTCTATGAGAAAGAAAACGAAATGTCATATTTCAAGGACTTGTATGATTTGTATTAGAACTGTAAATTAAACTATACAAACGGAGGTAGAGTTATGCAAGGAGCGAGAAACATCTATGTAACGGAAGTAGAAAAGGTAGACCCAAGATTCCCTCGTAGTAAATTCGTTGTTCATTACATGGGTTCAACTTTTCAAATGAATGCGTTTGATACAAGAACTCAATTAGACGCATGGTCTAAACTAATGGGAATTACATTAGTACATATAGACACGAATTCATCAGGTGTTACAACATATCGAATAGACCAAGTAATCCGAGAAGTATTGTTTTGGTATCCACAAGAATTACCACAAGGAGTAAAGAGACATAAAGGTCTATCAAACGGTAGTATTGTAGATTGTTACGTATATGTTCAGCAAGGGGTAACGACAGTATTTCGTCCAAACCCGAATGCAAAAGAAGTATACAAGCCTTTACCAATAGAAGAACATATTGCATTTAACAAGGACAATACAAAATTTAGAGTCTAATACGGGTAGTCGATACTAAACTGGAGGTTTATCATGTATAACGGAGTAATGGAAGAAATTTATTTAACTGAGACGAGCGAAATTAACGAGAGACATAGAAGTAGGTATATTGTAAGATTTGTATCTCAAAATTATTATTTAGCTGAGTTTGATACACGAGAACAATTGAGTGCATGGTGTAAACTGATGGGAGTTTCTATGATGGAATTACCTAAAAACACAGCAATGTTCCCTGACACGGTTAAAGTTTATGAACTAAGTAAGTCAGTTCAACAGTTCTCCTTTGGAGACCTAAGTCAAATACCTCAAGGTGCAATAAAACATAAAGGAATGAGTAATGGCTCTATTGTAGACTGTTATGTATACGTAACACCGATAGCCTTTGGTATCTTTAGACCTAATCCAAACTTTAAAAACGTATATGTACCTTTACCGTTAGAAGAACATATGCAGTATATTAGAGACAAGAAGAAATTCTTAATCTAACAAACGAATAAAGACAGAGGTGTTACCTAATAAGGGGTAGTGCTTCTGTCTTTTTGTATGTATAACTAATTTATAAACATATTTGACAAAATAAGAAACTTATGGTATAATATATGTATAAGTTAAAGAGAAGAAAGAAGGGTAAGCAAATGCCAATCGTAACAGTAGTAGAAAGAACAGATATGTCAAGAAAGCAAAACATCGTAGTACACGGTGATAACGGAGTAGACTTATTCTACTTTTCAGATAGAGAGCAGTTAGACAGATGGTGTGACCTAACAGGTACGGAATTAACTATGATTGAAGAGTTTCAAACACCAAGTTACGGGCTTTGCACTCGTTACCAATCAAACCAATTAATCGGATTCAATACATATTATAATACAAAGACAATTCCAAGTGGTTCAGTAAAATGTAAAGGTTTAGTAGGGTATTACGTGGTAGACTGTTATGTAACAAAAGAAAAGAGTGTTACAGTTGTGCATACACCACATCCAAACGTACCACAAGTATTCAAACCATTGGAAATGAAAGCACAAGTAGAATTCTTAGAAGAAAACGGAAGTTTAAACATAGAGAAATAAATCAATCCAAATCGAATAGGGGTAGATAATATGGGTTCTTACAGACCAAGGTCTTCGCAAGAAGTTCTAACACTAGCAAGACAAGAGGGTATAGGTTCTTGTGTAGTAGAAGTAGAGGGTACATATACAGTATACAGTTTAGCAAAGTATGTAGTAGGTAAGTATACAACAAAAGAACAGATAAATAGATTCTTAAAACTGGTAGATGTAAAATTAACACCAGTTATGGAGAAAGAAACGTTAGATGAAGGCAAAGTAACAGTATATAAACCATCTAAAAACTTCAGAATCATCCATATTAACCATGTAGAACAAGTACCAAACGTAGAAATCGTTCACAAAATTAGGGGTATTTCAGAAGAATCGGTTGTAGATGTATATGTAACTGTAGATAGAAACTTAGTAACTCTATACAAGCCAATCTATTTTAAAGTAAACGAAGGATTCAACAGAGTTATGGAGACTGAGGACTTCATTAAAGAGAACGGAACACTAAATTAAATAAATAAGGGGTATGGGGATGCAAACAGACATAATACAATCAGCAGTAACAGTAATAGACTTAGCAAAAATAAAAGGACTAATTGGTTTAGAAGATACATATGTAGTAGAAGTAGAGAAACTAGGGGTAGGAATTTTCAAGGATACCTATTCTATCATGACGAAAGAAAACTACAAACTAGCAAGATATAGAAAGGCAGAACATCTATTTAGATTATTGAGAGAAATAGACTTAGAGTTAGAACCTGTATTAACAGCACAAACAAGGCATCATGGGAAAGTTACAATACTAAAATCACCAAAAGAATTCAAGTTAGAGGTAATAAACTCACCAAAGAAGTTTCCTAAGACTTCTATTAAGAAAGCAAGGGGTATTGTATCAGGTAGGATTGTAGATGTAGCACTAGACGTAAAAGAGAACGAAATAGTGTTATATCAACCAAAATCAATTTGTATAAGAAATGGATTTAACGAAACAGGCGGTGTGTTAGAGTTTTCCAAAGAAAACGGAAGTCTAAACATTATAAAATAAGTAATAACTAGTAAATTAGAAGTGTGTCTGTACATATTTCTAATTTGAGTCGAATTTATAGGTTAAATACACAATAAACTATAAAAGGGGTAAGAAAGTAATGAGTAAACAAGTATCAGAAGTAGGCTGTTGTTGGTGTGATGAAATGAACTTAGTAGAAACAGGAGTCGAAATGTGTCCAAGTTGCGGAAAACAAAGTTGCTTGCATGTATACCGTGAAAATGTAAAAGCAGTATGGTCAGAGAAAGATGAAACATGGGTTGAAGTAGAAGAGTAATATTCTTAAACAAGAATCGGGGTATAGACTATGGATAAACTAGAAAGAGCAGAAGATGTAATTGATTTAGCGAAGGTTACGGAATAGGTTCTTATGTAGTATTGATTGAGAAAACAGAAAACAGGTTTTATAAGTCTCACTGTCATGTAGAAACAGAAAATAGTTCTAATATGGCGATTTATAAAGAGAAGGAACAATTAATGAAATTCCTTAAACTAGTGAATGTTGAATTGACACCATTCTTATCTAGGCAAACAGAATCAGACGGATTAGTAGAAGTATTAAAACCAACAAGGGAGTTTCATATAGAAAAGGTAAGTTCGCCAAAAGAGTATCCGAACGGTAAAAATGTAAAGCAAGCAAGGGGTATTGTAATGGGTTCGTTAGTAGATATGGTTTTAGACGTACAAGAGTCTACTGTAACATTATACAAACCTAAGCCACTTTGTTTTCTTAACGGCTTTAATGCAACAAAACTTGATAGTATACAAACACATAAATTCTTTAAAGAAAACGGTACACTAAAGAAAATGTAGAGGGGTAATAACAATGACAAACGATAAATTACAATCAGCAAAGGATGTTTTAGTACAAGCAGAACGAGAAAATATGCAAACCTATGTAGTAAAGGCAAGCAAAACAGAGAATAATTTCTTCAAAAATCCAATCTTGTTAGTAAGTAAAGATGGAACAAGTGTAGGTAGCTTTTTAAACCAAAACCAACTAGAAAGACTACTATCAACTTTAAGTATTGAACTGATTGAGTATGGTGAAAAAGATACCTTCATGAACGGTTTAACAAAAGTATATCGTACAAGTAAAGAAATCAAACTGAAAACAATTCATAATCCGAACCAAGTTCCAAAAGACAGTAAAGATTCCGAACTATGGCTACTAAGGGGTATTGTAGGTGGTTTTGTCGTAGACATCTATGCAGAAGTAAAAGACAAAGAAGTTACAATTTATAAACCATCTTCTTCATCTAGTCACAACGGATTTAATCTATCATCGAAGAAAGCTGAGCCATTAGACGAGTTTGTAAAGCAAAACGGATATATCAATCGAATGGAATCAAGTTATTATCAACAAACAAGAGCAATTATGCATAATAAACAAGGTAGAAATAAGTTAGAAACGATTATTAACCTGTATAACAAACAAAATGAAACAGTAGGCATATTCCGTAAGAAAGAAGACTTAGAAGCATTTTGTCAGGTTGTAGGTATAGATATTATAGACGAACAAATAGGACGAGATACACAGGGTTATCCATTTGAGAAGTTCGTTTTAAGTCAAGACATTAAGAAAGAAGAAATAGAACAGTCACCAGTAGAGAACGTTGTAGCTACACTAAGAGGGGTAGTAAGAGGTCGTCTAGTAGACGTGTTCTTAGTTCATACCGAAACAGGCTTAGTATTACAAGAACCAAGTGAAACAGCAGATGGTCATGTATTTAATGAAGAATTAAACCCTACAATTCTATTAAACTTCTACGCAATGAAAGGTTCATTGGCATTAAAAGAAGAAAAGTTAAACCGTGTAGGTAACATGGCAAGACTAGGTGATATGTGGCATGAAATCCAAGGTATTAAGAAAACAAATAATGGAGAATCGTATAAGTTATTCGCAAAAGACGAATGGGTAAACGAATCTGACGTTGAAGAGTTCCGCACAAAAGAAGATTTAAACTATTAATAA
>NZ_LMJQ01000024.1:0-10377 GCF_001429475.1 Bacillus sp. Root131
GGTTCTGTTGCAAAGTTTTTGGAGTGAAGTTAAAATATAGAGAAAATGGGGCGAGGAGAAGGATGCATGGGATATTTTAAAGGGAAACAATTCAAAAAAGATATTATTTTGGTAGCCGTTGGCTATTACTGTCGTTTTTCTTTAAGTTATCGTGATGTGTCTGAGATCCTAAAAGAACAAGGAGTTTCTGTACATCCCACAACCATCATGCGTTGGGTTCATGAATATGGCAATTTGATTTATCAAATATGGAAGAAGAAAAACCAGTCTGCACATCATGTTTGGCATGTAGATGAGACGTACATCAAAGTGAAAGGGGAGTGGTCTTATCTGTATCGTGCGATTGATAGTRATGGATATACACTTGATTTTCAACTTCGAAAAACACGAGATCATCAAGCAGCATATGCCTTTATAAAAAGGTTGACGAAACAATTTGGAGAACCAACGGTTCTTACAACAGATCAAGCTCCTGCACTGCTTTGTGCGTTCAAAAAACTGAAAAATAATGGCTTTTATGTGCATATAACACATTGTACGGTTAAGCACCTTAATAACCTGATTGAACAAGATCATCGACATGTCAAACGACGTTTTGCCAAATCTTCTGGATTCCAAAATATCCGTCATGCTTCACGTACATTGAAAGGAATCRAAACGATTCATGCGATATACAAACAAAAGAGAAGTCAAATTCCAGACTTCTCTTTTTCGACGTACAAGGAATTACAGGAGTTATTCAGAACCGCTTAAACTATAACTATATTTTGTAAACAAGTYTGTGTTTTTTCAAACTTTGCAACACACCTGTATAGAATCTCCTTTTTAACACAGTCCTATTTCTAATTTCAATACGAAACAATTTGGAGAACCAACGGTTCTTACAACAGATCAAGCTCCTGCACTGCTTTGTGCGTTCAAAAAACTGAAAAATAATGGCTTTTATGTGCATATAACACATTGTACGGTTAAGCACCTTAATAACCTGATTGAACAAGATCATCGACATGTCAAACGACGTTTTGCCAAATCTTCTGGATTCCAAAATATCCGTCATGCTTCACGTACATTGAAAGGAATCGAAACGATTCATGCGATATACAAACAAAAGAGAAGTCAAATTCCAGACTTCTCTTTTTCGACGTACAAGGAATTACAGGAGTTATTCAGAACCGCTTAAACTATAACTATATTTTGTAAACAAGTCTGTGTTTTTTCAAACTTTGCAACACACCTCAAAAAGCTATCTGTTTATCCCATCAGTATGTGAACCGTTTGTTTCACTTGTTTATCGTCCACTCGATAAAATACTTCTGTTCCTTTGCGTTCATGTGATAACACTTTATGATTTCTCATTTTATGAAGGTGTTGTGAAACCGTAGATTGTGGTAATTTTAAAATTTTTTGTAATTCGGTAACATTTAAAGCATTTTTCTCTAATAATTGATGTACAATTTGTAGACGGAAAGGATGTGCCAATACCCTCAGTATTTCCGCACTTCGCTCGAGTTCATAATTAAGATCGTTGAGCTCCATATAAAAAACATTTGTCATCTTCTTTCGCCTCATTCTTTTTTTAGGGTATTTTCTCATATACACGTTTTTTCGTTAGCAAAGAATCTAACATGTTACACTTACAAACTATCTTGCACCGTTCTCTTTCTCCCTTTATACTGAAACAAGTATATATCACAATAAGAGGTGACTCATGAACAAATCAGAATTAATCAAACAAGTCGCAATACAATCTGAACTAAAAAAGCCACAAGCAAGTCTTGCAGTAGATGCCGTATTAGAGTCCATTCAACATGCACTACAAAATGGAGACCATGTACAGCTATTTGGTTTCGGTTCATTTGAAGTAAAAGAACGTGCTGCACGTGAAGGACGCAATCCGCATACTGGTGAGGCACTTACTATTCCTGCGGGAAAAACACCTGCCTTTAAAGCAGGAAAAGCATTAAAAGAAGCTGTAAACGCTAAATAATATTTCTTTAACAGTAGCATGAATCCAGTAGGAATCATGCTACTGTTTTATTTTAGAATCGAATCGTCGAGATTGCATGTTTATATACAAGCTGTTGCTTACCTTCAACTTCTATTAAAACAGAATAAGTATCAAATCCTCTTATTATTCCTTTTACATGCAATCCTTTTAACAGAATTAAAGTGATATCCTTCCTCTTTTGAAACGCCTCTTGCAACAATTGTTCCTGCAAAGATAGCATGTTCTTGCTTTTATCCTTTTGAAATGCTTGTAATTTCACTTCCAACGAGTTCGCCCCCTATTCTTTTCATACTGTTACTTTGTATTGTTCTAATTCTTCCATAAGTTGTTTCGCCCCTTCTGGGCTCAACGTCAGCTTTCCATCCGCTAGTTTGATATTCTGGGAAGAAATCTCCCCTGTGATGGGACAAGTACCATACGATTGATATTTCTGTAGAATAATCGTTTCGCCTTCTACAAATATTTCTAATGGTTCTTTTTCGTGAATATTGAGTGTACGCCTCGTTTCCCTTGGTATCACAATTCGACCAAGCTCATCGATTTTTCGTACAATACCGGTTGCTTTCATAGAAATGCCCTCCTTTTGTACATATAAAATATCTCACATCTTATGTGACCGTTTTCATTTTTTAAAAACTGCATATACTATAAAAAGTTGATATCAATCTGTAGAAATAGCGAGGTTTCCCATGTCTACATCTGATGTTACCCACTTACAAAAACAAATTGAAGAAAAAAAGAAACAACTGCGACAGTTGGTAAGAGCATACGGATATACAGACCCCCTAATTTTTGCCTGTAGCCAAGAATTAGATCAACTCGTGTATCGTTTTATGCGTGATTATTCTCCACAAAAAGTTACATGTAAAAAACGATTCCAATTCATCAATAGAATTGGAATCTCACTATACATATGTCCTCTATATTTTACCATAACTGGAGTCTATGTGGACTAAATAAACCAACTTCTGTATAAAAACATGCCTCTTGGTATATATTAGGGATAACAATTCCACCCTACAACATTGATTGCCACTCTAGAATGAAGTCTCCTAACATGATTACAGGCGGAATTGTTACCCAGTTCTTCAAAATTTAAAAATACTACTTAACTTACAATTTTCTCTTTTGATTTGTTTGACACCTTTTGTTTCTTTTTCATTTTCACAATATAGATTCCAACTAAAGAAATTACCATCCCCATTATCTCCACTATTGTAAGCTTCTGAGTAAAGATAAACCATGCATAGATTGCAGCTACGATTGGTTGTAATAAAACTAATATTGAAGATAATGCAACATTAACTTTACCCAAACAAAAACTCAATAGCCCTTGCCCTAAAATTTGCGAAAAAATAGCTAAACCTATTAAAGGCAACCATTCTGAAGAACTACTTGGGATATAAACTCCTTCAGTAAAAAGCAGTGCAATGAAAATCGTTACTGCACTTCCAAAAGCACTCACAAACATAATAATACTAGCACTTACTCTTTCTCGTACTTTATATACTGTCAATAAAAAGAATGCATAGAAAAAAGCAGTTAAAAAAGCCAACATATCTCCAAATAAATTATCTGTTGTTATGACTGCTTTCCCACTAACTAAAACAATTACACCAGATATTGTAATAATAGCCCCTATGAAAAATGTACGTGTTATCTTTTCTTTAAAAATAAAAAATGAAAACGGAATAATGACTAGAGGCACCAAATTAGCTAATAAATTAGCATTTGCAACACTCGTATAATAAAATGATACGTTCCATAAAATTAAATCCCCTGCTAAAAATACACCTGCTAAAAGTATTAATAAAATATCTTTCTTTGAAACTTTATTAAGTTCTTTCCATACAAATGGTAATAAAAGAGGGATAGAGAGCAATACACGATAAAAGCCTGTATTAATTGGTGGTAACTCACTTAGTTTTACAAAAATACCACCTGTAGCTAAAAAACAGATAGCTAAAAATACTAACAGTATATATTTCGTTTCATTATTTCTTATCATTTTCTTCTCCTACTGTAACTCCTACATAAAATTGAACATATCTGATTTATTTGATACTGTTGGTTCATCTTCTTGCAGTTATTACTATATTTTTTAAGCTCAATTAGCAAATTAAATCCGTTTGGTGATGTAACCCAGTAGAAAGGATTTTGGAAGAGGAACAAATATAATATTCGCCTTTTGCTAAGCCTGGCTACTCAATATATCTAGCCTCATAGGTTATAATATCTCTCCTAAAGTTTTCAAGATGCTAACATAGTACTTAAATTGATTTATAAGAAACTTCTCATTATGAATCAAGAATATGTGTTCAAAGTTATGAAGGTATTACATTTTTTCTATTCATTTTTACAGCTTTTCACTTATAACTCCTTACGTATCCGAGATAAACCTTCTTCTAAAGTAGCCCTAGGACAGGCAATATTCATTCTCAGAAATCCTTTCCCATTTTCACCAAACATAGAACCTTCATTTAAAGCTAATTTAGCTTTCTGGTACATCCATTTTTCTATATTTTCTTTATTCATCCTTAATCCTCGGAAATCTAACCAAACTAAATATGTTCCTTCAGGTTTGATTACCTTCACTTCATTTATATGCTGCTTAAAATAATCAAGTAAAAAATTTAAATTTCCCTCTAAATAAATTAATAATTGATTGAGCCATTCTTCACCATGGGTATAGGCAGCCTCTACTGCCGTTATACCAAAGAAACTTTCCGAATGTAACGAAAGCATCTTTAACTTTTTTTCATACACTTCCTTTATATGAGGATTTTGAATGATTAGGTTACATGTTTTTAACCCTGCAAGATTAAAGGTCTTACTAGTAGAAATACATGTTATACTCGTACTTTTCATTTTTTCAGAAATAGATGAAAATGGTACATGTTTATTGCCTTTATATATTAAATCACAGTGAATCTCATCTGAAATCACAATTATATTATGTTTCGCACACAGTGCTCCTAGTCTCTCCAATTCTTGTTCATCCCATACTCTCCCAACAGGATTATGAGGATTACATAACAACATTACTTTCACACTTGAATCTATTTTATTTTCTAAATCTTTTAAATCCATAGTATAGCGGCCATCTTCTAGAATAAGATTATTCGTTACTAATTCTCTATTTTGTTGAAGAACTACATCATAGAAAGGATGATAGACAGGAGATTGAATCATCACTTTATCTCCTGGTTTAGTTAAACAAGAGACCAAAATACTTAACGCTGTTACTACCCCTGGAGAATGTGTGATCCACTCCTTTTGTACCATTGAGCCATGCCTTCTCTTCAGCCAATCTATTATCGAACTATAATAGGAATCAGGTATGATTGTATAACCATATACGCCATGTGTAGCTCTATTTATAAGTGCATTTACTACTGCTGGGGGTGACATAAAATCCATATCAGCCACCCACATTGGCAAAATATCTTCTGTTTCAAAAAGAATTTTGGACTGATCCCATTTATAAGATGCTGTATAAAGTCTATCGATTTGTTGATCAAAATCTAATTTCATAAACGTCCCCTTTTATTTTCTAATTTTCAGACATTTAAAACGTAAGCATCTTATTATCTTGTAAACTAGCATAAGACCAGGAAGTCACCGTCATGCCATAAGAAACTTTTTTAGGTTGTTTGTGTAGGTTAAGATTAGTCATACCCTTTTCTTTACGATATTCCTCATTATAAACTGTTTTATAATAGCGATCCCCTCTATCTGGAAAGATAGTTAGAATATTCGTTTCTTCTGAACATCTACTACTTAAAAATCGTGAAACTGCATATGATGCCGCTGAGCTATTACCTGCAAATAGCTTTTCACACTTAGCTAATTCTAAATTAGCTGCATAACATTCTTCATCGTTTAACCAATGAACTTCATCAATTATTGAGAAATCTACATTTTTTGGAATTACACTATTTCCATGTCCTCCTTGTAAACGCCCTGGAATATCTGGTTGATTAAAAATAACACTTCCTACCGCATCTACTGCTACAACACGTAAGTCAGGATTCGCTTTTTTTAAAGCTCGTGCCGTGCCACAAAGTGATCCCCCACTTCCTACAGAAGCTACTAAAATATCTATATGTCCTAGCTCTTCAAGAGCTTCATCCGCCAATGACTCATAGGCATTGGGGTTATCAGAATTTTCATACTGACGAGGACAGAATGCTTCTTTATTCTCCTTAAGAATTTCTTCTAGTCTATCAAGACGAGCACTTTGCCATCCTAAATGCGTCATTTCTGTAACTATTTCCAATTTACAACCAAGTGATTTTAATTTTGCAAGAGTCATTTGATCCGTACGTTTGTCCGTTACAATATGAACCGGATGCCCTAAATAAGTTCCAACCATTGCAAGTCCCAATGCCATGGTCCCCGAAGAACTTTCAATAATTGGAGCACCATCTTTTAAAACTCCATTCTTTTTGGCCTCTAAAATGACTTTCTTTGCGGCACGATCCTTCATCCCAAAAGGATTTAGCATTTCTAATTTTGCAAAGACGTTCCCTCTAGCTGACGAATCTAATTGAAGTTGTACTAACGGCGTGTTTCCAATCGCATCTACTATGTTTTCTCTTAGCATCATTACTACCTCTTTCTATTTTATACTTTCTATCAAAACTACATGTTAATAATAAGATCCCTAATACGATTTCAATAATCTTCTTTCTTTTCCAATATTACTTCTAAAATTCCTGATAATAAGATGCATCCTCCACCTACAATGGAAATACAGTACAAGGATGGGCCAACAGTTACAAGCATTTCTCACGGCTAAACAGGGAATGTTGATAAACTACTTCCTTTTCACATCTCCCAAAGCATCCCTCAATGCTTTTACAGGAATTACCGCTGCTGCGTAAATGGAAACGGATACTAATCGTTCGGAATTATTTAAATGAATCTCCCCCGCCGATTTCTAAATACATACGCTCCAAATTTTTCCCTCTCGAGTTTCTTCTTACAGAAATTTCTCCAATATCTCCAGTCTGTCTAACATGTGTACCACCGCATGGAATATGCATATCACCACAAATCCAATTGATTGCTTCTGGTTCCTCATTTAATGGGATATTTTTAATGGGAATATTATCTGTAACGATTAAATTTGCGAACTCTTCTACTTTATCTAACCCTTCACGATCAAGACGTTTATCAGGACTATAAAAATCAAATCGAGCCCTATCTTCTGCAATATGACAACCTTTCACATACATCTCCCCAAAAACTTGAAATGTATAATAATAAACTAAATGTGCCGCAGCATGCATTCTCATCAACATGTGGCGTCTTTCCCAATTGATTTTTGCCTTAACTTCCATTCCTTCACGTAGTCCCTTTACCGGCTCTTTTAAAATATGTGCTACTTCTGAACCCACCTTAATGATTGGAAAATTAGAATGATAAAACAGATTTCCTCCCGTCTTTTGTGTATCAATTACCTCATTTCCCTCAATCCATCCTTGATCTCCAATCTGTCCTCCACCTTCTGGATAAAAAACAGTTTGATTCAAAAAGATTTTATTATCTTCTATTTTTGTTATAATGGCGTTACATTCCTGAAGATATGGATCTTGGAGATATAATTTTCGAACCATTTTACACACCCCATTTACATTTATGTATGCTGCTTACCTTAATTTCTTTAGATAGTAATTTCTCTAATCGTTGCTTCTGGAAACATCATTGATATACGATTTTTTGCATGCTCAATTTTCATATCATCATTCGCATCAAACAATAAAGAAAGAATGGAACCACTATGGGCTACCGATATTCCATGTGCCCCTAATTCAGGAAAGATATTCATAATATCATTGAATTCTTTTTTAAAATGTCTACGTTGATTAACCTTGGCACTTATTGTAGTAGCACGCCCCAACAATTCAATATCTTTACTTTTAATCGCGCAAGTCGCTAAGCGGTAAGCTTCCAAGACTTGTTTCATCTCCTTTGGTGTATACGGTACCCGTTTAAAATTAACTGTATCTACCGCTTCTCCATTATCAACGATAACCAATCGCATTGACATTAAAGGTCCAATATCCTCAAGTAACCTCCCCTTAAAAAAGTCATATACTACCGATGATTGATACATTACACCATCAGATGGTTCAATAGATGTACAAATATTTGATATTTCCCAAGGTCCGATAGGATAGTTACATAGATTTGAAATAGCCCGACAAACCGCTATAATGTCAGCTGTACTACTAGCCATCCCTTTTCCTTCCATTAATTCCGACTCAATTTTAATTGTAATTCCTAGTTCCTTATCGACTATACCCAATTTTCTTAATGAGTCTACTAATATTTCGGCAGCTTTTGCAGCTTTATTTTTATAACCAGGGATTATACTTATTTTCCCTCCCCTTACAAATCTGGCTTCAGCACTAGCATATAGAGGTATAGGAAATGTGATCATAAAATTTTGATCATTAATGCAACCTTGAACAAGCTCGCCACACGTACCACAAGAGATTCCAACACCTGTTGCAGAGATAGCTTCCTTCATTATCGAATCATTTTCTCTACTTACAATCATTTATATCTCCTCCTTCCATATTTAGTATAATAAAATTGGTTGGTTACAAAAACAGCCAATTGGTTGTTTTTATATCCAGCCAATTCGTTATAATTGAAATAGTTAAAAAATAGGGAGGCATTTTTATGGAATGGAAATTAGATAATGACTGCAAAATCCCGATTTATCAGCAAGTTATTGACTTTATTGAAAGACGTATTACATACGGAGAGCTCCCTCCTGGTAGCTTACTCCCTTCAGAACGAAAATTAGCTACGCATTTACATGTAAACCGAAGTACAGTAACGATTGCTTATAACGAACTTCGCGCTATGGGGATTGTAGAAAGTACAACCGGTAGAGGTACACGTGTTAGTACACATATGTGGGGCGTTTCTCCTACATTAACGCCGAACTGGAAAAGTTTCGTGGAGGGTGGTACTTTTTCGCCAAACTTACCGTTACTTCGCCATATTCGGGCACAAGTACAGCAAAATGAAAATATGATTGATTTCGCAAGCGGAGAGCTCGGTTGTAATCTCTTTCCTCATGAACAACTACAAGCCATTCTACGTGAACAGCCGTTAACACAATCATTAAGTTATGATCACCCGCAAGGCTATCTTCCGCTAAGGCAAACGGTAGTAAAATATATGAAGGACTATCTAAAAGTGAAAGCGACCGAACAATCTATTATGATTACATCAGGCGCACAACAAGCACTTCACCTTATCGTACAATGCTTATTAAATCCAGGTGATGCTGTCGCTTTCGAAAGCCCTTCCCATTGTTATTCATTACCATTATTCCAATCAGCAGGTATTCGTATTTTCCCATTACCTGTCGATGAGCACGGTATTAACCCGAATGACGTGCAAGAATTATATAGAAAGCACCGTATTAAAATGATCTTTTTAAATCCGAATTTTCAAAACCCTACTGGAACAATGTTACGTCCAAACCGTAGAAAAAAACTGTTATCGCTTTGTGCAGACTTACGAATTGCAATCGTTGAAGATGATCCATCCAGTTTACTTACTTTAGAAAAGAAACAACCTTGCCCTACTTTAAAATCCATTGATGAAAACGGAACAGTGATTTATATACATTCCCTATCAAAGATGATTGCACCCGGTCTACGTATTGGCTGGCTTGTCGCTCCGCAGTCTGTAGTAGAACGATTAGCAGATGCACGAAATCAAATGGAGTTGGGAATGAGCATATTCCCACAGTGGCTTATACAACAATTTTTTGAAACAATACCATTTCAGTCTCATATAGAGCCTTTACGCAAGCAACTAGGAGAAAAAAGAGACATTATCGTACGTGCTCTGAACGAACAACTACAAGATAAAATCTCTTTCTCGAACCCAAACGGCGGTATGTACATATGGGGGAAATTAAACAAACCTATTAATGAAAAACAACTTATTATGCAAAGCTTAAAAAACGAAATCGCCTTTATGCCAGGAAGTATCTTCGGTGCAAAAAATGGTTACATTCGTTTATCTTATGGTAAAGTGAATAGGTATCAAATTGAGGAAGGAATTTCTCGTTTACGTGAGGCGATTACTATTTGTGAGGAGTAAGTTGGATATTTCCACTCACTCCTCACAATATTGCAAGCATTACTATTTTCACATCTACATTTTTTCTCTTATAATCCATTTATTTCATCAAATGTATTTTTTATACTCTTCACCTAAAACGAAGGTTCTGGTGCAAAAAAGCTAAATGATTTGAAAATATTCTTTCAAACTTGGCCATACTGGTATTACTACTTAAAAAAGGTGCGTGATCAGGATGGAAAAAGAAAACATAT
>NZ_LMJQ01000025.1:0-9248 GCF_001429475.1 Bacillus sp. Root131
TTTTTTGAATTGTTTCCCTTTAAAATATCCCATGCATCCTTCTCCTCGCCCCATTTTCTCTATATTTTAACTTCACTCCAAAAACTTTGCAACAGAACCCAAAATACTCATGTAGAGGCTTGCCTTTTTTACTACTTGAGGTCACCATACATGCTCGTTAACGCTATTTTTTTATAAGGCCTCACCATACCCATCAACTTAAGAAACTTACATACCACCAAGTACAAATAACATTATTTTTTCTAGAAAACTCATTAAATAAGAAGCGTACATATTATAAAAAAAGAAAAATCATGTCAATTCTCTTCCTTTATTCTATCTTTTAATTACAATCATAGTATTTTTTCTAGGGTCTTACTACGTTTAAAGTAAATAAATAAGAATTTTAAGTAATAAATACTTTGATATAAGTGGGTATTAGCTTATTGATCTGAAAATTGAGATAAATAGTGAAAGAAGCTATCATAATACATGTAGATATCATTCATTTAAGTGTTCTGAATTAGATCATTTAAAATGGTATATATCATAATTGAAAAGGGGATGAAAGTAATGAAGAAGAAACAAAGAATGATCGTAACAGCGGCCATGGCAGCCACGTTAGCTACAGGTGCATTGCCTACTACATCGGCGTTTGCTGCAGAAACAAAAGCTCCTATCCAACAACAAGAATCACAAATGGGTATTCAACCATTTTCACAGAGTAATTTAGAAACAGCAGTTAAGGCAGCTTTATATGGTCCTGAAGTCAAAAAAATAAAAGTATTTGAACATGAATTCAATGTAAAACCAATTGAAGTAGTAGATTTAGGTGGCGGGAAAAAATATGTTAAGGGTCAAATTTCTCATCATTTAAGTTTTCGTCCAGATGATCAAGTTTATTATGAATTTACAGTGAAAGATGGAGAAGTAATCGGTACGCCACAATATCATATTGATAGAGGTGGTTTTACACCATTCGCAGCTCCTCTTTTATCAATTATTGCTGCATATAATGGGATTCCTGTTAATCCAAATGATTTAAACACACTTGGTCAACAGATTGGAAAAGTAATTGATGGAAGCTGGGAACATGCAGCACAATCTATTGCTACTGTAGTTAGCTTAAGCTTTAATGAGAAATAGGTTTTGCTAGGAATTTAATTGATTTGGAAACAGACTTTAAGTATTCTTCCAGAAGGCGCTGTTTATAAATGGTACTGTTATAATAAATTATGAAGCAAATGTATTTTAAATATTGGCATGTCAGTAAAACTTTTCTAATTTGTGAACCATTTTACCTTTCATATTATGTCACAAAATAGGAGTCTTGTTTAAGACTTCTGTTTTGTTTGTATAAAAATAAACGTTTTAATATCCATGAGGGATACAATTAAACACTCTAGGCTATCAAAATTTCAAAGAATCACCCCTTATAAAAATATAATTTAAACAGATGTTCTCAACGTTCTGGTGATATAAATATTTATAATAAGATATTTCTTTTATGGGATTATTCAACTTAAAAAAGGAGAGATAGAATGAGAAAAGTTTTAAAAAGTAGCATTCTGACTTGTGTAACATTAGTAGGCTTATGTACAACCACTACGGCATTTGCTGATAGTCACCTCGGTTATTCGTATGAGTCCAATATAGGCTATCAAAATTCAACATGGATGTCCGAATTAGAGGATTCAAAAAAAATAAGCGGACTATCTATTCCAGGGACTCACGGTTCAATGGCTTTACATGGAGTAAGTGTTTTTGATGAAAATCTGACTAGGAATCAAACCATGAACTGATCCCAGCAATTAGATTCGGGTATTCGTTATGTAGACATGCGTGTTAAACGTGTTAAGGATTCATTTGCAATGCATCATGGAATTGTTTATCAAAAAGCAATGTTTGAAGATGTATTAAAAGAGACTATTCAATTTTTAAGAGATCATCCGAAAGAAACGATTTTAATGCGTTTAAAAGAAGACACTGACCCTGAAACCGGCTCACTATCATTCGAAAAAATATTTAAAAATTATAAAGATCGTAATGCTGACTATTTTTTGGACCCAAATTCTGTAGCATCATCAGAAAGAAATAATCCGAAATTAGGGGATGTCCGCGGTAAAATTGTATTATTGCAAAATTTTACAGCATCCCAAGAATACGGTATAAATTGTGATTCCTTGTATACTCAAGATAAGTTTGAAGTTGGTACTGGCCCAAATGGAATGTATGATAAATGGAATGCGGTGAAAAACCATCTTTTACAGGCAAATAATAACGCCAACAATGGGAAAATCTATCTTAACCATTTTAGTGGGACGGGTGGTGCATCAGCATTATTGAATAATTTCTATCCGTGGTTTATTGCAAGTGGAAAAGAAAGTAGAAATACAAATAGCAATCAAAAGCTGATTCAAAAAAATGCAACAAATGAATGGACAGATTTCCCTCGTGATATGAATGGCCAAGTATTTTACGGTGGAATGAATACAATGGGAACTGATTTCATACAAAAAAGTGGGATAAATCATGCTGGTATTATCGCCGCAGATTTTCCTGGACCAGGTTTAATAGATAGTATTATTCGATTAAATGGGATTAAATCAAACGAAAAAGAAGTATTAATTTCCCAAATAACTTCTGAATCAATTCCATTATCCGGGCAAAAAAATCGTTCCAGCCAAAACTTTAACATTACAAATTTACCTATAGGAACAAAGGGATTAAAATGGGTTGTTGAACCTACAGAAAAAGATAATGCTTCTGCTATTTCATTCAATATTATGGTTGATGTTTCCTTAGGAACGGATTCGGTTCGTTGGAAGAAACTCTCGAATGAATCAAGGACTGAAGCATACACAAATGCTAAATATTATATTGCAAATCCGAATGGTGCAACTAGTAAATTTACAGTAAAAATATACGCTATTACTAATTAAGGTTAAGGATCTATGCTTTTTCCTTTAAAAAAACATATCAAAATGTGCACTTTTCAGAAATAATATTTTACCTTCCTATAAAACAATTATAGTAACTTAAAAATATATTATCCGATAAAAAGCCTATAGAAAAGTTGTTATCTTTAGGCTTTTTTATCATTGAAACGAGCAAATGTCATTTCTACTTCTAAACGTAACTAATCGTCGGGACGAACACCAATATATAGAAACTCCTTCGTAGATTCCATATACATTAGAACTTCAGATAATCCGGAGTTCTTTTTATTATTATTTTCTTTTACCTTCCTCTTAAAATAATTAAATCCAATGAATAGAATCTGATTTATAGAAAAATAATAAAAAAAAACGGACTGTTATACATACTAAGGAGGAACCCATGTCCTTAATTGAAAGAACTATCAAAACTACAATGAATGAGATTGTTGAAACTATCCAGACAAATAACTTACAAGAACTCAAGAATAAATTAGAACAAATCTTTGATATTTGTGCTGATTTGGTTGAACATCCTTTACAACTAAAAACAAAGACGAATGTTGTACTATATTACTTTGAAGGACTTACAGATGGTGTTACATTAAAGGGAAGTGTCATTACGCCATTGTTACAAGAAGTAACGGAAGACATACAAGTATTCAATTCTGATACAATTGCTACTTATACAAAAACAGTATGTACATGGAATGAAATAAAAAAAGGGTTGCTCGAGGGGCAATGTGTGCTATTTATGGAGGGGGCAAGGAAAGCACTCCTCATCAATACAAAAGGATGGGCAGAACGATCCATTCAGGAACCTGTTTCAGAAGTTACAATTAAAGGGTCTCATGACGGTTTTATTGAAAATGCCGCTAAAAATATTGGTCTCATTCGTAGATATATTCCTTCTACTGAATTAAAAATCAAGAAATTAGCAGTCGGAGAAAGGGCTACTACTTTTGTATATTTACTTTACTTAGGTGATGTGGCGAATGCAGACGTTGTTCAAGAGGTAGAGGGAAGAATTAGTAAAATTAAAATTGATACGGTATTAGGCATAGGAGAATTATCTAACTTGACAAAAGATAATAGTTTAACTCCTTTTCCACAGGCTTACTTAAGTGAACGCCCAGATGCCATTTCTAATCATATTCTTGATGGAAAAGTAGCCGTGTTAGTTGATAGATCTCCTAGTGCAATGATTGTCCCAATAAATTTAATTGGATTTTTTCAGACGCCAGATGATTATAATGTACATTGGATGATTGCATCCTTTTTTCGTTTATTACGATTTTTAGGATTTATTATAGCTATGTTTTTACCCGCAATGTACATTGCAATGGTTTCATTTCACTTTGAAATTATTCCTTTAGATTTATATACTTCTATCGCAACATCAAGGATCAAAGTTCCTTTCTCTCCTTTATTAGAAGCGCTTATTATGGAAATCACATTAGAAATGCTTCGCGAAGCTGGGATTCGTCTCCCTCAGCCGATCGGACAAACAATTGGAATTGTTGGAGGGATTGTAATTGGTCAAGCAGCTGTTCAAGCAGGTCTTGTAAGTAATGTTATGGTTATTATCGTATCTATTACTGCCATTTCATCGTTTGTTGTTTCTAATTACGATTTATCGAGTTGTATTCGTCTGATTCGTTTTCCAATGATGTTATTTGCCTATTTTTATGGAATTGTAGGTATCGTTAGCGGGTTGATGCTCTTATTTGCTCATTTTGTGTCACTAACTTCTTATGGTTCACCATATGGGTTACCAATCGCGCCTTTTCGTTTCCAAGAATTAAAAGATTCTTTTGTAAGATTTCCTAACTCGATGCTTACTACTCGCTCTAGTACAGGACAACCGAAACAAAAAAAGAAAAAAGAAGGTGGTTCACCTGGGGAAGGTTAACTTTCGAAACTTAACTTTATTAGAATTTATTATTTTTATTCACTCACTGCAACTGGCCTCAGGTATGTTAATTATGCCAAGTCCGCTTGCCGCTACTGCTGGTACAGACGGTTGGATTTCTATCATTCTGGGATGGATCATAACTTCTATAATTGGAGTATTGATTATATTGATGTTGCAAAAAAATCCCAACAAGAATTTCACACAGGTTTTAACGACGTATTTTGGGAAATGGCTGGGGGCGATATTTCTTTTTTTATATGCTTTTTATTTATTTTTTGCGGCTTTTAATACGTTATTAAAAGCAACAGATATTGTGAAAGTATGGATTTTCCCTTCTATTCCTACTTATCAAATCGTCATATTACTACTACTACCCTTCATTATTTTAGCACAGAGTGGGATAAGAGCACTTACAAGTTATTCTATGCTTGTTTTTTTCTTCACTGCTTGGATGCCGATACTTCTCCTTTTTGCATTAAAAAGTAATTATAATCCATTACATCTACTGCCCATTTTGAAAGATGGCATCTATCCTATTGTGAGGGCAACAAAAGAAACAATTACCCCATACGCGGGCTTAGAAATTGCCTATTTTATCTATCCGTTTTTACAAAAAAAAGAGAAAGCCATAAAAGGAATACTGATAGCGAATACAGGAACCATGTTTTTCTATATATACGCTACTATTCTTACTTATATATATTTTAGTCCTGAAGGTATAAAGGATGTAATTTGGCCCGTATTTCACCTATTAAAGGGGATTCGCTTTTCTTTCATAGAACGTTTAGAAATTATATACATTGCTTACTATTTAATTGTATTTTCCACTACAATCTATCCGTATTTATTTTTTAGTTTACATTCGATGACAACTATATGTAGTAGAATTTCACGTAATTGGATTATTGTCAGCTCTATTTTATTAATTGTTGGAGTATTTACATTCTTTAACCCAAATTTAAATCAAATTGTGTTTATATATTTCCTTATGGATATATTTAACATCATTTTCTTTGTTTTATTTCCAGTGTTCCTTTTTATTTACAGTATCCTTTTTACTTGGCTAACTAGGAGGAAGCAACTATGATTCGAAAATGGATAGGGATTGTAATTAGTTGTATGTATTTAATTGGTTGTAGTCAAAGAATCCCCCTTGAACAAGCCTCTTTAATCCTATTAATTGCCTTAGATAGAACACCTAATGGAGAAATTCAAGTAGGAACGAGCATACCACTCTTTCATCATGAAAAGCAAAAGAGTACCGTAGAACATTGGGTTCAGGCATCCACCATATATGAAGGATTTAGCAAAATGGATACGAAATTAATAGGTTTTGTAACTTCATCAAAAAGTGAAGTGATTTTAATCGGGAAAAAATTTGCACAAGAAGAAAACTGGATACAGGCACTCGATTCCTCTTATCGGGACCCTTACGCGACTATCAATGCTAAAGTTGTAATTGTTGATGGTAGTCCTAAAAGCATATTAAAAATTCATAGACCAGATAAACCAGCGCTCTCGTCTTATATAAGCGGTGTAATCGAAGCCTCTATACAAAATAATCAGTCTGTTTCTTCCACTATTCAACAATTGATGAGAGAAAAGAATGAAAAGGGAATGACACAAACAGTTCCAATAATTAAGAAAATAAATAATGAAATTGATACAGT
Organism: Bacillus sp. Root131; assembly: GCF_001429475.1. Classification (NCBI taxonomy): domain Bacteria; kingdom Bacillati; phylum Bacillota; class Bacilli; order Caryophanales; family Bacillaceae; genus Bacillus; species Bacillus sp. Root131. The sequence continues at coordinate 6,501 of NZ_LMJQ01000025.1, forward strand.
AGGAATTGCCTTTTTAGATCCTAAAGGAAAGTACTTAACCAAAATCTCTAAAAATGATGTGAAATTTTTCAATCTTATTAATAAATCAAAAAGTAAAGGGCGGATAATTTTACATGTTGTTCTTTCTCCCAAAAAATCTATTCAAAAACCAAATACGTCTGTTTTAGTACAAGATGCAAAGAGAAAAATAAATGTTGATTTCCAGAAAGGTAAATTTATATTTAATATAAATATGAGCATGAATGTATCTTTAATTGAAAAAACCAATGGAAACATAACTAAAAATCGTTTATATAGCAGCAAACATATAAATAAATTGGAACATGAAATACAGGAAGAGATCAATGAAAAATTACAAAGTATGTTACAGGACATGCAGAGAAATAAAATTGATCCAATTGGTTTATCTGTATATGCTAGAGCTTTTCAGTATAAAGAATGGAAAAAAGTAAAAGAAGATTGGTTGCAGACTTTATCAAAAGCTAAAATCTGCGTGAATACTCAAGTCAAAATAAAAGATACCGGAACAATTAGAAATTAAAGTTCTGGTGCAAAGTTTTCTAACAGGCCTCATCATACATGCCCATCAATTAATATTTTTTACTATCCCTAAGTAAAAAAAGGATTTGGTGCAAAGGTATTAAAATATCAAAAGAGGACGACGGATTCCTAGACACAGTCCAATCCTTCTAATGCTGTGGAGAAAGTCTTCTCTACAGCCTGTTTTTGTGTCTGAACCTCTTTTTATGTGTCAACACTGATAAAAAGAGGAAAAGGAGAGAGTTTTTATGATGGGTGCTTTAAAAAATCATCGTGATGAACGTGTATCTGTTTCTGTAGAAGAGCTGGTTCCACAAGATCATTTCCTTCGTGCGATTGAAGCGACAATTAGTTTTGATTTTATTGAAGAGAAATTACGCCCTTATTACTGTGAAAACAATGGACGTCCGTCAATCCATCCTATCGTTTTATTTAAAATGATGTTTATTGGATATTTTTACGGTATTCGTTCGGAGCGTCAATTGGAAAAAGAGATTAAAACGAATATCGCCTACCGTTGGTTTTTAGGGTTTTCTCTATCAGATACTATTCCAGATCATTCTACAATCAGTTGGAATCGCCGTACCCGCTTTATTCATACAAATATTTTCGAAGAAATTTTTGATGAGATCGTGAGGCAAGCGACAGAGCACCGGATGGTGGGAGGACGTGCGCTAATGACAGATTCTACGCACATTAAGGCCAATGCCAATAAGAATAAATTTGTACATAAATATAAAAAAGAAAAAGCAAAGTTTTATATAGATGAGCTAGAAGCTGCGGTAATCGAAGATCGTAAGGTACATGGAAAAAAGAATTAAAACCTAGAGAGGAAAGTGATACCCCTACCAAAAAAACTCGTATAAGTACCACGGATCCAGATAGTGGATTTTTAATGAGAGATGGAAAACCGAACGGTTTTCATTTCTTAGACCATCGTACGACTGATGCGAAGTACAATATTATTACAGATACCTATGTAACGGCTGGAAATATGGCAGATTCCGAGCCATATTTAGCACGCCTCCAAGCTCAAATTGATAAATTCGGGTTCAAAGTAGAAGCTGTAACTCTTGATGCAGGCTATTTTACGAGCTATATCTGTAAGAAATTATCGGAGAGAAATATATTTATGGTGATGGGGTATCGCCGATTTGGAAAAAGAAATAAAGATGTACCAAAAAGCCAATTTAAATATGTAGAAGAAATGAATGCATTCGTTTGTCCGATGGGGTGTATTTTAGAGTATGCGACAACGGATCGTGAAGGATATCGTAAATATAAATCGAAGCCAGAAGACTGCGCTGTTTGTCCGCTACGTGAGGTATGTTTTTCAAAGAAACAAAAACAAAAAGTTATCACTCATCATATATGGGAGAAATATAAGGATATCGCTAGAAAAAACAAACTAACAGTTACAGGGAAAAAGTTTTACAAAGTACGCTGTTCAACTATAGAGCGAAGCTTTGCAGACGCCAAAGAACTACATGGCTATCCGATATGCTCGATTTCGAGGGCTGAAGTCTGTCCAAATGCAGGCTTATCTCACCGCAGCTTGTCAAAACATGAAAAAAATAGCCCTCCATCTGACCAAAAAAGGTCTGGTGGAGGGCTATTTTTTTTTGAAACTCTATTATTTTATGTTGTTTTTATTCGCTATAAATAGCGAATCCTTCTGTTTTTGTGCGAATAATGCCGAATCAAACGTTTGTTTAAAAATTATGGCATAGATATACCCTGTTTGAGATGTGTAATAGTAACCCCAAACTATCAAGGAAATCCCCTTAACAGGTATTACGTCTTCGCCAAATTTTGCAAGACCTGTTTAGGAAATCGAGAGGGATGCAAATGTCTTCGCTGTTCTTTCTATATAGGGGTCACCATACATGCCCATCAACTTAACATTTTGAAGTATCCCCCAAACGAAAAAATTGCACTGTTAAGGGTAAATATAGAATTAGAATATAGGTTATCAAGAATTAATAATTAGTAAAGTAGAAGATTTTAATAAAAATTGGTAAAATAATAACCAAGTATTGAAATTAGAAATAGGACTGTGTTAAAAAGGAGATTCTATACAGGTGTGTTGCAAAGTTTGAAAAAACACAAACTTGTTTACAAAATATAGTTATAGTTTAAGCGGTTCTGAATAACTCCTGTAATTCCTTGTACGTCGAAAAAGAGAAGTCTGGAATTTGACTTCTCTTT
>NZ_LMJQ01000026.1:0-7859 GCF_001429475.1 Bacillus sp. Root131
TTTATTCCTCAACAATCCACCGCTTCTCCATTTGCTGTTGATCCAGGTGCGATTTCATTTTGTTTATTTCGAAATACGTATATATGGTTAAGTAATGGAGAACAGTTTTGGTATTATCCTATTTTTGTAGGGCCAAGATCTGTTGCTGGTTTTAGATGGAACGGTAGGTTTTGGACGATGTTTGGAGTAGATACAAGAAGGATTATTTCTTTTACATGTTTTTAAAAAATAATATAAGTATAAAACTCTAATTCTATACGAAATAAAAGAGGGATTGAATGAAAAAAATACAATCATTTGAGGGAATTATAACAAAAATAAGTGATTTTGATGTAGGCGCAAATGAAGAAAAAGGATGTATGAAATTAATTGTTGTAAATAATGGTTATGGAAATGAAGTACATTTTGTAGTAAAACCAAATACGTATTTTGTTGATCAAATAATGGTCAAAATAGGAGATAATATAACAGGGTTTTATGATGCGAATGTACCAGTTCCTATGATTTTTCCACCACAATTTCAAGCGGTGGTGATGGCAAAATATATGTCTCATCAAAATGTAAAAGTGGACTATTTTAATGAGCAATTGGTAAGTAGCGATGGAAGATTAAAATTAAATCTTTCTCCAAATACACAAGTTATCTTAACAAATGGACAATTATTTACAGGAAACTTAACAAATAGAAATGTAATTGTTTTATATAGTATGGCAACTATGAGTATTCCAGCTCAAACTACACCTTATAGAATTATTATTTTGTGTTAAAAAATTAGGGAATCCAACAGGTTTCCCTAATTTTCATCATGCATTAAACAACTGTTTAATGCATGATGAAAATTAGGGCTGTCAAACAAATTGATATAACACAATTAACATGTAAAGCCAATTCCCTTTACGAAATTATGGCATCATCAAAATTCGCAAATTATGATTTGCGAAGATGAAGCAAATCTGATAGGTTTCGCAATTATAGGATATCCTCTGTTTATATTCGAAAAAATAAAATCACAAATATAGTGTAAAGTACATATAATTTTGTATACTGTATAAAGTAAACTGTCAAAATCGAACGCACAGAATCCATTCTGTGCGTTCGATTTTATCGTTTTAAAAGATGAAATTTTCAGTCGATTGAGTTATAATAAAAATACTTTCGTTTGTACAATATCTTTAGAAAGTATCGTAAAAATACCTAACACTCTTGTTAGGTATTTTTTATGTATGAGAGGAAAAAGAATCCTTTAAGTTTTTAATAAAAATAGCATGATGTAAGTCAGAATAAGGAATCCAATTTCCAGATTCATGAGAACCAACAAATTCATCATATATGGGATGCCAGATAATTAAATAGGTGTGCTGATTATATTGTATTTCATCAAATTGGCGTAACGCTATACCATATTGATCTGTTATACCGATAGGTATAGCGCCTTGCATTAAAATTTCTCTGAATTGTTTCAAAAACACCACTCCTATTGGTTTTTATCTATATATTTCTAAAAAATATAAGGATTCCTGCAAGTAAAATATAAAAAAGAAAAACTAGGTGTTTGTCAACGGTAAGCGGACCGAAGGGAGCATTAAGGAGTTGACAAACTCATGACACTAAGACCCTCTTGGATTGTCAAAACGGAAACGTTTTGGCCTGCCAACCGGCGAGGGAGCCCCTCAAGGATTGAGGGGTTGGGGAGTTCGATTGATGGGGTCAAGGGGAAAATTTCCCCTTGTAGGTTCGGACAAAGTCCGAGGTCTTTTAGCCATGCTAAGCATGGTTCGGCGAAGCCGACAAGCGTCGCAGACCCCTATCGATTTTGATGCGTTAGCGTCAAAATACGTATAGGGTTACGTTAATTGACATCATTTCGTCGCTTTGCTAGACTGATGGTATCAATTAATCTAGGGAAAGTGGTGGCACTTTATGTTGGGTTCTATCTCATTTAATCAATCTCATCAAAGTTCATTAAGCCATAATAATAGAGAAAATATTTATGGGAATCCTGGCATTGATCCAGCTAGGTTACATGAGAATATTTATTTTGTTCAAAAGGACATCCGAAGTGTATACAAGGATGTTTTTCAAGAAGCCGTGGACAAGTATAACGAGAAACAAAAACGAAATGATCGTAAAATTGATGACTACTATAACAAAGTACATAAAGATGATAAGACACATGAGCAACGAGAACTCGTTGTAGCGATAGGAGAAGGTAAAGACGACCCAAAGTATAGGGAAGCTAAAAAAGAAGCTTTAAAGCGCTATGCTGAGGCTTTTCAAGAGAGAAATCCAAACCTAGCGGTTTATAACATGGTTTTACATGATGATGAAGCCAATCCACATCTACATATTAACTATGTACCCAATTTTGAAAGCAGTCGAGGATTAACGAGGCGTGTCGGAATGGATAGAGCTTTGCAGCAACAAGGTGTCGAAGGAAAGGGAAGACAGTTAATTGCGCATTGGAGAGAAGCGGAAACAGCTTATATTGAGCAATTAGCGAAAGAACACATTCCAAATTTTGAACGTGCTAATATAGGTTCCCATAAATACATGAAAGTCCGTCAATATAAAGAATATGCAGAAGCAAAATCAACTATTGAAAATCAAGTACAAGAAAAAGAAACACAATTACAAACGATTGATTATGATTTAAAAAATGTTAAAGAGAAAACAAACGAATTAGAATTAGCTAAAAAGAGTTTGGAAAGTGATGTTGTTGATACGTACAAAGAATTAGAGGTAGTAAAACAACAAGTAGAGAATGAAAGTGAAAAGCTGCAGTTAATTGGCCAGCGTCATTTAGAGTTAGAAAAAAGAGTAGAACAAATACAAAAAGAATTAGATAGTGCTACAGATCAAGTACCAAATGAACCTGTTAAAATTCCATTTTTACGTAAAGAAGTAGTAGTAGAAGTACAGGATAAAATGTTTGGAAAAGCTGAAATCACGAAGAAACAGACAAGAAATTATGTGTTATCACCTGAACAATATCAAGAATTAACAAAAAAAGTGAATGCAGCGGTTATTATTAAAAAAGATTATGAGCGTTTAAGAGAAACAGATTTTGTGAAAGAGAATGAGAGTTTAAAAGCACATGCAGAGGGCTGGATGAAAGAAAATCGAACGTTGAAACAAGAAAAAAGTAAGTTACAAAAAGAAGTTGGTGTATTAAATAGAGAAATAAGCTCGTTAAAAGCTCATATAAGGGGTTTGCAGACGAATATAAGAGTTTTATATGTACAAACGAAAAAAGTTTTTAAAGAGCAATTTAAGGCGTTTAGAGAGATTGTTAAAAATGAATTGGGTAGCAAGGGAGTTGATAATCAATTTGAACGTGAACATAAGAAGGAAATGAATAAACATCGAGGGTTTGATATGGAAAGATAGATGTAATAATGGTGAAAAAGAGAATTGATTTCTAATAGATGGAAACCTTTAACAACATATTTCATGTTATTATATAAAAAGAGATACAAACGAGAAAAACCGCCCAAGCTTTGGTCGGCGAGGCGGTTTTTCATAATAAGGTTGGAATCAACCAATATATTTTCTATATACATTCTAACATATAAAAGTTGATTCCTTCCACTAAGGGAGAGAATTATTTTATGACAAAAGTTGTAGATTTTGGACAAGCTGAAAAAAAAGCGAAATTAAGAGATAGTAAGATTGATAGTATTTATGACCAATTGCAAACTGGTGGATATTCAGAAGAAGAAAGAGCTATGCTTTTACAGATGTTAAGTAAAATGTCTGGTGGCGAAGAATATTTCATAGGCAAAAAGAAAAAACCTACAGATCGGGTGAGATTTGTGCAAATTATAATGGATAATATAGATTATCTGATTGAAATAGGTTATTTGAGTAGTAAGGAAGAAGCTTTTTTATTCAAATTAACTTCATCTGTAGAGTTTAAAACTAATGTTCTCGTAGAACGTGAGACAAATAATCCGGCATCACCTACATATCTAGCTGAAAAGTTTAAAATGACTCGTCAAAGTATTTCTAGTGTTATGAATGGTTTATTAAAAAAGGGAATATTAGCAGTTGCACAATCAGGTGTTACAACTGAAGATGGGCGAGTTTGTACTAGCCGTACATGGTTTGTAAATCCAAATGTTATGTGTTGTTCTCCTAAAGATGGAATAGATAAAGCAACTCAACATATTTTTAGGGATTCATTAAGAAATTTTAAAGTTGAAGACCAAGGAAAGAAAAAACATAAATTACCTATTTATTTATTTTAAAAGAACGCAAAAATTTTCTTGCGTTCTTTTTTTTGTTATCATTTACCTTTTTTTAGGTGTCACTTTTTTTTGACACCTGTGTCGCTTTTTTTTGACACCCTACCTTTTATAAACCCTTGATATTATTGACTTTCTTCACTTTGCTCTTCTCACTCTTATATATAGGGCTAAAAGTTCCGCAAGGAACGGGTTGTATTTTTGAGAAAATCACTCAAAAATCTCCACCCTCAATATCAAAAAGTCGGTTCGTTAATCCTCACCTTAAGGCTACCGCCTTTTCTTTTTGATATTGTCCTTGCAAAACTTTTTTCGGCTGGTTTTTAGCTTTCGCCAAGCCGAACAGACCAAAAACGGGGTTAAGTTGCTCGACTTGGACTAGCAATTGTACCAGCCGAACCACCAGTTCTATCGTTCTAAGTAAAATCCTTACTCCATATTTAGTTACGTTAAGATCCAGGGGGCTAGCCCCCAAACCCCCAGCCAGCACTCACACCCAAAAACAAGGGGGAATCAAAAGACAAAAACATTCTAAGTAAAAAAATAAGCCACCCATATGGACAGCTCATTTACATAATTATCGTTAGCGGAAGTTAATAAAAAAACGATTCCTTTACAAACAGTAGGAATCGTTTTTTAAATCAAGCTTATTAAGCAATAGGAACTGTTTGTGGAATCTATCACTTACTTTTTTGTTTTACTCTTTTTTCTCCCTTGCGGAAAAAGAAGAGAAATAAGGTATAAGAAGGCTGCTGTTGCAACTGCTGACCAACTAATGGATATCCAATCAATTTCATCATGTTTGATCATACTAGCAATTACAATCCCTATAAGAATACCTAAACTGGTTAAAAGGTATGATTTCCAATTTAAATCTGTCGATCCTTTACTATCTTGAATTATTTTTTCTTTCAACTCTCCATCACTCCTTAATAATTCATCGATTGTGATCCCGAATAAATCACTTAAATCGATAATCACTCCAATATTGGGATAATTTTTACCTGTTTCCCACTTTGAAACTGATTGACGGCTAACATGTATTTTTGTAGCAAGGTACTCCTGTGACCAACCTTTTTTTTCTCTTTCTTTTTTTAATTTATCCCCAAAAAACATATTGTTTATCGCCCTTTCTTATTTCAGTATTGTTGAAGTGGATGACTAAAGTAAAGATAGTTATAGGCGCATTAAAGGTGCAACAAAAGGTTGCACCTTTAATGCGCCTCCAAATGGCTCGTTTGTTAATTGTATTATCCATCTATAACAAATTTTACTATAAAAAGAACCGTTTTTTATTTGCTACTCAACTTTTATTTTGTATATCTTATTCATGTCAAGTTAACATAACGCAACATTATCGGTAGCAACTATTTTGTTAGAATCCTTGTATTGACAGGGATTCTTCTTTTTTTGTCTGTTTATTTGGTATACAGGATTTTATACATCGTTGATGTAGCGGGGATTCTAGGGATTCTTACTTTTCTTCTTCTGCATAAAATCTTGTATAACATTTTATGCAGAAAAAATGAAAAATAGTGGTATCAATACAAACGATTGTCAATTATCTTTCATAATCATATTAAGTATGTATCTATTCAATTAATTGCAATTAATTTTAAAAAAAGTTGGTGAAGAGATGAGTAAGTTTAATAAACATAATCATTGTAATCATATTCCCTTCCCATGTGCGTTTCCTCCTTTTGAACCAGGAGTAACAGGACCAACGGGGCCCACTGGGCCACTAGGACCAACAGGACCTGCTGGAACAGGAGAAGGAATTACAGGGCCACCGGGACCACAAGGACCTGCTGGAGATACGGGTCCACAAGGAGTACCTGGTATTCAAGGTGAGATTGGAGATCCAGGACCAACAGGACCTCAGGGACCTCCTGGTATTCAAGGGGAACCGGGAGATTTAGGACCAACTGGTCCACAAGGAGTACCTGGTATTCAAGGAGAACCGGGAGATCCAGGACCAGATGGTCCACAGGGAGTGCCTGGTATTCAAGGAGAACCGGGAGATCCAGGACCAACAGGACCAACAGGGCCAGCAGGAGCAACAGGAGCTGGTGCAACAGGACCAACAGGGCCAGCAGGAATTGGAACACCAGGGCCAACAGGACCGCAAGGTAACCCAGGTATTCAGGGAGAACCGGGTCCAGAAGGCCCAACAGGACCACAAGGTAACCCAGGTATTCAGGGACCTCCTGGACCACAAGGTCCAACAGGACCACAAGGAACTCAGGGACCACAAGGAATTCCAGGTACTCGTGGCCCAACAGGAGCTCAAGGACCTCAGGGTATTCAAGGTCCACCAGGTTCTATTGGTCCAACAGGGCCAACTGGGTCTGTTGAACCACCGATAGCTGTGTCTGCATTGTATGAATCAAATACAATAACTGTTCAAAATGGAGAAAGAATCCCTTTTACCAGGGTTTTAGCACCGTCAGTAGGTGTAACAGCTGATACAGCTGCACGTACAATTACTATTCAAGGGGCAAATCGCAGATTTTCCATCACATTAAATATTGCTCTTGCTTCACAAAATACAACGCTCCCAGTAAATATACAAGTTAATGGACCATTAGGATCAATTGAGGGTGCACGTATTGTGGCTGGTAATCAACTTTCTTTAAGTTATAATCGAATTCTAACTAATAATACGGTATTATCTTTTGTAAATGTAAGTGGTGGACCAATTGTAATAGGGGGAGCAGTATCAGGGTCATCAACTGTTTCAATAAACATTTTTACTATAGGATAATTATTTATTTTAGATGTCAATTATTATTGACATCTTTTTTTTATTTCTTTTTTACCAGGTATTACTGACTTTCTTCACTTTACTCTTCTCACTCTTATATATAGGGCTAAAAGTTCCGCAAGGAACAGGTTGTATTTTTGAGAAAAACACTCAAAAATCTCCACCTTCACAAGAAAAAAGTCGGTTCGTTTATCTTCACCTAAAAGCTACCGCTTTTTCTTTTTTATTGTGTCCTTGCAAAACATTTTTCGGCACGTGTAATGTCTTTACCAAGCCGACAGACGAAAAAGGAAAAATTGTTCTATCAGCTTGATTTACAAGTATACGTGCCGAACCGCTTTACTATCGTTCTTACATTTCTTTTATTTTATTTTTTTATGACGTAGATCATGGGGGCTAGCCCCCAAACCCCCAACCAGCCTCTGTCAAAAAAGAAAAGGAAAACCTACAAGCTTCCGGTAAGACATCTATTACATATGAATATACCTAAGTAATTTTAAAAATAATAAGGGGTGATTTGTATGTATTACGAATCAACACATGTTCCTTATATACAGTATAATCAATATTATAATCGTCAATTTCCTATTCCTCAGATTCCAGGTATACCTGGAATGCCAGATTTTTCGAGTGTACCAAGTTTTCCAGAATACGAAGGTTCACAAACTCCAACAGCTCCTCCTCCTTCTTTTATTCCTCAACAATCCACCGCTTCTCCATTTGCTGTTGATCCAGGTGCGATTTCATTTTGTTTATTTCGAAATACGTATATATGGTTAAGTAATGGAGAACAGTTTTGGTATTATCCTATTTTTGTAGGGCCAAGATCTGTTGCTGGTTTTAGATGGAAC
>NZ_LMJQ01000027.1:0-7621 GCF_001429475.1 Bacillus sp. Root131
CATAAAAAAACGTCACCCTTTCTCATTTATATTATGTAAGAAAGAATAACGTTTTTTGGTACTTGGGGGTAGTGAAAATTCTTAAGTTGATGGGCATGGCCTCACCATACCATTTCGGGAAAATTGTACGTTTAGACACAATTTAGACACATTTTAACCCTGCAAAAAAATCCTTCATGTAAAACAATTACAAAATTCTACATGAAGAATGGAAGTACTCTATAGTTTCCAATGTACTTTATATTGCATTCTCTTTTAGCAAAAAAGGTACATATCGTTCTAATTAACATACAAACTTTAAAATTTTTCAACAGAATTTATTATCTTTTTTACTTGTTTGTATATATCTCCTCCATATTTTGTAGCATTAATGCAAGTAACTTGTGGAAGTTTAGAAGAAACTTCTTTTAGTTCTAAAATATCATTATCAATGAATACAATTTTTTGTAATTTAATATGAAACAACCTAGCAATCTTTTTAATTGAAGTTGATTTGTTGTTAGAACTTAATTGTGGTAATACGAAGTATTTTTCTATTCCAAGTTGCTTTAGCTTGGCTAATCCCTTAGTATAGTCAGTTTTACTAGCAATAGACTGTATGATACCCAAATTATGAAGAGACTGAATCGTTTGCAAGGTATTTTCTCTTAATGTTATAGTTTCTTCTTTTCTTAAATCTCCATTCCATATAGTATTATCTAAATCCCATACTACACATTGAATGTTTTTTTGGTTTTTAATAAATTAATTGTTGTATGTATGTCATCTGAATAATTTAAATCGATTTCATCTGCTAATTCTTTTAAATCATGATGAAGGATATGACGTTTTTCATCATCTGTTCCCTCACTAAAATCATGCACATCATTTGTAACAAAATATATTTGATCGTAATCACATTGATTGTTATTGTTAAATTTATTTGAGAAATGTTCATACATACTAAAGAAAATCACAGCATCCCCCATACTGTTTTTGTGTCCAAAGGGTTTCTTTTTTTGTAATCCAAACTCAATCACCATGGTTTTTAATTGTGGATTTGTTAACTTTATTGGTGTTACTTTGTTTTTTATCAAGTGCTCAATATCTTTACATAGAGATGGGTTTTGGATATTTGTATTTAAATGTATTTGAGATTCGATCTTTTCTAATGACTGGTGATACGAATTATCGGTAGGTTCATAAAAGTATTTAATAAACGATTTAGCTTGATCCAATGTCTCTTTTGTAGTTGTGAGCTTTTGCTGTAGGATACTTGTATAGTGACGATTCCATTCTAGTAAGACTTGTTCTGGAGCAAATAAAATAATTTTATTCGCAGCTATTAATTCCTCCATTTTTCGAAAAGTCTGAACTCCTTGTTCGCTTCCATTTAAAAAATTCAACCAAATATTCGTATCTAAAATGAATGCAGTTGGTTTATCCCATATATATTTCATTTCATTCTCCTTTTTAAAATACACCAACGCTTGTTCTCCATGAATAAGCGCTGGTGTACTTTTTGTAAATTAGAAACGGCAAAAGGAATTGTATAAAATCGCTACTTGTTAAGGATGAAAAACATTAACATTAGTTTATTTTAGAATATTATAGAGATTTAGCTATGTGGAGATTGTACAGATTTTAATGTAGTTAAAAAAGGATACATATAATCTATGAGATGAATGATACAATCAAAATAATACTCAAAACTTTTCAATGGAAATAAACTCATATTTCGTACAGAATCAGTGAAGTTACTTTGATGAAATTCACGATGTTTTTTTAAATCCTTGAGTGAAGAGGTTTCTATATTTTTCTCCGTAAGCATTGTTTGAAATATGCTTAAATGATTAGGTTGTATTAAGTCTTGTAGGTGTATCATTTGAGCATCAATAAGTGAATGGATATCAAAAAAATCCTGCGATCTTGCTCGTTTAAATTTTTCTGGTGTATCCCCTATATGAGGTGAATGTGCTAGAATTCCTATCATTTTTTTACATAATAAAATAAAAGGAGAAGGAGCTTCCAATGTATAGTTATGGATTTTATATTCCTGTTTTTCTATAATTGGTCCTTCCCATTTAAAGTCAATCTCAAAAAATTTCTTTTTATTTGGTAACATTATAATGCTATCTTTGCATCGAGCCTCTTTTTGTTCCTTGGTACTACCAGGGTGATTACATATTTCTTCATATTCATGTAAATCCATGAGCTGAAAAGTATATTTATAAAGAATTTCTTTAGGGTCGAATAAATTTTCAGATGAAAATTTATTATGTAAATTTAGACTTCTAATCTCTAATCTTGAGTTTAATACTTTATACTTTTCTTTTGAAAAAGCCTCATCAAAATTTTTCTCCAATTCAGTTTCTAATCTCACATATTCATGAGGTAATATGGGGGATTCTAAAGATAAATCTAAATCTACAGAAACTCTATTATGAACATTATAAACTAAGTTCAAAACACTTCCCCCAGTTAATACCGTTTTATCTACAAAAATATCACTAGATAAAAGGGCACATAAAGACAAGTTTTGAAAGTGTTGAATCTGTTTTTGTATGTTTATTTTATTTTTAACGCGGGATTTTGGGTGTTGTTCATCCTTATCTATTTGATTGAGCCCATGTGTATAAATAAACATCGGAGATTTTTGATTGTTCATTTTTAGACTCCTACTATAAATTTTTTAATGCATCAATCAGGTGTTAAAAATTTATCTTTTATACAAAGGACTCTATTATATTGCTACATTTTTCACACTAGCAAGTGCCGCTTGAGATCCTAACGCAAGTCCCACTGGCCATGTTTTGTGTACAACAATTTCAGATCCTTCTGTGCGAACCGTTTTTCTAGTGACAAACATATTATCCCCTACATTTTCTGGAATAATCCCATGTAAGGCATCTGTTCCTAATGATGCAAACCAAATATTTGTAGTTGATTTATCTTTTATACAATGTGTTGGTTGAAAATCATTGATATAAATCTTCCAGCCATCAAAAGAAGATTTTCCATCTATTACTGGTGGAATTTGATCTCTATTATAATAAGCTTTTCTAATCTGTTCATAACCTGATTGATTGGTGAAAATAACGCCAGATTCGCCTTCTTTCACACGAATTTGACCCTTAGCACGATCTAAATCCTCTAATTTTAAGGTATTACCATTTAGATCTGTGACGTTACTTGGTTTGATAAGTTGTGTAAACCCGAGAAAACCATTGGATCCAGATTCTAATTGCTCACTAAATTTATATAATAACTGACGTGTAGCTAAATGCTCTTCGAGTTTAACCAAATCATTTGTATACGAATAGATATCTTGTCCTTTATATGCAACTAAAAAACTAGTAGCTAATTCACTCATAGGGAATGTGATTGGCTCATCTGGGATTGTTGTATTGTCTGGGATTGGATCTCCAAACCCAATAATAGATGCTGGGGTCAATTCAGGTGTTCGTACATATCTTAGACTATCTCCTTCAACATGATGAAATGGGAATACTTCTAGGTGTTGCAAGCGTTTTGGACTATTTTCTAATAAGCCTTTTGTTAATTCTAAAATAGATAAAAATTGTGCTTGTGCATTTAAAGCCATATTCTATCTCTCCTTTATACATAATAAATGTAATACTAGTTTTCACCTTATGCTAGAGAACATTAAAATATGTAAAATTTAATCGCTTCTCTAGTTGATAAACTTTTTATAATGAAAGGAGTAATCAGCAAAAGGTTAGGTTCTTTTTTTGTGTACAGAAAATTGTATATTTCTGTACACTTTATTTTTTAGTAAAAAACACTACAATTTTTCCTATTATCGTGTCCATAAACAGTGTACAATTATGTATGTTCAGATATCTATCTAAAATTAAATTATTGAACAGGGAGAGACTATAAATTGAAAATTGGTTATGTTCGTGTATCAACTGTAGATCAAAATTTGGATTTACAAATAGATGCTTTAAAGGCGTATGGATGTGATGAAATATTTGAAGATAAGTTGAGTGGCATCGCCGGAAAAAGGCCCGGCCTTGAAAAAGCTCTTCAATATGTGAGACCTGGTGATTCTCTTGTAGTCTGGCGACTTGATCGTTTGGGAAGAACGATGCATCATCTTATCCAAATTGTAAATGAATTAAATGAACAGGGTGTTAGTTTCTATAGTGTACAAGAAAATATCACGATGGATCGCTCTAGCGCTACAGGACAATTGATGTTTCACTTATTTGCTTCTTTTGCAGAATTTGAAAGAAACCTCATTCGTGAACGGACAGAAGCGGGAAGAATTGCTGCAAGGGCTCGGGGACGTTTTGGTGGAAGACCTGAAAAGTTAGGAGAAAAAGAACAACAAATGATACAAACACTCGTGTCTAAGAAAACCCCAATCAAAGATATTGCGCAAATATTAAAAATTTCTCGTACAACGGTGTATCGTTATTTACAAAAGTAGGAGGATGTTCAGATGGCGACGAGAGAAGTTCTGACTCAAACGCAACGAGAATACTTTTATAAATTATCAGACCAGGTGAGTGAACGAGAGCGGATACGATACTATACATTATCTGAAGAAGATATACAAATCATCCGTCAACAACGTGGAGCAACGAATCAATTAGGTTTTGCGTTTCAACTGGCGTATTTACGATTCCCTGGGCGCCCATTCGCTTCTGGAGAAAAAATACCCGATTTCCTTGTATCATTGCTTGCAAAAAGATTAGGAATCGTTCCTGCAGCTATACATAATTATGCGAAAATTCGCGATACAACAAGGAGAGAACACATCAGCAAAATTCGAAAACATTTTGGATTCCGTTCTTTTACCTTACGAGAATATCGAGAATTAGCAAATTGGCTTCTTCCAACTGCTATGGGAACCGAGAAAGGTCTAGTCTTAGTTGATCTTTTGATACAAGAAATGCGAAAAAGAAAAATCATTCTTCCTGCCATGTATGCCGTAGAACATTTAGTTTGGGCGGTATGTGAACGTGCAGAAAGGCGAACGTTTAAAAAATTAACAAAAGCGTTATCTCCACAACAACTTTTACAATTAGACCAGCTATTAACAAAGTCTGCAGATAAACATATTACGAATTTATCCTGGTTACGAAAACCACCTGGGACGGTTTCTCTTAAAAATTTTCATAAAATATTAGATCGCGTTCAATTTATTCAAAGGCTCGCATTACCATTAGAAAACGGACAAGAGATTCACCAAAATAGATTACTACAATTAGCTAGGGAAGGCTCTCGATATTCCACCCAACATTTGTCTCGATTCCATTCCATGAAACGGTATGCAACTTTAATGGCATTTTTAATTCATATTTATGCTTTTTTAATCGACCAAGGTTTATATGTAAATGAAAAATTACTTGGGCGCATGTTTAAAAGAGGAGAAAAAATACATAACGATTCGTTTCAAAATGACGGAAAATTAATTAATGAGAAAATCCGTTTATTTGCAAAGCTTGGGAAAGTTTTAATTGAAGCAAAAGAAAGGGAACAAGATCCTTTTGTATCTTTACAAGCTGTTATACCATGGGACCAATTTGTTTATTCGGTAGAACAAGCGGAAGCGTTGGCGAGGCCTGCAGAATTCGATTATTTAGAATTACTGGATACCTATTATGGACAATTTCGCAAGTTTGCCCCCCGACTTTTACAGATTTATACGTTTCAATCTTCTGGTATCACCCAAACATTATGTGAAGCACTTGAAATCTTAAAGGAACTGAATACATCTAAAAAAAGAAAAGTTCCTGAATTTGCTCCCATGGATTTTATAAAATCAAAATGGTTGAAACATGTTTTAAAAGAAGATGGCATTGACCGTCATTACTATGAATTTAGTGTATGGACAGAATTATGTAATCACCTTCGTTCGGGAGATATATGGGTACCAGGAAGCAAACAATACAAAAACTTTGATGAGTACTTATTACCAGTACAAACCTGGGAAGAAATCAAAAGAAAACAACAAATTCCATTGTCTATTGCTACAAATGTAGATGAATATTTACAAAATCGATGCGGATTGATGCAAGAACAATTAACAATGGTAAATCAACTCATTCGAAACCAAGAATTATCGGATGTTTCTGTTTATGGCGGTCACATCCAAATTCCATCTTTAAAAAAGGATGTTCCAGACGATGTGGCGGATATTACAAGGGCTATTTATGATGTATTACCACGTATTAAATTAACAGAACTATTAGTAGAAGTAGACTCTTGGACCCGTTTTAGTCAACAGTTTGTACATCTTCATACAAAAACAGGGCCAAAAGATGAAACTGCATTATTTGCGGCGATTTTAGCCGAGGGGATTAATCTTGGATTAAGTAAAATGGCTGATGCATGTCCTACTGTTACCTATACACAACTTGCTTGGATAGTAGATTGGTATATCAGTGATGAAAATTATACAAAAGCTCTGGGAGTCTTATCAAATTTTCAACGGCAAAATAGGCATGCTGCCCATTGGGGCAATGGAACCACTTCTTCTTCAGATGGACAATATTTTAGGTCAAGTGGTGCTTCTAGTCCATTAGCTCAAGTGAATGCCAAACATGGAAGAGATCCTGGCCTAAACTTCTATACTCATATTTCAGACCAATACGATCCTTTTTATGCTCAAGTCATTAGTTCTTCTGAGGAAGCGCCTCATATTATAGACGGATTATTATACCATGAAGCCGATACTAGAATTGAAGAACATTATACGGATGCTGCTGGATTTGTAGATCATGTATTTGCTATGTGTCATATGTTAGGGTTTCGATTCTCTCCGAGAATTAAAAGTATAGATAAGACGAAAATTTATACAATCGACAAGCCTACCTATTATCCAGAGCTAAACTTTATGATTGGCGGCACCATACAAATGAAACATATACGAGACAACTGGGATGCATTATTGAGATTAATCAGTTCTGTGCAAAATGGAACGGTTACTGCATCGCTTATTTTAAAAAAGTTAGCATCTTATCCACGGCAAAATAGTTTAGCGGTAGCATTACGAGAAATTGGACGTATAGAAAGAACATTATATACATTAGAATGGCTGCAAGACCCTGCACTGAGAAGGCGAGTTCAAGTCGGACTCAATAAAGGAGAAGCGAAACATTCGCTTGCACGAGCCGTGTGTTTTCATCGATTAGGAGAAATACGTGATCGTTCTTATGAAGATCAATTGCATCGAGTGAATGGTCTGCAGTTATTAATTTCTGTAATTGTCATTTGGAATACAGTGTATATCGAAAAGGCGATTGAATTATTACGATCTCAAGGAATGGAAATTCCAGAAGAATATGTGCAACACATTTCTCCATTAGGTTGGGAACATATTGCATTAACAGGTGATTATATCTGGAATGTACAGAAAAAAACATCGATTCATCATTTAAGACCTTTGCGAACAAAATATGTAAGAAATAGATACTAACACCCATTACCGATTCCCTATGTAAATACGGAATCGGTAAAATGTGTCTAAATTGTGTCTAAACGTACAATTTTCCCGAAATGGTATGGTGAGGCCCATGCCCATCAACTTAAGGATGGATACAAAACCAAATATTGTTCATTTGAACTAAAATCTCCCCAAATGGAGGGATTTATTAAAAATAAGCACGCA